>MTLP01000042.1 GCA_002009975.1 Thermococcus sp. JdFR-02
TGCCAAAATTACCGGGCACAAAACACTTGATTACATTCTCTATTACACTCAGCAAACCAAAGCAGAAGAACTTCTCAAAGACCTGAGGTGACCTCCCAATGTTCATATATAGTATAATAGGTAATTCATTATTTGGTGCAAAACAATGGCCAAAATGGGCAAAGTGGCCACTAAAAATAGCGGCTCTCATTCAGGAGATTTGGGCAAAAAGAGGCGAAAGACACGCATTCATATTACCATTGATAGGGAAGTCGGCGAAGTCCTGGACAGGCTTTACATTAAGAAGTCTAAATTCATTAATGACTTGCTCAGAACAGTCCTCTTTGGGGAGGGTGATGTTATGAACTTTCTAGAATCGATCTGGTGGGCCCGCGGGGATTCGAACCCCGGACCTCCGCCGTGTCAAGGCGACGTCATAACCAGCTAGACCACGGGCCCGCCCAAATTGTGGTGGACCGGCCGGGATTTGAACCCGGGGCCTCTGCCTTGCCAAGGCAGCGCTCTCCCAGGCTGAGCTACCGGCCCACCTAACGTCCAAGTAATAGAGGATAGAAGGGACCTTATAAAGTTTTCGGTTCTTTTAAGTGCTCTCTTTACAGCAAAAGACAAGAAAAAGAAAAACAAATGTAAAATAACTATCCACTAGCATTAGCACTTTGTTCAACATTGCAAGTTAATGGCTCTATTTCAATGTTAAATGCCTCTGGATGTATGAATTTAGCTAATTCTTCCAAACCATAGACAATTCTTGGTGAGGGTCTAACTAAGATATTATCGTCGCTTATGGTGAACACTTTGCCGTTTTTAATTGCATCAGTTTTTGCTAATTCCGTGTTACAAAGCTCTTCTGCTGTAATTCCGGAATGGGGGGTTAGAATTATCACATCTGGATTTCTTGCTAATATTTCTTCAACACTTACTTGAGCCCAACCTTCAGCATCATCAAAAATGTTCTTTCCACCAGCTAATTCTATTAAATCTCCAATGAACGTCTTTTTCCCAGCGGTGTATATTGGATTCCACCATGCTATATACAAAACCTTAGGCTTTGGTTCATCTTTAACAGTTGATGTTATGGAAGAGATTTTAGCTTTCATGTCATCGATTACATTCTCTGCATAGTCTTCCTTATTCAAAACTTTACCTAAGAGCTCAATTTGTTTATAAATCTCTTCAATGTTCTTCGGATCGACAATAATAACTGGAGCAATTTTTTCAAGCTGATCTAAGTATTGCATGTGCATAGAAGTTGCAATTATCAGATCTGGCTTTAAAGAGGCTATTATTTCAATGTTTGGATCGCTAAATCCTCCAACTATTTCCCTACCCTCTTTAACGTTCTCTGGAAAATCATCAAATTTGGTGATACCCACAACTTTCTCTAATGCACCCAAGAAATAGAGTGTTTCTGTTATGCTTGGGGCTAAAGAAACGATTTTTTGTGGTTCTTTTTCAATCGTAACATTTCTTCCAGCAAAATCGGTTATCACCATAGGATATTTTGGCTTTTCTGTCTGCGTTATTTGTTCTTGTATTTGAGTTGTTGTAGTTGGAGTTTCCTTTGTTGTTTGGGTTGTTGCTTGAGTTTCTTCACTTTGACTTATGCATCCAGCAACTGTAACACCTAAAAGTAAAACCATCAGGAGCAATGCCAACTTCCTCTTCATATTCTCACCTTTGGATTATTTGTCCAACTCAAATCTATCAGTTGGATATATAATCCTTTCGCCTCCAAAAGAAAAGAAGCCTGAATCAGTGGTCCTTCATTATTTCTCTCAAGACACTTGTGGCATAGGTTCCTCTGGGCAGAAAGAATTTGAAAATTAGTGTATTTTTGTCTCTAATTGGTTTATACTTGAATCCTATAGGTTTAATAATCAGTTCCCTTCTTCCCCCACCCTCGGCTAAAATCTTTAGAGATTTCATCTTGAACTCTTCTAGGCTTATTCCCTCCTCCTGCAAAATTTCCCTTTCAATTTTGCCCATTTCTCCGTCAGCTAAACGAGAAGAAAAGCCAAAAATTGGTCCAGTAACCATTGCCTCTCCCTTCTTAATTTTTTCATTAACCATTCTTAAAGTTCCCTTTGTGACTTTGAATGTTCTTGTCCTTAGAGGAATACCCTTTTTAACTTGGCAGACTATATCACCAATTAGGGCTTCATTTAGCGGCAATCCCTCCTCAATCCTTCTTGAAAGTGCTTTATTAAAGAGATATGACTGATAGGAGTGAATGAAGATCTTTACAATGGGTCTTGGAAGAACGGCAAAAGCTTTTTTCCAGCTTTTAGTTTCTTTAAACTTGTAGAGCATTGCTCTCTCATACCTCAAGAATTTTGGAAATTCCTCTAAAGCCTTATCAACATCTCCACTTTCTAAGAAAGCTTTCCTTGCTTCATCTCCAAGCATGTCTCCACTATATTCACCTAAGAACTTAATTGCAGCCTCTTCAAACTTTCCTTTTAAAAGAAGCTTACCAATCTCATGGTTTACAACCCTTTTCTCACCAAACCTTTGATATCCAAAATAGTTTGGGAATCCACCTCCAGCTTTAATCTCTCTCAAAATCTGCTTTGTTCTCTCAAATGCTTCATCTAAAGGAACATCTAAGTCTCTCACAACTATCGTGAATTTGTTCCCAAGAAGGGAGCCAAGTTTAAGCTTCTTTCCATATCCAACAAATTCAAGCTTCACATCTTGAATCTCCAAAGAATCGACCTTTTCTTTAAGCTCTTTTAAATTTCCTCCACAGATGCTTATATATTGAGTTGTTACTGCATGTCTATCTTTCGTCCCAGCAAAGCCTATATCTTTGTAGTGGATTCCAATTCTTTTTGCAATCTCCTTAATCACAACCATTGTATCCCATTTTCTCTTTGTAAGCTTGTAGATTAAGCAGTCTTGCTTTTTAAAAACACCCTTTGAAATAATTTCTTCAACTATAAAGTCTTCTGGCTTATATTTTATCTTCCCACCAATTCCGGGAGTTTTGCTTAAATGCCTGAACTGCTTAAATAATTCTTTGTAGTCCACCCTACCTCACCTTATACCAGCTTCAAATGTCCTGTCACTTTATCCACTAGCTCCTCTGGTGCTGGGCCTATAGCCAAGCAAGTAATAGTTCCAGGAGGAATTTCAGTTAGCCCCGCATCTTTAATCAATGCACAAGGCAAATCTAATGCTTTTGCTTTTCCCATTAATTCAAAGAGCTCTTTTTCATTCTCAGCTCTTACAACAACTTTCTTTTGTCCCTCATTAAACCAAGCTTTAAACCATTCTGGTTTTTCTTTGTAAGCTTTAAAAGCTGCTGTAACTGCTCCATGAGCAACTTGAACTGCCAATTTTCCTTTGCTGAGACTTAAATCTCTCCTAATTACCATGACTTGCTTGTACTTAAACATCCTCCATCCCTATGAATAGCCAAGAAAAGAAGTTTATAAAGATTAAGGAGAGAAAAATCAGAAACTTTCAATTTCAGTCTTTTCAACTTCAGTGGTTTCTTGTATTATTTCCTCCTTTTCCTCCTCTTCCTTCTTTGGAAGTCCACCTTTCCTCTTCCTTCTTCTCTCAAGCTTCTGTCTAACCGTTTCATATTTGGTCTTGTAATTAATGGTCGTTGCACCTAATGCCGCGACTAATATGAATAAGACAACTAACAATGGTGTCTTGTAGTCACTCTTTGGTGGCAGGTACTTTGAAGAAATGTTTGATATGCTTTCTGCAAGCTTTAATCTTGTGTTTTCATCGAGGGAACTTAATGTTTTGTCCAGATAGGATGGAAGCTCTTCTGGCTTGGGCCACTTCTCGATGATCTTCTCTTCAACAATTACCTTTGGAGGAATCGAATTTATGAGCAATAGGTTTGTGAAATCCTTCTCATGCCAGTTTCCTAGGGGATCTTGATACTTGAGCTTTGCACCAATAACAGAAACATCTTGCTTTAATATGAGATATTGACTCTCTATGACCTTCTCTTCTCCAGCTTTGATGGTTCCAATAGTAAGTTTACTCTCTCCATCTATACTTTCTGGAAGCAATAACTCCAAGGTTGCATTTTGGATAAATTCATAATCTGGATTTCCATTGCTCGCTGTGACCTTAAATCTTAGTTTAATCATCTTGTCTTGGGTCGCTATATAATTGCTCCACGTTCCATTAAATGCCTCACCAGCAACACTAATCTCTGGAACTCCATAAACGATTATTCCTTTAACAGTGTTTGAGGAAACGCTATTTTCTTTTCCTGCTTCATCATAATACTTCACTTTTACAGCTCCTAAATCAAAGCTACCCACCTGTGTTGGCTTTAGTGTATAAACCAAAACGGGCATTTCACTAAATGCATCCAAGGTCTTCAAGACCCACGTACCAATACCACTCCTTAATTCAAAGTTGTTTGGTAGTGGTGCAATAACATTTAAGTCAAAAGCCTTCCCTCTCCCCTCATTCTTTATGTTAACAAAGACTATCAGCTCATCACCATCTAAGAGCATTTTCTTAACGTTTGTGCTTAGGCTGACTTTTATATCGGCTTTTCTGATTATTGGCGTGACTTCTGTTCCAGAGGGAGCGTAGACTTTTAGGTAGGTTCTATTATATGTCAAATCAACACTGTTTGGAGGTATCTCAACCCTAAGCGGAGCTTTCTTACTTGTGTAGCTTTTTCCTTCTTTTATAGTCACGGTTTCCAATGGTGTTGTTCCTTTGAAGATGCTTATACTTGAATAGAGTCCAATTGAGTTGAGCCTTATTCTATAAACAGTGGTGTTATGGGTTAGTGTTAAAATCTCCCCAACATACATGATATCATTGTAAACCAACTCCTCTGGCTCAAGTGGTGCTTCCTCTGGTTTTTCTTCAGTTGTAACCCTCTTTATTGTCAAGCTTGTAGAGGGGTATTTAGGAACGTAAATGTCAATTTTTGCAGATTTTCCTTCTACGGAATCTTTCACAACTATGTATACATAGCGATAGTATGAAACGTCTTTCGTCAATTGGTATGAAATAGCAGAACCTTCGTTTTCATCTATTATCTTTTCAATAGGCTTTGTTGTATACGGAAGGTAAATATAGAATTTTGCTTTTGTTTCATATGCTGTCACAAGCTTTATTCGTATGTTGGGAAGCCATTGAGGGAATGTATAACTTTTTCCTTCTCTTAATGATAGATTTTCCTCTAATGCATGAAGTGGTGAACTAACTTCAACCCAAATCCTTTTTTCGTATGACTGAATATATTTTAATGTGACTTTTATGTTAGGATCTGTTTGCGGATAGCTTAGAGTTTGTTCTTCACTTAACACACCAGATGCAACTCTTTTTCCGTTTTTGTATATTTCTAAATATGCTTGTGTCCACCCAGCGTTAACATCAGCGAACTTAATTTCATAGTTACCAAACACAATAGAATCCTTTAAGCCGAGCGTTATTATACTTAAGCTGGCATCAGGAATGCTGGCAGATTTTACAAGGGGAGTAGTTGAGAAAACCAACAATGCAGCTAATATCAGCGCCATCCTCTTCATGTTTTTCTCCTCCAAAAGTTATTGAACCTAAAAATTGTAAAGGAAAAAGAAGTATAAAGGTCTTATGGTGTCAACCTTTTTCTATCTCTTGGGAAAAGTATAACCTCCCTAATGTTTTGGAGGTTTAGCATTTGTTTGATTAGTCTTTCAGCACCAAGACCAAAGCCTCCATGTGGGGGCATGCCATAGCGGAATGCTTTTAGGTAAAAGTCAAAGCTCTCTGGGTTTAGTCCTTTCTCTGCAATTTGAGCCTTTAATATGTCATAACGGTGTTCTCTTTGCCCTCCAGATGTTATTTCAATTCCTCTATATTCCAAATCAAAAGCCCTGCAAATTTCAGGCTTATCATCGTATCTCATTATGTAGAAGGGTTTTGCTTCACTTGGATATTGGGTTAAGAAGTATAAATCCTCGTCATAGGTTTCCTTTATGTACTGTCCAAGTATTTTTTCACCCTCTGTGTCTATATCCTCTCCCCAAGGAATATCTTTTCCTAAATCTTTCAAGATTTCCAAAGCTTTGGTGTATGTGATTCTCCTAAATGGCAGCTTTGGTTCCTCAAGTTCAAAGTTTAGAAGCTTTAGCTCTTTTTCATTGTGCTCCTTAACATAACCAATCGTATAAGCCACTAACTTCTCTAAAACTTGCATTACTTCATCTTCATGCTCTATGAATGCAATTTCAGCATCAATGCTCCAAGCTTCATTTAAATGCCTCGTTGTGTTGTGTTCTTCAGCTCTGAATATTGGAGCAATCTCAAACACCTTATCTAATCCAGATGCCATCATTATTTGCTTATAAAGCTGAGGACTTTGAGCTAAGAAAGCATCTTTTTCGAAGTATTTCATTGGGAAAAGCTCTGTTCCGCCTTCAGTAGCTGTTGCTATTATCTTTGGTGTGTGAATTTCAATAAAGCCCTCTTGATGGAAGAAATCTCTAACTGCTTTGAAAACGCTTGAGCGTATTCTAAAGAGTGCCATTATTTCAGGTTTTCTCAAGTCTATAAAACGATTATCTAACCTTGTATCAAGCTCAGCTTTTACTTTTCCAGTAGGATCTAAGGGTAAAGGAGATTCTGACTTGCTTAAAACAATGATTTTTTCGGGGATAATTTCAAAACCAAGCTTTGCTTTTGGTGTGAAATTGACTATTCCCTCAGCAGCTACTACATCCTCTGAATTTAGCTTTGGGATAAGCTTGAAAATCTCTTCACTAACCTTTTTCTTTGGCGCGGTTATTTGAATTATTCCCTCTCTATCCCTAATCCAGACGAACTTAATTCCACCGAGGTCTTTTACTTCGTAAACCCAACCAGCAACTCTAATTTTTTGCCCGTTTAGCTCAGGGGTTATTTGATTTGAGTAATGGGTTCTAAACATGTCCAAACCTCCAAAGAATAAAATTAAGCAAAGACAATTTTTGATTCCTTTCCAGTAATCTTGGTAACTAAGCTCTCTAAAACTTCTGGCTTAGCTGGTAATTTTTGCTGGTCATCTCTTGGAACCAAAATCTTGTAATATTGATATCCACCTGGTCTGAAAACTATGTTGACACCGAATATCCTTGCTGGGACAAATAAATCTGTCGCAAGCTTCTTAACGTCTTTTGTGTCTTCTATAATCCTAACACGCTTTCCAAGCTCTCTCATTAGAATCTTTACGTTCTTTCCACCTTTGCCGATAACAAGTGCAACGTCTCCTTCTCCTACGATAATCACTATCAAATCGCCCTCTTCAACAGCTCTCTTGAACTCTATGTTTGCATCTCCTAAAAGTCTATAAAGAAGCCTTGCAATTTTTACATCAAGCTCAGAAATAATGCCTTCTTGCACCTTTTTTTCGTCGGCAGGACAAAGAATGTCGTCAGTTTTTAAACAAACCTCGCATATTGGAGCTTTCACTCTCTTCACCTCCTATTTATTCACAAAAATGAACATGATAATGGAAACTAACACTTTTTCGCAAGGGGGATTTAAAAACCTTATCCTACATTCATAGAACGAAAGCAAAACTAAAAATTAACAACATGATCTTGCTCAAAAATGAGCGGAAGTAATTATACAATTGAGCAACAGAGAAATAAGAGGGAAACGAGATGAAGGACAGCAGAAACTTCTGGCTTTATGCAGTTGGAAGGCTCGTATCTTTAATTGGAAGTGGAGTTCAGGATGTAGCCTTACCTTTATTTATTTTGGATTTAACTGGATCTGGAGCGATTATGGGAACGTTCATGATTATTTCAATGCTCCCAAGACTAATTCTCTACCCAATAGCAGGTGTTGTGGGAGACAGGATTAATAGAAAATGGATAATGGTATGGACAGATTTTGGAAGAGGATTCGTGATCTTAAGCTTAGCTTTTTTAGCCATACAAAATTTAATAACAATTCCAATTCTTTTCATCGCTCAGTTTTTGGTATCTATAATGAATGCCCTTTTTGGACCTGCAACGAGCGCAATGCTTCCAGATATCGTTGAAAAGGAAGAGCTTACAAGAGCAAACTCTATATTAGGAGCAATAAGTGGAATTTCTTACATAGTTGGACCTGCTTTGGGAGGAATAATTTACGCTTTAGGTGGGATAAAAGCAGCTTTCTTGATTAATGGTATTTCCTTTATAGCTTCAGGAATAAGTGAGCTTTTTATCAAATATAAACAGAAGACAAGAGCACTTGAAAATGTAAAGCAGGTTATAGAAGATCTAAAGGAAGGGATAAATTTTGTAAAAGCCCATAGGGGAATTTTAATTCTCATGACTTTTGCGTTAGTGGTGAACTTTCTTATCACTCCAATTTTTTCCGTTCTCACGCCTTATGTTCTCAGGGTTGTGATAAAGTTCTCTTCGGAGCAGTATGGATTAATTCAGACCTCTTTCATGGCGGGGATTTTGATTGGTAACATTCTTATTGGAGCAGTGTTTGCTAAAAGTAAAGTTGAGAACATGTTGAATAGAGGCTTATTAAGTCAAATGAGCTTAATATTTGTCTTTGTTGCTCTAATTTTTCCACAGACAATGAAAGAGCTTGGTTATGCAAGCTGGGCAATGTTCTTTGCTATGGTTACTACCTTTGCACTCATGGGACTTTTTAATGCATTCATCAACACTCCATTAAATGTTGAGTTCCAAAAGCTTGTTCCGACAGAGTTTAGGGCAAGAGTATTTTCAGTAATAGAGGTTACAGGACAGGCTATAATTCCTTTGGGATTTGGATTAATCGGATTTGCTTTGGATTATGCTCCAGCACACATCGTAGCTTTAATTCTTACACTGATTGGCTTTGGAGTTTCATTACTCTTCGTTTTCAAGTACTCGAAGGAGGTCTTCAAAGAATTTGATGAAAATAAAATTTAAATGGAAAAACTTAATTTATAATGCCGATGAGGAAAAGGCCCGGCACCGATTGGTGATGAGGGCTATCACTTCTGAGGCTTTATTATGAGTGGTTCAAACTCTAATTCAAACTTTCCTTTTTTGCTCTTAATTGTCTTCCCGCTCAGCAAATCTTTACCTTTAATGTCAAGCTCTATTTCACCAATTTTTCCTTCTAAGTTAAAAATTCCTACAGCCTCTTCACCTTCAATAATTGCAATCCCTTCCTTAGCTAAGTAAACTCTCTGTTTATCCCAGCTTGTCAGCTTTTTGATTTTAATAAGCTTTTTTATGAACTCTAAAAATCTTTTATCTCCCTCGTCCCATGGTATTGGGTCTTTTTCAAAGAGGTTTGGCTGTTTTGTAAGTCTATATTCCTGACCTGTATAGATCAGCATAGCTCCTTTAAGCATAAACATAAAGGCAGTCCAGTTCTTTAAGCGAAGTTCATCAGAAAATATCTTTGCTGCCCTTGGTAGGTCATGGTTCTCTAAAAATCTTAGCTTTACATAATTTTCTGGATAAAGGGTGTCCTGAATGTAGAGATAGTCGATGTAAGAACTTAATGGGGATTTCCCTTTCAAGTAGCTTTCTAATCTTTCCCTTCCATCATAATCATAGGTGATATCAAAGACTTGATGCATCTCAACATCTGAATGGGCTATAAAGCCTCTTTCCCTAAGCCATCTTACAAAAGACGGATGAACAGTCTCTGCTAACCAGAGCAAATTTGGATTAACCTTATTTACTTCTTTCTTCGCTTTTTTCCAAAATTCAATAGGCACCAGAGGAGCAACGTCACATCTAAAACCATCAACGTATTTTGCCCAGAATTTTAGGGTTTCAATCTGATAACTCCAGAGCTCTTTGTTTGAATAATCCAAGTCGCTCACATCACTCCAATCCTTAACTTTTCTCGAAATTTTTCCATCTTCTTTGTAAAACCATTCTGGATGCTCTTTTAAAAGAATTGAGTCATTTGATGTGTGGTTGTAAACGATGTCAATCATAACTTTAAGTCCAAGTCTGTGGGCTTCTTTAACAAAAGTTTCAAAATCTTCAAAAGTTCCCAATTCCGGATTTATTGAACGATAGTCTCTTATTGAATAGGGGGAACCTAAATTCCCCTTCCTTCCCTTTTTCCCTATTGGATAAATTGGCATTAACCAAATATAGTCCACACCCAAGCTTTTTATTCTCCTTAGATCAGGAATGATAGCCTTTAAGGTCCCTTCTTCTGTGTGATTTCTCGGGAAAATCTCATAAATAACGAGTTTCCTAAGTTCCTTTGAATTCACATTTAATCACCATCAGTGATACCATTCTTGGGATATAAATATTTTGAGTTCAGCTTTTCAAATTCCTTGAACTCATCGAGCAAAAGGTTAGTGGAGTTGTAATCTTCAAACACCTCATAAAACTCTTTAAAGAGCGATAGAAGTTCACGATAAATGGTGGAATCTGGATGCAAACTTAAAAGCTTCAAGGCTTTTCTGAAGAGATATATTGTTCTGCTTCCGCTTTCATCACTATTAACTTCGTATTTAAGTTCTTTTAAGAGTATTTTTAACCCAAATTCTGGATTTTTAGAAGAATACCCCTCTACAATGGCTTGAGGGTCTATCTCCACTAATGGATTCTCGGTTTCAATGTAAAAACCTCTCTGATAAGCTGTTAGAGCAGCATAGCTGTGCTTACAATCTCTTCCCAAAGGACAACTGCACTTATTTTCCTCAGTTTTCAGATTAACTTCAACATAGTAAGGATAAACTCCCAGTACCTTTGAAAAAAGCATTTCTCTATACTTAACTACCCATAAGACCTTGCCTTTCTTAAAATACATCTCTCCCTTCTTTATAGTTTGAGTGTCAAAGGCCATTTTAACCACAAAAAATGGTAAAACTTTTAAAGTTTTTAAGTTTATCCGTCAATGAAAAAACGCTTAAGGAGAGGAAGTTAAAATATTATTGGGTGGTAGTATGGATGTTTTTGAATTAGCTAAAAAATATCATCAAGATTTGGGTATCAAAGAGCCAAGCTTTGCAACCTTAGCCGCTGAGATATTTGACGATTTAGGCTTAAAAATCGTTGAACATTTAAAAAATGAAGGCTATATCTTGAAAGGAACGAGATTCATTGACTACGAAAAAAGTCTGGTCTTGGAGATAATAAAGGAAGATAAAACCTTTGAAATAGCACTAAGAAAATTGTAAAGGAAAGCTAGTAAGTAACTTCATATTCAAAGGTTATTTCTTTCTTTTCTCCAGGTTTTACCGTAACTTTAAATTCCACGTAATTTGCTGTTTCATTAACTGGACTTGTTGTAGAGCTTAGAATCTTCCCTCTATACTTGTAGTGCCTTATTATGACTTCTTTCGTCTCTTCACCAAAGTTTTCTATGCTAACCTTAACCTTATAGTATGAGTATTTTTCAGCATGCTTTTCTTCCAAGACTACAGTTTCTCCTTTTAAGTCAATGTCTTTCCCAATCTTAAGTCTCAATATGTCCCCTTTTGGAGTATGCTCTATATATTGCTCACCAATCAAGACTGTGCTTTCCTCCATTTCTTTGTAGATTTCAACAATACCTGCTGGAAGAACTTTCTCTGTTTTCATTGAAATTATTTCGTAAACATCTGTGTTCCCTCCCCAAGGATAGCTTTCATAGAGATATTCGCGTGAGTATTCACCTTCTTGGTAAACGTAGGGTATTAACTTTTGCTCGAAGGCATTAATATCCATCTGTCCAAGTTTATACAAATAGAACGCTTCTATCTTTTGAGGTTCCATTGGTGGGGCTTTTTGCACAGTCTTTTCCGCTAAAGCATAAACTTCTCTATAAACTGGATAGGGTTGATAGAACTGAACTTCCCCAGATACTAAGAGAACGTTAATATCTTCCCAGCTCTTGTTTGTTGGGTTGTCAATTAAAACATAGCCATAAAGTTCAGCATCCTTTCCTAAATAAAGCTTATATCTTGAACTCCACCCGATTGGAGAAATCCTATAAATTAGCTTAAACTTATATGTCCCATCATTTTGGGCTTTTATCACTGCATAGGCTGAGCTTTTTCCTTCTTCTCCGAGTTTTGCAAGTTTCATATAAGCTATCTCGTTTGGCTCTATTAAGTAGTATCCATCTCCTTGAATCGCTATTTTTCCATCTTGATAACCTAAAAACTTGCCGCTGGTAACCTCTCCACTCTTCAGCTTTATAGTTACGCTTTCATCTATATTTGCCTCAAAGACATTCTTCCCAAGGATATTTTGACTCACGATTCCATAAATCTCTACTCCTTCGCTTAGAGGCTTTAAAGTTATCTCCGCAATGTTTAATCCTTCAATCTCCTTCAAAGGCACTTCATTTAGACCTTTCTTCAAATCTAGGCTAATTTCTTTTTCAATAACTCCAATCTTTGCTGAATCATAGAGAACTAAATTTCCTCTCTCGTCTACAGCTTTAGTTTGATGTAGCACTATCATTGCTAAGAGCAAAAAGATTACAAAAATTCCAGTTAAAATTCTCTTCCTCATTCTTTATCACCAAAAACAGTTGACTTTCATACTATTTATAGAGACCGACAGCTTCAAGCTGAGTTGAAGTGTTAATGATGTGTTCATGTATCCTTTTGTTCTCTTCATCTTTTAGTTACTATTTTTAGTGGTATGCAAAATTTGTAGAAAAAAATTTATAAATTTAACTTTTATAATGCGTGATGCAAAAATTACATGGAGGTGGTATAGATGGGGCAGACAAAGCCGGTATATGATATGAGCCTTAAAGTTGGGGGAGGTATAGTTGAGCCATACGACAAATGGTGTGCCCAATGATTTTCTTTTGGGATACTCCTAGGGGTGAGGAGGGTGCCAGTATTAGAGATTAGCAACCTAAGCTTTTCTTATGATGGGAAAAATTATGCATTGGAGGGTATAAACCTAAGCACAGATATACCCAGCGGTATACTCTCAGTTTTGGGCCCTAATGGTGCTGGAAAGACAACCCTAGTTAATATACTAACAACCACGTTTAAACCTCAAAAAGGCACAGCCAAAATCTTTAGTCTTGATGTAGTTAAAGATAAAAAGAAGATCAGAGAAATGATATCGTTATGTGCTCAAGACTTGGAGCTTGATGTTTTACTTTCTGTTAGGACAAATCTCAAATTCTATGGCATGATACGTGGAATTCCAAAGAATGAACTTGAGAGACGCTTAGATGATATTATTGAGATGTTTGGTTTAACTGAGCATCAACATAAAAGAGTGCTTGAATTGTCTGGAGGATTAAGGCGGAGGACGCAGCTGGCTAGAGCTTTCTTAGATCCAAGAACTCGATTAATATTTATAGACGAGCCAACTTTGGGTTTGGATCCTATTGGGAAAAAGATTACTTGGGATCTCATCCGCGAAATGAGTAAAGAGGGGTATTATTTCATCCTAACAACTAACGATATGACAGAGGTTGAGAGTTTATCTGATGAGATAGTCTTTATACATAAAGGGAAGATAATTCTCCATACGACTCTCAAGGAGTTCAAGCATGTTTATGCAGGTAAAGTCATGGTGACGTTCAAAAAGGAATTATTCCCCCAAGTTATTGAAATGTTATCAAATTACCTTAGGCGCAACAACTTAGGAAAAATTATTGGAAAGAATACAGTGGAGCTTGAAGATAAGTCCGCATTCTATGAACTTCTCCTGTTTTTACGGGAAATTGGTTTCGACATTACTCAAATTGTTGTTAAAGAGGAGACATTGCTTGATGGATTTATAAAGCTCATTGGAGGGATTAAACAATGAAGCTGTATGGATTTATATATAGGGAGGTATCATTAAAGAAAGAGGCAATAGGTGGATTTATATCCCAGTTCATAACTCCACTAATGTATTTTCTGTTTTTTGCATTCTCATTATCAAAAACTGTAAATTTTGAATACCATGGAAGGACAATAAATTATCTCCTTTACGTCCTTCCTGGTATTATTGCAATCCAGATATTCTACTCTTATCCGGTTGTTAGCTCAACAACATTTAATGATGTAAGATTTGGGATAATAAGGACCTCTCTCCTTGGTGGAGGGACTTTAGGCGGTTACATTCTTGCAAAAATTTTGATAGAGAGTAGTGTGGTCATTTTGGCATCTCTATTTTTAGCGTTCATTGGAGTTTTGTTTCTCAATTTACCATTATCTTTAACGACATTGCTTCAGTTCATAATCTATTTAGTAATCTCGACAATGTTTTGGATAAGCGTGGGTATAGTAACCGGAGTAAAAATACGGGGTGAATTAACAAGAAACATGATATTCGCTCTTCTTAATCTTCCGATAATCTTTACTGCTCCCGTGTTCTATCTTGAAGGTTCTGCTCCTCCATGGATACAAATATTGGGGAAGATCAATCCTTTAACATACCATGTTGTTGGTCTCAGAGGTATCCTGCTACTGGGTAAGGTACCTCTCACTTTTTGGGTTGTCTCTCTAGTTTTGGGAATCAGCTTAGTTATTTTATCAATAAAACTAACCTCAGAAGTTGCTCCGAAATGACTTTCTTTTTGTTATTTCTTTATTCCTAACAATATCCTTAACAATTTAATTTGAGATATTATGTCCAACTTGATTCATTATAATGAACTGGTCCCTCCCTCAGTTCAATGATGGAAAGACTTTTAACATTGTAAACATAGTTGAAACTGCAGTCATGATAATTAGAGGTGGTTGGTATGAACAGGATTGAAAAGGCAAGACAGATTATCGAAAAAGCAAAACAAGAAGGAAGAAACGCTCTTGTTGAGCCAGAAGCTAAAGAGATACTCCAACTATATGGCGTTCCAACTCCAGAATTCAAGGTTGCTACAAATGAGGAAGAGGCAGTTAAATTTGCTCAAGAAATTGGTTATCCCGTTGTTATGAAAATCGTTTCTCCAGATATTATTCATAAGAGTGATGCTGGTGGTGTTAAAGTCAACATTAAGAACGACGAAGAGGCAAGAGAGGCATTTAAGACAATTATGGAAAATGCTAAGAAGTATAAGCCAGATGCTGATCTTTGGGGTGTAATTGTTTACAAGATGTTGCCTCTTGGAAAGGAAGTTATCGTCGGTATGATTAGAGATCCACAATTTGGTCCAGCTATTATGTTTGGTCTCGGTGGTATCTTCGTTGAGATTCTCAAGGATGTTAGCTTTAGAGTTGCTCCAATCACAAAGGAAGAAGCTTTGGACATGATTAAAGAAATCAAAGCCTATCCAATCTTGGCTGGAGCAAGAGGAGAAAAGCCAGTCAACATTGATGCATTGGCTGAATTCATTGTTAAAGTTTCACAATTAGCCGTTGAACTACCAGAGATTAAAGAGCTTGATATTAATCCAATCTTTGCTTACGAAGACTCTGCAGTTGCAGTTGATGCAAGAATGTTACTCTGAGGATTTAGGGGAGAATCTTCTCTTTCATGTAACTTTTCTCTATTCTCTTTTACTACTGAGGGAGCAAAGCTCTCCACGACCCCTTACATCTTTATCTTCTTTCTATATTTGACTCACTTTGTTCTTTTATCACTAAAAGTGAGATGATAATAGAGGAGGGCAGAAGACCTTTAAAACAGTCAAGATGTACAAAAATCTACAAAATAAATAAATTCCTCTTAAAGACTTCTTCTATCCTCTAAATGGATTAGTATATCTCCAACTCCAATTTTAGTAGGCTTAAAATATAACCCTTAGCTTAATGATCATGACAGTACTCTCATCAAAATCTTTGTATTCTAGAACAACTTTATAAACTCCCTTTGTTTTTTATTTTTAAACACTACTAGTGATAAAATAAAAATTATAAAGTATAAGAGTTATATTTTACCTGATTATGTATTTTATGATAATCTGGAGGGATATATATGAAGGGAAAATCAGCCATAGTAATAATACTTTTCGTTATGCTTTTAGCACCAATGCTACCACAAGTAACTGCAAAACAGGAACAAATTCAAAACAGAGTTCAAAGAAACGAAAAAATAAATCCATTCTTTGCACCCTTTTTAGAGGTATTTAAAAATATGACAGATGAGGAAAAGAAAGCTCTCCTTAACGCACTTGAGTTAATGATTAATGAGATGATTAATGGAACAATAGTAGTCTCAGAAAACATGAAAATTATGAACATTACGTGGACTAATGAAGGCTTAAAATTCGAGCTATGGTATTTTAACAGTACTGATCCAATAAAGATTAGACATTATTTATGGAACAACCCAGAAAAAGCTCTTCATACTATAGAAAGGCTAAAAGCAGATGACAATATTACAGATTCTGAAATTAAAGAACTTTCTGAAGACCTGAAGGTTGTTCCTCTATCAATACCCTACAGCGTTGTGATAAAGGACGTTGATTACCTAACAAATGATGGAAATGGCGAGTATGTAATCCTCTACAATCCGAGTAGCTCCTCAGCAAATATTCCAGGTTGGTACATAATGGATAGCTTTGCCTACAATAACAACGAATGCTGGAACTATGATGGAACACCAAAAGATTCATGTAAATATTATGGTAGGGAACACATAATCAAGGTTTACGGTACAATTGTCCCGTTTGGAACATATATTGTAAAAGTTGCTTCAAGCCCGGAGGATGCTATCCTCAATAATGATGGAGATACTGTGTATTTAGTTGATTCACTGGGAAACGTTATTAGCACATACCATTATTCAGCTTCTCCTGAGATAACTGTAGAGGATATCCATTACTATCCAAGCAAACCTTCTCCCGGAACTCCAGTGGATTTCACAATAAAGCTCGATAACAGAGGAGCATTGGGAGGTGCCGGAACCCTTCAGCTTGTTATAGATGGAGAAATACTCAAAAGTGAGAGTGTTTATGTGGAAAAATACTCAATCAAGTATTTCCGCTTCTATGATGCATGGACTGCAGAGCCTGGCACCCATGTTGTAGTTGCAAAGTTTATTCCTTCTTATTCAGGAGGGAAAGAGTCAACGGAAATTACTTGGATTTCTGTACCCACTGTTAGCATAACCAGTGTAAATTATCCCTCCCCAGTTATTGAAGATAGGGATATTAAATTTGATGTTTTAGTCAATAATCCTGCATCTGAAAAAGTGGATGTTACCCTAAAACTGTTGGTTGATAATGAACAAAAATGGAGCTTTTCGGGATATGTATTACCTGAGCAAAGCTATCAATTCTATCTAATTTGGAAGGATCCTACACCTGAAACTCACAATGTCACTATTGAGCTCTGGGAAGATAGTGAACTCAGAGATACATGGAAGAAGACAATCTACGTGAAACCTAACTTACCTCCAAAAATAACTAACATAACAATTCCTGAAGAAGCATATTCCGGGTATAGATTTGATGGGACAGTAACGGTGTACGACGAGGAGAGTGATGAGGTATATGTCAGAGTCTACGTTAATGATGAGTATAAATTCACAATAGGCCCAATTACCTCTGAAGAAACTGCAAGCTACTATTATTATCCGGTGATAAACAACTGTACCAAGGAGCTTAGATTCATGTTTGTCCCAGTGGATGAGAGGGGTAACGTTGGGACACCCGAAGAGAGGACTGTCCTTGTTAAACTGGACACTGACTTTGATGGCTGGTGTGATATTGAAGAAATAGAAAAGTACAAGACAGACCCATATAAATGGGACACTGATGGAGATGGTATAAAAGATTCAAAAGATGTGGACCCACTAACAAGGAACTTAACATTAACGGTGTATGTCTTTCGTGCAAGAGTTCTCGATCCAGTTGATGAATGGCTTTCCGCTGATTATCAGAAAGCTGATATGACCTTGGAGATTGGAGCTAATCTCGGACATGGTAACATTGTATGGCAGAGTTTTACAATATCAGATAATCAGGATGATGCTGAGAAATCAATAATACTAACTAACGACACGCTTGTAAATATGGAGCTTCAGCAGATAGCCAAGTTTACAGTTGACATCCCAGAGTACTTTGAGTTTACATGGATTTACTTCAAGCTCTTTGACAGAGATACTCTGTCGTCTTGGGATATGCTCGATGTATCTCCAGAAAGCGGGACAGATGAGGAAGGCAAGATGGCTAAAGTTATGTTCTCTGTAAAGAGTGGTACGTGGGGCTTCCACGATTATCCAAATGATCACAAAGTTTACTTTGGCTATGGTCATCTGAGCGGTTGCGGTGATGGCTCCTGTGGTGATTTAGACTCAAGCACTGACATTGAACCATTCGTCAAGTACTACGATGAGCTTGAAGCCATGGGTTATGATTTAAGCATTGTTAACATCACAGATGCTAAAGGGTAGGATGGGATTGAGAGTGTAGAGGTCAAAGATTATCAAAAAGGGAAGCTTTATCAGTATTCCAAGCCTGAAGAGGCAGTTCTATTCACCCTAGCCTTGCCAAACGGGACTGAGAGGAAGGTCTTAATAATCAATAAGAGAAACGCCAAAGTTCAGGTGCAGAACCTTCCAAGTGAAGACGTTAAACTATTGTCCACGGATAGTGAAGCGAGTAATGGAAATATTACAGTTAAACAAAATGCAACAGTAGGAAAACGGATAAGATATGAAGCAGTCTTTATCTTCAGAGAACAGAATGAGAATGTAAAGGAGCAAGAAGTCCAAGCTTTAAGCAACAGTGAAACTGAGAACACGTCTACTGCGTTGACTTTTGATGCCTTAGGGACCTCAGAAGATGGTGATGAAGATGACGCCGAGATATGGTTCATCATCAAGCTGAACGATGCTGATGGGGATGGAATACCATTCTACAAAGAGTTAGAGCTTAACAAAGAGCTTGAGAAGAGAGGCTACAGTAGAAGATTTGACCCGCGTAAGAACGATGCCTACGGCGACTATGACGGCGATGGAGTTCCTAATAGCGTGGAGCTGTTTATTGGGAAGGATCCGGCGAAGAGGGATATACTAGGGATAGAACTAAATATTTCAGTAGAGTGGACTATGAGCGAAGATGACAAGAAAAACTTGATCTACAGCATCAGGAAGGCCAGTGACTTCATCTACGACTACACGGACGGCTACGCCATGATAACGAAGATAAACGTGTGGGATGGGAAGAGAAATATCAAACGGGCAGATGTCTGGGTGAATGAAACGTTCCTAGAAGTCAAATTCATAGGGGACAATAAAAAGTGGCCTCAAGCAACGATTGGTGGCTACTGGACTGGAGGGAAACTCGTAATGCCTTATAGGTTCTTACGGCCTACTCCTCCCGTTGGGATTGCAGAGCTGGGGGATGTGCAGTGGGCCCGGGCCCTCGGTCATGAGCTCGGTCACTATGTCTTCTGGCTCGGGGACGAGTATGAAGACTGGAAAGGAAGAACGTACTACTGGAATTATGGGCTAGATGGTCCCGATGTTGATACCCATGCTCCACACTCAGTCATGCATCACGAGTGGAAGTGGAGCGAGTTGAGCACCCCGAGAGATTACGAAAACTTCAAACAGTACTTAACAAATAAATACGGTGACTGGAAGCCATACATCACGGACCAATGGGGTAACGTAACAAAGAACCCTATGACTGACTATCCAATTTGGCACTGCTCGGCATGGGAAGCACTGTTTAAGTCCTTAACGGGCCATGGCAGGCCTGAATGGACCAAAGGACCATATACCAACATTTGCATGGATTTGAATTTTGATGGAACATGTGACAGAACATTTCCACAAGAGTATATCCCCAAAACTGGCCCGTACACTGGTGTCGGCTACTTCATGGGGGTGAACCTAAAATGAGACGGGTTTTCATTTCCATTTTCCTTTCGCTCGTGCTCTTAACAGGCTTCCTTGCATACAACGCTTACACTTACCACGAGCTCAGCTCAGCGGAAGGAGCTTACAAGCTTGCTGTAATCCCAGAGAAAGAGAAACTCATTGCTGTCTACCACGGTGACAACCTCTGGCAGTTCGCGACCTACGATGAGGAAACGAACACGCTAAAGCTTTACAATTTAAAACAGTCCTCAATCCTCGATCTCAAGGACAGGAGTGTCGAAAAGATCAAAGCGATGCTCAACTACTCTCCTCTCACACTCGACCCAAAACTCCTCAAAGAGTACACGCCTCATACCCGTGCTCTTCTCTTTAAACCCCTCGGCTGGAAATACGATAATGAGATCAGCGGCTCGTACTGGAGAAACTTGAGTGAGGTGATAAAGCCCGGGGAAGAGTACTACAAGATTTATGGCGTGGGAACGAGCAGGAAACTCTGGATAAAGCGGAAGGAAGTCTGTGAAAAAGCCAGCATCTTCGCCCATGATTACGTTTGCTATGGGTATATTGGAGTGAGTGGTATTCTCGTGATCCCAGGGTACGAGGGTGAAAGAATGCTCTGGGTGATAGAGAAGCCCCATGATAACCAAACCGAGATGATCGCTTACTACCCGGGCATCACACTGAAGAAAACCAAGACACCAGAAGAAAACCAAAAACCACGCAACTACACTGGAGAGGACGGTAAAATAATCCTTGAAATGCTAAACAAGTTGAAGGGAAACAAAACGGAATACGTGCAGATTGTCCTGTATGAAAAGCTAAAGAGACTCCCCGGATACCGCGGACTTGGGTGGTCTCTCGGGTCAGGAGGCTACTGCCACGTTGAAGCATGTTGCAAGGATTTAGCACAAATAAACATTTCAAAACCCTGGTGCGTTTCCCGCTGGAGGCTTCGAGATGACTAAGAACTGTAATCAAGCATGACTGGAGAGGTGAGCTGGAGATGAAAAAAGCTTTGGTAATGTTCAGCATTTTCCTCTTCCTTTTGCTCGTTTCCTACTACTATCTACCAGCCTACAGCATGACTGAACTCTATCAAAAAAATTCCAGAAAAAGTTCGGGAAGATTCACAACTCATAGCCGCTTATTACTCCCCGAAAACAGGCTTTGGAGGCTTAGAGAAGAACACAATAACCTGCAAGACTCAATTCAACTACTTGATAATGAAGACAAACCCAGAAAAAATCAAAGAACTCACAAACTGCGATAACTGTCAAATCCTCCTGTACTTAGACAAAATCTACCAAAACAGCGAAATTGAAACCCTATATCTCCCAATCGAACAAGTACTCAAAAACAAACAAAACACAATCTATATTGAACTCACCTTTATCAAAGATTGCGAACTCTCATCAGAGCCAAAACAGTGTTGGAGCTGTTTATTGGGAAGGATCCTGCAAAGCCAGATGTTCTCGGAATAAAACTGACGGTTGCCGTCGGATTTAATGCCAGCCAGGATTATCTCACAAAGCTCGTCAAGGGCTTCCAGAGGGCGAGTCAGGTGGTTTACGATTACACGGATGGGTATGCGATGATAACGGAAATCAGCATAAAGAACAACGTGCCCGAGGGGAGCGAGGAATGGGAGGAATCGATGATAGTAATCCACAGCAATGAATCCAAAAAATTATACACAGATACTCCAATAATTCCCCACAATCCGGAGGAACCAGCGTCGAGCTGGGTGATTCCTATACCTGGGTATTGGCTATGGTTTAAAACAGAAGAACAAAACAATTCAAAGCCCCACGTCCATCTTTATAAGATATACAGGGGAACATATCCAGATTCTAAAGTATACTATGGAGGCATTGCTCATGAGTTAGGACATTTTGTCTTTGCATTGGGTGACGAATACATCACAAAGAACATATACAACATTAAAGCCGGCGAATATAAACACCTGTACTATGACACTATAATATCGCTTTGTGGATTCAAGAACTTTACAAAGCTACCCACTATTATGGAAGCAGGAGATAAAATGACAGAATTGAGTACTCCCCAAGATTACATAGAATTCAACAACCAACTCATTAATTATTATCAACAGATTAGGGAGGTCTTGGTTCCTCTGGGATGGAACATAACAAAATGGGACGACTTAATAACTAGTCACTTGGGCGATAATCGATACTTCTATAATGGAGCACTTCATGAGAATTTATCCGGATGGGAAGTGTTAGTGGCAATTATGAATTATACCGAATTTAACTATGTCAACACCACGAGGATACAGATTGACATCGATGCAAAAAAGCATATCCCCTTCGTAGGCCCATACACAGGCGTCGGATATTATCTTATAACTAGACTACAGGGGTGACCACAATGCCAAAAAGGTCACTAATACAATATTTGTTCTTTTTAGTTTTTGTAATTTTAGCACTAATGCTTATAGTTTCACCCCAAGATAACAGGCCCTCAGGTGTTCCCCAAGAACTTTCTCCCTATGATGCATACTTATTATTTGCAAAGCCATGCGCAGAGAACTGGAGTGCTGATGCCGTTCTAATCGAAGCGGAATTTATAGAGCCTCCCGCGGGGAAATGGGAACCTACTGATGGACAGCTCTACAAGCCACCATTAGAGATAGTTCAGGAATCCAAATTCAACAACGGCCGTTCACACCTCCATGTATTCACATTCTATTTCCCCTCAAAAAAGGAGCTCCTGCTGTTAACTGTTTACGTCACAAACACGACTAAAAAATGGGATGTGCTGGAAATATCCAAGCAGACTCCCATGGATTATTCTTCATTCAAAGTCCTTCCAGAGAGGCTCCAGGGAGTTCCCAACACTACTCATGCAATCTTGTTCCTTGGGGAATGGCATGAAGTTGCCGATATCGGCTCTCCCAAACTAGCGGAGAACCTTACAGTTATGGAGGTCACAGTTTGGGATACGAAGCACACTTCTATTGATGAGGGAATCCTGATTCCGATAAGAGCGGTTTTGTATAGACTTCCCAACGGCACGATTATAGTCAACTATCCAGGAGGGGTAAAGGTATCAACCAAGGCGGGTATTCCTCCCGGATTAACAACATTCAAGCTCAATAGTAGCGTTATTGCCACGTTTGAAAAGATAAGAGAAGGCTGGCACCGCAGTGGAATAGAAAAATACGTGATAACATCAGAAACCATCAAGGGTTTCAGGCTCACAAGACTGAGTGGGCCGGGGCTCAATATCAAGGAGTGTACGGTTAGAATCGGTAATCTATCAACAGCCAAATGTTATGGAACTCAGAGTTAATGTCAAGGTGGAGGTGAAACAACACATGATTCCCAAGAGTCCAAAAATCGCCCTTCTCTTCTTTATTATCACCGTAAGTCTTGTCTATTTCAAAATGCATTCACAAGAAAACCAAGAAACTCCCTTTGAACTTACAGCATTTGAGGTGTATACCAACATTATACAAGATGAAATAAAACGTTGGGACAAGCACGCTGTAATTATCGCAGTTCAAGGAATTGACTACAAATACCCCGTGAGGATTCCCCAAGAGACTATAAGCAACGAATTCATAACCAGCTCAAAAATTCCCACTAAAACCCTTCTTGACTACAAAGCACCATCTTGGATTTTTGTTCTATACTCAAAACAGAGAAAAGAACTTATGTGGATTGAGGCGGCTATCTTAAAGGATCGCGCTAATAAAGAAGCGTGGAAAATTGTCAAAATAATCCAGCCAACTCCATTTGATTACTCAAAATTCGCAATTACACCTAAAATGCTGGAAAGAAATACAAGCTGGAAAATTTTGAAATCCTCCAATGGAGTTTCATACTTTGTCTCAAATCTTAAGCTACCAAATATAACGTCCAACACGACAATGATAGCAAAAGAGATTAGGGTGCTTTATTCACAGTTTCTGATTATCAATGTGCCAGTTCATGACTCGTATTTGAGTTCAAAATTCAAATTCGAACCTATTACAGGAGTCGTAGTTCTTCCGGACAAGAAGAGTTATGGCGTGGTAGTTCAAATAATTCCATGTATACAATACCTGGAACTTTCAAGCCCGAAATTAGTTCTTCTGCTCTATAATGAAACTCACGATAGAATACTTGCAGAATATGCCAGAGCCGTATTGGAGGGGACTGTACTAAAAACTGAGAGCAAACGAACTTCTCTTACCATTACAAGCCCTGTGCCTAGTAATGTGCATCAAGCCGAAACCATGATTAAAGAAGATTACATAGTGTCCCACTACTGGATTGACATCATAAGGGAAGGGTTCTGTGAGGGTTCTGAGGATTACAAATGCAGGGACATTAACTACGAGTGGGTGAGGGATTAGAATGCTTACAAGATGGCATACGTTAAGCTACAACGGTGTTTACAACGTGGATGCGGGCATCTACCTTGACCTGGACTTTGATGGTGTAGCAGACTATGAACTCCCCAAGGGATACATACCCAAAGTCGGCCCATACATAGGAGTCGGCCAATACATGATCATCCAATGGGGGTGAAGAATGTGAGAATTGTCTCTTTCTCGGTCTCTATTCTTATCCTTCTCCTTTTAACATCACTCCCCGTTAATGCGGTGAGTATTTGGGATGGTCTCGTCGACAGGCCCATTTACTACATTAACATTGAAGGTTACAGTCTTACAGGAGCTCCACCATGGAACCCATTTAACGATTCCTCAATAACACGGATCAACATCGGATATTCATACAACGAAACACACACATTCAATAAATACTATGAGAACGGAATATGGAAAGAAGGATTCTACCTCAAACACCAAAACCCCAAACCATTCACCCTCTCCGACTGGAACCTTTCAAAAGTTCTTGAAGAGTACCAGTGGGGCGTTGAGAAATACCTGCCCAACATTACCGGGAAATTTGCGGCTGGAGAATGGAAAAAGGGCTACTGGAACAGCTCAATAGCCCGGTGGAATGTAATAATCAACGCACACCAACTCAAAATAACCCTCAACACCATGGCCAGTGAAGGCTCAGGAGAATTCGATGAATACATTACCTTCGAATGCTGGCGGAATGAAAGTAATGTAACGTGCAAATGGAACAAACCAGTCTTCAAACTCTACCCCAGCCGGCCACCAATAGGAAAAGACACAACAACAAGCACGACAAAAGAGGAAAACAAAACCTGCGGGCCAGCTTTGCTGGTTGGATTAGCATTAGTTCCTATATGGGTTAGGAGGTGGCATAAGAGGTGAAGAATGGATTATCTTTGGCTTTGCTCTTCCTCCTTTTCCTTCCTTTGGCTTCAGCTGGAAAGGTTAACCTGTTCAACCACCTGCCGGGCAATGAGACGGTGAAGTTGGTAACTTTCGAATGCCACTCAAACTGCACGCCCCAAAAATGGTTCATGGTCGATAACTTAACCATCATAAAACCCCACAACGGGACCGTATACTGGGACTGGATATTATCTTAGAGTTCTATATCAGGAGGGATCACAATGAAAAGATTGTTCATAACAATTTTTCTTTTTTCCTTGGTATTAACCCCAGCTACTCACTTCCTAAAGGCAGTTAGTCTATGGGACGTGCTAGAAGAAAATCAAAGCATTAAGTATATCCTCATTGATGGAGCTGGCCCAAATATCCCAACTAATCTATTCAATGATTCTAGCATTACGAAAGTGAAAGTAATATATTCATACAACCAAACTCATGATATCCTTGTAGAGTACACAAAAAATAGAACAACCAAAAGAATGATTCCTACAAAGAACATCAGCCCCTTTAGGATTTCAGACTGGGATTTAGACGCATTTCTGGAAAAATACCATGAACACATCAAGATATACGATAACGCTCCCATCAAGAAATGGACTCTTGAAATTACAAATTTCGACATTGGTGTAACAGTGTTCATGGATGATGGAGTTTACAGTGAGTTTGACTGCTACGGACCAGAAAACCTTTCATGTTATTCCCAATTCCACTCCCCCAGGAAATACACACCAAACAACACGACAACACCCATCACAACAAAAAAGAACAAGAAAATCTGCGGGCCGGCTTTGTTGGTTGGGTTAGTTTTGATTCCTGCATTAACAAGAAGGAGGAAATGAGGTGGAGCAGAAAACAGCTAGAAGTTCCAATCAGTCATACTCCAAAGGTTGGCCCATACACAGGAATCGGCTACTACATGACAGTGAAGATTAACGTTAAAAGACTTACAGAATATAACATGTACCTTTTGTTAAAGTGATCACATGGCAAAAGTTCAATGTTAAGTTAATGATATGGGAAAACTGAAGAAGACTAATGCTTAACTTTTTTCCTACCGTTAGATTTATTACAACTAATCTGCAAATTTTTTTGGTGTATTGAAATGATAGCTCATTTAATAAACACGGACATTGGAAATAGAGGAATCTTAAAAGTTTATCTTGAATATAGGATGCAAAACTATAATTTTTTAGAAAATGCAGCAAAAATTTTGCTTAACAATATTGAAAACGTCTTGATTGTCACAGGCTTCCCAATTCCACCAATGAATATTTGCGAAACTGACGGAACTTTGGGGGCTTTAGCCCTTTATAATGCCATCGAAAAAGTTGGCGGAAAAGCTGAGATTTTAACCTATGAGGAAGTGGAGAAAGCCCTAAGCCCTTTTGGTGTTAAACTCGCTAGAAATCCAGAAGTTGAAGATTACTCCCTTTTAATTAGTGTTGAAACTTCTGGAAAAGCAAAAGATTGGAAATATTACTCAATGAGCGGCTTAGAAATGAAGACTAAGCCTTTCGATAACCTCTTTCTAAAAGCAAAAGAACTTGGTATCCCAACAATTGGAATCGGCGATGGTGGAAACGAAATAGGAATGGGGAAAATAAGGGAGCTTATCAAAAAATATGTCCCTTTAGGCGAGAAGATAGGAAGTATAATTGAGACCGATGAACTTATAGTATCAGCTGTTTCTAATTGGGGAGCCTATGGTCTAATAGCTCAAGCTTCACTTGAAATAGGTAGAAATCTTTTAGAGAACTGGGAAGAGAGGAAAAACCTTGAAATTATTGTAAAAGCAGGATTAATTGATGGTGTTTCTAAGAAAAAAGCTTTGAGCGTTGACGGAATAAGTGTTGAAGTTCATGAAAGGATGATAGAGCTTTTAAAGGAGATAATAAAAGTTTCACTTAGATGAAAACATTTATAAAAAATTTCCCTATGAATGAGGAAACACCAGAGAAGATATTGGTAAGAAAAGACAATAAAAATTCTCTCGAGCTCAAGGTGATTAAAATGAGGATTGAAGATTTCATAAAGAATGAAGAAAGCTTGGCGATAATCAAAAGAACTGAAGAATTTGCCAAAAACTTTTTTGAGAGAGAGGGAACTCATGGATGGAGTCATGTGGAGAGAGTATTAGCTTTGTGCATGCACATAGGAAGAGAAGAAAATGCTGATTTAGAAGTTTTAGCCTTAGCGGCTTTGCTGCATGACATTGCAAGACCCTTGGAGGATAAAGGAAAAGTGGAAGATCATGCTATTGAAAGTGCAAAAATTGCGAGACGCTTCTTGAAGAGCTTAGGCTATGAAAAGGTTGATGATGTTGTACATGCTATTGAAGCTCATAGATTTAATGGTTCAATAAAGCCTCAAACTTTAGAGGCTAAGATCGTAAGCGATGCGGACAAGCTCGACGCAATTGGTGCAATCGGTGTTGCAAGGGTTTTCATGTATGGAGGAGAGCATGGAAGGGACATTGAAACTTCTTTAAAGCACTTTGAAGAGAAAATTCTAAAACTAAAAGACTTGATGCATACAGAGACTGCAAAGAAAATGGCGTTAGAAAGGCATCGCTATGTGGAGGAGTTTGTTAAGAGGATTAGGAGGGAAATTGAGGGAGAGATCTAACCCTGTTTCTCTAACAATAGCTCAAGATAAGATTTTCTTTCAAATTTCTTTACTCCCAAACTTTTCAAAATGTTTTTAAGTTTCTTAACTTCCTTTTCAATGCTTTTCTCATCCCTTACAAGCTTTTCAATTTCAATGAACTTACCAAGTCCTTCAACCTCATCAAGAGATATAGTAACTCCTTTTTCAGCATAGTACTTTTCTCTAATTTTTATAACTGTGAGAACGTCCCTAAACCCTAAAGATCTCAACAAGTCTATGTAAGCATCTATATCACTTATAACAACCTCTATTTCTTTTCTCGTCTTTGATTCATTGTCTACTTTGGGACCTTTATAAGTCAAAAAACTCTCAAAATGACCATTAAAACGCTTTATCCTAATCCTTAAGGCTTCATCTGTTTTGGAGAAATCTCTACACGGATGTTGGAAATATATGTCCTCATGCATCTCTTTTCTCATGAATTTAAACTTCTCCCTAACCTTCTCAAATATCTCCTCATCGGCATATCCTTTTAGCTCGACTTCAATCATTTAGCCCACCCCAACTTTTGCTCCAGCTCCTTCTCACATCTCTCACAATAATTCTTCCCTTTTAAATCGGTATCAGCAATGCTGTTCGAGAAGTGCATGACGCATTTTATATCTTTGCAGTGCTCAAGCCCAAAAACATGTCCCAACTCATGCATAGCCTCTTTTATAGCCCTCTCCTTCAAAAGCTCGTCATCTTCATCATTCCCATAAAATTCAGGCTTTAAACGATGTAGTGAAATTATTGCAGAACCAAGATAAGGATTTGCTAAGCCAAAGATAAAATTAAGTCCACTTTCATATAAATCAACATCAGTAACTCCCAGTACAGCCTCAACTTTTAAATTCACTCTAATTGTTGCTAAGCGGTATAAAAATACTCTTCCAAGAAATTGCCCTCTAAATTCATTGTAAGCTTCAAGAAAGGGTCTTATGCTTATTTTTGGAATGATCTTTGTTGAAAAGTTAAATTTAGAATAAAAATCCTCAATATGTGCTCCAATAGCCTTCAATACCTCATACTCAACCGATTTTGCCACTATTGGAATTATCACAATTTTCCGTGGTCTTTTCTCTTTTATTGTGGCATTCTCAGAAGCTAGAGCGGTTGCGATGCTTTTTCCACTCTTTTTTACCAGACTCTCAGCTGGAACCATCACCCTCCCTCTAACAGCTTCTCGCCAAAATTTAAAAATCGCCCAATTTGCTCCAAATATTCTTGAAAGTTTTTAAAGGCAATTTCATCACTAATTAAGTCATAATCGTATATCAAAACATCTCTAAGTTTGTTTAAGAACTCCAAATCTCCTTTGAGCTTTTCATCTATGAGTTTTACATTGTAAAGATTTTCAATTGTTTCCTTGTAGCTCACACTTATACCTAAATCTAAGTCAGAATTAATTAGTGAACATATGTCAAGAATGTTTTGAATTGCAAACTCTAACTGTTTGTAAATTCCATCCTTTGCAATTCCGAGAGATTTAAACTCTTCAAGACTCTCAGGAAGATTGTTTTTAATAGCTTCCACACTTTCTTTGATGTTATTAATTCTAAGCTGTATTTCGCCACTACTCAATTTTTCCATTAATATACACCAAATTATTATTAAACTCAAGGGGAAATAAGGCTTTGGGTGAGAAGATGATAAAGGTAATTTCAATTGATATTGATGGCACGATAACTTACAAAGATAGACGTTTGCATGAAGAAGCTTTGAAAGCTATTCGTTTAGCCGAAAACTTGGGAGTTAAGGTAATGCTCGTTACTGGAAATACTGCAGGATTTGCAATGGGAGCGAGCATTTTAATTGGGACAACTGGTCCCATAATAGCCGAAGATGGTGGAGTTATAGCGGATCATAGGGGAGATAATAGGGTCTATCTTGGGGATATGGGAGAAGCGATGATCTTATGGAGCGAGCTTAAGAAAAGATTTCCCCAAGCAAAGATGAGCTATACAATGAAATATGGAGAAAGAAAAGCTGGCTTAGTCTTAAGGAGGACTGTACCAGTTGAAGTTGTTAGAGAGATTATAAAGGAGCTTAACCTAAACTTAGTTGCAGTTGATTCTGGTTATGCAATTCACGTTAAGCAGCCGCATGTAAACAAAGGAAATGGAATAAAAGAAGCCTGTAAAATGCTTAAAGTTAAACCCAGTGAGGTAGCCCATATCGGAGATGGAGAAAATGATTTAGATGCATTTAAAGTTGTTGGATACAGAATTGCTGTCGCTCAGGCGCCAGAATCCTTAAAGAGAAAAGCGGATTACATAACTAAAAATCCTTATGGAGAAGGTGGAGCGGAAGGAATAATGCACATTTTGAAAAAATTTGAATATATAAAATGAAATCAGGGAATTAAATCCATTGGTTTTAACTCTTCAAGGAGGTGCTTAGCCAATTTAATTGTGTTGTCAACATCTTTTGCATCCGCTATTTCAACTTGAGAGTGCATATATCTTATTGGAATTGATAACACAGCTGTTGCAACTCCTTCTCTGTTTATTTGCATTATGTTGGCATCTGTTCCAGTTGGTCTTGGACTTGGCTCAACTTGAAGAGGAATTTCGTATTTCTTCGCAACTTCCTCAGCAAATGCTCTAACCTTTGGATTAATGTTTGGTCCAACATCCATAACTGGACCTTTGCCGAGTTCAACGACAATTTTCCCTTTATCTCCTGGCTGCTTTGCAAATGTAACATCCATTGCAATTCCAATCTCTGGATCAATTGCATATGAAGCGACCCTTGCTCCTCTTAATCCAACTTCCTCTTGAACACTTGCAACAAAATAAATGTCAGCCTCGTGATTTTCTAATGCTCTTGCGGTTTCAATCATCGCGTAAAGACAAATTCTATCATCTAAATAGGGCGTGGAAAATCTATTTTCACCCAATCTTGTGAAAGCTGGTGCAAACTCCATTACAGTTCCGATTTTAATTCCCATTTTTTCAACTTCTTCCCTATTCGAAGCTCCAACATCAATAGCTATCGTATCCCAATCAGCGGCTTTTTTTCTGTCTTCAGGCTTTGTTAAGTGTGGTGGAACATGTCCAACGACACCATAAAGCTCTCCATTCTCAGTGAAAATTCTAACCCTTTGAGCAACCAAAGTTCTTGGATCAACTCCTCCAATTGGAACAACGCGTAAATAACCATCTTTATCGATGTGATTTACCATTAAACCAATCTTGTCCATATGGGCGGCAATCATTATTTTTGGGGCTTTGCCCTTCTTATGAGCAATGACGTTTCCAAGCTTGTCAATCTTAATTTCATCAACGTAATCCTTCAAAGCTTCAATTACAACATCTCTAATTCCCATAAACTCGTGTCCGCTAACTCCAGGGGCTTCGATAATCTTCTGCATTAATTCCCAATCTACCATTTTAATCACCTTTTAGACCTGTGTCTCAATGTTCAAATGCAGAATATTTAAGGTTTTAGGTAAAGATTCAGTTCAGGAAATTGCTGGCGCCTACTACGAGAAAAACATCTTACAGATAATACTTATATGATTTGACAGATGTCATGATACTTTTGTACTTATCACAAAGTTTTTATACAATAAATGTAAAATTGGTTTTGTATATTTTTATAAAAATGTTGGAATAATGTAAAAATTATATTAAAAAAAGTAAAGTGAAGGTTGATAAGATGATAAAAAGAAAGGAAGAAGTATTGGGAATCCTCTGGGGTGTAACCTGCTGGCATAGAGAAAAGCCTAGAAATGTAATTTTTGGTTCAACTGTTGGTAATCTCGTTCTCACAGAAAATAGGTTGATGTTCCTGTCCACAGGAGAGAAGGATTTATCTGGTGGCGTAGCTACAGATGTGATGTATGTGGATGTAGACGCTCCAGATGTTGATGCCCTTGGAGAAGAAGCCCTCAAAAATAAGCACAGTGTTGAGATACCTCTAGATCGATTGGACTCTATAAAGCTTAAAAGGAGACTAATGGGTCTCAGCAACTGGCTAAGTGTGAAATATCGGGATGAGAATGGAACTGTCCGCTATCTTGCCATAGTTCACAATCAGAAGTTACCCCAAGAGTTTGTGGATGAGGTTCTTAAAACTAAGGAAAGGTACATGAGAGCAAAAGGGGAGTAGAATGAAGTATATCTTTCTGTCTTTAACCATACTATTGCTGATTCTAACCGCTGGGTGTGTAAATTATAGCAATCAAACAATAACGGATTCTCAATCGACAGAAGCTTCGAGCGTTTCAAAACAACATACAGAACCAGATAAATTAGAATCCTCCATCATAAGGTTAACTGACAATAATTACTGCATTGGTTTTATCGAAACAGTGCCCAAGGGGAGTTGGGTTTTAATTTATGAATATAACAGCCAGAATCATAAGTACTATAATGATGATGAGCGTATTGTTCTTATAAATCCTAATACGGGCGTCAAAAAAGTTTTAATGACGGGTTCTGAAAAGGAGCAGATTAAGTTGCTAGAGAATCCAAGTGTATATAGACCTGTTCTTCTTACGGGAAACAATGGAACTCCTCTGGCAGTTTTTGGGTACCAAAAGATGGAAGAATGGTCGGAATACTCATACACAGGCAAGATACGTGTGGCATATCTCTATATGGGTGGGAATCACGTAAGAATAGAACCTGAAATGTTTCCCAACTACTTTGATCCCAATATGAAGTTTGGACCCGATAATTGGTGGATTGCTCTTGCAACCCAACTCATTCCGTACGATGACGGTGTTGTGGGCATGTTTAAGGTTACCCTTCCAACCTCAACATACTTCACTTACGGGCAGCATAGTTACAATGCCTTCTATTTTATAGCCAAAATAAATTTAGACGGTTCTGGAGAGGTTATATATGGTCCCGATATTGATTGGAGCAGAGAAACACCCTCCATATCCATGAAAGGACAACCACTCATTAGTGATACCTATGGTCCCATCATGTTTCCAATAGGTTCAAACGAAATAGTCTTCAAGGGAGTAGATACAGAAGGGAACATCAATCTCTATGTCCTGCCCTCTCTTAGAATCTTGCCTCAAGTAGTGGCTTCATCTTGGTTTACATCATCGAAGATGGTACCAGTAGATGGGGGCGTACTTTATGGAAAACAGGGAATCAGCATCATTGTTAGGGTTGATGGAGCTTGGGAGCTAGGGGTGAGAGATGAGCCAGCAACAGATATAAGAATTCTAGTTTATAGCAGCAATGATAATACAAGCAAACTTTTGGATACAAAACTAACAAATTCCGTAAAGTGGGCTTTGTCTCCCGACCACAAAAAGATCATATACATTCCAAAAAGCGTGAATAAACTCAAAGAAATAAATCTGGAGGAAGATATTGAAACGGAATTAATAACCCTGCCGAATCTAACAATTGATGCTAATGCATGGGATTCAAATTTCGATACATCACAAGCCTATGGATCTGTAGCTAATAATGGTGATAGAATATTCTTCGCAATCCAAGAAGGTGTTTGCAATAACTTATACATGTTTTCAAGAGGAGCGGGACAGTCTAATTTTGTATTCTCTCCCACTGTTTCTCAGGAGAAACAATCAAAAGAGTCAATCTCCCAGAAGCAGCAAAAAGATTCATCTGAAGATGTTCACCAAGGACACAGATTAAGTGGTATCAATTATGAGAAATGCATCTCCCCATGTATTGAATCCGGTGAATGTGTAGAGGGTTCCATTGCAGACGAGGAGTGGTGGTACAAGCATATGAGGGAAAAGCAGGAGATCATTAACAGCTACTGGAAGGGTAACGCTACTAAAGAAGAAGCATTGTTGGCAACAATTCAGCAAAAACTTGCTCTAGCATGCTACGAACGGGCAAAGGAGATGAGAATTAAAGGAATTTGGATCAAGGAACCGGATCCTAAAGAGATTCTGGGGGAAGAATACTATAAGCTGTATCTCGATATGATAGAGCGCTGAGAGCAAAATGTCCAACCTAATAAAAAGTTAAAAATCTACAAAATAACTTGCAAAAATGCTTCTTCTCCTGGAGCAAGTTCATCAATCTCCCAAATTATTTCGCTATCCTTAATTTCTACCCTCCCCTTTGTTGCTCTAACGCTTGCAACGCTTATCGCTTTTCTGTATCTGAACTTCTTTAATTTCCTTAATCTTGGAGCTTTAACTTTCACAAAATAATATCCATCCAATTGCTCCTCCAACTTTATTGGGATGAAAAATGCCGCATAAGATGAAATTCCAAATAAGAGGGCTGAAACTATTAGTATTATTGACAGTCTTTCATAGTCTATTCTTATCTTCAGGGGTATCTTTATAGAAAATCGTGTGGGGGTTGTTGTGGTTATCTTTCTCGTAGTTGTGGTGGTGTTTGTTGGGGTTTTTGTTGTAGTCGTTGTGGTTTGAATTGGTTTTGGCTTTTTCACGGTGATGATCCTTTCATCTCCTATGTATTTACTGCTTTCAGCTCTTAGAGTTATTAATCCAAAGCCTGTTTCATTTAAATTTATCCTAACCTTTCCTTCAGAATCTGCTATGGCGTAAACATTTCCCTTACTTCCACTAGCTTTTATCGTGACATTTGGAATGCCATTTCCGGCAGAATCTCTAACATAAACAACCAACGTTTCATTTTGTTGCTGATAGTGCAAGAATAGCTTTTCAACATTTACAAGACTTTCAACCACTTTACCGTCCAAATTTAGCTTTATCTTATATACTCCCGGTTCTTTGACTTCATATTGAACCATTCCAAAGGAATCGGTCTTAAACACAACGCCTTCAATCTCTACAGGAATATCTTTAACTCCTTTTCCTTCCTTATCAAAAACCCTGACAGAGATTATTCCATTCTCAAATTTCGTTTCGTAGGAAAGATGTCTTTGATAAACCAAAAAGCTCTTGCTCAAAGTTTTTGGGATTCCACCAAAATTTGTTCTTAAAATTGCAGTGTATTTCCCAATCCCCGGTCTGGGTAAGAAGAGTAAATACTCCCATTTGTCTTGAGGATTTAGGTAAGTTACCCACGATTTTTTCGTTAACAATCCTTTTTCAGAATAAAGCTCAAGTTCTATCTTTCCCAGAATAACTCCATTAGAAAGAGACTTAACTTGGAGTTTTATTTCAACATCACTTCCATACAGGTATTTTTCATTCATTTCCATGCTTATTTTGTAATCAACGATCGTCAAAACCTTGACTTTTATAGGCTTTTCAAACAACAATGGTCCAAGTCTACTGACAACTTTTAAATCATAGACACCAGCATCTGCGTCTTTTATGTAAATCTGTAAATTAACTTCTCTCGTTTGGTTAGGCTCAAGTTTAGGAATAACGGCTTGAGTATACAAGAATCCTTTAACTGGTCCAGAGATGTAAACGGTAACGTTTTCTGCTGTTGTATCACCTATGTTTTTCACCAAAATGGGAATATTAATAGTATCCCCCGGTTTTCCTTCAAAGGAATCTTTTTGAAGCTCTAAAACTATTATAGGTTGGGCTAATGAAAATGAAGCAGACAAAGAGAGCATCACTATTAAAAGTGCAATATGTCTATTCACGCCTAATCACCTCATCCAAGAGCTTTTGTTTTCCAATAAGCTCTTCAAAGTTCTTTCCCTTATATTTAGCCAATTGCAGGTCAACCCTATAATTCTTTCCACTTTTGGACAAATGATGAGGCTCAAAAAAGAACCATCCATTGTTTATGAACTTAACTGCTATCAAAGCTTTTCCACCAAACTTTTCTGCAAAAAATGTTAGCTTTTCAATGTCTTCTCCATTTAAATAAACTCTCTCTCCTTTTGTGCTCTTAACCTCAATGCAAAAATAGAACTTCCCATTTCCCGCTACTAAATCAACCTTTTTACTCCCAGCTGACCTTATTACTGCAAATCCTTCCCTCTCCAACATTTTTATTAATTCTCTCTCAACACTTGCTCCCCTTCGATATTTGGTCTTCATTTGCCACCCACACTTAAGCTTTGAGCAGTTACAATTATACAGTTTTCTGGTAATTCTAAGTCATTACCCCTATAAACAATAACACTTCCATCAAAGGTTGTTATGTAAATCTTAAATTTCCTAAAACCTCCACTCTCACCTACTACCACAATTGGTTTTTCTTTCATGGATAAAAAGTTTAGGAAGTCTTCTTTTTCAACATAAATGATTAATCCTCCAACAATGACTCTCGTTGCTTTAACCTCCATCCCACAGCCCACAATTATCACCATGTATTTTTAGCACAAAAGCATATAAAACCCTATTCCTATGGTCTTTTGGTGGTGAGAATGAAGGTTATTCACTCTAATATGAAAGAAGGCATCATTAAAGTTAAAGCTGAGACTTTAGATGATTTATGGCATCTTTATCATATCATTGAAGAGGGAGATATTGTTTACGCTAAAACGTTGAGAAAACAGTCTCAAAGGAGTGATTCTCTAAGACCTGAAAAAGTCCAAGTTATTCCAGTTTATTTGGGAGTGAAAGCTGAAAAAATTGAGCTTCACAGATATGCAAATGCATTAAGAATTACTGGACCGATAGTTCACACATCCAATGAGGAAGTTCCATTGGGAAAGTATCACACCATAGCTGTTGAAGAAGGGAGTGTTATAACGATAAAAAAGCCAAAATGGAAGGGTTATCAGTTAGATAGGCTCAAACAAGCAGTTGAAGCCTCTCAAAGAGCTAAAATCATGATTGTGGTTATTGAGGACGGAGAAGTTGATATGGCTCTCGTTAGAGAATATGGTGTCGACATAATTACAGAAATTAGGCACAATCTTGGAGGAAAAAGATACAACACCAATAGAGAAAGCGAGGAGATCAAGTTCTTTCATGATGTTGCAAAGACAATGATAGAAATAATGAACAGGGAAAAAGTCGAGAAAGCTATCGTTGCTGGTCCAGGCTTTGTTAAGGAGGAATTTTATAAGTTTTTACAAGAAAACTATCCAGAGCTTGCTAAAAGAGTCGTTATTGAAGATACGAGCGTTACTGGGAGGACTGGAATTTATGAAGTAATTAGGAGGGGAACTGTTGACAAAGTCTACCATGAGAGCAGGGTTACAAAGGAGATTCAATTAGTTGAGAAGGTTATAGAAGAGATCGCAAAAGGTGGTTTGGTTGTATACGGTTTGAAGGAAGTTGAGGAAGCTGCTAACTACGGTGCAGTTGAAAAACTCTTAGTTTTAGATGAACTTTTGAGAGGCGACTTAAAAGAAAAAATCGAAAGGCTTATGGAGTTTGTTAGAGGAATGAGGGCAGAGGTTATAGTTGTAAGCTCAGAGCATGAGGGAGGAGAAAAGCTCAAGGCTATTGGAGGAATTGCAGCTTTGTTGAGGTATAGGATAAAGTGAAAAGCTAGAGGTAGATCTCAGCATAAGGATCTTTTTCAAACTTTGGAAACTCCTCCATCTTCTCCTCTCTTATCAGCACTCTCTCCTTCTCCTCTGTGAACTCCCCAATAACAAATGCTTTAATTCCATTATTATTTAATTCTTTAATTATGTAATTGCTTTTTTCTTTAGGTGATATTATGACCAATGTTCCAGTTGATGAAACAGTTAAAGGATTAACTTCATAAGTCTCTAAAACTTTTTTAACTAAAGGAGGAACATAAAGTGTTTTTTCATGAACCTTAAAGCCCAAATTTGAGTTATCTGCTATTTCATGCAGAGCACTTGCTAAACCTCCTTCAGTAACATCATGCATGCCCCTTGCAAAGTTTTTAGCAATTAGAGCGTCTTTGACAACAGTTTCAAGCTTATACATCTCCTTAAGCTCAGCTATCTCTGAAATACTTAAGACATTCTTTAGCTCTTTTTCTTTAAAATAAGCTAAACCAACAGCAAATTCGATTCCAAGCCCTTTGGTTATTATTATGTCATCTCCAGCTTTTGCAATTGGCAGCTTTAGCTCTTCTTTCTTTATTAAACCTAAAGCAGTTGTTGTTGCTACTATTTCATTGACGCTTGGATAGACCCCTGTGTGACCTCCAACTATTGAGGAATTGTAAGCTTTGCATTCGTTATTTAATTCCATAATTATTGAATTAAGTTCTTCTTTAGTAGTTCCCTTTGGTAAGAGCAAATCAACTACCAGCCATTTTGACCTTGCCCCAAAAGTTGAAACATCGCTTGAGGCAAAGTGGTAAGCAAAAAAGCCAAAGTGTTCAAAAGGAACTCCCAAAATAGGATCAGTTGCAATCACAAGGTAGTGATCGTCATCATATTCCAAAACTGCAGCATCAAACCCTTCTTTGGGACCCACGACAATTTTGGAATTTTTAATCCCAAGATTAGGCAAAATAATTTCTTTTAAAGTCTCATTCCTTAGCTTTCCCAATGGCAACACTCTCCTCACCTGCTTTGCTATTACTTTCTCCTATTTTTATGTATTTTGACTTGAAGACCATTGAGAATCTAAGAAAAATTTAAATTTTTTGTTAAAAATAGTAAAAATAATCGAGACGGGTATGGAGGGAGCTAGGATGCGAGTAGAAACATTTTATAGAGAGCTCGATGAAGTTCTTGGGGGAGGGTTGATAAAGGGCTCTGCTGTCTCAATATTCTACGACACCTATTCACTGGGCGCATTTTTTGGTTTGCACATCTTTGCAATGAGAATAAAAGAAGGGGACTTTGGTGTGATTTCCAATTATAATTTTCCCTTTGGAAGGTTGGTGAGAGGAGCAAAATTTTCTGGACTCGACATAATTAAAGAAGGGAAAAATGGGAATTTAGCAGTCATTGATGTTTTCTCTTCTCGATATAAGCTTCCTTCCTTGTATCCGTTTGTGTATCTTTTACCCGGCGAGATAGATGCCGAAACTCTAAATCCAAAGATCCGTGATATTTACAAAACGCATATACTTTCCAAAGCACATGGGAGGTCAATAATTAGGCTTATTTACTCCTTAGATGGTGTTGCCTTTTTCTTTGGAGAACAAAATACATTAAAGCTTCTGTATGCAGATCTTGCAAAGATCTCAGAGCTTGTTCCAAATTCCACTACAATACTCCTTACAAACAAGGATGCTGTTTCAAACTCATTTTTAGCTAGAATTTCAGATTTGAGTGATTATGTCATTGATTTTACAACAAATTTTGTTGAAAATGCTATTATTGAGAATGCAATGCTCACAAAAGCTCTAACACCAGAATTTGCACCAGAAAGCTTCGACTTTTTTGTTAGAAAGAGTGAAGAAGGAAAGCACCATTTTGTGTTGAAGCGAAGAAGAAAATGAATCCATACAAATAACCGCAATTCTTAAGTAAAGCTAACACAATTTCACTGGGGGGATGATTATGGAGTTAAGCTATCATGAGAAACTAGCGCTTATAGCTCTAAAAGAGCTTAATGGGAAAGCAAAATTTGAGGAATTAGTTGAGAGATCAAAACTTGATCAAGTAGCCGTTATGAGAGCTGTTCTGTGGTTGCAGAGTAAAGGCTTAACCAAGCTCCATGAAAGAGAGAAAAGGGTAGTAAAGCTAACTGAAATTGGGGAAAAGTATTCCAAAATTGGACTTCCTGAGAGGAGAGCTTTAAAGCTTCTCGTAGAAAAGGGAAAAGCAAGTTTAGACGATTTAAAAGATGTCCTTAGCGAAGATGAAATAAAGCCAATAATTGGTGTTTTGAGAAAAGAGGGATGGGCAAATATAAGAAAAGAGGAAGGAAAGCTCATCCTTGAAGTTACAGAGAAGGGGAGAAAAGCGTTAGGTGAAGAGAGACCAATTGACAAGGTATTGCAGATTTTAGCTGATAAGGAAGAAGTTGAAGTTGACGAGATTGAAAGATTGATTTCATTAAATGAGCTAAAGAGAAGGAAAATTGCAGAAGAGGAACAAAAAAGCGAAAGAGAAGTTGAGCTTACAGAGGAAGGACTAAAGTTAGTTGAAAAAGGTCTTGAACTTAAAGAAGAAGTATCGTATTTAACCCCAGAGCTCATAACAAGCGGAAAATGGAGAGAAGTAGAGTTCAAGCGCTATAACATAAAAGCCCCCGTAAAAGTCATCTATCCTGGTAAAAAACAACCATATAGAGCATTTCTTGACAAGATAAGGCGCAAGCTAATTGAAATGGGCTTTATTGAAATGACAGTTGATAGCTTAATAGAAACACAATTCTGGAACTTCGATGCTTTATTTCAACCACAAAATCACCCAGCGAGAGATTGGACAGATACGTATCAATTAAAGTATCCAAAGTATGGAATGCTTCCAAATGAAAAGCTTGTTGAGAAAGTCAAGGCTTCACATGAAAGCGGCTGGATTACTGGTTCAAGAGGTTGGGGCTATAAATGGGACCCAAGATTGGCTATGCAATTGATGCCGAGAGCACATGGAACTGCGTTGAGTGCAAGGCAATTAGCTAAGGGAACTCAAATACCCGGAAAATACTTTGCAATTCAAAGGGTCTTTAGACCGGATGTTTTGGATAGAACACATCTAATCGAGTTTAATCAGGTAGAGGGATTTGTTATTGGAGAAGATCTTAACTTTAAGCATTTGCTTGGAATTTTAAAGCGCTTTGCCGTTGAAGTGGCTGGAGCTAAGAAAGTAAAGTTCTTGCCAGATTACTATCCATTCACAGAGCCAAGTGTTCAAATGAGCGCTTATCATAAAGAGTTAGGTTGGGTAGAATTTGGAGGAGCTGGAGTATTTAGAGAAGAAATGACAAAACCATTGGGCATTGATGTTCCAGTAATTGCATGGGGAATTGGAATTGATAGGTTAGCAATGTTCAAGCTTGGCATAGATGATATTCGTTACCTGTTTAGCTATGATTTGAGATGGCTAAGGGAGGCAAAGATTCTCTGGTGAGGTGGGAAAATGCCAAAGTTCGAAGTATCAAAGGATGATTTGGAAAAACTTGTAGGAAAAACCTTCAGTGTTGAAGAATGGGAAGACTTATTCCTTTATGCTAAATGTGAGCTCGACGATGTTTGGGACTATGAAGGTAAAATTTACTTTAAAGCTGATGCTAAAGATACCAACAGACCAGACCTTTGGAGCGCTGAGGGAATAGCAAGACAAGTAAAATGGGCTTTAGGGCTTGCAAAAGGCTTGCCAAAGTATGAGATAGAAAAAAGTGATATCGTTGTTTATGTCGATGAAAAACTAAAAGACATCAGACCTTATGGAGTTTATGCTATTGTAGAGGGGCTTGAACTTGATGAAGAGGCTCTAAAACAGTTGATTCAGCTTCAAGAGAAGGTCGCATTAACCTTTGGAAGAAAAAGGAAGGAAGTTGCTATAGGAACTTTTGATTTTGATAAGCTAAAGCCGCCCTTCTACTACAAAGCCGTTGAACCTGAGAAGATTAAGTTCGTGCCTTTGAATTATGATGTGGAAATGACCGCCAATGAAATCCTTGAAAAGCATGAAAAAGGTCTTGAATATGGACATTTGATAAAAGGAAAGTCCTACTATCCCCTTTTAGTTGACAGTGAGGAAAATGTTCTCTCAATGCCCCCCGTAATTAACTCGGAAACACATGGAAAAGTTACAGAAGAAACAAGGAGCGTATTCATAGATATCACAGGTTATAATCTCGACAAGATAATGCTTGCATTAAACGTTCTCGTTACTGCCTTAGCGGAAAGAGGTGGGAAAATCAAGAGTGTAAAAGTTGTCTATAAAGACTTTGAGATTGAAACCCCAGATTTAACTCCAAAGGAATTTGAGGTTGATTTAAGTTACATCAAAAAACTCAGCGGTTTGGAGTTAACAGATGAGCAGATAAAGGAACTTTTAGAGAGAATGTTTTATGAAGTTGAGCTAATCAATGGAAAAGCCAAGTTAAAGTATCCTGCATTTAGAGATGACATAATGCATGCAAGAGATGTCTTGGAAGATGTGTTAATCGCTTATGGCTATAATGAGATTAAGCCAGAAGAGCCAGAATTAGCTGTTCAAGGAAAAGGAGATGATTTTGTTGAATTTGAAAATGCAATAAGAGAACTAATGATAGGATTTGGCTTGCAAGAAATAATAACCTTCAACTTAACCAATAAAGAGAACCTCTTTGCAAGGATGAACATAGAAGAGGAACCAGTTGTAGAGATTGAAAATCCAATAAGTCTTAACTGGTCAACTTTAAGGAACTGGTTATTGCCAAGTCTAATGGAATTCCTAAGTAAGAACACTCACGAAGAATATCCACAAAAGATTTTTGAAGTTGGAAAAGCGACGCTAATAGATGAGACAAAGGAAACTAAGACCATCAGCGAAAGCAAATTGGCAATAGCCATTGCTCATCCAAGAGTTACATTCACAGAAGTTAAAGAAATCTTAGAGAGCTTTATGAGGCACTTGGAATATGAATATGAGCTTAAAGAGATCAATCATGGATCATTCATTCCGGGGAGAGCTGGAAAAATAATAGTGAATGACAAGGAGATTGGAGTAATTGGCGAAATTCACCCGCAAGTTCTTGAAAATTGGGGTATAGAAATGCCAGTAGCAGCTTTTGAAATATTTTTAAGACCACTTTATAAGCCCTCTACCTGATTTTTTATTTGGTGAGCATGATGAACTGGGGATTAATCATAGCAATTATCATCGGTATTTTAGCTGGAATAACGATTCCAGAGATTATGAGGCGGTACAAATATGCTGGAAGGGTTTTAATTTTAGCTTTTATGATTGCTTTAAGCTTGATTTACTGGAAACAGGGAAAAATTAGAGACGCCTACATATACTTTGAGATTACAGTATGGCTTCTCTTTGGCTTAGCTGACTATCTCGAAGAATTTGGAATAAAGACCCTGCTTGGACTGCTTTTGATAGCAGTTGGGATACTTGGGTTAACTCTGTATGAATTTAAAATGACAATCACAGATGTTCTTGGATTAATAGTTAGTTCAGGAGTGGCACTTTATGGCTTTGTTTATCTTGGATACTTGGTAAACGAAAGAAGAAATCCAGAAAAAGTCAAGAAGAAGTAGAATCGTTCTCAGATTTTACCCTCTTTTCAATTCTCTTAAGGAGCTGAGTGAGCATTAATTCAAAATTCTCAATCGCATTCAAAATCTCAAGGTCTTTTATACATGGCATGTCCATTTCTCCCACCTCCAAGCTACTCTTAATTCATTCATAATTTAAACTTTGTCTCAATTTATTTGTCAATGAACCGAAAAATTGAAGACATTTTGGAAGAATTTTGAATAATTTTTCTTGACGTTTATAAAGGTTTACATAATAAAAGACAACAAAGAAAGCAACGAGACCATAAAGCACATTTGTGTTCATAAGTGCTCTACTATTGCAAAAAATATTTGCTTGCTAAAGCGTTGATTTCCACAAAACTTTTATATTTTGGTGATTTTAAAACTATTTTGGCGAGAGAAATGAGAATTGCCCTAAAAATTGCTTATGATGGTACTAAATTTTATGGTTTTCAACGGCAACCAAACGTCAAAACAGTTGAAGGGGAAATAGTGAGCATATTAAAAAAGCTCAAAGTTATTGAAAATTGTGAGAAAGCAAATTTTAAGGGTGCTTCGAGAACTGATAAAGGGGTCTCTGCTTTTGGAAATGTAGTTGCATTTAATACGGAAAATGTAAAGTTAGCTCAACCAAGGGTTTTAAATCATCATTTAAAAGACATTTGGGTCTTAGGAATCGCAGAAGTTCCAGAGGACTTTCATCCGAGATTCTGGGCAATAGAGAAGGTTTACCGTTATTACCTTGTTGATGAGAACTTTGATTTAGGAAGAATCAAAGAATGTGCAAAGCTCTTCATTGGAAAGCACAACTTTTCAAACTTTGCAAAGCTTGAAGAATTTAAAGATCCAGTTAGGGAAATTAAAGCAATTAACGTTGAAAAAAGGGGAAGAATTATTGTATTGGAATTTGTTGGAAAAAGCTTTCTTTGGGAAATGGTGCGCCGTTTGGTAACTGCTTTAAAACTCTGCGGGTTAGGTCTAATAAGCTTAGATGAAATAAAGGAGCTTTTGGAAGTGGAAAGTGAAAAGAAAATTCCTCCAGCACCTCCAGAAAGCTTAGTTCTTTGGGAAGTACAATACGATAATATCAGCTTTGAAATCGATGATTATTCCCTTCAAAAGATTAGGAGAGAGTTTTTTAACAACTTTAGCAGGACATTAATAAGAGCAAGTATCTTTGAAGATTGGCTAAGCTTTCTCTAATTTTGCTCCCCTGTCGTAGTATTTTCCATAGTACTGCTTTAGAGCCTTCTCTCTTTCAATGAAATGCGTGAATAGTAGGGGATCATCATCTTCGATGTCAACGATTATTGCTTCTTTTGCATTTTTCGGTCTCAATGCTCTGCCAATCGTTTGTATGGTCATTATGTCGCTTTTTCCTCCACCAGCTAAGATTATTGCAGAGATCTCTGGAATATCGACTCCCTCTTTTAATAGGGTCGAAACCAGAACTTTAATTTCACCACTCTTAAATTTCTCTAAAATCTCCCAGCGGTTGGGGCTTTGAGAACTTAAGAACTCTGAGTTGATATTTCTCTGCTTTAACATTTCCACTAAAATCTTGCCGTGCTCAATTCTCCTAACATCAATTAAGACTCTATGACCATCATTTGCAAGTTCAACAGCTTTTTCAATAATAGCTTTATTTCTCTCCTCATTTTCCATTATCATCTCTTCATAAAGTTCTTTATAGCGCTCACTGAAAGAAGGCATCTTTGAGGTGTATTTGACGACTTCAAATTTTGGTTTTGCCAAAAAGCCTTCTCTAATCAGCGTATCTGCTTTAACTTCATATATAATAGGTCCAATAGCACCTTCAATCTTGATCTCCTCTCCTTTAATTCTACGCCAAGGAGTTGCGGACAAACCAAAGCGGTATTTTTGAGGCAATTCCATTCCAAGCTCATAAAACTTTTGAGCAGCAGATGTTCTATGGCATTCATCAAAGATTACAATCCCGTATGGAAGCTTGAGCTTATCAACTCCCCTCGAAAGCAGAGTCTGGATCATTGCAACCGTTACTGGTCTTTCAATCCACTTGTTATCTCCAACAATCCCAGCCTCTATTCCCAAGATTTTTTCTACATTCTCAGCCCATTGATAAAGTAATTCTTTTGTGTGGACGACTACTAATGCTGACAGATTTAGCTCATGAATTATCCTTAACCCTACAACGGTCTTTCCGCTTCCAACTGGCAGAGCTAAAACTCCCATGCCTTTCTTCAATGCAGTTCTAACTGACCTTTTCTGATAGGGTCTAAGCTTGTAATGCTCATTCCAAGAGGGATTAACCTCAATTCCCTCGACTTCTCTCTCATCAATGACCCTTACCCTGTGACCCTTGGAATTTAGGATTTTCTTAACCCTGGGTATTAAGCCGATTGGGAATGATCGTTCAAATGGATCGTAGAGAGATTCGGGTTTCTTCCATTTACCATAGTCTTTTCTATATGTTAATGCCTCATACACTGTAAAATAGACCTTTGGAGGCGCTTTTTCAACTATAACCTTTGCAGATTTGTTAGGTATTCTTAGAGTTACCATCCCCATTGCCACTCAAAATAAAGGTTCTGTTCATACCTCTTTATAGGTGTTTTGTTTGAGGATAAAAACTAAATAGTAGATTCTGCCATTCCACTTTGGTGGTGATATGTTAAAGAAAATACTGGAAAATTTTGGTGATGAGTTAATTGTCATAAAAAAGCCTGTAAGTAAAAAGCTTGAAATAACAAAATACCTTCTTCAGAATAAAGATAAGCCGATACTCTTTAAAGATGTTGATGGTTGGGAAGTTGCGGGTAATATCTGGAGCACAAGAGAAAGGATTGCAAAATATTTGGGCATTAAAAGGGAGGAAATTCTTCATTTAATTACAGATGCTATTGACAATCCAAAATCTTATGAGATTGTAAAAGATGCTCCTTTTTTGAAGAACAAGACAAGAGAATTCTCCCTAAAGGAATTACCAATTCCTCAATACTTCCCAAAAGATGGAGGACAATACTTTACTTCCGCTATAATTGCGGCAAAGGATAAGAATGGCTTTGTAAATCTCTCCTTTCATAGAATGATGGTGATTGATGACAAAAGAGTCACTGTGAGGATAGTTCCAAGGCATCTCTATGCAATGTGGAGAGATGCCTATGAGCATGGCGAAGAGCTCGATGTTAGAATTATCGTTGGAAATCCAATCCATATTCTGTTAGCTGCAGCAACAAGCGTTGAGTATGGAAAAAGCGAGCTTAACATAGCTTCAGCTATAAGCGAAAGAGCCTTTGGAAAACCATTGGAGGTTATAAATCTTAATGGCATTGAAGTTCCTGCAGAGAGCGAATTTGTGTTTGAGGCTAAAATTCTTCCAGAGCTTGATAAAGAAGGTCCCTTTGTTGATATCACGGGAACTTATGACTATGTAAGGGAGCAACCACTTATAGTTTTTGAAAGGATGTATCATGTTGAAGATCCAATATTCCATGCCCTACTACCCGGTGGATATGAACACTACATGCTTATGGGACTCCCAAAGGAGCCTCAAATATATAAGAGCGTTAAGCAAGTCGTTCCAAAAGTTCACGGTATCAGATTGACAGAAGGAGGCTGTATGTGGCTTCATGCTGTAGTTAGTATAACCAAACAACATGATGGCGATGGGAAAAACGCTATTTTAGCGGCTTTTTCGGGGCATCCATCACTTAAGCATGTTGTTGTGGTCGATGAGGACATTAATATCTACGATGACAGGGAAGTGGAATGGGCAATAGCAACGAGATTTCAAGCTGATAAAGACTTAGTTATAATTCCAAATGCTCGTGGAAGTTCTCTAGATCCTTCAGCTGAGAAAAGCCTAACAGCCAAGTGGGGCATTGATGCAACAAAGCCGTTGGATAAAAAAGAGGAGTTTGAGAGAACCAAATTAGACTAACCTAAGTTATAATCGTAACTCCTTCTTTTTCCACTATTATGGTGTGCTCAAATTGAGTAACCAAGCCACTTCTAATTTCTTTTAGCACTGGATAGCCATAAATCGCTCCTACTTTTTCAAGCTGAGCTAAGGCTAATCTCAGCTGAGCCTCTGGCAGAAGTCCCTGAATCCATCTATATGCAAATGGCAGAGATCCAAAGTTCTTTTTCACATAATTTAAGAGCGTTCTGGCTTGAAGCAATCTAACGGGTCTAGTCTTTAGGTACATGTAAATCAAAGTAGGTGGAACTTCAATAACTTGACCTGCCCCAGTAGTGGCGAAGGGCTCTATTGCTACTATGTCCCCTTCTTTTAGGGTATAGTTATCATAAGCTCTGTAGATGTTTGGTACAGAAATTCCAGAGTGCAGTTTATACCTTTGAATTATATGTCCGCTCAGATTTACTATTGGATTAAATCCATACCCCCTAATCGTCTCTTCAATAACTTTCCCAACTTCGCTAACCTTTACGCCTGCCTTAATAACACCAATAGCGTTTTCTAAAGCTTCCCTCGCTGCTACCATTAGTTCATCCTCTTCCATACCAACGCGAAGTGTTAAGGCTGTATCAGCAATATAACCATCGACATGGGCACCTAAATCAACCTTTAAGTAGTCACCTTCCTTAAGAACAATGCCATCACCTTTATAAGGCGTGTAGTGAGCAGCAATCTCGTTTATAGATAGATTACATGGAAAAGCTGGTTTTCCTCCGAGCTCTTCAATCTTCTTTTCAACAAATTCGGCAATATCATAAAGAGGCACACCGGGCTTAATTAGCTTGACAACTTCATTTTTAACTTTTCTCACTATTTCACCAGCTTTTAGAAGCTTTTCCCTTTCAACATCCGTGAGCATTTAATCACCCCTATTCCCTTTATCTGCAGTATTATTAAGCTTAACTTTGATCTTTAATTGACTTTTCATAAAGTTCAAAGGCTTTCTTTTCTGCTTTTTCTAAGAGTTTTTGTTCATCAGATACCAAGACTTTTCTATTTAACATTATGGGATTTCCATTAACTATCAAACCATCTACATCACTCGCCCTCATAGAATATACAGCTAAAGTTATTGGGTCATAGAAGGGCTTTAAATGGGGTTTATCCAAGTCGATGAGCATTAAATCTGCTAAATATCCCTCTTCAACCCTTCCAGCTTTAAATCCTAAGGCTTTCGCCCCATTTTCAGTTGCAACTTTAAAAACTTCCTCAGCTTTCGCTATCGTTGGGTTCCATCTATGATTCTTTTGGGCTATTGCCATAATCTTCATTTCCTCAAACATGTCAAAGTTGTTGTTGCTTGCAACGCCATCTGTGCCGAGGGTAACTAAAACACCGTATTCAAGCATCTCTGGAAAGGGCATTACCCCGCCAGAGGCTAGTTTTAAATTGCTTACGGGATTATGTGCAACTTTAACTTTATATCTGGCTAAGGTTTTTATCTCCGCTTTTGTGAGCCAAACAGAGTGTGCCGCTAAGACATTTTCTCCTAAAAAGCCTATGTCTTCTAAAAGTTTAACAGGTCTCTTTCCATAGCGCTTTTGAATCTCATAAACTTCCCATCTTGTCTCTGCTAGATGAATTTGGAGCAAAATGTTGTATTTCTCTGCAAGCTCTTTTGCCTTCATTAGAGTTTCTGGAGAGCAGGTATAGGGTGCGTGAGGTGCTACACTTGGCTTAATTAGCTCGTGATCTCTGTATTTCTTTGCAAACTTTTCTGCTATTTTGAGCATTTCTTCTGGAGTTTCTGCCTCTGGAGAGGGGAAATCAAAAATTGTAGTTCCTAAAACACCTCTCAATCCTAAAAGTTCCAAAACCCTTGCGACTTCTTCCATGTAAAAATACATATCTGCTATAGCAGCGATTCCAGAGTGTATTAGCTCTAAAGCTCCAATTATTGCCCCCCAATAAACATATTCACCATTGATGTTTTTTTCCATGGGCCAAATAATCTTCTCAAGCCAGTCTTTAAGCCACATATCTTCTCCAAGTCCTCTAAAGACTGTCATTGATAGGTGAGTATGCGTATTATAGAAAGCAGGCATTAGAAGCTTTCCTTTTCCATCTATTACCCAATCATCTTTTTTTGCTTCTTCATTTATGCTGGATATGACGTTTCCTTCAATGTAAACATTGGCTCTTTTTTTATTCGGCAAGATAACATTTTTGATGAGCATTTTCACCACAAAAAATCTTTTATTTACTATTGGGATTTTAGTTTTATGGTGAGCCAATGCTAAAAGTAAGAAAGTACATCAACATTTCAGATGATTTATTTGTTGTTAAGAATCTCATAGGAGCATTGTTGCAGGGCATCGGGGTTGCGTATTTGGTCCCAGTCCTGCTGATATGGTTTTATCCTGATGAAATAAGTAATATCCATTATTTTGTTATTCCCGGTGTTGGGAGCATAATTTTAGGAGCTTGGCTTGGAAGACATGCTCAACACATAGAAGATGTCAATTTGAGACAAGCTATGATAGCTTCCGCCTTCGTTTGGCTTACTGCTTCAGCGGTCGCGGTTATACCTTTTATAAAAATCGCTAACATGAGCTTTGTTGATTCATATTTTGAAAGCATGTCAGCTTGGACTGGTACAGGATTAACTATGATGCGCAATTTGGAGAGCTATCCACACATATTGCTCTTTTGGAGAGCATGGATGCAGTGGTTAGGGGGAATAGGTATAGTGTTAGTCGCTTTGACGATTTTAATTCGTCCAGGAGTTGCTGCCGCTCGTTTATATAAGGCAGAGGCAAGAAGTGAAAGGATTTTGCCCAATTTAGCCAACACCTCACGGATAATCTTCCAAATCTACTTGGTTATAACACTTTTAGGCGTTTATCTCCTCTATATAAATGGCATGCCTCTTTTTGATGCATTAATTCACTCAATGACGGGCGTAGGAACTGGTGGTATGAGCTCTCATGACTTAAGCATTGGATTCTTCAACAGCTTAAGCATAGAAACCATTACAATCTTTTTGATGATACTGGGTGCAACAAACTTTACCGTTCATTATAGAATGCTCAAAGATAAGCTTATAACGCCTTTTTTTGATGATATCCAAGTTCGCTATATGTTCTTTTTCTTAATCCCCGTAATATCCCTTATAGCCTATAGTCTGGTTCAAACAGGTCTTTATGTTGGAACTGCTTTTAGAGAAGCAATATTCCATGCTGTCTCTGCAATAACGTGTACTGGTTTTGGGATTGGAAATTTAAGTCAATATCCTGAAATCGCTAAGCTTTTACTTGGATTTTTAATGGTAGTCGGTGGAGGTGCGGGAAGTACAGCAGGTGGTATAAAGCTCATTAGAATCACACTTATGTATGAAAGTCTAAAATGGACAATAGAACAAGCAATATTACCAAAAGGAGCGGTTATAAAAAGAAAGGTTGGTAATTATGTCTTTTCAGAAGAAGAAATTCAAGAGGTTTTAAGCTTTACAATGACATATTTGGCTTTTCTCCTAATTGGTACAATTTGGACAATGTTTAGAGTGAATGCATCATTAGCAGACTCCTTTTTTGAGGTTGCGTCAGCACAAGGAAATGTTGGACTGAGCGTTGGAATAACCTCTCCAGCTCTCCCATTGGACATTAAGATCTTGCTGATTTTGCATATGTGGATTGGAAGGCTTGAAATATTCTCAACCTTAGTGTTCATAGTTAGCGCTGCGATGTTGCTTCCAAGGATAATTGAGAAGGGTTAATGTTTTTATATCATGTATGCCGAGAAATTGCTAAGGTGTTAGACATGCAGATAGGAGTTAGTATTTACCCTCACTTTATCAACAAAGACAAAAGCTTAGCCTCAATACTTGCAGACGTTAAAATTAAGAACTACGACTTTGTTCAGATATTCCCCCATACACTTGGATTGATAAAAAATGGTCAAGTGATGGAAAGAGAGCTTAGAGCAGTGGAGGCTACTCTCAAAGGTGTGGGGATTGACTACATAATAAGAATGCCAGTTTCCCTCAATCTAAGGGATCATGTATACTATGGAAGACATTTCAAAGTTGCAAAAGCGTGTGTAGATGTGGCAATAAAATTGGGATCAAAGCTGGTTGTAATGCAAAGTGGAACGACTGGGAGATTAGACTTGGAGATTGAAGCAATACAGGAGTTAGCGGATATAGCAGGTAAATTTGGAATAAAGATAGCACTCGAAAACACGTTTAGTGTAAAGGACACCCTCTATGTAGTAGACAATGTAAACAGAAATAATGTCGGATTTGCATTAGATCTAGCACACGCATTTTTAAGTGCTGGAGGAGACGAGAGCAAGTTCCTTGATGATGTGAAACTTGGTGCCAAGAAAACGTTCATACTAATGGTTCATGACAACTTTGGAAAGCTCTCCCCGCAGGTTGAACCTGAAGACGCTTTAGCCTATGGAGTTGGTGATTTGCATTTGCTACCCGGAGAAGGGAAGATACCATTTAGCAAAGCATTGAGGCTCTTTGAGATTGTGCCCCTGCTAATAAAGATCAAAGATGCTGATAAATTCTCGAAGCTACCAAATAAACAGACACTCATAGAAATGTTAACAACTATTTAGAGCTCCAATCTTTCTTTTATAACTTTTAAAAGCTCTCCAAAGGCTATTCCAATAATCTCTTTTTTTCTCACAAAATGCGTTATATCTGGAGTAAAGTTAGCTTTCAAAATATTGACAGCTTCATCTGTGTTAATTTTCTTTTCTAACCATGCATAGGCAATTATTGCTTCTGCAATGTCTCCTTTTCCATGTTTGTCTGTTCTTGATGGGACGTAATTTAGCAAGTTAGCCCTATCTAATGCGATTGCCAATGAAGAGTTGGGAACCCTTTCAGCGCTTGGTTTTCCTAAGTATTCACTTAAAGCTAAGGAAAAGAGAAAGTTAACCAAAGAGTCACCAAACTTTGAAAGGTTTTTGTCTGTAAAATCCTTGGAATACTTCATTTCAATCCCAAAACAAAAATAATTAGCCCTTAACTGCCTTTTCCCACGTTTCCAAGACATCCTTTGCTTTGTCGAATATCCTTTGTGCAGCTTCTTCTAAAGCTTGCTCTGGTGTTATTTTTCCATCAGTTTTGATCTTGAATCTTGGTTTCCTTGCCATTAGAATTGGATGCTCAATCGTATATCCAGCAAAGACCACATGCTTGTTTTCATGAAGCACATCATTTAATAAATTAGCAAAAGTGTGATCTTCCCCTTCAATGTAGAACTCTAAAAGGTTTTTCTCACGCTTAATTATCTCTATCTTCATTTTTCTTCACCTTCCAAATATTTTAACAGTAGTTCCATTGCTTGCTCCTTATTCTTAACAAGTTCGTATTTAAATTTATCCTCCTTGTATTCAGCTAATCCCAGTTCAACCATTATATCCAAAATTTCCTCTGGGTCTAAATCATGGGCAACTGCAACGGGCAAGACAACTTCCCTAATTTGTCTTGTCGTTTGGAGTGTTACTTGAGCCAATAAAGCTCCAAGACGCTTAACCAATTCAACAATCTCATTCCATGAGAGGGTGGTTTTGAGTGTTCCCTCTTCAAATTGGACGACTTCATTAAGAAGCTTTAGAGTTTTTAACAATATTGGTGCAGAAATGCTGACCCCGGCTTCTCTAAATATGTCATCAATTACATACTCATACAATCCTTTTTTGTTTGCATAAAGTCTTGAACGAACCCTTCTGTGAATTTCATTAATTTTATAAACTGCATCTCTGATCTCATCTTTTGTGCCTTGAATGTTGATTTTCAAAGTGTTCAACTTTCCATGAACATAAATAAAAGCGGGTAGATTAAGCTTTTGGACTTCTTTCATAAATTCCTCCTTTTCAACATCATTTTTGACATGAATTACGATGACCTTCTTTCCTGCTTTCATACTTCACACCTAAATTTCAATCTTTATTTTTCTGTACATTGATGAGAGCTTTCTTGTTTCAGAATTCCCACATTTTGGACAGATTAATTGACTACCCTTCCTTACAAGGGGAGCTCTACAAGTTGAACAAAGAGCAAAGACAACACCTAATCCTTGTCCTTTGGTGGTTAGCTGAATTGGACTTTTTTCATTTGCAATAACCTTTGCTCTAACAATGTCACTAACTTTAAACTCCCTGCTCATCTCATCAACATAGCCATCTTTCACTTGAGATATATGTATCCCGGCAAGCTTTGAGGCTGCAATTTCTCTATATCCGTTTCTTCCCTCTATTTTCAACAGTTGCACTATGGCTGCTTGAGGTTTAACCTCAATTACCTTTGCTATAACAACATCCCCCACCTTTGGAACAGGTGGAGTGTCTGTAACAGCTTCTACACTAATTTCCATCCTCTCAAGGTTTACTTTAACTTTTCCAGCTCTCGTGGCATATAATTCCCCATTTTCTTCTATAACACCTTCTCCAGGCAAGAATTCTTCAATAATTCCAAGATAATCTCCAGGAAGAACAAAATCCCCGTTTTTTACGCTTTTCTTTTTATCCATTGTCCGCACCTCAAAACTTTTTTTACAATGGTCTACTTTTAAGTTTATGGCTTTCCAATATGACACCCAATTTAAAAGATTATCTAACCTCAGCTTAAACTTTCTGGTGTGGCATAGATTTAAAAACTTCTGTTTTTAGCTCATTATGGTGGCGGGAGTGGAGGAATATATAAAGTTAGCTGTTGAGTTAATAAAGAAAGGATGGGAAGAGAGGAAAATCAGAGTAAGACTGCCCAAGGATAATGCTGATGAAATAATTGAAATTGCTAAAGCGAGAATTCGTGCAAAGGACAAATTTTCAAAAGATAACCTATGGATGGATTTAGAGGGATTAAGATATGCAACCCATGAAATTGTTGCTGAATATAGAGCTAAGAGAATAAAGCCCAAAAGTATAGCAGATGTTAGCTGTGGAGTTGGCATTCAGCTTATCTTCTTTGCAAAGTATGCAAGAGAAGCTTATGCAGTTGATATTGAGGAGAAAAAGCTGTTCTATGCCATGAAAAATGCTGAAGTTTATGGTGTTAAAGAGAAGATAAAATTTATTCTCGGAGATAGTCTAAGTAAAGAAGTTGTTGATCAAATAGATGCGGACATAATATTTTCAGATCCCGCGAGACCTCCAGAGATGCCAGAAAGAAATTTGGAAGATTTACTCCCAAGTCCATTGGCTATTTATAATGCCTACAAACATAAAACTGACTCGTTTATATTCGATTTGCCACCTCAAATAAGGAGGAAAAAAATCCCTTGGAGAGGAGAATTTGAATACATTGACCTACATGGACGCTTAAATAGATTAACCTTTTACTTTGAACCTTTAGCTAAAGCAGAGCGTTCTGCAGTCCTATTACCAAGAGGGGTTAGATTAGAAAGCAATCCAAATTTAGAAGACATAGTAGAGTGGAGCGAGCCAAAAGAGTATCTATATGAAATTCCTCAGAGTATAGACTATGCAGACCTAATAAATGAACTCTTTCATAATGTAAAGGGTGAGTTGTTCATAACGCTTAGAGAAAAGAGGAGGGTTTTAGCAACAAGTGATGAAGAAGTTAAGAGTGAATACTTTAAAAGAAGATATGTTTTAGTTGGCACTGTTCCATTCCATCCATTAAGAATTAACGACTTTTTGAGAAGAGAGGGCTTTAGGAAGGCAACATTAAGGATAAGCATTCCAGATAAAGAGTACTGGAAGTTCAGGCATAAAGTAGAGGCTAATCTAAAAGGAGAAAGGAAAGCGTATGTTTTTCAATATAAAAATAAAGCATTGATCGCAGAGCCCTTAGACTAGCATCAGTGCCAATGGAACCGTGTATAGCCACTCTCCATCGACTATTAGGTCAATCTCTTTCCCTATTTTCTTGCCTTTCTTTGAGAAGTGCAGTATATACCAGTAACCGTTTAATATTGAAAAGATTAAGACGAGGGAATATTCAGTGAAGTATCCAAAATGGTAGCCTATGAAGAACCATGGAATAAAAGTCGTGTTTAAAGCTAAGAGTAAAGCTTTACTCTTTTCAAACCCAAGCTTTACTGGAACGGTTTTAATTCCATTTGCCCTATCACCTTCAATGTCCCTGAGATCAAAAAGCATGGTATTTATTATGCTCTTCATGAAGAAGAAGTAATAAATTAGAGCCACTTTAAGTCCATCTACATGTGTAAGGGTCAAATAGGGGAGGAAAGTTGTACCATTTGCCCATGTTAACGCTATTATCAAGTTTTTAACTCCAGTTATATCCTTTAACCTTGGATATCTTGGGGATACCCTAATACTATAAAGCACACCAGAGAATATAGGGAACATGACAACAAGGATTGCCCAGAAGCTCGTTAGGGCACTCAAAATTATGGCTAATATAAATGATAGTAATATTGAGTACTTAAATATCCTAACAACCTTTTTTATATACTTAACTCTCTCAGGGTTGTTTATCTCGTCCTCTTTTAAATCCGTTAGTTTGTTTATTCCGTAAACACTGAACACTAAGAAGAATGTTGTTAAGAGAAGATTTACTCTTGGTTCAGTGCCATATAGCATGAAGGACAGGTACAGCTTAAATGTGCCACTTATGGCTAAAAACAGGGACGTTGCTATTAAAAACGCAAGCACTGAGTATGCTATGTCATAAACTTTCTTGAACTTTCTCAATAATAGCGTTGGAATTTCTAAATTTTTGTAATATCCAGAGACATATCTCCAGTCCACCATATTTCTTTCCCCCAGTACCCTTTTTAAAATATCTACTACGTTAGATTGCTAAGCCCTTATTCCAAAAAATCGTTATTTGATACGCGAGACACTGATTCAAGCCTAGAGGCAATAATTAAATTATAAATGAAAAGGGTAAAGATTACAAAACCCTTTTTGCATTCTCTTTATAATACTGGAAGAGGTCTAATCCCCATTTCCTTGCTTTTTCGTTGTTGCTGATTAGGTCCATAGTTGTATCGTATCGCCCATCGAGGAAAAACAATCCAAGGGACATGAACGTATCTGTAACAGTAAAGGCAACCCTTGGATTCCAGTCTAATGTATAGATTTTAACGTTTGGCAAGCTCTTAACCCTCTCAACATCTTCAGAAGGTGCTAATTCCAGCAATCTTTCATAGACTGCTTGTGTTATAATGATCTCAATATCAATATTTTTGGTTGATGCAAGATCTGAAAATGCCTCTGGATAGTCAGAAAAGAGTATGGGGGAAACTCCCCTAATCCATCTTGAAGTCTTTACAAGTCGCATATATATTTCATGTGGCATTGCAAGCTGGTCTGGAGGAGTAACATACAACTCAGATTCCTTTAAGTCTCCTATTCTTTCAAGCAATTCTAAAGGAATTCCACTCAAATCATGAGTTAACCAAAACTCCTCAAATTTTTTCACAGTCTCAAGAGTGTCTAGCAATCTTGCCATTTGTAAATATATTATGCGTCCGGTATTTGTGAGCATATATTCTTTAGTCTCTTTATTTTGCACGATTAACTTTTCTTCCTCAAGATCCTTAAGAGAGTGAGAAATCGTAGATTTAGTAGAACCGATTATATCTTGTAACTCTCTAAGCAATTTCGGCTCTCTTGCTAGTACTAATAGTATCCTACGACGTAGATCAGATGATACAATTAGTTTTAGTATTTTCTCAACATTCATAAGCTTCTCCTCCTTTTTCTTTTATACCAGAGGTTGTTAATAAGTTTTTCTTTAAAATCCAGTTTTGTTCTCTGAGAACAATTTTGTTCTCGTAAAACAAAACTTTATATCTCACCATGATAAATATTAGTACAGAGGGGGAAGATAATATGAAGATTTTAAAGTCTGGATTTGAGGAATTTGATAAGATTTTGGGTAGCGGTATTTTAGAAGGTACTAACGTTCTTTTTATTTACGATTCATTCTCACTTGGTTGGATAATGCCATTTAAGATATTTCAGTATAGAGTTAGCAAAGGAGATTTTGGAGTAATAATAAACTATAACCTCCCTTTGTCAAAGCTTGCATTGAGAGCTAAATCCGCAGGTCTGGATATAGAAGTGGAGGGCAAGAATGGAAACTTGGCAATTATAGATGTATTTGGGTCAAGATATGGGAGTAAGCGTTCGGATGATTATGTATACACGATTGAAGGTTTTGATCCAGACACATATGTTCCAAAACTTTTAGAGATTTATCATGAGATTCTAAAAAAGGCAAATAATAGGAGATTAATAGAGATAAACTTTACAGTCGATGGACTTGCATTTGAAATTGGGGAGGACAGAAGTATTAGAATACTGAAGCATATACTTTCAAAGAAAGAGTATATACAAGGGAAAAAGACACCATCTCTGCTTTCAATGCTCCTTCTAAACAAGGACAGAGTCTCAAAGGAATTTGTTTCTTGGAATATTGAGTTTGGAGATTATGTTATTGAATTCATCTTTGAAGGAAGAGCTGGACAAGTTATGGAAGAAATGTACGTCCTAAAATCTCCCTCTTTTGACTTTGAACCAAAGGCTTATGCATGCACAATTAAAAACAGCAATATCTTTATTCAAAATATAAATCAAAGGGGGAGGGTTATACTTTAAACCATGAATTCACTTGCCGTTTGAGGTTTCATAGGGAGTTCTTCTGGTAATGAAAAGAAAGCGATTATTTCTAGAACTTTTGCCACTATTAGAATTAAACCTCCAATCATTACTATCAAGAGTGCTGCTCCAATTAAGTAGAGCGCCCCTACTGTGCTAAACATGCTCACATCAGTGTATTCTGCTATCGAGGTATAACTTTTTCTTATAAAGAATGAACCCGCTAGGAGGAATATCCATAACAAGAAAATTCCGAGCAAAATGCTTCCCATCATCGCTGTAAATCCTCGTGCACCCATTGCCATCGCGCCAACTACTGATCCGCCTATTACTACTAATAAAACACCAATTCCTAATATCTGCATTATAAAAGCAATTAAGTAATTTTTGAAAATCGATTCGTCATTAGTCTCATCGGAAATATATTTCACCGCTAGAATAATCAACACTAATCCAACTATGCTGAATACACTGCCAATACGGGGTATGATCCCTCCTATAAGTCCCAATAATGCTCCGACTCCTCCATATGTTTTTGCTTGACTTAGACTCACAGTCCTCACCAGAGATTATTACTAGCTAAAAATATAAAAGCATAACGAAAAAACACAGTAGCTAGATGTATCTATTAAGAAAGTTTGACTTCAAGCAGAAATAAGCAAAACAATCATAAAATTATTCTTCGATAATTTTAGCATTTCTAATCTTTTTTGAGCCAATCCTTAGGCTTTTAAAGTAGTTTATATGCTCCTCTGGAAGGAAATTATCGAGCTTAGTTGGTTTTAACCTTTTTCGCTTTACCTTTTGTGGCTGTTCATTGAATTTTATAGTAGATTTCTCAATGAATTCATCAAGCTTTTTATCCATACACCCACCCAAAAGATTTGGACTGATATTGTTATATAGGTTTTTTGATAATTTTAATAGCAAATTAAAGGAACAAACGAAACCAACAACCTTAATCTATAGGCATAGGTACATTTTTGTTTTCTGTTCAGCGCTTGAAAAGGTGATAAACTTTTTTACATTGAAAGCAATTGTTTAAAACCTTAAAAAATAACCTACCAAAACGGTTTTGCAGAAACCCTTTTAATGAACAAATTTACCTAATATGATGATAAATAAAAGTTCCAGAGAGGGAAGTGAAATGTGTGGAATCATCGGATACATTGGAGATCGAAAAGCATGTGAAGTCATTGTTGATGGTTTAAAGAGATTAGAATACAGGGGTTATGATTCTGTTGGGGTAGTAACTGAAGAAAATGGAAAGTTACATATAAGGAAAGGCGCTGGCAAGATAGATGAACTAAAGGAGAAGTTAAGATTAAATGAGATGCCCGGAAATAGGGGAATTGGGCACACACGATGGGCTACCCACGGTATTCCAAATGATATCAATGCTCACCCTCACACAGATTGTACTGGAGAAATTGCTATCGTTCATAACGGAATAATTGAGAATTATCTTGAACTTAAAGAAGAGCTTATCAAAAAAGGCCACAGATTTGTTAGTGACACTGATACCGAGGTTATTGTCCATCTAATTGAGGAGGGTTTAAAAGACTTTAAGAATCTTGAGAATGCACTAAGGTATGCTCTTCTAAAGCTTAAAGGTTCATTTGCATTGGGGATTATCTACACAAAAGATAGAGAACACCTGTATTTAGTTAGAAATGAAAGTCCACTTGTCTTGGGAATAGGAAATGGGGAGATGCTTTTTGCCTCTGACATACCTGCCTTGCTTCCATATACAAATAGGGTAATTTTCTTGGATGATGGAGAATATGCCGTGATAACTAAAAACTCTTTTGTGATTAAAGATATGAGAACGGGAGAAATTAGAGATAAACAAATACAGGAGATAAATTGGAGTTTAGAAATGGCTGAAAAACAAGGTTATGATCATTTCATGCTTAAAGAGATTCATGAACAGCCAAAAGCTGTAAAGGAAGCATTTTATGGAAATGTTAAGACAATAGACAAAGTTGCAAAGGAGATTGCAAAATACGAAAAAATATTCATAGTTGCAATGGGAACTTCATATCATGCTGGAATAGCTGGAAAATATCTCTTCCAAAGATTAGCTAAAAAAGTTCCTATAGTTGAAGAAGCAAGCGAGTTTAGGTATGAAGCGGAGGATTTGGTTGATGAAAACACGTTAGTTATTGCAATAACACAAAGTGGGGAAACTGCAGATACATTAGCGGCTATAAGGTTAGCTAAAAAGAAAGGTGCAAAGGTTCTAAGTATTGTGAACGTTGTTGGAAGCATGGCTACAAGAATCAGTGATTTAGTGGTTTATACCCATGCAGGTCCAGAAATAGGGGTTGCAGCAACTAAGACCTATGCAACACAGTTAACTGTTTTAGCAATGTTAACAGCAGCTTTAGCCAAACATTTAGGAACTGTTGAAGAGAGCTACTTAAAAGAGCTGGAAAATCAGATACACGATTTGCCAAAGTATGTTGAGGCTGCACTAGGCTATGAAAATAAAATTAAAAAGCTTGCAAAGGAACTGAAAGATAAGAGGGACTTCTTCTACATTGGAAGAAGCATAAGCTTTGCGACTGCTTTAGAAGGTGCACTAAAGCTTAAGGAGATAAGCTACATACATGCTGAAGGATTATCTGCAGGTGAACTTAAGCATGGACCCCTAGCTTTGATTGAAGAAGGCGTCCCAGTTGTTGCAATAGCTCCAACAGGAAAAACCTATGACAAGATAATTTCAAATATTGAAGAAGCAAAGGCAAGAAAAGGCTTCATAATAACATTAGGAGACAGTGAAGAGCTTAAAGAGATAAGCGACGTCTTTATAAAGATGCCGAAAGTTGATGAGCTTTTAAGTCCAATAGTTTATATAGTCCCACTCCAATTATTAGCTTATCACTTAGCAGTTTTAAGAGGCAATGACCCTGATAAACCTAGGAATTTAGCAAAATCTGTTACCGTTGAATGAGGTGGTGTGCATGGTAAAAGGGAAGAAGAAGGTTAAGAAAGTTGAAAAAAGTGAAGAAAAACCTTCTTCCTTTAATTTTAGTAAAGTGTTAAGATTCGCAATTCCGGTGATTGTGATTTTAGTTGCTTTTATCGGATTTAAATTGAGAATGCAAACTGCACAGGCAAGGTACTTCATAGACTTCGACACCTTCTATCACTATGAGATCTACAAGCTCACAATAAAGGAGTGGATACCAAAGTACTATCCAATGTCTGATGCCCCATTTGGGTCTAAAATTGGAGAACCTTTAGGACTCTACATCTTCCCAGCACTTCTCTATAAGATAGCCTCACTATTTGGATATAATGATCTTCAAGTTTTTAGAGCATTCCCTCCTTTGGTAGGATTTTTCAGCATAATAGGAATATATCTGCTCGGTAAAAAGCTACATTCAGAATGGGCTGGGCTTTGGAGCGCTTCAATAATGATGTTCTCAACCTCCCACTTTGTTAGGACTTTTTCTGGAAATAATAGGGGAGATGGTATCTTTCTTATGTTTTTCTTCTATGCATTGATCTCCCTGTTCTATTATTTAGATACAAGCAAGAAGAGCATAAAATACACATTTGGAATTTTATCTGTTCTGTTTATGGTGGCATCTTTAAGTGCATGGAATGGCAGTCCTTTCGGTTTGATGGTTTTACTTGGCTTTGCTAGTGTTAACTCAATAATACTCTTCATTTTTGGAAAAATTGACGAACTGAAGACCTTTGTAAGAGATTTTTACCCGGTTTATGCTTTAATGTTGATTATGGGCTATGCACTAACTCCAAGTGGCATTGTAAGAGTTGCAGGACATATAAAGTTTGCATTTGAAGTCTTTATTGGACTCCTGCTTCTAACTTCCATAATGCTCTATGGAGAAAGACTTAAACTAAATTACTCAGATAAGACGCATAGATTCGGAGTTGTTGCAGTTATAACCTTTATTGGCTTTGCTGGGGCATATCTATACGTTGGTCCAAAATTATTCAGCCTAATGGGTGGTGCCTATCAATCAACTCAAGTTTACGAGACGGTGCAAGAATTGGCAAAGACCACTTGGACAAGTGTTTCTCAATATTATGCAGTGAAAAGTAATGATGGTATAATATTCTTGGTCTCGCTTGTCGGTATTTTATTAACGGCTTTTCATTTCTTTAACAAATTGTCTAAAAATAACAGGGTGGACACAAAAGCACTCTTCGTTCTAATCTATTACGGAATGTCGATTTATCTAATGTGGACTGCAGTGAGATTTCTTTTCCTCGCTTCAGGGGCGATTATATTAACCTTTGGAATCCTTGTCGGTGAACTATTTAAATTAGTCGAAAGTATGCAGGAGAAGGTTTCAACAAAAGCTCTCTACGCTGCTTTATTGGTCATTTTGTTTATTCCAATTCCAATAGTAGGGGCAACTACAATGAACAATCAGGCAAAAGCAATGGCAATTAGCGAACCTGTAACTCCTTCTTGGGAAGAAACGTTAAAGTGGCTTAGAGAAGAAACACCAAAGCTCTCAACAGCAACTTCTTGGTGGGACTATGGTTATTGGATTGAGAGTTCACTTTTGGGCAATAGGAGAGCAAGTGCTGATGGGGGACATGCGAGGGATAGAGATTACATACTAGCCAAATTCCTAGCAAATACTGGACAAAAAAGTGAGATAGACTTTGAAAGCTGGGAACTAAACTATTTCATAACCTGGAGTCAGGATATATTCAAATTTAATGCAATAAGCTACCTTGGAGGAGTTATAAGTAGGGAAGAGAGGGATAGAATAGCAATGTTCGTGCCTTTCCAAAAAGTCGCTGAGAATATTTACATGATAGATCAATACAGACAAATAAAAATTGTCACGGAAGAAGGCAAAAAGAAGGTTGTAATGAGTATTGGAACTCAAGAGGGAGAACCGATTAGAAGTATAATTGTGGAAAATGGAGAAGTCATTCAAGGGAAGGGAGACTTCCCAGGAGTAGTGTGGATTTTCCCCAATTATGCAATATATGCATATCACAAGATAGCTTTCAGTAACTTCTTTAGACTGGCTTTCTTAAATGGAAATGGTCTTCCAAACTTTAGACTCGTAAAATCAACAGGAGATATAAACGTCTACGAATTCAGACCCTTTGTCTTAGTTCGTATTGAGGTCTTTGAAAACAACACATGGAAGAGCATTAGAAAATTAACCCCAGGAGAATACAAAGCCAAGCTTTACATTTCAGCCTTTGGAAGAGATGTAAAAGGTGCAATCCTAAAGCTCAGGGCATACAATGGTGAAAAGCTGATAAAAGAAGAGATTTTAGCTCAAAACGTCAATGTGGATCATTTAAACGAGCAGCCAATTGAAGTAACATTAAACGTCCCAGAAGCTGAGAAGTATGAGATAGTTTTAGTTCAAGAGGGTCCTGTAGGGGTCTTAAAAGATGTTCCAAAGGTTAATGGAAAGATCAGCAACCCAATATACGTCTTAAGAGAGGGAGAAAGTGGAAATATTGAGCTTAAGGCTGAGTTTGATAGGGATTACACAGTTGACCTGTATCTGCGGGCTACAATTATTTACCTTGTGAGAACTCAAGGAACAAGCAACGAAGATGAAAAAGCCGTTTTTGAGCCTCACATGGACATTATTGAGTATGTCCCAGTGAAGGAGAAAATTAATGTTAAAGCTGGAGAAAATGTGATTTTAGCAAGTGCAAGCATGCCAGAGGTCTTTAATTCATATATACAGAAGCTTAAGGAAGAGTATGGCGAAGATAAATTAGTCATTAGAGGAAAAAGGATAGAGCCAGTATTCATAGCACAAAAAGAGTACGTAATTTATGAGCAAAGCTAACTTCTCTTTTTTATTAATTTCTAACAACTACGATATCCTCAAGAGTTTTTAGTCCGCTTTTCTTTACTGTCTCTTCAATTTTTGTCTCAATTTCTTTCTCGGGCTTTAAAACTAAGACCTCTATCTGAGAGTAGCCAAGTTTTTTTAGAGCAAATGCCCTATGATGACCATCTAAAATGTAGTATCGTCCTTTGTGAGATAAAACGATTACTGGTGCATCATAGCCGTGTTTAATCTCTTGCAAGACAACAAGGAGTTTTGTCTCATTTAATTCTCTTTGTGTAGGTATTAACACATCAATTGGAAGAAATTTTTGCTCTATTTCAAATTTAACGTTATATATTGCCTCGTTTATCCTCTTAAGCTTCTCTGCTCTTCTAAATGCGTCTTCTCTTGAAATTACACTTATCTTTTCGTTCATTCTTTAACCCCTCTTACTACTATAAATGCCCCCAACGATTTTAGCTCAGCATTGAATCTCTTATCCATATCTTCAGCCAAGCTTAGAAAAGGTAAGAAAGATGGAAAGAATATAACACCTCTACTTTCAATTTCCTTAAATCCAGATTTACTCAAGAGTTTCTCAAGTTCCCTAGGTGTATAAAAGCGTGCATATCTATAGGCTGTTTCAAAAAATATGCTCTTCAAACGCTTAAAAATAAACCAAAGACTCCTTCCGTTCATAGTACCAATAATAACTTCACCATTTGGCTTTAGAACTCTATGAATCTCACTTACTACTTTTTCAGGCTCTTTTAGGAATTCGAACATTGTAATGCTCATAACCAAATCAAAAGTGTTATCTTTAAATGGTAGATTATAGGCATCTGCCCTAAGAAAAGGTACATTGGGAAGCTTTTGCTTTGCAATTTTAAGCATTTCAAGGCTTAAATCAGCGCCTATAACTTTAAATCCTCTTTTGTATAATTCAAGAGTATAATTTCCAGTCCCACAACCCAAATCCAAAGCTAAGCCCTTTTTAGACTTTAAGAGAGAAAAAATTAACCTCTTCTCTGTTCTGTCAACATATTGTCCAACCTTTGTTTGATACCACGCATCATAACGATGGGCTATTTTATCAAAGTATTCTGCCATTTTATATCCCGAGCTTACTCTCTATTGTTAGTGGTTTATCAATCCTGTCGTCGATTCTGATACTTATTACTACCCTTTTCACACCGCTTTCGAAAATAACCTTGTGACATCTCTTTACTAACTCTAAAATCTCATCAATCTCTCCTTCAACAACAGTCCCCATAGGGCAAATCATGTATTTTAAGCCGCTCTTTTTAATTTCATTGACTACTGGCTCTAAATACTTTCCAACGCTTGGAGTTTCTGTGCCAAGAGGAAAAAGACAAATTTCAGCAACTGCCATTTATCCGCCCCCAGCTGGTGGGAAGATATGAATAACATCATCATCTTTGAGTTGCGTATCTAAACCTTGAAGGTGGAGTATATTATGTCCGTTTACTAATATCATCCCGTTAATCTCCCCATTTTCGTCAATTAGTTCATTTTTAGCTTTCTCTCCATATTGCTCAATAATTATGTTGATCAACTCTCTGATAGTCCTCGCTCCGTGAACCTCTATCTCTCTCTTCCCTATAGCTTCTCTTAGAGTTGTGTAAACCTTAACCTTCATATTCTCACCTAACATACTTTTGCACAATAAGGATTAAAGAGTTTTTGGAATGATATCTGAGAACTAACTACTCATGCTCTTTTCTTTTCATCTCCTTGTTGTGTATATAATCAAGTAATGGTCTTATCCTTTCCCAGACTTCATCTATTCCACCATGCCCATTTATTTGGACATAAATTCCCTGCTTTTTGTAGAAGGTTATTATAGGCTTCATATTTTTTATGTAGATGTCGTATCTCTTTCCAACGAGTTCTGGTCTGTCATCTTTTCTTTGGACTATCTCTCCACCACAGATGTCGCATTTTCCATCAACCTTAGGTGGTTTGTACCTTATATGGTAAACTGCTCCACATTTACTGCATATCCTTCTACCACTTATTCTTTCAACGCTCTCTTCCTTTGAAATAAAGATATCTATTGCTACTTCAAGTCTAATACCTCGCTCATAGAGGAAATTTTCCAAGGCTAGAACCTGTTCTGCTGTTCTTGGATAACCATCTAGTATAAAGTTGGTCCTAATCCTCCCAAGCTTTGAAAAGACTAATGTATTGACTGCTACATCAGGAATTAAATCTCCTTTTGCTAAGTATCTCTCCATTTCTTTCCCAAGACTGCTTCCTCTTTCAATCTCTTTTCTAATCAGGTCTCCAGAAGAAATGTACTCAAGCTTGTATTTTTGGACTATCTTTCGAGAGTGAGTTGATTTTCCACTTCCTGGAGGTCCAAAAACGAGTATATTCATTTAATCACCAATAGAGATTTATATCTAAAGGAATAAAAATAATTTGGTGAGGGCTATGCCCAAACTAATGACCGGTTTTGTTAGAGCGGCTGGCTATGCGAACAAAACAAGAAAAGTCCTTTTTGCAATTACCCGGGGCAAAATTACCCCAGAGGAAGTTGTTAGAGCATCTGCGGAATTGAACCAATACCTCTTCAAAAAGTTTCAAGAACTTAATGTTAAGAAAGAGGATGTTGTGAGGATAGAAGCAAACTTTGAGATAAAGGATGGCAAAATAGTATGGGATTATGACAGCTTAAAGATTGAGATTTACAAGAGGGAGGAGGAAGAAAGACTTTCTGAAGCCATGAAAGAAGTAGAAGAAAGTGAGAGAGCACTGGAATTGGTTATTGATGAATTAAGCAAACTTTCAGAAAAACTTAGGGGACTGAGTGAGGAGATCTCGCAATTGGTTGAAAAACTCAAACAAGAACATACAGCATTAAAGCTTGAATTCGAGAGAGAAGCCTAAATCATTAACCTATCCAATGTAATGTTAACGTAAGACACAACATGTGAGGTCAGATAACTTTTCCTCCCTATGCTAACTTTTTCTGCTAAGTTCTCTAAAAAGCGTTCATCTTCTATTTTCAACCCTAAATGATCTCCTAACACAAATGCAACGTTTCTATTAAATCTTATTTGGCTAATATCCTTCCCCTTCTCATGCAGATAATAGAGGGTTGAGTTTCTAAGAGTTCGCCTGATAATGTCCTCAAAAGTTAGATTGCTCACATAGATACCTGGAAGAATCTCATGTTCCTTTGAAGGTTCTTTAATTGTCTCTCCAACCTTTAAAGCCTTGATTATTAACTTTGCTGTACTTAATTCATCGGGATTTAAAGTTTTAGGCTTTATTTCTTGCCCTTCAAAGCGAATTGTTTTTGGTGGAATTGGAGGCCCATTCAAATTTAACCAAACCCTAACATTCTTTCTAAATCCATGGGAGAGAAGAAAAGCACTGCTCAATGTTCGACACAATAGATCAATTCTTCCACTTGTACCCGGCAAATCTTTAAGATTAAAATCTGCCTTTGTTCTCGCTTCATTGGCTTTTATTATAAAGATTCTAAAGCTCAATACCTTTCACCTTGTCGCTAACGTAACCCTCGAGAATTTCCACCTTTACACTCCTTTCTTCTCCTGTCAAGTCTGCCATCAACTCAACACCTTTTGCATAATCCCAGAGCCTTCTCTTTGCATCTTCATCAATAGCATCACACATAACTATTATTTCCTTTGCATTTTCCTTGCTTGCAATTTCAATAACCTTTAAAGCATCACCAACTGTAAAAAGACCCTTCTTCTTGAACAGCATTTTACCCACCATTCGCTAATCTGTTGGAGAGTTTTTAAGGTTGATTATCTAAATTTATGTAATTAAACAAAAAGGTAATTAAATATACTTTATCAGGAGCTTCACAGCTTCATCTAAAATCTCCTTATCGTTCTCATCAATAACTCTTTCTAAGTAATGAAGAGCTTTTATGTTCAAAATTACATATGCCTCATTTCTATCCAATCCCAAGTCATAGGCTTCATAGAATACCCTTTCTTCTCCCAATGCTTCATTAAGCATTTTAACAAAATAGTCTATTTCATCTGTTGTTAATTCTCCCCATTTACTCTCAAGTTCATCAAAGTATCTTTCCAAGATTCTCAATTCATCAATATCGACCTTTAAAGTGCCCTCTACATATGGAAACTCACCGATGCGGAAAATTTTGATCCCCTCATCATCCTGAACTGCAACATAATCCCAGAGCAAAAACCCCTCAATAACATTTCCACTTCCATAACGACTTGCTAAATAGGTAAATCTCTCCAAAATATCCTCCATATCCATTAAAAACTCCTCTTCATTATCGTATCGCACAATTTTACTGAGAGTTGCCATTTCTAACACCTTAATGCAAAGATTACAAAACCCCTTTAAAAATGTGTTCCCTTTATATTCAGCAAAACTCAAATGTTATAAAATTTAACTGCGAAATTATAATGCCCGAGGAGTATTGGGTTGCGATGACCTCGGGACCCCCAGGGGGGCAACATTCCTAAAGCCCCCTTTCCACAAATTTTGTTTTTGAAAAATTCTCTTCCATAAAATTCTTAACTGTTCTTGTCCCATTAAAAAAAGGTGCTAAAATGGTCACGCTTATAATCGCAGAAAAGCCAAATGTAGCAAGGAAAATTGCTCAAGCCTTAGCAGAGGGTAAAGCTATTCGTAAAAAAATTGGAGATGTTTCTTATTATGAGTTAACAAGGGATGGAAAAAAGATAATAGTTGCTCCAGCCGTAGGTCATCTCTTTACGTTAGCACCAAAGAGCAAAAGCTGGGGCTATCCACAATTTGATATTGAATGGGTTCCAGTTTATGCTGCTGAAAAAGGGAAAAGCTATGCTAGGGACTACATAAAAGCATTAAGAGAGCTCGCAAAAAGAGCTGATGAGTTTATAGTTGCTTGTGACTATGACACAGAGGGAGAGGTTATTGGATACACGGCTTTAAAGTACGCATGTGGTGTTGACCCATCTAAAGCCAAGCGTATGAAGTTTTCTGCTTTAACCAAAAGAGATATCCTAAATGCTTGGTATAACTTAGAACCAACTATAAATTTCGGAATGGCGGATGCTGGAATAGCAAGGCATATTCTAGATTGGTATTGGGGCGTGAACTTATCAAGGGCTTTGAGTCATGCAATAAGGAGAGCAAGTGGGAAGTGGATGGTTTTATCGACGGGAAGAGTTCAAGGTCCAACCCTCAAGTTTTTAGTTGAGAGAGAAGCAGAGATCAAAAACTTCGTGCCAACTCCTTATTGGGTTATAAAGATGATTTTAGAAAAAGAGGGAAAGCAGTACACAGCTACTTATGAAAAAGAGAGAATTTTAAATGAAGAAGAAGCAAAAAGGATTGTGAAGGAAGCAAAGCAAGGAAAAGCATTTGTTGAGAAAATTGAAGTTAAACAACAAAAAAGGAATCCACCTTATCCCTTTGACTTAGGAACCCTGCAAAGGGAAGCTTACTCCGCTTTTGGTTATTCCCCAAAGAAGACCTTAGATATTGCCCAGCGTTTGTATGAAGCCTCTTTAATCTCTTACCCGAGAACATCTTCCCAAAAACTTCCAAAGAATGTGAACTTTAGATACATACTTCAAAATCTTGCCAAACTTCCTGAATATAAGCCCTTTGCCCATGAGCTTTTGGGAAAAAGTAATCTTAAACCCGTAGAAGGTAAAAAAGATGACCCTGCTCACCCAGCTATCTATCCAACTGGCGAATTACCTGAATTAAGCAAGTTAAATCAAGAAGAGAGAAATTTATATGATTTAGTTGTGAGAAGGTTCCTAGCGGTTTTTGCTGAACCTGCAGTTAGAGAGAGCGTTAAAGTGATTATAAATTCAAATAACCATCGCTTTATCTTAAGTGGTTCCAGAACTCTCAAAGAAGGATGGCTTAAGATCTATGGCAAATACGTAAAATTCGATGAAATAATCCTACCCCAATTCAGAGAAGGTGAGCTAATTAAAGTTCTTCAAATTAGGAAGGAAAAAAAGAAGACAAAACCACCTGCAAGATACAGTCCAGCTAGTATTATAAAAAAGATGGAAGACTTGGGAATTGGAACTAAAGCCACAAGAGCACAAATCTTGGAAACCCTCTACAATAGGGGATACATTGAAGGAAAGAAGAAAATTAAGGTAACTCCTCTAGGAATGCAAGTTGTTGAAGCTTTAGAAAAGCATGTTCCAGATATTGTGAGTGTTAAGCTGACACGGGAATTTGAGGAGAAGATGGAACAGATAATGCAGAGAAGACTGAACAAAGATAAAGTTATTGAAGATGCAAAAGAACAGCTAATTAAAATTTTAAAGGAGTTTAAAGCAAAGGAAATGGATATAGGTAAAGAGCTGATGCAAAAGCTCCTAGAAAGTGAAGAGAGATCAAAGAAAAAAAAGAGAGGAAAAGAAAAGGAGATAAGCCTGGAAGAGCAGGAAAAAGTAAAAAGAGAAGCTGAAAAAGAAAACAAAGCTAAGGATTACATTGTAGTAGGGAAATGTCCAAAGTGCGGAGGGGACTTAGTCGTTAGATACAACAGAAAAAGTGGAAAAAGATTTGTTGGATGCTCCAATTGGCCAAATTGTAACGTTACATACCCATTGTTGCAAAGAGGAGAGGTAATACCCACAGGGAAGATTTGTCCAGAATGTAAAGCACCAATAGTTAAGATTAGAGAAAAAGGAAGAGAGTTTGAAGTATGCCTGGATATTAAGTGTAATAGATGGAAAAGAAAAAGTTAGATAGCTTCAGTTAATAGTTTAAGTAGCTTGGGTTTAAGTAAAACCTTTGGATTCTTAATTAAGGCTTTGAAAACTTTTTTATAGTCACCTGAAATTAGGCTTTCTGCATCTGCTCCACTTAAAGCTTGAACTGCTGCATCTAATTCGTCATCGCTTAGCTTTTCACTTATCTTCCTGATCTTCAGAACCCTCATTAACCTTGCTCCATCCTTGCTCCACCATTCTTCAGTATAGCCTTTTAATAGCTCCAAGTTTTCATCTTCAAGGGCTTTAGTGATATATCTTGAAGCAATGGTTCCAGCTTCCATAGCCTCTGCCATTCCGCCACCATGTATTGGATTTACCTGCCTTGCGGCATCACCAACTACGACAACATTATCTTTAACAAGCTCTCTCAAGAATCCACCGACTGGGACTCCCCCAACATTGACTTCCAAAATTTTAACGCCTTTTATGTTGTTCTCTTTTATCCACTTATCTAAATAGTATTTAGCAGTTCTTGGATTATCACCAGCAATTCCTACCCCAACATTAGCCCTATCCTCATCTTTTGGGAAAACCCATACGTATCCTCTTGGAGCTATCTCATTTCCAAAGTAGAGGTGTATTAAATCAGGATCAGGTATATTTTCAATGATCATCTCATACTCATATGCACTATCAAGCTCATGGGGAGGTAAAAAGCTGTTAATCCCAGCCCATCTTGCTACCCTACTTTCAATGCCATCTGCAGCAACTATAACATCGGCATAGATTTCTAAAGAATTTCCTTCATGCCTAGCCTTAATTCCCTTGATTTTTCCATCTTCTCTAATTAGACCAATAGCTTCCGTTTTTGCCATTATATCTGCTCCAGCTTTTGCGGCATAGTAAGCTAACATCTTGTCGAATATCTTTCTCTCCAAAATAACTCCCGCAACATGGTTGTGCTTAACCTCTAACTTATATCCACTTGGAGAATAAATAGCAGCGCCATAAATCTCTCTATTGATGAAACGCTTGTCATAGGGAATATCATATTTTTTAAATGCACCGATACTTATGCCCTCTCCACATCTTTTTGGAGTGCCAATTTCAGCTTTCTTATCAATCATTAAAACTTTAAAGCCCTCTTTTGCAACGTTTCTGGCAACAATTGGTCCAGCAATCCCTGATCCCACTATAACAACGTCATATTTAAGCTTCATTGTTCCACCTCCTCAGCATTTAAAGCACCTACTGGACAAGCTAAAACGCAGAACTTACAGCTTATACATTTATCAAAAAAGAAGTTCCATTCATCATTTTCGATTATTATGGCTTCTTTAGGACAAACAGCAACACATGAACCGCATAAATAACACTTCTCTTTATCAACTATTATTTCAACCTTTGGCATAACCTGCCCCCCTAAAGGCTCTTTGTTAGTGCCTCTGTGTCAATTTTCACTCTACTGTCTTTTATTATTAACGGTACAAATTTGCTTAGCTCCTCTGCCTTCTTTAAAACCTCCCTCTCCTTTAGATTTAATTTATCACTAAGCTCTTCAATTGTTGCTTCACCATTTAACAAGAGATAATGCAGAACTGCTAACTGTGTCATATCACCAATTTCCTTAAGGTACTTCTCTTTAATCATCTTTATTAACCAATCTCTGTAGGTTTCTATTTTCTGCAGTATTGCTAGAACTTCCTCCAATTCTTCATTCGCTTTTAAGAAGTCGTTAACCATCTCGTGAAGATTTTCATGCTTTAAATTAAGCTTTTGCAGATCGATAGAGTATTCTACTAAATGCTCCTTTGCAGGTTCCCTCTCCAATGAAATACCTTTGTACCAAAAGAGGTTTGGAGTTATTGTGGCAATATATGTATTTGAAACACTTATCTTGTAATATTTTCTCATCGGACCTATTAACTGTTCTTCCTTTTCATAGGCTTGAATTACTCCCTCTCTTTCCATGATCTTAAGATGCTTAGAAACTGCTGTTGATGAGACATTAACCCTGCTACTAAGCAAGCTAAAATAACATTCAGTGCAAGTGAGATGTCCGAGTAAATCTCTTCTCACCTTATTTCCAAGTATGTAAAATATATCCGGTTCAGACATGTTCCCCACCTACCCAAATTTGTAGCGTAAAGCTTATATAGTGTGCATCTCAACCTTTGGTTGAAAACTTTAAATTTGCAAATGGTTATTGAACTAATGTTACCCTCTAAGGGTTATAAATCTTTAGTTCAAAATGTGGGAGGTTGTGAAAATGGGATTGATAAGTGATGGAGATAAGAAGGTAATCAAAGAGGAATTTTTCTCAAAGTTAGTTAATCCAGTCAAGATAATCACTTTCATAGGAAAAGAGCACTGTCAATACTGTGAACAGCTAAAACAGCTTGTGCAAGAGATTAGTGAGCTTAGTGATTTAATTAGCTATGAGATACATGACTTTGACACAGAAAAAGAACTTGCCCAAAAGTATAGAATTCCAATGGCACCAGCGGTTACAATAACCCAAGATGGGAAGGACTTGGGAGTTAGGTACTTTGGATTACCAGCTGGTCACGAGTTTGGTGCATTCCTAGAGGATATAGTTGATGTTTCAAGAGGAGAGACAGACTTAATGCCTGACACAAAGGAAGTATTAAAGAGTATTGACAAAGATGTTCAAATTTACGTATTTGTCACACCAACTTGTCCCTATTGCCCAGCAGCAGTTAGAATGGCACATAAATTTGCCCTTGAGAACACATTAGCAGGAAAAGGCAAGATACTTGGCGACATGGTTGAGGCAATTGAATATCCAGATTTAGCCGATAGATATAGGGTAATGGCAGTTCCAAAGATCGTCATAAAGGTTGATGGCGAAGATAAAGTTGAATTTGAAGGTGCTTATCCAGAGAAAATGTTTCTTGAGAAGCTTTTAACGGCTCTTGAGTGACCTCTTTTCTACCTTATTTTTAAAAGCCTTAAATGAGATTGTTAAATTGGTGAAGCTTAATGGTAGAAATACTTGCAAAACTTGAAGAAGAGCAGAGAATTGGAAAAATATACAAAATCTATTCTGTTAAAAGCAACTTGCTTGAAGCTTTAAAAGAGCTATGGGAAAATAGAGCTATCTTTGAAATTTATGAAGAGAATGAAGCGTCTCTAATTGATGACATGCTGACCAATAACGAGGAGCTTTTTACAAGGCTCATTAGAGAGATAGAATTAAACAAAGGACTTGAGAGCGCGAAATTAGTAGTGTCTTCAAAAGACAAGATAGTTATGATAATCAAAATTGGTGAGTACATAACTTGGAGATTGTCTCTGCTTCCAGAGAAAGTTGAGATCAAAGAAGCTTAACTACTTCTTCCATTTCCAGTTTTTTGTGTTTTCTCTTTCGAGCCAATAATATGCATGGATTTTTCCATAGGCAGTTAAGAGTTTTCCGGCAACCGCTGACATAATCAAGAGAAATATCCCAATTAAGACCCATTCTTTAAGTGTTAACCCATACCTCATTCCACTATAGAGCAATCCAGATACCCACAGAAAAATTGGAGCCAAAGCTATTAATACCATCAATATGAGAAGAATCTTGAATCCATACCTTTCCATGAAAAGCGAAAAATCCATAAGTTTCACCAAATTATTATTGTTGCTTGATGCTTAAACCCTTTGTCATGGTGGTGAAGAATGTTCTTAGCGGAGATTTTTAATAGCTGGCAAGGTGAAGGAGGAAGTGTTGAGGGTTCTGCTTTTGGGAGAAGGCAAATTTTTGTAAGATTTGCTGGATGCGACCTCTTTTGCTGGTGGTGTGATTCTAAACAATATTTGATTGCTTCTCAAGTTCCAAAGTATCGCTATGAAATCAAGCCCTTTAGTGGACGCTTTGAATATAAAAACAATCCAGCGAAAATTGAAGATGTTATTAATATTATTCTAAATCTCGACACTGGAGACATTCACTCAATAAGTTATACGGGAGGAGAGCCAACTTTACAAACGAAGTCCCTTAAAGAGTTAATGGATAAGATGAGAGAGGTTGGATTTAAAAATTATCTTGAAACCAATGGCTCCCAGCCCCAAAAAGTTAAGGAAGTCGCGTATTTAACTGATTATGCCTGTGTTGATATAAAGGATGAGACAGCAAGAGCAGCGAAAGATTGGAGAGATTTAGTTTTAAGGGAAATTGAGAGCATAAAAATCTTAAAAGAGCATAACGTTAAGGTTTTTGCAAAATTGGTTGTCACAAAAGACACAAAAGCTGAGAATATTAGATGGTATGCTGAGCTTTTGAAAGGAACAGCACCCATGGTAATCCAGCCAAAAGAACCTATAGATATTTCCCAAAAACAATTAATGAAGTTTTACAATATCATCGCAGGAATTATGGGGAAAGAAAATGTTGGGTTAAGCTTTCAAGTGCATAAGTATCTTGGAGTTTTGTGAAAGGTTTTTAACTATCCTTCTTACAACATTATCTAGGCGATGATGTAGATTGGCCTTTGGGGTATTGATGCCCGGGATCGACATTGCTGAGCCTATAAAAGAAGAAGACCGAACTCTTCTAAAACTCTCTCAATTTCTTCGACTTCTTCTTCCTGTAAAGGCAAGCTGGGGTATCTTGGATATCCAACGTTCAAGCCCCTGATATTCATGGCTTCCTTTACAGCGCTTATCTGATCCCGTCTTTTCACTATAACTTCATTTAGATATGTAAGTTTTATCTGAAGCTTTTTTGCTCTTTCAAATTTTCGTTCTTGGAAAGCATTGTAAAGTTCAACGCACATGCGAGGAGCAACATTGGCAATAGCTATCACAGCACCGTGAGCACCGAGTATTAGCGAGGGATATATTAAATCTCCTGTTCCAGCTAGCACACTGATTCTATCCCCAACCACTCTAATTAGCTCACTTATCCTCCCTATCGAGCCACTTGAGTCTTTAATTCCAATAATATTTGAATGCTCTTCAACAAGCTTTTCGACAACATCTATACTTATGTTATATCCAGTGAACTTTGGAACATTATAAATGAGTATCGGCGTGTCAACTTTTTCTGCTATCTTTGAATAGTGGGCAAAAATTTCCCTTTCATTTGGTTTGAAATAATAAGGGGGCACTATTAGAACAGCATCAACCCCAATGTTCCATGCTTCTTCAGTTAACTTAATCGTTTCTTTTGTAGAATTTTCACCTGTTCCAGCAATTATTGGAACCCTATTGTTAGTTTCATCAACAACTATCTTCAAAACCTCAAGTTTTTCCTCAAAGCTTAAGTAGGGAAACTCTCCATTACTTCCTAATGTCACTAATCCACATATTCCAGCATCTATAAAGTAGTCCACAAGCTCCCTAAGAACTTCTTCATTGATTTCCTCATCTTCATCAAAAGGTGTTACATGGGGAACAAATATACCCTCCAGCAAGATATGCACCAAATTAAAAAGGATGTTTGACTAATTAAATTTTTTGGGGTAGGAAAAATGAGATGCTTAATTTTAGGTCATCTAACACGGGATATAATCATAAAAGACAACATGACCCAGGAAAAAATAGGTGGAGGAGCATATTATTCGGCATTAGCACTCTCAAAATTTTGCGACGTCGTGATCGTCACTAAAATTGGTAGGGATTTCCCAAAGGAGTGGATTGAAAAGCTTGAAGATAGGGGAATTAACGTGATCTATAAGTTCTCAAATAATACCACTACTTATGAACTGAGATATATAGATGAAAATACTAGGAGTCTAAGATTATTAAAAAGAGCAGACGAGCTAGGTTTTGAAGAGTTACCTAGTGACAAATTTGATATAATTCTGGTTAACCCAGTAGCTGGTGAAATTTCAACAAAGATGCTTCAATCTTTAAAGAAACACTACTTAGCTGTAGATCTGCAAGGATTTGTAAGAGATTTTGACGAAGAGGTGCATCTAAAACAAATAAATGGGGAATTTCTGAGAGGAGTTAAAATACTTCATGCAGATAAAAATGAAGCTCAGTGTTTGGGAAATTCAAAAAATGCCCTTAATTTGCTCAAAAACTCGGTCGAGATAGCGTTGATTTCCAATGGTAAGGAAGAGGGTGTTGCACTTTATAAAGGAAGCTTTTATAGATTCGTACCCTTAGATATGAAAATCAAAGAAGCAACAGGTGCAGGAGACACTTTTTTAGCGTCATTTAGCTACTTTTATAAGAAATACACATTTGAAGAAGCATTAAAAATGGCAAACGCTTTTACTGTCATCTTCTTGTCCCTCAGAAATTACGATTTTTCTATTAGAGAGGTTATGAAAAAAGCTAAATTGGTTGAGGTTAAGAAAATTTCAAGTGATGAAGAGATTAATGGCTTGTTGGGGTGAAAGCATGGATAGATATGTTTTGCTGATAAAAGCACCAAAGGACTTTGATGCAGAACCGTTAAAAGAGGAACTAATTGAGCTTATTTCTTCTAAATATCCAAATCTTAAAGTTGAGATGTACAAATGTATTGCCCTGACTGTTGATCTGGTGATTCTCTATAACAATGGTGTTGTGCTTATTAAAAGAGGAAATGAACCTTACAAAGATTGTTGGGCTTTGCCTGGTGGGTTTGTTGAATATGGTGAGAGAGTTGAAGAAGCCGCAATTAGAGAAGGAAAAGAAGAAACAGGACTAAACATTGAGCTAATAAAATTAATTGGAGTTTATAGCGACCCAAATAGAGATCCAAGGGGGCATACTGTTACAGCGGCATTTTTGGCAAAAGGAGAAGGAAAACTAAAAGGCGGGGACGATGCTAAGGAAGCTAAGGTTTTCAAATTTGAAGAGCTAAAACACATTAGATTAGCCTTTGATCACGAAAAAATCATTGAAGATGCTCTTAAAATCATGAAAGAACTTCAAGAGAGGGGAGAGCTATGATAGAAGGTGTTAGATTTGGAGAGATTATTGTGAATGGACAAAAATATGAGCACGACATTGTAATTTATCCCTCAGGGAAGATTGAGAAGAGGAAAAAGTGGGTTTCAAAGCAAAAACATGGAACCAGTCATAAGTTCGATAAAGAAGAGCTAAAAGAATATTTAAGTGAGGAGTTTGATGTTTTAGTTGTTGGAACTGGAATTTATGGGGTGCTGAGCCTTTTACCAGAAAGCAGAGAACTTGTGAAGGAAAAGGAGATTATAGAGAAGCCAACTCCAGAAGCTGTAAAAATCTTTAATGAGCTAAAAGATAAAAAGAGAATTTTGGGAATTTTTCACATCACTTGTTAGCCTTTTATCTTTTTGAGCATCAAGAAAAGTGATAGCAGAGCAATTGCATAGCTTATTGCCAATCCTTTTGGTGCATTAATTATGAAAGCTGGAATACCTATAAATGCTAACAGGACACTATTGACCAAAAATAAGGCAAGAACCTCTCCAAAGTTTATTTCTGGAATTCCAATTTCTTTTCCCTTATAGCGGAACAGGAGTAACATTGTAAGGAGAGAAACATTCAATGGCAAGAGAACCACGTAAGGAATCAGATATAAAGTAGCAGAGTCAAAGTAAGTGCCTAAACCAAGAATTAAACTTGCTAAAATCATTGGAATTAAGCTCATTGAGAATGCTTTGCTTAAAATAAATTGACCTTTTGAAATTGGCAAAGTCCTTAGAAAATCCATTTCTTTTCCTTCAACCTTTAAGATTGCATCAGCACCACTTGTTGAAAAGAGACCAATGAGAAAAAGCAGACCAAACACCTGTTCTTTGGAAAGGTTTCCGCTTCTCAATGCTATAAACAATTGGGGGAATACAAAATAGATTGGAACTAAAAATCCAGTGAGCATTGAAGTTTTTCTAAATATTACCCTTAAATCCTTCAAAGTAAGGGCAAAAATAGTGCCACCAAAACTTGATTTAAAACCTTCAGCTTTTCCTTTTTCTGAAGTTATTTTTGGTTCCAAAATTTCTTTCCAAACTTTACTTATGGAAAAGTAGTACAAAATAGAAATGCCAATGAAATAACCAGTTAAAAATACCAAACTCTTGGAAGGCTCAAATATTGATGCAACAGAGAAAGGATAAGCAACAATGTACTTCCCAAAAAAGCTTGCAAACTTTTCACTGTTTTTGCTTATATACTCCTGAAGATAGCTTAGAGCGTAAAACATGCTCATAAAGGCAAATAGCCCAAGAATTTTAAACAAGTTCTTCAACATCTGTCCTCTTGTTTTCCTATGGGCTATTCTTAAGCCAAATAGTGAAAAGATCAATAATCCAATGCTATGACCAGCTAAAATTCCAACCAAAACCCACAGCAAAAACAATAATCCATTTATAGGGAACTTAATGAGCAAAACAATTGCACTTGGAAGCACTATTGAGAGAGAAACGGAGATATCAATGAGCAAAAGCTCGCTTAAGTACAAGGCTCCAACTCTTATTGGAAGAGATTTCAATGGTTCAAAAAGTCCCAATGAAACGACATAGGATGACTGAACAGCAGTAACATAAAGGGAAAAAATGAATGGAACTAAGGCTAAAGAAACGGCTAACGAAGATATTACAATCTTATTATCTGAGAGAATTATACCTGAAGCCATGAAAATTCCAAAAAATATGAAGGCTAAGGATTGAAGTGCCAAATTTCGCTTAATGCTTAAAGCATTCTTTAACTGCTTCTTAAAGCGTTTTTCATCATTTGCAACTAAAGGATTTCTTTTAACAATTTGATAATGCAGTTCTCTGTAAAGGATTCTCACTATTTCAAACAACCTTCTCACCTAAAGGGCTTCTTTTAATGCCTGAACTACAGTCAAAATTTCATCTTTACTCTCTGTCAGCTTCAAAAAGACATCTTCAAGGTTTTCTTCATGGGCTTTCTCTTTAAGCTCTTCTATAGTTCCCTCAGCAATGATCTTCCCTTGATAAATAACCCCAATTCTGTCACAGATCATCTCCGCTAATGGTAAAACGTGGGTCGAAAAAAGTATGCTTTTCCCTTCTTTTTTAAATTCAAGCAAAAGCTCCCTCAAAATTCTCGCGCTCTTTGGATCTAAGCCATTCATCGCTTCATCTAAAATCAAAACTTTGGGGTCGTGAAGTAAAGCGGTGATTAAAGAAACTTTCTGTTGAGTTCCAAAGCTTAAGGTTCCTATAAACTGATCCAAGTATTCCTCAACTCCAAAAGCTTTAACAAAGTAATTAACCCTTTCCTCAAGCTCTTCTCTTGGAAGCTTTCTTATTTTACCTACCAGGTCAAAAAGCTCACTTGGGGTTAAGCTTTCATAGAGAGTGGGTGTTTCGGGGACGTAGCCAACTATCTCCTTAACTTTTATTGGGTCTTTGACCACTTCAACACCTTCAATTAAAGCTCGTCCTTTCGTAGGCTTTAAAATACCAGCAAGGATCTTCATTGTAGTGCTTTTTCCGCTCCCATTTGGGCCAAGAAGTCCATAAATTTCACCGTCATGAACGGTGAAGCTTATCCCATTAACAGCAATGTTATTTCCAAAGACTTTGTAAAGCTCATGAACTTCAATCATTCAACTCACCTAAGTTAAAAGAAGAAACACTTTACTTAATAAAGATTTTGGGAGATATTTATAACTTGTGAATGCATATCCTAACATATGAGAATTCTCCTTGTCACCGGTCGCTTGGCAGAACCTTTAGTTAAAAAATATGGAAAAGGTTGCGATGTGTTTGTGACTCCAGTTAGTGTGGCGGCTTTTCTAACACCTGAACTTATCGTGCGTTATTTAAAAAAAGCCAATGTTAAAGGCTACGATTTAATTTTAATCCCCGGTCTCGTTAGGGGCTCAGCCCAGGAGATAGAGGACAAAATAGGAATTCCAGCATTCAAAGGTCCTCGCTATGCTCATGATTTGCCCCAGGTTTTAAAAGCGATTAGAGAGGGTTTTAAGCTTAGCAAAGAAGTTCCAGCAGATTTGCTCTTTCAAGAAGATGCTCTTAAAAAAGTTGAAGACATCAAGAATAAAACAAAAAATAAAAATTACATTATGAAAGCTCTCAAAAAGCCATACAATTTCCTTGTTAGAGATTTACCTGTTGGCTTTGACTTCCCACATAGAATCTTAGCCGAAATAGTTGATGCTCCAAGGCTTAGTATTAACGAAATAGTGGAGAGAGCAATTTACTACATTAAAAGTGGTTCTGACATCATAGATTTAGGGATGATTAGTGGAGAAACAAATTTAGCATTTACTGAAAAGATTCCTGAAATAAGAGAAAAGCTTAAAGAAGAGGGATTTGATGTTCCAATAAGCTTTGATTCATTCAATGAGCGTGAAATAGAAAATGCGTTAGATTTTGCCGATCTATTTTTGAGTCTTGATGAAGGCAATATTGAAGCTCTTGTAACTGAAAAACCAGTTGTTTTAATTCCAACCAACCAAAGAAAGGGTTATTTTTTAACAAACCCAAAAGAAAGAGTAGAATTTTTGGAAAAGCTCAAAGAAAGGGCTTTGGATTTAGGATACAATAAAATAATCCTTGACCTAATTCTTGAGCATGTTCCTAATTTAGCACGTTCAATAACTGCTTTTCAACTCTATAGAGAGAGAAATCCAAATGATGTTCTTTTGGCTGGAGTTGGAAACGTTGTTGAGTTAATAGATGCTGATAGTATTGGGATTAACGCTCTATTAGCCGGAGCTGCAAAAGAGCTTAATATTTCGCTTTTGCTGACAACCGAGGTAAGTCCAAAATGTAAGGGAGCGGTAAAGGAACTTAGAAGGGCTTTGGACATGATGCTCTTTGAGATGCCGAAAGATTTAGGTTTTGATTTGCTCATTTTGAAAGAGAAGAAGAGTGAAAGTGTTGAGTATAAAGTTAGATCACCGATAGCTGAGGCAAAAGAAAGAGGAGTGGAACTTGAAGACCTTTACTTCAGAATCTTTACAAAAGAGGAAAAAATTTGGGTAATTGCTCATAAAGGTACGGAACAGCTTTTAACTATTGTTGGGGAAGAGCCTAATGCAATAATAGACACAATTTTAGAGCACTTTGAGATTTCACCAAGACATGCTTTTTATTTGGGAAGAGAACTGGAGAGAGCAAAAACTGCTTTAAAGCTTAAGCGCTCATACACTCAAGAGGTTGAGCTTTTCAAGGAGTTTTATTGAATGGTTTAATTACATAATTATGCAATTATTTAATTAAATTAAAATTCATGGTGGTGGGAAAGTATGAGAGTAGTTTTGATTGATGGAGAGCATTACGTAGATGTTAACAAGTGGGCTATCAAAAAGCTCGGCAATGTTTGTTGTGCAATATTTATAGGGGGAACAGAGAAAATAGGAGACTTTAAAGAGGTAGAGAGGAAACTCGGTGTTCCCGTTTATTTTGGAGAGAATTACCTAAGAGTAATTGAAGAGATTGTCCAAAGATATGCTGTTGAAGAAGTCGTTGATTTAAGTGATGAGCCTATAGTAAATTATGAAGATCGCTTTAGAATTGCAAATTTGCTCATGAAATATGGTGTTACCTACAGAGGTGCCGACTTTGAGTTTAAACCTAAAAAGATGAGGAAACTTTTGAATAAACCAAGTATAGCGATAATTGGCACTGGAAAGAGAGTAGGAAAAACGGCAATTAGCGGTTTTGTTGCTAGAACTCTAAAAGAAGTTTGCGACTTAGTGATAATCACTATGGGGAGGGGAGGTCCAGAAAAGCCTGAGATTGTTGAGGGTGATAAGTTTGAAATAACCCCAGAATTTTTGCTCAAAATAGCTGAAAAAGGAAAGCATGCCTCATCGGACCATTTTGAAGATGCTCTAACTTCTAGAGTTTTAACAATTGGATGCAGAAGATGTGGAGGGGGAATGGCAGGCTTTAGCTTTTTTGATATCGTTGAGGAGGGAGTAAAGATAGCGAATAAGTTAGACAAAGACTTGGTGATTTTGGAGGGAAGTGGAGCAACTTTTCCCGCTGTTAAAGCTGATAAATATATAACAGTTGTTGGAGCTAATCAAAAGCTTGAATTCATTAGAGGTTACTTTGGACCTTTTAGAATTGGCTTAGCAGATTTGGTTGTAGTTACAATGGCGGAAGAACCTATGGCTAGTGAAGAGAAGGTTAGCAAAGTTAAGAAAGCAATCAGAGAGATTAATCCTAATGCAGGCATTCACACAACTATTTTTAGACCAAGACCTTTAGGAGATATCAAAGGAAAAAGGATAGCCCTGATAATGACAGCTCAAAAAGAGGCTGTTGAAAAGGTTGCAAAATATCTAGAAGAAACTTACAATGTTGAGATAGTTGGAACAAGTTCGCATTTAGCAAATAGACCAAAACTGAGGGAAGATTTAAAGCGCTTTAAAAATTATGATGCCGTTTTAGTCGAGTTAAAGGCTGCTGCTGTTGATGTCGTGACAAAGGAAGCTTTGAATCAAGGAAAAGAAATAGTCTACATGGACAATGAGCCAATTAACGTTGATGGGAAAGATTTGGGGAAAGCCGTGATAAGGCTTTGGGAGGAGTTGAAGCAACCTTAAACTTTTAAGCTCTTTTCTCAACTTTCCTCTTGGTGGTCAAATGATAGATTCACATGCTCATTTGGAATTCTTTAAGGAGGAAGAGAGAAAGGCAATTTTAGAGAGATGCAAAGAAGAAAGGGTTAAAGCTATTGTTGATTCGATAAGTGAATATAGAAAAAAGCATGTTTGGAAAAGTTGGAATATTTTAAGCCCTTATTTTGACTATGTTTACCCTACAGTTGGATTTCATCCAAATGAAGCAAGAAGAGGAAACTGGGAAAAAGTCAAGAAAGTTGAAGAATTCATCCTTAAGCATAGGGATGAAATATTAGCCGTTGGGGAGATTGGCTTAGACTTTCATTATGCTAAAAGTGAGAAAGAGCGAGAAAATCAGAGAGCAATTTTTGAACATTTCTTAGACTTAGCTGTTGAACTTAATTTGCCAGTTGTAATTCATGCAAGGAAAAGCGAGAGAGAAGTCTATGAGTTAGTTCAGAAGAAAGGAGTTTTGGGAATTTTCCATTCCTATGCTGGAGATGTTGATCTGGCAAAGGAAATACTCGAAAATGGTCACTACATTGGAATTAACACTGGGATAGTGTTTATCCCTGAGGTCTATGAAGTTGCAAAGGCTGTGGAGTTGGATAACATTTTAGTTGAGACAGATGCCCCATATATGAGCCCAGTTAAAGGAGAAAAGAACATTCCTTGTTATGTAAGAGTAGCAATTGAAAAGATTGCAAAATTAAAGGGGATCAGCTTTGAGGAAGTTGAGGAAATAACTGAAAGAAACACAATTAAGGCTTTTAACTTAAAAATTTGAGGTGGTAAATATGAAAGCTCTTGAAATCTTAGAGAATTTAAAGAAGCTCTGTGAAGAGCTTAATGAAGGTGCTTTAATCCAAAGGATTGACAGTTTTATAAAGCTCAATGAGGGTTTAGAAACCAAGAAGGGCAAAGAATTTATTGAAGTCTCACTTTTAGGCTTTGCAGAAGGGATTTTAACAACCCTTAAAACCAAATATAAGAATGAGAAAATTTCAGAGCTTTTAGAGGAAACTAAAAAAGCCAGAGAAGAGCTTGAACAGAAGTTCAGAAGGGCAAAGATCCCTTATTTCGAAGGGCAAACTTAAAAAGAACTTAAGAGATATTACTACAGGTGATGAGCTTCCTACGGACTGAGCCTTGGCAATGAAGAATACAGCCAGGGCTGAGTTCTAAATCTTCTCTAAAATCTTTGGAACTTCTTCTGGCTCTAAAGCACTTTCAACTATGTAGCCTTTGTCAATTAAAATTTTATTGTAGAGTTTTTGTCTTTTCCAGCCATCTAAAGTCAAATCTCCATAGAACATCACTTCAGGGAGGATTATTAAACCTAAATCAACCTCTGGGAGTTTTTTAACTTCCCTCAATACATCCCGAGCCGTTAATAAACCAGCACTCCCAATATTTCCACCAAAGAACTCATTTTTAACCCTCACCACATTAAGCTTTGGAAAAAGCCTTTTAATTTCCGGATAAGCAAATTCACCAGTAAATATATAGGTTGGGAGTTCACATTCGACATCAAAGGGTTCTAATCTCGCAGTAAACTCTCCTAAAAGGGCTTGAAAAATTGGAGGGATAACGATCTTTATGCTAAGCTCTTTCTGCTTTTCCAAGGCAACTTTCTTAACAAACAAAAGCTCTTCTCTCCTTAAGGGTCTAATCTTGGACCATTTGGTAACTCCAACAGGGAAGAGTCTAACTTCATGAACTCCAAGGTTATCTAAATCATCTAAAATCTCTCCAATATCATTGACGTTATATCCAGGAGTTAGGATTATATCGGCAATCATTCTAAAATGCTCCACTATTATTGGGATTAAATCTACAAGCTTTCCAGCATTTCTGTTGTTCATTAACCTCATTCTGACCTCTTTTTTAGTTGTATGTAGGGAGATTTGAATTTCATCTAAACCAGCCTTATAGAGTGATCTTATTCTCTCCTCATTAAAGCGAACGTTTCCACTTGTATCTGTTACTCTAATCCACAGATCAAAGTGTTCCCTCGCATAAGCTATTCTCTTTTCAATTTCTGGATCATTTAAAGTGTCATGCTTACTTGCCTTAAACACGATTTGGGGTGGATTTTGAGTTAGATAGCAGAAAACACAGTCATTGGCACAAGAACCAGCTTTCGAAGAAGGGGGGATAATTAATAAATCCTCCCTCTCATCTGTCATATCCAACTCGTATTTTGTGATTTTTCTGAGTTTATAATCTTCAGTGAGCTCATACATATCAGAACTGACGCATTAAACGACTAAAAGGATTTTCATGGATAAAATGTCCACTTTCAAAAAAGCAAAAAAGAATGAATGCAAAAATAAATCTGGGAGATAAGAATGAGGAAACCTACTAAGCCTTTGAATTTTGAGTTTGTCTGCCCCTTCTGTGGATATAGAGCAAAAGATATGGAAGAGCTTAAGAGACATATCTTAGAAAAACACACCCTAAAAATGGATAAAAAACACTAAAGAGAGTTAACTTTTATTAACACCACCCAAAAAGTTAAATCCTTGCTCAACTTATAGCTTTTGGGTGAGAACATGGAATACGAGTTAGGAAGAAGCTTTTTGCTAAGGGCTCCGGAAGATGCCGAGCTTGTGAGCTTTATAAACGAGTTTGCAGAAAAGAAAGGAATTAGAATGGGAATCTTCAATGTAATTGGTTCTCTGAAAAAAGCAAAAATAGGATATTTTGATACAAATGAAGGGAAATACACGGTTATTGAGCTTAACGAGACCCACGAACTCATCGCAACAATGGGGAATATTAGCCTAAAGGATGGGAAGCCATTTGCTCACGTTCATGCAGTTCTTGGAGATGAAAAGGGAAATGCTAAAGGCGGTCATTTAGTTGAAGGGGTAATTTTTGTTGCTGAAATCTTTATCCAAGAGCTAATTGGCGAACCATTGGAAAGAAAACCTCAAGAGAGTGGCTTAGCTCTTTGGGATGAGGAAAGGACATAGTTAAGGTTTAAAGAATTTAAACAATAACAAAATCAGAGTCAACACTGCTAGAATAAAGCTATCACTAGAGAAAGCAATGTATTCACCTTTCGATTTGCTTGGATAGGCTGAAGAAAGCTTACTCTCAATTTTTATTTTTGGTAAGCTTCTAATTTCAATTTTTCCAGCTATCTTTATCCCAATGCCGAGTTTTTTAAAGGGATAAAATAGAGGAAGCACACCGCTGAAAAGATCTAAAAGAAAGTGAAAGCAGAGCCCATATGTAAAATACCACAAATATTCCGATTTTGAGTAGAATGGGGCAAAGATGAATGGGATTAAGAAGAATATGGAGTGAAAATAACTTCTGTGCTCCTCAAAGAACACGTCAAAATCTGGAGTTGTTGACCCAAGAACAACTAAAAAGACCTCTGTAAGTTGAAGCTCACCTTTAAGTGCAAAAATAAATAGCAGAGGAATTGTGACATGTTTTATTGGATCCATTTTGCATCTCCCCAAATAATTTTTATATGATGGAAAAATAATAAACCTTAGCATCTTTGCGATAATGGGTGATAACTATGGTAGAAGCAATAAAAGAAGCTGAGATAAAAGAAGTTAAGATCCTTGAAAAGCCCTGGGTTGAAAAGTATAGACCTAAAGTACTTGATGATATTGTTGGTCAAGACCACATAGTTAGAAGGTTGAAACATTACGCTAGAACAGGAACAATGCCTCATTTACTATTTGCGGGACCTCCTGGTGTTGGTAAAACTACTGCAGCCCTTTGTTTGGCGAGAGAACTCTTTGGCGAGCATTGGGGACATAACTTCCTCGAATTGAACGCCTCAGATGAGAGAGGCATCAACGTCATTAGAGAGAAAGTTAAAGAATTTGCCAGAACAAAGCCAATTGGAGCAGCGAGCTTTAAGATTATCTTCTTAGATGAGGCAGACGCTTTAACCCAAGATGCCCAACAAGCATTGAGAAGAACTATGGAAATGTTCTCAAATAACGTCAGATTTATCCTGAGCTGTAACTACTCCTCAAAAATCATTGAACCAATACAATCAAGATGTGCAATGTTTAGATTTAGACCACTAAAAGACGAAGACGTTGCAAAGCGTTTGAGATATATAGCAGAACAAGAAAGATTGGAATTAACAGAAGAAGGATTGCAAGCTCTTCTTTATGTTGCTGAAGGCGATTTGAGGAGAGCAATAAATGTTTTACAAGCTGCGGCTGCCTTAGATATAGTAATCACAGATGAAAATGTATTTACAGTTGCAAGTAGGGCAAGACCTGAAGATGTAAGAGAGATGATGATCTTGGCTTTAGAGGGCAACTTCTTAAAGGCAAGGGATAAGCTTAGGGAAATTCTACTTAAGCAAGGACTTAGTGGAGAAGACGTTATAATTCAGATGCACAAAGAAGTGTTTAATTTGCCAATAAGTGAACCAAAGAAGGTTGCCTTAGCAGATAAGATTGGAGAATACAACTTTAGACTTGTTGAGGGAGCAAATGAGATGATTCAATTGGAAGCCTTGCTCGCTCAATTTACACTGCTCGGAAAGTGATGATCTATGCTACCATGGACCGAAAAGTATAGACCAAAGAGACTTAGTGAAATTGTAAATCAAAAACAGGCTTTGATAAAGATAGAAAATTGGATTAAGCAGTGGTCTCATGGAATGCCAAAGAAAAAAGCTTTACTATTAGCTGGTCCTCCAGGTAGTGGGAAGACTTCCACAGTTTATGCTTTAGCTAACGAGTACAAGTTTGAGGTAATAGAACTTAACGCCAGTGATGAGAGAACTTTTGAAAAGATCAGGCGTTATTTAGATGCAGCATATACATTGGATGTCTTTGGAAGAAGGAGAAAGCTAATCTTCTTAGATGAAGTTGACAACATGGAGCCAAGTGGAGCTTATGAGATAGCAAAGCTCATAGGAAAGGCTAGAAATCCAATCATAATGTCAGCGAATAAATATTGGAAAGTTCCGATGGATATTAGAAACAAAGTAGAGATTGTTGAATATAAGCGTTTAACTCAAAGGGACATAGAAAGTGCTCTTTGGAGAATTGTGAAAGCTGAAGGTCTTTTTGCTCCTAAGGAGATTATTAAAGAGATAGCTAAAAGGGCTAATGGGGATTTAAGAGCAGCAATAAATGATCTTCAAAGTGCTGTGGTAAGCATAGAAGATGCTAAGCAAATCTTAGTTTATAGAGACTCGGAGAGGTCAATATTCCAAGCATTGGGCATGATCTTTGGCAGCGACAATGTGAAAAGGGCAAAGATGGCGCTTATGAACGTTGACAATACACCAGATGAAGTTCTATTGTGGATAGAAGAAAATATTCCTTATATGTACTCAACCCCTGAAGAAATTGCTAAAGCTTATGATGCAATTAGTAGAGCAGACATTTATTTGGGAAGGGCTACAACAACAGGAAACTATGGGTTATGGAAATATGCCATAGATATGATGACGGGTGGAGTTGCTGTTGCTGGAACAAAGAAAAGAGGTTTCCTGAAGTTTTATCCCCCAAAGACTCTTAGAATGCTTAAAGATACAAAAGAAGAAAGAGGAATCAGGGATTCAATAATTAGAAAGATAATGAAGCAGATGCACATGAGCAAATTAGAGGCTATTGAAACGATGCAGATATTCAAGTCAATTTTCGAGAACAATTTAGATGCAGCAGCTCATATAGCTGTTTTCTTAGATTTGGGAGATAAGGAGTTAGAGTTTTTAGCTGGAAAAGAAAAAGCCCCTACAATTAAAGGGAAAATGCTTGCAATTCATAGGAAGCTTAGGAAAGAGGGTATTGAAATCAAAGCTGAAGTAGAAGAGGTTCCAAAGATTGAAGAGGAAGAAATGGTAGAGGAGGAGCTAAAAGAGAAAGAAAAAGGTGAAGAGGAAATAGAAGAAGCTGAGGAAGAGGTTAAAGAAAAAGAGAAGGCTAAAGAGGAAAAAGTCGAAGAAAAAGAAAAGAAGCCAAAGCAAGCAACCCTCTTTGACTTTATAAAGAAGTAGCGCTCTCCTCCTACCGCAAACTTTATATTTGATTTACAAGCCTAATACCTTTGGGCGGGCCCGTGGTCTAGCTGGTTATGACGCCACCCTTACGAGGTGGAGGTCCGGGGTTCGAATCCCCGCGGGCCCACCAGCTGTTCTGAAAAATTTGCACAACTCTTTTAAAACACTCTTAGATATTGTGTTCGGTGGTGAGAGATGAGAGTTGCGGTCATAGATTACGATAAATGTAACCCAGATAAGTGCGGTCATTTTTTATGTGCTAGGGTATGTCCCGTTAATAGAATGGGAGGAGAGGCTATAATAATTGACGAGGAAAATTACAAGCCAATAATTCAAGAAGCCTCATGCACTGGTTGTGGAATTTGTGTTCATAAATGTCCCTTTAATGCGATAACGATTGTGAACCTCCCAGAAGAGCTTGATGAGGATTGTGTTCATAGATATGGTGTAAATGCCTTTGTATTGTATCGCTTGCCTGTTGTTAAGAAGGGAACTGTAGTGGGTATCTTAGGTCCAAACGGTACAGGTAAGACAACTGCTGTTAGAATATTATCCGGAGAAATCATTCCAAACCTTTGTGGCTTTAATGATAGCTGGGATAATGTAATTAAAGCTTTTAGGGGAAACGAACTTCAAAATTACTTTGAGAAGCTTAAGAATAGAGAAATTAAAACTGTTGTAAAGCCCCAATATGTTGACTTAATTCCAAAAGCTGTTAAAGGAAAGGTCAGAGATTTGCTTAAGAGGGCAGACCAAAGGGGAATTTTGGATAAGCTGATTAAAGAGCTTGAGCTTGAAAACGTTTTAGATAGGGAAATACAGCATTTAAGTGGTGGAGAGTTGCAGAGAGTTGCTATAGCTGCTGCAATGGCAAGGGATGCGAGCTTTTACTTCTTTGATGAGCCTTCATCCTACTTAGATATCAGACAAAGGCTTAAAGCTGCAAAGGCTATTAGGAGACTAGCTGAAGAGGAAAAAGCCGTCCTTGTAGTAGAACACGATCTGGCTGTTTTGGATTACTTAAGCGATATTATTCACGTAGTCTATGGTAAACCCGGCGCTTATGGTATTTTCTCAATGCCAAAGGGAACTAGAGTAGGTATTAATGTGTTCCTCAATGGTTATCTTCCAGATGAAAATGTTAGATTCAGACCCTATGAGATAAGATTCACAAAGAAAAGCGAAAGAAAAAGCCAAGTGGGTGAAGTTTTAGTTGAGTATCCAGATTTGGTTAAAGATTATGGAGAGTTTAAGCTTGAAGTAGAAGGTGGGGAGTTGTACAAAGGAGAAGTCGTTGGAATTGTAGGTCCTAATGGTATCGGTAAGACCACCTTTGTTAAAATGCTTGCAGGAGTAGAAGAGCCAACACAAGGGAAAGTCGAGTGGGAGCTTGAGGTTAGCTACAAGCCTCAATACATCAAAGCAGATTATGAAGGGACTGTTTTTGAGCTTTTAAGCAAAATAGATGCTGCTAAACTTATGTCAAACTTCTATAAGACAGAACTTTTAAACCCCTTAGGGATTCCTGATTTATATGATAGAAAGGTCGAAGAGCTTAGTGGTGGAGAACTGCAAAGGGTAGCAATAACGGCTTGTCTCTTAAGAGACGCTGACCTCTACTTAATTGATGAGCCATCAGCTTATTTAGATGTAGAACAAAGATTAGCGGTTTCGAGAGCAATTAGACACTTAATGGAGAAGAACGAAAAGACAGCATTGGTTGTAGAGCACGATGTTTTGATGATTGATTACATAAGTGATCGCTTAATGGTCTTTGAAGGAGAGCCAGGAAAGCATGGTAGAGCTTTGAAACCAATGGGGATGAGAGAGGGAATGAACCGCTTTTTAGCCAATATTGGAGTTACATTTAGGAGAGACCCAGAAACAGGAAGACCAAGAGCTAATAAAGAAGGAAGCGTTAAGGATAGGGAGCAAAAGGAAATTGGTGAATACTATTATGTTGAAACTTAATCTCTTTTATTTTTAAGGCAAATCTTAATTTACCTTAATGCCATATTTATTTGGGTGATTGCATGAGTGGAGTGCAAATTTTCACTGAAAATGCTCCAAAGCCAATTGGACCTTATAGTCAGGCAATATTGGTTAAGAATCCAAAGAATTTGCTTTTTATAGCTGGACAGATTCCCATTAATCCCAAGACTGGTGAAATAGTTAAAGGAGACATAAAAGAGCAGGCAAGACAAGCAATTGAGAACCTAGTTGCAATTCTTAGAGAGTCTGGAGCAACCATTGACGATGTTGTTAAGGTGACTGTTTATCTAAAGGATATTAACGATTTCCAAGCCTTCAATGAAGTTTATTCAGAGTATTTTGGAAAGTCAAAACCGGCAAGGGCTGTTGTAGAAGTCTCAAATTTACCAAAGGGAGTAAAGATCGAAATAGAAGCAATTGCCGCTTTTTGACTAGTTAATTTAGCTTTTTATTTTTAGCAACATAAATGTTATAATGCACTCTTGATAATTTTCTTTTGTGATTAGAATGATAAGTCCAGGTGCTATAGTCCTCTTATTTCCCGAAGATTTTGCTAGAGAGAATAAGTCACTTAGGAAAGGCATGAAATATTTTGAATGGCAGAAGAGATATGATGCTTATGATGTAGCTTATGCTATAGTGGGAATTACCTTAGCCGATCTTATTAGAGAAGGTTATATCGAGCTGAATATCAAAAAAGGCTTTTTTGGAAAAAAGGTTGTCTTTACAAGAAGAAGGGCGATTCCAAAGGACTATGGCGTTGTCATTAGGGGATTAAACTCCATAGAAATATATAAGGAAACAGAACTTAGATCCGCTCTTTTCCTGTCATTTCCAGTTTCAAGATTTCCTGCAGCGGCTCTTGGGGTATACATAATCCAAAAAGAGCTAAAAGGTGAAGATGTGAAGAAATTAAGGGAAGACCCAGAAATCAAGAGAAGAAAAGATGAGTTAAAGCTAATTTTTGAAAGCTTTAAACAGCAAAATGAAGAGCTTTGGAAAAGGATTGTGAAGGAGATAGATAAGGCATTTGATTTAGTTAAAGGAAAAGAAGGGCATGTGCTGTATACACCTCTCGACATGCTGGAAGGATAAAGATGAAAGTAAGGATTAGGAAAGCTCTTCTAGATTATCTGCTCCAATTAGCGAGAGAATTTTATCCAAATGAATTTGGAGGATTTTTAAGAGAAAAGAAGGGCGTTTTCGAAGAGGTTTTGATAATTCCCAAAGGGTACTTTGGAAAAGGCTCGATTTTCTTTGATACTTGGCTTTTACCTCATGATGAGAGCATAAAGGGGACTGTGCATTCACATCCATTACCTAGCTCAAAGCCTTCAAAAGCAGATTTGCACTTTTTCTCAAAATTCGGTGGGGTTCATCTGATACTGTCATATCCATTTAATGAAAGAAGTGTCAAAGCTTATACAAGCGATGGAAGAGAAATTAAAATAGAAATAGTAGATTAAGGAATTAATTCAACCCAGTTTTCTTTAGCTCCCCTAATTATCTTAACGAGTCCCTGCTTTTCAAGTCTTTGGAACATTCTCCATGCAGTTGTTTTTGGAATTCCTAAAGCTTTTCTAACCTCTGCCTGACTTGCCCTTCCACCTTTGTTCAATATATACAGCAAAGCCTTTTGCTCTTCTTCATTTAGGTTATACTTCCTCATCTTTTTTAAATAGAGGTCTTTGTTTATTTGACCTGGTTCACGTTTCTTGGGTTTTCTAATAAATATTAATAATAAACCAGCGATTATAGCTAACCCCACAATTATTCCATAAATAACATTTGTAGGTCTTTCTTCAATCCCCATGCTTTTTAAAGTGTATCCTATACTTTGGTTACCCTCTGGCATTGAGAGCGTATTTGCACTTATTGAGAGGGGTATATCACTCAATTCGACGATAATGGCATCTTCAGGCAGTATAACACTAAAAGGATATGGAGAGCTTACATTTAACGTCCAAACTAGCCCCTCCTTATTAGTTAAATCGGAAGTATAGTAGGAGATCTTTATTATTTGGGCGTCTCCAACATAGATTATAATCTCATTTCCATTAACTTCAAAATTGAGGGGATCATCATTTTCATCTACAACAAATAAGTTTTCATAATCCTTCCCCAGAAGGGGAACTGTTATTTGGGTAACATATTCTTCGGGAATTATTTGATACTCAACCTTAACATAACCATCTCTGTAAACAATTAATTCTAAATTTGAAACAGTAAATTCTGCATTAACCCAAGGGAAGACTATTAAGATTAGAGAGATTAAAGCGAGTATCCTTTTCATTTAGCCACCTCCAAAGTAAAAAATAAAGGAAGTCAGCTGTGTAGTAAAATAAACTTCTCCACGTTATAGAGCAGCTTTAAGGTTATTGCAAAGTGTGACTTTGCCATAGCAACTTTTCCTTCTTTTAGCATTCTGATTCCTATTTGCATTTCTTGAATTGCAGTCCTTAACTCTATTTCCGCTCTTCTTGTGTTAACGCCTCTTTGTCTTAAAACTTCCAAAGCCCTTATATCCTTCCTAATTCTTTCTGTTGTTTCTCTTATGAAGACTTTTGCATCCATTTTAATCTTCTGTTCTGTTATTCTTTCACGTATTCTTTGTAAACCTTTGAAAAACATGTCAATTTTGATTCTGTTCTCTTTGATGACCTCTAATGCCTCTTCCCATCTTTCCTGATCTGCTAGACTTTTAACTTCTTCATAAATTGCTTTCATTTCCTCAAGCTTTGCCTCGGCTTCACTCGTGTCAATACCTTTAAGCTTAGCCTCTTGAATACTTCTTTCTGCAAATTTGATTCCATTTTCTGTTCTAATTAGGAAATCCTTTACGATCTTATCCGCGTTCATATAGGCAAGTTGTTCCCTTATCTTTCTCAACTCTTCATCTAAAGCAACTTTCTTTTCCTGTGCAATCTCTAAATCCTGTTTAGCCTTTTCAAAATCTTTTGCTTTCAAGTCATCCAAAACGACTTTATATGCTTCCCTAGTTTCATTATATAGGTGGGTTATGTTGGATACATCTATACCTTGATTTTCCGCTATTTTAATGGTCCTCTCAACGAATCTGAAGTATTCCACCATTCTGTTAATCATTCCAAAGATTCTTTCTCTATACTCATTAATCCTTTCCCTTCCCTCTTTTAACTGGATTAATACGAGTTTATAATGGCGCATTGCAGTTAATGCATCAAGAATTGAGTTGTAGTAATCACCATTGTTAAACTCTTCAATTGCCTTATCCTTAAGCTCTTCTCCTTTTTCATAATGGAAAAGTATTGTGGAGTTTTCAGGTAGTTTGTCTCTAATTGGTTCTATTCTTTTAGTTGTAAATTCACTTAGCTTTTCTAAGTGTGAAATTAAGCGTTGAGCAATGACTTCTTCTCTATTTGTGGCATTTTCGTCTAATGTAAATTCTGGAACTTCTGTGGTTGTTGTGTTCCCTTCATCTGCAACTGCAAGGGGCACTATACTGCCAATCAACAAAAGCACCAGTGCCAAAGCACTCCCCTTCATGGGCATCACCAAATATGAATGGAATCTCAACTTATTTTAGGGACTCGATGAAAAGAACGTTCCGAAACGTTCCACTCTGAAATTATGCTTATATCTTGAAGTATTTAACTTTTTTGGGCAAAATAGAATTTCCTTTTGTTTCATATTACATTCTCCTCATACTCTGAAAACAACTTGTAAAGCCCAAACTTAAAAGTGCTATTATGCTCTAATAGAAAAAATGAAATTTTTAGGGAATAGCAAAACCAAGTCCCTTCAAAATCATTCTAATTGCAATTAGGATGAGTATAGCTGAAAAGCCCATTTTAAGATTATCTGGATGCATATTGTGAGCAATTCTAGCTCCCAAAAAGCCTCCTAATATCAACCCTGGTGCTAGTAGAATGGCTTTATCAAGATGAACTTGTCCAAGATTGTAATGTCCAATTACTCCAGATAGAGCTGTGAAAAACAAAGCAACACTTGAGGTGCCAATGGCATAACGAATTGGGATACCCAATGAATGAAAAAGTGGAACGTTTAAAATCCCACCACTTATTCCTAAAAGCCCAGAAGAGAAGCCGGAAATAATACCAACCACTGGAACCTTCTTGTAATCCACTTTAACCTTTTTCTTGTTTGAGATTATCCCAGACTTTTTCATCAGTTTGTAGGCAGCACATGCCAAAGCTAAGCCAAATATTACGCTTAATTGCTTTGTATTCAGAAATATTGTTAGGTAAGCACCAAAGAATGCAGATGGAATTGAGAAGCTCTCCTTTAGTATCACAACTTTAAATAGAACATTTTTTCGCTTTAAATGACCATAAGCAGATGCAAAAGAACTCATAACTATACACGCCAAACTAGTTCCAATTGCATCTTGAATAGGCAAGCCCATGAGAGTTAGGACAGGGACTATCAAAAAACCGCCGCCAATTCCAAACAGGCCAGCAAGCAAGCCTATGAGGAAGCCTATGGAAATGTCAAGGATATACTGAAGCATAGAAAGAGTAAAAGGAAAAATAGTTTTAAAGGTTACGGAATCACAATCCCTAACCCTTTTAAAATCATCCTCAATGCCAGCAAAGCCAAAACTACTGCGAAGGCTCTCTTTAGACTACTTGCTTTTGTTTTCTTCGCTATCCTTGCCCCTAACTGTGCTCCAACCATTAACCCTGGCACTAGAAGGATTAACCACTGGAACTCAACGTTTCCGAGCAAATAGTGTTTAGCTGCACCACTCATGGCTGTGAAGAATATAGCAAAACTTGAAGTTGCTACTGCATAGTGTATTGGCAAACCAAGATGAACTAAGAAAGGAACGTTTATTATTCCCCCACCGACACCGAGCAGACCTGAGGCTATTCCTGCAAAAAAACCACCAATTGGTATTATCTTGTAATTAAGCTTGACCTCTTCTAATTTAATCTCTTCAGGCTCTCTTGTTCTTCCTCTAAAAATCCTTATGGCAACCAATATTAAAGCGGCACCAAAGATAACCTTAAGCTGAGCTGGATTTAAAAACGACGTTAGCCAAGCACCTATGTAAGCACCAAATATAGCGGGAATAGCTAGTAGTATTCCAGCTTTGTAATGAATTCTTTTCTGCTTTGAGTAAGCTATTGCTGATGAGAAAGATGTAAAGACTATTGCCGCTGAGGAAGTTCCAACAGCATGGTGAATCTCGACTCCTAAAATGTTGAGTGTTGGAACTATTAAAAATCCTCCTCCAAGACCAAAGAGGGCAGCTAAAATACCTATAAAGACGCCAACAGCAAAGTAAGAGATGTATTTAAGCACCTAATCACCTCCTTATTCAAGCTCAAAGGCTAATGCTTCAATTAATTTTATCAAAGCTTTTAAATCTTCAATATGAAGCATCTCTGTTTCAGAATGCAAATACCTTATTGGAACGCTCAAAGCTAGAACTTGGCTTTTATCTTGGAATACTGAAGCATCTGTTCCTCCACCTGTAACGCCAATTTGTATTGGGATTTCATTTTTCTCAGCTATTTTCCAAACATTTTTAGCCAAACTTCTCGTGTAAATAGCCGAGTTGTCAATAGCCCTTATTACCGCTCCTTCTCCAAGCTTGACATCTCCCGTTAAGAAGGAACAGCAGGCAAAGCTATCAATTGCAACAGCATATTCCGGATTATAACTATTTGCTAAGAACTTAGCTCCTTTAAGCCCAATTTCCTCTTGAACCGTGAAAGCAAAGATAACTTTCCCGTTTAAGTCATGATCAACCAGATCCTTTATGGCTTCAACTAATGCTACAGCCCCAAACCTATCATCTAAAGACCTTGTTGCAACGTATTTATTGTTTAAAACAGCGAAATGTTTCTTAAATACGGCATAGTCCAAAGGCTTAACTCCTAAAGTCAAAGCTTCTTCCTTGCTTTCGGCTCCAATGTCTATGGCTAACTTGTGCCAAGGAAGTGTGTCAAACTTACGCTCTAAGTTTAAGTGCACAGCTTCAGCCCCTATAACTCCATCAAGCTTTCCACCCTCAGTTATTACATCAACATGTCTTCCAAGCAAAAGCCTATCATCAATTCCTCCAATCTTTCTAAACTTAAGCTTTCCATCATTAGTTATTCCTGTAATTAAAAGTCCAATCTCGTCCATGTGAGCCATGAACAAAAGTCTTTCTTTTCCTTCTCCAAGCTCGACAATTAAGTTCCCGATTTTGTCAACCTTATAATCTGCAAAAGGTTCTATTATTTCAATGAGCTTTTCCCTAATTTTCTCCTCGTAACCAGAAATTCCGGGAAGTTGAGTAATCTCTTTAAGTTCTTTAATCAGCTTCATAATATCACCTCAAAGCATCTTTAACTCTTCAATTGGTCTGATCTTTAAAACATCCCTATTAACTAATCCTTCTGGAATTTCTCCCCTAAGAAGCATTAATAAGTTCTTCACAGCTTGGACTCCCATATCTTCCATAGCCTCTATTGCTAAGCCAGCATGGTGTGGAGTTAAAACGGTTTTCCACTCCATCTCAAAGAGTTCGCTCTCCTGCAGGGGTTCCCTTTCATAAACGTCGGTGGCAAATCCCTTAAGCTTACCTCCTTTGAGAGCTTTGATCAGGGCTTTTTCATCAACTAAAGAGCCTCTTCCAATGTTTATCAAGTATTTTCCTTCCAAAAGCTTTAATCTTTCTTCGTTAATGATATGATAAGTCTCTGGAGTTGCTGGTAAAGCTAAGACAACTATATCACTTTGCTTTAAGACATCATCAATGGGCAACCATTTTGCATTTACCTCTTTCTCAATATCTTCTTTTCTTGTCCTGCTCCAGTAGAAAACTTCTGTGCCTAAGGCTTTGACCCTTCTTGCTATAGCTTTTCCTATTGCCCCCATTCCTAAGATTCCAACTTTCTTCCCATAAACTGTCTCTATTTTGTTATACCATCCCCAAACGGTCCTATGGGAGTCCCATTTTCCTTTCCTTATGAACTTATCAGAATAGGCTATTTTTCTAAGCAATGCTATCATTAAGCCAACTGCAAACTCTGCAACTGCTTCGCTTAAAACTCCACTAACTTTTGTAACATAAATCCCCTTCTTTGTAGCAGCTTCAATATCAATATGGTCATAACCAGCTGAATGAGTGCTTATGACTTTTAAATTACTCGCTCTTTCAATTATCTCCCCATCAACTTTATTTAAGGGTGAAACAATCAGGGCATCATATCTGTCAATAATGCTTAAAAGTTCTTCTTTGCTTGGATAAAGCGAAACATCAACATCACAATGTTTTTTCAACATTTCCAGTGGCTTGCTTTTTATCTTAAAAACTACCAATATTTTAGGTCTCATGCATCTACACCTCTACGATATTCATCGAAACGAACTAATAAATCTTTTCTATATTATCTTGATCCTTTGTTCAATTTAAAAGCGAAAAGTTAAAATGTCTTCAATGAATTTTTAGACCTAGGTGGTAGTATGGGAATAGAAAGAAATAGATGGCAAAACGACTTTAGTGAGTGGTACAATGAAATGATAGAAATTGCTGGAATACAAGATAAACGTTATCCAGTCAAGGGAATGAACATCTGGCTACCATATGGCTTAAGGATCATGAAAAACATTGAGAAGTTTATCCATGAGGAAATGGAAAGAACTGGACATCAAGAGGTTCTCTTCCCAGCATTAATACCAGAGACAGAGTTTCAAAAGGAAGCGGAGCATATAGCTGGATTTGAAGGAGAAGTTCTTTGGGTAACTCATGCAGGGCGCAATCCATTAGAAGTTAGACTTATTTTGAGACCAACAAGTGAAACCGCAATGTACTCAATGTTCTCTCTTTGGATTCGCTCTCACGCAGATTTGCCATTCAAAATCTATCAAATAGTTAACGTTTATCGTTATGAAACAAAGCACACAAGACCATTAATTAGAGTTAGAGAAATCAGCAGATTCTTTGAAGCTCACACAGCTCATGATAGCTTTGAGGATGCTGAGAGACAAATTCATGAAGATTTGGAGATTTTTGATAGGATTGCAAAGAAATTGGGATTACCATATATAGTGAGCAAGCGTCCAGAGTGGGATAAGTTCCCAGGAGCATTTTATTCATTAGGTGCTGAAATAGTTATGCCAGATGGAAGAACGCTCCAAATTGGAACAATGCACCACTACAAGCAAAACTTTGCCAAAGCCTACAACATTACCTATGAAAAAGAAGATGGAACCCATGAATATGTTCACCAAACAACCTATGGAATGAGTGAAAGGCTTTTAGCTGCAGTAATTGCAACCCATGGGGACGATAGAGGTTTGGTATTACCACCAACACTTGCTCCAATTCAAGTTGTTATAGTTCCAATACCACTTAAAGAATCTCCTTATGATGTAAATGCTTATGCAAGAGGAATTGCAGAAGAATTGAAATCAGCGGGAATTAGGGTTCATGTGGATGAGAGGGACATAAGACCAGGAAGGAAGTTCTATGACTGGGAGCTTAAGGGAGTTCCATTAAGAATTGAAGTCGGACCAAAAGACGTTGAAACTGGAAAAGTTGTCTTAGCAAGAAGAGATAACTTACAAAAGTTTGCAATTGATAGGGAAGAGCTAATTGATAAGGTCAGGGAAACTTTGGACGAAATTATGGAGAATCTTTACAACAGGGCTAAAGAGTTCCTTGAAACTCACATAAAGAGGGTTGAAACAATAGAAGAGGCAAAGCAAGTGTTCGAGGATAGAAGAGGAGTAGTTGAGATTCCATGGTGTGGCGAGGAAAGCTGTGGTTTAGAGATGGAAGAAATTTTAGATGCAAAGATGCTTGGTATTCCATACCCAGATGAAAAAGCCAAGATAGAAGGTAAAAAGTGTGCCCATTGTGGAAGAGAGGCAAAATATATTGCAAGGTTCGCAAGAACATATTAGCTTTTCTCCTTTTTGAAAATTTTTAAATACTCTTCTTTGGATTTCTTTTTGGTGAAAGAAATGAGATTTGTGCTGAAAAATGAGCATATAAAGGATGCCTTTGTTTGGGAGCTAAAGAATGCAGGGATTAAGTTTCAGATTAGGGAAGAACTTGGCTTTGAATCCTTTATTGGCCATGTTATAGTAGGAACATTTGAGGAAGTGAAGCAAAAAATTGAGAGCTTTTCAAGTGAAGATGATAGAAAAGCTATGCTTAGTGCATTAAAAACATTCAAAGAGGGATTTATTAAAGTTATGGAGGAGTTAAAAGAAAGTCCAAAAACATTTAATGAGCTTTTAAATAAGTATGGGACGTTGGTGGGTGAAGTATTGGAGCAGCTTTTAGATAACAATGCAATTGAGGTTAAAGATGGAAAGATTTTTCCTAAAGACTTTGACCTTGAAAATTTAATAATCCAATTTAGAATTCCCCTTGGAGCCGTGAGGAATTTTGAAGAGCTTGAGAAGAATGCGGAACAGTTTGCCTATATTGACTTCATGCCCCAGTATGTTGTGGAGATCAAAGAGTTTGAAATTAACAAAGCTAACAGAGTTTTAGAGATAGCTTCAAAATATTTTAACCTTTATGAAGCATTGGAAGCTTATTTTGCACTGTTGGGGAAAAATATTATTGCGAAAGAACTCTTAGAGAAAGCTAAGGAAAAAGTTACAAAAGACATAGCAATTAAGCACTTCTTAGAAAACTCACCTTTTGAGGTTAAAGAAGAAAAAAGGAGAATTATCATTGGGATCTCACATCCAAAGGCAGTTGAAGATATTTTAAGAGAAATGGAGAAGAGGGGACAAGTGCTTGTCAAAGGGAACAAAATTCGGCTTCCTTAACCTCTATCCTTTAAAAATGCTCTCAAGGGCTTTAATAACTTCAGGATCTTCGGTAATATAGATTTTATCCAGCACTAATAGAACCTTCCCTGCCTTTGATTCATCGAGAATTTTAGTTAAAAGTTCATAGCTAACCTCCCCAACGATTATAATCCTTAGGCTACCGTTTACGAATACACCCGTTTGGGGAACTCCTGTGGTCCCAGTATATTGGGATAATCTGGTAAACTTCTCCACATTTCTGTTGTAATTTGGCTCTTTCTCATCTGCAACCTCATAATAAGTCAATGCATCTTTTCCGTAGTGTTTCGTTATTAGCTCTTTCATGTTGGCACAGTGTGGACAGTAATAGGCGCCAAACATGTAAAAATGTATTCCCTGCTTTTGCTGAAAGCTCGTTTGTGAAGTTGTTTGGGTCTGTTCTTGATTTATACATCCAGCCAATAATGCAAATAAGAACACAATTGCCAACATTAGCCCTACATATTTCCTCATTTTAACCCCTAAACTTAAAATGCAGTCTTAGGCTTTATAAATAATGAGGTGTTAAAATGGAACACTACATCAAATCCTTTGATGAAAAGATGCTTTCCCTGAGCAATGCTCCTCATAATGGCGGGTTATTCAAAGCTAATGGCTTCTTTTTTATGCATGTCCCTAAAAACTACAATGGCAATTACAAAAGAGATTGTGCAGAATTTGAACGAAAATACAGCTTAAGGGATTTTGTGGGTTTTATGACTGCTGTAACGATTCCAAATGTGTTAAGCGTTGCAAAGCATAAAAATGTTGAGGCTTATATTACAGCAGGAATTACGAATCCAGCAATTGTTGGAGAAGAGTGCAAATTTGAATATGGGACGATAAATATTGCTGTTCTTATAAAGGAAGGATTAACAATTGGTGCTTTGGCAAATGCAATAATGACTGCAAGTGAAGCAAAAACATATACTCTTCTAAAGCTCGGTTATAATGCAACTGGCACAACAAGCGATGGCATTGGAATATTTGCCTTTGAGGGGGAACAAGAATGGGCTGGAACTGCAACGGGGATAGGGATTTCAATTGGAAAAGCTGTTAGGAAAGCTTTAGAAGAGAGTATAAGAAAGTGGGAGAAGATAAGGAGTTAAGCTTAAAAATTTCCTTCCTTAATTTCGATCATGATCGTTGGAATCCATGATGGCCACGATGCTGGAGTTGCTCTGATTGATGGTGAAAAGATTTACGCAATAAATGAAGAGAGATTGGTTAGGATTAAGCATTATCGCGGCTTTCCAGAAAAAAGCTTAGCTAAGGTTTTTGAGATAGGTAATGTTAATCCTGAAGATATCGAGATCATTGCTATTGCTGGCATTTTTAGGAAGTATTCTCGTCTTTTAGAGCTTGAAAAAAAGCTCAAAGCTTTCTTTGGAAAGGACTTTAAGAGGAAAGTTCTATATGTTGAGCATCATTTGGCTCATGCTTCATCTGCCTACTTCACGTCTGGCTGGAGAGATGCAATAGTTTTAAGCATTGATGCCGCTGGTGATGGATTAAGCTCTTCAATTTATGTTGCAAGGGATGGAGAACTGGTAAGAATAGCTCAAAGCACTTATATTGACTCTTTAGGCGATTTTTATGCTTCAATTACAGAGCTTTTAGGCTTTAAACCAATGCGTCATGAAGGAAAAGTGATGAGTTTAGCTGCTTATGGGAAGCCAACTTATGATTTAAGCAACGTAATCGAGCTAAATGGACTAACCTTTGAGAACAAGCTTAAAGTTGTTGGGATTGAAGCGACTAAAAAATTAGCCCAGCTCTTTGGTTATCCATTCGAAAGAGCAAAGAAAATTGCAAATCAAATGAAAAAGGGGAACTTAGATGAAGAGGTTCAAAGAAAGGCTGTTGAAATTGCAGCTTCTGCTCAAAGGCATCTTGAAAAGATTATTGACGAGCTCGGACTGAAGTTAACAAAATATGATCTTCCCTTAGCTTATGCTGGTGGGGTGGCTCAAAACGTTAAAGCGAACATGATTTTAAGAAAGCACTTCCCAAATTTATGGGTCTTCCCAGCAATGCATGATGGGGGCTTAGCCTTTGGAGCTGCAATTTTTGTTAAAGCTCAAATGGAGAGATTAGATAACAAATGGAAGCCATTTAAGCTTAAACACGTCTATCTCGGACCTTCTTACAGCGAAGGTCAAATTGAAGAGCTTTTAAAGAGTGAAAACATTAACTATGAGCGCGTTAGTGATGTTGAAAGCTTTGTAGTTGATTCATTAATTGAAGGGAAAATTGTTGCACACTTTACTGGAGCAATGGAATTTGGACCAAGGGCTTTGGGAAATCGCTCAATTTTAGCTGATCCTCGAGATAAAAGCGTTGTGAAACGTCTTAACCTTCACTTAAATAGAGATGTATTTCAACCCTTTGCCCCAACAATCTTAGAGGAAAGAATTGAGGAATATTTGGTTGATGCTTATCCAAACAAGTTTATGACGATGAGCTATTATGCAACAGAAGAGATGCAAAGCTTAACCCCAGCTGTGGTTCATGTTGATAAAACAACAAGACCTCAAACCCTGCTTAGAGAAGATAATCCAAGGTATTATGAAATAATTAAGCGTTTTGAAAAGAAAACTGGAGTTGGAATTGTTTTGAATACGAGTTTCAATATGCATGGAGAACCTATTGTTTGTTCACCAAAGGATGCCTTAGAGAGCTTTAAGAAAGCAAAGCTTGATGTGTTGGTTTTGGAGAGATTTGTCGTGTATGACAAAGCTTGAGTTGTTTATTCATGCATCGCTATAGGATCGTCTGAACAATAAAAGAAAAAAAGATTTATAAGGAAGTTCATCCAAATGACCGAAATGGTGATTTTATGGTCCATCCTAATGACTTTATTTTAGAATATTTAGGCAAGCTTCCGACTCTGATTAGGCCATATAACAAGTTAAGGAAAAGATATCTCTATCATCAGCTTAAGGAGAAAATTGATTCTTATCTGTCGAACGGTCGCGAGGATACTATTATTATATCGGGTCTTAGAGGAACAGGCAAGACGACTATTTTAGCACAGCTCTATTTTTATGGAATATCAAGGATCAATCCAAATGAAGTTATCTATCTTTCTCTTGATGAGCTTCAGCTTCTTGGTCTCGACTTACTTGAGGTCCTTGATACCTATAAACGAATTATCAAGCCAGAGAGACCAATCTTGCTTCTTGACGAAGTTCAGTATGATGAAAACTGGGATTTAAAGTTGAAAGTAATACATGACAAAATGAAGTTTTTAACAATAACGACAGGTTCTTCTGCAGTAAGACTTAAGGAAAGTCCAGATTTAGCAAGGAGAGCGCTTCACAGGGAGCTTTATTCAATGACTTTCAGAGAATATTACAGTCTTAAAACAGGCAGAGAGATTCCAGAACTAATACACAATATACTAAGCCTCAAAGAGGTGCAATTTTCTCCGATTGATGAAGAAGAGATAGTAAGATACATGAAAGTTGGTGGCTTACCCTTTGCTCTCGAGATGCCAGAATGGGAAGCTTATGAAAGAATACTTTCAATGCTTGACAGAATTATATATAGAGATCTCAGGGAAATTCACGATTTTGATGTTGAAACCCTTGATAAAGCTATTCATCTGCTTGTTCTTCTTGCAAATCCCAAAGGAGAGCGATTTAGCTATGAAAAATTGAGTAAAAGCTTAAATCTCGCAAAGGGTACTATTATAAAGCTTATTGATTCCCTTGAAAAGGCATCGCTAATACATAGAATACCAGCTCACGGCTCTATTGTTAAGGGCATTAGGAAGAGTCCAAAGGTAAAGTTTCTTGCTGTGCCAGTGAAATCAGCAATTCTTTACAAAATCGGTCTACTTGTAGATAGTGAGGAAATACTTGGCTCACTTCTCGAGGATATAGTTGCTTTCTACCTGTATCTATTGACCAAGTTGAGAATGGGTAGATTAAGCTATGAACCTGCTCGTGGAGGTGCCGACTTTGTGCTCGAACTTGGCGATGAGAAAATCGTTATTGAAGTTGGGCTTGGAAAAGCAAAGAAATCACAGGTCAAAAGAACGATGGAGAGGATTGGTGCAGAGAAAGGAATTGTGGTTGGAAAAAAGTATGAAATAGGGGAAAGAGTAGCATTTTATCCATGGCAAATGTTTATAATGGGATTTTAGGAGGTTTCAATTTAAACTCCTCCTATAAAAACCGTCCCTAGACTCAAACTTTTCGATTCTATTTTTCATAAATCGAATATTTTACAGCGGCAAAATTATAAATCTCAAAATTGAGTTCACTTTGGTGATTCTCATGGCGCTAAGTGATAGATTAGAACGTGTAAATCCTTCTGAAATTAGAAAGCTTTTTGATTTAGCTCAAGGTGTTGAAGGGTTAATATCACTTGGAATTGGAGAACCAGACTTTGATACGCCGGAGCATATAAAAGAGTATGCAAAAGAAGCCCTTGACAAAGGGTTGACGCATTATAGTCCAAATGTTGGGATTTTAGAGCTTAGAGAAGCTATAGCAGAAAAACTAAAAAGAGATAACAATATTGATGCCGATCCAAAAACTCAAATCATGATAACTGTGGGTGCAAATCAAATAATACTAATGGGACTTGCGACGTTTTTAAAAGACAATGATGAGGTTTTAATTCCTTCACCTATGTTTGTTAGCTATGCGCCAGCAGTTCTTTTAGCTGGAGGAAAGCCAATAGAAGTTCCAACCTATGAAGAAAATGAGTTTAGACTTAGTGTTGATGAGCTTAGAAAATATGTAACTCCAAAAACTAAGGCATTAATTATTAACTCGCCCAATAATCCAACTGGAGCAGTTTTAACAAAGAAAGACCTTGAGGAAATAGCGGACTTTGCAGTTGAGCACGATTTAGTGATTTTAAGTGATGAGGTTTATGAATACTTTATTTACAATGAAGCCAAGCATTACAGCATTGCATCTCTAAACGGCATGTTCGATAGGGTAATCACAATAAATGGCTTTTCTAAGACTTTCGCAATGACCGGCTGGCGTTTAGGCTTTGTCGTGGCAAGGGAGGATATGATCGAAAAGATGACGAGATTCCAAATGTACAATGCAACATGTCCAGTAACCTTTATCCAATACGCAACTGCAAAAGCTTTGAGGGATAAAAGAAGCTGGGAAGCAGTTGAAGAAATGCGTAAAGAGTACGATAGAAGAAGAAAAATGGTATGGAAGAGACTAAATGAAATGGGATTGCCAACAGTAAGACCAAAAGGAGCATTCTATATTTTCCCAAGAATAAGAGATACCGGTTTAACGAGCAAAGAATTCAGCGAATTAATGATAAAGGAAGCAAGGGTAGCTTTAGTTCCAGGAAGTGCCTTTGGAAAAGCTGGTGAAGGTTACGTAAGAATATCTTATGCAACAGCTTATGAAAAGCTTGAAGAGGCAATGGACAGAATTGAAAAGGTTTTGAAAGAGAGGAAGTTAGTATAGGGTAATGCTCACTTTTCTTTCTTCATTTATGTCAATTATTGCATAATGTCCTCTAAATAATGGTCCGGGATTTACTATTAGTGTTTTTCCAATCTCATCAATTCCTCTTGCTTCGTGGATATGCCCACAGATAACTAAAGGCGGTTGTCTCTCTTCAATAAACTTTCTCAGGGCTTTACTTCCAACGTGTAAACCAGTGAAAGTTCTGTCTACTTTAGTATTGTATGGTGGAACATGCATCAAAAGGATATCTCCCTCTCTGTAGTTTCTATTCAAGCTCGCCCATATAGCATCATCTTGAAATTCCCATATGGTTGAGAAAGGAGTTATGTTTGAGCCTCCAAACCCGATTATTCCCAAATCTCCAAGCTCAACCCTTTTATCATGTAAGTTTATTCCTTTCTCCTCAAGCAAATCTAAAACATCTTTACCATCACAGTTTCCCATAACTGCATAAATTGGCTTTTCTAATGTTTCAAAATGTTTCAGGATTACTTTAGCACTCTCTCTTCCACTAAAGTGTGTCAAATCTCCGGCAATTAGGATTAAATCAAAGTCCTCTTTCTTAATTTTCTCAACCAACCACTTTGCTTTATTTTCTCTTCCGTGAATATCAGTTACAGTAACTATTCTCATTTTCTCACCCCTAAGTTTGTTTTTTGCATTTTTCTTTATGAGCGTTAAGGTTAAGTCTATGAAAGTTCTTTCATTAATTGGTGGAAAGATGGGTTGGAAAGAGAAGCTTAGAAAGGATGAATACATCAATGTGGGAGAGTTTATTGTTGAGCTTAGCCTAGACATGGAGTGTCCTTGTAAGGATGGTGAAGTTTATCCTGCCATAACAGTTTATGATTACAAAACAGAATGTTGGTATTATATTGATGAAGATTTTCCTGCTGTGAACAATTTTAGAGAGGCTTGGGAAGTTGCCATAAAAACGCTCGAGGAATACATAAACGGAAAAACTCCAAGATTGAAACGCTCACCAAAGAAATTTGCTTCTGATGATGTTATAGAGAGGTTTATTAGGGCTTTGAAAGAGTTAAAAGAGTGATTATCAATAAAAAGTTAAAATCAATAGAGCACAATCTCAACCTCTTCCCCTTCTCTGTAACCCTCAACATCTTCTGGAATAATCAGATAGCCATTGCTCTCAACTAATGAGCTTATCAATCCGCTTCCGCTCTTCCGTATTGGCTTTGCTTTCCCATCTTCATACCAAACCTTGACAAATTCATAACGCCCCAATGTTGAGCTAACTTTGGAGGCAAGCCTTGCTTTGACTTTGATGTCTTTATAATCAGCACCAGCAAGCTTTATCAAAGCATACTTAACAAAGAGATGGAATTGCGTAAATACAGCAACAGGATAGCCACTCATTACAAAAATCTTCTCTCCATATCCCATAGGTCTTCCGGGTCTTATTGTTGTGCCGTGGAACAAAAGCCTAACGAACTTATGGGCATAATCCTTATCTCCAAAAGCACTTCCGCCGGTAATCAGCACTAAATCGCATTCTTTTTTGGTTTTTTCGAGTGCTTCATTTATTTTAGCTTCATCATCTGGAAGAACACCATAAAAAATTGGCTCTCCGAAGTACTGTCTAACTAAGCTTTTGAGCATTATTGAGTTGCTCTCCAAAATTTTGCCTTCATTAAGGGCTTTTTCGTCAAGATCTTCTATAAGTTCATCCCCAGTGACGATAATACCTACTTTTGGCTTTCTCTTCACTTTAATCCTCTTTATTCCAACGCTCTTAAGCAATGCTAAATCTTGAGCTCTTAAAATTTGCCTTTTCCTTAAAAGAACTTCTCCTTTTTTGATATCTTCTCCTTTGAAAGAAACATTTTGCCCGGGAGCAACAGGTCTTAACACATAGATCCTATTTCCTTCTCTCTTAACGTGCTCTTGCATTATAACAGCATTAGCCCCCTTGGGGATTTTGTTTCCTGTCATTAGCTTTATAGCTTTCCCTTTCCCTACCTCTTTTTTGCTTTCCATACCAGCAGTTATTTCATCTATGACCTCAAGTTCTATTGGATTGTATTCCCTTGCTTGGAAGGTATCTTCAGCTCTTACTGCATAACCATCAACAGCCGATCTATCAAAAGGTGGTGAATCGATCGGAGAAATTATGTCCTCAGCTAAAACTCTACCTAATGCTTCATCTAGAGAAACCTCTTCAACTTCTTTAGTCTCTTCAATATCATTAATCATCAAGTTGAAAGCCTCTTTGTAAGGGGTTAGCTTTTTGAATTCTCTCATACAAATCACCCTATTTAATTCTTTAATTGCATGATTATGCAATTCTGTAATTGTCTATTCCCTTGCATGCTTCAAAATGTGGTATGCTTCTTTTTTAATTATCTCCACTCCCACTTTAACCGCATTTAAGCTTCCCGGCAAGCAAAAGACTACCTTGCTTTCTTTATCTCTTATAATCCCAGCTGTTGCCCTTGTGAGAACTGCGGCAGTTCCAACTTCTTTAAAGCTTTTTAATCTAAAAATCTCTCCAAAGCCAATAAGTTCTTTATCAAAAAGAAGTCTAGCGATTTCAATCGTGATATCTCTTCGTGTTATTCCAGTTCCGCCAGTTGTGATGACTACTTCAGCTTTTTCTAAAGCTTCGAGGAGAGCTTTTAGAATTGCCAATTTTTCATCTGGGACTATTTTATAGTAAACGTTTTCATTTCCAGCATTTTTTAATTCTTCAATTATGTAATAACCGCTTAAATCTTCCTTTTTCCCTAAGCTTGCGGTATCGCTAACAGTTATTACAGCAAACTTAAAACTCTTCGGTGCTTTAGCTCTATGCTCTTCAACTCCCATGTTATCACCTAAAAGAGTTTAGAAAATTGGGTTTAATAACCTTATTGAGTTAAGTCTTTTTGTTTAACATCTTTCTAATGTTCTCCACCAATTCCCTGTCATTAAGGGCTGAAGATTCTAAAAGACCTCTCTTTTTCAAGTTATAGGCAATTTTTACGCTTGCTGGAATTCTAATGCCTAAATTTTGTAAAAGATCAACTTCTTCAAAAATCTGCTTTGGCTTTCCTTCCAAAATTATTTCTCCTTTATCAAGGACAATGACCTTATCAGCGAATTCTAAAATGTAATCAGTGTTGTGTTCGACCATAATTATTGTTATCCCTTGCTCTTTATTTAGCAAAGTTACTAAACTCAAAACTTGCTCTTTCCCAAGGGGATCAAGCTGGGAAGTTGGTTCATCTAAAACAAGAACTTCTGGCTTCATAGCTAGAACGCTTGCTATTGCCAACCTCTGCTTTTGACCACCACTTAGATTTGGTGGGAACTCATTTTCTAACCCTTCTAATCCAGCTAATCTTAAAGCCCATCTAATCCTTTTCTTAATTTCTTCAATGTCCAAACCTAAATTTTCTAAACCAAAAGCAACTTCTTCTTCAACTGTCATGTTAAAAAGCTGGGAATCAGGATTTTGCAAGACCAACCCAACGATGGTCGAAAGCTTTGCCACACTTGTCTCTTTTGTGTTATATCCCTTTACATAAACATCCCCTTCAAATTCTCCGCTTATCGAATGGGGGATTATACCATTGAATGTTAAGCATAGGGTTGACTTTCCACTTCCACTAGCTCCCAATATTCCCAAAAATTCGCCTTTTTTGACTTTAAGCTCTATATTTTTCAGGGAATATTCTTTTGAGCCACTGTACTTAAAGCTCAACTGTTCAACTCGGATTAAGGGCATAGTTTAAATTTGCCCATGAACCTTTAAAAGTCTTAAGAACAAAATTTGGTTGGTGGTGACTGTGAGTAGAGAGGGAGTCTGGAAATATCTGAGCTTTATTCTCACATTGTTATTGGCTTTAGCTATAATCTCAAATATCTTACTGTACTTCCAAAATAGTGAGCTTCAAAAAGCCTTGGAAAATAAGACAACAGAAATAAGAGTCGAAGTTCCGAATGTAACCTACACAATTTCTGGTAACATAACAGCCCTTCAAGCCAAGATTGAGGATCTTCAAAAGGAAATTGAATATTTAAAACTTCAATTGAGGGAAAAACAACAAATTTCTGCCAATACTACAATAGCAATTTTACCCATAATGGGACCTATAGATGAGTACACTGCCATGGACATAGTTTCTAAAATTAGACAGATAAGACAAAACAAAACAATTGGAGGAGTTTTATTATGGATCGAAAGCCCCGGAGGTTATGTAGGACCTGTTAGAGTTATATATAAAGAGCTCAAGAAGTTAGGTTATGAAAAGCCAATAGTTGCTTACACAGGGGGATATGCAGACTCTGGAGGTTATTTTATAGCTTCTGCCGCTGATAAAATTATTGCAGATCCATTAGCCGAAGTTGGTAGCATTGGGGTGATTTATGTCCATTATGACTTGGAAGAGAACTATAGACAGTTTGGAATAAAAGTTAACGTCTTTAAGACTGGAAAATACAAAGATATGGGTGCTGAGTGGAGAGACTTAACTGAAGAAGAGAGGCAGATTATTAGGGAAGATATCGACACCTATTTCCAAGACTTTTTAAATGCCGTAAGTGAAGGGAGAAAGCTTGACATGAACACTACGAAACAGTATGCAGATGGTAGAATGTGGTTTGCTACAGAGGTTAAGGGCATACTAGTTGATGATACTGGAGATCTGGATTATGCAATAAAGGTCCTTGAAGAAATGATGGGCGTTAAAAGTGCAAGAGTAGTGTTGTACAATGTGCAAAAAGTTGATTTTGGAATTTATGAGAGCACCTCCCTCTACATGCCCTCTAACTATGCCCTCTCCTACATTAGGATTAGGGGGTGAAAAAATGCAATGTGAAGAGAAGCTTGAAGTTTTTGAAAATGGCTTCGATGATGGAAAGTTTAATCTGAGGATTGAGTTTTATGGAAGTGATGCAAGAAAAATTCTTTTAGCAATAATTTACGAACTTTATCAGCCCGAATACGGAAGTGAATATGTATATCCCTTTGAATGTGCTAAAGAATTTTGGGGAATTTACATGGATGGAAGTGAGGTTCAAGGCGAAGAACTAAGATTGAGCAAAACCAAGTTCATAAACAAGGCACTCATCAACAGACTTGAAAGTGTTTTAGAGAAAATAGATGCTCCAAGAGAAATTAAGGAACAAATTTCAAAGGAAATCGAGAACTCAGAGATATATAAGCTCAAAGATGGCTTACTCGCCCTAGGGAAAAACTTTATCTTAGATGAAGGCAAAAAGGTAGTGTTTGTATTTAATAAACCCAGTGCAAGGGAATTAATCTTGAGATATCTTAGGAAGTGGTGATATGGAAAGAGAGTCTCTGGTATGGATTGGTGTTTCCCTCATAATACTTTATTTAGTGTGGAAAACTGTCGAGCCTCTTATTTCTCCTATAATCTTTGGTCTTGCAATGGCTTATGTTTTCCATCCTCTTCATGCGAAGCTAACTGTAAGATTTAATGAAAAGAAATCTGCAATACTCTTAACTGCTTTGATGACCATTATAGCAACACTATTAACAATCGGAGTTGTTTTGTGGCTTAGAGATGTCACGAGATATATTTACATTTACATCGATGAATTCTTTCAATGGCTTTCTGGAGTTTCTTTTCCTTTTGGAATCAGTGAAACTTTGAAAGGCTTATCTCAGACAATTCCAGAGAAGTTAAGTGCTTATCTCCTCAACTACACATTCTCACTTCCAAAGTTTTTGCTTCAGGCAATAATCTTCTTGGGAATATTCTACGCAACTCTTAGCAATGCTCAGTTTCTCTCAAAGGAGATGTATAATCTCCTCCCTAAAGAAAATCGAGAACTTGGAGTATTATTGATAGAGAAAGCAAAGCTAACGCTAAGTGCAATACTGAGAACTTGGTTAATGTTAAGTGTTGTCAAGGGAATATTTCTAGCGACTGGAATGATTATGTTCGATATAAGCAACGTTAGTGGAGCTATAGCAGCTGGAGTTTTATGTGTAGTTTTAGAGCTTTTGCCCATGATAGGTGGATGGATTCTTTGGCTAATCGGCTCATTTTATCTCATTTCCTCTGGAGATGTCGTGGGGGGAATACTCTTCGCTGTATACGGAGCTATATTCATCTCTCCAGTCCCCGATATAACAGTCAGACCAAAGTTAGTTGCTCAGGGTGCAAAGGTTAATCCAATAGTAGCTTTCATAGGCATATTTGGCGGTATCATGTCATTTGGATTCAAGGGAATAATAATTGGTCCGGTATCTCTTGGATTGCTTGTAACCCTATTAGAGGAGTGGAAGGAGCAGAAGAGAAGGGAGATAATACTCGGTAGCTAGAAGAGCTTCCAAAGTTCATCACTTAACGGCTGTTCTAATTTTTCCTCTTTTCCATCTTTGACGATAATTCTAACACTCTTGTCTTCAAGGAACTCTCCAATTACTGAAGCCTCTATATTTTCGTTTTTAAGGGCTTTTACGATTTTTTCGGCATTTTCTTTTGGTGCTGATATCATCAATGCTCCAGAGCTTATCAGAGCTAAAGGATTTAGGTTATAATATTCACAAATTTTCTTAGTTTCTTCTGCAATTGGAATTCTTTCCCAGTAAACCCTAAAGCCTAAATTACTAGCATCTGCCATTTCATGCAATCCATTGGTTATTCCACCCTCTGTTGGATCATGCATAGCATTGACTCCAATTTCACTAGCTATTAGCGCATCTTTTACCACGCTAATTTTCCACAAAAAATCCTTAGCCCTCTTAACAAATTCTTCCCCAAAAACTTCTTTCAGCTCCTCTTCTTTCTCCATTGCGATGATTGATGTTCCTTCTATTGCTGCTCCCTTCGTTAAAATTATTGCATCCCCTGCTTTTGCATTTGAAGAATAGACTAATTTTTCCCTCTTTACCTCTCCAAACATAGTTCCGACTACTATAGGTCTGTTCAAACCTGGGGTTACTTCCGTGTGTCCTCCAACTATTGAAATTTCCAACTCCCTTGCACTTTTGTCCAAATCATTCATAATCTCCTCTAGAAGTGCTTCATCTGCATCTTCTGGCAATAAAATAGTCACTAAAAACCATTTTGGCTTTGCTCCAAAAGTTGCAACATCGTTGGCATTTACATTTACGGCATAGAACCCTATATGCTTACTTGCTCCCGTTATTGGGTCAGTTGATGCAACTAAAATTGTATCTCCAAGATCTATTGCAGTTGCATCTAGTCCCACGCCTGGCTTTATTAGAACCCTATTATCTTCAATCCCCAACCTTCTAAATACAATGCTTTTAAGTTTCTCTGGTGGAATTTTACCGGTAGGCAACATTTCTCATCGCCAAAGAAACTTTAAAACAATAAATTAAAAACCTTGCTACAAAAATGGAAAGGTAACCTCAGCGAGAAGTCGGTCATCATTTTTCAGCTCACTCTTGTTCCAATCATCGGTCACTAAAAACTTAAAAATTCATCTTTAAAAATTTACCTTAGATGTTCAAGGCATTGATGATGAAGCTGAGGACACCTGAGCGAGGCGATGAGGATTCTTCGCTTCGCTGATAAAAAGAAAGGGAGTTAAGCCTTCTTTTCCAAATATTTTTCTAAGGGTTTTGCAGGTATGTCTAATGCTAGCTTCATAGGTTTGAGAACTGTCCTTAAAGCATAAACCTTTGCATGTTCTGTAAACTCCTCTGGGGCATATTCTGTTGGCGTAAAGTTCAAAAGCTTCTCTGTGATGCCTTTTATTTCACTCTCGCTCCTTACCTTCTTAAATTCTCTGAAATATCCTTCAATACCTTTAACGTCTATCTCTGCATAGATTGGGATCTTTAAAGTAATTGTTTCATTTATGCTTGCCAATATCCTTGCAACATCTATTAAAGGAGTTTTCTCATCTATCATTAGTCTCTTAACGACTATCCAAGAACCGTGTTTAGCTGTAAAGTTTATGTGATCGTCTTCATAGGGTAAGGCAACCTTAAGCTCACTTATTGGATTTTCGGGGTAATCTATCTTGAGCTTTCCTGAGAGGGTTTCTCTAACTAAAAGAGCCTTTGCTACTTCCACTAACATCTTTTTTAATTTTTTATCCTCTTCAAAGACTAATGGGCTGAGCTTTCTTGAAGTTCCTGGCGATTTCAAAGCTTTAAAGACTTCCCAAAGCTCTTTTTCAGCTAAACTCTCTGCAAGAGATTTGACACCCTTAACGTCAATAGCATCACTTAAATATGTGGGAATCTTCAGGTTTATTGAATTTGAAACGCTTGCTAAGAAATGAGCTATACTCTTATTTTCCATCTCTGTAAGCTTATCTCCCACTTTCCATTCTTTATGCTTTGCAGTAAACATTACATGATCTACGACTTTCATGACACCACCACCTTCTCTTATTCCTACTTCATTTTTAGTTTTTTCTTAGTTTTAAACAGTTGGTTTAAGGTGAGCTTTTAAAGGGTATCTTATAATTTTAGGTTGGTGATGCTATGAGAATCAAGCTTGAATATGGTGCTGGTGGAGAGCTAATGGGAGAGTTCATTAGAGATGTCATCCTAAAGAATATTGCGCTGAAAAGCTTGGGTGGAATCGGGTTAGAGGCGTTAGATGACGGTGCTACAATCCCCTTTGAAGATAAACACATAGTTTTCACGATAGACGGTCACACTGTAAAACCACTATTCTTCCCTGGAGGAGACGTTGGGAGACTAGCGGTTAGTGGAACGGTTAATGATCTAGCGGTTATGGGTGCTAAACCCTTAGCTTTAGCCAATTCAATGATAATTCAAGAAGGTTTCGGAATGGAAGAATTCGAGAGGATTCTAAAATCAATGGATGAAACATCAAAGGAAGTTCCTGTTTCAATAGTTACGGGAGACACAAAAGTTGTCGAAGATAAAATCGGGATCTTTGTAATAACGGCTGGAATTGGAATTGCCGAGAAACCCATAAGCGATAATGGGGCAAAAGTTGGAGATGTAATCTTAGTTAGCGGAACTGTTGGAGATCATGGAATTGCAATTATGAGCCATAGAGAGGGAATATCTTTTGAAACCGAGCTTAAAAGTGATGTTGCACCCATTTGGGAGGTAGTTGAGAGCGTTGCAAAAGCCATTGGATGGGAAAACATTCATGCAATGAAAGATCCAACGAGAGGAGGATTAAGCAACGCTTTGAATGAAATGGCGAGAAAAGCAGATGTTGGATTTTTGGTTAGAGAGAGTGACATACCAATAAAACCAGAGGTTAAAGCAGCAAGTGATATGCTTGGCATAAGTCCCTTTGAGGTTGCTAATGAAGGGAAAGTTGTCATGGTCGTGAATAAGGAATATGCCGAAGAAGCATTAGAGGCTATGAGAAGGACAAGGTATGGAAAGGAAGCAGCTATAATAGGGGAGGTCATTGAGGACTATAAAGGGAAAGTTGTTTTGGAAACAGGAATTGGCGGAAAGAGATTTTTGGAACCACCAATTGGAGACCCTGTACCAAGGGTTTGTTGATGTAAGCATAAGAGGTATAAACCCTAAAACAATAATAACTAACGGCACAGGCTTGCCAGACCTATGAAAACCATGAGTAGGTCTGCCCTTCCTGTGCCTACATCTTTTTTGTCCAAGTTTTAGCCGAATATTTTTTGCTAAAAATTTATAAGAGGAGTTAAGCTATTGGTGCATGAGAGTGAGAAGAGGGATCTATCATGGGTGAGAGGGAAATTGTTGAAATAAATAAATCAAGCTCAAAGGTTGAGCCTTTGGAGTTAGGTGTTGATTTTGAAACAACTGAAGAAATTGAGGTACCTCAAAAGCTAATTGATCAAGTTATTGGACAAGAACATGCGGTAGAGGTTATAAAAACAGCTGCAAAGCAAAAACGTCACGTACTTTTAATAGGAGAGCCGGGAACAGGAAAATCAATGTTAGGACAAGCAATGGCAGAGCTGTTGCCAACAGAGGAGTTAGAGGATATTCTAGTTTTCCCAAACCCTGAAGATGAAAACATGCCAAAAATCAAAGTTGTTCCAGCTTGTCAAGGAAAAAGAATCGTTGAGCATTATAGAGAAAAAGCAAAAAGTCAAGAAAGCATAAAGTCCTACCTCTTACTTTTCGTGCTTTTTGTTGTAATGCTAGCAGTTCTAATGGATCCAAGCTCACAAACTTTACTCTTTGGAGTATTTGTGCTCATAATTTCAGTAATGGCAATCTCCAACTTAAGGCTAAAAAGTCAAGCCCTTGTTCCAAAACTCTTAGTTGACAACTGTGGAAAGAATAAAGCACCATTTGTTGATGCAACTGGCGCTCACGCAGGTGCATTGCTTGGTGATGTTAGACACGACCCATTCCAAAGTGGTGGCTTAGGAACTCCAGCACATGAAAGAGTAGAGCCTGGAATGATACATAGAGCTCATAAGGGAGTCCTCTTTATAGATGAGGTTGCAACTTTAAGCATAAAAATGCAACAGAACCTCTTAACAGCAATGCAAGAGAAAAAAATGCCGATTACCGGACAAAGCGAACTTTCAAGTGGTGCAATGGTTAGAACTGAGCCTGTTCCATGTGATTTCATCTTAATAGCTGCTGGAAACCTTGACACAGTGGATAAAATGCACCCCGCTTTAAGATCAAGAATTAGAGGTTACGGTTACGAGGTTTATATGAGAGTTACAATGCCAGACACACTTGAAAATAGGAAAAAGCTTGTGCAATTCGTTGCTCAAGAAGTTAGGAGAGATGGGAGAATACCACACTTTACGAAGGATGCAGTTGAGGAGATAGTTAGAGAAGCCCAAAAGAGGGCTGGGAGAAAGGGACACTTAACCTTAAGGCTTAGAGATCTAGGTGGAGTAGTTAGAGCTGCGGGAGATATAGCCGTTAGAGAAGGAGCAAAATACGTAACTAGAGAGCATGTATTAACGGCATTACAATTAGCAAAACCATTAGAAAAGCAGTTAGCTGATTGGTACATTGAGAGAAAGAAGGAATACCAAGTCATTAAGAGCGAGGGTGGAGAAATTGGAAGAGTTAATGGATTGGCAGTTATTGGAGAACAGAGCGGTATCGTTTTACCAATTGAAGCTGTAGTTGCACCTGCAGCAAGTAGGGAAGAAGGTAAAATTATAGTTACTGGAAAGCTCGGGGAAATAGCAAAAGAAGCTGTTCAAAACGTATCCGCAATAATTAAGCGTTACAAGGGTGAGGATATAAGCAATTACGATATTCACGTCCAATTCCTTCAAACTTATGAAGGCGTTGAAGGAGACAGTGCAAGCATTAGCGTTGCAACCGCAGTTATCTCAGCTTTAGAAGAAATTCCAATCAAGCAAAGTGTTGCAATGACAGGTTCGCTAAGTGTTAGAGGAGAAGTTTTACCCATTGGTGGAGCAACTCCAAAGATTGAAGCCGCTATTGAAGCTGGAATAAAAACGGTGATTATTCCAAAGAGCAATGAGAAAGATGTATTCCTAAGCCCAGATAAAGCTGCAAAAATTGAGATAATTCCAGTTGAGACAATAGATCAAGTGTTGGAGATAGCTCTAGAAGATTGTGAGAAGAAAGAGGATTTAATTAAGAAGGTTAGAGAGGCTTTGCCTTTAGGAAAGGCATCTTAATTTAACTCTCTTTAAACTTTTTCTTCTTCATTAATATCTAAGCAAAGGACCGAGAACTTATTGAGTTTGAGCACGTATAACCCTCCAAAGCTCCTCAATTTGAGAAATAGCTTCAACTTCTTTACCTTCTAAACTCTCGTAAATAAGTCTTTGACTAAATGGAATAACAATATCAGGATTTATATTGATTTTCTCTAAAATATCTGGCAGAGCTTTGTTCAAAACTAACACATGCTTTAGGTTTGCTTTCTTAGAGAATTCTTCAATCTTTTTTGAAAGCTCCAAAGATTCTAAGCTTGGTTCTGCAACGTTTACTATAACATCAACTTCCAAATCTATTCCTCTTCCAAAATGCTCTATTCCCGCTTCTGTGTCAACTAAAACTACTTCTCCGTTTCTCACTTTTAGCCCTCTTAAAAACTCTTTAGCCAAAACGCCGTAGGGACATGCACAGCCTTCACCAACGTTCTCAATTTTTCCTATAGACATAACAGCTAAGTTTCCCTGTCTTGAAAGGACTTCCTCAGGAATATCGTTAAAGTTCCACGAAAAGTTCAAGCCTTCATTCATACGAGATTTTAGGACTTTCTTTCCTCCCAAATACTCAGTTAATGTTTTAGCTTTTTTCAAGCCTAGCATTCTGTAAAGTCCGGGGTTTGATTCATCAGCATCAACTATCAAAACTCTAGATCTCTTATTTGAAAGATATTTTCCAAGCATTGCAGTTATCGTGCTTTTTCCACAACCACCTTTTCCACACACGAGAACTTTCATTTGGTATCACCCAATTTAGAGATAGTAATATCAATTAAAAAAGTTCTGCATTAAGGTATTATCAATAAAGTTTCAATGACTTTTGGTTTTAATGTGCATATGCACAAAGTTTATATGAAAAGGTTCTCATATTCTGGTTGGTGATTTAAATGAGAATAGCTATCCCATCAAAAGACAACAAGGGTTTAGAAAGTGAAGTCTGTGAGCATTTTGGAAGAGCTAAATATTTCACATTCGTTGACATCGAGAATGGTAAGATTAAGAGCATTGAAGTTGTTGAAGTTCCTTTTGAAGAACATAACCCTGGAGATCTGCCAAACTTCATAAGAGAGCACAACGGAGAATTGGTTTTAGCCTATGGAATGGGAAGAAGGGCAATGGTCTACTTTGAGAGTCTTGGCACTCAAGTAATTACTGGGGCTTATGGGAAAATTAAGGATGTAGTTGAAGATTTTATAAATCAAAGCTTGAAGATTGATAGGGATTGGAGGAAAAAAGGAGATTTTGGAAAGCATGAGCACTGATTTTTTTGTATGTTATAAAAGAACTAAAGTTACTGCGACAGATATATGAAAATCTTTTTATATGATACTTTTTTCATATTTAATTCGGTGACAAAGATGGGCAATATTGAAGCACCTATAATTGGAAAGGATGCTTTGGGAAGAAAAGTTGAAGATTTAAGTGTAGTTTCTTGGTGGGGAATAGACAGAAAAGAAATTGAGTGGTATCCAAAGATTGAGTACAATAAATGCTCTAGCTGTGGTCTGTGCTTCGTAACCTGTGGAAGAAGGGTCTTTGATTGGGATATCGAAAGTGTAAAGCCAATAGTTGCTCATCCATACAACTGTATGGTTGGATGCAACACTTGTGCAATGCTTTGTCCATGTGAGGCTATTAAATTTCCAGATAAAAGCTATCTAAGAAAAGTGACTACTAAAGCAAGAGTAGTTAAGAAGGCTTTGGCAATAGTTAATTCCATAGTATTAAACAGTGAAAAAGAAAAATCAAAGACCTAAAAGCTTTTTTAACTTTTCTTCTACCTCTTCCTTTCTTCGCACCAAATTTTGTCTCCCGACTTCCTTACCTTTTCTCAAATAGACAAGCGTTGGCACATTTAAGATATCAAAGCTCTGAGCAACCATTAAGTGCTTATTTATGTCAACTTCCCAAAACTTTACGTGTCCATACTCTTCACTCAACTCTTTCATGAAAGGCTCAATCATTCTACAAGGAGGGCAACCAGGAGAAGAAAACCAGAGAAGGGCATATTTTGCCCTCTTAATTCTCCCAAAGTCACCATCAAATTCTTTTATCATCACTCTCACCTCAAATCCTAGCTTTCTTCAAAACTAACGAATTTGTAACCACACTAACACTACTCAATGACATTGCTCCAGCAGCCCATTCTGGTCTAAACTGTATCCCAAAGAGGACATAAGCTAAGCCAGCCGCTATTGGTATTAAGATTATGTTGTAAATCATAGCCCAGAAGAAGTTTTGCTTAATTTTTGAGAGCGTCTTTTGGCTGAGCTTTATTGCCTTAACCACATCTCTTAAGTCATTCTTCATGAGCACTATTTCACCGCTTTCCATTGCAATATCTGTGCCCGATGACACGGCTATACCTATGTCTGCTTGGGCTAAAGCAGGTGCGTCGTTTATACCGTCTCCCACAAAGATAACTACTTCTCCCTTTTCTTGAAGCTTCTTCACTTCGTTAGCCTTATCTTGAGGCAAAACCTCTGCTAGGACATAGTCTATATCAAGTTGCCTTGCTATTGCATTTGCAGTTCTTCTGTTATCTCCTGTGATCATTCCAACTTTCTTACCCATCTTGTGAAGCTCTTCTATCGCTTCTTTTGCATGCTCTTTTATTGTATCTGCAATCCCAATAACGCCCACTATTCTGCCATCAATTGCAACTATTATTGCTGTTTTTGCCTCATCTTCAAGCTTATGAAGAGCTTTTTCTACACTTTCTTCAATTGCGTAGCCGTTTTCTTTGAATAATTTCCTGTTTCCTGCTAAAATCTCTTTTTCATCTACTACTGCCCTCACACCTTTTCCTGTTATTGCCTCAAAGCTTTTCGGCTCTTTAATCTCTAAGCCAAGCTCTTGGGCTTTTCTAACTATTGCCTCTCCCAATGGATGCTCTGAACGCTTCTCTGCTGAAGCTACTAAGCTTAAAAGTTCTTTCTCATCCATGCCAAAAGGTATTATATCAGTAACCTCTGGCTTTCCTTTTGTTAGTGTTCCCGTTTTATCAAAGAGCACCACAGTAGCTTTCCTCGCTATCTCAAGCACTTCACCGTTCTTAATTAAAATTCCCATTTCAGCACCTTTGCCCATTCCAACAGTTAAAGCCGTTGGAGTTGCTAGACCAAATGCACATGGACAGGCTATTACTAAAACGCTGATTAGTGTTGTAAATGCAAAAATCAAAGGCTGCTTCGCTATAAAACCCCAATATACAAAGGATGCAAGGGCAATTGTTAGAACTATTGGAATGAAATATGTGACTACTTTATCGGCTATTCTTTGAATGGGTGGTCTTGTGTTTTGTGCTTCCTCTACAAGCTTGATAATTTGGGCTAAAACAGTATCTCCACCAACTCTTTTTGCCTCAATTTTCAAAACTGAGTTTTTGTTGATCGTTCCACCAATTACCTCATCTCCTTTCTTCTTCAAGTTTGGAATTGGCTCCCCAGTTATCATGGACTCATCGACATAGCTTTCCCCTTCAATTACAACGCCATCAACTGGAACTTTTTCTCCGGGTTTCACTATTACAGTATCTCCAACTTTAACCTGCGTTATTGGAACCTCGATTTCCCTCCCATCTCTAATTACAGTAGCTTTTTTAGCTTGAAGTCCCATTAGCTTTTTAATTGCCTCGCTTGTCCTTCCTTTTGCAACATGTTCCAAATATCTTCCAAGGAGAAGGAAGGCTAACAATAGCACACTTGCTTCGTAAAAGTTGTACTCCTTGGGCAAAATTCCAATTGTTGCTAAAACACTGGCTATATAAGCTGAACCCACACCCATTGAATACATTACATCCATGTTGAGCGTTTTGTGTCTTAATGCTCTTATAGCGGCTAAGAACATCCCCTTCCCAGAATAAGCAATAACTGGCGTTGCTAATGCAAGCTGTATCCACAGCATATATGGAATCTCAAAATCAAATCCAAAAAGCCATCTATAAGTCATTAAGGTTATTATTCCTCCGAATGTCCAAGCAACGATAAGTTTTTTCTTCATGTCTCTTAGATAATTCTCCCTCGCTTCCTTTTCTATGTCTATGCTCTCTTCCCCCTCGACCCCTAAAAACTTATATCCAAACTCTTCTATTGTTTTTTGAATATCGTCCATGCTAATTAATGTTGGATCATAACTAACTGTAGCTTTCTCAGTTGCAAGATTAACTTTAACATCCAGAACTCCTGGAAGTTCCTTCAACGCCATTTCTATTGTTTTCACACATGATGCACAACTCATGCCGCCAATTTTAATTATTGCATTCCTCTTTTCCCTAACAACACCGTAACCAACACTTTCTATCGCCCTAATTATTTGAGTTATACCCACTTTTGATTCATCAAATTTAATATATGCACTTTCTGTTGCTAGATTAACTTTTGCCTCTTTTACACCATCCAAATCTTTAAGTGCCATTTCTATGGTTTTAGCACACGATGCACAACTCATTCCAGTAATCTTAATATTCATCTCCATGAGGATCCACCTCCAATTGATATTCTATTAAGAAGGATTATTGAAGTTATTTTTTGACAAAGTGTAAATATAGGCAGGAAAATTTTTATAGTTTGAAAACTCAATAGACCCCATGGAGGGTTTAAGATGGTAAAGCTTGATGAAGTTGATCTAAAGCTGATCTATTTGCTGAGAGATAACTCAAGACTTAGCATTTCCGAGTTGGCAGAACTTTTAGGTTTAAGTAGACCAACAGTAAAGTCTCGGTTAGAGAAGTTAGAAAAGGAGGGAATAATTCAAAAATATACTATAAAGCTCTCTCCAGAACTTGAGAGGGCAGAAAACATAGTAATAATGATTGTAAAAACTGAAGACCCCGAAAGTCTTGAAAACTTCAACGAAATCATTGAGATTAACAAATTTACAAGCAAAAAGCACGTCATAAAAGTTGCTGTGGAAAACATGAAACAGCTCAGACAAGTCATTGAAGGAGCAGGGTTTGAAGTAATTGAAATAATGCCTGTCTTAGAGATGAGGGAGAGGGAGAGACCTATTAAGATAAGGGTTCCATTCAAGTGTGATTACTGTGGGAAAGAGATTGTTGAAGAACCTATCGTTTATAAATACCGCAACAAAGTTTATTTCTTCTGCTGTGAGACTTGCTTTAGAGAGTTTAAAAAAGCGAGGGAGAATATAGAGAAATTCAAACTATCTGAAGGACAAAAGGTAGAGGAGGCTCACAAGCACTAATGCAACTCCCATAGCTAAGTCTCCCCTACCACTTATTTTTGAGAAGCTGTTTAGAGCATTTTCTATTTTTGGAATTTTCTTTCCATAGTGGAAACTAACGGTAATTAGCAGTAAAGGTGCGATGAATATCAAGTTGTAAAATGCTAAGAGAGAAATTTTAACTCCAAAGCTAAAACTTTGGGAAAGAATTGAGGTAATGAGCAAATAGGGCGGTAGAGTGCATATCAACGATAAAACGGACATAACAGCTCCAACTGCAAAAGCACTTAATGGAGATGTTGCTTTTTCCAAAATTTTGTTACTTTTTTCTTTGAATGGATTTGAAAGCCTAACTTCCAGTGTTCCGAGAGCTCTTAGAATTTTATAAATCCCGACAGACAAACTAAACGCCACCTGTGAAGGAAAGCCCTATTTTTAGAATTTTTTGCTCATCAATTAAGGCTATCATTGAGAGCAGGAAAATTATCATAATGAACATGATTGGTCTCAGGGAATTTAAAAGCCCAAAAACTATAAGAGAAACTATTAAGCCTTCAGAATTAAATTCCTCAAATCCAGAACCATAAACATTTGGAAAAAAGAGTAAAGCGATCAAAATTGTAATTATTAAACCTCTTAACTTCAAAAGCATCACCTCAATGTTCCATTGAAGGCTTACCTACGCGGAAAATTTCCACCGTTGAATTATCCTTCATACGTATATTGACTTTATCTCCTCTTGAGAGACATGGAACGTCAATTGGATGAGTATAACGTACTTTTATTACCTCCTCATTAGCTTGTATTATAGCCGTACATGTAAGTGTTGTATAAGATTCATTTGGCACGCAATCTCTGTCTGCTAAAACCTTGGCACTTTCAGCATTTATTGGCTTTCCTTCAACCAAAGTGCCAATAAAAACATCTTGTCGCTCATTATTGTTTAGGGTTATAGAAAAAAGCAAAAAGAGGCTAGATAATACTATAAAAAGCAAGAAAAGCTTTTTCATCTCATCACCTCATAAAAATAAAAAATTAAAGATCATTCTTCATCTTCTTCAAAGCCCATCATTCTTTCGCAATACTCGTGCATTTCCTTCCAGCCTTCGCCCATGTGCTCTTCCATCTCTTTTTCCATTTCTTCGTGCATTTCTGCAAAGTCTCCACTTTCCATAAATGCTTCCATTTCCTCATGCATGTCTTCATTCATCATTCCATGACCCATCATTCCACCGTGCATTCCCCAAACGGGCATTCTGAAACTTTTTTCATAGTTATAGTTAAATCCCGAGTGAGCTAAGCCTATTGGAATTGCGATGAGCGCTCCAAGTAAAAATCCAACTAATATTGACTTCCACTCCATCTTTATCACCTTCTTTTGTTGTTCTATCTATATACTTTGAGCTAAATGCTAATAGGCTTATTATTTTCAATATGAAAAAGTCATACATTTTGATTTGCCGAAGTGTAAGAACAAAATTAATTTAAAGTTTCCATATAGTTAAGTTCAGTGAGAAAGATGTCCAAAACGGCTAAAAAGTATGATAGATTTTCGAAGATTTATGACCTTTTTGAAAGTCCAATGGAGATGAGAGCTTTTTCAAAGTACAGAAAGAAAGCGTTAAGCTTAGCTAGGGGTAAAGTCCTTGAAGTAGGTGTCGGGACTGGCAAAAATTTCCCCTATTATCCAAAAGATGTTGAAGTAATTGGGATAGACTTCAGCAAAGGAATGCTTGAAAAAGCTGAAAAAAGAAAGAAGGAGCTCGGTTTAGAAAATGTTAAGCTTCTCCTGATGGATGTACAAAACTTGGAGTTTGAGGACAATACTTTTGACACCGTTGTTAGCACCTTTGTGTTCTGCACAGTGCCTGATCCAATTAAAGGGCTAAAAGAGGTTTATAGGGTTTTAAAACCGGGAGGAAAGGCGATATTTTTGGAGCATATGAAAAGTGAATCAAAGCTTTTGAACATTCCACTCTACCTAATGGACCCGATAATGAGAGCACTGGTGGGCACTTCAATGGTGAGGGAAACACAGAAGAACATTGGAAAAGCTGGCTTTAGGATAGAAAAGGTTGAAAATCTCTTTTTTGACATTGTGAGGTTCATAATTGCTACAAAAGATTAACACTATCTCCTATCGTTGAATCCTCTGAAATAGACTGTTGCTGGACAGCCTTTGCATCTCTTTTCATAGAGGTAACAGTCTCTACAAATCTTCCCGCATGGGGCTATTTCCTTCGTAGGAGAAATCTTAAGATCGATGAACTCTGGATAGGCTGGAGCCTCTCCAATGGACACATCCATACTTTTCACATTTTTAAGAGGTCTTATTGTGTTCTCTATTGTTGCTTCCAAGAGAAAATTGCTCTCCGCTATTAGGGCTATATTAAGGTTGTACTTTCCTGTTGTTGGTGCTACAAAGATTGTCCTGGGACATTTAGCGAAGATGTCTGCAAGTTTAATCGCTTCCTCCATACTCTCGACCTGCAAATTTACAACAGCACATTTAAAACCCCTCTCCTTTATGTTGAGGAGAGCTTTTATCGTGATGTCCTTTCGCTTGATCAGCTTTTCAAGCCTTTCTTTGACAGATGGATGGCTCAAGCCAAGTTCTTTCGCTATTTCTGTGAGCTTTGCACGCCCGTTCTTTCTCAGTATTTGATAAATTTTCAAGTCCCTTTCGTCCATAACATCACCTACATTTTGTAGGTAATTACTTTAATTTTTGTGGAAAAATAATATAAATCTTTCTAAATACATACAAAATTGAGGTGACTGCGATGGAGAAAAATGAGGGAACAGTTGATAGAGTTGTAAGGACATTAGTAGGACTGGTCTTGCTTTCTCTTGGAGTCCTGAATATGGTGCCATACAAAACAGTAGTCCTTCTTATAGGACTTATAGCGATTGTCACGGGCTTAACCGGATTTTGCGCCATTTATAAACTTGTGGGCATAAATACCTGCAGAGGGCAATGTTGATAGCAACTTGCCACGAAGCGCAAAGGGATGTACTATGGAGAGGGAGTATAAGGCTCTAATCATCTCAGGAGAGCTTTTAATTTTTGTTACTCTACTTACTCTCTTGTCAGGATTTTTCACGACCAAGAACTTTTTAGTGGACAAATGGATAAGCTATTCCTCTGCCTACAGAATTCACACAATTATACTCCCAATAATCTTTATTCCCCTCCTTTACGTCCACTCCCTCGCAGGCATTTTGATAGCTACCGAGAGAGTAAGAGCTTTGAACAAAGGCATAATAAGGAAGACCATAATGGTAATCTGGACACTCATATTTATGGGGTTGCTAGTACTTTACTTTGCCCAACCTGAATCAATAAGCTCTGAAAATAACAGCAGGAGTATTTTAGCTCAGACTGCATCTCCTATTACAAATACCGAAAAAGAGGGGATAATCTTAACTCTCAAAGAGGTGTCAAAACATAACCAATCAAATGATTGCTGGATCATCGTAGAAGACAAAATTTACAACGTAACTAGCTTTCTAAGTATTCACCCTGGAGGGAGTGATGCCATAATTCCTTATTGTGGAACAAATGCGACCGAGATATTTTTCAGCAAGCACGATCAGGGGGCGTATGAGACACTACAACAATACTACATCGGAAAAATTGGGAATGTGGTTGAAAGATAGTACTTAAAGCTTCCCTTCTCCAATTTTGAAGGTTTGTGTTTTGAACTTGCCTTATTATAAATTTTTGATGGACAAAATTGTATAAAAACTGGAAAAAGGTTAAAAACCTTTTATCTCAAACCTTTTGTTAAATAAATCCGAATTATTTTCGATTTTTCAAAAAGCAGTTTTGCCACAACCGAAAGATATATATGCATTTTTATTCATCTTTGAGTAGGTGAGGGCTAAATGGTAGAAAATTATACAGAATTGGGTATTTATGACAATGTCCTTCAAACAATTGGAAAGACCCCTATAATCAGGCTTAGACAGATTGAGCAATATTTCAACGTTCAAAATGAGCTGTATGCTAAAATTGAGTTCTTCAACCCTGGAGGAAGCGTAAAGGATAGGATTGGAAAATATATGATTGAAGGTGCTAAAAAAGAGGGAAAAATAGCTGAGGGTGCAGTGATAATTGAACCCACATCAGGGAACACTGGAGTAGGTTTAGCCTTGGTTGCAGCGGTTGAAGGCTACAAAACAGTGTTTACAATGCCAACAAAGATGAGCTTGGAGAAGGAGCTTCTCCTTGAAGCTTTAGGCGCTTTTGTGATTAGAACTCCCACAGCAGTCACTCCAAGCGATCCAAACTCATACTACAAAGTGGCTGAGGCTGTGAGAAATCTCATTTGGAAAAAGAAGAGGCCAGTGAGTATGGAGGAGCTTAAAGAGATAGTTGATTATGTGCAGAGGCTCGTTGATGAGGAGAGACTTGATGAGCTTAGGAGTATTCTTGAGGAAGAAGTTGAGGAAACACCCTATGCTTACATCCCAAACCAGTACTTTAACAAGTACAACCCAATAGCTCACTATGAAACAACTGCTAAAGAAATTTGGGAGCAGACTAAGGGAAAGATAGACTATCTTTTCGCAGGAATAGGCACTGGCGGAACTATAACTGGAATTGGACGCTATTTAAAGGAAAGGAAAGACGTCAAGATAATAGGTGTTGATCCAGTTGGCTCAATATACAATCTCGTGAAGAAGGGAATGAGTCTAGAGGAGGCCGTGAAAAAAGCTCATCCTTATTTAGTAGAAGGAATAGGAGAAGATTTGCTCCCAGAGACCGTTGATTTGAGCCTAGTTGATGATATAGTTGTTGTCAATGATCAGGAAGCTTTTGCAATGACACGCTTCTTGGCAAGGAAAGAAGGGATTTTAGTTGGAGGTTCTTCAGGAGCGGCGTTATATGGAACAATAAGATATCTCAAAGAGAAAGGGGTAAAAGGAAAGAAAGTCGTTATAATATTCCCAGACACTGGAAGGAACTACCTAACAAAGATATTCAACAATAAATGGCTTCTTGAGAACGGTTTTGAAATCGATGATGAAAAAGTTCTGGAGGGATTGAGATGAAAGGCTTTTCAACCAAGGCTATTCACGTCGGTGAAGATCCAAGTGAGATGCAGCATGGCGATGTTGTTTCCCCAATCCACCTTTCAACCACTTTCGCAAAGAAAAGTGTGAGAGAAGTTGAGGAAGGCTATGTTTACTCAAGGAGCGGCAACCCCACGAGGAATAACCTTGAGAAAAAATTAGCAGCACTTGAAAACGCTAAGTATGGGTTGGCTTTTTCCTCAGGGTTAGCGGCTGAATCTACAATACTCCTAGCATTACTAAAGAAAAGAGACCATGTTGTAGCTTTCGACGACCTCTATGGGGGAACAAAAAGGCTCTTCAACCAAGTTATGGAGCGCTTTGGGATTGAATTTACTTATGTAGATGCAAGAGAGCCTGAGAATGTTAGAAGTGCAATAAAAGAAAATACAAAGATGATTTGGCTTGAAACTCCCACAAATCCCCTTTTAAAGCTTGCTGACATCAAGGCAATATCTGAGATTGCTCATGAGAGAGATTTAATCGTGGTTGTGGATAACACATTTGCGAGTCCCTACTTCCAAAATCCCCTCGACCTTGGGGCGGATATAGTGCTCCACAGCGTTACCAAATACTTAGGAGGACATTCCGATGTTGTCGGAGGAGCCGTGATGGTAAATGACGATGAGATTTATGAAAAGTTGAAGTTCCATCAAAACGCAGTCGGTGCAATTTTGTCACCTTTTGACTCCTGGCTCGTTATGAGGGGCATTAAAACGCTTGCTGTTAGGATGGAGAGGCACGAGAAGAATGCTATGAGAATTGCGAAGTATCTGGAAGAGCATCCATTGGTTGAGAGGGTTTACTATCCAGGCTTGTCTTCACATCCACAGCACGAGCTCGCAAGGAGGCAGATGAGAGGATTTGGGGGAATGCTCTCATTCGAGCTTAAAGGTGGCCTTGAGGAGGCAGTAAAGTTCGTCGAGAGCTTGAAGATTTTTGCACTGGCTGAAAGCTTGGGAGGAGTGGAATCACTAATTGAGCTACCAGCTTTAATGACCCATGCCTCCCTTTCAAAAGAGGAAAGGGAGAAAGTTGGCATAAAAGACTCTCTTATCAGAGTTTCAGTTGGAATAGAAGATGTTGAGGACTTAATTGAGGACTTGGAGAAAGGCTTCAGGGGGATAAAGCAATGATACCGAGCATGAGTGAGGTTAAAGAATTCTTGAAAAAGCTCGGCTTCGATGAGAGCTCAGCTAATGAGCTTATAGAGCAAATAGAGTACTTTGAAGGAGAAGCACCCCAAAGGGACGATATTGTGAGGGACTATCTTAGGGAGGAGTGCATAGAGACAATAGTTGACGACATAGTTGAAGAAATCCTAAAGCTAAATAAGGAAAACATTAAGCTCTTAGACATTGCGGCTGGCTCAGGGTTTTTCACAGAGAGGGTTAAAAGGAAGCTTGAGGAAAGGAGAGTCAAAGTGGATGTTTATGCTTTGGATATAACTCCAAGCATGCTGAAAAGACTAAAAGAGAGAAAGATTACACCAATTTGGGGAGTTGCCGAGAAAATTAAAGAATCAATCAAAATAGCAAATGAGTATTACAACATAAATGTTCCTGAGAAATTTGATGCTGTAATTTCAACATTAGCTTTGCATCACTTTTTAAAGCCTGAAAAAGTCTTAGAGAGCATGAAGGATGTCTTAAAAGAGAGTGGTAAGGTAATAATAGTTGATGTCCTCAAGCATGAACATGAGGAATTTAAAGAGACTTTAAAGGATACACATCTCGGATTCACGCTGGAGGAAGTAAAAGAGATGGGTTCAAAGATATTTAAAGAAGTGAAAGCTAACTATATGGACGTCTACTGTGAAGTTGGCGACATAATAGTCGGATTATACAAAGCGGTGTTTGCTTAACTAGAGATCTTTCTTTTTTCTGCCACTTCTTTTAGCTTTAAGTGAGCTCTTAAAAGCCTCTTTTTGATGATGCGCTCTGCTATGAGGAGATTCAAGATTTTCCCCAGAAAACCATAGCGAAGGGAGTAATATACGCTCTCAATACTGAGGGTCATGTTATTCACAGGGATGAAGTAGTGTTCATACCGCAATTTCTTTAAAAATGTGTTCTCTTCCAGCATCTCTCCGGAATATAAGTAGTTTTCTTTAAAGTCAACAATCCGATATTTTACCCACTTTCCTGCTCCTTTTTCGCGGGTGTAATAGATCATCCCCCTCTCCAATTTTCCATCACCTTCAGATTTAAACTCATATTCCGGCCAGAACAACACGTGATTGCTGATGTTGGACACGAGAGAAAAAACTTCCTCCACTCTCGCGTCAATAAGCACCGCTATCTTGACACAATGAGAGAAACCTCGCGGTGGTTTACACTCTAAAAACTCAACATGTGTATTTTTAAGCCTCTTGACAATTAAGTGAATTCTCTGCTGGTCGTATTTTTTCGAGTTCATTTTCCACCGCCTTTATTCATCGAGCAGATTCATCTGTATTCTGATAAAATTAGAGGGATAACTTAAAAAAATGTAAAAAATATGCAAACAAATGGAAGGGACTAACCTTCTAGAAGCTTTCTCTTCCTTTTTTCGTATTCTTCGTCGTCTATTTCTCCTCTTGCGTATCTCTCATTAAGTATTTCTAGAGCAGTCTTTTTTGAAGCCGTTTTTGATGTTCCTTGTTCTAAAAGCCATTTAATTAATAGGACTACTCCCACAATTATTGCAACCCAGAATAGGAGCATAAATATAGCCCAGCCCCATCCTAAGAAGCCAAATCCCATCATATCGTGCCACCCCCATTCACCTTCTCCCATATGAACGAGATAATCTCCAAAACTTTCAAACATTATCTTTCACCATATATTACTCAGTTAGAAAACCTATAACCCTTATCTTTAACAAAGTGTAAAAAATAAGGGACAAATTTTGGATATCTAAAAGATATAATGTTATATTGGCTGAGAGTTAACATGCGCAAAACTTAAAACTGAGTTATTATTATTCATAACTCGGTGATAACATGGCAAAGATACTGGCAAAGGTTAGTGAAAAGGATGTAACCTCAGCTATAGTCGATACTTTCTACAGCATGCTTAGAGAATACACAGAATCAGACGTTATAATCGTAGGCGCAGGACCGAGTGGATTAACCGCCGCTAAAGAGCTTGCAAAAGCAGGTAAAAAGGTCTTAGTTATAGAAAGGAACAACTATCTTGGAGGAGGCTTTTGGATCGGAGGATTCTTAATGAACAAGATAACAGTAAGGGCACCAGCACAAGAAGTGTTAGAAGAACTTGGTGTTCCATATGAGGAATACACAGAAGGTCTCTACGTTGCAGATGGTCCTCATGCATGTTCAAAGCTTATTGGAGCAGCATGTGACGCGGGAGTGAAGTTCCTCAATATGACGAGCTTTGATGATGTTGTTATAAGAGATGGGAAAGTTGCAGGTGTTGTGGTTAACTGGACTCCAGTTCAAGCTTTGCCAAGGCAAATAACCTGTGTTGACCCAATAGCTCTTGAGTCAAAGATTGTAATAGACGCTACCGGACACGATGCCTTTGTTGCCAAGAAGCTCGAAGAAAAAGGGCTCCTGAAGACGAGAGGACACGGCTCAATGTGGGTTGAGGAGAGCGAAGACGCGGTTATAAATCACACAAGTGAAGTTTATCCAGGACTTATAGTTACGGGAATGGCAGTTTCTACAGTTTTTGGGCTTCCAAGAATGGGGCCAACCTTTGGAGGAATGCTCTTAAGCGGAAAGAGAGCTGCTGAAGTGGCTTTAGAGAAGCTTAAAGAACTGGAGTGATCCCAATGAAGATTTACGTTGAAGATTCCTTTTGGGACTCCTTTTTATTTTTTGAGGGGATTAGAAAGTTTTTCAGGTTCTCTGTAGAATTTAATCCCTATAAATTTAAAGACCCCTATTTTCTAGCTTACATAAGAGTGAGGAACCCAAATAAGAGAGAATTTTACGAGCCCTTTCCGGTGGAAGTCGAGAACGAAAAGAGGGGTCTCATAAAAGGGGTTATCTATGATGGTGTGGAACTGCTGAGATATTTCTCTCGAGATGTTGATATCTCTGAGCCGACAGTTTTGATAACTAACAGGCTTATAGCCACATTTGGAGAAGATGGGCGATATCACCTTAGAATGATTGTAATAGGTCCTGCAGCGATAATTTCACTTAAGGGAATACTCTATGCTCCAGCAAAGCCTCTCCAATATTATATGATGCATTCATTTGGATTTGATGAGAAAATTGATGTAAAGGTTGACAAAGTGTTGAAAATGCTCCTTCTTCAGTTCTATGCTTATTTTAAGCATGAAGAGATCTTTTGCGAGAGCGAGGAATGCATGCTCCACAATTGCCATACAACGGAAGAGATAAAGAAAGTGAAAGGGCTGTGTGAGAGGCATAGGAAGATGTTTGGAGATAGTGTAAATTTAAGAGGACTATCATAGAATGTGTGAGAAAGGGTAACATAGAGTTAATGCTCGTTGCCATGATTTTAAAGATGCTACCTTTAGAATTAACTAAATTTTTAAGTTTTAAATACTACTCAAAGTTTTATTAAATTCATTTTCTTAGATTTTAGAAAAGAAGCTTTTTGAAGACTTACTTTTTTTTTAGAAATTTACTAACTTCAAATTATTAACTATAAGTTTACGAAAAATTTAAGTATAAGTACAACTTAAGAAAGTATGCTGAGGTAACGATGAAGCGGATAAAAATGGAGGGGGCACTATGCCAGAGCGTCAGGAAGAGGTGATAGTGTTAGAATTTGGAAATCCCTCCTTTGGGGAACCCAACTTTGTGTGCGGTTTATGCGGATTTTGTGGCGCATTTCCACTTCCGACCTGAGCCCCTTTTTATTTTTTATGTATTCAAAAAACCAGATAAAGGAGGGAAAAATCATGGTGGATTATACTTTATCAAAATATGTTATAGAAACCGATTATAATGGATACGTAGTCCTTTATCATCTAATCTATACTCATATAATAGGACTATCAAGAGAAACATATTTGAATATCAAAACGGGAAAATCTGAAGAAGTCAAAGAAAAGACTCTCCAACAGCTAATTGATCTGGGCTTTCTTGTACCATCAACTGTTGATGAAAAGGAGATTGTAAAGCTTAAGATGAACTCATTAAAATACACTCCACTTCAGATGGGGATATTTGTAAGTCTAACATCTGCATGCAATCTTAAGTGTCCATATTGTTATCAATCCATGAGAAATGATACAAAATATCTTACTGTTGAAAAATGGAAGGTGTTATACAAGTACATTACTAAACATCAGGACATTGTAAAAGCTTTAGCAATAGCTCTATTTGGAGGAGAACCTCTCATGAACTATGATATTGCAAAAGAGATCTGTAAAGACGTTAAAAAGTTGAGAGTTAATGGGATTCATACTAGTATAGCTCTTGTGACTAATGGCACCCTATTTACAAAGGAAGTTGGGGAAGAACTCTCAGATTACTTAGAGAATGTTCAGATAACAATAGATGGTATGCAAGGAGAACATGACAAACTTAGACCTCTTCCAAATGGCAAAAGTAGTTTTGAAATAATAATTAAAAATCTAATTGATAACATAGATCTTTATAAAGATAGAATTGTCCTTCGTTCGAATATCACTGAGGAAAACATAGAATCAGTTAAAACTTTATTAAAATACCTAAAAGAAGAAGTTGGGATTATGAACAAGATAAAAGAGGTTGATTTCAGGTATATCTATCCCTCTCAAAATGATATATTTGATGGTGCAATATATCGATTAGACAGTCATGTTTCAAAAATGTTGCTAGAGATGTATAAATATGCCACAGAGCTTGGCTATAAAATTGCCAATCCCTTGCTATCTGTCGCACCTTGTATGGCATCTCATGCATTTAGTTTCGCAGTGGATGAAAATCTGAACGTATACAAATGTGGAGGATTCCTATATTCTACTCCCGATGGGTATATCTCTCCTGATGGAAAGTTGGTAATAACGAATCCTAGATGGTACAAATTAATAAACTTCGAACCTGTCTGTGTTAATACATGTAAGTTCGCCCCTGTGTGCTATGGAGGATGTAAATGGATGGGAATTATGAATAATTTTAAAGGTACATGCAACATTGAGCACTTCAAGGATCTCAAAGAGTTCTTGAGGATATACGTTAATTCAAATTACAAAAGACAACTGGAGGTAATGCAATGAAAAAAATTATCAATATTGAAAATCTCACTAAAATTTATCCAAATGGCAAAAGAGCTAATGATAATATAACAATGTTTGTAAGAAAAGGGGAAATAGTGGGCTTAATCGGACCAAATGGTGCAGGAAAAACCACACTGATACGGCAGATTCTAGGACTTTTAAAACCAACAAAAGGTAAGATAGAAGTTATGGGAATCAACGTTTCAAAGAAACCAGAAAAAATTAGGGGGATTGTTGGATATGTCCCCCAATACCCCTTATATTATCCCTCCTTAACTGTTGAGGAAATTCTACACTACATTTTGCTCATGAAAGGCATTAAAGATAAAAAAGAGCTTGAAGAAAAACTCAATAATGTTTTGAAATTAACAAACCTCGATTCAGCAAGAAAATTCTATGGTTACCAACTTTCCGGAGGGATGATGAAATCTCTTCTTTTATCTATGGCATTAATACAAGAACCCCAGCTTTTAATTTTAGATGAACCAACTAGCATGGTCGACATAAATACTAAGTTTAGAATATGGGGAACTATACAGAAAAACAAAAGAAAAGGAGTTCTTTTAGCAAGCCATGACCTAAATGAAGTAAAGAGAATTTGTGATAGAATATACGTTATTATCAACGGAAAAATTATTGCAAGTGGAACAACTGGAGAGATTTCAAAGCTATTAAAAACGCCAACAGAGATAAGACTGATTCCTCAGGAGACCCAAGAGTTTAAGCACCTCATGGAAGAGCTTAACATCATGGGTGAAAAAAAAGGAAATATTTATGAAATGGCTTTTGAAGATCTTGAAAGTGCTTTAAATGCCATTCAACACATTTTGAAGACTTCGGGGATTGAATATCTCGAGGTGAATTCTCCATCATTCGAAAAAGCAATAATGACGCTCATTGGAGGTGGAAATAATGATTAAGGCTTTGATCTTAATGGAACTTAAAGGCATGAGGATTTACATGTTGCAGATAATTGTAAGCCTGTTTGTAGTACCCTTGTCCTTTCTGGCGCTTATCCTTCTGAATTCAAAGGAGGCTCCAAGTACTTTCAAGGCATATCTCATTTCGGGATTTATAGTAATATCTTTTGTTGGGTTGTTGCTACTAATGCTGTCATTTAGAGTTAGTACAGTGTTTGAACCGAGGTTTTTAGAGCTATATTCAACCTTGCCGGTGAGTATTGAAAAAGTTGTATTATCAATGTTCCTAGCGTATGTTCTTTTGGGGGTACCCCAAACACTTATTGCTTTACTTCTGCTTATTAAATATTCCAGCACCATTAACATCCCACTTCTTCTGACATCATTTGCATTAATTGCTGGGGAACTTGGAAGTATTGCAATAGTTTTGGGAGCAACAATTAGGAACCCATATAAGGTTCAGGCATTCACAAGTATTTTGCCATGGATACTAACACTACTTTCACCAGCATATTACAAATCATCCTCCAAAATATTGCTGTTGAATCCAATAACTCATCTTCTAAACGTTCTAAGGGCGTCTTTAGCACTTGAAAAACTTTCCATGACCTCTTTAGCATTTTCTGTGGTTTTAACTATTGTGTTGTGTATCTATACTGATAAACAACTGAGGAAACCCTATATGCTAGAAAAACCCTTTTAAGTTTCTCCTTTTTATTTACATTGTGGGATAACCCATGTGAAGATTGCTCTCTAAAAGAGCATGTGTGCTGTGTCGTGCCGTTATTGAACCTGCCAATATTGAATCCAGCTCCTGTCCAACTTGGCACGCTCAGCATGGCGTTTTCTGTAATGACGGGATTATTCTTAAGTGGGCCTGTGAGCAGGGAAAAAGCGTTTGGGATTTTAGAGATCCTGCTCTCGGCGCCAGTCTGTCCCGCTGAGATTCTGTTCTCAAAAGCCATGGGGACTTCCGCATACGGCTTTATCGTGATAACCATTGGGCTTGACTCAGGTGCTTTGTATTATAAGCACTTTGATATGGCAAAGGGGTTACCTTCTTCATAGCGTTTTTTGCCCCTCTTTACCTCCCCGAATACTATCATGGCAATCACCTTTAATTAAGCACAATCTTTTCACCCAACCTTTTCCCTAGTCCTTTTATTATTGCAAGCGAAGCCAAGAATGCACCCGCGGACAGCAACAGGGAAATTGCTAATGCCATGGATAAAGAAAGTCCAACCCCAAAAAACTCAAAAACGTTAGCAAAAGTATAAAAGGCAGGAAAGTTTTAACTGGAGTGAGTTTCGCATCAAAAAGTGGGGAAGTACACGCTTACTTGGGACACAATGGGGCTGGAAAGACTACTACATTCCGACTTATTCTGGGGATATTAGTCCCCGATGAAGGGTGCATTAGTGTGTTAGGAGTTAATCCTGCGGAAAATCCTGAGGTTAAGGCCCAAATTGGCTACCTCCCAGAGTATGACCCTTTGTATCCAGACTTGACTGTTTGAGACAACTTAAAACGCTACGCTTTACTGAAAGGAGTTTATGATGAGAAGGAGCTACGGGACTTGTTGGAACTCTTTGAGATTAAAGAGTATGCTAAAAAAGAAGGTTTCAACCCTCTCAAACGGGACTCAGCGGAGGGTTGCAATAGCGAGGACTTTTATTGGAAGGCCCAAAATCCTCCTTATAGACTGAAACAATGAAGGATTTGGACCCAGAATGGCGCTTGAGATTTAAGCACTTCTTAGAAAAGTACGTGAAAAAGGAGAAGGCCGCGGCTTTGTTCTCCACACATATTCTGAGCGATGTTGATGAGATATGTGAAAAGCTGACGGTGATAAAAGATGGGCGTGTATTATTCCCCGGAAGCTTAGAAGAACTTAAAAAGCATTTTTCATTTGAAGAGAGTGTTCTCATCAAAGTGCAGGAAGTCAGAAAGGCATTAGAGCTACTTAAACAATTCGGTTATTCTCCAAAACTCACAAACAACTTTATCCTACTTAAAAATGCAGAACCGCCTGAAATTAACAAGCTCTTAGTAAAGAACGGAATAACAGTTGAAGAAATAAAAAAGAAGGGACTCACTTTAGAAACATTATACTCAACACTCTATGGCAGACATAAACATTAGCAGATTAACAAATGCTGAAATATTAAAAAGAAAAAATTCAGAGACTCAGCCGTCAAACTTTCAAAAACCTCGCATTTATTGCAACTATAACTGTGCTTAGGCTCATTAACAAAGCACCTACCGCTGGGCTTAATAGTATCCCATAGTTGTAAAGCGTTCCCGCTGCCAGAGGAATCGCAAATGTGTTGTAGCCTGTTGCCCATGCCAAGTTCTGCACCATTTTTCCATAGGTTGCCCTTGCAAGGTGTATTGCCGTTATGACGTCTCTTGGATCGTTTTTAACCAAGATTATGTCAGCACTTTCTATTGCCACATCAGTTCCTGCTCCAATTGCTACCCCAACGTCCGCTTGAATCAAAGCAGGAGCATCGTTTATTCCATCTCCAACCATTGCCACGATGAAGCCTTTTTCTTGAAGCTCCTTAACTTTCTCCGACTTTTGATGGGGCAAGACCTCTGCAAAGTAGCCATCCAGGCCAAGCTCCTCGGCAACCCACTTTGCAACTTTAGCGTTGTCTCCTGTGAGCATGTAAGCTTTAATTCCCATCTCGTGGAGTCTCTTTATAGCTTCTCTCGATTCTGGTCTTATCTTATCGGCTAAAGCTAAAGCACCAGCTAGCTTTCCATCGATAACTAAAAACACCACTGTCTTTCCTTGCTCCAAGACCTTATTAACACGCTCATCCTCTTTCCAGAGTCCGTTTTCCTTAAGAAAGCCAGGACTTACAACAAGAATCTCTTTGCCGTTAATAACTCCCTGAACACCTTTGCCAGGTAGTACTTTAGATTGTTCAACCTCATAGAGCTCAAGTCCAAGTTCCTTTGCTTTTTCCACTATCCCCTGTGCTATTGGATGTGATGAATGTCCCTCAAGGGCAGCTGCATATTTTAAAATCTCATTGTCTTCAAGTTCATCCAATGGAATTATATCCGTTACCTCAAACTTTCCTTCGGTCAAAGTTCCTGTCTTGTCAAAAACAACTACCTGAACATCTTTTGCCCTCTCAAAGGCTTCTCTGTTCCTAATGAGTATTCCCTTCCTCGCTGATATTGACGTCGACACTGAGACCACTAGAGGAACAGCCAGTCCCAAAGCGTGGGGGCATGTAATTACCATCACAGTGACCATTCTCTCGAGAGCGAACACAAAGGGCTTCCCTAAGTAGAGCCAAGTACCGAGAGTCGCACTTCCAGCGGTTATTGCAATGAGTGTAAGCCAAAACGCTGCTCTATTGGCTAAATCTTGAGTCCTTGACCTTGTCTCTTGTGCCTGTCTTACAAGCTCGACGACCTGCATGAGGTAGGTGTCCTTACCCGTCTTCTCAATCCTTACTTTAATCGAGCCCTCTAAGTTTATTGAACCACCAATAACAATGGCACCTGGTTTCTTATAGACGGGCTTTGACTCACCGGTAAGCATCGCCTCGTTTACGCTCGTCTCTCCCTCAATTATGATGCCATCAGAAGGTATCTTCTCGCCGGGCTTGACCAAAACTATATCTCCCTTCTTGAGCTCGCTCACTGGAACATCTTTTATTCCCTCAGGAGTTATTAGGTGAGCATCAGTTGGCATGAGCTTTATTAGCTCCTCTAAAGCCCTTGAAGCACCGAGAACAGAGCGCATCTCTATGTAATGCCCCAAAAGCATGATGTCAATAAGCGTTGCAAGCTCCCAATAGAACGTCTTTCCGGGCAAACCAAAGGTTACTGCAGCACTGTAGGAAAAGGCAACCGTGATTGCCAAAGCTATTAGCGTCATCATTCCTGGGGTTTTCTTCTTAAATTCATCTCTCATTCCTGTTAGGAACGGCTTTCCGCCGTAGAAGTAGACCACCGCCGACAGTGTGAAGAGGACATACCTATCACCAGGGAAAGTGAATGTAAAGCCAAGGAACTTTTGAATCAGCGGAGATAGGAGCAGTATCGGAATCGTAAGTATGGTAGAAATTATAAATCTCCTCTTGAAGTCCTCCATCATCATTTTATGGTGCTCTGCATGCGAATGCTTGTGCTCTCCGTGCTCATGATTTATGTGTTCATGCTTTTCTTCCTCCATCTCGTGTCTATGCATTTCATGATGTTCATGCTTTTTGCTTTCCTCATGTTGATGCATTCTCATTTCTTTGTGTTCTTCATGCATGTGCTCTTTGTGTATTTCTTTTTCATCTTCCATATTACTCACCACCATTAGGTTTTAATTCTCAAACTTTAATAACATTTTTAACCAAAAGAATGAAAAAGTTAAATTTTATCAACAACTTTTTTCAAAATCTCTTCAATTTGTCCAGCAACTTTTAATAACCTCTCATTTTCTGCCACTTCCATAGCTTTCGTTAGAAGTAGGGGGCTTACGTAAGTTTTCTCGTCTTTAGTGTAAACTAAAAGATTGCATGGTAAAAATGCTCCACTGTCATAGTCGATTTCCATGAGCTGACTTGAAAATTTTGGATTGCATGCACCTAAGATGACGTATTTCTCCATATCTAAGTCAAGCTTCTCTTTAAAGAGCTTATCAATCCTTATCTCACTCAGTACTCCAAAACCTTCCTTTTTGAGCTCCTCTTTGACTTTATCAACTGCTTCTTCAAAGCTCAGTTTGGTCTCTTTCTTATAGACATACATTTCACATCACCTACTTTATTATCCATGATTATTTTTAATTTGAAAAGCTAATAGGCTTATTATTGTCAAAGTTGAAAGTAGAAAAGGACAAAATTTTCAAAAATGAAAATTATTTTAAAATCCTTATTGCATTGAACACCGCTATTAATGCAACACCAACATCTGCAAACACTGCCTCCCACATTGTAGCTTCTCCAAGAATTCCAAGGCTTATGAAAGCCAGCTTAACCCCAAGAGCAAAGATTATGTTCTGCCACACTATCCTTTGTGTCTTTCTTGCGGTTTTTATCCCTGTAGGCAACTTTGAAGGCTTGTCGTCCATTATAACTATATCTGCTGTTTCAATAGCGGCATCGCTTCCTAAAGCACCCATTGCAACTCCCACATCAGCTCTTGCAATAACGGGTGCATCGTTTATTCCATCGCCCACAAAAACTATTGTATCATTTGAACCCTTTTTCTTTTCAAGCTCTTCAATAACTCTCACTTTGTCCTCTGGTAGCAGCTCGGCATAAAACTCATCCAAGCCTATTTGTCTTGCTATCTCCTCTGCAACATCTTTGCTGTCCCCAGTTACCATTATAACCTTTTTAACACCTAAGCGCTTTAGTTCTCTAACAGCTTTTGGAGCATCTTCTTTTATCTCGTCAGATATAACTATGTAGCCCGCGTATTTTCTGTTAACGACAACATGAGCAACGGTCCCCTTTACGTGGCATGTATCATGTTCAATATCGAATTTGTGCAGTAACCTATCATTTCCAACCATTATCTCTGTTTTATCAATTTTTGCCCTAACGCCATGTCCTGTTATCTCTTCATGTTCTTTTATTTGGGCTTCGTTGATTTCTTTTCCATAGGCTTCTTTTATTGCCTTTGCAATTGGATGATTTGAATGTGCTTCTGCTAAAGCTGCAAATTTCAAAATTTCCTCTTCGCTGAAACCGTTCCTCGTTTCTATTTTTGTAACTTTAAAGACACCCTTTGTTAGCGTCCCAGTTTTATCAAAAGCCACAATTGTTGCTTTACTAAGCGCATCAAGAAAGTTTGATCCCTTAACTAGTATTCCTTCCCTAGCAGATTTTCCAATTCCTCCAAAGTAGCCGAGAGGTATTGAAAGCACCAAAGCGCAAGGGCATGAGATTACCAAGAGCACTAAAGCCCTGTAGAGCCAATCAGAAAAAGATTCTCCAAAGGCTAGTGGTGGAATTAAAGCAATAAGTGCAGCTAATCCCACAACCGCTGGGGTGTAGTAGTGAGCAAACCTTGTGATAAACTTCTCTGTTTTAGCCTTTCTTGCACTTGCATTTTCCACAAGCTCTAAAATCCTCGAAATAGTTGACTCTTTAAGCTCTTTCGTAACTTTGACTATCAGAAGACCGCTTAAGTTTACCATCCCTGATAAGATTTCCCCTCCTTCCTTTACAGTTCTTGGAACGCTCTCTCCGGTTAAAGCCGATGTATCAACATTTGAACTTCCCTCAATGATGATCCCATCAACGGGAACTCTCTCACCGGGCTTTATGATTATTATGTCACCAACTTTAAGCTCCTCAGGCTTGACTTTGACTATCTTATCCCCCACTTTGAGGTTTGCATACTCTGCCTTTAAAGCTAATAAAGCCTTAATAGAACGTCTTGACCTGTTAATGGCTAAATCTTGGAAGAATTCACCAACAGTGTAAAACAGCATAACTCCCACAGCTTCTGGATATTCTCGAATTGCAAATGCACCAAGCGTGGCTATAGCTATGAGAAAGTTCTCATCAAAGACATTTCCATGTATGGAGTTGACAAAAGCGTTCCTTAACACTTTCCAACCCACTAAGAGGTAGCTCACAACAAATATTCCAAGCACAAAGGCATTGTCGTAGTTGTAGTAGTACCTCAGAACTATTCCAATGATGAACAGCAAAAGTGAAGGGATTATGAAGTGGAGCATCTTCCTCGGGTCGTCGTGGTCATGGTGGTGATGGTCATGTTCGTGCTCGTCCTTCTCAATGACCTTAACTCCCGGCTCAACCCTCTTTATTATCTCCTTAGCCTTCTCGATGTCTCCCTCTATCACAGCTTCCTTGGTGGCAAAGTTTACCATAGCAAACTCAAAGCCTTCTTTTTTTAATGCTTCTTCAATTTCATAGGCACAGCTAGCACAGTCAAGACCTTCTAATTTGAGCTTCTTTGGCATGTTTACTCCTCCATGTGCTTGAGCGCAACTTTCAGAATCTCCCTTATATGCTCGTCATCTAAGCGGTAAAAGACGTTCTTTCCATCTTTTCTGTATGTAACAATTTTTCTATCCTTTAAAATCCTAAGCTGGTGAGATATAGCTGAAACTGACAAGCCAGTAATGTTTGATAAATCACACGTGCAAAGCTCATCCTCCAGCAGAGCGAAGAGTATTTTAAGTCTTGTTGGATTTCCTAAAGCATCAAAGAAGTCGGAAACCTCAAGAATAACTTCATCATCAGGCAATTTTTCTTTGGCTTTAAGGATTTTGTCTAAATGCTCCTCATACACCTTACACACTTCCGTCCCTTTTTCATTACTCATTTTTATCACCTCTACATTTGAGCAATTGTGCAAATGTTCTTATAAATGTTACTGGACAGAAATGTATAGGAGAATAAAAGAGAGCTTGGGAGTTATTCAGCAGGCCTTCCAAGAGGGAAGATATATAGCGGATCTCCTTCAATATCAATTACCTTTTTGACTTCCTCGTCTCGAAAAGCACCAACTGCAACAGTTCCAAGGCCTAAAGCCGTCGCCTGGAGGTAAATATTTTGTCCCATATGTCCCGCATCTATGTGCACGTATCTTATTCCCCTCTTACCATACCTGCTCGTGGTTCTTTCATAGTGGGCAACTATCACAATGTTCACTGGAGCGGTAGCAACACACTTCTGCCCGAGACATGCACGAGCGAGCTCTTCTCTTAAATCTCCCTTTCGAATAACCTTTAGAACATGCTTCTTCCCATCATAATGGTACAGCCCCGGCTCAAGATTCTCAACACTGCTCACAACGGTGTATACCTCAAAAGGATACCTCGCACCTGCACTTGGAGAGGTTCTCTTTCCCCAGAGGTTTACTCCATAAGCCGCCCAGAGAACTTGAGAGAGCTCGCCAAGGGTTAATGGTTCTGAGGTATATCTTCTAATGCTCTTTCTCCTGTATATCGCTTCCTCAAGGCTCATTTCCCCTTTAATTCTTGGTTCTGGTAGTTTGATCTCCATACCATCACCCAGAAATTAATGAGCATTTTTTCACATAAGGTTTACTCCAAAGATAACAAATACACTCCAAAGAACATCAAAATGCCGAAAAATGCTTTTAAAAGAGTGAAGCTCTCTCCGAGAATTAGAAAAGCAAAGAAAGCGCCAATTAATGAGGAAGTCGAAAAAATTGCCCCCGTTTTCATAGCTCCAATTTCTCTTAGAGCAAATAGAAATAATACGATAGAAAAGCCTATGCTGAAAGCACCGACCGTTAGTATATAAGGGAGGCTTTGAAGTGGGATGTAGAAAGGAATTCCAATTAGAGAAGCCAGAATCAACAGCGCGCTCCCTCCAAACAGCCCTTTTAGTGAGGTTACCAAAAGCAGATCCCTCTTAACGCTTAGCAGCTTGCTCAAATTATTGTCTATTGCCCATGAAAGACCTGCCAAGATTATTAGAATATTCCCGACAATACCCTTACTCAGCTCGACTTCTCTAAAGTTCTCTGTTGAGATCACAACGGCTCCAATTAGGATTAAGAGAACTCCGATAATGCTTCTTCTTGAGGCTTTTTCTTTAAAGACTAAAAGAGCTATTAAAACAGTGAACAATGTCTCGGTGTTGAGTAAGAGGGATGCATTAACAGCTGTTGTCTTATTCAAGCCGAACATGAATGAAAGAGGGGCTAAGAAAGATCCAAAAAGTACTATAAAAGTTAATATCAAAAGATCTCGCCTTGAAAAGAACTCTTGAGTTTTAACCTTAAATTCAAGCTTTTTGAGGAGCTTGTCTTTGAGCGGCGTAAAGCGAAGAAGCATTAAAACTATCCCCGCCGTTAGATAGATACTTCCCGCTATTATCATTGGATGAACATTTCTAAGGGCAATTTTATTAAGCGTTGAGCTTATTCCAAAGAGCAGGGCGGCTAAAACCGCACTTACATATCCATAGTGATGCGTCATGGAAATAAATTTAAAATAGAGCCTTTATAAAAGTATTTCACACGAAAGAGGAAAAGATGGCATGAAATGACATTATTTAAGCAGCTATATTCACAACTTATTTTGGCTTCATTAGATTATTCCTAAGCAGCATAGCTACACCATATAACAAACCTGAGATGAATAAATTAGCCACAATACCAACTATGAGGGCAAAGATTGCATACCTCAAACTTATAACCCTTATTGTCCAGGCTGCAAAAATAAACAATAATACGGGAAGAAAGAGAAGTAGAGGTAAAGCTTTTATCTTATCAAACGTTAGGACAATAAAAAGTACTAACGCCCAACTAAGCATTATTTTCATGGAGATGGTTAATGGGTAGCTATCAAAAAACAGGGACAATCCAAAAAACACTGCAAGTGCCGATAAAAGGCTTATGACCAAGTTTTTCTTGTCTATTTTGTTAAAATTGGATCCTAAAACAACTAATGCAATAATCATGATAATGCCGAATATGCCGTTCTGAGTTACAATACTCCTCCAAAGATCAAGGGGATTAAAAATGTTGCCATATATTTTAAATGCAAGTAAGATTTTTCTTAAATCGCTTAACTTCTCATCCGATGGGATGTAAACATAACCATCTATCTTCGGAAAGAGGAACTTTAAAATACCTGCTTCGTTTATTGAAATCTCTGAAAAACCTTTCTCTTTAAAGATTTTTATCGCGGGGTCTCCAAAGAGGACTACTTTGGGGTTCACACCGACCTTTTTGAAGTAGGCATTATTTATTTGAACGAGTTTGCCGAGAGAGTAGTTTGAGAGCCAGAGCGTATTCTCCAAATATGAAACTCCTCCTGTGTCTACGGACGCTATTACTACCAAAGAACCGTTATTGAGCAGATCCAAAACCAATGGTCCCTTAGTCTGCCAAATCATGCCAACACTGCAAGACTCAAAGATAAATACTTTTCCTTTTGGATTTCTTATATAATCTTTATTGAAACGCCAAGTGATAAGATTGATCCCATAAGGGCTACCATGCCCAGTTATCCATATCAGAGAGGTATTCTGAGAATATTTAAGATAGTTTTCATAACTGGCACTATCTCCTTCAAGAAAGTAAGCTTTTCCATTTGTTAGATTTTCGATTTTGATTTTAGATGGACATGAAGGACAAATGAATAAAGCTCCATATTCTAGCTTTGAGGAAGTTAAACTATTAACCCAATATATAAAGCCGTTTTTGCTTTTAACTGGATAAAAACCGATTATTGGATCATAAATGCCATCATTATTAAAGTCAAGATTGTTATAGATAGAATAAACAAAATTGGCGTTAAACTTTGAATAGTTTACAATGAATAGAACTTGGTCGTCACTCTTCAAAAATTCTAAGTCAGAAAAATTTGAAATAACCGTGACACCATTATGAAAGTCGGCGATTTTTCGAGCATAAGACTCTAAAGAAGACATATTCTGATCTAAAACTACATAATAATCTGCGGACGTCAATTGAGTTGTAAATAAAAACAATATACAAAAAAGGACGAGCGATAACAAAAATATCCTTTTACCTACCTTCATTCTTCTCACCTTTTTGTTTGGTTTGTCTTTTGTAAGCATAATAAAGCTCTAAAAGTTTGTCGATATTGTATTTAAAAGATGGACACTGAGGGTATCCTTGTTTCATTGCAAGCAATGGACAGCTTCCCATACAAATCTGCAGGATTAATAACTCTTTGTTGTTTCAATGAATATTTTTTCTATCGGGGCTTCTTTTGTTTTTACTTCGTAGATATTAATCTCCTGAGTAAGGAGTATTTTCATTATTGCTGGGATCTCATCATTATAATTAGAAACTCTAACAGTGACACCAGTGCTCTCCAAATTAACTGAATAACCAAACTTCTCTAGGAGTTCCTTTGCCTGTTGCTTTTTATCAACTTTAAGCACTACATCAATGTTTCTAATCCTATTAAGTAAATTCTCCAGTCTTTCCTCTAAAACTAACCTTCCCTCTTTCATTATTCCCACCCTGCATTTCACTCCCTCAAAGTTTTGGAGCTCGCTTAGGATATGGGTTGAGAATAAAATTATCTTCCCTTCTTTCAACATTTCAAAAATTTTGTCTCTTAAGCTTAAAACTGTGGGAATGTCTAGATTGCTGAAGGGCTCGTCTAAAACCAAAATATCTGGATCGTGAAGTAATGCTCTCGCCAAAGCGAGTCTCTTTCTAAGTCCCCTGCTTAGATGTCCAGCTTTTACATTTCTGTATTTTTTAAGTCCAAATTCTTTTAGAAGTTCATTGATCCTTTCCTCTTTAACATCATAGATTTTGGCAAAGAAGAGTAGGTTTTTATAAACACTCAAATCTGGATAAACTCTTTCCCCTTCAGGTAAATATCCAATCTTTCTCTTAGCCTTTTCAGGTTCTACCCAAAGATCAATTCCATCAACTACTACTCTACCTTTAGAAGGGGGTAAAATGCCGGTGATTACTCTAAACGTTGTAGTTTTACCCGCACCATTGGCTCCCAATAACACATAAATTTCCTTTTTTATTGCGATAAAGCTCAGATCTTTTACCACATCACCATTACCGTAACCTGTACTAATATTGTCAACCTCAAGCATGAGCATCACCTTAATTAGCTATGAAAGCAAGACGATTGATGAATCTTCTTGATAATAATGCCAGAATAAGAGATATCACAAATCCAGTGCTTCCCAAAAGTTGAACAATTGTGAAGAATTGCTGAGGAGGAACTTTCATTGCCAATACAAATAACAAAAAGGGTATCAGGCCTACAAATCCTCCAAATTTCATTTGATTGATACTCCTCGCTTTCATACTTATAAACAATCCAAAAGGCAAAGCAAATAAAAGCATTGAAATTGGTAGAATGATGGACAAGAATATGTACCCTATAGTGGGTGTCCATAGTTTTCCGAGAGATGTTACAAATATGTACTGGATAGCTCCAAGATTAACTAATATAGCCGAAAATGTCGTAATTAAACCAGCAATAATGCTGGCGATCATTTTGCCCAAAACAATATCGCTTTCCTCTACAGGTGTTGCGAATAAAACCTCCATTGTCTTGTTTATTTTCTCAAAAGCAAAGGATGTTAGTATAATATTGTATGTAGTAAAAAACGCAAAAACCTGTATCACCATTGGAATTTGAACTATCATTGTTGCAATAGTTATTGCAGTATCACCAAGAGTATTTAATGATCTCCTCGATATTCCAAAAAGGCGGGGGTTTGAAAGTATCTGGTTATATGCTAATGCTCGTGATTGTGGGGTTATATATTGGGAATTTGTCAGGATAAGAAATACTAGAACGGAGATTAATGAAATTACTGGAAACACGAGTGAATAGAAGGTGTCCTTATTTCCAAGATAGTTCCAGAACTCTTTCTCAAGTATAACTTTAACTTTGGACATGGCTTCTTTCCCCAAGCTTTTTTATTATCTTGTCTACTCCATCAACGGCTATTACGAATTTTTTCCCATTTTCAGTTTCGATAAATATGCCCTTATTCATGACACAGTACGCTAAAACTTTCTCTCTCCTTACTGTAGTAAATGTGCCGATCTTAACATTGTTTGTATCAATGCCAATACCATAAGTTCTACCGATTAGAAACGAATGTACATCAATAGGCTCTATCTTTGCTATTTTAAATCGCTTCTTTCCCGATAATGTCTTTAGTATAATCATGCTGTCTTCGATATAAATATCAATAGGGAGGGTTATTACTGCCCACATTGCCCAGAACACTACAAACAGAGACAATACAAATGCAGGAACAAAATAATATGGAACTCCTGATGTAAACACGGATGCCATTACAAATATGAAAAAGGCTATAGATCCTGACGCTATCATTATCATAATCCTGATTACCTTTTTCATAGTGCATCACTGCAAATTTTTTCTATAATGTCCACTATAGATATTCTTTTATTATATTTTTCCAGATAAATAAATCCATTTACGAAAAGCCAAGTTAAAGCAAAAAGTACATCCTGGTTCAATTGTTTTTCGGTGACCTCAGGATATTTCTCTCTAAGAGAATTTAGGATAGATTTAAAATTAGTTCCTGACTTATCGGAAGTCATTAAATATATCTGGGCCAGTGTAGGGTTCATAACACATATCTTCCCAGTTATTGGATTGAATGTAATAATTTTGCCATCTTTCTCCTGTCTCCACTTTATTGAATTGTTCATAAATACCCTAGAGTTCATTATGTCTCTTTTGATATCATCAAGTAGTGGTGGGTTCTTAACTTTGTTATTCTTTATCTTGTTCATGTTAGCTCCCTCCTAATTTCTCGGGAAAGTTTAAATTGTGCATCTTTCGGCAATTTTTTCAAATTGATATATTCGCCACACTCCTTTCGTGTGAGTAAAAGTTTATTTAATTTCAGGAAATCTTTCTCTGTTTTTATATATGTAGAAAGTGCTAATAGAACTAGATTATCTCTCCAAATATTTTGTAACTCGGGCCATAAATTGTTTATACCTTCCTCAATATGTCCATATGCTAAATTTAAATACGGAGTTGGCAAAATATATCCCTCTGCACTGATCGTCAGTACTACAGAATTTAAATATGGCCCTATAACTATGTGCTCTGTGGGATCCCCAAAAGTTATTTTCAATGGATAATGTCCTGAATTCTCATTGATCCAAGTTATTAATTTTGAGTATTGTTCTTCTGTAGGTATGAGATTTAGATGTCTTTCACTTTCTGGGACAAAGTACATAGATCTAACCTCAAATACTCCAAGATCCAATGCTAGTTCAACTGTATTAGGGAAATCGTGAATATTCAAACTGGTTGCGCAAAATGCTACAGCCGTGTTTATGTTATAGTCAACTAAATTTTTTATTGCATTAACAGCTTTATTAAATGTTCCTTTACCTCTCAACAGATCCATAATTTCAGATTTTGATCCATCTAACGAAATCTGTACGCTACCGATATTTAATTCAGACAACTTAGAGGCAAATTTATCTGTAATTAGTGTTCCATTACTCACAAAATTCACTCCAATGCCTTTTGAATTTGCATATTCTATAATCTCAAAGAAATCTCTATGCAATGTTGGCTCTCCTCCGCAGAGGCATATACCTAAAACCTCTAACTCTGAGAGTTCGTCTATTATCTTGAACACATTATCTTTACAAAGGCTTGGAGCTACGGTTCTTTGGGGAGCAGCTAGATAACAATATGGGCATTTGAGATTACATCGGTAGGTAATGTCAATTGCAGCAAATATTGGCCCTTTGATATTATCTATCCAAGACTTCAACTTTTTGCGAGTTTCGATATATTTTATCCATGCCTCAAGAAATCCTGGGATCTGTCCCACCCTAATGGGTTTTCCTCTATTTGGAAGAATGACCTCTAAGAGCTCATTAGTCGCATTGTGTAGCTCTTCTAAAAAAGAAATGTGCATTAAGAGGCACCTCCGATATTTTTAAACTTACGTATGTCGTAGGAGTCAAAGATCTCTTTAACTGTTGGTATTGCTACAGTAGCTATAACTAAGACCCAAGCTGCTGCTGCCCAAACAACCGCAGCATAAGCATAGCCGACTAAGTTCAGAATGGCAGCGTGGTTAACTGCTGCTGCATTATTAACAGCCACTACATTATTAGTGCTTATAGTAATGTCTGCGGGAGTGCCAACATCACCACCAACAGGGGGCACGTAGCTCATGCACTTTCACCTCCTGATGTTTTGTCTTTTAACGGCAAAGACCAAATAATTACAAAAAGTACTGGCATAATCAGTGTGAATGTTGATCCTGGACCACCAACTTCAACTACAACACTGCCAACTTCATGTCCAAGATCTTCTCCAATAGGGGGTAGATACGTCTTCAGTGCTATCACCCCAACATTTTTGCATTCTCTCCATTATTATGAAATCGACTATAAGTTTTACTGTAATCAATTTATAAATCCTTGAAATTTATTTATAAATAAATGAAATCCAAATTAATTAAAAAAAAGAGTAATATTTTTAAGTAATTTCACTAATCACTATAAGAGGGATAGTCATGATTGAGTCTGTGGGTTTAAGCAAGTTTTATCCTTCTCCGATAAAGGGTCCTTTTGATGTGAAAAGTTTGAGAGACTTTCTCGGAAAGCCTCGTGAGGAAATTCCAGCTTTGATTGACCTGAATTTCAAAGTTAAAGAGAGTGAAATTTTTGGTCTTCTAGGTCCTAATGGCGCTGGAAAAACAACCTTCTGTAAGATTGCCAATGCTTTAGTAATTCCAACTCGAGGAAATCTTTACATTAGTGGTTATGATTCAGTAAAAGAGCATGATAAAATCAAAGGCAAGATTTTCACAATTTTTGGTGGTGAGAGGGATTTGTTTGGGCTTTTTCAATGGCGTGTGAGCGTGGAAAAGAACTTACGTTTTATTTCTGAACTCTGGAGAATTCCCAAAATTGAAGCTGAAAAAAGAATTAATTATGCTTTGGAACTTCTAAATCTCAAGGACAAGAAAAACGAGTGGTATCAAAAACTTTCCGCTGGTATGAGGCAGAAAGTATACTTGGCTTTGCCGTTAATACTCCAGCCTGAAGTTTTAATTTTAGATGAGCCAACAGTTTACATAGATGTTTTCACTAGGAGAGAAGCCTGGGATGCCATTTTAGAACTCTCTAGAGAATTTGGGACAACAATAATACTAACCACGCACAACTTAAACGAGGCTGAAATGTTATGCGATAGAGTTCTAATTTTTAACAAGAAGAAAATTGCTGAAGGCAAGCCAAAAGAATTAATCGAAAAATTCCAGACTCTAAAAATAGAGAGGAAATTATTAGTCAAAATTAAGGGTAAAATCAATGTTGAAGAGTTTGAGAAGACTGCAGAAAAAGTGAACACTTACACCCAAAACGGTTACACTTACTTAGAAATTTACGTTAGAAGAGACTATTTAAAAGATGTTCTCACAATTTTGACAAACCATAATGTCACTGACATCCAAAACAAAACAACAACTCTCGAAGACATATTTAAAGAGCTGTTAGGTGGTGAAAATGAGAATCTGGCATGAGCTTAAGATAATTAGGGCATTCATCAGCGTTCAAAAGGAAGTCTTTTTCTCAAGAAGATTTGACCTGCTTCTTCAATTTATCGGTTTGGGCTTAAATATCATTTTTATTGGAATTTTCGCAAAGCTCATCACAATTAATGCAAACATCTCTCAATACGGCACTCCAAATTATCTTGATTATCTTTTAATTGGTTCAATAGTCCACAATCTCGTGTTCCTTCCAAGGGGTAGTATTTCTTCATTCGTTTTGGGCAGAGTATTTCCAATACTATATAATTCACCAGCTTCCCTAACAGCAATCTTCATTGGAATTAACGCTTGGCGAATTTTGTGGAACGTGGGATTAACTTTGATAATAACCACAATTTATGTTCTCTTTTTCGGATTGACTATTCATCTTAACCTTGGCGTTGTAATTGTCATCTTAAGCGGTGTTTTACTTATCTTTGCCCTTGACTTGTTTTCTGCAGGTTTCAGAATTGCTACGAAAGCGACTCAAGATCCATTAAACTGGTTCTTCAACATTACTGCCCAGCTTGTTAGCGGTTTATACTTTCCACCAGAAGCGTTGCCATGGTGGCTTCAACCATTGTCAAAAATTCATCCAGAAACTTACATCCTACAAATGGGCAGACTAACAATGGGGGGTGGATACTCCTTAGGACAAATCCTTCCAAGCTTGAGAGATATGCTCATAATTACAGGAGTAATGCTTCTCTTTGGATATTCAATGTTTGTTTGGGGCTTTAATAAGGCAAGAGAATTGGGAACTTTAGGACATATGTAAGGTGAAAAAGATGAGGGTACAAACATTAAAAGTGGATTGTAATGAAGAGAGGATTGCTATAATACTAAAAGTTGAATTGAGCTTAGAGGAAATTATGCATTCAAAGCTAAACGATGAAGAAAAAGAAATTCTAAACTTCATTATTCAAAATGACAATATAACTCAAAAACAGCTTAGTGACATCTTTGGAAACGTCAAAGCCTGTCGAGTTATCCAAAACTTAGAAAAGAAAGGCATAATACACAGAAAAAGAAAAGGAAAAACATACCTAATAAAAATAACTTAGGATTATATGAACGGTCAACTAAAGAACACAGCATGGCAATTTTGAGATATCTTTTTTAAAGGAAAGCGCGACAAGTTTTATAGCCTCGCTCATGGTTGGAAATACATGCAAAGTGTCAAGAACATCATCTACTGTCATCCTGTTTCTTATTATCATTGCCGCCTCATGAATAATCTCAGCCGCGTTATGGGCTAGAATGTGAACTCCAAGGATTTCCTTTGTCTTCACATCAACGACCATCTTTATTAAGCCCTTCTCCTCACCAAGTATCAGTGCCTTTGGAACGTTTGAAAATTCTACCGTTCTGCATGAGCACTTCGTAACTCTTTGAGCTTCCCTATCAGTTAATCCAACACTTGCAAGCTGTGGATCAGTGAATACAACTTTTGGAACAACCTTGTAATCTATTTTGATGCTTTTACCCTCCAAAGCATTTGTTGCTGCAATATAACCTTCTTTAGCGGCAATCGTTTCTAACATAGGTTCTCCTATCACATCTCCAGCAGCATAAATGTTTTCACCTGCCTTCAATGTTTCATCAACAAGTACAAAGCCCCTTTCGTTTGTTTTAACGTCTGTATTTTCTAGACCCAAATTAGATGTATTTGGCTCTCTTCCTGTTGCAAATAAAACATACTCCGCCTCGAAGGTTTTAACTTCATTCTTTACTTTTGCATAGACCTTAACTCCATCTTCAGTCCTCTCAAACTTTTTTATGCTTACAGAGGTATTAACGTTAATTCCTTCTTCTTTTAGAATATTCTCAAGCTTTATTGTTAATTCGGGCTCAGCTTGGGGCATTATTCTAATGCTCCTTTGAAGAATTGTTACTTCACTTCCCGCTCTTGCAAAAATCTGAGCAAATTCTAAAGCTTGAGCTCTTCCGCCAACTATGATTAGGGACTTTGGGAGCCTTTTCAAGTTAAGAGCCTCAACATGTGTCAAAATTCTATCTTCAACTTCTTTAATGCCCTTAAATTGTAAAATCCTTGCCTTTGCTCCAGTTGCAATCAGGGCTTTTTTAAATCTAATATTTTGCCCATTAACAACAATCTCACAACTCGATTTAAATTTACCAGAACCATTAACATAGTCAACATTTTCCAAGCTTTCTAAAACTTCTTCATACTTTGCTTTTCTAAGTTTCTCAATCAGCCTATCCTTCCCCTCGATAAGTTCTTTAAAATCAAACTTTTCCTCTCTAAAAGATATCCCAGCATAATGGTGCTTTAAAGCTCTCCTTCTAAGCTCCAAAGCCGTTAATAAATATTTGCTTGGCACACATCCGGCATTTACACATGTCCCACCTATTGAACCTTTGTTCACAAGAAGGGTCTTTACTCCAAGCTCGTTAGCTTTCACAGCAGCTGAAAATCCAGCAGCACCGCCACCGATAATAACAAAATCATATTCTTTCATTAACCTCGCCTCAAATAAAAAAGAAAAGAACTAATGACAGCAACCATGTCTCTTATGCCCATGAGAATGCATTTTATGTCCCATGTGCTCTTTTTTGATATACTTCTCTGGGTTTGCTTCAAATTGAGCTTTACAATGTGGGGAGCAGAAGTAGTAGACTTTTCCCTTATATTCTACCTTAAATTCTGTTTCTTTGCTAACTTCCATTCCACAAACTGGATCGATAGGCATTTCAAGCCACCTCCGCTTCGTAGCCAAACTTTGCAATAGCATTAATTAAATCATCAACTTTGAGCTTTGACTCATCATACTCAACAACAGCCTTCTTTTCTTCCAAGCTAACCTCTGCCTTTGCTCCAATCTTTTCCAAAGCCCTCTTAATTGTCATTACACAGTGCTGACAGCTCATATTTTTAACATTTAAAACAACTTTTGCCATGTTGATCACCAGTTTAAACTATACTTGAAAGCTTATTGTTCTTATTCTTTCCAAAGTGAGAATTAGAAAAAGCCAAAACTTTAAAAATTGAAAAGAATTTAAGTTATGCTTTGTCACAGAGAATCTATTATTTCTTTGAGCTTTTCTTCCATGGGCTTCATGAGATTGATTATCTCCTCCCCGGCTATTTTCCAAGCCACACTTGGCAAGCCAATTCCTAAATAAACCCCATCCTCTCTAACATAACCAAAAGCAGTACATGGAATTAGAGCACCGATATTTGGATTAATCTTTACCAGCTCTGCAATTACATCTTGGTCACATATGAACAAGACATGGTAATCGGCTACAATACCATCTTCCCTCTCTACTATGCTTACAGGAACTCTTTCACCAACAATCAGAAATCCTTCTTCCTCAATTCTTCTTTTAAGCTCTTCCCAAAGTTCATCTAAATCCCTTTCAAATTTCCTAACATAATAAAAGTCCATGTTCAGACCTCCAAAAAGAACTTTTTTCCACTTGTTTCAACCATTATACACTTTATAAAGCTATATTCGACATTTTCCCTTTCCAAAAGTTCTTTAATTTCTTCACTTTCAGCTCCTGGCTGAAACCAAAGCTTTCTAAATCCTGCATCGATAGCCTCTTTTGCTACTTGAAGACCAACTTTTGGTGGTACTACAAAAACAATTACATCAACATCTCTTGGTAACTCCTTAACGCTCTTGTAGCATTTTAATCCTTCAATTTCATCATAATTTGGATTTACTGGGAGAACTTCAAAGCCTTTGGCCTTTAAATCCCTTAAAATTATGTTCCCATATTTAGTTGGATTTGGCGTTGCACCGACTAAAGCTATTTTTTTGAAGTTTTTTACATCCATCTCTGCCACCAAGTTTGAATTTTGTTTCATCATTTTTATACTTTGCTCCACAAAAATGAGTAACGCTTGGAAATAATTAAAAGAAAGCCTCGATAACCTCTAAAATTTCCTCCAAGCCCTTCTTCTTAAGGTCTTTAGTTAAATGCTCTACTTGGGCTTCTCCAATTCCATGAATAAATAAACCCAAAGCTTCCTCCTTTGTCAATCCCCTGCTTCTCAGGTAAAATAAAGCATCTTCGTCAAATTGGGAGACAGTTGCTGAATGTGAAGCCTCTTCAATATCAGAGGTGTCAATTTCAAGCATTGGGACGCTTACACCCATAGAACCTTTGTCCATTATCAAAATATGAGATGCCACTCTGCTTAAAGACCCTTTAGCACTATCAAAAACTTTCCCAACGCCTCTGTGCACGGTCCATCCTTTTTTATAGGAAAAGCCAAAAACTTTAGTTTCATTTATGCTTTTTTCTCCATATTGAAGGACATTTGTTATGTAATCGATAGCGCTGTTTAGAGAGACTGGAATTCCTCTTAAAAATAGCTTTGCTTCATTTCCCTCAAGCGAATAATCTTCTCTGTGGTGGCTCATTTTTCCGCCTTTTACAATGGTTGTAACATTTATTTCGCTGTTTTCACCAAGTGAAGCTCTGAGCAAATAGTGGGATAATGCTCTGTGCTTTCCTACAGTTAGGATATTTAACTTTGAATTTTTTGCCTTAACTTCCACAACAAAAGATTTGGTTCCTTTTTCACCCATGTCATAAATAATTAGATTAGCTTCAACATCCTCTTTGACTTCGATTGCAAGATGATGCGAAGTGAAGGCTTCTTCTGAAAGATGAGATACTATTATTAAAGGCTTCTTTAATGTTTTTGTGATCTTTATGTAGTAAGGCTCATTTAAAGCATAAAAATGAAATCCCAAAATCCTCGATTCTTCTGGATTTGACAGGTTTAAAGTTTTCCCTTTTTGTATATCCACCCCATCAGGTAAGTTATTAAAAATCTCGCTCCCAGAGAAGGCTAAATGATAGGAGATTTCTATTTTTCCTGCCTTTGCCTTTGTCGGCAATTTTAAAGGTGAATTTTCTTCAAAAAGCTTCCAGTTTGTATAGCTCTTTATGGTTGGACTATCACCGTATTTTTGGTAATCCAGTCTTTGAAGCTTTTTGGGAGTTATCATCATCCAACACCTCCAACTTCAGAGAATTCAAGCTCTATAACTCTTTTTAGAACCTCCACATATTCAAAGGGGAGTCCCTCAAGAATTTCACTTATAAATCCGAGAACTATCAAGCTCTTTGCTTCTTCCTCCCTAATCCCCCTACTACTTAGATAGAACAGCTTATCTTGACTTAATTTTCCAGTCGTAGCTTCGTGAATCAGGTTAGCGCTTGGTTCATCTGATTGATTGTGCGGATAAGTGTAAGCTTTGCTTTTCTCGTCTAATATGAGGGAATCACATGAAACAGTTGAAGTCGAATTTTTAGCACCTTTAATAACCCTAACCAAACCGCGATAGATGTTTATACCTCCGTTAGCACTTATGCTCTTTGAGACAATCTTTGAGCTTGTATTTGGTGCTAAGTGAAAAGTCTTTGCACCTGTATCCTTTAGATAGGGTCCATTGCTCAACGATACAACATATTGCGTCGTTCTTGCTCCTTCTCCCTTCAAGACACTTGAAGGATATGTGTATGTTATTTTACTTCCTATACTTCCCTCAATCCATTCTACGTAGGCATTTTCTTCAACTATCGCTCTCTTATTGTTGAAATTAATTACATTCCTGCTCCAGTTTTGGATGGTGGTAAACTTAACTATGGCATTTTTATGGGCGTAAATTTCAACCATCCCATCATGAAAGCTAAATCCCTTATACATCGGAGCACTGCATCCTTCAATAAAGTGAATGTAGCTGTTTTCATCTGCAACTAGTAAAGTATGTTCAAATTGCCCTTCCATAGCACTTCCAATTACAAAGAAAGCCTCAATTGGGAATGTTATTTTAACGTTCTTAGGTACATAAACAAAAACCCCACCGCTCCATAATGCATGATGTAAAGCGGAAAACTTGTGCTCTCCAGCAGGGAAAATCTTCCCAAAATATTTCTTCACAAGGTCTGGGTATTTCCGAACAGCTTCTTCCATTGGGAGCATTATTATGCCTTTTTCTTCAAACTCTCTCTTTAAATTGCTGTAAACGGACTCACTATCAAAAACCGCCGTTAAGCCAGATAAAAACTTTTTCTCAATCTCAGGTATGCTTAAGCGTTCATAAATCCTTCTTATGCTCTCTGGTAAATCATCCCAACCTCTAACCTCTCCAACCTCTGGCTTTGAATAGAGAACTAAATTTTCTAAATCAAGCTCTTCAATGCCAACTATCCATCTTGGCATAGGAAGTTTTTCAAAAAGCTCTAAAGATTTTAATCTATGCCTCAGCATCCATTCTGGTTCATTCTTAATTTTCGAAAGTTCCTTAACTACATCCTTTGTTATTTTGCCCTTAAGCTCAATTTCTTTTGGATATGGAAGAGCAGTTCCGAGAATCTCTTCTAAGCTACCGGCTTTTAAGATATCTTCAAGCTTTGTTGTCATGAAACCACCTCTTCCAGAGCAGAAAAGCCCCTCTCTTCAATTAAATTCACAAGTTCAATTCCTCCAGAGGCTACTAATTTGCCTTCTTTGATTACGTGGACCACTTGAGGCTTCAAATACTCTAAGATTCTACCGTAGTGAGTTATGAGCAAAATTGAGGTTCCCTTTTTGTGAAGTCTGTTTATAATTCCCGCTATGACTTTTAAAGAGTCAACATCAACACCGCTATCTGGTTCATCAAGAATCAGAAGCTTGGGTTTCACGAGATAAGCTTGTAGCATTTCAAGTTTCTTTCTCTCTCCACCAGAAAAGCCAACATTTAATTGTCTCTGGAGCATTGATTCATCAATTCCAAGTTCTTTTATAGCTCCAAAAATTAACTCATATGCTTTAACTTCATCAATGCCCTTCAAGTTCTTTAGAACCCTCTGGAGAAATAGCAAAATCTTAACTCCCTCTATTTCCACCGGATGCTGAAAGCTTATGAAAATTCCCCTTTTAGCTCTTTCTTCTGGTTTTAAGCTGGTTATGTCCTCTCCTTCAAAAATCATCCTTCCTTCAACAATATTGTACTTTGGATGACCTGCTATAGTTAGGGCTAAGGTCGATTTTCCAGAACCATTGGGACCCATGATTACATGCAGCTCGCCATCTCCAACCTTTAAGTTTACCCTTTTTAGGATATCCTTATCTTCAACCTTGACTTTGAGATTTTCAATTATGAGCATGTACATCACCATCCATTACCTATGCAAGTTTGTGTGTAGAATGAATATTTTAAAACTTTTCTTCACAGATATGGGTAATAAACACCAAATATGAAAAAGAGTTCAAGCTTTTCAAAAATTAAAGAGAAAAGGAGGATTATTTTATATACTCTTCAATTATCTCTTTCATTCTTTTAGTTGCTTCCCTAACATCTTTCGCTCCGACTATTGCTGAAATAACAGCTATCCCATCGACGCCAAGCTTCAGAACCTCTCTAACGTTTTCGTGGTTTATTCCCCCTATTGCAACCACGGGGATGCTAACGTTTTCAACCACTGCTTTTAGACCATCCAAGCCCAAATATTTAGCATCTTCTTTAGTTTTTGTTGGAAATACACTTCCAGCACCAATATAATCTGCCCCTCCCTTTTCTGCCTCTATAGCCTCTTTTAAATTTGAAGCTGAGACCCCAACAATTAAATTTGGTGCTATTTCTTTAACTATCTCAACAGGCATATCCTCTTGTCCTACATGAACTCCATCTGCATTAACAGCTAAAGCTACATCTAACCTGTCGTTTACAAAATAAAGAGCACCATATTCCTCTGTTATTTTTCTAATTTTTTTACCTACTTCCACCATCTCCTTTGTAGGTGCTTTTTTAATTCTAAGCTGTATTGAAGTTGCCCCTCCTTCTAAAGCCTCCTTTACGGTCTCAACTTCATCTCTAAGCCTTCTATCTGTTATCACATAAAGCTTAAGCCTTTTTCTAAGGTTCAATCTCCCTCACCTTAACTTTCTCTTCTATCAACGCTTCGTCAACTCTATAAAGCCAATCATATAGCTTTACGTGAAAGCTTCCAGGATAAGGCGCTTCTTCATAGGCTTTTTCAGCAACAATTCCAAAAACAGCTAAAGCACTCGTAGATGCTCTTAAAGGCTCATCTATCGCCACAAAAGCCCCCATTAGAGCAGTAACTATACAGCCCGTCCCGGTAACTTTCCCAAGCATCGGATGACCATTCTCCACTACAAAAACTTTCTTTCCATTGCTTATGTAGTCGATAGGTCCTGTAACAGCAACGGTTGTATTAAACTCTTTAGCGGCAGTTAATGCTAAATTAAGTGCTTCTTCTTTATCATATCCTGCACTGTCAACACCTCTCGTCTTTCCATGCTCTCCTAGAAGGGCTTTTATCTCCCCAAAGTTCCCCCTTAAAATAGCAATTTCTCCCGCTTCAAGAAGCTTTAATGCTGTTTGTGTTCTAAGTTTGGTTGCACCAGCTCCAACAGGGTCTAAAACGATTGGCTTCTTAAGCTCACTTGCTATCTTCACAGCTTTCTCCATTGAAGAGATCCACCATTCATCAAGGGTTCCAATATTCACCACAAGAGCGTTTGCAATTCTAAGCATGTCTTCAAGCTCTTCTTTTGCATGAGCCATTACTGGAGAAGCTCCAATAGCTAAAAGGGCATTTGCCGTGGTGTTCATAACAACAAAGTTGGTTATATTTTGAACCAGCGGTCTCTTCTCCCTAACCTTTCTTAAATTCTCAGCTATCCATTTCATTGTATCACCAAGTTATTAAAAATCATAATGAAGTTATAAGATTTGTGCCGCTAAACGATATTTTCCCTTTCGAGCTCTTCCAGAATCCTGAGAAACTCCTCATATTTTCCTTGAGTAATAACCCTCTCAGGTCTAAATGGGCAATCACAGTAGGGATACTCCAAAAATGCTTGATACGTTCCTATCTCCCTTGCGATCTTTACTATCTCCTCTTTATCCATCCCAATTAAAGGTCTGTGAATTGGGAACCTAACGCTTATCGTCTCAATAAAGAGATTTGAGAGCGTTTGAGATGCTACCTGACCTAATGAATCACCAGTAACGATTCCTAAGGCTCCTTTTTCTTTGGCTATTTGGGCAGCTTTTCTCAACATTGCTATCTTACAAATAACGCATGTCCATTCCCTCATGTTGAGCCTATTTAGAGCTAAAACGTAAGGTTTCAGGACTTCAAAGTGGTTTTCAATTATTAGTTCTACATCTTTGGGAGAATAGTCATTTAGTATTTTTACTGTGTTCTCAACAACCTTTCTTGCATTCTTCCCTTGATCAAAGTGCAAAGCAATTATTTCTGCACCTCTTTTCATCATTAGAAAAGCTGCAACTGGAGAGTCGATACCACCACTCAAAAGAGCAACAACCTTTCCTTGAGTACCTACAGGTAATCCTCCCACACCTTTAATCTTCTCAAAAAAGACGTAGGCTTTTTTGCTTATTATCTCAATCCCTATAACAAGTTCTGGATTTTCTAGATCTACCTTCCAACCAAACTCCTTAACAACAAAAGCCCCAATTTCTTTGTTTACATCCATAGAAGTGAGTAAAAAAGTCTTATCTAATCGATGAGTATCAATTTTGAAGCTCTTTGGGTTTAATCCTTTTAGAACTTCTTTTAAATAGGTAGGAACATCTTCATAATTCATTTCTTTAGCTGGAGAAACTGAAACAACGCCAGGAACTTTGGCTATTATCCTGGCACTCTCATCTGGAGCATCAATCAAAATTCTCCCAGGAATTATTTTTCCTTTAGCATCAATTCCTTTTTTCTTTAAAGCGGCAAGAATATTTTCTAAGAGCTTCCTCTCAAATTCCCTTCTCTTCCCTCTTTTCACTGCAACTTCTCCATAGCGAACTATTATCATGCTTAACCACCTAAATATCTTGCAAATAAGTTCTTAGCCTCTTTTTCATCCTCCGCTCCTCTAACTATCATTCTACCATTCTTGAAGATTAAAATTTCAGCGTAATCATCTTCAAATTGAATAAACTGAGAAGTTACCAATGACTCTATTCCAGAATTCTTAAGCCTCTCTGCAAGCTCCTTAAAGTCAACTTTAATTTTTTCTGGTGGTGTTATTTGGATTGAGCCATCACACATTCTCTCTATTTTCATCTGCTTTTCTAAAAACGTGAAGTTATGTTTGACGCAGGCTTCACAGTCCTCTCTTCTTGGAATTTCAACCTTTTCAAACTCCATTGTTTTTGTATCAAAGAAAATCATTTCACTCTTTATGTCTTCACCAAGCAAAATCTTTGCTGCCAGAGATACTGCTAAAGAAGCCGCTAGGGTTGGGACATAGCTCATTATTCCAACAACGGCACAGGTTGGCATTGGTCTTGACGGCAATCTAGGCATTAAACATCTAAAACAAGCCGTTTTTCCCGGGATTATTGGCATAACATTTCCATATGTTCCCAAAACTCCAACATAAATCCAAGGCTTGTTGTTTTTAACACAGTAGTCGTTTATTACTTGCCTCGTGTAAATATTGTCTGTTCCATCCAAAACTAAATCAGCTTCATCCAGAAGTTCTACTGTTGAGGGGTTTAAATCTTCAAAGTAACCTTTAACGCCAAACTTCTCTTTTAAAACTTCAACTTTTGGCTTTTCGACATCATTTTCATCATAGATAGTTCTCGCTAAGTCATTGTAATCAACAAAATCTCTATCTATAACGATTATCTCTCCAACGCCAAGCTTTTTAAGGAAGTAAACTTCCCAGCTTCCTAAGGCACCAGCTCCAACTACAGCTACTTTAGCGTTTATTAAGCGCTTTTGTCCTTCTAAACCTATGATTGGGATATGTCTCGAAAATATTTCCATCTTCTCACCACCAAAGTTACTTTAAGTTTTCTATTTATGAAGTTATCCTCATACCTATCTTGCATGCTGAGACTCAAAATTTTCTATTTTGTTAAAGTATAAAAGCATCTCTTTTCAACTTGATAAAAATTAGGCTAATAAAAATTACGGACAAATGTCCACCTGGTGAGCTAAAATGAAAGCTCAGGTATGCGAATACTGTGCTGGAAATCACTTGGAGGAAATAAAGAATGCTCTAGAATTAAAGGGCTACGAAGTTGAGATAATCCAATGTATAGGGCTCTGCGCCAAGTACGGATGCGGACGGATTAATGTTAAATTAGAGGAAAGGGAAATTTCAGTAAAGAGCTTTGAGGAATTTATTAAAGCTTTGGGGGAGACAGGATGACTAAAGTTTTAATTATAATCTCAACAGCGGAGATAGAGAAGGCGTTAGTAGGCTTCATGTACGCTACCAATGCATTGAAATATAAGTGGGTGGAGAATGTTGAAGTAATCCTCTTTGGTCCAATAGAGAAGAAAATTGCACAGGGCGATGGAAGATTAATGATCTGGATAGAAAAGCTTAAGGAGCTTAATAAAGTGCCTTATGCCTGCAAAAAGATAGCTGAAGATGAAGGATTTGAGAAAGCCTTAATGCCTTATGCAAAGGTCGAATACGTTGGAAAAATTATCTCAGAGCTTTTAAACGAAGGATATATTCCAATGGTGTTTTGAGTTTTTATTTAAAATTTGGAGGAAAGCTTTTTTTATTCTTTTATTCCATGCATATTAAGGGATAAAGATGAAGCGCATATTAGCCATAGTTTTCTTAATTGTCTTTATTTCGTCTATTGTTGTTGCTGATGAGGAGTATGGAGAAGAGGATGAAGCGGGGTATGCAGGCTTAGCTGAATTCGGATTTGTTTTAATAACGATAGGTATTGTGCTATACTCTTTGGTGAAAAGAACACCATTCATTGCCTTTAAAAAAGAGAAAGAGATAAGCATACATCTAAGTGCAACAATGCCTTTTGTCAAGATTGCATTCCCTCTTTCCCTCTTGGATATTCATCATGTATTTACGATAATAGGTTCCCTATTAACAGTTCCACACTTTCTCTCATGCAACGATTACAGCACTCCTTTTGGTCTAACTGGACTTCTTTTGGGGATAGTCCTTCTAGGAGAGAACATAAGCGGCTTTTATGGTAGGTATCTGCACGGAAAAATAGAAAGATTGAGAAGACAAATAGAGCATCCTTTATTAAAAGAACTTCTAAAAAAGTTTAGAGCATGGAGAACTTTTCACATTGCATGGACTATTCTGCTGTACCTTCTTTTAGCACTCCACGTTGCCTTTGCAGACTAATTTTTGGTTCTTTTTTATAGGCTTTAAGCACTAAATAGAGCCCGAAGATTAAATATCCAAGTTGGAGTATAACTCTTCCCCATTCCATTTTTGTTGAATAACCAAACAGCACAGCAAATATCGAACCTATTGCTCCTTTATGGGACCAAATACTCTCCTTTGGAATTCCCAAATCATAGGCAGTTTGAGCAAACCAGCCCAAGCTAACTCCTTCTTCCTCTGCAAATTCGATTAGCTCATGTGTCCCATAACCCAAAAGTCCAGCGGCAACAAAGATTAGCAATATTGAGCTGTAGTAAAAGAATGTTCTGAGGTTAATTTTCATTCCAATGCCATAGATAGCGTAAGCTAACACTAGCGCTCCAGCTGAACCAAGAATTAATCCCAAGAAAGTTCCACTCAAATCTTGAGTTGCAAAAGGTGTCAAGAATAGAACAGTCTCTAAACCTTCTCTAAAGACCACTATGAATGTAAACACTATTAAAGCCCAGGGATTTATTGCTTGGGAGACTTTTCTCTCTATCTCAGCTTTTAGATTCTTTCCCTTTGTTGCCATCCAGTAGATCATGCTCGTTAGAACTATTACAGCTAAGTAAGAGGCGATTCCTTCAAAGAGTTCTTTCTCTCTTAAACCTCCATAAATCGTTAATATTGCTCCGCCCAAAGCTATGCTGGCAAACGCTGACAAACCAACCCCAATCCAAACATCCCTAACTTGTTTCTCTCTTCCAGTTCTTTTTAAGTAAGCAATTATTATAGCAACGATTATGGCAGCTTCGAGAACTTCTCTAAATGTAATCAGAAATTGCCCCAACATTTTAGCACCTCCAACATTTGTTAGGCAAATCTAATAAAATTTTAGTGCCTTATAGATTTTATCTTTATCAAAAAACAAAAGTGTGAGCATCAAATATTACAAAATGTACAGTACAAACATGTAGCAAATTAACAATTAGAAAAATCAAAGGAAAGCTGAACTGTCAAAAGGAGTCACGTTCTCAAGCTTTTTACCTACTATAAACGTGTCTTCTTTTTTCACAGCCCCTTCTGGAATCATAAGGGGTGCATGAACCATTGCCAATGCCATTCCCTCTTGAATTTTCATCGCTCTATGAGGAACCACTATCGTAGTTATCGGATCTTCTTCGATTAAAAGCCCAACTCCATGAGCATACCCCGTTATATAGTACTCTTGGAGGTTCTTTCCATTATAAATCTTGGCTATTTCCCTTTCCACTTGAGCAAAAATAACTCCGGGCAAAGTTTTTTCTAAGACTGTTTGGTAAGCCTCTTCCATAGCCTCAATTGCATCTTTTGCCCTTTTATTTGGCTTTCCGATGAAAAAGCTCCTCGTTAGATTTGCGTAATAATAGTTGTGGTCAGCGCCTATCACAACCGTTACAAATTTTCCCTTTTCAACTTTAACATCCTTAAAAGGCTCAGCATGTGCTCTGGGGGTAGCTGAAACATAAACCTTAGGCTCTTCACTTCCATTAAGCATCAACTCCCTATAAACTTCAGCTGCTATTTCAAGCTCGCTCTTTCCGGGTTTTATGTTCTCTATAGCGACTTCCATTCCCCTAATTGCTATTTTTCCCGCTTTCCTTATATTATCCAGCTCCCACTCATCCTTTATCATTCTAAGCTGCATTGATAGAGGTCTTATATCTACTACTTCTACACCTGGATTTAGTCTTTTAAAAATCTCCAGGAAAAGGATGTATGCATCTCGTTCAATGGAGTACTCCATGCCGATGGTGTTGTAGCCATTTCTTCTAATCCACATGGTTACACTTGCCATTAAATCTTCAGTTTTTTGAAATTCCTCGACATTTTTAATCCAGCTTTTCTTCATAAACAATTCTCTCTCGCCCTTTGCTACTATAACAGTTGGCTCACCTTCGGCTGGAATTAATAAGGCAGGTCTAAGCCATTTAACACCAGTAAAATAAATATAGGTGGAGAGGGTTCTTATAACGGCTCCATCTATATTGTTTGCCTTTAAAAGTTCTTGAAATCTTTTAACTCTTTTCCTAAATATTTTTTCCATGAACTTCACCATAGTTATCATTCAAGTATCTTACCTTTAATTTTTTGTTTTGGTGTTTTGACAACCAAAAATCGCATTGTTATGTTTCCGCTGTTTATAACTTTGTGAGGGATATCTTTTGGCAAATAAACAAGCTCATCTTTTTTAACTTCCTCTTTCTCCTCCCCAACTTCAACTATACCTTTTCCTTTGAGCACATAGACAAAAGCATCTACTGGAGTAACATGTCTTTTGAGTTCTTCTCCGGGCTTTAAAGTCACATGCATGACTTGAACATGCTCACTTTCAAATAATTTCTTGACTTCAACTCCATGAGGGGTTTCAACTTTTTGAGCTTCTTCTATCTTTACAAGTATCATAAAACCACCTCCTCACTTCCAATCCAAGAGCCTCTTTTCTCCTTCAAGTTTCCTAATTTCAGTTACATCCTGGGTAACTTCAAGAGTTCCCAAATAATTTCCATCCTCATCTCTAACAGGGAAGTACCTTATATGGACAAATCTTCCATTCATCTGAATCCAGAATTCAGCGACATCTCTTCTTCCTTCCTTGAATTCCTTCAAGATTTTGTTAACTATGTGAACGCTCTTTGGTGGATGACAAAGCTGGACAGGTCTTCCAATTACTGAATGGGTTCTGGTGAATATTCTATCCCCTCCAGAGAAGAATCTAACTCTATCATCTTTGTCAATAAAGGTGATGTCCACGGGCAGGGTCTTGAATATTGCGTTTATCTCTTTTGGGGATAAATAACCAACATCAAGTTCTAAGTCGCCCTCTTTTTTGGCCTTTTGTCTATCAGCTTCAAGTGTTTGTCCTTTCAAAGCCATTTGTACTTCCTTAGGTAGGCTTAAAAGCTGCTCAGCAGTTAAAGTTGGATCTATCTCATAGGGGTGTAAAGGCTTTGATTTTGGCTTCCATTCATTTCCAGGCTTAACTTTGTAGTAGCCTATCTCATCTTCTTGTTCCCTAATAGCAACCCATTCGCCTTCTGAAAGCAGGGCTTCCAATGTTGGGTAAAAGATGTTGTTCTCCCTAAAGACCATGTCTATCAGGGCTATTGAAAGCTCTTGGGCTAACTCCTTAACTTTTCTGGTAAACTCCTCCCATTCCATTTCTTTCTCTTTATAAAGGAGCTGATTTAGCTGTCTGATCTTAAACCTAATCTCATCGTGCTTGGTCCATAAAACGGTTGGCACTGCTGTAATTCCTCTCCTCTCGATGTAGGGAAATAGCAGCATCTCCTCTCTATTGTAGTGTGTTCTTCCAATTAGAGCCAGTTCTTTAGCTAATTGCCTTAGATATTCGAGAATTTCCTTTTTCATTTTTTCATCCTTTGTGTTCGCCAGAGTATTTGCATAAAGGTTAAGCATTTCTGCATCCTTAGTTATCTGATCATTTTCCATATAGAGCGTATGAAGGGGATGACCTTTTGGAATACCCTTAATATCCAAAGCCCCGCTAACGGATTCCCTGAAAAGCTCAACGTGAATATCACACATCTTTGCTATTTCCTTAGCAGAAATGCCTTCCTTTACGAGCTCCTGCTCAATTAAAGGGATTTCTAATGGAGAGATACTCCTAAGCAAGGCTTTAAACTGTTCTTTAAGCTCATTAACATCTTTTCCCTCATGGATTTGCTTTAAAAGATTCTTTAACTGTTCTTTTTTGTATTCTCTATTTTTTAAAAGTTCGGTCATTTTTATCACCCTGTTTCTGTCTATGACATATGTCATATTTTGCATTTTTAAACTTTTCTACCCAAATTTGTCCAGTAAAATTTATATGACACGTGTCATAAAAACTAATAGGTGAAAAAATGAATATAAAAGTAGTGTTAGATTTGAGAGATTTAAGTCCTCAAGAAGCAACAGTCAGAATAGCTGAAGCAATTGAAGATTTGAAAAAAGGAGAGGTCATTGAAGCTATATGTTCAAAACCTTTTGAAAATCTGCTTTCAAAGTTAGAAGAGGCTGGATATAAGTATGAGGTTAGAAAGGTAAAAGAGTTCTATGTGCTTAGAATTTGCCATACTGCAAATGTGAAAGGAAGAATCAGAGTTGAGGAACATCAGGAAAAAGGAGAACTTGAGATAAATGAAAACACCAATGTCGGAAAACTTATAGAGAGATATCCAAAAGCGGTAGATATTCTTGCAAAATATGGTTTCACCCCCCTCAAAAACCCAATCCTCAGAAAAACTTTAGCAAAAACGATAACATTGGGACAAGCAAAGCGTATTGGACATCTTTCTGATGAAAGATTTCAAGAACTTTTAAAAGAATTAAAAGAGCTTAAAGATGAGAAAAACAGTTAATCAAGCTCTTCAGCAAATTTTGGACTCTCTTCAACTTCAATTCCTTTATTTAGCATTTCTCTTAAGTCTTTCTCTGGTTCTGTTGTTAGTTTTAAGTCAAACTCCTTTTTAAGAATGTCAAAGATTCCTGGTGTCAGAAACTCTGGGGGTCTTGGACCAATATAAATTCCCTTGACTCCCAAATAGAGCAAAGTGTAAAGTATTCCAATTGCTTTTTGCTCCATCCATGAAAGGACTATTGAAACTGGTAGTGAATTTACATCAGTTCCAAATTCCTGAGCTAAAGCTAAGGCTATCTGTACGATTGAATAGACATTATTACACTGACCGAAGTCAAGGAATCTTGGAATGCCTTCTATTGTTCCATAATCCCTTGCATTATACCTGAACTTTCCACATGCAGCACTTAATATTATAGCGTCCTCTGGGATAAGTGATGTTAGCTTCTCATAGTAGCTCATCTTTGGATCAGGTGTATCACATCCACCGATAACAAATATGTGTCTAATCTTGCCCTCTTGGATTAATTCAATAAGCTTATCCTTCATGGCTAATATGTTTGTGTGATGGAATCCTGTGAGAAGTTTTCCTCCCTCTTTTCTCTCCATTTTTGGTGTTTTCAAAGCCCTCTTTATTAATGGTTCAAAGTTGTAATCCTCTATATGTGGAACTCCTTCAAGACCCGCTATGCCAACGGTAAAGATTCTATCTGCATAGGCTCTTGTTGGTTGCTGTACACAGTTGCTTGTGCCCAAAATAACTCCTGGGAACTCCATAAATTCCTTCTTCTGGTGTAACCAACTTCCACCCCAATTTGCCACAAGATGATCGAACTTCTTAAATTCAGGATATGCATGGGCAGGAAACATCTCTGCATGGGTGTAAATTTTTATGTTAGTTCCTTCTGTTTGCTTTAAAAGCTCATAGAGAGCTTTGTAACTGTGTCCCGTTACCAAAACACCATATCCTTTTTCTGTTCCTGTCGAAACCCAAGTGGGCTCCGGTCTTCCAAACGTTTCTACATATGCCCTATCCAGAAGTTTCATGGCTTCAAGATGAATTCTACCATTTTCAAGTATTAATTCCAAGAATCTATTCTTATTGAAGTTAACGTTAGTTAATGTCGAATACAGAGCTTCAGCCAAAAAATGCCCGATTTCCTCATTATCATAACCAACTTCCAAAGCATGGTAATAATAAGCGGCTGTTCCTTTAATTCCATACAACAAAGCTTCTTGAAGAGCATTTAAATCAGGATCTTTTCCACATACTCCTTGAATCTTACATCCTCCAACCAAACTCATAGAGCATTGATTACATAGCATCTTTTACACCTCCTTATTTATGACGCGTGTCATATGTGCGATATTATTTATTGCTCATTTAGTATAAAAGCATTTCCATTGTTTAACCTAAAAACAAAATTTTGCATTATAAATTAGGAGAAAACGTAATAGTTATATTAATATTTTATCACCATGTGTTACATATTTTCGCAAAAATCCAATTATGAAAAATTTTTCATTAATTTTTCTATGACAAGCGTCATAACAAGAAAAAGAGGCGAGCATACCTTTAGTTATTACAAAAAACAATTTGCAAAAAAGTAACAAAGGGATACAATCGTCAAACTTATGTCCATACCAATAAACTCATATGAGAGTGTCGAAACCCTTATATATACCACATGTCATAAAAATACTCCATGAAAGTTACAGCCTTTGAAGTTGCATCTCGTTATGTTTACCCCTCATTGAGGAGAAGGTTAGTGGAGATTTTGTACAAAGAACATAAATTAAGCCAAGTAAAGGTTGCGGAGCTTCTGCACATAACCCAACCAGCTGTTTCAAGGTATTTGAAAATGGACAGAGGAGCCTTGGTGGATGTAAAAAAATTCAAGGATATAGATGAGAAACTTAAAGAGTTGGCAAAAAAAGTGCTTGAAGAAAACCTAAATGAGTATGAAATTCATTCTGAATTAGTTAGGATTTCTCTTGAAATGCTTGGAAAAGGTTACATATGTTCATTTCATGAAAAAATAGACAAAGAAATTGATCCCAAAAAGTGCAACATCTGCATTTCCCTCTTTGAAAAATTTTGATGAAAAACTCTTCATAAATTTCTTTTTAAACCCTTTTCTTTGACCTTATCTTGGGTGAGAAAATGGACGAGCTTGAGATGATTAGGAGAAAAAAGATGCTCGAATTGATGAAAAGAATGAGTGGAGTTAAAGTTGAGAGACCAAAGCCAAAGGCAGTAATTGAAGTTATAACTTCACCTACCTGTCCCTATTGCCCAATTGCACTTCAAATAGCAAGGGAAATAGCGAGAAAGTACAGAGGAGTAGAAGTTAGAGAGCTGAGCGTTGCAACTCCAGAAGGAAGAGAAAAAGCAATGAGGCATAACATCTTGGGGACTCCAACAATTTTGATTAATGATAGGGTTGAGTTCATAGGGGTTCCTTCACCAATAGAATTTGAAAGAAGGATAAAAGCCTATTTAAGCTAACCGCCACTTAAAACGGGCATTACTTTTATTTCATCCTCATCTTTTATCAGATAATCGCCTTTTACTGGTCTTCCATTTACAATGATTATTTTGTCATGCAACTTGTCATAGTCTCTGATGATCCCTCTAAGTAACTCATCCACCGTTTTCGGCTCTTCAAGCTTTAAATAAACTTCATGGGCTTTAGCTAAGTGTGCCATACTCCCAATAAGCCTGACCTTGACCATGATCATCACCACTACAGATTGGTTAGGAGGTATTAAATAGTTTTTTGCAAATTACAAGTAGTGAATTTCATAATCGAGATCAAAGAGCATTGAGAAAAGTAAAAAGATAAAAGAACTCATTCAAGCTTTGTAACCTTCTCAAGCTCTGGGATAACGTAGTCCAAGTTAAGCTCTTTGAGTGTCTCCTTCTTTGGAATACCTCTCTCATCCCATCCTCTAAGCTTGTAGTACTCTGAAAGCAAGGCATCGTACTTGTCTTCCTCTAAGTGTGATCCCTTTAGTTTTCCGCTCTTTAAGCTCTCGACAAACCATCTCTTTGGTGGATAGTCCATCTTCCTATCCCAGTTGCCGTTGAATTCTCTAACCCAGTAAGCCCTTATAAGAGCATAAACCCTATCTGCTGCTTTGTAGAGGTCGTCCCATGTGTACTTAACCCCAGTAATTGCTTCTAAGAACTTTGGATACCACTCTAATGTTAATCCTATTTCTACCCATGGTAACCTACAAGCGGTAAGCATCTCGAAGAGTCCGCCTCTAAGTCTTTGCAACTCAATAACCTTTGCTGCCTTCTCTGGATCGTAGGTTATCTTGTACTCAACTTCCTTCTTTTGCTCTCCTTCAATTGGTGCTGTTCCGATTTCCCATGCAATTACCCAAGCTTCCTTGTGGTGAGCACCAATTGATGATGTTGCAAATGCCAATGCCATTGCTGGGTAGGCAAAACAGTTGTAACCACTAACCTCTAAGCCCTTAACATGCATTGCAAACTCTTCGCCGCCGATCTTTTGTGATGCCCTCATTACTCCCTCAGCTAAGAGGCTTCCAAGTTCTCCTCTTCTATAAGCAATGTCCAAGGCAAGTTCCTTAGCCTTCTTATAGTCACCAAAGTGTATTCCATCATCTAATAATCCCTTTTCAGTTGCTTCCATTGCAAATGCCAAGACACCACCCAATGAAATCGTATCCATACCCATTTGGTCAGCTATTCTGTTTAGTACAGAAACTCTGTTTAGGTTAGCTATTCCTAAGTTTGAACCAAGTAAAGCAACGTTTTCATAGTCAAGTTCACTTTCTTGAGCCTCTGCATCCAAAACTACGTTACCACATTGCATGTTACAGTAGGGACAGCCTCTTCTATCAACCTTCATACCCTCTAGAGTGTAACCATCAATTGTTCTCGCAAACTCGAAGTATCCATCACTAAAGTTCCTTGTTGGTAAAGCACCATTTTCTTGTGTCCATTCAACAGCTGCCATTGTTCCTTGCCTAATCCAGAAGTCATAGGCTGGCTTTTCTTGTATCTCATTAAACGCTTCCTTTGAATACTCCATAAGCTTCTTCTTGTCAGCAACTGGGATTTCCTTTGTACCCTTAATCACAACAGCTTTTAGGTTCTTGCTTCCCATCACTGCACCCATTCCAGGTCTTCCACCGGCTCTACCCTCTTGGGAGATAATAACAGCAAATTTAACTAAATTCTCACCAGCAGGACCTATGCTTAGAATTCCTACATTTTTGCCATGAACTTCCTTCAATTTTCTCTCGGTTTCAAAAGTATCCAGTCCCCATAGCCCCTCTGCACTTAAAATGCTAACATTGTCATTTTCGACATAAACATAGACTGGTTTCTTTGCTTTACCCTCAATAACGATTGCATCATAACCAGCTTTTCTTAAGTGAACAGTTGCCATAGTTCCTAAGTTACCATCACCATAACCATTTGTTAATGGACTTTTAGCTGCAACCACTAATTTTCCACCACTCGGTGTTGGGAGACCGTTGAACGGTCCAGCAGCAAAGATTAACTTATTTTCTGGGCTTAATGGATCAACACCCTTAACTTCATCCCAAAGAATCTTTATGGCTAAACCTCTACCACCTATAAATTGTTGGGCAATGTCTGGAGAATATTCTTGCACCCACGTTTTGTTGTTGGTTAAATCAACTCTTAAAATTCTTCCCCACCAGCCTTTCATAGAAACCACCATATTTCATAAAGATGAAATTCTATAAAAGCTTTGAGTTCACAAAAATCTTTACCCTCCTAAATTATTGAAAACAGCAATGTTTAACGATTTTTAACAAGTAACTTTTCTTGTTTATCAAAAATTTTCGAAGAATTTACACCATATAAAAGCCTTAACGAATAGATTACATTCATTAATGTCCAAAGTCGAACAAGAAAAATCAAAAACAAATAATAAAGATCTTGCTATTTTTGAGATGATTGTTTGACTCTACTCTTCTAACTGTTTGAAGGAAAAATTTAAATACATATAATGGAAAAGCAATGATGATGGATGATAGTTGGAATTGCCTGGAAAGTGGCCAAAATTGTTGGAAGTGTTTTGTTATGTGTAAGTAGTGTAGTAGACATCCCATACTGCTGTGAAAGGGAGGTAATGTATTGTTCAAGTCTTTGAAGGGGGTTGAACTTAATGAAGATATCTAAAAATAATCTACTTTTTTCATATATTATTGCTCAAGTCTATAAGGGGGAATAGAAATGAAAGTAGAAGAGTCAAGATTTTTGAAGTTTGTTCTTCTTTATTATCTTTTCTTTTTTGTTATTGATGTCATCATGTATTTCAGTGGAGTAATGCATGACACCAGATTACTTATCTCAGCCCCACTAATTTTGTTGATAGGTGTTGGGGCGCATTTTTTTGCTAGAGGAAGCAGCAAAGGGAGATATTTGGCTTATGCCTCCTTAGCTCTCTTAATCTTAATAACAGTATATAGCAACATAACAGCACCAAAAGAAAATCCATATAATGACTGGATAGGCGTGATAATTTTAGCTGGCTTATTGTATGAAGTTGAGAAGCGAGTAAAGGAGCGTGAGAAAAATAAAAGATAGTGTTAAATGTGACTAATTAACAAACACCGTAGATAACCTCAATTATTTTATATATCTACAGCGAACATAATAATGTCATGATATGGTTTAGGCGGATTAATATTGATGAGATAGAGAGTGCTAAAAGGGCATTGCCACATTATTTTGCAATCCTTAAGGGAGATGAAAAGCCGAACTTCTTTTATGCAAAGCAAGTTGAGGTTAGCTTTGATGAAAGCTTCTCATTTGAAGAGCTTTGGAATATCCATGAGGAGGGAATGAAAAAGCTAAAAGAAGGCGAGTTCATTGAAAATCCAGAGCAAAGTCTCTTAGATTTAAAAGCTGTCATAGCAGACAAAATCCTTGAGAAGTGTGAACTTTGTGAGATTAAATGCAATGTGAACAGAAAGAATGATATTGGATATTGTAGGGTTGGGGAAAGCTTAGTTGCAAGTGACTTTTTGCATTTAGGCGAAGAGCCTGAATTAGTGCCATCTTACACGATTTTCTTTAGCGGATGTAACTTTAGATGTGTATTTTGTCAGAACTGGGATATAAGTCAATACAGAGTTGGAATTAGTTATTTGCCCAAAGAGATGGCAACTAAGATAATGGTGGCATTTGCAAAAGGTGCAAAGAATGTTAACTTCGTCGGTGGAGAGCCGACACCAAATTTGCCTTTTATTCTTAAAACGCTCCGTTTTGTTAAAACACCAATTCCAGTTGTCTGGAACTCCAACATGTACATGAGCGAAAAATCAATGAAACTTTTGGATGGAGTGGTTGACGTTTATTTAGGTGATTTTAAGTGGGGAAATAATGACTGTGCATTAAAGTACTCAAAAGCTCCAGGATATTGGGAGATTATAACGAGGAACTATCTCTTAGCTAAAGATCACTATAAAGCAGAGTTTTTGATAAGGCATTTGGTGATACCAACCCACTTAGAGTGCTGCACAAAGCCAATTTTAAAATGGATAAGCGAGAATTTGGGAAAGGACGTTAGAGTGAACGTAATGTTCCAGTATAGACCAGAGTATAAAGCTGGGGAATACAAAGAGATAGACAGGGGTTTGAATTATAATGAGATGAAAAGAGCGGCAGAACTTGTAAGGGAATTTGAACTAAGAAATGCCTTAGTGGGTTAAGTCTTCTCAGCTAGCCTCCAGCTCTCGCTTTCATTAGCTTTTCCATAACATTTCTAATCAGCACCTCATCCCCTTCAAGCACTACTTCATACCTCGGAATATTATAAAAGGTTCCAACATATTTTATCGTCACTTTAAGACCTTCACACCCACCACATGCTTTTCTCACAAGTTCCATAAACTCCTCTGGAGGAATTGCAGTTGTAATTTTCTTTATCATTTTCCACACCTTCCTTTTGAACCGTTTCAGCCATTTTTCGCTAAATTGGGAGTAGTGACCCTTCACATAGAAGTATACGAACTTTTTATAGATTTGCATAAGCATTCCTCTTTTTGTTATTTCTTCTCTTTTTATCTTTTTTGAACCGAAAAATTTATAAAGTATAAGTACATATGTAATATTGAACTTACATATGAAGAGGTGAATAAACATGTGGAAAAAGTTGTTTGGAATAGGATTGTTGGCTTTGGGTCTGTTTGGTTTAGTGTTTGGAGCAGTAGCAGCATACCAAGGAGAGCCTGGACCAAACCCAGAAATCGATAGAGAAATGATACCTGCCCAAGCTATGGGAATGAAAGGATATGGACACCATGGAGAAAGAGGAAAGCCCCAGTTCATGGGTTTAGGAGTTATGGGACAAAACCTTGAAGAAGTTAGCATAGAGGAAATTAGTGAAAAAGCTGAAGAAATTTTGAGCCAAGTAACAATTGAAGAGTTCACCAACCCAAGAGGTCTCACGATTCAAAAGCTCATCTATGATGGACAATATATCGGAAAAGTAGTTGGTGATTATGAGCTAAGTGAACTAAGCATCTATAAAGCCTTTGAAACACCAATGGGCATGAAAGTTTTCCTAAGCTATGAAGATCAGATAGTTGGATTCTTCCTAATAAAGTGATTTTCCTCCCTCTCTTTTCAATTTTTAGGTGATAGAGAATGAGAATAATGGAGAAAATAAAGCTGATCATTTCATCCTTGGAATTTAGGACTAAGAAAAGTGAGAAGAGTATTCCTCTCATAATTTTAGCAAAGGAGGAACAAGAATGAGAACATTTGAAGTCTTCTTTGGAAAGCCAAGTTTCGCTTTAATTGTAGGGATATTATTTACTTTGGCTGTGTTAGCTGGAATCTTTCTATTTCTAAAAGGTTATTTTGGAAAGGATGATGAATTCCCTAATGAATGTGAAAGTTGTGAGATGGAGGGATTGGAATGAAAATTCCCAGATGGGTAAGACCAATTTTAGATTTACTACTAACCATTGATTTTATAATAGAAGCACTATCAGGAATAGCCCTTTACTTAGCACCAAGTGGCAAAATAGCAGAGATTACAGAGTGGACTTTCCTAGGGCTAAACAAGGATATTTGGGAAGCTTTGCATATCTACTTTGGTTTTGCTATGATAGCGTTAGTTGCAATACATTTGTTCGTGAACTGGAATGCAATGATTTGTCTGCTTAGAGGCATGATAAAAAACAGGAAAACAAACAAGATAAGCGTTAAAAATGTCCTTGGAATAGCCATAGTTAACCTCTTACTTATAGGAGGGGCGATAATATATTCAATAAAAAGCCTAGAAAGTGAAAGTGATTATTACACATCGAGTGAATATGAAACAATATCCAACACGACAGAAGAGATAGAGGTTACGGGAAGCATGTTAGAAACATTCACTATAGAAGAACTTGCTCAAGCATACAATATTTCAGCTGATAGACTAATAGAAATCTTGGAGAAAGACTATGGTATTAAAGCGTCAAAGGACGAACTTCTTGAGGTTGTCATGGCAAACAATGGATATGCAAGAGGAGATTTCAAATACATCCTTGAAGAAGCTATATTAAAAGCTAAGGAGGGCTAATCATGCCTGGACCTTACTTTTCTTCCTCTTTCTATGAAGGATTTACAAAAACAGAGTATTTACTAATGATTTTTTGGCTAATATTGTTAGTTGTGTTTTTGCTTTCCTTTTGGCATTTAAGACAGAATATCAATGAAATAAAAGAAGAAATCAACAAAATTAGACCAAAAATTGTTGAGCTTAATAGGGAGAGTAAGGAGATAGTGAAGATGCTTGAAGAGGTGTGAATTAGCGAATTAAAAAGAAGTTCAAATTTTGAGTTGCTGTCCTCTTGCGTGCTTAGAAAACTTTTTATTTCCCTCTAACGACTCTTTATTTATGTAATTAACAGCTACCTTATGTAAGTGATAAACATGGTGAAAACAATAAAAGAGCTCTCAACCATTGCAGAGGCATTAAGTTCTCCAATAAGGATTAGGATACTAAAGATGCTCGTTGAAAAGGAATGGTACGTTTATGAGTTAGCTAAAACTTTAAACATTTCCCGTCAGCTCTTATATCTTCATTTAAGAAAACTTGAAAAAGCAGGTTTAATAGAGAGTGAGCTTCGCCTAGAACCAAATGATCCAAGAGCTAAAAAGTATTATAGGGCAAAGCCTTTTAGGATTATCATAGATAATGAGCTTATAAAAAACCTAAAGGAGGAGTGAAAGATGGCACCCTATGGTGGAACGCCAAACGGATGGGTTTCAATTGTTTTAGGGCTTATACTTCTCGCGATAGTTGTTTTTGCCTTCTGGAGCATGAACAAGACTATGAACGAACTTAAGGTAGAGCTTAACAATTTAAGAAATGTCCTTGAGGAGACGAGAAAAAACACTGAAGAAGTAAAAAAGAAGCTTGAAGAGGTTTAATTTGGAGGTTTAAATTTGAACGGATTATTTTACATTTTCTTGCTCTCACTTATCCCAACCTTTGAAGGAAGGTATGCCATAATAGTAGGCATTGGAAAGGGATACTCATTGATAGGGGTTCTTTTAGTAGCTTCTCTTGGTGTCTTACTGCTCTCAATAGCTCTACCCTTAGCTTTACCTTTTATTGACGTTGTGATGCTCAAGTTAGAGGAAACTCCTCTAAAAAGGTTTGCAGAGTTTTATTTAACTTATGTTGGAAGGGTAAGAAGGAAAGCCCATCCCTATGTAGATAAATGGGGCTTTTTTGGGCTAATCTTATTTGTTGCTATTCCTTTGCCGGGAACTGGTGTCTGGACAGGAAGTTTAGCTGCTTACATCTTTGGTATTGAAAAAAGAAAAACAATCCCAGCTTTGTTAATTGGAGGCTTGTTAAGCATTTTAATAACCTTAATTCCGAGTCTTGGGGTTATAAGACTTTTCTGAATTTTCTATGCTATTTTATCTCTTAACACGCTAAGCTTTTTATTGTTTCATGAAAATTGTTAGTAAGGTGTGAACCATGTTACCTCCCCAGAAGACAAAAATAATTGCAACTGTAGGACCTTCTTCGAACAAAAAGGAAGTTTTAGAAAAAATGATTAAAAAAGGTATGGGAATTGCGAGGCTTAACTTCGCTCATGGCACTTTTAAGAGCCATGAAAAAATGATCAAGCTTATTCGCTCAGTATCTTCTCACTTGGATAAAAGAATGGCTATCCTTGGAGATTTGCCAGGACCAAAGCTTCGTATTGGTGAATTCGAAAAGGAACCAATAATCCTCAGAAAAGGGGATGTAGTAACTTTGACAACGAGAGATATTAAAGGAAATGAAAAGTTAATCCCCGTTGAGTTTAAAAAACTTCCAAAAATTGTTTCAAAAGGAGATGTGATTTACCTAAAGGATGGCTTCATAAAGTTAAAGGTTGAGGAAGTCCAAGGGACAGACATAAAGTGTAGGGTTATAATTGGAGGAACTCTCTCTTCTCACAAGGGAATAAACTTACCAAAGGCTAACATTCCTGTTGAGTCTCCAACAAAGAGAGATCTTGAGATTCTTGACTTCATTTTAGAGCATGATGTAGATGCTGTAGGCATTTCCTTCGTTAGAAAAGCAGAAGATGTAATTAGAGTTAAAAAGATTGCACAAAAGAAAGGAAAGCAAATATTCGTTATTGCAAAGATCGAACGCCCAGAAGCTGTAAAGAACATTGACGAAATCCTAAAAGTTGCTGATGGAATAATGGTTGCTCGTGGCGACTTAGGAGTTGAAATGCCAATTGAAGAGTTGGCAATAATCCAAAAGAAGCTCATTTTTAAAGCAAACTTAGCTGGGAAGCCTGTTATAACTGCAACTCAAATGCTTGAGTCCATGACCGAAGATATAAGACCAACAAGAGCAGAGGCTACAGATGTTGCAAATGCAATTTTAGATGGGACTGATGCAGTTATGCTTTCAGGGGAAACCGCTATTGGACAATATCCCGTTGAAACTGTTGAGATGATGTCAAAAATTGCAAGAGTTGCAGAGACTTATAGAGAGAGTATTAACGACAACAAAGTTTTAGACACAATTAAAGGAAAAACATCAGAAATTAGTGTTGAGGATGCGATTTCAATAGGTATCGCAGAGGCTTTAAAAGTTATAGATGTTAGGCTAATTTTGACCCCAACAACAACCGGGAAAACACCACGCTTAATTTCTCGTTTCAAGCCAAAACAGTGGATATTAGCCTTTAGTCCAGATGAAAAGGTTTGCAACTCATTAATGTTCTCCTATGGAGTCTATCCTTTCTATATGAAAGAGAGGAGCGATGAAAACATACTAAGGTTCATAAAAGAAAATAATTTAGCTAAAAGTGGAGATAAAGTTCTCCTAACAGAAGGGATAAAAATCGAAAAACCAGCAGGAACAAATGCAATGAAGATATTTACTTTGCTTTAATCCATTAACCTTCCACCATTTACATCTATTAATTCACCAGTTATGTGGTCATTTTCAAGTAAGAAGATTACTGTGTGAGCTATTTCCTCTGGTTTTGCTATCTCTCCTGTTAGTGAAAGCTTCCTAAGCCTTTCTTTTAATTCTGGAGTTATCAACTCGGTATCAACTGGTCCGGGGGCAACGGCATTAACTAGAATATTTGGTGCTAAGTGTCTTGCTAAGTTAAAGGTTAAAGCTATCAAACCGCCCTTTGATGCTGCATAATGAGCACCTACCGTTCCCCCATCTTTTCCAGCAATTGAAGCAATGTTTACAATTTTTCCCTTTTTCATGTGCTTCAAAACCTCTTGCGTAACTATAAATGCTCCCTTTAAGTTTACATTTAAAACGGCGTCCCAGTCTTCATCCGTAATTTCCTCTGGCTTTATTCCCTTTCCTAGAATTCCAGCATTATTTATGAGAATGTCAATTCTTCCAAATTTTTCAATTATTTTATTTACCATAGCTCTAACTTCTTCCCTTTTGCTAACATCGGCTTTTACAGTGAGCGTTCCAACTCCATAAGCCCTACAAAGTTCTTCTGTTTTCTTTGCTTCTTCTTCATTCCTTGCATAGTTTATCACAACATTTGCGCCTTTTTGTGCTAAAGCTACTGCTATTGCCTTTCCAATTCCTCTTGAAGCACCAGTAACTAAAGCTACTTTGCCTTTCAATTCCATTGCAACCACCACTAAAATTACAAGATTTAAAGTTAAAAAGTCTTGCTTAATTAAAGCACTTGACCAAAATATTTTTACGTTCTAAAAGTGAAACTAAAAATATGAAAAAGTTTGTTATCGTGAGTCTGTTAATATTTGTTGTTTTACTTTCGGGATGTGCACAAAAGGAAAAGGAGGAGGAGAAAATGAGTTTAAAGATTAGCTCTGTTTTTGGTGAGAATGAGTTTATTCCGAGAAAATATACTTGTGAGGGCATAGATGTTAATCCACCCCTAAAGCTTGAAGGACTGAGTGAAAAAGCCGTTAGTATAGCAATAATAGTCGATGATCCAGATGCACCAATAGGGACTTTTGTTCACTGGGTTGCTTGGAACATTCCACCAACAAATGAAATTCCAGAAGGAATTCCAAAGGAGAGAGAAGTAAAAAGCCCAATAGAAGTTGTGCAGGGAAAGAACGACTTTGGAAGAATTGGCTATAATGGACCTTGTCCACCACGGGGTCACGGAATTCATCACTACCACTTCAAGGTTTACGTGCTTGATACAAAGCTTGACATAAAAGCAGGTGCAACTAAGAGAGATCTAAAAAGAGCTATGAAAGGACATATCATTCAACAAGGTGAGCTAATTGGACTTTATGAGCGTAGATAGCAGTTTCCACTTTATTACTTTATTTTTAACGCTTCTATTATTTTAGTTCCAAAATGTTTTTAAAGTTTTGATACTAAATATAAAACACAGTAACATTAAAGTATCATAGTTGCTATTCATTGGGGTGATTCTAATGAACAATATACCTTCTCTTGCAACATATCTAAACTCTCTAAGACCCGGAGAAAATATCTTGCTGGAGTACAACAAACCCTTTCTGTCCCATATAGCCTTTTATATAATCTCAAAGCATTTTTTAAATAAGGAATACCCCATAATTATCGATGATCTTTTGGATACACTATATGTCTATAAATCACAGCTCGAATTTGCAGGTATTGATACTAAATTTTTGGAAAGCGAGCAAGTTTTTGTTATTAAAGTTGGTGGGCGCAAGGAAGTTGGGAGAGTTGTAGGGAAAATTAAAATCCATCCAGACTTTTATGTTCATAAAGAGAACTACAACAGAGTATTTATGCGTGTTTTAAAGAGCGGAAAGTATTTTATCAACATTGTTCTCGGTTTCGACAAAAGGATTGCGTTAACTCAAGATGCATATAACAAGTACTCTCTTTTACTTAACAAGTCACGGTACCTAGGCAATAAGAAGAGGACATCCATCTATTTTGTAAACACTGGAATTCTTAAAGGCTCACCATTAGCCCTTCCATATCTAGAGGAAATCTCTACAAATGTCGTTATGATAGATAAAAAGGATAGTAGTGTTGTAATAAAAATTTTGAAGTCTCCTTTGCCAGAGTTAAATGACAGAGTTTTTGAGTTTGATATAAAAAATGTTGAAGAATTTGTAAGGAGGTACCTGAAATGACATCGCTATTTGAGCTTTTTGAGAAATTTAAGCCAGGAGAGATTGTTCTAATATTCTATTCTCCATTCTCACCCCACTATAGTCTTTTTAGGTCTTTATTGACGTATTCAAAAGAAAAAGGACTTGACGTCATTATAGATGATGCCCTGGATATGCTCCATGTCTATAAGACAAATATGGAATACTTCGGAATAGATACAAAGGATATAGAAGATGTAAAAGTCATAAAAGCTGGAGGATTAAGAGAGGTTGGAAAGATACTTGAAAGGGTCAATGTAGAAGCGGATGCTGCATTTCATTTGGAGAAATATAACGAAGTGTTTAATAAAGTTTTAGAGAAGTTTGATCTTGTTCTCAATATTGCTTTAGGATTTGACAAGCTCTTAGCATTTTATTCTGGAAGTCAACAGGATTTAAACGTTATACTACTTGCACTAAGGCATTTCCTTGGTAATAAGAAGAGGATTGCAGTATACTTTCTAAATGAAGATCTCGTTACCAAAATACCTGGTGCTGTTGAATTTTTAGAGGATTCTGCAAGCACAGTTCTTAGATTAGAAAAGAACGAGAAATGGGTACTAAAAGTCCTAAAGTCTCCAAATATTGAGCTGCTTGAAAAGGAGATTGAGATAGCTAGTGGTAGCGAATCTTAACGTATAAGTTAACGGAGCTTTGGAAAGTTGCAAGCCCATTTAACGTTAAAAATATCCAATCCCCAATCATATATGAGTACAGCGTTAAAAGGAACGACGCTGTGACATAAATTAAAACGAATCTAAAGTTCAATGGACATTTCTTCTGTTTTATGGTTTCTATCGTCTGAGGAGCCCATGAGCTTACGAGTAATATCATACCAAGCAGACCAATCCACGTTCCGTTCATTTTACCACCCCCTTTTTTAAGCCCTTAGAAGTTTCAAAACTAAGCAAAAAAGCGTTGTGAATTAATTCATATCAAAAAAGAAGCACAAAATTAAAAAAATTGACAGAAATATGTTTATACTCCTTTACTTTGAGTTAGTTCTGCTGCAAGTCTTGAAGTTGCCCATGTCTTCACATCGGTGTCAATTATCTTGTTAATAATCTCAAGTGCCTCAGAGACCTTTCCTTGCTTTGCAAGGACAATCGCAATTTCTGCCTGAACTTTAGAACGATTAGAGATGTCATGAATAAAATTTGCAATTTCTAAAGCATCATCAAGACGATTAAGTGCTATCAACTCAAAGGCTAAGCTCATTAAGGCTTTGGTTATGGACTCTTCATTGTTCATCTCAAATATGGCATCCAACGTTTTCTGCAGAGTTTCCTTATATCCCTCATGAGATGTCTTTGCCATCTCAATTGTTATTTTGGAGAGAGCTTTAGCCTTTATTCCTTTATCGGGAATAGCATTTGCAATATCCAGAGCAGTTTTAAACTGTTTATCTTTTAATAATTTTATGACTCCATCATATAAAGCTCTAGATTGATACCATTTCTCCATCATCATGCACCAAAGAAATTTTGCTTTTGTTGAACTTAAGCTTTCCTATGGTAGGCATCAAATTTGAGGAAAAACTTTAAAAGTGTCTCGCGTTTCCACAATTCGATGTCCATGAAAAAACTTAGCGAGATTTTCAGTGAAATATTAATCAAAAGGGGCATTGATAAGGTGGGAAGCCTTTCTAAGAGAATTCCCAATAGAGAGTCTAAAAATCCAATCCAAGATATTGCAATTGCAGTCCTCGAAAATAAAGGCGTTATAGCTGAAATTGGTAATCCAACAGCTTTAGCCTGGGATTTGAGAGGAAACAAAACCAAAGGTGCAAAATTCGCTTTTGTTCCCCTTAACTCTAAATATCTCTCAAAATTTAGCATCGTTTTAAAAAGTGAGGACATTATGAGAGAATTGGAAAAACACAATTACCCTCTCTTTATAATTGATCTGATGCACTGGGAGAAGCACACCTTAAAAGAAAAGAGGAAAGTTGCTTTACAAGTTGCCCAAAGCTACGGAGTAATTAGAGACTATCTTTGGGGCGATCTGCTAAACGTTACATGGGTAAATGAAGAATTTAAGAAATTGGCTGGAGGTTTGCCAATAGAGAGAGTTAGTGTCTATGAAATTTCAACAGCAGATTTTCTAAAGAAAGAAGGCATAGATGAGGTAATTCTCCTTGATCCAAGGGCTGAAGAGGACCTTAGTAGAGAAGATTTCAATGTTAAGGCTTTCATAATAGGTGGAATTGTTGATATGGGCGGAACTAAAAAGGGAACAACCACTCAGATTGGAAAAATCCTTGAAGAGTCTGGGATAAAGGTCAGACGCAGGAAAATTACATTAAGAGGAGACATTTTTGGTGTTCCAGATAGGATAAATCACATCCTTGAAATTGTTCTTAAAATGCTGGTGGAGGATAAAAGTATGGAAGAAGCTATTTTAGATGTTCAAGCCCCAATTCAAGCAAGATGGCGTTTAAGGAAAGAACTTCCTAAACATGCTGTTAGATTTTTAATTGATGGTAAGAAATTTTTAGTTGTTGAAAAAGAGCTCTATAAAGAGTTTAGCGAATGGTTAAACATTAGATGGGAGGATTTTGTTCAAGTGCTTAGAGAATTAAACTTTGTAGCTCTCGAGAGAAAGAGGTTACACCACTTAAAGAAAATCTCAACATTTAGGCTAATAAATGGAAAAGGTCATTGGGTATTGTTAACAAAAAGAGCAGCATTGCTCTGCTATAATTGTTAGAAACTAAAGCAATCCCTCCAAATAAGCCAGTTCAGCGTTTAAAATCGAGCCTCCTGCAGCACCTCTAACTAAATTATGCCCCAAAGTGACGTATTTAAACTTTCTTTCTCCAACTTTCTCTAATCTTCCAACAACAACAGTCATTCCTCTCCCCAAATCTCTATAAAGCTTTGGCTGTGGAATTTCCCTATAAACTATTGGTCTTTCTGCTGTGGGAAGGTTTAGCTTTTCAAGACCTTCAAACTCAACCAGAGCTTTTTTCACCTCTTCCCTTTCAACATCTTCCTCAAACTCTATGAAAACAGCTTCTGTATGACCATGTGCCACTGGAACTCTAGTAGTTAAAGCTGCAATTTCAAAGTTTGCTGGAGTTATCTTACTTTCTTCAAGCTTCCCAAGTATTTTTCTTGACTCATTCTCGATTTTCCACTCTTCGTTTTCAATGTAAGGGATAACATTATCAAAAATCTGCATAGCTGAGATGCCTCTAAATCCCGCCCCAGATATCGCTTGCATTGTTGCAACGTTAACGTTCTTTATTCCAAACTTTGAGAGGGCTTTAAGAGAAAGAACGAGTATAGCTGTAGAGCAATTTGGGTTTGTAACAATAAATCCCTCCCAATTGCGCTTTTCTCTTTGAACTTCGATTAAGCTTAAATGCTCTCTATTTACTTCTGGAACTAAAATTGGCACATCCTCTTCATAGCGGTGTGAAGAGGCATTGGAAAATAGGGGGACTCTTTTAGCAAGCTTTTTCTCAACTTCCTTAGCAATTAAGGAAGGTAAAGCCGAAAAAATTAAATCAACTTCTCCAGCAAACTCCTCCAAGCTTTCTATCTTTATTTCCCCAATTTCTTCCGAAACTTCCCAAGTTGCCACTTCACTGAACCTCTTTCCCTTTGATCTCTGCGAAGCTACCAAATGCTTTATCTCAAACCAAGGATGGTTCTCTAAAAGTCTTACAAAGGTTTGCCCAACTAGTCCCGTTGCTCCCAAAATAGCTACTTCCATTAAAGAACCTCCTTGAATGCTTCTAAACTTGGCTCTATTGGTTCTGGGAGTCTAAAGTTCTCAAGAATTATGTTTGGGTCCTTCAATCCATGCCCTGTTGTTATTAAAACCACGCTTTCATCATCTTCAATTTTATCTCTCAGCTTTATCAACCCAGCAAGGGAAGAAGCAGATGCAGGTTCCACAAAGATTCCTTCTTTTGATGCTAAAAGCTTTTGAGCATTTAGAATTTCCTTGTCGCTAACACTTTCCAAAAGTCCTTTAGATTCCTCAACAGCCTTTAGTGCTTTTTTCCAGTTAGCTGGATTTCCAATTCTTATTGCTGTTGCCACTGTCTCGGGTTTTTCAAAGGGTTTGAAAGTTCCTTCTTTAAAGGCTTTAGCTAAAGGTGAAGCCCCTTCTGCTTGAATTCCAATCATCTGAGGAAGCTTATCAATGAATCCAACTTCATAAAGCTCCTTAAACCCTTTCCAAATTGCCGAAATATTTCCAGCATTTCCAACAGGTAAAATAACTTTATCTGGAACAAAGCCTAATTGATCAAAGATCTCAAAAGCTATGGTTTTTTGCCCCTCTAAGCGAAAGGGATTTATAGAGTTGAGCATGTAAACGCCCAGTTCTTTGCTTGCTTCGACCACAACCCTTAAGGCATCATCAAAGTTTCCCCTGATTGGAACTACCTTTGCACCGTAAACTATTGCCTGAGCAAGCTTTCCTAATGCAATCTTCCCACTCGGAACCAGAACATAACTTTTAATTCCAGCTTTTGCTGAATAAGCAGCTAAAGACGCCGAAGTATTACCTGTTGAGGCGCAAATTACTTTATCCATACCAAGCTCCAAAGCTTTGCTAACTCCAACAGTCATTCCCCTATCTTTAAAAGAGCCCGTAGGATTTGCACCTTCATTTTTGACGTAAAGCTCTTTCATCTTAAGCTCCTTTTGGAGGTTTTCTAAGCGATATAAAGGTGTTCCCCCTTCGTTGAGCGAAACTCTCTTTTCAACTGGGATAAAGCTCTCATATTTCCACAATGTTATGTTTTTACCATCGAAGACGTTTTCAACTTTATCTAAATCAACAAGGACTTCAAGTAATCCACCACATTCACACTTATACCTAACCTCTTTTGGATCATATTCCTTTCCACATTCTATACATTTCAAAATCATTCTGCTCCCCCTCCTACTTTGCTAATAAAGTATTCAGCATTAATTCCCTCCTCTTCAAAAGCCTCTACAATTGCTTTTCCAATCTCATCAAGGTTTTCACCTAAAGCAAATACAGCTGGTCCAGAGCCAGAAATAGATAATCCATAGGCTCCGCTCTCTAATGCTGCTTTCCTAACCTTGTCGAACCAAGGTATTATGGGCTTCCTATAGGGAATTGCTAAATAATCATCCAACAACTTTCCAACTTCTTCTATATCACCATTTTCTAAAGCTAAAACCAAGGAACTTGCTAAGGCTAAATTTCTTACTGCATCGCTTAATGGGACGTATTTTGGTAAAACTTCTCTCGCCCTTTTAGTGCTCACTTCCACTTCTGGCAGTACTACAACTAACTTAAGCTTTGCATCTATCTTGAATACTTCAAGAGGGAATAGGGATTTTAAGACCACGAATCCTCCAAACAGGGCTGGAACCACGTTATCGCCGTGAGGACTTCCAGATGCTACCCTTTCCCCCTCTAAAGCTGCTCTCAAAATAATCTCTTTATTCTCTATATTCAAAAGCCTTGCAATTGCTAAAGCTCCTCCCAGAGCAGAGGCTCCAGAGCTACCAAGCCCACTTTTTGGCCTTATTCCTTTTTTGAGCTTCATCTTAAAGCCACTCTCAACTCCTGCTTGCCTTAAGAGGGATAAAGCCGAAACAGAAGCAACATTCTTGTTTGGCTCCTCTGGAACCTTATAACCCTTGACTTTTACTTCAATCTCATCGCTTAGCTCAACCCTAATGAAATCCCTTGGCTTTTCTAAGCAAAGACCAAAGACATCAAATCCTGGTCCAAAGTTTGCTATCGTTGCTGGAACTGAGACTTTCATTGAAAAATCACCTCATGTACGGCATTTAAAGTATTTTCAAGCTCTTCCCTTCTTACAAGAAAACAAATCCAATTTCTGCCCCTCTTGTAAATCTGAGCATTGAAGTTCACTTCATTTACTCCAACAATCCCTATGCTTGCAAAGTTTTCATTGATGATTTTATAGGTCAATATTGGCATTCCAGCGTTTATTTTTGAAATAAGCGTCCCTAAGCGCCGATTATTTGTTTTCCCCAGAATTATTGGTATCTTTCCCTTTACCGGTTCAATAGCCCTTTCATGCAAAGCCTTCATCCCAAGCATTGAAGCCGTCAAAACTTCTTCATAAGATGCAAAGGGGAGTAGCTTAGCATCTCTAACTATCTTAGGATCAGCTGTGTATATTCCCTTAACATCGCTCATAATCAAAACGGCTCTTGCTTCTAAAAGCGAACCCAATATCGTTGCTGTATAATCACTTCCCCCTCTCCCAAGTGTTGTTCTAAAGCTTTTATAACCTCCCAGGAACCCTGTAACAACTGGAACCTTATTTTGTTTAAGCAAGTCTTCAAGAACTTTTACTCTCTTTGCTGTCTCACTAAAGTCAACTTTTGCGTTTCCAAAACTGTTGTCCGTCCTAATTATGTGAAAGGCATCAACTGCTTCGCTCTCTATTCCCAAGTTTTTCAAAGCATTTACGAATAGATTAACTGAAAGTCTTTCCCCAAAGGATAGGATATGGTCAATAAAGGCTTTTTTATTTGGAAAATTCTTTTCATTTCTCAAAACTTGCTCGAGCTCAGCTAAAAGTATTTCAGCTGAATTAAGATCAATTCCGCTTTTGTTTGCTAATCTTTCATGCTTTTCTGCAATTTCTTCTATTGTTGATTCGTCTTTGCTCTCAGCCAAGTACAAAAGAGCATCTGTGACTCCTTTAAGTGCTGAAAGCACGACCACAACTTCATTCCCTTCGTAGAGTTTCAAAACCAGTTGCAATGCCTCTTTAAAAGAGTTCCCAATAGAGCTTCCTCCAAATTTAACGACTATTCTCTTATTGGAGAGTTTGTAAATCACCCATAATTAATCACCTATACAAAAGGTCTTTAACCCAAATATAGCTTTTTTTGAAAATTTTTTGTCAATAAGACAGAACTTGTAAAGTTACACTTTTTGATATGGACAATATGCTGGATTTCTCGGCTGTTTTGTTGATTTTTGATAAGATATTCTATAAGAAAATCCCATTTAGTAATTAGGGCAGGCTTTCCTATCCAAAAGCTTAAATACATAATGTTACACTTTAAAGCTTGGTGATGGTGATGTCCCGCCAATATCTATAACTAAATTTGAAAAAAGAAAAGAGCCAAACGATTTAGTTGTGTTTAAAAAACTCTTTTTGAGGGCTTTAAACGAAAACCAGATATTAATTTTGGAGAACATAAATGGAAGCCATCGTTCTTTAAATGCCTTTTTAGAGGAGTTAAGCAAGGAATTCAACAAGCCAATGTCAACACTGAAGTTAAATGCCAGAATTCTAAAGGAGCTTGGCTTGATAGAGTACGGAGGGAAAGAGAATCCAAAACCAGTTGAACTAACGAAACCCGGAAAGCTCGTTCTAAAAATCCTTGGGGTGGGAGAATGAGCGAGAGCTTAAGCAGCTTACAACTAAACGAAAAACTCAAGAGGATGCTATCAAATGTAAACAACTTCCATCTAAATTCATCGATAACGTGCTTAGAAATCTTGAAAGCAGTTCTTGCAAGAAAAAGAGAAGAAGATGTAATAATTTTAAGCAAAGGTCATTCAGCGCCAGCATTTTATGTGCTTTTGTCAGAACTTGGATTTTTAAGTGAAGAAGATCTTGAAAGCTTTGCTGACTTAGAAGGGCTTCCAAGCCACACCATTAAAGGTTTGCCTTTTATAGAAGTCTCAAGCGGCTCATTGGGACAAGGACTTTCAGTTGCAAATGGAATAGCATTAGCCTCAAGGCTTCAAGGGAAGAAAAGAAGCATATATGTGATTTTAGGAGATGGTGAATTAGATGAGGGTCAAATCTGGGAAGCTGCCATGACCTCTTCACATTACAAGTTAGACAACATCATAGCTATCATTGATAGAAACTTCAAACAGTTAAGTGGAGAAACAGAGGAAACAATGAGAAAAGAGCCATTAGCGGACAAATGGAAAGCCTTTGGATGGGAAGTTTTTGAAATTGAAAACAAAGCTGAAAAGCTTTTAGAGACCCTTTTTAAACTCGATAAAGTCAAAGGAAAGCCAAAAGTTATCATCGCAGAGTGGAAAACATAGCTATTTGAATAAGGAGGCTTAAATTATGGCCACAGTAAAGAGCTTTAGGGAAATATTTGGAAAGACGTTAGTTGAAATAGGAAAGGAGAATGAAGATGTTGTCCTCCTAGATGCAGATGTAAAGAGTTCAACAAAAACAGTTTACTTTGAAAGGGTTTTTCCCAACAGATTCTTTCAAATTGGCATAAGTGAGCAGGACTTAATCTCAACGGCTGCAGGATTTGCAATAGCTGGAAAAATCCCAATTGCTTCAGCCTTTGCAGTTTTTATGATGAGGGCTTGGGAGCAAATAAGAAACACCATAGCAAGGGATAACTTAAATGTTAAGCTTGTAGCAACTCATTCTGGTTTTTCTGACTTTATGGATGGTTCATCACATCAATCATTTGAAGATATTGCTTTGATGAGAGTTTTGCCAAACATAGGTGTTGTTGTCCCAGCGGATGGGTACTCAACAAAAGCTTTGCTTAAGCAGATAGTTGAAAAGGAGGGTCCATTTTACATGCGCTTGGGAAGAGATTATGCAAAGAAGGTTTACGAAGATGAAGAGTTAAAGCTTGGAAAAGCCGAGATTTTAAGGGAAGGAGAAGATGTGTTCTTAATTGCTTGCGGCTTTATGGTTTCAGCAGCTTTAGAAGTCGCAGAGAAATTAAAAGGAAAGCTAAGCATTGGTGTTGCAGATTTTCACACGATAAAACCCTTTGATGAGAAAAATTTACTCAAGATAGCCAAAAAAAGCAATCTAATTGTTACTTTGGAAGAGCACAGTATTTATGGAGGTCTTGGAAGCGCTGTGGCAGAGATTTTAAGCGAAAAAATGCCAATGAGGGTTCTTAGGATTGGAACAACAGATTTTGGAAGAAGCTCGAGGGATTACTTGTCCCTTCTTGATGTTTATGGTTTAAGTGTAGATAAAATCACAAAACGGATCTTGGAGGTAGTTTGATGTTAAGATTTAGTAAAGAATACAAAAGAAAAACCATAGTTAAAGTTGGAGATGTGAAATTTGGAGAAGGATTCACTGTTATTGCGGGACCTTGTTCAGTTGAGAGTGAAGAGCAAATAATGAAAACAGCAGAATTTTTGAGCGAAATTGGAGTTAAGGTTTTAAGAGGAGGAACTTTCAAGCCAAGAACATCTCCATACTCTTTTCAGGGACATGGAAAGAAAGCCTTAAGATGGCTCAAAAAAGCTGGAGAAGAGTTCGATTTAATAACCGTAAGCGAGGTTATGGACACAAGAAAAGTTGAGCTTGTGGCTAAATATGTTGACATCCTGCAAATTGGGACGAGAAATTCCCAAAACTTCGAGCTTCTAAAGGAAGTCGGTAAAATAAACAAACCTGTGATCTTGAAAAGAGGATTTGCAAATACAATCCAAGAGTGGCTTTATTCAGCAGAATATATCCTAAGCAAAGGCAATGAGAATGTTATACTTTGTGAAAGGGGAATTAGAACCTTTGAAACATCAACACGCTTTACTTTAGATATTTCAGCGGTTCCGGTTGTTAAAGAGCTTTCCCATTTGCCGATAATAGTTGACCCCTCTCATGCGGCTGGAAAGAGGAGTTTGGTTAAGCCATTAGCAAAAGCAGCTTTAGCTGTTGGTGCTCATGGAATTATGCTTGAAGTTCACCCAAATCCAGAGGAAGCACTGTCCGATAAGGATCAAGCTTTAAGGTTTGAAGACTTTCTTGAGCTCTGGGAGGAGTTAAAAAGATGGAACGTATAATAATAAGAGAGGGAAGTCTTAAAAAATTAAAAAAGCTCGTAGAAGAGGTTTCTCCTTACAAAACAGTTGTAATAACGAACACAACCCTCGAAAAGCTTTGGTTGAATGAGATTTTAGACCAAATAGATGCAATTCCACTGGTAATTCCAGATGGAGAAGAATTCAAAAGCCTAAACACCGCTGAAAAAATTTGGAAAAATCTAATAGAAATTGGATTCACTCGGAAGTCTCTAATAATAGGTCTTGGGGGAGGGGTTGTAACAGATTTAGCTGCTTTCGTAGCTTCTACTTTCATGAGAGGAACTTATTTGGGCTTAATACCAACGACACTCTTAGCTCAAGTTGATGCTGCTATAGGAGGGAAAACTGGAATAAACTTTGAAGGAAAAAACATCATTGGAACTTTCTACTTACCAAATTTTGTTTTAATCGACCCTAAAATCTTGAAAACTCTCCCCAAAATTGAAATCTTGAATGGCTTTGGAGAAATTGTCAAATATGGAATTTTGGATAGAAATGTTTTCAATAAGCTTAATTTCCTGAAAAATCCCAACGAAGAGCTAATTAAAGAGTGTGTAAACGTTAAACTTGGGATTGTGAAGGAAGATTTAAGGGAAAGGGGAAAGAGGAGGATTTTGAACTTAGGACATACGGTTGGGCATGCAATTGAGAAGGTTTCAGGCTACAGAATAAAGCATGGCTTTGCAGTTTCCATTGGACTAATGGCAAGTGCATTAATAGCTGAAAAGATAAACGGATTTGATTCTGCAATTGTGGAAAGGCTCTTAGAAAAGTTTGAATTACCAAACAAACATGATCTGGATAGTAAAGAGTTGCTAAAAGCTATGAAGAGCGATAAAAAATCCTGGTATGGAAAGCTAACCTTTGTTCTTCCAGAAGAAATCGGAAAAGTTAACATAGAGAATGTTAGCGAAAAAACTGTTCTAAAAGTTTTGGAGGAGCTTAAAGATGATAGCTCTATCAATTAAGGCTAAGACAATTGATGGAGCGATAAAAATCATTGAAAAGGGCGAGGCGGATTTATACGAGCTTAGAGGTGATGCACTTGAAAGCTTAGAGGGAATGGAAATGCTAAAGCCCTTTGCAAAAAGATTAATAGTCACTGTGAGGTCTAAGGAGGAAGGGGGATTTAAAGAAATTCCCGATGAGGAAAGATTAATGCTTTTCAAAGAATTTATCCAGCTTAAACCAAAATTTATTGATGTAGAGTTCAACTCAAAAATAGCCGTGGAAATAATTAAACTGGCAAAAGATAACAAAGTTGGTCTTATTCTTTCTTACCATAACTTTAAAGAGACCCCTCACTCTGAAGAGCTGAAAAGAATTTTACATGATGCAAAAAGGTCAAATCCGGAGATTGTCAAGATAGTGACTTTTGCTAAAGAGCTTAAGGATAATCTAAGGATTATCAGTCTATACGAAGAGGAAGACAACTTAATAGCATTCTGCATGGGTGAAAAAGGGAAAATTTCAAGGGTTTTTAGCCTAATTTTTAGCCCGTTCACCTATGTTGGAAACGTTGCTCCGGGACAACTCACCCTTAACGAAGCAAAGATTATAGGTTCAATTTTAGGTGGTAGAGATGATTAATGCAAAGACCAAGCTCTATGCCCTAATTGGAAAACCTGTCGAGCATTCACTAAGCCCAGCTATCCACAATCCCCTATTTAAAAAATACAATATCAACTCAGTCTATTTGGCTTTTGAAGTTGATGACTTGGAAATAGCAATTGAGGGTGTAAGGGGCTTAAAAATTTCTGGATTAAATATTACACTACCCTACAAAGAGAAAATTTTGCCCTTTTTAGATGAGCTTTCAGAAGAAGCTGAAGCTATTGGAAGTGTAAACACAGTTATTAACAGAAAGGGAAAGCTAATAGGATACAACACCGATGGAATTGGAGCTTTAAGAGCTTTGGAAAGATTCACAAATGTTAAAGATAAAAGGGTTTTGATTTTAGGTGCTGGAGGCGCTGGAAAGGCAATAGCTTATACTCTTTCAAAATTAGCAGAAGTTGTGGTTTTAAACAGAACAGAGAGGAAAGCAAAAGCTTTGGAGAGATTTGGAGTTAAAGGAGAGAAGCTTAACAAAGAAAATCTATCTCGTTATCTGACTTGGGCAGAGATCGTTATAAACGCAACATCCGTTGGAATGAATGAAGATAAAAGTGTTGTCCCAGAGGAATTCCTGAGAAAAGGGCTTGTGGTTTTTGATATTGTGTATTCGCCATTAGAAACCAAGCTTTTGAGAGAGGCTAAACAAAGAGAGTGCTTAACAATTGACGGTTTGTGGATGCTTGTCTATCAAGGAGCTGAGAGCTTTAGGCTCTGGACTGGAATAAAAGCAAATATAGAGTTTATGAGAAAGAAAGCTTTGGAGGCTTTAGAAGGTGGAAGCATTTAGTGCAGTGACTGTAATTAATGCTTTTGCGACTGGAAAAGGAGGAGCTATAGGTATCGACCTAAAGGTCAAAGCTAAAGTCAAACTAAAAGAAGGTATTGGCGGTGAGATCTTTGTTAGAGGGGAGAAGTTCATGGATTTTTCTTTAGTAAAGGCTGTTAGAGATGTTATAGCCGAGAAGTTTAACATTGATTTTGGGATTAAAGTCAAAATAGACTCTGAAATTCCAATTGGAAAGGGGCTAAAAAGCAGTTCCGCTGTGACTAACGCTTTGATCAAAGCTGTTTTGAAGGAACTCAAAATTGAACTACCAGATATTGAGGCTATTAAGCTCGGTGTTGAAGCGTCAAAAAGAGCAGGAGTGACTTTAACTGGAGCTTTTGATGATGCATGTGCTTCCTACTTTGGAGGTTTGTGCTTAACAGATAACTTAAATCTTGAGATTTTAAAGAGGGAGAAAGTCGAAAAGTTGCCTGTTGTAATATTAATTCCCAAAAGAACGGTATTAACAGCAAGTTTGAAAGATAAGAACTTCAAAATTTTAGCCCCTTATATCGAGGAAGCTTTTAATTTAGCTATGAAAGGGGAGTGGGAAAAAGCCACTTTTTTTAACGGATTGGTGTACTCTTCCTTCTTGGGCTATGACCTTAAGCCTTTCTTTAAAGCCTTAGAGCTTAACGCAATCGTAGGTTTATCAGGAAAGGGTCCAGCAATGTTTGCAATATCCGAAGAACCTGAAAAAGTAGCGGAAGTCTGGAGAGAGCATGGGGAGATTGTAATAACAACGTTGAGGTGAGCAAATGATAGAAATTTTACCAATAAAAGAACTCTCAGGAAAAGTTGAAGCTCCTCCATCAAAGAGCTACACCCACAGAGCTTTGTTCTTAGCTTTGCTCTCTGAAGGGAAAACTAAGATAGAAAATCCCTTAGTTTGTACTGACACTATAGCAACGCTAAATGCTGTAAAGGATTTTGGGGCAAAGGGGAACTGGGAATTTGTGGAAAGTGATGGAAAAATTAGGCCCGCTTTAATTGATGCCATTGAATCGGGAACAACTGCAAGGATTTCCATCGCAATCAGTGCTTTAGCCAATGGAGAAAGCATAATCGACGGGAGAGGGTCATTAAGGAGGAGACCTATGAAACCTTTGCTAAGAGCATTGGGAGATTTAGGAATAAGAACAGAATCGAGAGGAACTTTGCCTGTTAAAGTATTTGGTGGAAAAATAAAAAAGAATTATGTTAAAATTAAAGGCAGCATTTCGTCACAATTTATAACGGCTTTGCTTTTATTGGGAGCAAAAGTTGGATTAACCATAGAAGTTTTAGACGAAATAGTCTCAAAACCTTACCTAAACATGACTTTGAAAGCTTTAAAATGGGCTAATGTTAAAGTTGAAAGGGAGAGTAGTGTTTTTCATGTTTATGAAGGCATAAAAAGCAAATCCTTCTCAATTCCCGGAGATTATTCATCAGCATCTTTCTTTTTAGCAGCAGGTGCCATATTTGGGAAAGTTAGGGTTGAGAATCTTGATAGAGATGATGTCCAGGCAGATAAAGCTATAGTCGAGCTTTTGAGGGAATTTGGAGCTAATGTTAAAGTTAGGAAGAATTATGTTGAAGTTGAAAAAAATGAGTTAGTTGGGCAAGAAATTGATTGTAAAGATTTTCCGGACCTTTTCCCAATTTTAACTGTTTTAGGTACTTACTCTAAGGGGAAGACAGTTTTAAAGGCAAAGCATTTACGCTATAAGGAGAGTGATAGAATAAGGAACATGGCATTAAATTTGGCAAAGATGGGAGCTAAAGTTAAAGAACTTAATAATGGACTTTTAATTGAAGGAGGAAAGCTTAAAGATGCTATTTTAGATCCCCAAGGAGATCACAGAGTAGCCATGGCATTGACAATTGCCGCACTTGGTGCTAAAGGTAAGAGCACAATTCTAAATGAAAGATGCGTTGAAAAATCATATCCCTCCTTTTTTGATGACTTAAAGAGTTTGGGGGCTTTAAAATGATTGGAAGAATGCTCAGATTTTCAATCTTTGGAGAAAGTCATGGAAAATGTGTCGGTGTCATTATAGAGGGCTGTCCTCCAGGAATTAAAATCGATGTGAAAAAGATAAAAGCCGAGCTTGAGAGGAGAAAAGGTATTGAGAGGCTCTCAACTCAAAGGAGAGAAAAAGATGAACCAATAATTCTCTCTGGAGTTTTCAATAGTTTTACAACAGGAGCGCCAATAGTTGTGACAGTGGAGAATAAAGATGTTGATTCAAGTTATTATGAGAAGATTAAAGACACTCCAAGACCAGGACATAGCGATTATACAGCCAAGATCAAGTATTTTGGGTTTAACGATTACCGAGGTGGTGGATTTTTCTCGGGAAGGCTAACTGCGGGAATAGTAATAGCCGGCTATTTTGCAAAGGAAATTTTAGCAAAAGCTGGAGTAGAAGTAAAAGCTTATATAAAATCAATTGGAAAAGTTAAAGCGAGAAATCTAAGTGTTGAGGAAATTTTCAACTCAAAAAACAGCTTTTGCCCGGATGAAGAGAATTTTCAAAAGATGATTAAAGAAATTGAAAAAGCAAAGAAAAATGGCGATAGTGTGGGGGGAATAATTGAAGTTATAGCTTCAAGCGTTCCCCCTGGTTTGGGTGGACCCTTTGATGAAGACTTAGAGGGAGATTTAGCTAAAGCCTTCTTTGCAATTCCAGCTGTAAAAGGGGTAGAATTTGGTTTAGGATTTAAGATAGCTGAGCTTAGGGGAAGTGAAGCCAATGACAGCTTTATTATCGAAGATGGAGAGGTAAAAACAAAAACTAATAACGCTGGTGGGATCTTAGGTGGGATAAGCAATGGAATGCCCATCGTTGCAAGGATAGCTTTTAAGCCAACTCCCTCAATCTACAAGCCACAAAAAACGGTTGATCTAGAGAAGATGGAAGAAAGGGAGATTAAGCTTGAAGGAAGATTTGATCCGTGTATAGTACCTAAAGCTTTACCTGTTGTCGAAGCCATGATGGCTTTGGTTTTGGCAGATCATCTATTGAGGTGGTTAAGTTGGAAAGGCTTTATGAACTTAGGGGAAGAATAGATGAAATTGACAAACAAATCATTGAGCTTTTAGAGGAAAGGATTAGAGTTGCTAAGGAAATTGGAAAAATAAAGAAGGAATTAAACCTGCCAATAAAGGATGAAGAGAGGGAAAGGGAAGTGCTAAAGAGAGCTGAGAGATTTGGAGAAATCTTTGAGAAAATAGTGGAGGTTTGTAGAGATGAGCAACTTTAATGTCTATGAGTTCTTCAACAAAATTTTCTCTATGAATGTTAAAATAAGGTTAGATGCGGGACAGCCAGATATTAAAGTAGATAGAAGGATAATAGAAGAAACCATAAGATCTTTGGAAAATGGAGAGACAGGTTATACAAAAACCCTTGGAATAGATGAGCTTAGAGAAAAGATAGCCGAAAGTGAGGGCGTTGAAAAGGATAACATAATCATAGGAAACGGCTCAAAGATTTTGATCGCTTCACAAGTCCTTAGAGCTAAAAGAATTGGAGTTATTTCCCCTCATTGGCAGGCTTACGAATCAATGGCAAGAGAGTTTGGAAGAAAGATTAGAATTTTCAAAACTTCTCTTGAAAAAGGCTGGGAGCCGAGGATAGATAGTTTGGAAGTTGATCTCTTGATATTAAATTATCCAAACAATCCCACAGGGAAAATTCCTCCAAAAGATAAACTCAGAGAAATTCTCGAAAGAGCTGAAGAGAAGAAAGTTAAAGTTCTTTCCGATGAAAGTTACTCGGACATAACTTTTAAGCCTTTCACTCCACCTAGAGAACTTTATGAGAATGTTATAACCGTTAAAGGTTTCTCAAAACTATTTTCAATGACTGGATTTAGGCTAGGATATGCAATAGCTCCAAAAGAAGATGTTAAAAGTATGCAAAAATTTTTGGAGATAACGACTACTTCTGTGCCAATTTTCGTCCAAAGAGCTGGAATTAAAGCAATTGAGCTTAAAGAAGAGATTAAAACGAAGGTTGTGAAAATTTATAGAGAAAGAGCTGATTTAGCTGTTAGGACTTTGGATAAAAGGCTCTTTGAATTTGAAAAACCAGATGGTGCATTTTATTTATTTGTAAGAACTAACGTAGATGGCTTGGAATTTGCAGAAAAGCTCTTAGAAAAAGGAGTTTCTGTTTTTCCAGGGGTAGCTTTTGGTGATTATAGGAAATTCATAAGGATTTCCTTAGTTAGTTCAAAGCTCGAAGAAGGTTTAAAGAGAATAAATGAGCTTGGAGATGAGCTTAATGGATAGGATTGCAATAATTGGATACGGAAAAATGGGGGAGTTCTTTGCTAATGAGTTTAGCAAAAGGTTCGAGGTTGGAATATACTCGAGGCATTTAAAAGAGAGCGAATTTGAACTTTTCAATTCAATTGAAGAGCTTTTTGAGGGGAGCAAATATATAATGGTGGCAACTTCCCTTCAAGAAACTCCGAAAGTTTTAGAAAAGCTTGCAGAGCTTTCAAAAAACAATGAAGGAAAAGTTATTTTCGACATTTCAACCTTTAAAGGAAAGATAATTGAGATTTATAAGAAATTTCCGAAGGAAGTTAAGGTTTGCAGCATTCATCCAATGTTTGGAAGTGGTGCAAAGAGCTTAAAGGGTAGGAAAATTATTGTAATCTCAATTGAAGGTAGAGAAAACGATGCTAAAGACGTCGTGGAGCTTTTTAAGAGCTTTGAAGCTGAGATCTTTATTAGTGACGCAGAGACTCATGACGAAATGATGAAAATCGTAATTGGAATTCCCTATTTTATGGGATTATCCTTCTTGAGCTATATCTCAAAATTTAAAAACATTGAAAAATTTGGAGGAACTTCCTTTGAGTATCTGAGTATCTATAGTAAGGCAATCTTGAATGACTCATCAGAGTTCATTAAAGAGGTTTTAAAATTCTCAGAAAATAGAATTGAGGAGTTCTTAGGATTTGCTAAAGGTGATGTCAACATTGAAGAGCTTAAAGAGAGATATAAAGATGAGATTAAAGAAAGCTATAGGACATTCTATAAAGTGTTAAATGAAGATTGATTGCAAAACTCTTTTATTTGCATTTTTTAATGATAAGGTCATGAGAAAAATTGCCTTTATAGACATCGAAGGAACATTAACACCTTTCGAGTGCTGGAAGGAGATAGCCACGTTAGTTGGGAATGAGGAAATTGAAGAGCTTCTCAAAAAAGGAATAAAGGGTGAAGTTGACTGGCTTAAGAGCTTGTTAAGGAGGATTGAACTTATCAAAGGACTTGAAGAAAACGAGTTTCTTAAGCTTAGAGAAAAGCTCACAATAAGCGAAGAAGCTAAAAAAGTTATAAAAGCTCTCAAAGAGAAAGGCTTCTACATTGTTCTGGTAAGTGGCTGTTTTGAGGAAGTTTTAAGGGAGTTTAAGCATTTTGGAGACCTGTTTATTACAAACAAAGCTATTTTTGAAAATGGAAAGTTCGTGGGCATCTCATTAAGATTTAGAGATAAAGGTGAGATTATAGAGAGAATAGCAAGGGATGGAGACTTTGTATTAGCTATAGGCGACGGAAATAACGATGCTCCTATGTTTGAGAAAGCTAATCTAAGCATAGCAGTTGGTAGAAAAGTTCAAAGTGCTGATTACTATGCTAAAGACCTGAAAGAGCTTTTAGAAATAATTAAAAAGCTGAGAGTTTAAGTATCAAATGGCACAAAAAGTTATATATTATAAGATAGTATTCTTTTTAGGTGAGATGATGGCGGAAGAAAAAATTAGTGTTGCAAAGGCCGTAAAAGACATCGTTCTCTCCCGTCCAGCAATTAAGGAGTGCTTAATTTTAGATGTTATAAACTACAGCGCTTTAGCAAGGGTTATCTTAAAAGAATTAGAGAAGAAAAACATCAAAACCTCAACTGGAGCAGTAAAGATGGCTTTGATAAGAATTGGAGAAGAGCTAAAGAAAGAGAGAGCGTTCTTTGAAAGGAGAATTAAGAGTGTAGTTGCAAAAACAGTTATTGAGCTTCAATCTGATTTAACTGTAATAACAGCTGAAAAAAGAGCTGTTTTAAACAAAATTGGACAGCTCTCTAAGGTAATGGAAAATGCAAGATTTTTCCAGCTCACTCAAGGCGTTGAAACATTCACACTCGTTCTCTCAAGTGAGGAAAAGGAAGAGGTTGTTAAGATATTGGGAAACAACATAGTCGATTTGATTGAAGAACAAACAGCTATAATTTTGATAAGTCCAGAAGAAATAATCGAAACTCCCGGATTCGTCGCATTTATTGCCTCAGCCCTTTCATCAAGTGGAATAAACATAACACAGGTAATCTCGTGTCATAAAGACACAATATTTGTTCTTGACCGTAGAGATGCTCCAAAGGCTTATCAAATACTTGAAGAGCTTATCTTGAAGATGAGGAGATAATTTTTTTGTTACATTTGCAACATTTTTTATTAATTTTGACACATTAATTACAAAAAATATAAAAGATGTTCTTTTTATTCCAGCTTAGGTGATTTTACGTGAAGATAGTTTTAGCATATTCAGGTGGTTTGGACACATCCGTCATCTTAAAGATGATGCAGGAAAAGCTGAACGCTGAAGTAGTTACAGTTACTATAGATGTAGGGCAGAAGGACGATTTTGAAAAGATTGAAGAGAAAGCACTCAAACTTGGTGCGGTGAAACACTACACAATAGATGCAAAGGAGGAATTTGTCGAGAAATACATATTCAAAGCAATAAAGGCAAATGCACTTTATGAAGGATCTTATCCATTAGCTACAGCATTAGCTAGGCCTTTAATAGCTGAGAAACTTGTTGAGATAGCTAAAAAGGAGAATGCCGATGCAGTAGCTCATGGCTGCACTGGAAAAGGAAATGATCAAGTTAGGTTTGATTTAGCAGTTAAAGCTCTCTACCCAGAGATTAAGATAATTGCTCCAGTTAGGGAGCTTAACCTTACAAGGGATTGGGAAATGGAATACGCAAAGAAAAAAGGAATACCAGTTAAGGATAAGATTTACAGCATTGATGAAAACCTTTGGGGACGCTCAATAGAAGGAGGAATCTTGGAAGATCCTTTTGAAGAACCTCCAGAGGAAATTTTTGAGTGGACTCTTTCTCCAGAAAAGACTCCAGAAAAGCCAGAATATGTTACGATAGACTTCGTAGATGGAATTCCCATAGCGTTAGATGGAAAGAAAATGAATCCCGTTGAGCTTATAGAAACTCTAAACTTCATAGCAGGGAAGCATGGGGTTGGTAGGATAGATCACATTGAAGATAGGACAGTTGGGATAAAGAGCAGAGAAGTTTATGAAGCTCCAGCGGCAATAACCTTAATAAAAGCACATAAAGACTTAGAAAAGCTAATTCTTACAAAATGGGTTCTCGAGTTTAAAGAAATCGTTGATTCAAAATGGGCATGGCTCACTTACAACGGTCTTTGGTTTGAGCCGCTTAGGGAAGCCTTAGATGCCTTCATAGATGAAGTTGAAGCAAATGTTAGTGGATCTGTTAAAGTAAAGCTCTACAAAGGAAATGTTACTGTAGTTGGAAGGTCGTCTGAGAATGCACTTTACGATACAAAGCTTGCAACCTATGAAAAGTTCAGCACTTTTGACCAAAAGCTAGCAGTTGGCTTTATTGAACTCTTTGGATTGCAGAGCGTTTTGGCTTATAGCACAAAAAACAAGCTAAAAGCTCTATATAATGCTCCAACACCCGTAAGGGCAAAGAAGGTCGTTAGTTAGGTGATGCTATGTATAGGAAAAACCTGTTGGGTGATGCTGACCTTAATATCTTAACTTACACTTCCTCGATGGAAGAGGATAAAGAAATAGTTAGTGAGGTTATCGAAAGCTTAATTGCTCATGTGAAGGTTTTGACCACTCAAGGACTGATTCCAGCAGAAAAAGGACATAAAATACTAGAAGAGCTTAGAAAACTCCTTCAAAACCCATCACCATTATTTTTCATTAATGCCGAAGATGTGCATGAAGCGATTGAGATTTATTTGAAGGAAAAGCTTGGAAAAGATGAAGGATATTTAGCCTTAGGAAAAAGCAGGAATGACCATGTTTCAGCGGCTTTGAGGCTAAAAGCAAAGAAGCTTCTAATTGAACAACTAAAAGAGTTGATAAACCTAAGGGAAATCCTTTTGGAAAAAGCAGAAGAGCATATATGCACAATAATGCCAGCTTTTACCCATTTACAGCCAGCACAACCTTCGACTTTTGCCCACTATCTTTGCTATATAGAAGAGGTCTTAGCTGATTATACAAAATCCTTGTTCTTTGCCCTCGAGATAGTTGATAACTCTCCTTTAGGAGGAGGCGCAGTTGGTGGAACGAGCGTTCCCTTAGATAGGGAAGCGCTGGCTAATGAGCTTTTTAGCAGAATAGTGCTCAATTCAATAAAGGCAACAAGTAGCAGGGATTTTCTGAGTATAGCATCATCAATGGACGTTAATTTATCTGTATTTTTATCACGGATAGCTGAGGATATTGTCATTTTCTCAACACCTCAGTTTGACTATTTGGTTTTACCTAAAGAGCACTTGGCAACGAGTAGCATGATGCCCCAAAAGAAGAACCCAGTAACTATGGAGATAGCGAGAGCTTGGGGCTCTGAAAGCGTTGGGCATCTAACGGCTTTGTTAGGAATCCTGAAAGCTCTTCCAACTGGCTACAATTTAGATATGCAAGAAGCAAACAAGCATGCATTAGTAATCCTAAAGAAAACTCTAGAAACGCTAAAAATCTTTTCAGACTTCTTCAAAAAGATTGAAGTCAATAAGAAAAAGTTATTGATGGATGCAAAGATTTTTCCAATTTTAGCAACTGATATAGCTGAAAAGGTCTCTCTAAAGAGCGGAAAGCCCTATAGAGAAGTTTATGGGGAGATTGCAAAGCTAATAAAAGATTCTAAGAGTGTCGAAGAACTCTATACCAAAGTTGAAGAATTTTATGGAATCAAAGCAAACTTAGAAGAAGGAATTAAAAAGCCTGTTTTAGGTTCTCCAAATCCAGATAAGATTAAGGAATACATTAAGCTGGCAAAAAAGAGCCTCAAAGAAGATTCTTCTAAGCTAAATGGGGTGATCCCATGCAACCTTCTTTAATCGCAAAATTTAAAAATCCTGAGCGCTCCAATTGGCAAGGGCACTTGTCAAGTGAAGCATACTTAGTCTTGGAAGATGGGACTGTTTTTAAGGGCAAAGGCTTTGGAAGTGAAGGAATAAAATATGGAGAGGTTGTTTTCACAACTGGGATGGTAGGTTATCCAGAGTCGTTAACTGATCCTTCTTACAAGGGACAGATTTTAACCATGACGTATCCACTAATCGGAAACTACGGCGTTCCAAGCAAAGAAATAAAAGAAAACGGTGTTCCTATTCACTATGAATCAGATAAAATACAAGTCGAAGGATTCGTAATTTCAAAGCTCATGAAAAGCAATCATTGGGCAAGTAAAAAGAGTTTAGATGAATGGTTCAAAGAAGAGGGTATTTCTGGAATAGAAGGAATTGACACAAGGGCTTTAGTGAAAAAAATAAGGGAAAAAGGAGTCATGATGGGAGCTTTGGTTGTAGGAGATTATGAGCTCGATGAAATTATGGAGAAAGTGAAAAAGCTAAGCTACGATGAGATGAATTTCATAGATAAAGTTACTCCAAAGGAGATAATTGTTCATGAACCTGAAAACTCCAATAAGAGTATTGTTGTAGTTGATTGCGGTATCAAATATGGAATTCTAAGGGAACTCTTGAAAAGGGGATTTAAGGTAATAAGAATTCCATACCATTATGATCCAATTGATGTCTTAGAAGAGTTCAATGCAGATGGGATTTTATTTAGCAACGGTCCTGGAAATCCTGCATTGCTTAAAGAGCTGATAAAAAAAGCTCAAGAAGTTATTGAGTACAACATTCCAACGATGGGCATTTGCTTAGGAAGTCAAATACTCTCTTTAGCAGATGGGGGAGAAATTTACAAGCTTAAGTATGGACATAGGGGAATTAACAAACCAGTTAAAGACTTAAAAAGTGGAAAAGCCTTTGTGACAACTCAGAATCACGGATATGCTGTGAAAGCTCAAAGTTTAAACGAGTTTAAAGTTTGGATGATCAATATAGATGACAAAAGCGTTGAGGGAATTTACCATCCAAACAAACCAATAATTGCTACTCAATTTCACCCTGAAGCGTCTCCTGGTCCCTTAGACTCAACATGGATTTTTGATGTTTTTTCAAAAATGGTTAAAGGTGAGGCTCATGGTTTCTAAGGTCCTTGTTCTGGGCTCTGGAGCAATAAAAATTGGTGAAGCTGCTGAATTTGATTACAGTGGAAGTCAAGCTTTAAAGGCTTTAAAAGAAGAAGGCATAGAAACGATTTTAATTAATCCAAATGTCGCAACGATTCAAACGAGCCATGAGATGGCAGACAAAGTTTACCTCCTCCCTCTTGATATCAAATTTGTGGAGGAAGTTATAAAGAAAGAGAAACCTGATGGAATTTTGTTAGGCTTTGGAGGTCAAAGTGCTCTATCTTTGGGTGTAGCTTTACATGACTCTGGAATTTTAGAAAAGTACAATATTAAAGTTCTTGGAACGCCTATAGAGGGAATAAAAAAAGCTCTGGATAGGGAGAAGTTTAGGGAAACAATGATCAAAAATAATCTCCCAATACCTCCAAGTAAAGCCGCTAAAAGCGTTGAAGAAGCTCTAAAAGTGGCTCAGGAGATAAGGTTCCCAGTCATGGTTAGGGTTAGCTTTAACTTAGGTGGAAGGGGATCCTTTGTTGCTTGGAATGAAGAGGAGTTTAAGGGATATATAGTCAGGGCTTTTGCACAAAGTGAGATTGGTGAGGTTTTGGTAGAGAAGTACCTAAAAGGATGGAAAGAGATAGAGTTTGAGGTTGTTAGGGATAAAGATGGAAATGCTGTTGCTGTAGCGTGCTTAGAGAACTTTGATCCAATGGGAGTTCATACAGGAGATTCCATAGTTGTTGCTCCTTCTCAAACTTTAACAAATAGGGAATATCAACTCTTGAGGAGTGCAGCCATAGAAGTAGCAGAAGCTATAGATCTTATTGGAGAATGTAATGTTCAATTAGCCTTAGATCCCAAATCAGAGGAGTTCTACATAATTGAGACAAATCCAAGGATGAGCCGCTCATCTGCTTTAGCAAGCAAAGTTACAGGCTATCCCCTAGCATACATAGCGGCAAAGTTAGCATTAGGCTATACCCTGGATGAGCTCTTAAATGGGGTAACTGGAGTTACAACCGCTTTATTTGAGCCGAGCTTGGATTACGTTGTTGTTAAAATGCCAAGGTGGGATTTAGAAAAGTTTGAGAACGCGAAGAGGAAAATAAACACCGAGATGAAGAGCATTGGAGAGGTCATGGCAATAGGAAGGAACCTTCATGAGGCTTTTCAAAAAGCTATTAGGATGGTAGGAATTGGAGATGAGCTTATAGGAAAGTACTATGAGAGCGAAGAGTCGTTGGAAAAAGTTATGGAGAGAATCAAAAATTACGAACCTTACATGCCTATGCATATTGCAAAAGCCCTGAAATTGGGAGCAAGTGTTGATGAGATTCACGAAATTACTGGGATAGACAAGTTTTACCTCTACATAATTGAAGATCTCGTTAAAATTGCAGAAGCCCTGAGAAATCCAGATGAAGAAACAATAAGAGAAGCCAAAAAGCTTGGATTTAGTGAGGAGCAGATAAAGGGTCTATCTAAAGATAGCATTAAAGAATCAATCCCATTTGTCAAGCAAATAGATACATTGGCTGGGGAAGTTCCAGCAAGGACGAATTATCTATACATGACCTATGATGCACAAGAAAACGATATCCCCTATATAGAAAAGCCAAAGGTTCTGATTTTAGGAGCAGGTGTCTTTAGGATTGGGGTTAGTGTAGAGTTTGACTGGGCTGTCGTGAACTTTGCAAATGCTGCAAAAAAGAGGGGTTATGAAGTTATAGTTTTGAACTACAACCCTGAAACAGTCTCAACGGATTGGGATATTAACGATAAGCTTTATTTTGAGGAGATAACTCTTGAGAGGGTTTTAGATGTTTACAATTTTGAAAATCCAGATGGTGTTATAGCCTTTGCGGGAGGACAGCTTGCAAATTCCTTAGCTAAAAAACTTGAGCAAAAGGGAGTTAAGCTTTTGGGAACGAGGGGAACGAGTGTAGATATAGCTGAAAACAGGGCTAAGTTCTCAAAGCTCTTAGAAAAGCTCAACATAAAGCAACCACCCTGGATCGAAGCTAAGAGCATTGGAGAAGTCTTAGCTTTTGCTGACGAAGTGGGTTATCCTTTAATGATAAGACCGAGCTATGTTTTGAGCGGAACTGCTATGAAAGTTGCATACAATGAGAAGGAATTAAAAGAGTATCTCTCCTTAGCAACAAAAGTCTCCCAAGAACACCCTGTTGTGGTTTCAAAGTTCTTAGATGCAATGGAAGCAGAGATAGATGCTGTCTCAGATGGAAAGAGGGTAGTTGGAGTTACATTGGAGCACATAGAAAAAGCGGGAGTTCATAGTGGAGATGCTACAATGGTTACTCCCTACCGCTATCTAAAAGAAAAGCATGTAAAAAAGATGCACAAAATAGCTTTAGAGCTTGCGTTGGCTTTAGGAATTAGGGGACCCTTTAACATACAATTCTTGGTTAATGATGATGTCTACGTTCTTGAGCTAAACTTGAGGACTAGTCGTTCTATGCCCTTCTCAAGCAAATCAAGGGGAGTTAACTTAATGGAGCTTTCAGCTCAAGCAGTCTTTGATGGAAAACTTTCCTTAGGAAGTGATTATAAATATTATGAGATTCCAGCAAAGGCTTTCGCTGTTAAGAGTCCTCAATTCTCTTGGTCTCAGCTTCAAAATGCTTATCCTTTCTTAGGACCAGAAATGCGCTCTACTGGGGAAGTTGCAAGCTTAGGATTTGAATTTGAGGATGCCCTATTAAAGAGCTGGCTCTCTGTAAAACCAAACAAAATGCCAAGGTCAAACATCTTAGTCTATGGCTATGACAAAGACGTACCAACATTATTGGAAACTGTAAAATTCCTTGAAAGCTTGGGATACAATGTCTTCACCTTAGAAGACAGCTTAAGCTATGGAAATGCTTTGAGCAAAGAAAAAGCTGTAGAACTGATGAAACTGGGCAAGATTGATCTAGTTATAACCTCTGGCTATGCAAAGGAGAAGGATTACTTTATTAGGAGGACAGCAGTTGATTTAAACGTTCCGATAGTCCTAGATGCAAATCTAGGTTACGAGCTTTCAAAAGCCTTTGCTTGGGCAAAAAAGAACTGTTTTGAGGTTAAAGAACTTTCTGAGTATTACGGTCCAAAATTGCAAAGAGTCGTTAGCGAACCTTTAGAAGAGCTTGTTTGAATGACTCTTTGCATTTATCAAATTTTTCTTGCATCGTGAAAGCCCAGATTAGAATGTACAAAAATTTTTTCGAAATAATTGCATGAAAACCGAAATATTATTTGCATTTAATAAAATTCAAGAAAAGCTTTTCGAAAAATAGCCAAATTTTCCGAAAGATTTATATACTATTCCATAAATCTTAGATTGTCAAATCATGGGGGTGGTATTATTAAGAGCCATACAACTTCTAGATTCAACATTGAGAGAAGGAGAACAATCACCAGGGGTTAACTTTAGTCCAGAGCAGAGATTAGGGATAGCGGTAGCTTTGGATGATTTTGGCGTTGATTTTATAGAAGTAGGACACCCAGCAGTAAGTGAAGATGTCTTAGAAGGAATAAGACTGATTTCAGAGCAAGGTTTAAGGGCAAACCTCTTAGCACACTCAAGAGCATTAAGAAGGGACATCGATTTAATTTTGGATTTAAATGTGGATTGGGTTGGCATCTTCTTCTGCTTCTCAAATGCATGTCTCCAAAGGAGGTTTAGCATAACCCTTGAAAGAGCTTTGGAAAGAGTTGAAAATGCCATACTATACGCCAAGGATCATGGATTGAAAGTGCGCTTTACTCCTGAAGACACCACAAGAACAGAATGGGAAAACCTTGAAAGAGCTTTAAACCTTGCAAGAGAGCTTAAAGTCGATAGAGTAAGCATAGCAGACACAACTGGATCAGCCCATCCATTATATTTCTACGAGCTAACTAAAAGAGTTGTAAGCTTTGGCATTCCAACCAATGTGCACTGTCACAATGATTTGGGCTTGGCTTTAGCAAACGCAATAATGGGAATTGAAGCTGGAGCAACATTAGTGGATGCAACTATAAATGGCATAGGAGAAAGAGTTGGAATAGTTGATCTAGCCCAAATTTCAACTCTCTTAACTTATCATTATGGGATTAGAAAATATAAATTAGAGAACCTCTATGGACTGAGCAAACTGATAGAACAGATAACGGGAATAAAAACCCAAAGACACTACCCAATAGTTGGAGAAAATGCATTTGTTCACAAAGCTGGCTTACACGTTTCAGCCGTGATAAAAGATCCAAGCTTTTACGAATTTTTACCAGCAGAAGTTTTTGGACGAGAGAGGACAATCTATTTAGACAAATATGCAGGAAGGGATTCAATACGCTTTTACTTAGAAAGAATGGGAATTAGGGATGACAGAATCGCTGAGAGATTACTTAGCATTGTAAAAAGCTCTCAAGAAGTTTTTACACCAGAGAGGCTTCTTGAAGAGGCAAGGAGGTTCTTAAGATGACGATTATTGAAGAAATTCTAAAGGCAAAAACAGGAGAGGCAGTAATCAGAAATGTTGATTTAATTTATGCCCACGATGGAACAATGCCCCTAATCATAGAAGCATTTAGAAGGGTTTTTACACGAGTGAAGGATCCAGAGAGGGTTTTTATATTCTTTGATCATGTTTATCCAGCACCAACAGTTAAAGTGGCAAATCTCCAAAGAGAGATTAGAGAATTTGCAAGAGAGCAGGGAATTAAAATCTTTGAGGGTTATGGAATATCACACCAAGTTGTTCCAGAAGAAGGACTTTTGGATGGAGCAAAAATAATAGTTGGAGCTGATTCTCATACACCAACCTTAGGAGCATTTGGGGTCTTTGCTGTAGGAATGGGTGCAACCGATACCGCTATAGCGTTAGGCTTAGGTAAAACTTGGCTTAAAGTCCCAGAAAGCGTTAGAGTGAATCTTGAAGGAAAGCTAAGCAAAAATGTAATGGCAATGGATTTAATGCTCCACTTAATTAACTTACTGAAAGACTTTGACATGAATTATAAAGCCTTAGAGTTCTTTGGAAACCTTGATTTCCCAATTGATGAAAAAATGACGATAGCAAATTTCAGCGTTGAGACAAATGCAAAAACTGCTCTTTTAGACAATGGAATCTTTGAAGGCGATGGAAATTATCTGAGAGAAATCACAATAGAGCTTGGTGAAGTTGAGCCCCTTGTTGCTTTACCTCATCATCCAAGCAACGTTGAAAGAGCTGAAGGAGTTACTCAAAAAATTGACCAAGTCTTCATAGGTTCATGCACAAATGGGAGAATTGAACACTTTAGACGAGTGGCGGAGATTCTTGAAGGCGAAAAAGTTAGCGTTAGAACGTTTATTGGACCTGCATCAAGGAGAATTTACTTCAAAATGATTGAGGAAGGCATAGTTCAAATACTAAGTGAAGCTGGTGCAGTTATTTTGCCTCCAGGATGTGGACCTTGCTTAGGCAGACATATGGGAGTAGCTGGGGATGGAGAAGTAATTCTAAGCACCACCAATAGAAACTTCAAAGGAAGAATGGGTTCTCCAAACGCTGAAATTTACCTTGCCAGCCCTGTTACTGCAGCGGTGAGTGCAATTTATGGAGAGATAACAAATCCGGAGGATGTGCTATGAGGGTGTGGAAATTTGGGGATAGCATTTCAACTGATGCAATAACCCCTGGGAGATATAATTTAACAAAAGATCCGCAAGAGCTTGCAAAAATAGCATTCATAGAGGTTAGACCAGAGTTCTCAAGGGAAGTAAAGAGGAGAGACGTTATTGTAGGTGGAAAAAACTTTGGGATAGGCTCTTCAAGGGAATCAGCTGCTTTAGCATTAAAAGCCGCTGGGATTAGTGGAATAATAGCGAAATCCTTTGGGAGAATATTCTACCGCAACTGTATCAACTTGGGTATTCCCCTCCTAACTGGCGACACGGATTGGCTGAATGATGGTGATGAGATAGAAGTAGACTGGCAAAGTGGAATAGTTAGAAGAGGAAAAGAGATAAGACAATTCGAGCCTTTGGAAGAATTTCTCTTTGAGATAGTCAAAAATGGCGGAATAATAGAGTATCTACAGAGGAGGGGCGATTTATGTATAGAGTAGCAGTGATTAAGGGAGATGGCATTGGAGTTGAAGTTACAAATGCTGCAATGGAAGTCATGAGAGCTGTAACGGACAAAATAGATTTCGTTGAGTTTGAGGGAGGAATTGAGATATTCAAGAAGTTTGGTGTTCCAATAAAAGAGGAGGATTTGGAAGAGATAAAGAAGATGGATGCAGTTTTATTTGGAGCAACGTCAACACCTTTTAATGTTCCAAACTACAAAAGCTTGATCCTAACTTTGAGAAAAGAGCTTAACCTTTACGCTAATTTAAGAATTATTCCAGACCTTTGGAGAGATAGGGAAATCTACATAGTAAGGGAAAATAGTGAAGGGCTATACTCTGGGGAGTATGAGGTTGATAATAGCAGAGTTGTTGATTTCAGGGTAATAACGAGGGAAGGAGCAGAGAAAATAGCAAGATTTGCAATAGAATTAGCAAAAGACAGGAACTTTAAAGAAATTACTTTTGTTCACAAAGCAAACGTTTTGAGAGGTGATAGATTTTTCAGAAAAATCGTTTTGAGCTTGGCAGAAAGAGAGGGGATTAAAGTTAATGAGAAAATTGTTGATTCCTTTACTATAGAACTTGTCAGAAATCCTTGGCAGCACAAAATAATACTAAGCGAGAATCTTTTTGGTGATATCCTCTCAGATTTAGCTTCAATACATGCAAAGAGCATTGGGGTTATTCCATCAGGGAACTACGGAGAGGAAATAGCTTTATTTGAGCCTATACACGGGAGTGCGCCAGACATAGCTGGGAAAGGAATAGCAAATCCAATTGGAGCTATTTTGAGCGGTGCTATGCTCTTAGATTATTTGGGTTTAGATGGTTGGGTAATTTGGAATGCTGTCAAAAATTATGTGAAAAAAGGCAATTTAACACCTGATTTGGGGGGAAATGCAATGACTGTGGATGTTGTAAATGGAATAATCTCAGAAATTGATGATCAAGAGATTGATCCCATAGAATGGGATGAGCTCTGGGTTGATGAGATAAGAATCAACACCCTTCCAACTTTATTCATGAAATAATGTTATATTTGGCACAAAATTTAGAAATTTAAAATTAAATGTTACAAAAAAGATTTAAATCTTCCAAATGTCATGCGGATTGGAAACATAAAGAATGGAGGTGGAAAGATGGTTGAATGCCCAGTTTGTGGAGTTGAAATAGAAATCGATAGTGTAGAGATACATGAGATAATTGAGTGCCCTGTCTGCAGTTCAGAGCTCGAAGTGGTTAGCTTAAACCCAATAGTCCTTGAAGAGCTCCCTGAGGTGGAAGAAGACTGGGGAGAGTGACGTTCTCAATATATTGAGAACTTTATTTTTACCTTGGAGGTCAAACAATGAAAATAGGCATAACATACACAATAATGCGCAAAGAGGAGATAATGCTCAGAGATAGGGCAAAGGAGTTTGGGGAAGTGGTTATGCTCCATGATAGTGAAACAATCTTTCCAGAAAACTTTGACTTAGACATCGTGATAATAAGAAACGTTAGCCACTTCAAAGCCCTATATATGGCAAAGCTCTTTGAAAGCTATGGAATTCCAACGGTTAATCCATTCAATATAATCCTTGAAGCAGGCGATAAGCTTTTCGCAACGCTAAAACTTAGCAAGAAAGTTCCAGTGCCAAGATGGAGCGCTGCATTTGATAAGAAAAGTGCAATAAAAGCAATGGAAAGAATTGGCTATCCCGTGGTTATGAAGCCTGTCTTTGGAAGCTGGGGAAGAATGGTTAGCAAAATAAACGATTTGGATGCAGCTGAAGGAATTGTGGAGCATAGACAATGGATGGGAAATCCTCTTTACAAGGTTTACTACATCCAAGAATACGTTGAAAAACCTGGCAGAGATATTAGAAGCCACGTTATTGGAGGAGAATTTGTAACTGCTATTTATAGGTATTCCGACCATTGGGTAACCAATACTGCAAGGGGAGGAAGGGCAAAACCTTGCTATGATGAAGAAGTCAAAGAAATTTCAGTTAAGGCATGGGAAGCTTTTGGCGAGGGGGCTTTGGCAATAGACATATTTGAGAGCGATAGAGGATTGCTCGTTAATGAAGTTAACCCTGCTATGGAGTTCAAAAACGTAGTAAGGGTTACCGGTGTTGATGTGGCTAAAAAAATCGTTGAATATGCTATTGAGGTGGCTAAGAAATGATAAAAGCAGCTGTTGTTGGTGCAAGCGGCTACATTGGAGGAGAGTTAGTTAGACTCTTAGCAATGCATCCCGAAGTTGAGATAAGTGCGGTAACATCAAGGCGTTACAATGGGAAGAAAATCCACAAAGTTCATCCAAATTTAAGGGGACTAAACCTTAAGTTTACCAATAACTACAACTTTGATGCGGATGTAGTATTTTTAGCCGTTCCACACGGAACTTCGATGAAGATAATTGACGAATACATGGGAAGTGCTAAGATAATTGACCTAAGTGCAGACTTTAGAGTAAGCTTAAACCTCTATGAAGAGTACTATGGAGAACATTTAAAACCAGAGCTTATAGATGAGTTCGTTTACGGCTTGCCAGAGATTCATAGAGAAGAAATCAAAAAAGCCGAGCTTATAGCAAACCCTGGCTGCAATGCAACAGCCGTAATTTTAGCATTGTATCCATTTAAAGGGGAAATTAGTGAGGCGATAGTGGATTTAAAAGTTAGCTCAAGTGCTGGAGGAAGAAGGGAAAACGTAGCAAGCATTCACCCCGAAAGGAGCAATGTTGTTAGAATTTACAAATCATTCCATCATAGGCACGAAGCAGAAGTAAAGCAAGAAACCAAAGTTAATGCCCAATTTACTGTTCATTCCGTTGATTTAGTAAGGGGGCTTTTAGCAACGATCTACTTTAAGATGGAGACCAATGAAAAAGAGCTTTATAAAAAATATTTCCTCTATTTAAAAGAGCCATTTGTAAGGATAGTTAAGGAAAAAGGAGGAATGCAGAGGTTACCCGATCCAAAATATGTAATAGGAAGTAACTTCGTTGATATTGGTTTCACTTATGATGAGAAAAATCAAAGAGTGATTCTCTTTTCAGCATTGGACAATTTGATTAAAGGCGGTGCTGGACAAGCGGTGCAAAACATGAACATAGCCTTTGGATTAGACGAAACTCTCGGCTTAAATTATTTACCAGTTTATCCAATTTAGGTGGGAAAGATGAGAATCCTTAAAATCGGAGGAAGCGTTTTAGATAAACTCGAGGAATTTGAACTTAGAGCAGATTTAATTGTTCACGGTGGCTCGGATTATGTTGATGCTCTATGTGAAAGGCTTGGAATTGGGGTTAAGAAACTAACAAGCCCTTCTGGAGTAGAGTTTAGATACACTCCAAAGGAAGTGCTTGAAGTTTATTTAATGGCTGTAATGAAAGCCAACAAAGATATTGTTGCTTATCTTCAAAGTAAAGGGATCAATGCTATAGGCTTGAGCGGTCTCGACTTTGGAGTTGTAAAGGCTAAGAGGAAGAGGATAATTAAAGCTGTGATAAAAGGCAAAAGAGTTGTGATTAGGGACGATTACTCTGGAAAAATAGAGAGCGTTGATACTGATATTCTAATTAAGCTAATGGATCTTGGAGTTCCCGTTATAGCTCCAATAGCTATGAGTGAAGCCTTTGAGCCCTTAAACGTTGATGGGGATAAGCTTGCAAAGGAGATAGCTCTAAACCTGAAAGCTGATGAGTTGACATTCCTATCAGATACTGCTTTTTTGGTAAATGGAGGAGTTGTGGATAAAATAAAGGCTGATGAGCTTGAAGAGTTCCTTCCTTTTGCAAGAGGCGGAATGAAGAGGAAACTGCTAATGGCAAGGACTGCACTTGAAGGTGGCGTCAAAAAGATTATCATCCAAGGCTTAAACGGCAGGACGGTGATTGAATGAGGGAGATGAATCTTTACAAGAAAAGACTAAAGCTCGTTAGAGGAAAAGGCGTTTATGTTTGGGATGAAAATGGGAACAAATACCTTGATGCCATAGCTGGAATTGGCGTGGCTATATTGGGGCACTCAAATGAAGAGTTAGCAAGTGCAATAAATGAGCAAATGGAAAAGCTTGTAGTTGCTGGTCCTATGTTCCATCATGAGGAGAAAGATGAAGCCTTAGAGGAACTTTCCAAATTCCTCAGCTTTGAATATGCTTATTTTGGAAATTCCGGGACTGAGGCTGTTGAAGCAGCTTTAAAATTTGCCCGCCTTTATACCGGCAAAAAAGAGATAATAGCGATGACAAAAGCCTTTCATGGGAGAACCTTTGGTTCTCTAAGCGCAACTTGGAAGAAAAAATATAGGGAAGGTTTTGAGCCTTTAGTTCCTGGATTTAAGCATATTCCATTCAATAACATTGAGGTTGCAAAAGAGGCTATAACCAAAGAAACTGCCGCTGTAATAGTTGAGCCAATTCAAGGAGAAGGTGGAATAATCCCTGCAAAAGAGGAGTTTATCAAAACTTTAAGGGATTTAACCCAAGATAACGGGGCTTTGCTAATAGTTGATGAGGTTCAAAGCGCCTTTAGAAGTGGAAAGTTTCTGGCAATAGAGCACTACAAAGTTCAGCCCGATATAGTTACAATGGGCAAAGGGTTAGCAAATGGAATTCCAATTGGACTAACGCTAACCAACTTCGACATCCCGAGAGGAAAGCACGGTTCAACTTTTGGAGGAAATCCCCTTGCTTGCAAAGCTATGGCAACGACATTGAAGATCTTAAGGAGAGAAAAGCTCATAGAAAAAGCTAAAGAAAAGGGCATAAGTATAGAAGGGGACAAAGTAATAATGACGAGAGGTAAAGGACTAATGCTTGGAGTTCTTTTGAAAGAGAATGCTGGGAAATATGTAGAAAAGCTTCAAGAGAGAGGATTATTGGTAAATACAGCTGGGAATAGAGTGATTAGGCTTTTACCTCCACTGATAATTACAAAGGAGCAGATGCTTTGGGTCAAGGAAACTATTGAAGGTGTCCTTAATGGTTAGCGAAGAGGAAAAAATTGAGTTTTTGAAAGAGTTGGTTAACATTTACAGTCCAAGCGGTAAAGAAGAAAAAGTAGCCAAGTTTTTAGTTGAAAGTTTTGAAAGCTTTGGAGCTAAGGCATACATTGATAAAGTGGGAAATGTTATAGCAGAAAAGAAAGGAAAAGGGAATAAAATCCTTTTAGCCGGGCATATGGACACTGTTGAAGGAATAATTCCCGTTAGGATCGAAAATAACTATTTATGGGGAAGAGGTAGCGTTGATGCTAAAGGTCCTTTAGCGGCTCTCTTTTTTGCATTCATTGAAAGTAAGGCAAATTTAATTTTTGCATCACTTGTCGATGAAGAAGGATTTTCAAAAGGTGCTAAAAATTTGAATGTTCCAAAGCCAGATTTTATAATAATTGGAGAGCCAAGCGGCTTTGATGGAGTTACAATCGCTTATAAGGGAAGTTTAACGATGAAGTTTGTGGAAAAAGTTGAGAAGTTTCATGGGAGTTTAAACTCAAAAGGCGCTGCAGAAAAGCTAATTGAAAAATGGCTCAAGATAAGCAGAAATTTTGGTGAAGGCTTTGATAAGCCAAGTGGCAGGATTTTGAGATTTGAAGCTTATGAGAGAGATTTTGACTTTTACGGGGAGATGATAGTTAATATTAGAACACCTATTGGCTATGAACCACCGATTGAAGGAGAAATTTTAGATTTTGTTCCCGCTTATGAAGTATCTATAAAAAGCCCATTGGTTAGGGCTTTTATTAGGGCTATAAGAAAAGGTGGTGCAAAGCCAAGGCTTAAAAAGAAGAGTGGAACAGCGGATATGAACATCTTGGCTCCTAAATTTGGGGTCGATGCAGTAGCTTATGGTCCAGGCGATTCCAAGTTAGACCATACTCCCTATGAACGCTTAAACTTGGAAGAATATTTGAAAGCAATAGAAGTGTTAAAAGCGGCTTTGGAGGAAATTAAAATCTTACAACCCCCTAAAGATTGATATAAAGCACTTAATTAGCTTTACAGAGGTCGTTAAGGATATTTATTTTTTATGAATGAGAAAGCGCTGAGAATTTACTGATAAACTTGAAGAAAGATATGTGATTATAAACCACAAGATTTTTATAAAAGTTTGTGGATAATAATCACATGCTTAGTGTTGAAGAACTAAAAAGGATTATCATAACACAGCGGGAAGAGATGGATGAATTCTTAAACAGAGAAAGACTTATTGAAAGAGAAGTAGATAGGAGAAGATTGCTAAAGTTCCTTCAATATCCAAATATTTTAGCAATTCTTGGAGTTAGAAGATCCGGAAAATCCGTGTTAAGCTGGCTTTTAATGAGAGGCAAGAAATTTGGATACATAAACTTCTTTGATGAAAGGTTGCTTGGCTTTTCACCAGAAGATTTTGAAAAGCTTGTGCAGGCATTCCACGAGCTCTACGGTGACCTAGATTATTTTGTGTTTGATGAAATACAAAGTGTGCAAGGTTGGGAGAGATTCCTCTCAAGGGTGAGAACTTCAAAGAGAGTTATAATCACTGGCAGCAGTTCAAATCTTCTCTCTGGCGAGCTTTCAACAGTCCTAACAGGTAGATATGTAAGCTTTGTGCTCTATCCCTTTAGCTTTAAAGAATTTTTGGAATTTAAAGGAATAAAGTTGGAAAAAAACTGGATGTACTCCACAAAAGAGACTGCTAAGGTCAAGAAAGCGCTGGAAGAATACATCAAGCTCGGTGGTTTTCCGGAAGCATTGAAGTTTGGTAGGATATATCTTCAAACCATATACAGGGATATAGTGGAAAAGGATGTGCTGTTTAGATATAAAATAAGGGATATTCAAGCACTGAGGGAATTAGCCAAATATCTCATCTCAAACTTTTCTAAAGAGATAACTTACGGCAAACTGAAGAATTTAATCAACATCAAGGACGTGCATACGGTGAAAAATTATGTTGAATACTTGGAGAGAGCATATTTAATTTTTCAAGTTAAAAGATTCTCGTTTAAACTAAAAAGTCAGATGCTATCTCCAAGAAAAGTCTATGCTGTTGATACTGGGTTGATAAATGCCGTTTCGTTTAAATTCAGCGAAAACATTGGTAGATTGATGGAAAACCTTGTTTTTTTGGAACTTTTGAGAAGGAGAAGCTACAAATTCTCAGACTATGAAATTTATTACTGGAAAGACGCTAAAGGAGAGGTAGATTTCGTCGTTAAGAGCGAAAACAAAGTTACACAGTTAATACAAGTTACATATGAACTGAACAAGGAGAACTTTGAGAGAGAAGTTGCATCTCTGCTGAAGGCTTCAAAAGAGTTAAAGTGCAAGGAACTGCTACTCATAACATGGGGTCAGGAAGATACCATAAAAGAGGGAGTTAAAATAATCCCCCTATGGAAGTGGTTGCTTTAGCCTGAAGGATCACTATTTTTGGATCAGGTTTAACAATTTCTCTACAGCTTCATTCACATCTTTTGCATCTCTTCCTATCATCACAAAGCCAAACTCTTTTCCATAAGCTTTTTTGTAATTTTCCACTAAAAGACCATCGTTCACCGTGTCACCGATATAAACTCCTCTTTCTCCTTTAACCAGATGCCAAAGAGCTTTTGGATCTGGTTTAACATAAAGCTCTCTTGTAACTGCACTTTCAAAGTGGAAGCCAATGAGTTCTTCAGCTAATTTAAGCTCAAGTTTGTTCCTTCCAGTTATAACACCAAGCTTAAACTTTTCATTTGCTCTTTCCAAGAGCTCACTCTTAACTATCGGCTTCTCTTTTTTCCAAAGTCCATCAAATTGAAAAGCACTCTCTTCATAGTATCCACCTAAATAAAAGGTATTAAAAACTCTCTCAATTTCTTCTGACTTAACAATAATCCCAAATTTTTCTCTAACCCACTTAATCCCCTCTCCCTCTGGAAAGCTCTCAACAAAATCACTTAACTTTCCATTTAAAGCACCAGATATTAACGCTTCACTAACTTTAAAATCGTCTCCAAAAGCGCCTTTTCTTCTCAATACCCTTATTAACTCTAAGTCAACTTCAATGTTTTTACCAAGCTTTTTTAGAAAATACTCCACCGTGAGCTTTGTTGCTAAGTCATAGCTCTCAGTAACGTCAATCAAAACGCCGTCAACATCAAAGATTATCCATTTTAGCTTTTTCATTATTTGACCCCCAAAAACTCGTTCAATGCTTTAATCAACTCATTATTTTCCTCCCTTTTACCAATGGTAACCCTTATGTGATTAGACAATCTACCGCTCAGATTTCTCACAACTATACCCTTCTCAAGCAGAAACTCGTAAGCGTTGAGCTTCATGAGTAAAAAGTTGGCTTCACTTGGATAAACATAATCTTTGAACTCCTTGTAAATCCTATCTCTTTCTTTAATTATGTAATTAATGTTTTGTTTAATTACATCATAATGGTCAAGCATAAGCTCTGCTATCTTCATTGAAAGGGCATTTAGGCTGAAAGGCGACTTAATGCGCAAAAGATAGTCTATTATTTCCTCACTTGCAACAGCATAGCCAACTCTAATTCCAGCTAATCCAAAAGCCTTTGAAAAAGTTCTCAAAATGACTAAGTTCTCATATTCATTAACTAAATCCACATTACTTCCTTTCGCAAACTCTATGTATGCTTCATCTAAAATCACTGGAGCGCCGGTTTCAAGGACACTTATTATCTTTTCTCTCTCTTGAGTGTTACCTGTGGGATTGTTTGGTGAGCAGATAAAGATAGCTTTCGCCTTTTCCGCATAATCTTCAACGTTCTGCAGTTTAAAATTTTCATCTAATGGGACATCAACGAGTTTAATTCCTTCAAGCTTTGCGTAGAAGTTGTACATTCCAAAGGTTGGAGAGCTTATAACTATGTGTTCTCCTTCAAAGAGCTTTAGGAGATAGGAGATAAGCTCATCGCTCCCATTTCCAACGATTATATTCTCTTTTTCAAATCCCAAAAACTCTGCTATTCTTTCCCTTAGAGGATCTGCGGTTATGTGTGGATAGCGGTTTAGAGGTATTTTCTTCACTTCCTCGAAAATTTCATCTTTAATCTCTTCGGGTAAATCAAAAGGGCTTTCATTCTTATCAAGCCAAATTTTGTAGTTTCCTTCAACCACTTTATAGGGCTTGAAGGCTTTAATTATCTCCTCAATCCTCACTTTCTACGCCCCCTAAGCTCTTTCATAACCTCGCTTAGGCTTATTTCATTATAAGCGAGCAAAACTAAGAGGTGATAGAGTAAATCAGCAGTTTCATAGATTATTCTTTCTCTTTCTTCAGCGACCAAAACTTCTACTGCTTCTTCCCCAAATTTCTTGTATATCTTTTCTTTCCCCTCTTTGAAAAGCTTTGAAGTGTAGGAACCTTCTTTTGGATTTTCTTTGCGCTGCTTTATGACCTCCTCAAGCTCCCTCAAAACTGTCAATGAGTAGTCAATCCCCCCAACTTCCCTCTCTAGCTCTCCTAATTTCCTGTAAAAGCAGCTCCTATTGCCGGTGTGGCAAGCTACACCAACTTGCTCAACTATTAAAAGCAACGCATCACTGTCGCAGTCTATCTTTATCTCTTTAACTTTTTGAACGTTCCCGCTAACCTCGCCCTTCATCCTAATTCTCTTTTGACTCCTTGAATAATAATGTGCATAACCTGTCTCTAAAGTTTTTCTCAGCGCTTCCTCATTCATATAAGCCAAAGTCAAAACTTCTCCATCAACGCTCTGCACAATAACCGGAACTATTTCGCTTTTCTCCCAGTTGACCTGCTTTATAAGCTCATTCAAGTCTGACATTCACACCCCTCCTCGCTAAATACTCCTTAAGCTCTCTAACGGTGTACTTTCCATAGTGAAAGATTGATGCAGCTAAAGCCGCGCTTGCACCAATTTCAAATGCATCATAGAAGTGTTCTGGACTTCCAGCACCTCCAGAGGCAATAACGGGAATGTCAACAGCCTCGACTATTGCTTTAGTTAGGGGTATGTCAAAGCCCTCCTGCGTTCCATCCGTGTCCATAGAAGTGAGCAAAATCTCACCAGCTCCCAAACATTCGACCTCTTTAGCCCACTCTATTGCATCTATCCCTCTCGCTTTTCTTCCTCCGTGAGTATAAACCTCCCAAAACTTCCCATTCCATTTAGCATCTATCGCTATTACTAAATTCGCACTCCCAACAACTTTTGCCGCTTCACTTACGAGTTTTGGATTGTCAACAGCCGCCGTGTTGAGGAAAACCTTATCGGCACCGCTCTTTATTATTTCTCTAATCTCCTCAACGCTCTTAATCCCCCCACCAACCGTGAAGGGAACGTAAATCTCCTCAGCTATCCTCTTTACCAAATCGAGGAGAATTTGCCTCTTTTCGTAAGATGCAGTAATGTCGAGGAAAACTATCTCGTCTATCCCTTCCTCCTCATAGCGCTTTGCCAGCTCTATTGGGTCTCCGGCATCTCTGATATTCTGAAACTTTATTCCCTTTACAACTCTCCCCTCTTTTATGTCCAAGGCAGCGATAATCCTCTTAGCGAGCATCACAATACCTCCAAAATCTCTTCTAAGCTTATTTTCTCCTCATAGAGAGCTTTTCCAACTATTGCTCCAGAGAACCCAATTTCTTTGAGCTTTAGGATATCTTCAACGCTTGAGACCCCACCAGCATAGATGAACTCCTCTCTGCCCCAAAAGCGCTCTATCTTTTCAATTCCCGTCAATGTGCCGTCCTTTTCTATTGCCGTGTAAATGAACCTATTAACGTACTTTTTGAGCATCTCGTAAGCCTCTTCAACGGTTATAGAGCTCTCCTCCTCCCAGCCTTTTACAGCTATCCTCCCGCCTTTAGCATCTAAACTTACAGTTATCCCTTCAAAATCCTGCGTTATTTTTTCTAAAAACTCCAAATCAAAGGCTTTTGTGCCTATTATGACGTTCTCAACTCCAATTGAGTAGGCTTTCGCTATGCTCCCATAGTCCCTAAAGCCTCCACCTACCTGAACCTTCAGCCCCGTCTCCTCTATTATTCTCCTCACGACGTCGAGGTTCTTTGGCTTTCCTTCAAAGGCCCCATCTAAGTCAACAACGTGTATTTTATCGAGAAGCTTGGCAAAATCCTTAGCTATCTCTACTGGATCTCCATAAACTTTTATGCTCTCTTTTTTACCCTTATAGAGCCTCACAGCTTTCCCACTCATTAAATCTATTGCAGGGTAAATCCTCATCTCACAGCCTCCTGAAGTTTTCTAAAAGCCTCAACCCATTTTTGCTCGACTTTTCTGGGTGAAACTGAACTCCAAAGACGTTATCTTTGCAAACTGCTGAAGGAAATACTACTTTCTTCCCCTTTGACTCATAATCCGTTACAGCTGCAATCACTTCTTTGTCTTGAGGATTTACGTAGTAGGAGTGCACGAAGTAGAAGTAGCTCCCGTTCTTGATTCCATCAAAGAGTGGGCACTCTTTAGCAGGAAAAACTTGATTCCAGCCTATGTGAGGGACTCTAACACCTTTAAACTTCACTACATTGCCTTTAAAGACTTCTAAGCCTTTCCCTTCGCTTTCTTCACTACACTCAAACAAAAGCTGCATCCCCAAGCATATCCCGAGGAATGGTTTTCCTTCATTGATCGCATCTAAGATCGTTCCTTTTAGAGGCTCAAGCCTTTTCATCACTGCTCCAAAGTTCCCTACCCCTGGGAGCACAATTTTATCAGCTCTCTCAATCTCATAGGGGTCACTCGTGATTATTCCACCCAAGGCTTTTCTAACATTTGCCAAGTTCCCAATCCCTAAATCAACTATTGCTATCATTCACAGCACCCCTTTTGTGCTTTCCAAACGCTCGCTCTCTTCCAAAGCCTTTCTTAAAGCGACGCCGAGTCCTTTAAATGCCGCCTCAATGACGTGGTGGGCATTAACTCCGCTCAGCTGCTTCACGTGAATTGTAGCATTTAGTGTCCTCGCTAAAGCCCAGAGAAACTCCCTAACTAAAGTGAGCTCAAATCCCTCTTCGCTCTCTTTGAAATCAAGCTCGAGGTTTAAGTAAGGTCTCGAGATATCTACGGCAACCAAGACTAATGCATCGTCCATTGGCATTATCGCATTCCCAAAGCGTGCTATTTTCTTGCCCTTAATTTTCCCCCTAAGCTCTTCTCCAAGTGTAATAGCTAAGTCTTCCCATAAGTGATGCCTCAAATCCCATTTCGCTTTGACATTAGCCTTCTCTTGCATGTAAAAGAACAAAGCAGTAAGGAGGTGGTCTAATACCCTATCTCCAGTATTTATCTCCCCTTCAACGCCAATTTCGACAATTATATCAACTTCCTTAGTTTTTCTTCTCATCTTCTTACCTCCAGAGCTTTTTTGTGGAGTTCTAACCCCTCAATCTCCGCTAAGCGAATTCCCAAATATCTTTCACTCAAGAACTCCTCTCTGCTGACGTAGGCTAAGCTAATTCTTTTCATAAAGTCCATAACCGTTAAAACCGAGCTGAATTTAGCCGCTCCACCAGTTGGAAGGACGTGATTGACTCCCAAGAAGTAATCCGCTGCTGGGACTGGTGTATACTCTCCCAAATAAATCGCCCCAGCATTTTCGATTAAGTCCACAAGCTTTAGAGGCTCTTTTGTGAGTATCTCCAAGTGCTCTGGAGCAATCTCATTGACCTTTTCCACACACTCCTCTAAGCTTTTGCACAAGACAACCTTAATGCCTTCCTTGTTACAATATTCTGCTAACTCTTTTGAAGTCGTGAGGAGCCAAGCCTTTGAGTCTTTCCCGTGCTCTAATTGGGAGAGCAGATCAGCCAAGACATAATCTTTATTTGCACTTTCATCAGCTATTACTGCTATCTCCGAAGGACCAGCTAAGCTGTCAATCCCAACAACGCCAAAAACCTGTCTCTTCGCTTCATTCACGAACTTGTTCCCAGGACCAAAGATTTTGTCCACTTTCTTCATCCCAATGCCATAAGCCATTGCCCCAATTGCTTGGATTCCACCGAGCTTGTGGATCTCTTTAATATCGAGGAGCTTTGCAACGTAGAGGATATAGGGATTAATTTTTCCTTCTTTTGGTGGCGTAGTAACGACTATCTCCTTAACGCCAGCTATCTTTGCTGGAACCCCAACCATTATGAGCGTTGAGGGGAGAGGCTTTCCTCCCGGAACGTAGATACCAATTCTTCTAATCGGCTTATAGATTATCCCGTAAAGCGATGCGTTCTTTATGTAGAGCTTATCATTTTCAAGCTGTCTTTCGTGGTACTCCTTAACGCGCTCGATAATTATTTGAATTATCTTTTTGTCCTCTTTTGGAATCAGTTTCTCAGCCTTTTCGAATTCTTCTTCTTTAACTAAAAACTCCCCCTCATAGTTATCAAACTTCTTTGAGTACTCCCTAAGAGCTTTAACTCCCCTAAACTTTATATCATCTAAGATTTCTCTAACATAACTCTCTAACTTCATTACAACCCCTCCCTAATGACCTTCTTAATCCTCAAAACCAAGTCATTGATCTCTTCAAACTTCATCTTTTGGGAAATTCTATTAACCAAAAGCAGAGCAGAGACATCCATTATTTTTTCAGCTTCAACTAAGCCATTAGCCCTTAGAGTGTTTCCAGTTTCAACTACATCAACTATCGCATCAGCTATTCCAACTTTTGGAGCCAATTCTATAGCCCCACTAAGCTTTATTATCTCAACTTCAACTCCTTTGCTTTCAAAGAACTTTTTTGTTAGGTTTGTGTATTTTGTGGCAATTCTAAAGCCCTCCATCTCCTCGACATCAGTTATGCTTTCTTTGGGCATCGCTAAACTTAGCCTGCACTTTCCAAAGGGCAATTCAAGAGGAACAAAGACATCGCTCTCTCGCTCTTCTACAACATCACTTCCTGAAATCCCGACATCTATACCATGCTCTACATAAACTGGAACATCAAACGCCCTTGCGAGTAAGAGCTCATATCTTCCGTTTTTCACAATCAACTCTCTATTCTCTGGTGACTTAAGTCCAATTCCAGCTTTGGTAAGAATTTCAAGCGAACCTTGGAAAAGCCTGCCTTTTGGTAAAACAATCCTCATTCTTTCACCTCCACTGGAATTCCAAGATTTACGAGTTCTTTTGCAAGTTTATATACCTCTTTAAGCTCTCCTCTGATTGTTTTACGATTCTTTTCGATTTTTCCACTGTAGAGCTTAGATAGGACGTTTAAATCAAAGGCAAAGCCAAAGGCATCTATTCCATTGAATTTGTATTCTCCGCCACCTCCAAGTGGATAGCCAAGCTTTGGAGAATAGATTTCAAAGATAATGTCGCTGTAATAGGGCAACGGTCTAATAGTCCCAAAATCTATGAAAATTCTATCATCACCCAGCGCTTCTACAATCAGGTTAAGCTTTTCATAATCGCTCTTCTTCCCTCTAAAGTTGAAGAGACGCCAAAGCTCTTCTTTTTTCTCTTCGCTAATTGGGAGTCTTTCAATTATCTCAAAGTTTCTTTTAGCCAAAGCTCTAAAGATTTCCTCTCTAAACTCTTCAATCCCCTTAATTGCATTCTCCCAAACCTTCAAGCTTCCAATGTCGATGTAAAACTCTTTAATCCCAAGAGCTTCAAGTGAAGTTATAACGGTCATTAAGACCTCAACTTGCATCCAAAGGTCTTTTCCTCCGATAAATTCAACTCCTGCCTGCCATTTCCCTTTAACTCCACCGTTTAGCACTTCACTTATGTAAAAGAGCTTTAGTCTTCTTGGCTCTTTTAGATTCACCAATATTTGCGATGTTAAATCAGGTTTTATTACGTAGAAGCTGTTGTTGTAAGCAAATTTTGTGCCCTTCCTAAGACTCTCCCTGTATTCTTCAACCGTCGGTAGGAAAATCTCTTTATATCCCCAAAGCTCAAATGTTCGCCTTAAATATTTTGTAATATCTGCTAAGCGTTCTGATTCGGAAAATACATCCTTTTTCACAATAGTCCCTCCAAAAAGTTTTTGATTAAAACTTCTCTAATTGAAATGCAATCTAACAAGTCAATGATGCCAGAATAGTCAATGATGATGATGGTAGTAACTCACCGCTAAGCTTGAAGAAGAAAAGTTTTCTCTAATTATGCTCTCGTTGTATCCTGTTTTTATTCTTCCCTCTTTCATCATAACCTCACCTAAGGGCAAAGAATCGCAAGGGGTATATAAAGTTATCCCTAATTATTCTGGAATATTAACATCAACTCAAAAAAATTTTGGAGGAAATTTGGATAAATGTTAAATTGGAAGAGCTTAATTTCATCTTTTTGCAACGGTATTGATTAGCCTAAGCAAGTAGGCATTTTCCATTGTCAATTCTGCACCTTTGTTCCTTGGAACTCCAAGTTCAATCTTCGCCCTTATTCCATGAGCTTTTAGGTACTCATGAACTTTAACACTTAAACCCTGATACTCACTCTTCTTGATTAGACCATAAACTGTCGGTCCCCAAGAGCTTTGCCCATATCCATAGGTATTTTCCTTCAAAAAGTCGAGGATAAGCTTTACATCTTCCCTAAATTCCCCACCTTGATAGCTTTCAAAGTATGCTCCAACCAAGGCTTGAATTTCACTTAAATACTTTCCAAAAGTTTCTATATCTCTCTCTTTTAGTGCTGGTAAAAGCCCAAGCAAAACTTTGTGGCTTATTTCCCTTGCAATCTCAACTTTTCCGCTTATGTTTTTCATTATTGGTTTTTCCTCTTCTTCATCAAAACCCCTCTTAATCTCTGGAGTTACTATCAAAAATGCCCATTCTTCTGGGAACTCTTCTCTAACGATTAAAGGAGGAATGTCATTCCTAACACCGCCATCAATGACAAAGCCACCATATTTGAAGGCATAAATCCCAGCTCCAGAATTTTTACCTCTTTTTAAAATCCTTGCTAATTCTTCAATTTCAATGCTCAAATTGTTGATCTTTGCAAGTCCTAACGCAACCGCTAAGCTTAGCTGTGTTGTTGAGCCCAAACCAACATGCCTTGGAATTTCTCTTTCGACTTCTATTAAATAGTTGAATCCAGTTCTAAACCTCTCATTTAGCTTTGAGACTGTAAATTTGATTGTTTTGACGTCTTCTCCCTTAGCTTTAATTTCAAGCCTATCATGAGGAACAAGCCTTATTTTGTATCCTCCTTCAAGTGCAACCCCTAAAGACCCGAATTTTCTCCCTAATGCACTACTTAAGTCAATTAGACCCAAGTGAAGACGTTTTGGTGTTTCAATTATCATTTTTTATTCACCTTCTTTTTGATTACTACACTCCTATGCTTAAACTTTTGTGTTTTATTGAGGTTTAAGATTATTGCTCAAATTACCCACTTTTCCTTCTCTAATGGCAGGGTATAATTGTACTAATAAAACACCACAAAAAACCATGGACATTCCCACAATCTTGTATAGAGTGAGTGTTTCTTTTAAGAAAACATATGCTAACAGCGTTATCTGTATTAGCATCGTATTTTGGAGTATTGATTGCTCATAAGCTTTGAGAGTCTTTAAAGGGTGGTTCCAGAGAACAAAAGCCAATGCAGTATTTACAACACTTAAGAATAGTATTATAATCCATCCTCTATGAGAGGGCATAGTAAGATTTCCACTAAAAATAGCCGCCCCAAAGAGCATTAGAGACCCTAATGTCATAGACCATGCAGTTAATCCAATTACATTTTCCTGATTCTTCCTAAGATAGTGCCTCATGAGAACCATATATGTAGCCCATCCAATCCCCGAGATAAGGGTTACAACAATGCCTAATGCCTCATTAAAAATTAGTGTACTTCCAATAAAGAACACCCTAACTCCAAGCAACACAAAAATTATCCCTAACAGCTGGATAAATGAAGGAACTTCCCTGAGAAAGATGGTACTTAAAACAACAACAAAAACAGGCGTTAAATTAAGGATAAACGTCACAGTAATGGCGGGTAGGTAATATAAGCCCACAAACTGCAAGCCTTGAGCTATAAAGTACCCTGTAAATCCAAGAAAAATAAACCACAAAACTTGTTTTGAAGTAATTCTAACCTGCCGAATTCCATATAACCGAAATACAAAGAGTATTAAGGCAAGAGAACCTAAAAGATATCTATAAGCGGCAAAAGTTATTGGATTAAGCTCTTTGAGACCAAGCTTAATGAGGACGTAAGAAGTTGACCACAAAAATGTAACAAATAAAGCTTCAGCTAATGCATGTGTCCTTTTCATGGTATTCATTAGTGTAGGCAAATTTAAAAAACTTCTCTTTTGGAGAACAATATTTTCAAAAAACTTATCAATCTCAAGAAAAAGCAAAGTTTCAGGTGATGAACTATGAAATTTGCTGGCGTTGATATAAGCGAACCAAAAATTATGGGAGTAATTAATGTTTCTCCCGAGAGCTTTTTTAAGGGGAGTGTAAAGACTCAAGAGGAAGAGCTGATTAATACAGCTTTAAAAATGATCGAAGATGGGGCTTCTTTTATTGATATTGGGGCAAAGTCAACAGCACCCTATCTTGAAACTCAAATCCCCATTGAAGAAGAAATAAGGAGAGCGGTCCAGGCAATAAAAACTATCCGTGAGCATGTGGATGTTCCAATAAGCATTGATACAACGAGTGCAAAAGTTGCTGAAGAGGCTATAAAAGCTGGTGCAGATATAATAAACGACGTTAGCGGTTTAAAAGGCGATAAAAACATGGTAAAGGTTGCAAAAGAATACGAGGTTCCAATAATCATTTGTGCCCATAAAGAAAGGGTTGAGGATTTTAGGGACCCAGTTCATGAAGTTATTGACGATTTAAAGGAGAGCCTTCAAATAGCATACAAAAATGGAATTGAGAAGGAAAAAATCGTGATTGATCCAGCAATTGGCTTTTTGAGACCAAAATATCCACCTTGGTATGAATGGGATTCAAAAATCTTGGCTAATTTGAACATGCTCAAAATCTTTGGCTTGCCAATTTTAGTGGGTGTTTCAAGAAAGTCATTCATAGGTGCAATAACGGGAAGAAAAGACCCAATGGAAAGGCTGGCTGGTTCCTTAAGTGCTACTGCAGTTGCTGTTTTCAATGGAGCGAACATAGTTAGGACACATGATGTCAAAGAGACGTTAGATGCTGTTAAGGTCGCTTGGTTTATGAGGAAGTTTAGAATGTAAAAGTTATTTTTCCAACTCTTCTGCAATTTCTCTTAGTATTTTTGAGAGACAAAGCTCAACATCCTTAGTTTTGTAATATTTTCTCACAATCATTCTCTTTTCATCAAATTCAACTCGATATTCCAAAAGGCCAGCGCTCATCAATTTTCTAAGATGAGAAATTAAGAGTGGTTTTGAAATTCCTAAAAATTCTCTAAGTTCTCTGCTTGTTCGTTCTCTATTCAAGCATAACGCTAGTATCTTTAGCCTAATTGGACTGGAAAGTGCTCTGAAAACTTCCGCTCCTCTCTCTGCAATCTTTTCCTCGTTAATAATAATCCCCCGCTTTATTCTTTAAGTTCTTCCCTAAGCTCTCTTATCTCTTTTCTAAGTAGTTTTATCTCTTCAAGCAAGCTTTCCATAACTTGCTCCATCTTAGGAACAGATTCTTTATCTCTGCTACCTTGTTGGAAGCTCACTCCAGCGTATTTTAAAAGTATACCTATCACTAATGCTCCAATTATGATAAAAATTATCCACAATATAAATTCCATCCCTGGAGGTAAAGGTGGTAATGGCATCTTCATCCCTCCTTTGTTAGAATTTCCCTTATTCCATGCAAGACTTCAATTGTCAAATGAGCATAAACCTTACTTTCTGTATATTGACCCTTTTCATATAAACTTCTCGATTTTTCATAAAATCTTTCTGCTAGGTTCTCAAGTTCATCAATTTCGGTGTTTTTAGTTTGTGAAGAAATTATAAGCCTCTTAACTTCTTGAAATTCCCTATAAGCATGCCAAAGCTCATTTTGGCTTATTTCTTGTTCTGAAGGGGGCTTTGGAGGCCGAGGGGGAGTTAGGGTATTCGACTCTGGCTGAAGCGGCATAGGTGGGTTTTGTTCTTTTATCTTTGATTCTTCTGGTAAGATTTGGGAAATTTCATTAGGAGCTGGTGGCTCTGGAGGCTGTGTTTGCAATGATTCATTTATATCTGGGCTTGGTGGAATTGGAGGTTGGGGAGGCAAAGATGATAACTGTGGAGGTAATTCATCTCCATTTACTGTCATGACAACTACTCCTCCAATGCCTAATACTACTAATGCTATTCCCAACTTTTTAACAGTGGTCGACATAAGTTTCACCAGGTAAACGTTTGTTTACCCACTATATAAAGCTTTCGCTTAAATCTGTATCTGGGTTATTTCATTTAATAGTATTCCACAAAAAGTAACACAAAATTCCAACTAGGAAAGCTAAGCTGTTATATAAATGAAACTCTATGAGATAGCTGCCTGAATTAGCACAATTCTCTTTATAAAGGCGATATGAGATTACACTCGCAAGAGATCCTATCAAAGTTCCAAAACCTCCAATACTAACGCCCCAAAGCAAAGCCTTCCAATCGCTTGTAAAGTCTGCAAATAACAGGGCACTTGGAACATTGCTTATTATTTGACTTGAAAATGCAGAATAAAGAAAAACTTGAGCTGAACTTTCTAAACTAAAGCTTAAGATATGTACAAGATTGTCTGTAAAGCCGAAGAAGGCTAGGAATGTCGCCAAAAGGAAATAGTCAATAAACAAAGCCTCTACATTAAACAAGAGAGAGTAAATTATTGGTAAAATGCCAGTCTCAAGAGGCAAAACTCTTAAAACAGCTAAAACAAAGAAAATAAAGAAAACTAAATAAACGTAAGCTCTTTTATCAAATTTTTCGATTTTTCTGCCCTCTCCTTTGATATTTGCCTTCTTATATGTTATCAACAAAACGAAAGAGAGTGAGACAAAAGTAAAAGGAGCAATGGTCTTAACAAAATCCCATGGATGAATATGATAATAGTAGTAGATGAAAATGTTTTGAGGATTTCCAAATGGTGTAAGTGATGAAGCGCCATTAGCTGTTATTGTTTCTAAAATTACTAAAATAGCCTTGTTCTCAACATTAAGTACTAATGTTAAAGGAACAATTGTTAATAATGCCACATCATTTGTCACAAACATTGAGAGGAAAGCAGTTAGCAGGATTAGTTTTAATGATAGGTAGTTACCTTCTTCAAACTTAGAAGCAACACTATGGAGAAATCCACTCTTTTCTAAGCCTTTAACGATAACCAAAAAGACAAAAAGGGTATAGATTACTTTAAAATCATTTTTGGAATAAGAAGGTAGTCGTCTTGAATAAAGAGAAGATAAGATTAACCCAATAGAAACCAAAATCAAAAGCCATTCTTCTATGAATCTCCTAATGAACATATTTTCTCTTTTCATTAAAAACAAAATTCGACGGATAATATTTAAATCATTCTCTCTGAAAAAGAAATTCTTCTAAATAAATAGTAATTGCTCCAAATTTTCAAACTCCAACTTTGTTTAAAATGCTAACGATTGAATTAATTTTTTAGAAAATTTTCCTGTTCTAGGATTTATGATACATCTCTCTTAAATAGCTCCCAATAATAATATCTTTAAACATCAACTTCAAATAAATCATCAGGTGCAGAAAATGGAAAACATTGAGAGGGCGGTCAGAAATGTCCTCAGAAAGGTAAGCGAACATAGAGCACTTTATGAGAAGAACGAAGAAGCTGTAAAACAGCACTTACTTAGTGAAATATTTCAAGCGCTCAAATGGGACTGGGGAAATCCTAAGGAAGTGAGACCTGAAGAGAGGACAGAAGAAGGAAGGGCTGATTATGCTTTAATCCTAAATAATAGGGTTGTTGCCTTTGTTGAGGCAAAAAACTTGAGCGTTAATGTTCTTAAGAACGATAAACCCCTTAGACAGCTTGGAAGATACTGCTTTTTTCAAGGAGTTAAATATGGAATTCTGACGAATGGGATCGAATGGAGAGTAATCAAATCGTTTGAAGAAGGTTCAAGGCTTGAAGATAGGGTTATTCTGAGTATAGACCTTGAGAATGAAGCAGTTGAAAGAAGTGCTTTTAAGCTTAGCTTACTTTCTAAAGACAGAATAGAAAAACTTGAAAAACTTTCTGCTTTGTTAAAAGCTCTTGAAGTCAGTTTTGAAGAATTAAGGAGAGCTGGGTTTAAGGAAGAAGTGATAATCAACTATCTCCAAAGGGCTTCAACTAAAGTGACCGTTGTAACCCTTGATAAACTTAAGGAAGATGAAACTCCAAAAGCCCTTTATGTATATGATAAGGGCTGGAAAGTTTTACCACTAACCGAAAAGAGCCTAAAAGGGGTTTTGCTATCTCTTCTTCTCTATCTAGCAGAAAAAAGTGAAGGAAACGAAAAAGAGGAAATTAAAAGAGCTTATGAGTATCTCAAAAAGCTCCCTCTCGAAACAGAGAAAGTTCTAAAGCTTCTGCGAGAAATTGAGAACGAGAAGGGAATTAAGATAGCTGTTGAGATCTAAATCACTTTGCATGGATATCTACAACTTCCGCTTTTTCTAAAATCTTTTTTACAACATCGGCTTTGTCTGTGAAAACGCTAACTCTTCCATCTGGATGCTTTTTAACAATAATATCAACCCTCTTCTCTATTGGATTTGCAAATAGAATACCAACCGGAACTTCAATTTTCTCATATCCTTCAAGCTCTAAATTCGGCAACTCCCTCAACACAAGCTCCACTATCATAAAAATCACCACTAATTGCTTATCTAGTCAAGTATAAACAAGTTTTGGTTCATTTGTCTAATTTCAGAGAGAAAGCTTTAAGCAGCATTGTTGAAAATGGATTACAAAGAAAAGTTTAAATAGTAAAAGCCGATTTAACCATGAGGGATAATATGAGACATGTTTTAATCTCAATAATTGTCATTTTAACAATTACAGTTCCTCTCAATAACTCAATTAGCAAGGAGGTAGATGGATGAAAAAATTTGCCCTTTTGCTTGTTGGAATGCTTTTAATTGGCTTGGCTGCTGGATGTATTGAAAAAGAGGAATCAAAGACCTCAACAACTTCAACGACTCGAATCTCCTCAACTACATCAACAATAACTCAAACAGAAACTACACCTACCATTGAACAAGAACAGCCTGAACAAACTGTCAAGAAAGTCTACACAAGAGAGGAACTCATAAAAAAGCTAGAGGAAATCAAGAGATTCACGTTCCTTGAAAATACCAGCGTAACTTTTGATGTAAAAGTAAAGCAGGGAAATTTAACATTTAATGCTGGTGAAGTGAACATAATCACAAAGAAAGTTGGATATGTTGATTTAGAAAATCTTGAGGCAGATATAAACACCACAACAACGATCTTTCCTGGTGGAGCATCAAGCCTTACAAGAGAGATCATAAAAGACAACAGCGTCTATTTATATGCAAATGGGATGTGGCAGAAATTAAGCAATGAAACTTTTGGATTCTCTCCTGAACTTCTGATAAACCTAACCTGGAAGTATAATCTTGTCAGCTTTGTTAAGCTCTATCTTCAAGAAGAGCCTCAGAATGTGACCATGGCAAATGAGACTCAAGTCTATTATTACACCGTGAAAGATGAAGATTTGGAAGAAATTGTAACTCTCTTTATGGGAATTGGAAACAACGCTAATATAACTTTCAACGTCAGCAATGGAATATTGGAGATAACCTTCAAAGATGGTATCCTTTACGGCGGCAGAGTTATGTATGAATTGGAAATCAGGATAAAAGATGTCAATGCAGAGGTCATAGAAAAAGGACAAGAATACGATGAGTTTGTAATAAAAGACATCAACGTGAAGAAGAAAGTAGAAGAGCCAAAAGAGAGTGTTAAAGCGTAAAGGTGTATTTGGGTCGTTTAGAAAATCTTTTATCTTTCCCTTATCTTATTTTTCTGATGTGGGACTATGTGTGAGTATGTATTTAAAAATGGTAAAAAATGCCGTGATGCACCTTTAGAGGGCTCAAAGTACTGTGCCTTGCACATAAGTTTTGAGAAAGGAGAGAGATTATTCGGACGTGAAGAATTAAAAAAGCTTAAAGAAGAGGCTTTTAAAAAGAAAATTGAGAAGGGATGGCTGTATTTTGAAGGTGTTTACCTTTATGAAGCTAAGATTTCAAATGCAAAATTCAAAAAGAACATAATTTTTAACAAATCGAAGATACTCACGCTGAACATAGAGAAATCCGAGATAGATGGTAATATCATCTGTATAAACATAAACTCCGAAAGGGTTGTAATAATTGATACAAAAGTCAAAAATATTGTTATAAGGAATTCCGAAATTTTTGGGCTTAACATTGTAAAATTGTCATTTTATGAGAACGTACTCTTGTATAACAACCAAATCCGTTATATTATGCTCAATGACTTCCATTTTGAGGGCAGAATACCGAAAACAGAAGAAAGAGAAAGTTATTCTGAGAGGGAGTATCAACTTGGGAAAGTTGAAATTAAAAACCTCTCAAATTTAAGGCGGATTGCAGTAAACTCAAAATATCCTTACTTAGACACCCTCCTACAGCAGGAAAACATTAAATATTCTGAAATAACGAGGAAAAAATCTAAAGCGAATCTCTTCGCGCTGAGTGGAATAAAATTTGATGAAAGTCCGAAACTGAGAAGGCAGGTTAGGGTGTCTATTAGAAACGTTAGCGCTCAGCTTGTTATGGAGGATCTCTCCATTCCGGGACACGTTTATATTGCAACAAGCAGAATTACTAGGCCTGAATTTATAAATGTGAAAATTCACAACAACCTCATCTTCAACAGGGTTTACTTTGTAAGCGATGAAATGTGGAATTTAACGGCTCTTCCAAATATTGCAACTGAAGTAACAATTAATGGATACATGCTTGTTGAGGATTGTAGGTTTAGCAACCCAGAGATTGAAGAAGCGGTTTATAAAAAAGCCAGAAAAATCTGGGAGGAGCATGGAGACAAAGAAAAGGCTGATGAGTATTTCTATCATGAAATGGTGGCGAGAAGAAAGAGGAAACTTAGAAGAGCTGGACAAAGTTTGAGAAGATTCTTAGAAAAGATTAAGCTTGGGATTATAGGCAAAATTTTTGGACGCATTTTAAAGAAACTCTCCTTTCTTCAAATCCCAAGAAAACTTCGAAAGTTGATTCTTCTCTTAGAGACATTTGCAGAATGGCTCCTGGCAGATTTAACATGCAAATATGGGACAGATTGGAAGAGACCAATCATACTCTGGGTTTTTATGGTCAACATAGTCTTTCCAATCTTATATTACTCCACCCAAAGCGTCTATGGTAATGGAGTTCCTTTAACATCTTTCCTCGCCTATGAATACTTTAGCATAGTAACGGCAACCACCCTCGGCTACGGTGACCTTCATCCTCTTGGCATTGGGAGGGTAATAGCCTCAATAGAAGCAATCTTTGGAATGTTTATGTGGGCTGTATTCCTAACAGTTTTTGCTAGAAAATATATGAGACACTGAATTTCTTAAAATTTTAAGGGAAATGGTTCATCATTCAATCCAGATTTCCAATCTCTGCTTTCCTCTTCCAATGCTTGAGCGTTTAAGCTTTTTAATATGTCCAATCTCCTTTATGTCTTTCACATGAGTTCCTCCACAAGGTAAAATCTCAAAGTCCCTTATCTGTGTTAATCTTGTCTCTCCTTCCCACCAGATCTTCATTTCACCGCCTTCATCAACATACTTGTTGAAAAGCTCAATCATCTTTTCCTTGTATTTGTTCAAGTTTTCTGGATATTCAACATCATAACGACCCTTCTCATAGCTTAACCCGCTTCCAGCTATTCTCCAATTTCCTTTACCTAAGACTTCATTTAAAACATGATCTAAGAGATGCATGGCGGAATGAATTCTCATAAGCTTATAGCGATAATCCCAATCAATTTTTAACTCAACCTCATCGCCAACTTTAAATTTACTTGCATCTTCAACCACATGCCAAACATTGCCCTCTTCATCCTTGTATACGTCCAAAACAGTTATCCCACTTATCGTTCCTTTATCGTGAGGCTGTCCTCCTCCCGTTGGATAGAAGATTGTTTGGTTTAGAAGTAAAGCATTCTCTTTTATTTCAAGCACCTTTGCCTTTGCTTCCTTTAGATAAGCATCTTCATAATAAAGCTTCTTTGTCATTTAAACCACCAAGAATAATACAAGCAAACATCTATAAAATTCTTTTTACAAAAGAAAAAATAAATTAAAGGATCACCTTCTCTTTATTAAGAATAGTGCGAGCCCTATTAGTATTAAAGCACCAGCCACTGCAGCCATCTGTTTATAGTCCAATTGCGTTGCTTTTTGTTCTGGAAGGGTGTATTTAATGTATGCTTTCTCAATTCCCTCAAAGAGAGCTTTAACATCTTCCTGATGTGCTCCATATCTTATAAAGATGTTCGCTGTAACTGAAATTGTGTTTCCATTAACCTTTGTAACTACGGTAAATTTATTCCCTTTTATTTCTCTGCTTATGTTCTTTGGAACTTCAACTATAGTAGCGCTCTTCGGAAGTACAAACTCCATTTTTAATGTTTGATTGATCTCATTTTGAGACCTGTAGCCCAAATTATAGAAGGAATATCCCAATGTTGGATCAAAGGAGTATTCATAGGTCCCGTTGATGAATTTCGTGAAGTTCTGCAGGAGATATCTTGATTCAATCACGAGAGGTCCTTCCTCGTCTATTCCTTTGATCTCCACATTTGCACTTTGAACTGTGACAAATTTTGAAGCTAAGCCCCTAACATTGTTTTGCAGTATTAGGTTTGTTACATTTTCAACACCAAGTGACTTTATTTGCGTCTTTATAAGTTCTACTCTCTCCTTTGGTTCAATGTATTTATCTTGAACAAAAAGTCTTGTAGTGCCATTTTCGAAGACTTCAGCTTTCAGATATTGCTCATTTTTAACTTTTTGATAGGTTTCTTCTCCAACTGAGGATGATGTATATCGGATGTAAAATCCTTCATACTCTCCAAAAAGTGCTTTAAATCCTTCTGGAGATAAGTATGGTTCCAATATGATATCAGATGTAATTATAATCTTGTTACCCTTTACCTCAGACCTCACATAGAATTTGCTTTGATTAAATTCTCTGCTAATTGGCTTTGGATACTCTATAAGCTCGGCATCACTTGGGAGTTCAATTACGAAATAATTATGGAGCTCAGTCTTATAGGGTAAACCTGTATCTGGTATCTTAGCACTTGCATACCCTCTCGTTGGATCAACGATTATTTCCCAGTACCCATCGTAGGAATAATATTTAGCAAAACCCTCCGCATATGCTGAAAAGACTATAGTTAAGTTACCCTCTTTATCAACACCAAGTAGCTTTAAGGTTTGGTTTGATGTCTTTATGCCAAAATTGACTAAGCTGGCAATGTATCTATCTAGTTGGGTCTCCTCATACTTTTTAATAGCCTCTTCCTTTGTCAAATTAGTTTGGTTTAGTATACGTGAGATTTCCTTTTTGATCTCATCCTTAGGTTCAAGCCAAGAAGTTTTCATGGTTATTTGAGCATCCCCATTTTCTAAAACCTTAATCTCAAATCTAAACTCCTCCTTATAGAAGGGAACTTCCGAATTTTGGGCATATACAACACCCAAAAGCAGCCCTATAAGCATCAAACTGAACAATCTTTTCATTAAACTACACCTCCATTAAGGGACGTCTCGTCCTAAACATTAGCCGTATTTTGACTATTTAACCTTATCTCTAAGAAAAGCAGGAATGTTTAAGAACTTCAGATTTCCTTCTTTAAAAGCTCAAGCTCATCTATGAGCTCTTTAAAATAATCATAGAATTCACTCTGCTTTAAATACTCCAAAGCTTTCCAAAATTCCTCTAAATTTTGAATCCCGGACTTTTCATACTCATAGGCTTGAATGAGCATTTCCAATTTATCAGCAAATCTGACTAATCTTCCTTCCAAGCTCGTTTCTTCTTCATATTCCTCAAATAGTTTAAAATATTCCAGTGATCTGCTGTTTAAGCTAATTAAAAGCTCCATTATGGCTTTTTTCTCAGCTTTCTTCTTGTCTATATATCTTTGAGCTTCAAGAGGCAGATCCGTTATCTTCGCTTCGCCTAGATCATGGAGAATTGATATTTTTAGAGCTTTTTCAACATCAATTTCAACTCCCCTCTCTTTCAACATATCGGCTAAAACAAGTGTAATTAGAGCAACTCTATAAGTGTGATCAGCAACACTTTCAGGATTTTTAATTCCTCTCAACAGCCACCCCATTCGTGGAAGCCTCTTTAACTTTCCAGCTTCCAAAAAAAGAGTAAGCATCTCTACTCCTCCGTAACATAAAGAATTTTTTCTGTCTCAATTGCCTTCGCAACTATCCCATGTCCAATAAACCTGCCATAAACCCTAACTATGTCTCCTCTTCCAAGATAAGGCGTTCCAGAAAACTCTATTTTCAACCCGTTTATGTGAAATATGGTCCTATAACTTGGTAATTCCATGGGTAAAAACTCAACAATCGGCTTATCTTCAATTTTTCCCTCTAAGACAACATTCTTCCCCCTCATCTTGGGATTAGTTAAATCCTCCGATGTAACAATATAATAATAGTGATGATCAAACTTTATACGCTTTGGCATCACTATCACCTACAAGTTTTAATTCCCTTATAGTGATATATTTAACGGTGGGAGAAGTGATAAAGGTTGCGATTATTGGAGCAGAAAATGTTGGTAAAAGTACCCTCATGAACGCACTATTGGGCAGGAACATCTCGGAGATAGCACCGATTCCAGGAACGACTAAAGGGATTATAAGAAGAGCTTTCGGAAAAGTAAAGATTCCAAAAAGCATTAAAAATCCCTTTGGAAGAGCTGACGAATTTGTGTTAATAGACACTGCAGGACTTTTTGATCCTCAAATGGAGCTTAGGGGAAAAGTTCTAAGCGAAGAAAAGTTCAAGGAGATAATTAGAGAAATAACATCTTCAGATGTTATAATCCACATGATAGATGCACAGTTTGGATTACATAGGGGAATGGAAAAGCTTCATCATCTCCTAAAGTTCCGGTATGAAAAGCCAATTATAGTCGTAATAAACAAGATAGACTTAGTTCCCAGAGAAAAAGTTGAGGAGCTAAGGAGAATTGTTAAAAAGAGACTTGAGCAGGAACCAATTTTGTTGTCTCTGGTGACTTATGAGGGATTTAACGAGCTTTTAAATGCTTTGGTTTATTATGCTCAGTACGCAAAGAAAAATAGTTCCCTTTAAAATTTGCAAACTTTGATATGCCTTTCAATGTAATTAGACTATCTAACACAGCATATTCATTGGCAAGCTCTTCAGCGAGCTCTTTGGGTATGCCATTTTTAATTAGGGCTTTTCTGAATTTCCGCTTACTTCTTCTAACGGCTCTCTTCATTCCTGCAATATCCCATAGAATCTTTGGAACTAAGAATAAAACTCTAAAAAGGGAAATAATCATCAGAGCTCCTCCTCAAAATCCTCCCCTATCTTTTTCTTCCCCAACTTTTTTAACTCCTCAAGTTTCTCAAGTTTGCCCATTTTCTCCTTCATGAAAGCCGCTACGAGAGTTTTAACTATATTAACACTCTCCATATACTCCTTTGTAAGTTCAAAGGCTTTATCTGGATCCATCCCTGCTCCAACAAGTTCTTTATAAAAGCTGGCAACATTCTTTCCAAACCTTTCTGCTTTTTCTGGGTCATAGGTTTCATTAATTAAATCTTTTATTGGACCAAATATTGAATCCATTATCTTGGGCAAGCTTTCAGATAAAACTCCCATGACCTCTCTAAGCTCTTCAACATCTTCCTTATCACTCTTTTTTCCAGCAACTTTAAATTCACTGAGCATGTCTTCAAGGATTTCAATTTTTCTTTCAAGCAGTTCTAAATCCTCCTCACTCTTTGCTTCTTTAAGTTGCTGAGTGAGATCTCTTATAGTTTCCTCAATTATCCCCTTAGCCCCTACTTCGCTTTCTATAGCGGCTAAAACTTTCTTTTTAATCTCTTCTTTAAACTCCTCTTCATCAAACATTTCCATCACCTCGTTATCATCTATATGTGCTCAAACTTAATTGGAATGCCGATTAATTCAAGCCACTTATTGAGCACTTCTTTTTTTAAAGTGTAGCACTTTCCTTTCTCGCCATCAACTTCACTAACAACCCCTAACTTCAAGAGGATCTCAAGTTTTTCCCTAACGGTATTTCGTGAACCTTTTCCTCTCCTTGCCTTCAACTCTCGAGCTATCTGGCTTATATTGGCTTTTTTAAGATCAAAAATTATCTTCACAATCTCCCTCGCTATTGGGTCATGTTTTATTTCTGGCACAACTATGTCTATGCTTAAATCTCCATGCTGGGCATAGAGGTTTATAAGCCTCAAATAGTTCTGTGCAAGCTGTGAAACAAGTTCAAAGCTTCTCATTAGCTCAGCCATTGCTTTTCTTAGACTCTCAACTTCCTTTGAGAGTTTCTCGACATCATTGTCTTCTGCCATTCTGAGCACCATAACTAAGTTGTTTGGTCAAAAAATATAGAGGTTCTGATTAAAAATGACCACCAAAGACCGTGACTTATATTGATTAATATATTTGAAAGTAAATAAACCTTACTTAAAGTCAAAAGCACTAATAATCTTCACTCTCGAGTTTCTCTTTAACGTACTCCGCTATAGCTTTTGCAACTGTTGGGGGAACAGCCTCACCAACGCTATCATACTGGACATCTCTTCCTCCCAAGAAGATGTGATAATCTGGATACCCCATTAAGCGAGCTTGTTCTCTTACCGTTAGAAGTCTATCATCGAAAGGATGAATAAACCTGCTTCCGCCTTTTACAGTTGGAGCAACCTTGTAAGGATGAAGTCTTGTCCAATTGGTAAATCTTCTTGTAGAATCTCCGAAATAATGCAAAGACTCTCCCCATCCCAGCGTCATTATTTTTCTACGCTTTTTGTAGGTTAGCGGAACATATTGGTGGTTTGGAATTTCCAATGCCTCCGGAAGTCTTGGGTCTGGCAAATCTCCAATAGCTTCCCAAACTGTAATTCTCCTCCCAAACTTCTTTGGCTTAAGCTTTATGTTTGAAATAAACACTCTTTTCCTCCTTTGTGGTGTTCCATAGTCTTGAGCATCTAAAATATTAAAATACACTTCATAACCGGCTTGCTCAAATTCGTATTTTAAAGCATCTTCAAGCTCTCCCTCTAAAACCTGAGGAACTTCCTCCATGACAAATACCTTTGGTTGCAAATCCTTAACAAATCTAATGAAATGCAGTACTAATTGCCCAATGGGGTCATTATAAAGCCTATCCAATGGGTTCTCTTTTCTCTTAAGACTTGCTGCTGTAAAAGGCTCACATGGAGGTCCTCCAATTAAAACGTCTGGAATTCCTACATCTCTAATAAGTTCAATAGCGTGAATCTTTTTGATATCTTCAATGTAGACTTTGACTTCAGGGAAATTATATTGATAAGTCTCTGCTTTAGGTTTAAAGTTCTCAACAGCTGCAAGAATTTTAAATCTCGCCTCTTTAAACCCCCTACTAAATCCTCCCGCACCAGCGAATAAATCAATAACCGTGTACATAAGTCTCACCAGAAGTACTAAGAGAGGCAAGATTTATAAGCATTTCAAGATACCAATAAGCGAGGCGAGACCGGTGGAGCGAGAGATAAGCGAAGAAAAAATTCAAAAATACTTTGAAATAACGAGAAAAGCCCTGGAAAAGCTTGAAATTGCAGTACATGAAAAAAGCCTCCTCTATTCTGTTGCAAAAGACTTTTTAACCATGGCGAAAAGCTATTATGAGGATGCCAAATACTATTACGAAAAAGGAGACTATGTCACAGCATTCGCTGCTTTAAACTACGCCCATGGTTTCATTGATGCTGGAGTAAGACTTGGAGTGTTTAAGGGTGAAGACGACAGATTATTTGCTTTTGGGTGAGGTGAGAAGATGGGGGATTATATAGTGGTGTTGGAAGCACCAATAATCGTGAGAGATGTCGAAACGGCAGAAGATGCAATAAACGTTGCTGTCTCAAAAGTCGCCAAGGCTTTGAATAAAGAAAAGCTTGATTTTGTGAAAGTTGAAATAGGCTACTCCCAATGTCCCGTGTGTGGAAGCCCCTTTGAAAGTGCCTTTGTGATCGGGAATGTTGGGCTGGTAGGGATTTATTTGACGCTTAAAGTTTTTAATGCACAGAGTTTAGAGCATGCAGAGAGAATTGCAAAAGCTGTTGTTGGAAAAGCCTTAAGAAAAGTTCCGTTAAAGGTTTTTGAAATCAAGGAAATGCACAATGGAAGAGAAGGGGAAGGAGTCCGTTTTGAAGGATCTCAAAACTAGCTCCCTTTAATTTAAAAAAGAAAAAGCTAAGCTTCAATAACTGCTATCACTTGTCCCTGAGAAACCTCTTCATTTTCTTTTATCAAAATTTTCACCCTTCCACTCGCTGGAGCGTTTATATGCATGGTAACCTCTTCTATCATGACTTCAGCTATCTCCTCTCCTAATTTGTATTTTAGAAAAGCTAGATTTTCATCGAGAATTATTAAAAAACAGAAAAACATCACTTGAAGATCTCATCGCCGCTCTTGTTTTCTAATCCTGGATGGATGTCAAACCTTACAACCCCAACTGGAACTTTTCCTTTTATTGCTTCTACTACTTTTGCCACCCCAACATGTCCAAATCCGCCGCAAAGTTCAATAGCAACGATCCCATCTTCAACAAGTTCTTTTGCCACCTCACAAGCTTCGTTATAATTTTTAACTCCAACTACGTGGAGTTCTACAATCGGTGTTGCAACTACAGCTCTGTGCTTTTTAGGGTCTGCCTCAGGGGCTACAAATATAAAGGCCGCTTTAAGCTCCCCCATAGCCTTAATTCCTCCTTACGTTTTTACAATTTCATTTACTCTTCCCACGACCAGGAAGGTGGAAATCCCGTTCTCTTTGATGGGAAGCATAGAGGTATCACAAATCCCCAATGCACTCCAGCATACGCTAATACAAATGCTTGAAGCAAGTAGTAAGTATCTTCAGGAGAAGTTGGAGGCCATATGGATTTGGTTATTGCGATGCTCACCAAAACTGCTATGATTTGTATTATGATCACGCCTATGAGTCCTACAATAGCACCCAACGTTGGTGGCTTAATTTTTCTCCAGGGCCAGCCTTCAAATATTACAAATACGCTCCAGTTAAAGCTACATCCCGCTCCAAACCATATTAAGAAGTATAGTGAGTACCCGCCTATTAGTGAAGCATATGGATTCTCTAAAGAGAAGTTAAAATATCCAAGTAATGATGCAAATGCTATTATTAGGAACACTACAGCCAGATTTATTGCCCAATATGTGATACCTGCTTCACCCTCTTTCATATCTTTAGTCCAGTATGCTATAATACCTGAACCCAAAAGCCATTGGGTAGGAATAAACCACCATGCGGGCATAAGTCCTGGTTTGGGTAATACTATTATTGTCACTATGACTAGTGAATACCAAAGTAAAAGATCCAATACTGTTTTTTTAGGCGGTGCAACTTTACCCCATAAATGGAATGAAAAGTCTGTTACTACTATCCAAAAAAACAATCCTGCTAGTATTGGGAATCCATATGTTCCTAGATCAATTATCTTATCAGCCAGCCACCAACACAGCACTCCCAAGAACCAAGCCACACTGAGCATCGTAATGCCACGAGCCCACCAATTCTCAATTTTGTTAAATGGCCAGTAGCCCCATACTACGAATGCAAAAACCCACCATAGAGCCCATAGATACGTTCCAACTATATCAAGCCACTCTATATCGCAAATGGAAACTCTAGTAAACACCAAATGACCGATCCACCAGTTTAGTACAGAAGCTATAATTACAGCGAGCATTACTGGCCAATGATATCCCCATTTTAGTTTTTCACCTTTTTCTATCTCAACCAAGTTTTTCGCCTCCTATGTTTTAAACAAAGAATTAAGAAGAGAGTAGATACCCTTGCATACCTACTCCTTTGATTCTTTTTCAGATTCAGGCGGGTATACCGCATCAGGTTCTGGCCACTCAAAGTCTGGTGGCATGTTGTAAATTTCTGCAATAAACTTTAGATTTTCCTCAGTGGTTAGATAAGTGTAAGTAAGGCCATACCATGTACCGCCTTGTAAGATCTTGTGACCTTTAGCGCGGAAGAATTTCATGGCTTCCTCATAATTATCAACTGCAAATGCCACATGATGCAATCCTTCTCCACAAGTGCGTAGAAACTCTGCATAAATGCTTTTTTCATCTTTAGGCTCGATTAGCTCCCATTGAACATTGCCGATATTACAAAGAGCAATACGCATAGCATAATCTTCCCTTTTTTCCCTGATAATCATGTTTTCCACAGTTTTTGGGTCAAATTCATATATTTTCCATGGTCCTATACCATACTCATCAGCATATTTTTTAACTGCTTCATCTAAATCTCTCACTACTACAGCTACTTGGAGCACATTTTTAAATATGGGCTTCTCCACTATTTTCACCTTCTTCTCACGTCTAAAAATAAAAAACAAAATTAAAGAACATCTCTAACAGCTTTTTCAATCTTTTCAGAACTTGGTATCCACTCTTTCTCTAGAGCCGGGCTAAATGGAACTGGCGTTGCTGGAGGTGTGATTATCTTAACCGGAGCTTTTAGAGCATCAAATGCTTTACTTACAGCCAATGCCGCGATGTCTGTTGCAAAGCCACATCTTGGATACCCTTCATCTACAACAACTAATCTCCCAGTCTTCTTTATGGAATTGAGTATTGTATCAACATCTAAAGGCACCAAAGTCCTTGGATCAACTACTTCAACACTTATACCCTCTTCTTCGAGCTTCTTTGCAACCTCTAATGATTTATGAACCATCGCCGCTGTTGCAACTATTGTAACATCCTTTCCTTCTTTCTTAATATCTGCCTCTCCTAATGGAATTGAATAAGGTTCTTCTGGGACTGGACCTTTAATGCCATAAAGCCCTTTATGTTCTATGAAAACTACTGGATCATCATCCTCAATTGAGGAAATTAGCAATCCTTTTGCATCATAAGGAGTAGATGGCATTACCACCTTAAGTCCAGGTACATGGATAAAAAGTGCATGGAGTGATTGTGAGTGCTGTGCAGCTGCTGCAAATCCTGCTCCACAGGTTGTTCTTAAAACCATAGGAATTTTAGCTTTTCCACCGAACATATATCTTATCTTTGCAGCTTGGTTGTAGATTTGGTCATAGGCAACTCCTAAGAAATCTATGAACATGAGCTCCACTACCGGTCTCAAAAGACCTGCAGCAGCTGCTCCTACAGCGGTTCCAATAAAGCCACTCTCTGCGATTGGGGTATCCTTAACTCTCTCTGATCCATATTTTTCATAAAGCCCTTTTGTCACTCCAAATATTCCTCCATAAACTCCCACGTCTTCACCCATGACAATAACTTTTTCATCTTTTGACATCTCGTAATCTAGAGCTTCATTGAGAGCTTCTGCAAAAGTGATCTCTCTCACCACTGCCATACTAACACCCCCTTGGTTGGTGTTGAGAAAACATCTTCAACAACATCCTCCTTAGTTGGCCATGGACTTTCTTCTGCAAACTTCACAGCCTCTTCAATCTCCTTTCTTGCCTTTTCCCACATCTTTTCAAGTTCTTCTTTTGTAGCAATGCCCTTCTTTAGAAGAACGTCTTCAAAAATCTTAATTGGATCTTTGTTATTCTTCCACCACTCTATCTCTTCTTTTGATCTGTAAACCTCAGGATCACCCTCAAAGTGTCCTCTGAACCTGTAGGTCTTCACTTCTATTAAAGTTGGTCCTTCTCCTCTTCTCGCCCTTTCAATGGCTTCCTTAGCAACTTCATACACAGCCAAAACATCTTGCCCATCCACTGCGACACCAGGGATCCCATATGCTTTTCCTCTTTCTGCAACGCTCTTAATTGTCTGTTGCTTTGAGTATGGGAGGGATATTTGATATAAATTATTCTCACAAACAAATACTACTGGAAGCTTCCATATTGATGCTATGTTTATTCCTTCATGGAAATTTTGCTGGTTTGAAGCACCTTCACCAAAGAAGGCAACTGCAACGCTGTCAAGACCGTTTAGCTTTATCCCTAACGCCGCACCTACTGCATGTGGAATTCCGCCACCAACGATACCATTTGCTCCCAATTCACCAATCTCAACATCAGCGATGTGCATTGAGCCACCTTTACCTTTACATATTCCCGTCTTCTTTCCAAAGAGCTCAGCCATTGAAGCCTTTATACAACCTCCTTTTGCAATGTAATGACCATGACCTCTGTGTGTGCTTGTTATAAAGTCATCTTTTCTTAAATGCGCCATGATACCTACTGCAACTGCTTCCTCACCAACGTATAAGTGAACAAATCCCGGAACTTTTCCCTGTGCAAAAAGTTCTGCGACTCTTTCTTCATGTACTCTAATCCTTACCATGGTCTCATACATCCACAATAGGGTTTCTTTCGGAATTTCCTCCACAACCATTTTATTTTCCTCCATAGGTTTTAGATTGTATCAAGACTGTTCTAGAGTTTATCAAGAACAGACTTTAGTCGATATAGTAGTTTGTAAAACTACTATATACGTTTTTCGCAAACGTTATATATTTATGACAACTATTAATGCATAAAAACATTGTCACGTGGGGGCAAAAATTATGACAAAAATAAATATAATTATGCCAAAATTTGGAATGACAATGCAAAAAGGGACAATAATAGAGTGGAAGAAAACAGTGGGTGAAAAAGTGGAGAAAGGAGAAGTTATAGCAGTTGTAGAATCCGAAAAAATAACGGGGGAAATAGAAGCTCCAGCATCTGGAATATTAGCGGAGATTTTATATGAAGTAGGTGCTGAAGTCCCTGTGGGCGAGAGAATAGCCATAATTGAAACGGAAGAGTGATCATATGGTGAGTGAAGAAGTTAGAATGATAGCTGAGCAATACGATATTGATTTGTCCAAAATAAAAGGTTCTGGTCCTAATGGAGAAGTCACTCTCCATGACCTCGAAGCCTATATAAAGGAGCATTTTTATCCAAAAGTAAAGCAAGAAGTTAAGATCTTCGGGATTAGGAAGGTCATAGCAGACAGGCTCTCAAAAAGTTACAGAGAAGCAGTTCATGTAACACTTAACATGGAGATTGAGATGGACAAACTCATTGAGATTAGAGGGAAACTGGCAGAAAAACTTGAAAAAAAGCCTTCCTATACGGTTTTAATGCTTAAATGCATTGCAAAAGCAATTAGAGACTTCATAGAAATAAATGCAACAATGGAAGGAGACAAGATAATTATTTATGATGACATTAATATAAACGTGGCTGTAGACAGTCCAATAGGCTTAATAACACCAGTTATTAGAAATGTAGATAGAAAAAGCTTAGAAGAACTTTTGAATGACTATCAGGGCTTAGTTGAGAGGGTTAAAAAGGGTATCCTTAAGGAGAAGGATTTTGTTGGAGGGACTTTTACAATAACAAATCTCGGCATGTTTGGGATTGATTCTTTTACCCCAATTATCAATCCACCACAAATAGCAATTTTGGGGCTTAACAGAATTGTAAAAAAGCCTGTAATAAAAGATGGAAAAGTTGAGAGCTGCAATGTCATGAATGTATCCTTAAGCTTTGACCATAGGGCAATAGATGGAGCTCCAGCTGCTAAGTTTTTGCAAAAAGTAAAATATTACATAGAGAACCCAGAGGAAGTGTTTAGAGTTGAGTGAATGGAAAAGGTATGTCATAGAAATCGGCATGGGAATTGATCAACACGGTCAAGATTCAACAAAGGCTAGCATAAAAGCAGTTAAAGATGCTATAAGTAGAGTTTGTGCCGTTGGACTACTCGAGTTGTTTGGGCTTGATTTTGAAAAAGATGTAAAGGTTGAAGCCCTCATAGGTGTCCCTTACCCAGAAAAAGTCGACATTGAGAAAGTTTGTGAAGCTATTCCCTTAAAGTGTGAGAAAGCTATTACAGTTGTTAGCGGAGGATTAAGCGGTCCAGGTATTATCCTTGAAGAGTTTGGAGATAAAACGAATGAAATACTTATTGCACTCGCATTCATCACAGTATACGTAAGGAGAGAAAGCATATGAAAAAAACTACGGTTGGCATCATCGCAAATCCCGAATCTGGAAGGGACATAAGGCGATTAGTGGCACATGCTAGTGTTTTTGATAATATGGAGAAGGTCAACATAGTCGAAAGACTTTTACTCACACTTCAAGATTTAGGTGTTGAGAAAGTTTTAGCTATGCCAGAAACCTTTGGAATCATTCCTGCAGCCACACATGCCATAGAAGACCATTTGAAGATTGAAGTTGAAGTTATCCCAATGAGAGTTTTTGGAAATTGGGAGGACACATTTGAGGCTGCAAAGTTAATGAAAGATAAAGTAAGCGTAATAATTGTCATTGGGGGAGACGGGACTAACAGAATTGTTGCAAAAGTCTGTGAGGATATACCAATAATGCCAATCTCAACAGGAACCAACAATGTATTTCCCTATATGATAGAGGCTACAATAGCAGGTGAAGCAGTTGCAGCTATAGCTATGGGTATCGTAAAACCTGAAGAAGGTACTTACAAAGCTAAAAGGGTTGAGATTTTTGAAGATGGGAATTTGAAGGATATAGCTCTAATTGATGTTGTTGCAACAATGCATTCATTTATAGGTTCAAGAGCTGTGTGGAAGCCAGAATACTTAAAAGAAATTGTTGTTAGCAGGTGTTCACCTTCAAACATCGGGTTAAGCTCAATCCCAGGGATACTGAAAGAGATAACAGAGAGAGATGATTTAGGAATGTATATTGAAGTTGGGGAAGGTAGGAAAGTAAAAGCTCCGATAGCTCCAGGAGTTCTAAGAGAAGTGAGCATTAAAAGCTATAAAACTTTAAAACTTGGTGAAGAAGTTGAGATAAAGACAACTCCAGCTTTATTTGCTTTAGATGGGGAAAGGGAAGTTGAGATTGAAGGTGAGGTTATAGTGAAAGTTACAAGAAATGGACCGAGAGTTATAGATTATCAAAAAACCCTAAAAATTGCAGCTGAACGGGGATTCTTTGAAGACTAACCCAGAACTTCTTCAATTTTTCTTTCAATTTTCTTTGTATCTATATTTGGAGATCGCTTTAAATTCCATTCTTCCTTTGAGTATTTTTGCTTATAGAGTATTTGAGCAACTTTGAGCTCTTTTTTTGTTGGATTATCAAAATAGGGCTTAGCTGAAAGAACTTTTGAATAACCGAAAATAAGAGCATCCCTCATTTTTTCATAGTTCAAATCTTCCACAAACCGTGAAAGGTTGGCAACTCTATATTTTACTGGGTCTATTGAGTCCTTAACACTTTTGGGGACCTTTAAAAGGAAATAAAGCATGTTTAGGTCTGAATTGATCAAAATCGAACCATGTAAAAATAGAACGTTCCATTTTATACTTCCTGCAGTGCCGGATATCTTTTTTCCATTCACAACAATATCGTTTGTGTTTTTTATGTGAGGTTTAATCCCTAATTTTTTCAAAGCTATTAACGTGCCTTTTAAAAGTTCATTATAGAGGTAAGAAACTGGGAATCTTACGCTTCTCTTTATTACTATGGAATAGTTTACACATCCCAAATCATGATAAACCGTTCCTCCACCACTAAAGCGTCTAACAATTGAGAAGTTCATTTCTTTTGCTCTTAAAAGATTTATGTCATCTTCAGCATTTCTAAAATAGCCCAAAACCAACGCCTTTTCATTTCTCCATATCCTTAAGGTGTCCTCAACTAAATCTTTTGCTCTAACCCTAGCCAAAGCTTCTTCAAAAGCCAAATTTAAGTGAGGATTTCTTGGAGTTTCGTAAGTTAAAACTCTAATAGGCATGATTAAAGAAACGTAAAAGAAATAATTAAGCCTTTTGAAATTAAAGAGCGAGAGATTCAAAAAGCTTACTCCAGAGTTTTAAAGGTGTTAATTCAGTTAACATTAAAAAACCAATTAAAACAAGCAAAATCCCAAGAGCTTTTTCCCATTTTCTGCCTTTGCTAACACTTAAGGAAAGCTTGTTGGATAGGAATTTTCTATTTATCCATTCAGCTAGCTCCTTTGAACTTAAGATCAGATAGAGCGTCAATCCCAAGCCTAAGGAATAGACAAACATAACTACAAAACCCCTAATAAAATCTCCACTCAGCGCTGCTGTCAATATTGCAAAGCCCACGTAAGGTGCTATACATCCAATCCATGTTACTCCTAATGCCGTCCCAAACAAAAAGTCAGCCAATTTTCCTTGCCTTTTTGTAATTCTATTAGCAGAGCTTTGAAATAGAGATAAATGCTCAATTAAAAGTGTCTCTGCCCTGTTGCTTATCATAAGAGTACCGAGAATTATGAATCCCACACCACCAATTAAATAAAAAAGCGATGCAATTTGTGCTACAAATGAACCCAAGCTTCCAGCCAATGCTCCAAGTAGTGAAAAGCTCACAATAATTCCAGAAATTATAAGTTCAAGGTTTCTTTTTGCTAAAATTAAGGTAAAACCGCTAATTATCAAAGGTAGGACACAAGGGGAGAATATACTCAAAATTCCAGCTGAAAAGATTGTTAATAGAACTGCAAATGAAATTTTGGATTTTTCTTGCTTTTCACTTTGGAAAGTTTGCTTATCTTTTGTGGCCTCTTTTATAAACGATTCAAAGCTCTTTGGGCTTAAAGCACCAATCGCGACTCCTTTAAGAATTTTCTCGCCCTTTTCAACCTTAAAAACAACCATAGTTGGTGTTCCAGGAACAGAAACAGTTATTTCTTCCTTTTCACTCTTTGGGACATAATAGCCAGCATTATCTGGCTGAATGACAAGAACCTTGTCTTTTATTATATACCTTAATGATTTAATTTCTCGTCCTTTATATACATCAACAGCGACTGGAATGATATTTTGATCCATTAACTCAGCAATGTTTGGATCAGCAAACACACTCTCCTTCATATAATTACAGGCAGGGCAAGTTTGAGAATGGTAAAAGAGGAAAAAATATTCCCCTTCATGGGAGCTTATAATCTTGGTGAGTTCATCCATTGTGGTAACATCGATAAACTGTACTTTTCCAAAGGTAATCGTTTGATTGGCAAACACAAACCCAGTCAACATCAGTGTCAAAAAGAGGAAACTTATCTTTTTCATCATTAACACCAAATCCTGAGTGAAACTAAAAAATAAAAACATTTTGTTGAAATTTTTTACATCTTTTTAGTTAAGTGGACAAGCAATTACGTGCTTGTGCTTTTTATCCTTTTCTCAAAAAGACTTTTAAACAACTTAGCATCAAGTTTCAACATAACCTTTGGAGGTTTTGCCATGGTCAAGTATATTTTCATCACTGGTGGAGTCGTTAGTGGTTTGGGAAAAGGTATAACAAGTTCATCAATAGGATTGCTCATGAAAGCGAGAGGCTTTAAGACAACTAATATTAAAATCGACCCCTATCTAAACTACGACGCTGGAACAATGAATCCTTATCAGCATGGTGAAGTCTTTGTTCTCGATGACGGCGGCGAAGTGGACTTGGATTTAGGGAACTATGAGCGCTTTTTAGACACAAGCTTAACCTTTGACCACAACATTACAACAGGAAAAGTCTATTCAGCTGTTATCGAAAAAGAGAGGAGAGGGGACTATTTAGGAGCAACCGTCCAAGTTATACCCCATATAACAAACGAGATCAAAGAAAGAATCAGAAAAATAGCTAAGAATTATGAAGTTGTCATAGTTGAAATAGGTGGAACTGTTGGTGACATCGAGAGCATGCCATTTTTGGAAGCTGCAAGACAAATGCAGTTGGAAGAAGGCAGAGACAACGTTGCTTTTGTTCACGTAACTTATGTACCAAAACTCAAAGCAGTCGGTGAACAAAAAACAAAGCCAACACAACACAGCGTTAAGGAATTAAGAAGCTTGGGAATTCAACCAGATGCGATAATTGCAAGAAGTGAGGATCCACTAGAAGAAGGAGCAAGAAAAAAGATAAGCCTCTTCACAAACGTTCCAGAGGAAGCAGTTATAAGTGCCTATGATGTTGAAGACACATATGAAGTCCCGCTATTGCTTGAAAGAGAAGGATTAGGAGGATATTTGACAAAGAGACTTAACTTAGACGATAGAAAACCAGATTTAAAGGCGTGGCAAGAAATTGTTGAGAAGTATAAAGGTTTAGATAGAACAGTTGAAATCGCCATAGTTGGTAAATATGTAAAGCTGGCTGATTCTTATTTGAGCATAAAAGAGGCTTTGAAGCATTCAAGTGTTGTTAATGATGTGAAAGTCAAGATTAGGTGGGTAGAGGCAGAAGATGTTGAAAGAGAAGGAGTTAAGCTCTTAGAAGGTGTTGATGGAATTATAGTTCCCGGTGGATTTGGAGCAAGAGGAACGGAAGGAAAAATGATGGCAATTAGATATGCAAGAGAAAACAACATCCCCTTCTTGGGTATTTGCTTTGGATTCCAGCTAACTGTTGTTGAGTTTGCAAGAAATGTTTTAGGATTTAAAGATGCTCATTCAACGGAGATTAATCCAAATACTCCATATCCAGTAGTTGATTTGCTTCCAGAGCAAAGGGAAATTAAAAAGCTTGGTGGAACAATGCGTTTAGGAGCTTATCCTGTTAAGATTAAGCCAAACACACTGGCACACAAGGTCTATGGAAGCGAAGTAATCTATGAAAGACATAGACATAGATGGGAGGTAAATCCAGAATTCGTTGAGCAATTTGAAAGTGCTGGCTTAGTGTTTAGCGGTGTTGCTTGTGATGATGAAAGAAGAATGGAAATCTTAGAACTACCAACTCACAAATATTTCATAGCCACCCAATTCCACCCAGAATTTAAGTCAAGACCTATGAAGCCCGCACCAGTATTCAAAGGATTGGTAAAAGCGGCAAAAGAAAAGAAGTTTGGAAGTTGAAGCTTCATTCCTTCTCTTGTTCATATTCCTTCTGTACTTTCTCCAAGATCTCTTCTTCTAAGCTCTTTTTTAGCTTTGTTAGCTCCCAATAGAACATCAGTCCACCAATTGCCATTACAGTTTGAATCAAAGCTTGGAAAGGTGTTTCAAGAAGTTGCATTATGAGCTGGGCTGTAAAGCCAGAGCTACCTAAGAACGCTAGCCCCATGAATGAGCCTGGAATAACTGTTATTAATATCGCGGAAACAAGCAAAAGTGCCCCAAAGCCAAGCGTTGAAAGTTTGTTTCTCCATCCCAAACCGAAGCAACCAAATGCTGATGAGATTGAACCCTTAGTCGCATAAATGGGCACTGCCATTGAAGCCGCTCCTACCAAAAAAGTTGCTAAAGGAATTTCCAAGAGAAAAATTAACAGAAACACTAATACAAACAAAGTTTCAAATGAACCGGCGAATGCTCCAGCTGCTGCTATTAACATCGCTGGAATAAGAGCAACAAACAATACAACGACGATAATAATGCCAACTACCAAATTAATGGCAAACACCTGAAACATGTTTTTGATTCCCTCTTTCAAGAGATTTAATAGGGAATATCCCTTGCCCTGTTCTATTAAAATTGCACCCCTAATTACGGCATATTCTCCAATTGCTGTTAAAAGTGCTGAAAGTAAAGCAACAATCACGAAAATTCTTAAGTATTCCATTAACTCTTTAAGCTCATCTTCTGTAAAAACCCTTCCATATTCCTCCACTATAACATTTCCTTGTTTTTCAGCTTTGAATTGTCCTTCAAATGGCATGGGATAGTTTTTAAATAAGAACGCATTGATTGGGGCGATAATTAGGGCTATCAAGAGCGGAATAAGAACAAGCTTTGGATTTTTAGTTATAAACTCAATAGTCTTAGCAAAAGCTGTCACTGCACCCATCCTACCACCTAAATCAGTAAATGCACTAACTTTTTAAATATTTATTGTTCATTTTCTGCACGTGCACCAACAAAAGTTAGAAAAGCTTATAAGCTAACCCCTTAAACATGCTAAAGGATTAAGCTCATCAAGAGAGGTGAGAGTAATGGCTATCTGGCAAGGAAGATCATTAAAAAAGCCTTCAGGTGGAAGGATAATTTTAGCTAGAAAGAAGAGAAAAAGGGAATTAGGTAGGGAGCCAGCATTTACAAGAGTGGGTGAAGAAGAGAAAAGAAAAATAATCAGAACATATGGCGGCAACAGAAAAGTTAGATTGATTGAAGCAGTCTACGCAAATGTATTTGACAATGGAAAGGGCAAAAAAGTTAGAATCTTAAGCGTCATCTCAAACCCAGCAAACAGGCAATACGTTAGAAGAAACATCATTACAAAAGGCGCAATAATCGAGACAGAGATTGGAAAGGCAATAGTCACGTCAAGACCTGGACAAGATGGTGTAGTTAACGCTGTTTTGATTAAAGAAGAGGAAAACGCTTGATTTTGACCTTTCTTAATAATTTTACTTTTGCTGACCATTTTGCATGACTAATCGTAGGTAGCTTAATATACAATAGCATTCTTATAGCTAATTGGTGAGATTTGTGGAGTATAGCAGAATTGAAAAGATTTTAGCGAGCGCTTTTGTTTTGTTCCTTCTTTTAGCGAGTATAAACTTTCTAAGTGAGCTAAATAATGTTCCCCAAAGACCGGATTTCAAAGATTATGAATTAAAGTATGTACCGCAAGAGCTTTCGGAGAATCAGACTAGATTACTAATCATGTTCAAGCACTTTAAAAATCTCTATGAAGAGGCGAAAACTAACTTAACAAAGGCAAATGAGGTCTATATCTTTAAGCGTGAGGAATACAGAGTTGCTTTGGAAAGTGGGAATGCTACGAAAGAGCTTAAAAATGAATATTTAAAAGCAAAAGAAAATTATGAGAAGGCTTACTTAACTTTCCAAGCTATCGAGAGAGCTTATAGAGATATAGAAAAACAGCTGAATAACATCAATCAAAAGATGAGCCAGCTGAGAGAAAAGGCGTATCAAGAGTATAAAAAGGCTTACTCCACTTATCGAACAAAAGTTTTAGCTCTAAAGCTTATCTTTGTACTCCCTATATTTTTAGCTTCTTTTCTCCTCTTTAAGCGCTATAGGAACATCTATGCTGTATCTTTAGTCGCTTATTCATCCCTTCTGTTTGCTTACTTAATAGTTCAAGCAGTTTGGAATACTTTTCAAGTAATTGGGTTGAGTCTTTTTGGTGCTGCAGCAACAGCTTTAGCTTTATACTACATTAGAAAAGAATACTTCAAGCTCGAAAAAGTTTATAAGCGTAGAATTGGGCAAAACAAGTGTTATAATTGTGGATTCCCAATAAAGGGAGATTATTTATACTGTCCAAATTGTGGGAGTAAATTAAAAGAGAAGTGTAAAAATTGTGGAGAAATGAAGCCAATTTATCTTAACTTCTGTCCCTATTGTGGAGAACTTTCAGAAGAGTAAATTGCTCTCTCCATCTCAGGCTTTAAAATCTCCAATATCTTCTTTTTAACTTCTTCAACTCCAATACCATCTTTTGCAACTATCCTAATTGGATCTACTCCCATTGATTTTAGGAACTCCTCAACTGCTTTTATTCTCTCTTCATCAGCAACATCAACCTTATTTAACACAACAATGAAAGGAAACTCATTAAATTCCTCATAGATTTCCCTGAAAAGATGCATTTGAGCTTCTATTGGAAATCCACAGTATTCCGAAGGGTCAAAAATGTAAACTATAATCTTCCCTAAATGCTTTAAAGCAAGAATCGCTTGCCTCTCTATTTCGTTCCTTTCACTCAATGGTCTATCTAAAAGTCCGGGAGTGTCAATTACTTGGTACCTAAGCCAATGCTCTTCAAACTGCCCAACGTTAATTCCCTTAGTTGTGAAAGGATAGCTCGCTATCTCTGGCTTTGCATTTGTGAGCCGTCTCAAAAGGGTTGATTTCCCAACATTTGGATGTCCAGCAATAACAATAGTAGGTGAATTTAAGTCCACAACTGGTAAATCCTTTAAAACATCCCTTGCTTTGTTTAGATACTCCAAATTGTCTTTTATGTCTTTTATAATGCTTGCAACTCTTCCATAGAACTGTCTTCTAAGCTGGGCAATCTCCCTTGGATCCTTACTATAGCGAATTTTCTCTACATATCTATCTTCAAGCATTTTTATCGTTTTTATTGCCCAGTTTATTGAAGCTAAAGCCTTGTGAAACATTTTTCTATCAACTAAGATATCCAAAAGTTCCTGATAAAAAGGAGGTAATGTGCTAACTCCAGGTGTCCTATCCAAGACTTTTCTTAAATTATCTCGCAAAGTTTGAGAAACTGTTCTTATTCTAACCTCCTCTCTTTGTCTCGCTTTTCTTATTTTACTTCCATATGGGGTGACAGCATCAGCAGCTTTCTCTGCTCTTCTAAAAGCTTTATCTATTAACTCATCAGCTAAAAGGATTGTAGGCATTTTTTCAAAGGGATTCTTCATCTCACTCACCTCTTACTCGTCTCGCTTTTCTTAGGTTTTGCATGTGGGTTTTTAAAACTTTGGAATTATCAGTCCTATAATTTAAGCTCCTCTCCCAGACCTCTTTTTTTCCAGATTATTTTCCCATCCTTTCTTACAACAGCTAAAATTCTGTGATAAGGTATTTGTGCATCTTCGATAAAGAAGTAGCCATGTCCAAGCTCAATGAATTTAACTGGAATCTTCTTAACATCTCCATAAGCCCCTCTATGCTCAATCACAACGTAATAATCTTCCTCCTTTTCTCTCGGATCGTATTTTAATTTTGCCAGAACTTCTTTAACAAAGCCTTTTCTCATGAAAGCACCTCATATGTATCTCTCTATAAGTCTTTTGATTATCTCCATATTTTCCTTCCAGTTCTGTATCATTTTGCCGTGTCCAGGTAAGCCTATATAAACCTGAAATTCTCTTAAACGCTCTATGGATTTTATCAAATCTTCAAAGTTCCCAGTGGGCATGTCAGTTCTGCCAACCGTGTGATAAAAAACAGTATCTCCCGTAAATAAGAGCATTTCGTTTGGCTCATAAAGGCATATACTCCCACTTGTATGTCCTGGAGTATGGATAACCTCAAGCTCAAGAGAGCCTATCCTTAAGTAATCACCATCTTTAAGCTTTATATCAACCTTATGAGGTTTGTAGTGCCTTCCGTAGTAGTATGATAAGATTGTATGGTCATCCCCTTTTTCCAGGCTTTTTGAGGTTTTTTCATGAGAGGCAAAGAAGACTTTAATTCCCAAACCTTCAAGATACTCCTTCCAGAGCCAGTTTCCACCAATGTGATCAAAATGTTCATGGGTATTTAAGATAATGGCCCTGCTAACCTCAGAAAGATACATTTCTCTCTCTACAACAGCTTTATAGGAATTAAAAAAGCTTCCAGTTCCAGTGTCTACTAATAATACTTCATTCTCATCCCTAACCAGATATATGTTTGAATCTAAACTTATCCCCTTAAACATGACAGTGTTTGGTGGAATTTCTATTGGTATTATCATATAAATCCTCCTCACTCTTGATGGGCTCCCTTGGGGACCGCCTCATCATAAATCAGGAGGGATGAATAACGTCATCGCCCAATAAATGTTTAAAGTTTGAAGTTAAAAAGGTTATAGGCATCCTTAGGGAAGTTTATAAGCTGAAAATTCAAACTGATTATAGGTGAGATTATGAAGGCTGAACGCGCTAAAGAGCTTTTGGTTAATCTCTTAAAAATTCCCTCTCCTTCAGGAAAAGAAGATAGGTTAGCCTTGTATATCATGGAGTTTCTCCACAAACTTGATTATGACATAGCCATTGAAAGCGATGGCGAGATAATAGATTTAGTCGTCAATCCAGATGCTGATTTTTTCATTGAAGTTCATATGGACACGATACCCATTAGAATGAAGCCCGAAGTAAGAGGAAACATAGTCTACGGTACTGGAGCAAGTGATGTGAAAGGAGGATTAGCAAGTGTTCTTTTAATGTTAGAAGACCTAAAGAACCACAATAAAGATTTAAACGTGGGTATAGTTTTTGTGAGTGATGAGGAAAAGGGAGGAAAAGGTTCTGCTCTATTTATGGAGCGTTACAGACCAGAGATGGCAATAGTAGTTGAGCCAACCGACTTAGAAGTGCACGTAGCTCATGCTGGCAATATCGAAACTTATTTTGAAGTTGATGGAAAGGAGGCCCATGGTGCTTGCCCAGAGAGTGGAGAAAACGCTATAGATATCACTTATAAGATGCTTGAAGAGTTAAAAAGCTTAGAAGTGTTTAAGCAAAAGGGAAAATACTTCAACGCCCATATAGGACTGCAAGAGCTAATTTGTGAAAACCCTTATTATTTAATTCCAGCATTATGTAAAGGTCGTCTGGAGGCAAGGCTTTTACCAGATCAAGATGTCGAAGATGTTTTGGAACTAATAGAACCTATTTTAGAAGAGTACACATTAAAGTACGAACACACGGAAATTTGGGATGGCTACGAGCTAAGTGAAGACGAAGAAATTGTTCAAATTGCAAAACAAGCAATGCAAAAAGTTGGCTTAGAGGATTTTGGAGGAATGAGAAGCTGGACTGACGCCATCAACTTCATGTACAATGGAACAAAAACAATCGTTTTTGGACCCGGAAATTTAGATATAGCACATACAATAAACGAATACATTGACGTTAGAGACATCGTAAGCGCGAGCGAATTTTTAAGGGAAATAAACGAAATTGTCGGGAAGGGAGCTTAGCAGTTTTGATTTTTGAGAGGGAGAGTTGAAATTCCTCCTAAAATTGACATCTATGCCTGTACCGCCGGAAAGTTGCAGGGAAAAACTTAAATACTAATCCTGATTAGTACTAACCATGATTAGGAAATTCGTTAATCGAAGACATGAGATGGAGATCCTTGAGCGCGAGTGGGGGAACACCCCTTCCTTTGTTGTCCTTTATGGAAGAAGAAGGGTTGGAAAGACAAGACTTTTAATTGAGTTTTCCAGGAGAAAAAAGGTGTTTTTTCACACTTTCATGGAGGGAACAAAGGAAAACCAGATAAAGTCCCTGAGAGAAGAGCTTGCTCGATTCTTCAGTGATGACATTTTTCTCAGCTTTAACGAGTGGTATCCACTTCTCAAGTACTTAGCATCAAAGATTAATGAAAAAACACTGATAGTTCTTGACGAGTTCACTCATGTCATCAAAAGTGATAAAACCGTGTTGAGCGCTCTTCAGAGGACATGGGATCACGAACTCGGAAAGAAGGAAGTAATGCTGGTTATTTCAGGTTCCCTCATTGGAATGATGATTGATGAGGTTTTGAGTTACTCCTCGCCGCTCTACGGGAGAAGGACTGCAGGTTTTATGCTCCGTCCTCTGAGTTTTTTTGATGCTATGGAGTTCTTCGATGACTTTATCTATTCAATTAAGAGCTACATGCTGATCGGAGGGATTCCCGCTTATCTTTCCATAGCCTCCAGATACAGAAAATTGGAAGAATTCGTAAAAAGTGAGTTCCTTTCTCCGGAGGGTTTCTTTTATGATGAGCCGTATATAGTTCTCTCCCAAGAGCTGAGAGAGTTAAAGTTTTACTTCTCAATGCTTTCCGCCATAGCAAGCGGAAGGACTCGCCCCTCAGAAATAGCAAGCTATGTTGGAGTTGAGGGAAGGAGGATTTATCCCTATCTTGAAACTCTTATAAGGCTCGGTTTCGTTGAGAGAGAATTTCCTGTGGGAAGGAGAGAGAAAAGGGGAATTTACCGCATCAAAGATCCAATGCTCCTGACATGGTTTTCACTGGTTTATCCAAATCGAACGGAGATAGAACTCGGAACACTAAGCATTGAAGATGTTAAAGAAATTCTCCAGAGAATTTTCTCCATAAGATTTGAAGATCTTGCAAAGGAGTTCATTCTAAAGCTAAACAAAAAAGGAATGCTGCCCTTCAGGTTTACAAAAGTTGGAAGGTGGTGGCACAAGAGAGAAGAAATCGATTTGATTGCTTTAAACGAACGGGAGAAGAAAGCACTCTTCGTTGAGGTCAAGTGGAAGGAGATATGTGAAAAGGAAATAAAGAGAGTTCTCAAGGATTTGAAGAGAAAGGCTGAACTTCTTAGGCTTAAAGACTGGGAGAATGCTTACGGAGTGATTGCTAAGGAGGCTAAAGGAAAGGAGAATCTGAGGGGAAAGGGTTTTTTGATATGGGATTTAGAAGATTTCAAAAAGGTTATTGGAGAAGAAACCCAAAATTAGTCCTTCACACTCTGTTTTTCTTTTCTATCCATCCAAAATCTTCTCGTTCTTATAAAAGTCCGCTCAGCTTCAAGTAGAGCGACCAATAAAGCCTCGCCTCTATATTGGCTCAAAATCCTTGAAGCAGTGTCAGGACCAACTCCATAAGCACTTAAAGCTAAAATTGCATCCCAGCCATAGCTTTGAACCAAGTCCGAGGCTTTTATTAATTTGCGATAAGCCTTTTCCTCTTCCTTATCAAGCTTTTCTCCTCTACTGAGCTTTTTAACAGCCTTTACAAAGGCTTCAGCATCAATTGGATGGGCAACGGTTAACATTATCGATGAACATTTCGGACATTTCCATTCATCCAAGCGAGATTTTAAGCGAGAAACTCTCGTTAGACTTTTCCATCCACAATGAGTACAAATCAATACAACTTCAGTTTCAAGCAGTCTAGTTTTGAACAGCTCCAAAATCTCATCCTTTTCCAGTTCACCGCCAACTAAAAACTCTCCTCCAACGCTTAAGTTCAGCTGTGCCAAGGGTGAAGCTTCACTCTTCAAAACACTCTTAATTCTAACAAAACCCTTTTTAATTTCCCCTAAAACCTCTCTTGCCCTGTCTACATCAAGTTTATCATGGAAAAGCTCATTTAAAGTTTCTTTTTCAATGATCGTTTCTTCAAAAAGTCTTTCAACTCTCCTAATCTTCGCCTCTCTTCTCAGAGCACCAATTCTTTTAGCAACATTTAGCATTCTCCACCTATAAATCGTGCTTCCCCTTATTGCTCTGGAGATTATAAATGATAATGTCTCCCCATCTTGGAAGAAGTATTGAGCTATCTCCCTAGGATTTAGCTGGAAGGGTGTTTTAAAGACAATTGCATGAGCTTGAGCCCTCATTGTGAAAACTTTTCCATATTTAGAGCTTAAAAATGCCCAGAGAAATCTTCCAATGGCTTCATTTGTTTGGTTTCCAAAATCTGCATGAATAACTAAAGCTTTTGGTAGAGATTCTATACCAACATCTCTATCAGTGCTTAAAGGCTCTTGCTTTTCCAAAATTTCTTTTGTCAGCTTTAACTCTCCCTCCCTGAAATCAACATTTCTTAAAAAGTCTTTAGCTTTTGTAAAGTCAAATAAAAGCTCTCTCTTTAACCTACCAACGTCCAAAGCAACTTCAAAAGGAACTGGAATCATCTCCCCTTCCCAAGAAGGAATTGCGCTTTCTAAGCTTTTACTTTCTCTTACTCTCAAAAGCCTAGCCTCTTCGTCAAGATTTAACAAAATCCAACTTCTTCCGTGCATTACAAACTCCATGCCATCCTCCAAGTCCATTACGAAATTCTCATCTAAGCGACCGATAATCTTGCCACTCGAAACATCAAAAACCCTATAGCTTATTTCATCTGGAATTGTGGAGAGATTCTCATAATAATACTGATAAGCTCCCCTTCTTAGATATAAAACGCCCTTCTCCTCATCAAAGCCAATTAACCTCGCTTGCTCTAGAAGATTCAAAACGCTTCCATAGTCTTCCCAGCTTAAATTTCTATAAACGTAAGAGCGCTTTGCAATTTGATAAGGCTCCTCCTTCCCTAAGTGTTTGTATTCAATTAGCAACCCAACAATGAAATGTGCTAAAACATCTAAAGCATTTTCATAAGGTTTTACTCTCTCTAGTTTTCCTTCAACTGCTCTTTTTGCTATTATTAGACTCTCAAGGTAATCCTCAACATTTGTTGAAATTATGTAACCCTCGCTAACTTCTCCTAAGCGATGTTTTGACCTCCCAACCCTTTGAATTAGCCTATTTACTTGCCTCGGGCTCATGTATTGAATCACGACATCAACATCACCAATGTCTATTCCAAGCTCCATTGAAGAAGTACATATTAAAGCCTTGATCTTCCCTTCTTTCAAGGATTTTTCTGCTTGAATTCTTGCTTCCTTTGATAAGCTCCCATGATGAACTTCAACTGGCTTTCCCCAGGCTTTTAAGCGATGGGCTAAAATTTCAGCAAATTGCCTCGTGTTTGTAAAAACTAAAGCCCTTTCATGTCTTTCTATGATTTCCCAAACAATCCTCAAACGAGTTGCAACATCCAGTGGAATTTTAAGCTTTTGTGCTAATTTCAAATCCCTTTCATCAGCTTGAGGAAAAAGAACGTTGATTTTGTAATGCTTCTCTAAGGAAGGCTTAATTACAACATCAGCCTTAAGCCAGGCTTTGATTTCCTCCTCATTTCCAACTGTAGCTGAAAGTCCTATCCTCTGGAAATCAGATATTTCTGCTAATCTTTCCAAAGCCAAGCTAAGCTGAGCACCCCTTTTATTGTCCACCAACTCTACAATCTCATCAACAATTACGAATTTAATGTTTTGAAGATGTTTTCTCATCGATTTCATCGTCAAAATAACGCCAAGAGTTTCGGGGGTTATAATTAGAACATGAGGTGGCTTTTTTGTCTGTCTCGCTTTTGCATATTGAGAAGTATCTCCATGTCTAACTTCAAAATTCACATTAGTTCTTTCACCCCACCAGGCCAAGCGTTCAAGCAAATCTCTATTTAATGCTTTTAAAGGAGCAACATACAAAGCAGAGATTGGCTTTAAGTTTTTCTCAAGGATAGCATTTAGAACAGGTAAAATGGCAGCTTCAGTTTTTCCGCTTCCTGTTGGAGAGACAATTAAAACACTTTTCCCCAAACTAACCTCATGAAAAGCCCTAATTTGTAATTCGTTAGGTTTAAAACGCTCTTTTATTGCATTCTTTAAAAGTTTGTGCATGTTGAGAACTCTCTATAAATTAAATTTAAACTTAACCAAAAGCTATACCTTAAACACCTTAGCCTTCGCAACGTCCTTCAAAACTGGAACATAGGAAATTCCCTAGTTTTATTCCTTGTCGTTTGTATCGTAAATGTTAAGCTCAATGCCTTTCTTTCGGAGTTTTTAATGCCTAATCTCCTCCCCACCCTTCAGAGCAAGGAGGAGGTCAGAGTTTTTGATACCTCACTCTACCGTTAACTACTGTAAACCTCAGAAAGTTAACGCTACCGTAAAGTTTTTATGGTTAACGGTACTTAACGGTAAATATGGACGTGAATGAGCTCATAACGCTGATAAAAGAGGGTGAGAATGAGCGGATAGAGTTCAAAGCTAAGGCTACAAAAGACATTGCCAAAGAGATATGTGCCTTGGCTAACGCCAACGGCGGCTACATACTGGTTGGAGTTAACAACGAAGGAAAAATTGTTGGCTGCAATCCTAAAACAGTCCTTGAGGTTATCTCATCCTCAATTCAGGCAATAACTCCTCCAGTAAAAATTGAAACCAATACGGTTGTAATTGGAGATAAGAAGGTTCTTGTTGTAGAAGTTCCCAAATCGAAGACGCTCTGCTCAATCGGTGGCGTGGCATACATAAGGATAGGCTCTGGCATAAGGCCTCTCTCAATTCAGGAAATTCTCATGCTTTCCTCAGAGCTCGGTGTTCTAACGTGGGATGAGTTCCCAGCTGTGGAATTAGAAGAAATAGAGGATGAATACGTTAAGTGGTTCTTCTCGGCTATGGAAAAAGCCAGAGGACGAAAAATAGACCGAAAAGATTGGCTCATATATTTGAGAAGTGCAAAGGCAATTAAAGGAAATAAGCTTACAAATGCGGGGGTTCTATTCTTTACAGATGCTCAAGAGTTCATATCTCACAGCAGATGCAGGATTGTAAAGATTGTAAACGATGAACCAGTCTGGAGCAGGGAGTTCATTGGACCGGTATGGAAAATCATAGATGAAGTTTTTGCCGAGCTCATGAGCCAGTTTAAAACTTTAGAAGTCATTTTGGGAGCCAAGAGAGTCAAACTTCCAGAGTATCCACCAAGGGCAGTGAGAGAGGCGTTAATAAACGCATTTGCCCACAGGAATTATGCCATTCCGTCCGACATAAGGGTGTTCATATATTCCGACAAGCTTGTGATTCGGAACCCAGGTGGTTTAATGCCTGGCGTTGATTTGAGCGACCCGGAGCACGTGCCGAGAAATCCCAATCTATGCCAGCTGTTTTATGATTCTGGCTACATAGAGAAGTACGGCTATGGAATAAGGATGATAAGGGAAGAGTGCAAAAGGCATGGGCTTGTTAGTGTAGAGTTTAAAGTCTCGCCAAACAGGTTTGAGGTTGTGTTCAAGAAGCGCGCCGAGGAGCTTTTGGATGATGTTGATAAAAAAATACTCGAACTTCTAATGACTCCCAAAAGAAGTGGAGAAATAGCTGAAGTGATTGGTCTTTCAAAGCCCGCTGTACTGGAGAGGCTGAAGAAGCTTGAGAGTCTAGGGCTTATCAGAAAAGTTGGAAGAGGAGCGCATGTAAAGTACATCACCAAAGCTTAAGCAGAACAATTCAAGTTTCACGCCCTGTAGACTTTAGCGTTTGCAACCTTCTTTAAAATGGGAATATACGACATACCCGGGTTTATTCCCTTGCCATTTGTATCATAAATGTTAAGCTCAATGCCTTTCCTTCTCAATGCTTTTGCAAGCTCAATGATTTCATCTTTAATTCTCTTGCCAAAGAGAGGAACGTTTGCTTTTCCGTCGGTTATTAGAAATGCCCTAACTTTGATGGACTTATCTTTCATTCTCTCTCTGTTGGCTAAAAGTAAAAGATTGTATAAAGCAGAGCTGAGAGGAGTCCTTCCTCCAGTTGGAACACTTTCTATTTTTTCAAACACTTCCCAGTAGTTCTTAGTTGGCGAAACAAAAACCTCAGCCTCTTTACCCTTTGCAACTATCAAAGCCATTTTTGACTTCTTGATGTAGCCGTTCTCAACTAGCTTTTCCGCTATTCCCTTTGCAATGCTTATTCTTCTCTTCACCGCCATACTTCCGCTTGAGTCTAAGAGCAAAACCCAGAGCGTAGGAGCCTTTGCCTTCCTAACCCTAACGCGGACATCCTTTAGCTCAAGCTTTATCGGAGGCTTTTTTCCATTCAACACTGCCCAAATAGTCGAGTTGTAAAAATCAACATCCCTTATTTCATCTTTTGGGGGTAGGTAGGAGACAGGAATCCCCTTTGGAAAGTTTACCACAGTAATGCTAACGTCCCTTGAAGAGCGGTAGCCTGTAAAGTCGTTGCTCCCAAAGTTTTTGCTCTCTATCCTTGGGATTGTAGCTTCGCTTGAGCGAAAATTGTGCCCTAAATTTCCGATTCCTTGACTTTGAGACTTCTGGTTTCTCCTTTCACTTTTTTCTTCCTTTCTGTGCTCATGCTTATGGTCGTGCTTGTGATCATGATTGTGCTCCTTATCATCTTTAGGCTTTGGCGGCTTCATCTGGGGCGGCTTTTGGAAGGGCTTGTCCCTCAAGCGGTGCGGTAAAGCTAACTCCATAGCTTTTTCCAAATCCTCAAGAGAAACCCTCCTTCTTCCGTTTAAAGCGGCTATTGCTTTGGCAGTTTTTATTGTAGTGATTTCAGCTCTGTTGGTCTTTATACCTAAATTAATCACAGCCTCAGCTAAAAGCTTTAGCAAATCATCACTTATTTCAACTTTAGGCAAAAGCTCCTTTGCTTTAACAATCTTTTCTGTAAGCTTTTTCTCTTCGCTCTCAAACTTCTTGTAGAAGCTTATTGGGTCTTCATGAAATTCCTCCACTCTTTTAACTATCTCTATCCTATCCTCTGGGTTCATTGGTGCTGAAACTTCAACACACAGGCCAAATCTATCGAGGATTTGGGGTCTTAAGTCGCCTTCCTCTGGATTCATGCTCCCGACTAAGATAAAGCGGGCTGGATGTCTAAACGAGATTCCTTCCCTTTCTATCGTGTTCCATCCCATTGCTGCAACATCTAAGAGCGAATCGGCTATGTAGTCATCTAAGAGGTTGACTTCATCGATGTAAAGCACTCCCCTATTAGCCTCCGCTAATATTCCCGGTTGCAGAGCTTTTTTGCCCTCTTTTAAAAAGCGCTCTACATCAATTGTTCCAACCAATCTATCTATTGTAACGCTTAAGGGCAAATCAACAACCCTCATTCTTCTTTTGGCAATTGGTAAGCTCTCGCCTCTTCCATATCTCTCATAGCAGCTGTCGCACATCTCTAAGGGGTTCATTGGATTGCAGTTGAAGGGACAATCTGCCACAACTTCAATTTCGGGCAAAACGTTAGCCAAAGCCCTAACTAGGGTTGATTTCCCCGTTCCTTTGTCTCCTTTCAATAAAACTCCACCTATTAGCGGATTAACCGCTACACAGAGCAAGGCTAATTTAGCCTTTTCCTGCCCAACTATAGCAGAAAATGGGAAGATTAAGCGTTTTTCACGAGCTTCCATATTTTATCCACCTCCTCAATATTTTCACTCCAGTGCTCATCATCTTGGGCAGTGTAGATTTCAATCGTTCCACCTTGAACTTCCCCTTCACCAAGATGTTCCTCCAAAAGCCCCTCAATTTCAGAGTAAGCTTCCATAAGCCTTTCAATGAGCTCATCGCTCGTCTCCCACAAGCCGCGCTCATAAGCTTCAATCAAACGCCTTGCAATTTCCTCAATAGCGTAGGGATTGTGCTCCTCAAACCATCTCCTCATCCCTTCATCAAGAACATACTTTTGCGCTATTTCATCAAAAATCCAGTCTTCAACGAGCTTTGTTGTTGCTTCCCAGCCATAGAGATGAAGAATCTTCTTTGAGAACTCGCTCGCCCCTCTATAGCCGTGCTTCTTCATTTCTTCAATCCACCTGTCGTTGAGAAGCTTTGTCCTTGTTATTCTTTCAATCTCGACTTTAATATCAACAATTTTAGTATCGCTTATGTCTCTTGTATCGACCTGGATTATATCTACATCCTTGCCAGTTAGAGCATCTACCGCTGTTTTAAATCCACCGTGATAGGCAAAATAACAGCAGCAGTTCGTTAAGTCATGCTCATCGCTTATGTGGTTTCTATTGATTACGTCAACGCTTTTGAGGTTCAAAACCAATGATTCATGAGCTTCAATGCCAAAGGCATCTTTTCCATAAGCGTAGCCGCTCCACTGAATCCAAACCTTTGCTAAATCCTCCTCCTTTTGCCAACCCGATGACTCAACAGCTAAGTTTACACCAGCTCCATAAGCTCCTGGAGGAGCAGAGAAAACTCTAAACCTCGCAAACCTTTGGGCTTCTTCAAAACTTTTTCCTAGCTCAATTAGCTTTTTAATATGCTTAATGTAGTGCTTTCTAACGTAATTCATTTCTAACGGCTCATCCAAGATAACAACCTTTTCTATTGCTTCGTCGATGAGATATATGTAATTTGGCAAAGTATCTCTAACAATTCCGCTTATCCTAACCAGAACGTCAATCCTTGGCCTTCCGAGCTTTTCTAAGGGAATTACTTCAAGTTCAGAAACTACATCTCCTTTCCAGATAGGCTTAACTCCAAGCAAATAAAGAATTTGGGCTATTTGTTCGCCATCGGCTTTGTAACCGTCTATACTCCAAAGAACCTGCCCAATGCTTTCGGGATACTTCCCATGCTTCTTATTGTACTCTTCCAAGAGCTTTTCAGCAGTTTCAACCCCAATTTGCCAAGCTGCTTTGGTTGGCAAAGTTCTTGGATCAACTGCATAGAAGTTTCTTCCCGTTGGCAAAATCTCGAACTTCCCTCTCGTTATGGCTCCCGAAGGGCCTGGCTTTACATATTTTCCTCCCACACCTTCTAAAAAGCCATTATATTCCCTTTCGCACTCGACAACTTTTTGAGCAACTTCAAGGGCTTTTCTAAACGGTTCCTCAAGCTTTTCTTTCTCCTTAACTTTGAATCCAAACTTTTCAATTTCTTCCTCAATGACATCAAAGCCTTCTCCATTAAGCAAACGCTCTAAGCTTTTAACTGCTATCTTGTGGAAAATCTCCAACAATTCTCTGTTCGTAAATCCATTTGTAGTCTCTAAGGGGTTCTTTCTTATCTTGTCGTAGTCCGCGCCTATTGCCTCAGCTATCGCCCTTCTAATCGAAGGGGAAGCGTAGGAATCGTAAGCCATTGCCGTGGCAATGTATTCCGTCAATCTTTCGGGTTCTTTTGGTGGATACCCAAAGATATGAAGACCGAGATTAATTTGAGAACCTCTCATCAACTCAGCGTAGCGGTGGATTTCCTCTATCGTTTGCTCTTCATTTTCAGGGTTCGCTATTCTTATCTTGTTTCCTTCAGCTTCCTCCAAAATCTGCTCGTAAATCTTCTTTCTTCTTGCATCATCTCCCAGGCTCTTTGCCTTTGCATACTGATTCAAGAGCGAATCCAAATCATCCAAAACTTCAGCTATTGCCATTGGTGGATAAATGTGGTCTATTAGCGTTGCATAACTTCTTCTCTTGGCAATAACGCCCTCCATTGGATTTGAAACTACATAAACGTATAAGTGGGGAACGTCATCTAAGCTTGCCTCGGGAACACATGAAGGAGAAAGCCCAACGCTTTTCCCCGGCCTAAATTCTAAATAACCGTGAGTTCCAAAGTGAATCACAACATTGGCATTAAACTTCCTCGTTATCCACCTATAGACAGCCCACCACTGGTGAGGAGGAGTTATAGTCGGATCATGGAGGATTCTACAAACTTTTCCATCACACCTCGCCCCAGCACAGCCGAACTTTGGCTGCGGAGTAATGAAAACGTTTCCAAACCTTATTCCAGGAACAACGAACTTTCCATCATAAACCATTCCAACCAATGTTTTGTCCACTTTTCCTGTCAAAACGTCCTCTGGTCTTCCCCAATCTTTGACTATTTTTTCTTTTAAGTCCTCGGGAAGCTCATTGAACCACTCCAAATAATCCTCCAAGTTTACGAAGTCAATTGCCCCACCATTTTTGACGATTTCTTCCACACTTGTCCATCTAAACTCACTTATCGCTTTTTTCTCCAAAATCATTCTTATTAGCTCTTCTCCATTCTTTGGAAGCTCTTCCCCAACATAGTAGCCTTCTTCTTTTAGCCTGTGCAGAAGTCTAACTATGCTCTCTGGAACATCCAATCCCATTCCCACTGCAATGCCGGCTTCGAGTCCCTTACAAGGCGGATTTATCAAAACTATTGCTATTTTAACGTCTTTCTTTGGCTTTTTCCTTAGCTCAATCCACTTCTTCACTCTTTTGACGAGGTATTTTATGTGTTCTTCGTATGGTTCGCCCTTTTTGTAGCCCTCAATGTTTTTAGTTCCAGCTATAAATATCGGCTCAATTGCACCCGCGACTTCCGGAATTATCACCCCATAAACCTGCGTCATGTAATCAACGCCTTCTTTTTCCTTCCACTCTTTGAGGCTTTGATAATAAGAGCGAATTGGAGCAAATACTGGGACGTTTAGCTTTTCCAAATTATTTAAATCAACGGTGCCAAAGGAGATTAAACTTACCAGTGCCTCAATAATTGGTTTCCCATCTTTTATGAAGAACTCCTCAACTGCTTCACTCTTTTCTTTTCCGAGTCCTGTTGTTGAGTCTTTCCCATAGGCAAACACTGGAATAACCCCTAATCCTTCACTTTCAAGTGCTTTGATGAGCTCCTCAATCGGGCTGAATTCTCTGTAAAGCCAAGCACTCCTCCAGAATAGAACTCCAACAATTGGTCTCTTATTATAAACCTCCAAATATTCATCTAAACTCTCAAAAACCCCAAAATTTGGGTGGTAAATCCCATGCATTGGAACTTCTTTTGGCTCTTCATATTCTCTCTTTTCACCTGCCAAGTTTGCTAAAAACTTAGCTAAGTTCCTTAGATTCTCCTCACCACCGAGGACGTAGTAGGATTTAGCTTTAACTAAAATTTCTTGCGGAACGTTGTTTAAGCTGTCCATTGAAACAATCTTTGCTCTGCTCTTCCTTAGCGTCTCTACAACAACATCCGGAAGTTCGTGGGCATAAATGAAAATTACTTCTGCCCTTTCAACTTTTTCAAGCTCTTTCTCACAGTTCTGTTCTGTTAAAACAACTCCATCGATTTTTTCCTCTTTCAATATTTTCTCAAGCAAAGGCAAAGGTCTTGCACCGTAACCCAATATGAAGCAGATCATAAAACCACCCCCATCACAAGTATAAGGCACAGTATGATAGCACTCCGTGTTGCCATTGAGATGAGCATAATCTTCGTTCCATCTTTAGCTCCATATAGACCAACATAATAGGGAATCAGCACTCTTAGGAAAGTGATATTCGCGAGAACTGATCCAAGAAGGAGAGACCTTATTAGAGCTTTTTCACTTATTAATCCAGCTTTTAAGAGGTTTGCACCGAGAGTATAAGCCGCTATACTGCTTGCCATTGCACTTAATGCCACACTTATTTCTTCCGGCGAAAGAGGAAGGAAAGCTGCAAAATCTTTTACGAGAGAGGTTAAATACTCAAAAAACCCTGCTGCTATGAGCAAGGCGGTTATGTAAGTTGCCAAAACCATGGTTTTTAAAATCGGCATCGAGTGCTTCTTAGTTTTTGCTAAAACCTTTCTTAAAACTTTTTTAAATGGCTCTTGGGAATTTTTGGTGTGCTTTTGAACATTTTTTATTTGTTTTGGACTCTTAATTAAGAGTTTCCCAGCGAATGCAAAAACAGTTGTTTGAATAAATCCAATAAGAACCAAGATCCCAAAATAAAGCAAGCCAAGTGTCCCAAGCGTTGCCAGAAGAACTGGGATTAACGAGTTCCAGTGCCTAACCATTGCAGGAAATGCGTTCATAAGAGAGGCAATGTAGAGTTCTTTCTTGCCTATTTTTCCCTCTTTGTAAAAATCTATAAGCATGGCATTTCCTGCCCTTGTATTTAAAAACGCAGTTGCAAAGGCTAGAGCACACTCCTCTGGAAGATTTGAAAGCTTAACAAAAGGTTTCCCTATTGGAGAGAACTTGTTAATAACTCCTTTCTCAATTAAAAGCTCAGCTATGAATATGCCAACCAATAACCCGGGAACAGAGCGTTTTAAAAAGCTAAATGCTATTTCCGTTGAGGTTATTATCAAGCTCAGCATTAAACTACCTCCGTTTTTGGCATGATAACTCTAAATCCATTGAACTCCAAGATGTGAATTGGAACACCGTAAACCTCTTCAAGTATCTCCTCTCTCAAAATCTCGCTCGACTCTCCAACGGCTCTGATCCTTCCTTCCTTAACCAAAGCTATCTTATCTGAATAAATTGAAGCCAAATTTGGATCATGGAGTGTTAGAATTGCTGTAATTCTCTCTTCTCTTGCGAGTTTTTTAATAATCCCAAGGATTTTTACCTGATTTTTGAAATCCAAATGAGCGGTAGGCTCGTCAAGAAGAAGGACTTTTGGCTCTTGGACTAATGCTCTCGCTATTAAAATCAACTGTAATTGACCTCCGCTCAGCTGGGTATATGGTCTGTCTTTAAAGCGCTCCATTCCCAAAAGCCTGAGCTTTTCGAGAGCTTTCTCATAATGCTCATCTTTTGGACTCTCAAAAACGCTGAGCTGAGATGCCAAGCCCATAACGACGACATCTAAAACTGTGTACGGGAAAGGAGGATAATGGGATTGAGGAACGTAACCAGCTAACTTAGCCCTTTCCTTTAATGATAAAGAGTGAAAATCTCTGCCATCTATGAAGACGCACTTTTTCTTTGGCTTTAACAACCCATAGACATTCTTCAAAATCGTGGTTTTTCCACTGCCGTTTGGACCCAATAAAGTTAAAATCTCGCCTTCTTTAACCTCAAAGCAAACATTTTCAACGCTGAAATCGCCATAACTGAATGATAAGCCTTTAACTTTAAGCATGCCAACCACCGCCCGTCTTTCTCAATAGATAGGCAAAGAAGGGTATTCCAAGTAATGTGGTTAATATCCCGATTGGAATCTCATAAGTGGCTATTGATCTCGCTAAGGTGTCTGCCAAAACCATAAAAGAAGCTCCGAGGGTTATTGAGAGGGGGATTAGCTTCTTATGGTCGGGTCCAAAAGCCATTCTAACCATGTGAGGGATCATTAAGCCAACCCATCCAATTATTCCACAAAAAGCGACAGAAGCGGCTGTTATAAGTGAAACGATTAAGATAAAGGCAAACTTCAACTTTTCAGTCTCAACTCCAACGAGCTTGGCCTCTTCTCCAAAGGATAAAACATTCAGCTGCCAGCGCATTAGAGATATTATAATGCATCCAGCAAAAATAATTGGAAACGCTACTTTAAGGGAATGCCAATCAGCATTGGCAAAGCTCCCCATAAGCCAGTAAACCACACTCGCCAATTTTTCGTGCTCCATTAAAAACTTCAATAGTGACGTTAATGCGGAAAAGAACGCATTAACTATAACACCAGCCAAAATTAGGGATACTGGGGTTATTCTACCACCTATTTTAGCAAGAGACGTTGTCAAAAACACTGCAAGCAGAGCAAAAGCAAATGCTAAAGGAGTAACGCCCAAACCCAACGAGAGTCCTATGGCTAATGCAGCTCCAAAAGCTGCCCCAGAGGAAATCCCTAAAATATAGCTATTGACAAGGGGATTTCTAAATATTGCCTGCAGAACTGCTCCAGAGACTGCTAAAGCTGAGCCAACAATCATAGCTAAAAGAACCCGGGGAAGTCTTATTTTAAAGAGAACCGTTTGATAAACGCTTGGATATGGAATTTGAACATCAAAATAAAGCTTTCCAAGGGTTATTTTAGCCAAAACACCTGAAATAAGTTGGAGAGATTTTAAGAATGCCATATTTATTATGTCAGCCATTGGCATGTGATACGCACCGATAAACAGACTTATGAAGAATGCAAAGATTGGAGAGACTAAAAGAAAAAGAAAGAGAAATCTTCTCATCCTTTCACCCCTTTATCTTGTAGAACTTCTGAAGTATCTCATTGTAGATTGGCTCCCAGCCGGGATAGTATTCTGGATAAATTGCATGACCAAAGGCGTAAATTCCCGTTATGAACCTTGGTCCATAAAGAGCAGTTGCATCTTTCTTATATGAGCTCACTAATATCCCAACGACGTTTCCTTCTTTAACTGCTTTAATCTCCTGCCAACTTGGATCGCTCTTGATTTTCTCAACTGCTTCATTAAGTCTCTCTGCTTCCCAGTCAACAACAATTAGAATGTCGGTTTTATCTCCAAAGTATGCTATGAGCTTTTCTAAGTCAAGCTTTAGGTAAGGTCCTCCCTCGTTGACATCAAAGGCTAAGTTGTGTCCTCCCACAAGCTCAGCGGTTTCAGCATAAGCACTTCCTCTTGTAGAGACAGTTATTGTCCCCGTTGCATATTTACCAGTAATTGATGAGCCGTAAACTATAAGCACGTTTTTCTTCTCCTCTTCTGGTATTTTGCTCGCTATTTCAAGGGCTTGATTATAATAGCGCTCCAAGAAGCTTGCCAGTTCTTCGGCTTCCCTCTCTTTATCAAAGACCTTTCCAAGCACTCTTATTATCCTAATGTTCTCATATGGCATTTCTGTTCCTGTCTTGTTTGAATCAGGAATTCCAAAGGCTAAAACTGGAATGCTAAGCTCTTCTGCTCTCTCAAATAGTTCCTTTTCCTTTGGCTCAAATGAGCCCCACCACAAGCCCATTACGATCAAATCTGGCTCTAAGCCTGCAACAGTTTCCCAATTAATACCTTTATAAACAGAGCCAATTTGCGGCTTTTGCTTAATGCTTTCTGGTAAGAATTGGTCCTTTGGTGTGTACTTGTCAATTCCCACTATTTTGTCATCTAAGCCTAAGCAATGCAAAACTTCAGCCCAATAACTGCTTGTAATGATGACTCTTTCGGGAACTTTTTCAAAGGTCACCTTTCTTCCAGCAGAGTCCATTACTTCCACTTTTACCTCATAGCTAAGCCCGTAGAACTTCTCAAATAACTCCTTTGCAATTGGCTTCCACTCTGGGTAATACTCTGGATAAATTAGTCCACCCATTTGGTAGACTCCCACGACTATCCTTGGTCCCCAGTCTAAGAATCCTTTAGAACCAGCCAAAATTCCGTAAACGTGACCTTCCTTAACTGCTTTAATCTCTCTCCATTTTGGGTCGCTTTTTATATTATCCACAGCTTTTTCAAGCTTCTCTTGATTAAAGGAGGTCACTATTATTACATCAGCTTTGTCTCCCCAATATGCAATAATTTTTTCCAAATCAAGCTTTGGCCACTGAGTATCGAACTCTTTGTCAAAAGCCAAGTTGTGAGCACCAACGAGCTCAACAATGCTTGCCCAGGCACTTCCCTTTGCATAAACTGTGATTGGGCCGTTTATGTCTTTGGGAGCATTTATGATAATGACGTTCTTCCTCTCATCGTCTGGGATTTGGCTGGCTAGTTTGTTCACTTCTTCCAACTTGCTCTTCATCCAATTTGAAAGCTCTTCAGCTTTCTCTTCCTTTCCAAAAACTTTCCCCAAAAGCTCAACAACTTTAACGTTATCCTTCACACTTTTGGCGGTTAATGCTATAACTGGAATGCCGATTTCTTCTGCTTTCTCAATCGTCTCCTTGTCCTTGTATTTGCCGCCATACCAGTCAGCGATTATTAAATCTGGCTCTAAACTTGCAACACTTTCCCAATTAAGACCTTTAAATGAACTCCCTACTGCTGGCTTTTGCTTAACTTCCTCGGGGATATATGGATTATTTGGAACGTACTTTCCAATGCCAACAATTTTATCATCTAAACCAAGTATGTGGAGAATCTCAGTCCAATAACCTGTTAAAACAATTATTCGTTCGGGAACTTTCTCTAAAGTCACTTCTCTTCCTGCAAAGTCTGTGATTACCATTTTTTCTTGAGTTTCTGTTTGAATATGGGATGCACTTGTTGTCTTTTCTTGGATGGTTGAAGTGGATGTTGTTTCCATTGGAGTCTTTTGGACGCATGCACTGCTAAATGCTAGGATGGATATTACAAGCAGCGCCAACAACACCTTGCTACTTTTCATGAATTTCACCACCAATCGTGCTACTAATTTTTATTTTAGTAATATCACAAAAAGCTCAAAGCGTGGATTTTTAACGCTTTTTAAAACAGACAGTTGGCAACCAAAGGTTGATCAAGGATACTAACTGCTAATTAAGCCGAAATTAAAACTTAAAAGAAGAAAAGAGCTCAAAACTTTAGTCCATGTCAGGAATTAATTCATAGATGTCTTGAGGCTTTTGGGCAACAATGTCGCCTCTCTTAACAAATTGCACTGCTATTAATGCTAAAACGAAGAATATTGTTGCAAAAACAAGCAATGAAGAGTAGCCAAAGTAATCTATCGCTATTCCAGATAATGGCGGTGCAAAAATATTAGCCGCCATTGAGAAGAAGTAGTATAAGCCAGTGTAACCACCCACCTTTTCTTCTGTCGTCATGTCAACGACCATTGGAAGTGAGTTAACGTTAATTAATCCCCATCCAAAACCACCAAGTAAGAAAAGCCCAGAAAACGCTTTAACCACAAAATCCGTTGATATTTTACCACTTGTAGCTTGTAGACCTAAGTAGAGGGCTATTATCATCACCGCTGTAACGATTATAAGACCTAAGCTCATTGTCCTCTTTCTTCCAAATCTTCCTCCAATGAAACCGGCGGGAATTGAGAACACCATGAAGCCTAATGCAAAGATACCCAACATAAAAGCACCTGTGCTTTCCTTAATCCCGAGCTCGAATTTTGCATAGCTTGTGAAGAAGGTTTCTACTGAATTAAAAGCTATAAACCAGAGAAATATTGCTAAAAGCATGAAGAACAAACTTTTTTCTTGACTTGCAAAGACATCTTTAAGGTTCTCTTTTAGCTCACCAAAGCTTTGGTTAAAGGTTTCTTTAAATGAAATCTTCTTAGTTTTTTCTTTAACCCTGTATTCTTCTGGCTCTTTAATGAAGAGAACGACCAAAATGTTTGCTATCAACATTAAAGCAGCACCAACATAGAAAGGCAAAGCATAGTTAATGTCATAGAGAACTTTTCCACCAAAGTAAGCAAAGAGTGCCCCCAATCCTCCCATGAAATTGATTATACCGTTAGCTTGACTTCTAAACCTTGATGGTGTTATATCAGGCATTAAAGCTATAACTGGTGATCTAAAGAGTGCCATAAAGAAGTTCATGAAGATAATCGTTCCCATCATAAGAGCTAAAACCTGATATCTTCTTGCTATCGGTATCAACGCAAAGAACAAAGCTGCTGATGGTGCTCCAATCATTATATATGGCATTCTTCGTCCCCATTTTGTTCTCGTTTTATCGCTTAGTGCACCGATATATGGAAGCATCACTATGGCAAAGATGTTATCAATGACCATGACAATACCAATGATAAAAGAACTCAATGCAAAGTCTTTTAGGAAAATGGGAACATAAGCATTGTATAACGCCCAAATTATGCTTATTCCAAAGAAACCAAAACCAAGTAAAAATATCTTCCCATAATTAAACTTTTCCTCCATTATTGCACCTCCCTGATGATTGTTGTACAAAAATAAAAATAATCAATTTAGATTAAAATAGTTTTTGGATGAACGTCAAAGAAAAAAGATGCAGAATAAGAATTGCTGGCATTATGACAAAGCTTAGCTTTTCAATGGACTGCCAAACTTATTCAAATGAACTCTTTCCCACATTATCTCCCTTTCGCTATGCCCTTCTTTCTGTTCTGCTGGATAACCCACTCCAATGATGCAAAGCACTCTAATTTCTTGTGGGATGTTTAAAAGCCTTTTAACATAATCTTCAGCACTCTCATTTTCATTGTGCATTCTGTCTCTCACATGCCCCCAACAAGCACCTAAACCCAATGCCGTTGCTGCTAATTGAATGTGTTCTGCAGCTATAGATGCATCTTCTACCCAAGCAGATGTTTCTTCAGCACAAACAACTATAGCCAAAGGCGCTGTTTCTAAGAACTTTGTTGCCCTTCTCGTATTTGCTAACGCTTTAATTAACTCTCTATCTTTAACAACGATGAAGTGCCAGGGTCTGCTATTCCTTGAGCTTGGTGAATAAAATGCGGTCTCTAAAATCTTGTCTATAAGCTCGTCAGGGACATCTTTTTCTTGATACTTTCTTATGCTTCTCCTTTTCTTAACAACTTCAAAAAATTCCATCTTACTCACCATAGAAAGCCTTCTTGTAAAGTTCTTTAATCTCCTCAATGCTTGGCTCAACTGGATTAAAGTTTATCAGAGGGTCGCCATAAGCTTTTTGGCTCATGTCTTCAAGTTTGGCTAAAAACTGATCTTCGCTAACTAAATCACCCAATTTTGGAACTTCAAGCATTTCATTAAGTTCTTTTACAACTTCAATTAGCTCTTGAGCAGTGTTAAAGCCGAGTTCTCTTGCTATTTCAGCGTATCTTTTTCTTGCATAATCAATTTTCATGTTAAACTCCATAATATATGGATTGAGAATTGCATTTAAGAGACCATGCGACGCCATCCAGGCTCCTTTGTGACTCATAGCATGACAGAGTCCTAAACGAGCATTTAAAAATGCAATTCCAGCCATAGTTGAAGCATAGTGCATCTCTTCCCTTGCTTTTTCCTCGCCGTTAACTGAAAGTGGGAGATATTTAAAGACACTCTTAATGACTTTAATTGCCAAAGCATCACTAAAAGGAGTTGCAACCGTTGAAACGTAAGCTTCAATGGCATGGACTAAAACATCCAATCCAGAGTTTCTCGTTACTCCTTTTGGCATTGTCATTGGTAACCTTGGATCTAAAATGGCAAACTCTGGTGCAATTTCAAAAGAAACAAGATTGTATTTAACATCCCCTTTCTTTAAAACCGAAGCAGCAGAAACCTCGCTCCCAGCGCCGCTTGTTGAAGGAATCGCCACTAATGGTGTCTTAAGCTTTGGAATTGGTTTTGGTTTTGAAAAGCGATCAAGAAAGGCTATTTCTTCAAATTTGAGATTGGGCGCATCATAAAAAACTTTAACCGCTTTTACAACATCAATAACACTCCCACCACCTAATGCTATAAACAAATCAGGATTAAATTCCTTAACCTTTGGCAAAATATTTTCAATATACTCATAGCTCGGTTCCGCTGGAACTCCTAAAATCACTTCATTTTCAGCTCCTGAATCTTCAACATAATTCATGACTTCATTTAAGAAACCATGGATTCTCATTGATTTGCTTGAAAAGATTAGAACTCTGCTATAGTTCTTTGCAACACTCTTAACATAACTTAAACTCCCTTCTCCAATAACAATTCTTGTTTTTAAGCTAAAGAATCTCATGAGCATCACCAGAATGAATAAGGAGAACCAAGTTAAAAAGATTAGTCACTTGAAGTTTTGCCTAGTAAAATTTATAAATATTATAGGTCTTTAATATTTTATATTCATGAAATAATTGCTGGTGATTAAAATGCCCAACATAGGCGTTAACTCATGCATAGTCAGGGAGATAACAGGAAGAGGATTAAGCTTAGATGAGCTTAGAATTGATTTAATTGAGGTTGGCTTTGATGATTTGCCTCTAGTCACTGAAAAAGGGATTAATATGGATAGTGTTGAGCTTCTTAGGACGCTCGATGTTGGATATACTCTTCATGCCCCAACTTCAGATGCAAGAACTGTAAGAGTTAATTTGGGAGTTAAGAGCGAGAAAAACATTAAAATCATGGGAAATGTTCTTAAAATTGCCTCATTACTAGATGCCGAATATGTTGTTGTTCATGGTGGGGATGTTAATGGTTCGTACCATAAAGCTTTTTTGAACACAATAGAACAGCTTAAAGTTATAGCCAAGATGGCTAAAGATTATTCCATAAAATTAACCATTGAAAACCTTTGTGATAAGAGAATAGGTGCTTTGCCCTATGAGCTTTTTCCCTTTTTAAACTTAGGATTAGGTTTAACATTTGATACCGCCCATGCCTTTTTAATATCTAAAAAATATGGCATTCCCTATGAGGAATACTTTAAACTTATGAGTTATGCAGATCATATTCACTTACACGATAACAACGGAGTTGTAGATGAACACAGAGCTTTGGGAGAGGGAATTATAAATCTAGACCATGTCATGAATGGTCTGAGAAATATAAACCCGAAGAACATAATTCTTGAGATAATAAATTACAGCAAGCCTGAGAATATTATTAGAAGTATTGAGATTGTAAGATTTCAGAGATTCCCCTATATAAATAGAGCGGAAAAGGTAAGAGCAAGGGCTTAAAGCCCAAACAACCTCCTTAGATTCCTTTCAAACGGTGGATAAACAACACCCTTTTCTGTTATTATTCCTGTTAAATATTTGTGCGGTGTAATATCAAAAGCTGGATTATAAACATCCACATCTGGTGCTATTTTGCAACCTCCACAACCCAAAACCTCTTCTTTTGCTCTCTCTTCTATTGGTATTTCCTTTCCACTTTTTAAGCTTAAGTCAATAGTCGATGTTGGGGCAACCACAAAGAAAGGTATCTTGTGCTCTTTAGCCAAAATCGCTAAGGAATAAGTCCCTATCTTATTTGCAAAGTCCCCATTGGCAACTATCCTATCAGCACCAACGATTACATAATCAACTAAACCTTGCTGCATAACGAAGCCTGCCATATTATCGCAAATGAGCTTTAAAGGAATTCCATCATAAGAATACTCCCAAGCCGAAAGGCGAGCACCTTGTAAGACAGGTCTAGTTTCATCGACCCATAAAAGCTTGAGCTTCTCTTCTTTATGCATTACTCTAAGAACAGCACCAACTGTGCCAAGATGCACCGTTGCTAGACTTCCAGCGTTGCAGTGAGTTAAAACACTTCCTTTGTCAAGAATCTCACTCCCAACATGCCCCATTTTTAAGTTAGCTTCAACATCTTCATTCGCTATTTTTTGAGCTTCATTAATTATTAACTGCTTTATAGTTTCTAGGCTCTCTTCACCGTGCTCCTCTACAAGCTTTTTGATCCTATTCAAAGCCCAAAACAAATTAACAGCTGTTGGTCTTGTGGATTTTAAAGCTTCATAAGCTCTCTCAAATTCACTTAAAAACTCTCCCTTTGTTTTTGCCTTGCTTTTGTGGGCAAGTAGAGCTAAACCAAAAGCCGCTGTTGCCCCAATAGCTGGAGCACCTCTAACTTGCATTGTTTTTATTGCTCTGGCAACCTCTTCAACTGTGTTTAGTGAAATGACTTTGAATTCTTTTGGCAGAAGAGTTTGGTCAATTATGAAAACTCTCCCATCCTTAAATTCAACGCTCCTTGGGAGCTTTGTAAGTTCTTCAGGCTTATACCTCAATTCCATATCCCTACCTCCAACTATTCTTTGCGTTAAGGGTTTAAAAGAATAAGCAAAAATTAGGATGGTGGTTTCATGAAGATCTTTGTAAGCGGAATGCCTGGAGTGGGAAAGACAACTTTAATTTTGAAGGTTAGTGAAGCCTTAAAATCCCGAGAATGGAGAATTGGAGGAATAATAACTCAAGAGGTACGGGAAAGAGGGAAGAGAGTTGGCTTTAAAATTATAGCCCTCGACACTAGGGAGGAAGGAATCTTAGCTTGGGAAGGCTTTAACGGACCAAAAGTTGGTAAATATGGGGTTAATTTGAGAGATTTGGAAGAAATTGGGGTTAAAGCTGTTGAAAGAGCAATAGATGATGCTGATTTAATTATAATTGATGAGATTGGAGCAATGGAGCTAAAAAGCAGAAAGTTTGGAGAAGTCGTTGAAAAAGCTCTAAAAAGTGATAAGCATTTATTGGCTGCTGTTCACAGGAGATTAACCCAAAAATATTCAAAATATGGAATGCTTTACATTTTAACCCGCGAAAATCGGGAGAGAGTTTTAAGCGAAATTCTGGAGTTCTTTAATAAACCAACATAATTATGGTATTAAATAATTACGTAATTAAACAATTATTCAAGAGCTGCCAGGAGGATAGGCTTTCCATCAATAGTGGAGATTTTTGCCTTAACTCCATAAACCCTTTCCAGTATATCTTCTTTTAACTCAAACACTTCCCCACTCCATTCAATTGAGCCGTTATGTAAAAGCATTAGCTTATCTGAATACTGCAAAGCTAAATTTAGGTCATGCATAACCGCTACGATGATCTTTTCATCTTTAAGCCTTGTTAAAAGCTCCATAATTTGCAAGGCATGGTTTACATCTAGGTGAGAAGTAGGCTCGTCTAAAAGTATTATTTCACTTCCTTGGGCTAATGCCCTAGCTATTAAAACAAGCTGATATTCTCCGCCACTTAGGTTTGTTATAAACTCCCTCCTTCTCTCCCACATCCCTACGAGCTTTAAGGCTTTTTTGACATCTCCACCAGTTGCATAGGTTCCAAGTTCCACAAACTCTTCAATTGTAAAGGCAAATTCTGGAAGGGAATTTTGAGGAACATATGTAATGTATTTAGCTCTCTCCTTTGCTGGAAGCTTTGTTAGATCAAGTCCGTTATATCTCACGTAGCCTTTTCCTTTTAAAATTCCCACCATGCATTTTAGAAGAGTTGATTTACCAGCTCCATTTGGACCAATAATAGCTAAAAGCTCTCTTTTTTGAGCGAAAAAGCTAACATTTTTTAAAACCTCTCTCTCGCCATAGGAAAACCTAAGGTTAACTTCAAGTTGTTTTTCCTGCTTAGGCATAAAGTTCACCCCTCTTTCTCTTCATTAAAAGATAAATGAAGAATGGAGCCCCAAATAAAGCTGTTATAATTCCAACTGGGATTTCTGAAGGCTTTAACAAGATTCTTGCTAATAAATCTGCAAAGACCATTAAAGAACCTCCAAATAAAGCCGATGCAGGCAAAAGCTTCCTGTGATTAGGTCCAAAAATTAAACGCATTGCATGGGGACTTATAAGACCAACAAAGCCAATAATTCCAGAAGTTGAGACTGCAAAAGCCGTTAAAAGTGAAACAACGAAAATTATTGCCTTTCTGTAAAAGCTTAAATCCAGACCTAAAGCTATTGCTTCCTCACCGAAGAGAAGTAAGTTAAGCTCTCTCCACTTATACATTAAAAATGAAAATCCTAAAAGGGATGAGAATAGCACGAGCTTAGCATCGCTCCAAGTCGCACCATTGAATGTTCCCATTAACCAAAAGATAGCATTATGAATTCTCTCTTTTCCGACATACAAAAGATAAGACGTCAAAGCATGGGCAAAAAAGCCAAAAGCAATTCCCGCTAAAAGCAATGTGTCAACTGGAATATGTCCATCAACTTTTGATATGTTGTAAACTAGAAAAACTGAAAGCAGAGCAAAGAGAAGGGCAAAAATACTCATATACCTTGGAAAGAACAGAGCGGCTATTGAAGCTCCAACTGCAGCTCCTCCAGAGATTCCCAAAATATAAGGATCACCCAAGGGGTTTTTAAATAAGGCTTGAGTTGCAACACCCGCAGAGGCTAAGCTCAAACCAACTAAATAAGCAAGGATTACTCTTGGTAGTCTAATCTCCCAGATTATTGTAAAGTACGTTGTGTCTAGTTCTTTTAAAGGTTCAACTCCAAAAACAAAAAGCAATTTAGAGATCTCCATTTTTACTCCATAAATAATGCTTTTCAGAATTAAAGAAAAGGATATACTAACTGAACCAAAGGCTATCCCTAAGAACATCAGCAACACTGAGGCGATTATAAGGATTATCACTTTTTTCATAGTATTCCCCTTTGGATTTTTTGTCCAATTAAAAATCGTTATGTTGACTTAAAAATCTAACCCAAAAGAAACCCTATAAATGATGAGAGAATATAAAGACTTGGTGGGTAAGATGAAAAAAAGATACATAATAACCATTTTAATCATTTTGCTTACACTTAGCACTACCATTAGTCCCGTAAGTTCCCAAGCTTTTGTTAAAAATCCAAAACCTCCCCTTATAATAGTGGGCAATCCATACCCAAAATACCTCTCACTATCACCAAACGAGACTTACACAGTTTACCTATATGTAGCCGATGATGTGGAAATTAGGGAGACAAAGCTTTACTACAAGGTCAACGATGGGGAATGGAAGTCTATTTACGCAGTTAGAGCAACTATTAATGAAAACGAAGAAATGTATGAGTCAATAGTCAGCAAATTCACAACCAAAGAATTCAAGTTCACAACATTTTATGGAAAGGCTACAATTCCCTCTCAAAAACCGGGTTCAAGGGTTTACTTTAAAGTTGTTGCCCAGGATGCTGAAGGGCACATAGTAGAGAGTCAAATTGGAACTTACATAGTTTCTAACCCTGAAGGAAAAAGAGTAATGGTAGTTGATCCCTCAGTCAAATACAGAGCTTTTTTAGAAAATATGCGTTTTATAAAAGAGATGATAAATTACACGAAAGAGAAATACTTCTATGACATGAGTGAATACCAGAAAACAGTTGAATTTTTAGAACCTTTTGAAAACTCCAGCCAAAGTTTTCTAAGAGAACACCATTGGGAGCTTTTAGCTAAAGATTATAATATCATAATCGTTTCCCCAGAAGAAGTCGCGAATGCACTTAAAGAGTTTAAGCCAGAGGTAATTATCTTGTCAAATCTATGGATAAAGGAGTGGGAGCTTTCAAAGGAGGAACTTAACAGCCTAATTAAATATCTAAGAGACAACAACTGCGGACTAATTGTTACCCATGGGACTCTATATGATGGGATTTCCTGGAAAGAAGGGATTAATTATTTAGGATCAACTCTCCACATAGGTGGGATAGAGGCTTATAACGATGAAAGCATTGCAACTTTACTTGGATTTGAACTTTTGCCAATATTAGAAGGGGCTAAACTAAAGTACGCTGAAAATAAGCCTCACTTGGCAGAAATTCCAACTCTTTTGCCCTTCCTTCCATCAAAAAGCAAGTTAAATATTAGAAATAAGGGAATAATATCAAGCATAGGCTTATTAAGCTTTGAGGGCGAAATTAATGCGGCTTTTGGATGGCAATATCTGCTCCCAGCAGAAAGCTTGCCCTTTGCAAAGAGCAAAGTTAGGGAACTAAAAAAGAGCGTCAAAGTAAGAGTAAAGGAGTTCTCAGAACTTCAAGAGAAAGTTTTTGGAGTTTCTTTATATACAAGAAACATTTATGCCCTCGACTTTCCTTTTGTTGATGCAATTTTGAATATTCAAATCAAAGACACTCAAGTTGAAATACCTGTAGGTACTGATGTCCTAATCTTAGAGCCTCCTCAAGAGATCATTGAGAGGGTCAGGCTCTTAAAGGCGATAAACAGGGATCTAATTGATATAAGTGCCCTTTCAAGCGATTACCTGTTAACCATCATAACCAGAGATGAGAGGCATAGAAAAGATGGAATTAGGAGTGTATACATTTCCTTTGAGATAGAAGCCGGAGGAAAAGAGAGTTTTGGTGTTTTGAAAGATCTGATAGCATGGGCTTCAGATTTTAAGCAAATCCAATATTTAGTTCAAGAGCCACAAGTTGTTCTGTTAGCTAACGACATAGATTGGGAAATCAAAGGAAAAGAACTTTTTGAACAGTTTAAGTCCATAGGGGCAAATATTAAGAGAGTTAAGCCATCAGAATTTGAGATTTACAAAAACTCAAGAGTCGTGGTGATTTTAGGAGGACCAAAGGCTTATGATGGTATCGGAGACTATGTGAAACAAGCATTAAACGAAGAAGAACAGCTAAAAATAATCAGAGGGGAGGAAGGGATATTTATAAAGAGGGATGTTTGGAATAAGAAACAAGTTGTGATAATAATTGCGGGAAGAGATAGGAATCAAACTGGGGCAAAGGTATTGCTTTATCAAAAAGGCATAAATGAAAAGTACATAGACCTTTTGGCAGAGTTCAGTTTAAAGTGACGTCCTATTTGAATTTTTTCTACATTTTTAATTAAAAACTTTGGATAAAGCCCGTCAAAGTCGTATATTTGCTCAAAAACATGGATAAGTCTCAATCAGATGCATACAAGCGAAAAGTTTTTAAATCATCATCAATGTTATGAGATACGGAACTGCCCCGGTGGTGTAGCCCGGTCAAACATGCGGGCCTTTCGAGCCCGCGCCCCGGGTTCAAATCCCGGCCGGGGCACCAAAATTTCTAAAGCGCTGTTCTGTAAGTAAATTAAAAATCAAAAAGCAAACCTTTTAAATTTCTTCACTTACCTTCTTTCGATGCTTATGCTTGGTGTTAGAGTTCCTCTCAAAGAAGGCGAAAAAGTTAGAAGAAGACTTTTAGAGCTTGGAATTTTGAATAAAGAATATAAAATTAAGAGAGAAGGAGAATTCTTGATCTTCCCAATAACAAAGTCTATTGAAGGCTTTGAGATAGTTGAGACTAATTTTGAGAAAGCCCAAAAAAGACCTTTTAGTTATAGAGAGATTGTTAACGTGCCTGAGAAGTTAAAACCCCTCTTACCTTCCTCCTTCGATATCATAGGTGATATTGTCATTATCGAACTTCCAGAAGAGCTGATTCCATATGGAAAAAATATTGGTGAAGCAATTTTAAAAGTTCATAAGCATATAAAAGCTGTTTTCATGAAAGGGAGCAAAATTAGTGGAGCATATAGGGTTAGAGAGCTAATTCATTTAGCTGGCAAAAAAAGAACAGAAACGATTCATAAGGAAAATGGCATAAGGTTAAAGCTTGACGTTAGCAAGGTTTATTTCTCCCCAAGATTAGCGACTGAGAGAATGAGGATCTTCAAAAAAGCTAAGAAAGGGGAGATAGTCTTTGACATGTTTGCTGGAATTGGTCCCTATGCAATCCTTTTAGCTAAAAAAGTAAAATTGGTTTTTGCTTGTGACATAAATCCTTGGGCAATCAAATATTTGAAGAAAAACAAGAACCTCAATAAAGTCAATAATGTAATCCCAATTTTGGGTGATGTTAGAGAAGTTGCAGGACAAATAAGAGCTGATAGGGTAATAATGAACTTACCCAAATTTGCCCATGAATTCTTAAAAGAAGCTATTTTAAGTGTAAAGAGCGATGGAATTATCCATTATTATGGATTCTCTCATGAGGATAACCTTTTTGGAGAGCATGAAGAGAAAATTAAAACCATCGCAGAGAAGCTTGGTAGAAGAGTCGAATTTTTAGAAAGAAGGGTTGTAAGACCCTATGCACCATATCAATACAACATCGCTATAGACTTCAAAGTTCTTTAATTTCACGGTTTCTTTAGTTTGGGCTTTAAATTTGGTTCAAGAGAGATTGCATTGTTTATTTTTGAGAAATCTACCTTGCTTATTGCATCCATAGGAGCTGGAATTCCCTTATCTTTCTCTTTTTCCACAACCCAACTAATTTTATCTCCAATTTCAACATTTAAATGCTTTACAACACCTTCTGGAGTCTCCACAATATATTTAGCGCTATCTTTTGGTATGTAAAGGCGCCAAGGCTTCAAGTTTTCAACAAAGTCCACAACGTTTCTGTTTGTATCCAAAAAAATTACATCTATGCTTTGGAGCATGAGAAACATGTGAACCGATGCCCCTAGTTGAGTCTCATATGGAAGAACAAATACTAAAGCGTAATCTATCTTGGATTTAAGCATCAAACCCCTAAAGCGCTTAAAGAAATTATCAGCTAATTTAACCCGTCCATGCCAGACTTTGTTTTTTGTCTCATTGATGAGCATGTGTATTTTTACCTTCTTCAGGTTGATAAGAATTGTGCCTAAAACTTTTTAAAGGACTAAAATACACTCGCTAAGGGCGATGGCGTCCGCCCGGGCTTCGAGCCCGAACCGCCCGTAAGGGCTGATGACGCCTATTCTACAACTCCTTGGAGGCGGTAGAATGGGCTCGGAGCTTGAATTAGGTAAATACATTAATGTCAACTTAGTTTTAAAATACCTTGAAGAGAGGAGAAATGAAGATGGTGGTTACTGCTTTGTTTCCCTCTTAGATGAGACAAACATAAACGACACCTACTATGCAGTGAAAATCTATGACCTGCTTGGATTAGAAGTTCCAGAAAAAGAAAAGACAATTGAGTTCCTTTATGAGTCAACACAGTCGTATAGAGCTACAGTTGCTTTAGCAATGGGAATTGAAGCACTGACAATTTTAGGTGCAAAGGATTTAGCAAGGGGCAAGGTAGAGTTCGTTTTTAACAAATACAATCCTCTAAAAGATCAGTTTGCTGTGGGACTGGGTGGCAGTGAAGAATTTGGAACAGCAACTCCTCTAGAGGCAACATATTGGGTTTTAAAGGCTTTAAAAGCGATTAATTACAAGCTTGAAAATGATGTTAAAGAAAAAATCAGAGAATTTATTGAGAACTTTAGAAAGGGAGAAGGGTATGGAACCACACAAGCAACGACGACCATGACATATCAAGCATTGTTTTCGTTAAATTTCTTAGGCTACAACACCTCAACAAGATTTTTCAAGAAATGTGAAGTTTATGGGGGATTTACAGAAGTTCCTCTTTCTTTGCCACCCTACCTAGAGCCTACCTTCTATGCAATTAGAGGGCTAAAGATGGTTAAAGACAAGCCAAAATATATTAAAGCACATATAAACTTCATTAAGGCACTTCAGAATTCAAATGGTGGCTTTAGACGCTCCTCAGAACTGGGAATATCAAACTTCCAGAATACCTACAGGGCATTAAAATCCCTAGCTGAGCTTTTAACCTTCTAATTTAATTTTTGAGGGTTAAAAATGGACATAATTGGGATTCGATTAAAAGATGCCCTTGAAAAAGCAGGATGTCCAATTTGCAATATTCTCAAAAAATATGAAACCGATTTGATAGAAGAGATACTTTACGAACATGTTAATAACCCGAGTGTTAGGGAAAAGTTTAAGAAAAGCCTTGGTCTCTGCACTTATCATGCATGGAAGCTCGAGAGTATAGCATACTCAAATCCACTTTATGGTAGCTTAGGAGTTGCTATAATTTACGAGCACATGCTTTCACTTTATTTAAGCTCACTTAAATGTCAAAACAAAATAAAAGAGAGGAAATGCTTTTTGTGCAAATCTGTGGAGGAGAAAGAAGAACATACAATAGGAGCATTGGTTGATAGGATTGAAGAACTCTTTGGTTTTTATGAAAGCTCTAAAGCAATATTCTGCAAAGAACATTACACCATGCTTTACGATAAGCTTAAAACAGAGAATCCTCAAATGAGCGAGAGGTTAAGAAAAGTCCAGATCAGAAAACTCGAAACCCTTGGAGAGAGATTAAACAAATTCATAGAAAAATTCGATTACCGTTCAACAGAATCACCAACTAAAGATGAGATTATGTCTGTTACATTGAGTATTGAAAGCCTGAAAGGACTGCCTTTGGGAATAAATTTCACGAGGAGAAGAAAAAAGAGGTCTCTCCTGAAAGATATCTTCAATGAATATTAAAGCAGCTAACAGGAGGTATTGCAATGAACGTCAAAATTTGGCTAGCACTCGCAATAGGTGGAGCATTGGGAGCTTTGACTAGGTACTGGATTTCAGGTTTAGCTCCACTCTACAAAGGCTTTCCTTTGGGAACCCTAATTGTCAACAGTTTTGCAAGCTTTATTTTAGGTTATCTCTATGGTCTGCTCTTTTTTGGTTATGATATCTCTTCAAATGCTCGATTATTCCTCGGAACGGGCTTCTGCGGTGCATTAAGCACTTTTTCAACTTTTTCCTATGAGACCTTTAGGCTTTTAAGGGAAAGAGAGTACAGCTTAGCCTTCCTAAATATTTCGGCAAATGTTATAATAACAATCAGCTTAGTATTCTTAGGCTTTATTTTAGCTAAGAGGTGATTTTTATGGTTGAAGTTGAGCACTGGAACACTTTGAGGATGAAGATTTACATTGGAGAAAGTGATAATTATAAGGGAAAACCTCTATACAAGGCGATTGTTGAAGTGCTTAGAGAAAATAGCATAGCTGGGGCGACTGTTTATAGGGGAATTTTAGGATTTGGAAAAAAGAGTAAAATGCATTCAGCTGATGTCTTGAGGCTTTCAACCGACCTGCCCATCATAATTGAGGTAATAGATATAGGCTATAGGATCGAAAAGGCTTTTCAATTAATTAAGCCCATGATAAAAGATGGTCTAATAACTGTTGAGCCTGTAACTGTAATTTGGGTTGGTTCAAAGGAAGAAGTCGCAAAGTTTGAGGAGGGGCATGCTATAAGGAAAAGCTAAGCCTTATAAACCACGTTACTTCCCCAATGTTACTACCATTGTGTGGCTAACTGCTAAAGGGTTCAGATTCTACAAAATCTTTAAGAAGTATGAGCAAAATACTTTATAGGATGGGACATGGTGTTGCAAAATACACAGCTCATTCAATGGGCTGTGGACATACTTGAACTTATAGGATTAACTCTCATGGTCATAATATTAAACAAGTTTAAAGAAGAGTTTGTCTTTCTTTTTGGAAAAAGAAATACAAAGCTGCTCATGATAGGTTTGGGGGTTATAGTACTCTCTAGCATTGCTGATATTTTAAACGAAATTGTTAAAACAACACTTACAAACGTTTTAGACGATATTCTTCTCATTATTGCTGTAGGTATAATATCTTATGGGCTCTACTCTGTCGGTAAGAGAACACAAATAGAAGTATCTCCTTATACTATGTCCTCTAATATGACCAAAAATGAAATCACAGCAATCTCAGAGGGGACATATCTCTACCCAACCACCGACATTGAAAGAGTATTAAAGCTTCTTCGCGGTAAAAAGATCCTTGCTATTACACGAGATCCGAAAAAATTTGAAGAAGCAAACATTCCCTATATCTGGGTAACAAAAGCTGATACCAAAAACTCTATTCACCCAAGGAACCTAGCACAACTTCTTCAGCATATTATTGATATCCTCGATGAAAACACGGGAATACTTTTAGACTGTGTTGAGTATTTAATCCTCGAAAACGATTTCACATCCGTTTTTAAATTTTTGACAACTCTAAAAGATTATGCATTACAAAAGAAGGGCATTGTTATAATCGTCCTCGAGAAAGATGCCTTAGAAGACAAAGAGTATAAACTCCTTGAAAGGGAATTTTTCTTGCTAGAGTAAAGTCTGCACAAATCATTATAAGCTATGAATACAAGGTACATCCAGAACACTCGAAAAGGTGATAAAAATGCTCCATCATGTTAAGCTTATTCACGCGACTAAGAGTAAAAAATTACTGGGAAAAAAGATTGTTTTGGCAATCCCTGGGAGTATAGCCGCTGTTGAGTGTGTAAAGTTGGCTAGAGAATTAATTAGGCATGGAGCTGAAGTTCATGCCGTAATGAGTGAAAATGCCCAAAAGATAATACATCCCTACGCTATGGAGTTTGCTACCGGGAACAAGGTAGTCACTGAGATTACGGGCTTTATTGAGCATGTAGAACTTTGTGGGGAGCATGAAAATAAGGCTGATCTTGTTTTAGTTTGTCCAGCAACAGCCAACACAATTTCAAAAATAGCATGTGGCATTGATGATACACCAGTAACAACCGTTGTAACAACAGCTTTTGCTCACACACCAATAATGATTGCCCCAGCTATGCATTCAACAATGTATGAGCATCCAGTAATCAGAGAAAATATAGAAAAGCTCAAAAAATTAGGAGTTGAATTTATAGGTCCAAAATTTGAGGAAGGAAAGGCAAAAGTTGCAAGCATTGATGAAATAGTTTACAGAGTCATTAAAAAACTTCACAAAAAGGATCTAGTTGGAAAGAGAGTATTAATAACGGCTGGAGCTACAAAAGAATATATAGACCCAATCCGCTTCATCACAAACAAGAGCAGCGGAAAGATGGGAGTTGCTTTAGCTGAGGAAGCTGAATTTAGGGGCGCTGAAGTTACGCTTATAAAAACCAAGGGAAGTGTGCCAAGCTTTGTTGAAAGTCAAATCGAAGTTGAAACCGTCGAAGAGATGCTTAAAGCTATTGAAAATGAGTTAAAGAGTAAAAAATACGATGTTGTGATTTTAGCTGCTGCTGTGAGCGATTTTACACCGAAAGAAAAGGCTGAAAAGAAAATAAAGAGCGGACAAGCGCTTATTTTAGAACTTGTTCCAACACCAAAGATAATTAAAAGAGTAAAAGAAATTGCCCCTGAAGTGTTTTTAGTAGGATTTAAAGCTGAATATGGCATTAGCAAAGAAGAACTTATAGAACAAGCAAAAAAACAGATTGAAAAAGCTAAAAGTGATGTAGTAATTGCTAACAAAGGAGAAATAGCCTTTGGAAGTGACGTGAATGAAGTTTATTGGGTCACAAAAGAAGGCTATGAAAAGTTCCCTCTAATGAGCAAAAGGGAGCTAGCAGAGAAAATTTGGGATAATATAATCAAATTTTTGGAAGTGAGAAAATGAAAAAGATTGGCATAATTGGAGGTCTAAGCCCAGAGTCAACTCTCTATTATTACAAAAAGTTTATAGAAATTTCAAGGCAAAGATTTGAGCCATATTTCTTCCCGGAACTTATGATTTATAGCATAAACTTTCATGAATTCATGAACAATGCTTGGGAAGGAAGAAAGGAGATTCTCATAAAAGCGGCAAAATCTCTTGAAAAAGCAGGAGCACAAATTATAGCAATCTCAGCAAATACTCCTCATAAAGTATTTCCAGATGTTGCAAAAAGCGTAAACGTTCCAATGCTAAGCATAATCGATGCAATTGCTAATGAGGCTAAAAAGCAGGAAATAAACAAGCTTTTACTTTTAGGAACAAAAACTACAATGAGCGAGCCTTTTTACAAAGAAGCGTTAAGAGGAAAAGGATTTGAAGTTTTTGTTCCAGGCGAAGAGGAAATGGACAAAGTCCATAGCATAATTTTTGACGAGATAATAGCTGGAAAAATCTTGGAAAGCTCTAAGCTCTTTTTAATTAAGCTAATTGAGAAGTATAGAAATGAAAAGGGGATAGAGGGGGTTATCTTGGGCTGCACGGAGTTGCCGTTAATTATTAAAGCGGGTGATGTAAGCGTTAAAGTCTTAGACAGTGCAGAAATTCATGTCAAAGCCTTAATTGAAAAATCAATGAAAGATTAACGCCCAAACCTTCTCTCTCTCTTTTGATATTCTCTTATTATTCTTAAAAAGTCGATTTTCCTAAACTCTGGAAAGTACACATCAACAAAGAAAAGCTCACTGTAGGCAACTTGGTAAAGCAAGAAATTGCTAATTCTAATTTCCCCTCCAGTCCTAATTACTATATCTGGATCTGGCATGTTTGGAACATAAAGGTACTTCTTCAATAACTCCTCATCAATGTCATCTTTGCTGATGATTCCCCTCTCCACATCCTCAACTATTCTCTTCACAGCATCTACAATCTCACTCCTTCCTCCATAAGCTAACGCTATGTTTAGGAAATAGTTGTTGTATTTCTTAGTTACTCTTTCTGCTTCTTCTGCAGCCTTTCTGACATTTTCGGGCAAAAGCTCCTTTCTCCCAATAACATTAACCCTAATACCATATTTATGAACTCTCTCATCTGTTACAAGTTCCCTAAATTTCTGTTCAAAAAGATTCATTAGAGCGTTTACCTCCTCAGGACTTCGTTTAAAGTTCTCGGTTGAGAATGCATAAACAGTCAAAACTCTCATTCCAAGTTCTCTTCCCCACTCTAAAATCTCCTCAAGCTTTTTAGAACCAAAAAGATGTCCATACCAAGGAGGTTTTTCCAACCTACGTGCCCATCTTCTATTTCCATCCATAATTATCGCTACATGCTGGGGAATTCTACCATTAGCCTTAACCCTTTCAAACAGGTACCTTTCATACAAATCATACACGGGCTTAAATAAAATATGAGGAATGTGGGAAACAATTCTATAAATCACCAACTTTCATCACTCTATCAACTTTCTTTTACCTTTATGAAGCTCAGCTAATGCCATATAAACTTCGGCATTTTTCTTCGTCATCTCTATTTCCTTTTCGCTTAACTGTCTAACAACCTTTCCTGGAACTCCAACAACCAAACTATAGTCTGGAATTTCTTTTCCTGGTGGAATCAATGCCCCAGCACCGATTATAACGTGGTTTCCTATTTTTGCCCCATCTAAAACTACCGCACCCATGCCAATTATTACATAGTTCCCAATTTTAGCACCGTGAACTACTGCATTATGTCCAACTGTCACATGCTCACCGATTACTGTGGGCATTCCATGAGAGGTATGTATGCTCACATTGTCTTGAATATTTGAGCCTTTCCCAATATATATCTGTTCTATATCTCCCCTTAAAACTGCAAAGGGCCATACACTTGCTTTTTCTTCGATTACAACATCTCCAATGATTGAAGCGTTTTCATCAACAAAAGCAGAGTCGTCAATCTTAGGTTTTTTTCCATTTAATTCATAAATCGGCATGAAAATCACCCCTTAAATTGTTCCATTCAGAACTACCAAATTTTAACTTATAAGTTTTTCATATAGCGCTCACTTATTATGCATCAACTGGAAAAGTTTATGTAGAGGAAATTATAAAAATAAAACGTATGAAAAAAAGAAAAGCCCAAACTCCTGTTGAGTACTTGGTTATGCTTGTACTGGCTTTGTTAGTTGTTGCAATAGCTATTAGATATCTGACAAGATCAATTAGTGCGGCCAACAAGGCTATTTCAAGTGGAGTTAATGAATTGAGCCAAGAATTAAGCGAACAGTTGAGTTCTTTAACAAGTGATTAAATAAAAAGAAATTAGATAAGTTCTCTTTCCATTCTTGTCAATCTTCTAGCACCATTTTTTTCCAAAACAATCGTATCCTCAATCCTGACTCCACCAAACTTGGGAATGTATATTCCAGGTTCGATTGTAATAACCATTCCTTCTTTAAGCACAGTTTCATCAAATTGATTAACCCTTGGCGCTTCATGAATTTCCAAGCCAACACCATGACCTAATGAATGTATAAAATAATCTCCATAACCGTATTCAGCTATAATATCCCTTGCAATCCTATCTAGCTCGTTTGCTTTCATTCCTACCTTGGCTTTTTTAACTGCAGCCCTTTGCGCCTCTAAGACAACCTCATAAATATCCTTTTGCTTTTCATTTGGTTTTCCAACAACAATAGTCCTAGTTATATCTGAGTTGTAATGTTTGTATAACGCTCCTAAATCAATGACAACTAAATCTCCCTTTTCTATTCTCTTATCACTTGCGATACCATGGGGTAAAGCAGAACGATAACCACTTGCTATAATCGTGTCAAAAGCAGGCTTTTCTGCTCCATTCATCTTCATAACAAACTCAACTTTTGCAGCTATTTCCCTTTCTCTTTTACCTTCACTTATTTCTTCCATAGCCGCCATTACTGCCATATCAGCTAACTTACAAGCTTCCATTATTGTGTTAATCTCTTCTGGAGTTTTTATAAGCCTAAGTTCTTTTATTGGCTCGTCTATTATTTTAATACCCTCAACCTTTGCCTTTTCTTTTACTGTGTTAATGAAGCCTAAACTTGTAGTTCCTTCAACACCTAAACTCTTAAACTTCTTTAGTTGCTCCAAAAATTCATCAACCTTTTTGAATTTTTCAACTGGAACAGAAGATTCTTCTTTAGTGGCTTCATATTCAAGCTCAGGAACAAATAGCGTTGCATCATCTGCTGTCAAAACTAAATAACCACCTGCCAGTGGAGAGGCATTAGAGAAATAAAAAATGTTTTCTTTCTTTGAAATTAAAGCTGCATCAATTTCATTATCAGCCAAATAAGATTGTAGCTTTTCAATTCGTTGTTTCATCATGCCACCTCCATCACCAATTTAATAAATAAAAATAAAACTCTTTCTATAAACTAAGTGGCAAACGACAAAAATCATAACTAAAAAGAAGAGATTATCAAAGCTCAATCGTAGAGCCTACCTTCTCTAGTAATTACTTTCCAATACTTGTAGTTTTCTCCAACGATTTTATACACTCCATCTTCGAGCTTTTCTAAAAACCTCTCCACCATCCCGTCTTCGATTGTTGCAACTTTAATCCCCTTCCCACTATTCCAGATTTCAACTTTCATGAGCTTCACCCCTCCAATTATATTCGTTAGTTTGCATAATATTTTAAAAATTTTTCTATTCTATTCAAGATTCATGGAAAAATTTTTCGATATTTTTTGTAAAAGTGTAAGGCGATTGGATGTTTAAAAGCGGAGGTGAGTAAGGTTTAAAAGCTGAGACCTAAAATTGAACTCGGAGGGATAATGATGAGGAAAGGAATAATTCTAAGCTATGTGAGGAGTAAAGAAAACCAAAACAATAACCACATGATAATTAAGCCCCTTGGAATTGACAGCAGAGAACAAGCTGCAACACTAATTGGAAGGAAAGTAATTTGGAAAAGCCCAAGCGGTAAACTCTTGGTGGGCAAGATAATGAAGCCACACGGAAATAGGGGAGAAGTCAAAGTTAGATTTGAAAAAGGCTTACCAGGGCAAGCTTTGGGAGATTACGTAGAAATTCGCTGAATCTTTTTTAACTCTTTTACGTCTTAGTTTCTTTGGAGGATTAACAATGCAAAATATTGAATTAGTTGAAGTTAGAGAGGGAAAAGCAAAGATCCTAATCCCTAAAGCTGAGAGAATTTATGACTCTCCAGTTTTCTATAACCCCATTATGGCATTTAATAGAGATTTGAGTGTTTTAGCTTTGAGAGTTCTAAAGCCTAAAACTGCCCTTGATTCGTTAAGTGCAACAGGGGTTAGAGGAATTAGATATGCATTGGAGAGTGACGTAGATGAGGTTTGGCTCAACGACATCAACCCTCTTGCCTTTGAATTAATCATTAAGAACCTTGAATTAAACTTTGGAAAAATCAAAGTTAATGAAAAACTAGCAAAATTTGAGAATGAAAAAACTTTAATTGCTACAAACAAAGATGCTAATCTATTGATGGATGAGAAATTTAGATATTTTGAGTTTGTTGATTTAGATCCCTTTGGCTCACCCATGCCCTTTTTAGATTCTGCTCTAAGGAGCGTTAAAAGACATGGGAGCTTAGGCATTACGGCAACTGATACTGGACCTTTATGTGGAGCCTATCCAAATGCTTGCATTAGAAAATACAACGCTTACCCGGTTAGAGGCGAACTTTGTCACGAAAGTGGTTTGAGAATTCTAATTGGTGCGATTGCAAAATATATCGCAAAATATGATCTTGGCTTTGATGTTCTTCTCGCTTACTATAAAGATCATTATTTTAGAGTTTTCTTGAAAGTTAAAGATGGTGCAAAAAAAGGAGATGAAACGTTATCCAATGTAGGTTACCTCTACTTTGATAACAAAACTGGGAAATTTGAAGTAGAAAAAAGCATTTTTCCAGATAAAAGAGAGAATATGAAGATTTTTGGTCCTATGTGGCTTGGTCCATTAAAAGCCCAAGAATTTATCGAAAATCTCTATAATAAAGCTCAAAAAGTCGAATTAGCCCAAAAAAGGAAGGTTTTAGAATTTCTGGAGATGATAAAGAATGAGCTTGATTTACCTTTCTTCTACGATGTGCATGGAATAGCGAGAAGATACAGGTTGCAAGTGAGAAAACTAAGCACCATTATTGAGATCCTACAAGATAAGGGCTATAAGGCGAGCAGAACTCATATTTCCCCAACGGCTATAAAGAGCGATGCGCCATTTGATGTCTTCTTAGAAACCCTAAAGGAACTCCAATAAAAAGTAAAAGAGTTAAAGAAGTCTGCCAACACCCTCTAAAGACTTAGATGAAATCCTTTCTCTTGCTATCTTTTCAGCAGTTCTCATTCTAATTTCATCCTCAATTTCTTCTGGTTTTCCAAAGAATATTGCCTCAGCTGGACACATTTCACTACATGCTGGTTCCATTCCCACTCTTCTTCTATCTGCACACATGTCACACTTTGTAACCACCTTTACCCTTACATCAAAGCTTGGAGCACCAAAGGGACATACTGCTAAACACATCAAACAACCAATACATTTCTTGGGATCAATAATTACTGCACCGTCGGAGTCCTTGTAAATTGCATTTGATGGACAAACTTCCATACATGGGGCCTTTTCACAGTGCCTACAGTTTATTGGGATTGGCAATCCGCTCATTGTGTAATAAATTCTGATGTTTGGCTTTCCATGGTGTATAAACTCACAAACACCTTGACATGTCTCACATCCAATACACAAGCTGTAATCAACGTGAAGGAGTCTTCTCATTTTATTCACCTCCCACTAAGCCACATGTGCATTGATTCCGCAGCCACTAACCCATCTAAAACTGCCCTACCAACTTTAGAGGGTCCAATTACAACGTCTCCAGCTGCAAAAACGCCTTCCCTGCTTGTCATGTGTCTTGAGTCAACGACTATTCTTCCTTTCTTATCAACTGCAATTCCGATATCTTCATTGAATGGTGGTGTAGCTTTTTGACCAACTGCGAACACAACCATGTCAACATCGATTTGGAAGTTTGAGCCTTCTATTGGAATAGGTCTTCTTCTTCCACTCTCATCTGGTTCACCAAGCTTACACTTCTGCAACTCTATAGCTTTAACTTTACCATATTCTCCAATGATCCTAACTGGTGTTGCTAATTCAAGCCATCTAACACCTCTTTGTTTTAGCAAGTTGATTTCATAAGCTCCAGCCGGAGCTTCATTTATAGTTCTCCTATAAACTAAGTAAACTCTCTCAGCTCCGAGCAATAGACTTTCCATAGCAGCATCTACAGCTGTGTGTCCAGCCCCAACAACCACAACACTCTTTCCATCAATTTTTGGAACCTCTTCCCAAGATACATGTCCGAGCTTAGCTGATTTTATTTTAAATAGGTAATCTAATGCTGGATAAACTCCATCCAATTCAACACCTTCGATTTTAGGAATAGTTGACTCCCATGTTCCAGTTGCTATTAGAACCGCATCATATTCCTTTACTAACTCCTCAAACTCAACAAAATTCTCAACAAACTCATCTCCTTCCTCTTCCTTTTTGCTGGATATAACCTTTGTCTTTGGGTAAAATGTTACTTCAAAAATGTTCTTAAGCTCTTCATAGCCCTTTCTAACCCTGTAAATCGGAATTCTAAACTCTGGAATGCCAAAGAGCATTAATCCGCCCGGTTCTGGTAGCTTATCATAGATGTGAACATCATAACCATGGCACACTAAATATCCTGCCGCTGACAATCCAGCAGGTCCTGCTCCAATAATTGCTATTTTTTTGCCGTTTTTTTCGGGTTTTTCCTTACACAGGAAAGCAAATCGCATGCCCTTCATTTTAATCACCTCATAACATATACCCCTTATAGTGATTTGAGGCAAAAGATAACCTATCCCTTTTACATTCATCACAGAGGAAAGCCAATTCAGCATTTTCGCCAATTTTCATGAGCTTTTTAGCCAAATATTCAGCTTCTTTTGATGTATATTGAAGCTCTTTTCCACAAACTGCACATTGAGCAAATTCAAATTCTAAAATCTCTTTGCTTGGAAGCCCTTGCAAAGCCTTGGTTGGACAACTTTCATTACATTCAAAGTTGCAATTGCCGCATTTTTCTGGATAGAATAGTATTCTCCGATTCCTATTGTCATCTACTCTGATCGCTTCAAAAGGACAAGTAGATGCACAGATTCCACATCCAATACAGAGTTCTATTTTTAGCACTTGTGATCACCACTGAAATTTAATATCCTCATGAATTTTTGTGAGTTGCAATGAACTTTTTTGTCGAACTGTGCGCATGTTCTCAGATGTTCCTTAAAAGAAGCTTTATAAAAGAGTTTTTTAAACAGCTTATTTGCAACCTTTGGTTGAGAAAGGGAATTTTGGAGCTTCGTTTTTTCTCCTTCCATCCTGAGTATTTTGCACTTTTTTACATCTTTTTCTGATAAACTTTTGAGGGTTGCCCTTTGTAAAGTGAAAAATATTTAGCACCACACATCGCTTCTAATTCATAAGAACCTCATAGATACAAAGAAGTAGATAATGAAAGAGAAAAAATCATGCGAAGAACAAAATTACAACATCCTTTACAACAGCAGTCTCAACTTCCTCTCCTTCGCTGAATACGGCTTTTCTTATGACGATATCCTCTTTGCTAAGCTCGACTTTTTGTCCCTCTATTTCAAACTCAACTTTGCCTTTTTCTTTAAGCTTTCTTGAGACTTCTTTAGCATTCTCTTTTAGATAAGCGGTTATCTTTGGAACTAGCTTACCATATTTAGGTCCAACACTCTTAAAGTTTGGCTTAATCTCAGTGATTCTCTCCTCCAATGCTGGTTCTCCTTTGATTATCTCAAGCTTTTCGATATTCATAGTTCCAGCAATGTCTTTTTCAATTTGCTTGAGCGTATCATAGCTATCTAAAGCATAAACTGCAACATGTTTAAGCTTTGCATTTAATGACAAGCCATGCGAATTCTTATAACGCCTCATTGCTCCTATTATCTCGCTTGCTAATTCTCCAATTTTTTCTGCTTCTTCATCAACCCTCTCTTCCTTGTATTCGGGCCAGCTTAAGAGATGAATGCTTTTGGCTTTTACTTTTTCCTTAAAGAGTCCTTGATACAGTTCTTCTGTGATGTGAGGAGCAATTGGAGCTAAAAGCAACAGTACATTGTAGAGCAACTCATAAAGGGCTACTTTAGCTTTAAGTTTGCTTTCCTCGTCATTTCCATATAAGCGGTGCTTAATCATCTCAAGGTATTCATCAGCGACTTCATGCCATACGAACGTCATTAGCTCTCTTGTGAAGAGGTTGAAGCGATAGTTCTCCAATTCACTGGTTGCAAATTTGATCAAACGGTGAAGCCTTGAGAGAATCCACTTATCGAGAGGTTCAAGCTCAATGTTCTTGTGTTGCTCATAATCAAAACCTTTTATGTGCCTTTCAGCGAATCTAAAGATATTCCACAGCTTTTGTAAGAACCTATAGTTGTAATCAACTGTTTCCCACTTAAATGGATGGTCTTCTCCGGGTGGTGCTAAAGCTGTCCAAATCCTCAAAGCATCGGCACCATATTTTGGAATAACTTCCTCTGGAGAGACTACATTTCCATAACTTTTACTCATCTTTCTTCCATCTGGTCCAGCAACCATTCCATTTATTAAGATATCATGCCATGGCTTTTCTCCCGTTAAGATGTAAGTCCTAAAGATTGTATAGAATGCCCATGTTCTAATGATGTCAGTTCCTTGTGGTCTCAAGTTGTTGGGGAAGTTTATGCTAAACCACTTCTCATCTTTGCCCCATTTTGAAATTGCCAAAGGAGTTATTGATGAGTCAATCCAACAGTCTAAGACGTCTTTAACTCCCTCAATGTTAGTCGAACCACATTTTGGACATTTATCTACAGGCGGCTTATCAAATCTTGGATCTACAGGCAAATCTTCCTCTCTTGCTGGGATTATCTCACCACAATCTTTACATACCCAGAATGGGAGTGGTGTTCCAAACACTCTTTGTCTACTTATAACCCAGTCCCAATCCATACTATCTGCCCAATCCTTGAGTCTTAGGAACATATCTTCAGGATACCACTTGATTTGCTTGGAAACTTCAACTACCTCTTGGGTGTAATCCTTAACTCTAATAAACCACTGCTTCTTAGGTAAAAGTTCAATTGGAGCCATACATGAGCTTCTCTCTGTATGCCTTAGTACTCTGTGATGAACTTTCTTCTTTTCATAAAGTAGCCCCATTTCTTCTAAGTCCTTTGCAATAGCCTCTTTAGCTTCTTGTGCTGTCATTCCCTTGTATTTTCCTGCTACCTCTGTCATTCTTCCCCTTTCATCAATTGCAATAATTACTGGCAAATTATAGCGCTTTTGCCATATGATATCCTGCTCATCACCATAGGTACAATTATAAACCGCGCCAGTTCCAAAGGATGGATCAACATCTTCATCTGCTAAAATTGGGACTTCCCTCTCAAATATTGGAAGCTTAACTTTTTTACCAACTAAATGCTTATATCTTTCATCTTCGGGATGAACAAACACCGCTACACAAGCTGGCATAAGCTCTGGTCTTGTCGTGGCAATTGGAACAAACCCCTCTTCATCTGCTAATGGGAGCTTTATGTAGTATAGATAGCCATCTTCTTCAACGTAGCCTACCTCAGCTTTTGCCAAAGAAGTCCTACATTTTGGACACCAGAATACTGGATGCTTGTCTTGATAAAGCATATCTTTCTTGTAAAACTCCAAGAGCGTTTTTTGAACCAACGCTTTATACTCATCATCCATTGTATGATACTCTAAATCCCAATCAGCTGAATAACCAATTCTAATAAATTGATTTCTCATTTTTTCAATTGCTTCCCATGTCCACTCTATACACTTTTGCAAGAATAATTCAGGCTGATCTTTGCTTATTCCAAATTCCTTCTCTACTTTAAGCTCCGTTGGTAATCCATGATTGTCAAAACCCTGGGGAAACATTACATTAAATCCCCTCATTCTCCTGTATCTTGCAACGATATCAATCCATGTGTGGCTTAAAACGTGCCCTAAATGCAGAGTTCCGGATGTAAATGGTGGCGGTGTGTCAATAGAATAGTTTGGTCTTCTTTCATCTGGTTCATACTTGTAAATCTTCTCATCGAGCCAGAATTTTTGCCACTTTGGTTCAATTTCATTTGGATCATAATTCTTAGGTAGTGCCATGTTCTTACCTCCTATCCCGCTTGGCTTAATTTGAGAGCTTAAGCTAAAAGGTTTTTCGGTTTTATCATCAAGATAAATTTAATAATTTAAAAACTCAAAAAGGCTTTTTAATCTTATCTTTTCTCTAAGAGCAGTATAAACATTGCTATCATCGAAATTTAAGCTGTATTCAGCATTAATTTCATCTAAAATAGCCCTCATTATTTGAAATGCATACTTAGCTTTGCTACCTTCCATTTCAACGATTATGAATGGCTTTTCTCTTTTTCCAATGATTAAGTCAAAATTAAACCTATCTCCTAAATAAACGTCTATAAAACTCAGCTTTTCTTGAGTTCTCATTTGCCTTACTAAGACATTAGGAAACCTTTCCTTTAGTTTTTCAATTACTGTTAGGGCTTTCTCATATTGCTCACCCTTCAACTCTGCCTTTAATCTTACACGCTCTATGATCATCGCCAACACCTCTTGAGTTTAACAACTCTCAAAAAAGCCTTATAAACTTTATAGAGTTTAAATAAAACAATAGTAGGTGAGCAAAATGAAGGCAGTATATAGAGAAATGTGTCCTAACTGCGAAGAGAGAATCACTGATGAGCGCTTATATATGAAACATCCATGTGAGAATTGTCTCGATGTCAAAATTCGAGCTGAGACTTATTTTGATTTGCTTAAAGCTGTCAGAGAGGCTTTAAAAGTTAAAAGAACTCTAAAACATTGGGAGGAGTTGTATTCTGTTGAAAGAAAGCTTAAAGAAGTTGAAGAGCTCTTTGAAAAAGCAACTGGATTTAATTTTTGGAGTGCACAGAAGACTTGGGTACGGAGACTAATAAAAAACAAAAGCTTCTCAATAATTGCCCCGACTGGAATGGGCAAAAGTGTTTTTGGCAGCTTTATGTCACTTTATTATGCCAAAAGAAAAAAGAGGAGCTATATTGTTCTACCCACAACGCCACTAGTCAAACAGACAATAAAGAGAATACAAACTTTTGCTGAAAAAGCGGGAATTGAAGTGAATTTAGCATACTATCATGGAGAGCTAAAGAAAAAAGAGAAGAAAGAGATGATGGAGAAGATACAGAGTGGAGATTTTGACATATTGATAACCTCCGCACAATTCCTCGCAAGGAATTTTGACATAATAAAGGATAAGAGATTTGATTTCATCTTTGTTGATGATGTCGATGCTTTTTTAAAAGCCTCCAAAAACATTGACCGCTCCCTCATATTGTTGGGATTCACTGAAGAAGTTATCCAAAAAGCTTGGGAAATTATACGCCTTAAAAAGCAGCTTGCAAGATTGCTAAACTCGAAAAAACGAGAAGAGCTTAATGAACTAAACAAACAAATTGAAGCCCTTAACAAGGAAATCCAAAAATATAAACGGGAAAATAAAATTGGAGCATTAATTGTAGCCTCTGCAACTGGAAGGGCAAGAGGAGATAGAATTAAGCTATATAGAGAGCTTTTAGGTTTTGAAGTCGGAAGCGGAAGAAGTGCATTAAGGAATGTTGTCGATACTTATCTATTCCCACAAAAGAGCCCTGAAGAGCATGTTGAAGAACTTTTAACAAAGCTTGGAAAAGGCGGATTAATCTTTGTTTCAATTGATCAAGGGATTGAATATGCTGAAAAGCTAACTCAATACCTACAAGAAAGAGGATTTAAAGTTGAATTGGTTTCTGCGAGAAGTAAAAAAGGTCTTGAGAAGTTCGAAAATGGTGAGATTGACTATTTAGTAGGTGTGGCAACATATTATGGGTCAATAGTCAGAGGTTTAGATTTGCCGCATTTAATTAGATTCGCTATATTTACAGGTGTTCCAAAGTTCAGGTTTAGTCTCGATTTAGAACAACCCACAATTTATAGAGTCCTCGGGCTAATGAGCGAGATTATGGAATTTTTAAGTGATGAGGATAGAAGAGAAGCCGAAAAACTGCATGCAAGATTAAGGCGTTTGATACAAAACATTCCTCAATTTGAGTTATTGAAGATTGAAGAAGCTTTGGCTGAGGGATTACCCTTAGAAGGCTTCCACAACCATGTTTTAGAAGTGTTTAAGAGTGCAGTAGAGTTCCTTAGGACAGTTCTAAGGAAAGAAGAAGTTTTAAGAAAAATTGAGGAGGATCCATTCGTTAGTCTGAAGAAAGAGGGAGAGAAGTGGTACATTGAAATTCCAGACGTTAGAACATATATCCAAGCAAGTGGAAGAACTTCACGTTTATTTGCAGGTGGTATTACAAAAGGTTTAGCGGTTACGATTATTGACAACGTTAAAGTGTTTAACGGATTAAAGAGACAAATGAGATGGCGTTTCCAAGAATTTGAGATTAAGCCTTTAGAAGAACTCAATTTAGAAGAGATTCTAAAAGAGATTGATGCAGATAGAGAGAAAGTAAGGCTCATTATAGAAGGAAAGATTAGCGAAAAAACAAGAGATTTAGTCAAATCTGCATTGATGATTGTTGAATCACCAAACAAAGCTAGAACTATAGCGAGCTTCTTTGGACACCCAAGTAAAAGAAGAATTGGAGATTTAGTTGCATATGAAGTCAGCATTGGAGACAGAATGCTAACTATCTTAGCAAGCGGTGGACATATGTTTGACTTGGTGACAAACGAGGGCTATCACGGTGTAGAGCTTAGAGAAAATAATGGAAAGTTATTCTTCCTTCCAATTTATGACACCATAAAGCGCTGTAGAGAGTGCGGACATCAATTTGTTGATTGGGAAGAAAGAGGTATTTGTCCGAGATGCGGTTCAAGAAACGTTAGAGATGCCTTGGAAAATGTAATCGCAATGAGAGAAATTGCCCAAGAAGTTGATGAGATACTAATTGGAACTGATCCCGATGTAGAGGGAGAGAAAATTGCATGGGACATCAGGAACGTTCTATCTCCCTATACACAAAATGTAAAGAGAATAGAGTTCCACGAAGTTACGAGACCAGCTATCTTGAAGGCTTTAAAAGAAGCAAGGGATATCAATGAATATAGAGTGAATGCCCAATTAGTGAGAAGAATAGAGGATAGATGGATTGGTTTTGAACTCAGTCAAAAGCTCTGGGAAGTCTTTGAAAACAAGAACCTTTCTGCTGGAAGAGTTCAAACTCCAGTCTTGGGATGGGTAATTCAAAGGTATAAAGAATTCAATGAAAGCGAGACTGAATTCTTGGCATTAATCCTAGAAAATGGCATAAATGTAGTGATGGAAGGTGTAAAAGGAGAAATTGAAGAAGTTACGGTTGAGGATGTTTTAATCGAAGAGAGAGAAATCAATCCATTACCGCCATATACAACAGATACCATGCTTCAAGATGCTTCCCGCTATTTAGGATTTTCAGCATCACACACAATGCAGCTTGCACAAGATTTGTTTGAACTCTCTTTAACTACCTACCACAGAACAGATAGCGCTCATGTGAGTAATACGGGAATTGAAGTTGCTAAAGAATATATTACAGAGGAAATAGGCGAGGAATACTTTGCCCCAAGAAAATGGGGTGAAGAAGGTGCTCACGAATGTATAAGACCAACAAGACCAATTGATACTGGAAGGTTAATACAGTTAATAAGGGACGGAGTTATAACCCTAGCAAAGCCTTTAACGAGAGACCACTTCAGGCTTTACGATTTAATATTCAAACGCTTCATGGCAAGTCAAATGAAAGCTGCGAAAGTAGTTTATGAGAAAGCAATAATTGATGCAAAAATTGGAAAAGCCGAAATTGAAGGATACATTGATGTTTTCTTTGAAGGATGGTCAAAATTAAAACCGCTCCCACTAAGGCAGCTACCTAAGCTTGAGAAGGGACAAACAATTAAAGTAACCGAGACCAGGAAATGGAAAGCACCAAAAGTAAGCTTATACACTCAAGGAGATCTAATTGCATTGATGAAAGAGAGAAAAATTGGAAGACCATCAACCTATGCTAAGATCGTCAAGACCCTATTGGATAGGCATTATGTTATAGAGACCAGCAAAAGAAAACGCTTAGTGCCAACTGAATTAGGAACCAAGGTTTATCATTACTTGCTTAGCAAATATAAGGAACTAGTTAGTGAAGAAAGGACAAGGCAGCTGGAAGAGCTTATGGACTTAGTTGAGGAAAGCAAGATTGATTACCAAGATGTGCTGAATGATATGTATGCAGAAATAAAACGTTACGTTTTGGGATAATTCCTTGAAAATTTCTCTTTTATTTTATTACTATCATCCTCGGTAATATGTTGTTTTTTTCAAACAATTTTGTTCTGAAAACCAAAAACTTTAAATGGAATAGTAGTAAAAACTTTGTACGTGGATGCAACATTTATAAAATCACGTGAAGTTATGCTAAAATAAGATACTAAAATAAGAAGCTAAACTAACATACCTTAGAAAAAAGTTATATAGGTTAAATCACAAATATTTAAACAAGAAAGCAATGGTGGTAAAAATGGTAAAAGATAGAATGGTAGAACTTTTACAAGACCATTTTGAATTGAATTTATACGAAGCAAGGGCATATGTTGCCTTGGTTGCATTTGGAGTTCTTACTCCAGCTGAGTTGGCAAGTGTTTCTGAAGTCCCTGCCCCAAGAACCTATGATGTTTTAAGAAGTTTAGAAAAGAAAGGATTTGCAATTAGCCAACCTGGCAAAGTAAACAAATACAGACCTGTTCATCCAAAGAACATCCTTGAGAAGTTTATTGAAGAGTGGCAAGAGAGAGTCAAGGAAGAACTTGAGCTTAAGAGAAAAGCCAAGAATGAGCTAATCGAATTAATGACACCCCTTATCGAAACAGAGATTCCAAAGTACGGTGTTGAAAGAGTCTGGGTTGTTAGGGGAATTAGAAACTCCACCTTAAAGACAAGAGAAATGCTTGAAGATGTCAAGAAGGAGATTCTCCTAGCAGATGATGGCTATATTGCAATAAACCTTGAAGAAGAAATTGCCCAAGCTGCCGAAAAGGGCGTTGGTGTTAAAATCGTTGTTACAAGACAAATCTTGCCAAGATTACAAGCCACAAAGATAATGGATCTCTACAAGAAAGGCAAAATTGAGCTTAAGATTGTTGAAAACATGGAACTACCAATGCTTATTTGCGATGAGGAAGTCTTCTTTGCCTTAGAAGACATGGCAGCAAGATACTTCAACTATGAGACACAAGTCTGGATCAAGGACTTTAGAGTTGTTAACCTCTTTAAAGGAAAGTTCAATGAATATTGGGAAAAGGCAGAGAAAGCTTGATTACGCATATTTAAACTTCTCTTCTTCCTTACTTTTCTGTTTGATTCTCCAAAGAATTTTTCCTTCTCTCTCAAAGCTTTCAACTTTCCCCTGCTCTGTCAGTCTAAGCAAAAGCCTTCTTGTCTCAATTACAGAGCTTTTAACATGCTCAGCTATCTCATTAACTGTCATCTCTTTTCCTTCAAGTACCTCCAGTATCTTCAAATGCTTCATTGTTTCACCTCCAACTTTTTATAACGCTCCAAAATTATAAGGATCTTCTCCATAACCTCAAGGTATTTTGAAAGCTCATCAACATTATTGGGCAAATTGCTTGCCAAGGTTTCAAATTTCTCAATGAGAACCTCCTCCACACTTTTGGTTTCAACTTTTTCCTGCTTTTTCCTATGCTCACAAATAGGGCAAAATACCTTTCCATTCTTTTCAAAGAGAGGGGAGCCACATTTGGAACAATGTTTATCAAGCATTTTCGCTCCTGAAAGCAGGAGAGGGGTTATAATGCTCTTGATCTCCTCTTCACTTACCCCCATTTTTATCCACCACTTAAAAGTTGAAAGACATCTATTAATGCCCTTTTGCCTAAACGGCTCCTCTTAATCTTATCAGAAATTTCCGAAATGTCAAACGCTACTATCTTAAACTTTTTCTTAATCCCCTCCAAAATATCAAGAAGCTCTTCTAAGCTCAATTCTCCATGTTGAAAGCGGGCAATTTTATATTCTGGCTTTAGAACATCAAGATCAACTGTAAGATAAACCTCATTCCCAAGATACTTTTGAGCCTCTTCTAGGATTTCCTCAACGGAATGAGTTTTCAAACTTTTATAAGCCCTCCAAACACCTCTAACTTTCCTGCTTCTTGGTAGAGCTGGAAAAATCTTCACCCTCCTTGTCCAAAGCTGAGTCCCTTCAGTCGTTGGTATCATTACAACTGAACCTATTATTGATGCCCTCTTGAGTAAATTATTCTCCAGAGCAAAAGCCAACCAAGAGCCGTGATCAAGATAATCATGCATTAAGTCGGTATGGGCATCTATACTTATAAGAAAGTTGGGCTTTAATTTCTGAATTATTCCGTAGGTTGCTAAATGCTCCCCAACTATATAGGCATTATCAGAGGGGAGTCTTTCAGATAGGAGTTCAATGTTATTTGATTCAACTATTATATAATCATCAATTAACATGTTTTTCTTTAACAATTCTAATACGTACAATACTCCATCTCTGTTAGGTTTTTCGCCAAATGGAATAAATGTAACCATCTCAACTCCCAAGAGTTAATCTTATTTTGGGTTTTTAAACTTATATGTAAGCCTCTGGATTTTGAGCTCTTTTCCTAATGTAAACACTTCACCCGTAGTCTTAACAATAATGTTAAGTACATCTTACTTCTTGAACTCCATAATTCTTTTTTGAGTATTCAAAGAAATCAGATCTCTGAAGTTTTCAACTTGTTATCCGGAAAATTATATAAGTCAGCAATTACAAAGAAATAATAAAATCTCAGTGGGGGGTATGAATGAAAGAAAAGACAGTTATTGATAACATTTTCTCCTTATTTGATGAAATAGTAAAGGGAGACAGTATAGTATTTGAATATTCTTGTCCTGAGAGATTACCTTTAGGAGTATTATTGTTGAGTATTTGGACAAAAAAGAAAGGATATCCTTTATTAATTAACGAAACTATAGATCTCCTTCACGTTTATAAGAAAAAATTAGAGCTCAATGGAATTGATACATGTTTTATAGATAATGCCCTTGTTATCAAAATTGGTGGAGTTATAGAGACTGGAAAAGTCATTGCAAGGGTTCCTATTGAGCCCGATGCGATTGTTCTTTTAAGAAAACACCTAAAGATATACCGCAGAGTGCTGGAAGAATACAAGTTTGTCATAAATGTGTGGCTAGATTTTCCCGAATTAATTTCCATGTGCTCTGGAAATACAGACTGTGAATATACCTTATTCAGCAATGTTGTGAGATATATTGGAGATAAACACAGAATATCATTCTACTTCATTCCTCCAAACCTAGATAGAAGTGCACAATTCCTAAAGAGAGTTGCAACAAAGATCCTGCGTTTAATTGAGATCAAAGAGGGAGAGTTTATGTTGGAGCTGGAAAATCCTGTGTATGGAACGAGTAAGCATGTCAAGTTTACTTCAGTCGATATCATGGAATATCTCGAGAAAGAAGGGTTTTTGAAAGAATGAGCATTTATTTCCAATTTCAGATTTTATCATTTCTTTGTTGATAAGTTGATAGTTAAAGTTAAAAATGTACAGAGAGAGTGATTACTGAAAATCCTTCGGGAGGTACTCAAGATGATTTTACAAGTCGCTTTAGATTTAACAGACATTGAAGAGGCTATTTCTATTGCTGAAAAAGCCGCTCGTGGTGGCGCTCATTGGCTCGAAGTAGGAACACCTTTAATTAAAAAAGAAGGCATGAGAGCAGTTGAGCTCATGAAGAGAAGATTCCCAGATAGAAAAATCGTTGCAGATCTAAAGACTATGGACACTGGAGCTCTAGAAGTTGAAATGGCTGCAAGACATGGTGCAGATGTTGTGTCAATTCTCGGTGTTGCAGATGATAAAACAATAAAAGATGCAGTTGCAGTTGCAAAAAAATATGGAATCAAGATTATGGTGGATTTAATCGGTGTTAAGAATAAGGTAGAGAGAGCAAAGCAACTTGAAAAAATGGGAGTTCACTATATTTTAGTTCACACTGGAATAGACGAACAAGCTCAAGGTAAAAATCCTCTTGAGGATTTAGAAAAAGTTGTTAAGGCTGTTAAAATTCCAGTTGCAGTTGCTGGGGGATTAAATTTAGAGACAATCCCTAAAGTAATTGATCTTGGAGCTACGATTATAATCGTCGGAGGAGCAATTACAAAATCAAAAAATCCTCAAGAGATTACAAGGAAGATTCTAGACTTATTCTGGGAGGAATATATGTTGACCATAAGAAAAGCTATGCATGACATAACAGACCATATAGATCACGTAGCTGATGCTTTAAGGCTCGATGAAGTTAGAGGAATGGTAGATGCCATGATTGGAGCAAATAAAGTATTCATCTATGGTGCTGGAAGGAGTGGATTGGTCGGTAAAGCCTTTGCTATGCGTTTAATGCACCTCGACTTTAATGTCTATGTAGTTGGCGAGACAATTACACCTGCCTTTGAACCTGGAGATTTGCTAATTGCAATTAGTGGTAGTGGTGAAACAAGAACTATAGTAGATGCTGCTGAAATTGCAAGGAAGCAAGGGGGAAAAGTTGTTGCAATAACATCTTATAAAAATTCAACCTTAGGAAAATTAGCTGATGTCGTTGTAGAGATACCTGGAAGGGCAAAAACAGATATTCCAACGGATTATATAGCAAGGCAGATGATAACACAATATAAGTGGACTGCTCCAATGGGGACGTTGTTTGAAGACTCAACAATGGTCTTTTTAGACGGTATAATAGCCCTATTGATGGCAACATTTCAGAAGACCGAAAAAGATATGAAGAGGAAGCATGCGACATTAGAATAGGGGATTCGGATGGAAGATTTCCTTCATTTTAATCATCTTTTTGTGGGAATAGGTAACAACGGTTCTCGTATCGTTAAGAATCTGAATATTAAGAATGCTGGGAGAGTTGTAGTCGATCCAGCAGATTACATCCTAAATAGAAAGGAGCTTATTAGAGATATAAAGGAATTTTTTGGAAAATTAGATGACAACACAATAGCTTGGTTTTTGTTTGAGAACAAGCCCATCAATATAGAAATCTCGAAGCAAATTAATTATTATACCCCAAGCAAGGTAATTAGACTGGCGTATGTTCTAACTCCACATACCGAGCTTGTTGAAATGAATAAGCCAGAATGGGCAGATATGTTTGAAACCGTATTTTATGATTCCCTCAGAGAGCTTTTGAAAGAATATCAAGAGATACCCTTAAAAGATGCCTTTGAAATGGCGAGCAGATATATAGGTGGAATGTTCTCCAAGCTTTACTATTATCTTGAAAATGACATGCTCATCAATGTTGATTATGCTGATCTGTTTGCTATGATAAAAGGAAGAAATGTTGGGATATTAAGGATACTTAATAAAGTTGATTTTGATTGGAACTGGGGAATTTGGGAGAGAGGTCTCATAAACATTAGAGCTGGAAGACGCGTTCCATTAAGCAAAGCCCATTTAATTCTCAATAGATTTCAAGATCTTTTAAGCAAAAAGGATATCATATGGGGAGTTCAGATAGATGAGGAAGTCGAGAAGGATATCGAAATATTAGCGCTTTTAGTTAAGAGGTGGTGAAATGAGAGCAATATTTTTTGACATAGATGAGACTCTCTTGAGTGAGAGACCTTTAATCATGCTATTTTTGCCTCAAGTTTACACAGAACTTTCAAAAAGATTGGGAATACCTAAGGATAGCGCTAGATTGAAATTTTTAAAAGAACTCATGGAGCGCAGGAATACTTATGAATGGCATGACTGGAACTTCTTCTTTGAACTTTTTGGAATTGATATTAGGTATGAAAACTTACTAAAAGCGTATCCCCACAAACTTCATGTATTTCCAGACGTTAAGCCAACACTAAAGTGGCTTAAAGAAGAAGGATATAAGCTCGGTATAATAACAAGTGGTCCAGAATATCAAAGGTTAAAACTTAGATTAACGAAACTCGATAAATATTTTGATATCATAGTAACAAGGGAAGATGTAAAAACTGTGAAGCCAGATCCCCTAATATTCCTCTACGCATGTCAAAGAATAGGGGTTGAACCACAGGAAACTGTCATGATCGGAGATAATCTGCAACAAGACGTTTTGGGAGCAAAGAACTCCGGAATGATAGGCGTGTGGATAAATAGAAATGGAGATGAAGATTATCACTTTGCTGATTATGAGATAAAAACCCTTTATGAGCTAAGAAAGATTTTAGGTGGTGCAAAATGAAGGAGATATACAAAAACGAGGGGATTTTCTATGAATATAAGAAGGAAAAAGTAAAGCTTGAAAATGGAGATGAAATTATCCATAAGCAAGAGAGACCTACAAAGCTTTGGTGGGAACTTAAAGAAGCTATAAAAGGCAAAAAAGTTAAAATAATCGTCTATGAACTTGGAGAATGACCTTTCTGGTGATTCCATGAAAGTAGTCTATGAGAAAGAAATCGATGCAAGTAAGATAGTGGTATCACCGAGACCAGTTTGGAAGTGTAAGGCTTGTCCAATGTATGGCAAAAATCCCTCTTGTCCACCTTATGCTCCACCTTGGCAAGAAGCTAAAGAATGGATCAGGAATTTTAAAAGGGCTTTGGTAATAAAGTTTGAAGTTGATTATGAGAACTTTGAAACGGAAAAGAGAAAGGCTCTTTTATACCTATTAAGAAAGGAAGAAGAACTATTTAGGAATGGAAATTTCTATGCATTCGCTCTTTTTCCTGGAAACTGCAATCTCTGTGAAGAGTGTGAGTTTCAAAAAAGTAAAAAATGCGTAGAGCCAACAAAAGTTAGGTTTTCTTTATGTGCTGTTGGAATTGAAATAAAGTCATTTGCTAAGGTAAATTTTAGCGAAAGCGTTTTGTATGGGATAATACTCATTGATTAAAGAGATGATGTTATGAAAGCGTACATAACCATGCTTGGTCGCTCAACATGGGCAATGATTAATGCGTATTATGCAATTGTAATGCACAAAAAATATCGTCCAGATGAAATATACATCTTTTTAGAGAATATTTACATTAACAAGCTTCCAAAGGCTATTGAGGCTTTAAAAATAATCTCTAGAGCTTTTGGATTTGAGCCGAGAATAAGCTATGAAATAATTGAAGAAGCAAACTTTCTAGAGGCTGATAAAAAGATTGGAGACCTTTTAAAAGAGCTTAAGGAAAAAGGTTATGAGATAACGATTGAAATAACCTCCGGAAGGAAAGCGTTAGTTGCAGGGGCTTTAATACACGGTGTTCCATTAAAAGTCAATCACGTTTTTTATTTAGCAATAAAAAATCTTGAATTTGCAAACAGACCTTACATGATGATTCCCTTACAGATACAAAAGCTAAAAGATTTCATGGAGGGAAAAGATTGAAAGAAGAAATAATATCAAAGCCCGAGTTGCAACTCCTAATCAATCTCCTTCAAAGAAGTGAACTTAACGTTAGTTATCCTCTTTATGGCAATTTTCCCCTTCTAAAAGCTTGGGTAGAAGATGATGGCTACAAAATCAAAGTTTTAGCCAATGAAGGGGATTTTTCAAGAGTTCTAAGAGATAAGAGGGAATACATATATGATCTTCCAACATATAGAGATTTTCACGAATGCTTCTTAGCAGCAGGGATTTTGCAATATGCTAATATCGATGAGTTCTTAGAGCGCTTGGAAGGGTATAAATCTTTAACAAAGGGGATTATCTTTGCTCCAGATACAAATTTACTCTATCATGCTTTCATATCCAATTTTAAACCCTTAAAGGGTTATGAAATCGTCATTGTTGATACTGTTAAAAAAGAAATTGAGAATGCCATGAACTTTAAATATAAGCCAAGTCAATTAAAAGAGCTAAGGAGAATACTGCACAATTATGAACTTTTAAATGAATTCAGCAATAGGAGAATGAAAAAATCGAGAAAAGCTGCTTATATAGCCTTGAGAGAATTTGAAAAACTAAAGAGTAGATCGATTGAGGTAGAAAGTATAAAAGAAGAGACCCACACTAACGACGAGCTAATAGTAAAGACATTAAAAAAGTTTGACAAAGATACACCTACTTTGACTGTTCTCTTGACAGCAGATATAGTCATGACGGATATAGCCAAGCTTGAAGGTATCGAGTATTTTCTTTTTGAATATCCTCATAAAAAGCTCGATGAACTTTTTGCAACTCCTTATCAACTTCGTTCGCTGCTTTTTAACCTCGCAACTGTATTTGGCGTAGTTGAGGTGAATAAAGTTTTGATTTTTGGAGAATTTGGAGGGAAAGTTAAACTTAATGAACTAAAATTAAGGTTTCACAGAGGAGGGCTTTATGAAGAACATAAGTTCCACTTAAACATATGCAGAGAAATAATAAAATTAGGAATAGAAAGATGACTACTGCAACATTCCCTCGAGCTTCTCAACGTATTCAATGCTTCTCCTAACGTCTGCAAAGAGCTCCTTAGCCTTTTCAATGTGTTCCTTTTCAACCTTTCCGCTTGCAATAATGCTTGCTGGAGCTAAAAGTTGAACTGCATACCTTAGACTTGTCTTCTCTCCAAGTTCTGCTAAATACTCTATTGCCTCTTCGCTAATTTCAATACCCTCTTCTTTAGCCCTAATCTTAACTATTTCCCTTATCTCCTCTTTATTGTATGGTGATGTATTGATAATTAAAAGTCTATCAAGCATGTCAATTGGAATTCCATGTGGAGATTCAAGATCAGTTCCTCTAATCCTTGTCTTTCCTCTGTTAGTTGCCAAAATCAAGATTGGAGCTAACTCACTTTCCATTGCTCTTGCTAGGAAAGAGAAAGCTTCAATATCTAACATGTGGCATTCATCAATAAACAAAACTCCTGGGACTAAAACAGCTTTCCCTTCCTCAACCCATTGTTTAACTGTCTCATCAACCCTTTCTCTAACCTCATCCGTAATTTCCAACCCTCCACCAAAGAGAAGACCAAAAATTCCCCCAGCTCTTGCATTAACTAAGTCCAAGTCATGTAAGCTAACGGTGTAGGTAAATTCCTTAACTTTCAAAACTCTCCCGCTTGGAATCTCAACTTTTCTGTAAGTGAATAAATCCTCTTCTCCCTTTGCAACTCCAATTCTTGAAATCCTTCCGCTATCTGCATCTATTTGAATTACATCACCCTCTCTAATTCCTAGTTCAAGGAGTTGATAGGCTATGTTCCTATCCGCTCTTAATGTTTTTGTCTCTTCCTTTGTTTTCAAAGTTATGACGGCACTTTCTGGAATCTCTGCATATGGATTGAAGGGATGTCTCGTCATCTTTATATCAACCTTTTCAACTAAACCTTCATAAACTCTTCTCTCTTCGCTTATCCTAACACCTATCGCCCTTCTCAAAGCTTGTTTCAAGAATTCCGTCTTCTTTATCTCTGCAGAATAAATCTCACTTCCAGAAATCTGAACAAAAGGTACATCTTCACCTAATTCCTTGGCTATTCCCATAGCTATAGCAGTTTTACCAGAACCTGTTGGTCCAACTAAAAGAATGCCTTTTCCAGCTAATTTGCCTTTCTTAATTAGTTTTACAGCAATTCCTGCAGCTTCTCTTGCCTTTGTTTGACCTACCATCCCGTCTGCAATGAACTTCGCTTTTCCATTCTCATCTAAACCAAGACCTTTTATATGAGAATGGAATCCCACTCTTTCAAAGCTGACCTTTGCTATCTCTTCAATTACTGGCACTTTATCACCTCCTGAAAATTTAAAATTCCATTTTGTTATTAAAAGGTGTATTTTAAAAGTTTAACGGAACAATAATGAAAAAGCTTATTAAGATATAAACTAAACAAAAACAGTTAAACTGAAAAATTGGAAAAAACTGGGTAGCACATTGCCTCTACAAATGTCTATGGATAGAAAATTTTTAAAATAGACACATTTTCATTTAAAAACTTTTTCATAGGATTTTAAAATTTGCTATGGTAAACCGAAAAGCTTTTAAAGTTTTCGCCGAAAAGCTTAAAAATGAATTTTGTTTGGGGTGGGGCTATGAAACGTTTAGGCAAAGTTTCTCATTATGCTAAACAAGGCTTCTTGATCTTACGCTCTAATTGGGCGCCTTCGTTAAATGACGTAGTTGTTGATAAAAATCTCAAGGTTATTGGAATAGTTAAAGACGTTTTTGGACCCGTTAAAATGCCGTATATAGCTGTAAAGCCTAAGGTAAGGAATCCAGAAGAGTTGGTAGGACAGATCTTGTATGTGGATAAGAGGCGTAAAGAGAAAGTGAGAAAGAAAAACAAACGAGAGAAGAAGGGAAAAAGAAGAAAACGCCCCGCCCCCAAAAAGAGGGGGTGAATTAAATGCCTGCTGCTGAAGATGTTAAAAAATGTCCCGTTTGTGGATCCACCAAGTTAATTTTTGATCCTGAAAGGGGTGAAATAGTCTGTACAAGTTGTGGTTATGTCGTTGCGCAAAATATAATTGACACTGGACCCGAATGGAGAGCTTTTGATGCTAGCCAAAGAGAAAAGAGAGGGAGAGTTGGTGCTCCAATTACATATACAATTCACGATAAAGGACTCTCAACTATGATAGACTGGAAAAACAAGGACATTCACGGTCATGAGTTATCTGCAACTACAAGAGCTCAAATGTATCGTTTGAGAAAATGGCAAAGGAGAATTAGAGTTTCAGATGCAGCTGAAAGAAACTTGGCTTTTGCTTTGAGTGAATTGGATAGAATGGCTTCTCAAATGGGATTGCCAAGAAATGTTAAGGAAATGGCAGCCGTTCTTTATAGAAAAGCAGTTATGGAGCACTTAATTAGAGGTCGCTCTATTGAAGGTGTCACAGCCGCTTGTCTCTATGCAGCATGTAGAATGGCTAAAGTACCAAGAACCTTAGATGAAATTGAAGAGGTCGCAAGAGTTGACAAAAAGGAGATAGGAAGGAGTTATAGATTCATAGCAAGGGAATTAAACCTTAGATTACCTCCAACAAGTCCAATTGATTATGTCAACAGATTTGCAGATCAGCTTGGATTGAGTGAAAGAACCAAATCAAGGGCTATTAAAATACTCCAAGAGGCTATAAAGAAGGGATTGACAAGTGGTAGGGGACCTATGGGTGTTGCAGCTGCCGCTTTATATATAGCAAGTGTTCTTGAAGGAGAAAAGAGAACGCAGAGAGAAGTAGCTGAAGTTGCTCACGTTACTGAAGTTACAGTTAGAAATAGATACAAAGAATTGGTTGAAAAGCTTGGAATTAAGCTAAACATTTAGTTTTTTTTCTTTTCACCAGATGAGGAAACAAACCCGTCGCCGATTGGTGACGAAAGGGGACCTCTCCGATGGTGATAGAATGAGAATTGGAATATTAAGTGACACTCATTATCCAGACAAAACCTCTTACCTTCCTGATCTAATTTTTGATATTTTTGGGAGAAAAAAGGTTGAGCTTATTTTACACGCTGGTGATTTGACCGCTCCAAGTGTTAAAGAAACTCTTGAAGAAATTGCACCTGTTGTTGTAGTTAGAGGAAACTTAGATTTACCAAGTTACCCAGAGGAGCAGGTGGTTGAAGTTGAGAAACTTAGAATTGGCATGATTCATGGACATCAGCTTTACCCTTTAGATACCCAAACCCTAAAATATAAAGCGTTAGATATGGACGTTGATTTATTAATATTTGGACATACTCATAGGTTTTTCTTTGAGACTTATGAGTTTATGGAAAAAAGAGTGGCGATTTTAAATCCAGGTTCTCCAACTGTGCCGAGATTCAGTGATCCTACCTTTGTTGTCGGTGAAATTAAAGACAAAAAATTTGAGTTTGAGACCTTTAAACCTTGGGAGACACAATGGAAATATCCTTAAAAAGCTTTAAAAATGAAAATACCAAAAATTAAGGAAGAGAATAGAAATCAAGCCTTAATAGCGAGCTTAATATCCTCGGCTTTGACTGTCTTTCTTCCAGCGTGCTTTGCAAGCTCAACAGCCTTCTTAGCAATCTCAACAGCCTTCTCCTCGAGGTGCTCGGCTAATACTTTTGCTGCCTCTTCGCTAACTCTTGCAGCACCTGCCTTTCTAATCAATCTATCAACTGGGGCAATTGGTAACTCAGCCATTTCCCCAACCTCCTAAAATTTTTTTTGTTAATATCTGCATTTTAATTTTTGAACAAAGGCATATATAAACTTTTCGGAAAATAACCCCACTCAGGCAAAGATTTGATGATCTCCCTTATATTTGTTGAGAGTTCTCGAAAAATAATGCTAACAGGATTAAGATAGACATTTTTAGGCATTTTCACCTATATTGCTACTGGTCAAGTTGATCTTCCTAATCAAAATAGTACTTTGTTGTGTGCTTGTTTTTTGTTACATTATGTTACAATCGTATAATGATACCAAAGAATTTCCCTTCCAGTAACACTATGCAAATAAACAGTAACATGTCGATATTTGTCGAATGACGTAACGTTTATATACAAAAATCACGCAAATATACAAACGTCAAATGCTCCAAGGAGGTGCACAATACCATGGCAGGGGCAAACTTTGTTTTGTTTGTACTTCCAACTTTGATAGTGTTAACATCAGTTTTGATATACTACTTTACAGGAAAGAAAAGATAGATAAAAACAATAAGTTGGGGGTAGAATAAATGGGTGCGTATGAAATGTTAAAAAACCCTGTAGCTTTAGTTGCATTTTTGTTTACATTGTTGTTGCCAATTTTTGTTGGGTTTTTGGTAATGAAGCGCACAAAGACTGAAGAGGACTTCTTCGTTGGCGGTAGAGCAATGGACAAAATAGTCGTTGCACTTTCAGCAGTTTCTTCAGGTAGATCTTCATGGCTTGTTTTAGCACTAAGTGGTATGGCTTACGCAAAAGGTGTAAGTGCAGTATGGGCAGCTGTAGGTTATATAGTTGCAGAAATGTTCCAATTCGTTTACATGGGAATGCGTTTGAGAAGATTTTCAGAGAAATACGATTGTATTACCGTTCCAGATTACTTTGAGGCAAGGTTTAGAGATGAGTCAAAAATACTTAGAATACTTGCATCTATAATTATAGCATTGTTCTTAACCGCCTACGTTGGAGCTCAATTCAATGCAGGTGCTAAGTCTCTAAGCACTGCTCTCGGATTGTCACCATTTACTGCACTGCTAATATCAGCACTGTTGATATTAATTTACATGGTTCTCGGTGGATTCATTGCAGTTGCCTATAATGACGTGATTAGGGCTGTAATAATGATAGTTGGTTTGGTTATCCTCCCAGTTGTGGCAATAGCTAAGGTGGGTGGATCTGGCGCAATGTTATCTATTCTCCAACAATTAAATCCAAAATATGTCGATCCATTCTCACTTGGTATGGGAGGCTTAATAGGATTCCTTGGAATTGGATTTGGTTCACCAGGACAACCACACATCATAGTCAGATACATGGCTATTGACAATCCAGATAAATTGAGAGCATCCACAGTTATCGGAACATTCTGGAACGTAGTTTTAGCATGGGGTGCAATTTTCACAGGTTTAGTAGGTAGAGCCTTGTATCCAGACGTCTCAATGCTTCCAAATAAAAGCGCTGAAATGATTTATTTGGTTCTATCTTCAGACTTCTTCGGACCACTGCTCTATGGAATTTTAGTTGGTGGTGTTTTTGCAGCAATTCTATCAACAGCAGATTCTCAATTGTTAGTAGTCGCATCAACTATAGTTAGAGACTTCTATCAAGAGGTCATAGAAAAAGGCAGGAAATTAGATGAAGACAGAGTACTGTTCCTTAGTAGAGTAGTTGTTATTGCTGCGGGTATTCTAGCAATGTTGCTAGCATATTTTGCAAAGGACATTATATTCTGGTTAGTCCTCTTTGCATGGGGTGGACTTGGAGCTGCAATTGGTCCAACACTAATATTATCACTCTACTGGAAGAGAACAACAAAATGGGGAATTGTTGCTGGATTTATAGTAGGAACCTTCACAACCATAATCTGGAAGCTCTACCTAAAAGCAACAACAGGAATTTACGAATTAGTTCCAGCGTTCCTGTTCTCACTCTTAGCAACAATAGTGGTCAGTTTAATGACCAAGCCTCCAGAAAATGTTGATGAGTTAATGAGCGCCATGGAATGAAACCTTTTTCCTCTTCTTTTACCTTTTAATGGGCATTTCTGGGTAATAAAAAATTCAACAGCTTATGAATTGTCCAGAAACACTTAAAAACGTTCAGTAATGAAATATTTTTTAAAGCATTAGGAGGGTATAGAAATGCCTGAAAAGTTTGAGATATACGACAGATATATAGATAAGAGCTATACACCCAACTTAGAGAAAGATGTAATAGCAATTTTTAGAATCAAGCCTGCAGAAGGATTTACAATTGAAGCTGCTGCTGGTGGGGTTGCTGCTGAGAGTAGTACTGGAACATGGACAAGCCTCACTCCCTGGCATGACATAGAGAGAGTTAGAAAGTTATCTGCTAAAGCTTACTACTTCCATGATATGGGCGACGGTTCTTGGATTGTGAAAATAGCTTATCCAGTTGATCTTTTTGAGGAAGGCAACTTACCCGGACTTCTTGCTTCAATTGCTGGAAATGTCTTTGGAATGAAGAGAGTTGCTGGGCTTCGCCTAGAGGATATATACTTCCCAAAGAAGTTTCTTAAGAACTTCAAAGGTCCAAGTAAAGGAAGAGAGGGTGTTAAAAAGATTTTTGGCATAAAAGACAGACCTATAGTTGGAACAGTTCCCAAGCCCAAGGTTGGATATTCACCGAAAGAAGTTGAAAAACTCGCCTACGAACTGCTCAGCGGCGGAATGGACTACATCAAGGATGACGAAAATCTCACAAGCCCCGATTACTGCACCTTTGAGAAGAGGGCTGAGAAGATAATGAAGGTCATTGAGAAGGTCGAAAACGAGACTGGAGAAAAAAAGGTATGGTTTGCCAACATCACAGCTGATGTGAGAGAGATGGAAAAGCGCCTAAAGCTCGTCGCAGATTATGGAAACCCCTATGTGATGGTCGATGTAGTTGTTACTGGATGGGGAGCTTTAGAGTACATTAGGGATTTAGCTGAAGATCATGGTCTAGCTATACATGCCCATAGGGCAATGCATGCCGCCTTTACAAGGGACCCCTACCATGGTATATCGATGTATGTTCTTGCGAAGCTTTATAGAATAATTGGTGTTGATCAGCTTCACGTTGGAACAGCTGGTGTCGGTAAACTTGAAGGTGGAAAGTGGGAAGTTATACAGTTTGCAAGGGTATTCCGTGAGGAGCACTATGTTCCAGAGGAAAACGATGTTTTCCATCTTGAACAGAAATTCCACCATATAAAGCCGGGAATACCCGTCAGTTCGGGTGGACTGCATCCAGGCAATCTTCCGGGAGTTATAGATGCCCTCGGAACTGACATAGTTCTCCAGATTGGAGGAGGAACCCTTGGTCATCCAGACGGACCAAGGGCTGGAGCGATAGCCGTTAGACAAGCTCTTGATGCTATTATAAGAGGCATTCCTCTCGATGAGTATGCAAAGACCCATAAAGAGCTTGCAAGGGCTCTTGAAAAATGGGGATTCGTGACACCAATTTGATTCGTTTTTTCTTTCTCCTTTCTAAATGTTTAGAGGCGTTATAAAAGGAACACATAACTTTCCAACATTCTCCACCACAATTTGCCTTTCTGTCAAGTTTTCGAAGGCAAGAAGTTTTAACCACCTCAAACATTTTGATATTGGTGAGTATCATGCATCCAGAGGGTTTCTTAGAAGTCATTACTGGTCCCATGTTTGCTGGAAAAACAACCGAACTCATAAAGAGAATTGAGCGCCAAATTTTTGCAAAAAGGAAAGCGGCTTTGTTTAAGCCTTCAATTGACAATAGATACAGCCAGAGTGAAGTGGTCGCACATAATGGGTTAAGATACGAAGCTTTTGTAATCCCGACTACTGATGAAGGAGTAAACAGGATTTATGAGATAACTATGAAAGAAGGTTTTGAGGTTATAGGCGTTGATGAGGTTCAATTCTTCCCGCCTTCGATTGTTGAAATGCTCAATAAATTAGCCGATGAAGGAATATATGTTATTGCTGCTGGGCTTAATTTGGATTTTAAGGGAGATCCTTTCGAAGTTACTAAAGAGCTTTTAGTCAAAGCAGACAACATAGTTTATCTAACCGCAATATGCACTGTTTGTGGAGCTCCAGCAACAAGAAGTCAAAGATTGATAGATGGGAAGCCAGCTCCAAGAGATTCACCTATTATATTAGTTGGAGGACTGGAGAGCTATGAGGCTCGGTGCAGAAAACACCATGTAGTTCCATGACCCTTTTTACACAATTTTTATTCAAATGTTTGGACCATAACTCCCAAAACCGAAAGACTTAAGTTTTAAACTTTTCTAACATTAAGTTAGAGAAGTTCTTCCATATTAGGGGTGAGAAGATGGGCTCAAATAGAGAGCTGGGCAGATTATTAGATGTGTTGGGTAATGAAACTAGACGTAGAATACTTATCCTGCTCACTAAAAGACCTTATTTTGTTAGTGAACTTTCTCAAGAGCTTGGAGTGGGGCAAAAAGCCGTCTTGGAACATTTAAGAATTTTAGAAGAAGCGGGATTAATTGAAGGTAGAATTGAAAGAATTCCAAGGGGAAGACCAAGAAAATACTACACAATAAAGCGAGGCTTTAGATTGGAGGTGTTATTAACTCCCTATATCTTCGGGACTGAAATGTATGAACCAAAGGTTCTAAGAAAGACCGAGGAGTATGAATATGCTAAAGCATTGATAAAAGCACAAGGACCAGTAGAAGAGAAACTTAGAGAGCTTTCAGAATTTTTAAATGAAATAGAGAAGAAAATTGAGGAGTATATAAGAGTTAAGCAAGAGCTTGAGGAAGTTAGACTTATCACAGAAGCTTATATGGAAAATTTAATGCGCCGCTTAGCACAAGAGAATGAGGAGGAATTTAACAGAGTTTTGAGAGAAATAGAAAAAATGTTACCTCCAGAGTTTGCAGAGGAATTAAAAAGGATTAGGAAAGAGCTTTATCAAATTTAGAGGATCTTTCCCTCTTGCTTCATTTTAACAAGCTTTGTAACATAACCAGCTACTCTATTCCTTATTGTCTTGCTTGTTATTGTAGTAAGCTCCTGAATCTTCTTCTTGTTGTGCTCAAAGTCTGTTGTGAATTCGTTTGGATATCTATCAACAAGCTCTCTTGCAACTCTCTTAATGAAACCTTGCCTAATGTTTCCCATTCTACACCCCTCCTTTTTTCTTCCACCATAATCTTGAAAGTAGTTTTTAAAGCCTTCGCCATAATTCAATCAAACACATCCATTTTAAAGTTTTTCCATTGGAGGACTGAGCAAACAACACTGAGAAAAGATTATAAAATAGGGATGATAGCTCCAATTATGTTCAAAGAAAGGATAATCTGCCATGGACATGAAAATGTAAAAGCAACTCATAGGTCAACATTGGAAATTACAAAAGAGGAGTTCTTGACACCAAGAGGAGACTGTATACTCTGCATAAAAGCAAATAAAGGATTAAAAGATCTAAGTGAAGACTTTAAAAAAGCCCTCAAAGAAGGAAAAAAGCTCAGAATCAGACTAATTGTTGGTGAATTAATCGACGAGATTATAGCTTTTGGAAATGAGAATTTGAATTTTGAGAATCCGATTTCAATGGTGATTCGAAAAAGTGACTACATAGATGGTAGAACATTAGCTATAAAGGCTAATAAAGCGGCAAAAGACATTAAGAGAGAAATCGTGGAAAAATTAAAAAATCCCAAGCAAAAGGTTATCGTTGAGCTAATAATTGAAGAATAGCTCTCTTTTCACAATCTTATGCCTCAACCAGAGCAGAAAAATCAGCACTGCTAATCCAACCAAGGTCATTCCACTTGTGTTGTCTGGTCTTGATTTGTCCAATTCCTGTAGAGGAGCTAAAATTATAAAAAATAGCAGAATTCCAAAGCAAAAAGCCCAGCTGTGTTTGTCTTTCCAATTGAGAGAGTATCGTAGGATAAGTACGACTACTATTCCTATGGAGAGAGAAGTTGTTAAAATGTTAAGTATGGGAGAAAGAAAATTCGGAAGTCCAAATAAGCCAAAGAAGAATATAGACATCAAGAGAAAACCTAAAACTACCAGCTTTTTCTCACTTGCTTCTCTTTTACCAAAATGAATTAGAATTTTAGGAGGTAACTGTTTGGCTTTCTTAACAATCAGTATTGTCAGAACTAAAAAGAACAGATAAGGAATTAGAGGAGGACTATAAGGGTTCAAAGCCAGAAATATAAACGCGCCATTAAACACAAACGCTAAAAATAAGAGTTTTACTCCCTTATCAGTTAACCAAGGCTTGCCTCTCTTCTCAGGATATAAAAGCTCAACTAAAGCAATAGGAACTGCAATGCTAACGACCATATGATAAAATGTCAAGTATATTGCCCAAATTAAATTAATCCCAAATATTCTGCCATAGTTAGCTAAAGGTTCCAAATCCATCCAGTTTGGATCAAAGAAGCTCTTTACAAATAACCCTTCCTCTGCAATTCCATAAGCTGCACCCAGCAATAAAATAGCAGTAAAATCTTTTCTCCATCTAACCTTTGCCTCTCTAATTAAAACCGCACCTCCACCATAGAGAATTGAAAGCACTAAAACAGAAAAAGGATTAAAGAACTCTACTGGAGGAGCTGAACCTGAAAGTAGCTCTCCTATTATGGGGGATAAGAAAAATAACACCAAAGCTGGATTGCCTATAATCCTCATGGTAAGATATTTCCACTTCAAAGGTTATATACTAATCGACAAATTCTTAAAAGTTAAATACTTTTTCTCATTCCTTTCTTTGGGGGTGACTATGTTCAACAAAGAAGAGATTCTAAGCTTTGGAGATGCTAAAGCTAAAGAGATTGCACTAAAGCTGTTAGAGAAGGCAATTGATGACTCAGACCCATATAATGCTGTAAAAAAGTCACTAAAGCTTAAGGGAGATAGGATCATCATTAAAGGGGAAGAGTTCAATATAGAGGGCAATATTTATGTCCTAGCTTTTGGAAAAGCCGCTTGCTCCATGGCAAAAGCCGTGGAAGAAATCTTAGATGAGAGAATAAAAGAAGGCATTGCAGTGACAAAGTACAGCTATTCCTTACCTCTTAGAAAAATACGAGTTATTGAAGCTGGACATCCAATACCAGACGAAAATTCTCAAAAAGGGGCACAATTGGGAGTTGAGCTGGCTAAAAAAGTTAAAGAAGAAGACATTCTTTTAGTTCTAATATCAGGTGGAGGTTCCGCTCTTTTTATGCTCCCAGAAGATGGAATAAGCTTGGAAGATAAAATCAAGGTCAATGAACTACTTCTAAAGAGTGGAGCAAAAATTCACGAGATAAACACCGTTAGGAAACACATTTCAAAAGTTAAAGGCGGAAAGCTGGCAAAACTTGTTAAAGGAACATTAATAAGCTTAATCTTATCCGATGTTGTTGGAGATAATCTAGAGGCAATAGCATCTGGACCAACCGTAAGAGACCCCACAACTTTTCAAGATGCTTACAGAATCTTAAAAGTCTATAATATCTGGGATAAGCTACCTGAAAGTGTTAAAAAGCATATAGAACTTGGCTTACAAGGAAAAGTCCAAGAGACCTTAAAAGAAGATTTACCCAATATTCATAATTTTATAATTGGAAGTGTTGAGGTTGCTTGCGAAAGTGCAAAGAAAAAAGCTGAAAAGTTGGGATTAAAAGCCCATATCCTAACAACAACACTTGAAGGAGAGGCAAAAGATGTTGCTTTAGCTTTTGGCTCAATCATAGATGAGATCTATCACAAAAACAGACCATTTGAGAAGCCTTGTGTTTTAATAGCTGGTGGTGAAACAACAGTTACAATTTTAGGGAAAGCTGGTTTAGGTGGTCCAAATCAAGAATTCGCTTTGAGTACAGCAAGAAAAATTAAAGGCTTAAGAGGAGTCGCTGTTCTGGCGGCAGATAGTGATGGAACTGATGGACCAACTGACGCAGCTGGAGGATTGGTTGACAGCTTTACAGCAGAACTTTTAGAAAAAGAAGGAATAAGCATTGAAGAATATTTAGCTAATCATAACTCATATGAAGCCCTAAAAAGAGCAAAAGCACTTCTAATAAGTGGACCAACAAGGACGAATGTTAATTCACTTTATATTCTCGTTATTGGAGTGGAATGAACTCCCACCCTTTTCTATGTATTTCAATGCCCTCTGCATTAATGTTCAGTCTTTTTATCTCTTCTTTAAGCTCTTTAATGAACTTCCAAAACGATTCATCTCTAACTAAAGTTTTATAGCTCTCTGGATAGTTTTCCATCAAACTTCTTTGAAATTCTCTTCCACTTGCCCTAAGATTTAAGACTTCAAAAAAGTAATAGTCAACAAAACCTCTGGTTTCCTTTACGATAGCTCCAATATCCGTAACTTGAGGGATTATTGGACTGATAAATGCGTAAGTTTTTATCCCCTCATCATGGAGCACTTTTAAAGCACTTATCCTTGCTCTCTGAATTGGCGTTAGAGGTTCAAAAAGCTTTTTTTCTTTTCCTTCAAAGGTGTTAACGGTTAAACCAACTTCAATATTCTTAAAAAGCCTAAGAATATCAATATCCCTCGTTACCAAGGGAGATTTTGTTAAAATGCTCAGGTTAATCCTTTTGCTCATATTTTGCAAAACCCTTCTTGTTAAATTTAGCTTTGCCTCAATTGGTTGATAAGCATCACTTATACTTGACATTGCAATTTCTCCACTAACGTATTTTCTCGCAAGCTCTGGAGCATTTTCTTTAACCTCAATCCAAGTTCCCCATTTCCCATAATCTTTCCATTTGCAGATAAATTTAGCATAGCAGTATTTACAAGCAAACTGACACCCAACGTACTGATTTATAACGTAATCCACACCAGGAATTCTGCTTTTTGTGAAAATACTTTTGGCTTTAATCTTTATGATCCTAATCATAACCTATCAATTTAAATAATGGAGATACACTTATATTAATTTGATTGCCATGTTCAACAGTAAAATCTATTCCAAGGGGCGCTTTTGGGAAGTTGATTTTGCTAGGGGAATTGGTATAATAATGATGGTTATATCAAATTTTGTTACCGATTTACAGTATTTCCTTAACTATTCTCAGCATCAGCTTTTTTGGAAACTCTTTGCATACACAACAGCTTCTATTTTTGTGTTCATATCTGGCTTATCCTTCTGGATAAGCTACTCACGAAGTATAAAAAAGAATTCAAAGCCATACAAAAAGTATTTTATAAGGTTTGGAAAGCTCTTTGGACTGGGGATTTTAATAACCCTTACAACATACCTACTTCTCGAGAGCGGGACAATATATTTTGGAATCCTGCACTTTCTTGGAACTGCAAGTATTTTAGCAATCCCCTTCTATCGTTTTGGCAAATTGAACTTTTTCTTGGCTCTCTTCTTCATCTTAGGAAGCTTTATCGTTTCAAACGTAACTCTCAATACTTATCTATTGCTTCCCTTTGGCATAATGCCAGAGAACTTCTTCACCCTCGACTATTTTCCAATATTTCCTTGGTTCGGAGTTTATCTCTTAGGCTTAACCTTTGGATCGATTGCGTATCCTCAGGGGATAAGAAAAATGAATATTTCATTCCCCAAGATACTTCCAGTGGAATTTATATGCTGGGCTGGAAGGAACACGTTAAAAATCTACATCATACATCAGCCCGTATTAGTTGGACTTTTACTTTTAATCTATGGTGGTTTACCAAACTTAGTCTTTTAATCTCATGAACACTAAGTTAGAGTGATGAGAATGAAACTAAAATCTCTCCTAAAAATTTTCAAAATCTTAACAATTTCCATAGATGAAATAATAGTCGGGATATTTCTCTTGATTATCTTGCCCTCTGCTGGTATTAAAGTTCCTTTAAAACTTACAGCATTTATTATTGGGTTTTTAGTTATAAAAGATCTTGTAATTGCACCTTTCTTGTGGAGAGTTCTTGAGAAGAAAGCTGAAGTAGGACCAGAAGCATTAATTGGAAGAGAAGCAATTGTAGTTGAAGAGCTCAATCCAGAGGGATTAGTTAAAATTGAAAAGGAATATTGGAGAGCTATAAGCCTTAATGGAGTTATAAAGGAGGGAGAAAAAGTTAAAATTACCGGACTTAACGGATTGAAAGTTCTCGTGGAACGCCTAAAGTAGCTAAAATGCTAGCAATCTCCTCTGGATTATTTGTTGTAAATGAAACGCTAACTCCTCTTTTACGATATATGGCAATACAAGCCTTTGCAGGCAAATTGAAGTGAATAAAACCACTACACCTAAGCCACCCTTCACTTACTTCAAAACTTCTAATATCCTCAATCCTAATCGTTTTTCTCATTATTAAGCCGAGAACTCCTCTAAGTCTGATCTCCCTTTCATCGATTTCAATCTTTAATGAGCAGGCATCAAGAATCATTAGGAAAGTAACTCCCATTCCAATCACAAAAATCTCAAACCCCTCTTTTTCGATATAAACAGCATATCCACCTACAGTAGATGCAATCAAGAATGGAGCCAATATTATTATGGCAAATCCCCTATGAAAAATCCGCTCTTCATAGAGCATTTTACCACCCGATTATGAAAAAACTTTCATCAATATAAATTTTGCTAGCGCAATTGTTTTAATCTAAGGCTTTCAAATAAAATTAGGTGATTTTATGGTTAAGAAGATGCCCGTGGATAGGTTAACTGATGATGACATAAAAGAAATTTTAACAAAGTATAAGAGGATTGCAGTCGTGGGTTTATCTCCAAAACCAGAAAGGGACAGTTATCAGGTTGCTAAATATTTGATGGAACACGGCTATGAGATAATACCCGTTAATCCAAGATATGAAGAAGTTTTAGGAAAGAAAAGCTATCCCTCGCTTTTAGATGTTCCAGAAGAGATTGACATAGTAGATATTTTCAGGAGACCCGAATTTACAGGGGAAATAGTAGAACAAGCTATTAAAAAAGGTGCAAAAGTTGTGTGGTTCCAGTTTAAAACCTACAATAGAGATGCTTTTAAAAAGGCAAAAGAGGCTGGACTAATTGCTGTAGCACATCGATGTATAAAGAAAGAGCATGAAAGATTATTTGGAAATGATTAGCCCTTAAATCTAAGCACATGAATATCTCTCACAACTTTATGTCTTTTTTCAAAATCTGTATATCTGTCCAAAATCTCAAAGCCAAGTTTTTCAAGCCATCTCCTATCCTTGCGGTAAATCTTCCCGTCCTTTAATTTGTAAGCCGGAAAAACAAAAACGACTCTTGCATTTCTTTTAAGCACTTTTGTAAAGCTCTCAAAGATCTGATAATAAAAGCGGTCAAGTTCATTTGCCATGTTTATTGCTTCCCCTCTTGTCGGGTTATGCTTCAAAGGTTTTCCCATGTAAGGCTCCGTAACTATTGCATCAAATTTCATCCTAAAACATCTTTTTAATTTTCTTGCATCACAAACCATTAAATGTGCCGATTTTCTAACCTTAAACTCTTTCTTGAGCCATTTCATGTTCTCCTTTGCACCTTTAACCGCTTTCTCATTAATGTCACTTCCATAAGCGTTTAGTCCCTGAAGGAGAAATTCCTGAACGATTGTCCCAATCCCACAAAAGGGATCTAAAAAGTTGCCATTTCTAATTTCAGTCAGGTTTACCATTATCCTTGCTAAACGAGGAGGAATGGAAAAAATGGCTCTTTGCACAGGTCTTCCAACATCGAGCTTTTTAAGCTCAAACGGGTCTGTAATTCTGATAGTTTCCCCCACATAAAGATTCTCTCCAAAAATGAAAACAAAATCTTTGGTTTCAGGAAATCCCTTTAAAATTAATTCGGAGGGCATTGCATATACTTTAGCAGGTTTAAAGAACTTTGAAGAGCCTTCACTTTTAAATCTCTTTTTTATTTCACTTCCAAGCTTGCGCCAAACTCTCCAATCATCCTCCCCATAAATGCTTATGGTAAAGTACCTTACATATTCCAAATCATTTATACTCTCCTCTCCTTTCCCTACAATTTTGATAAGCTTTAACGAACCACCAAGCTTTGAAAATAAGTGTTCAATTTTTCTATTACTTTTAAAGATAAGCCACTCCTTAGAAGTTTCAACTATCTTAACTTTTAATCCAAAACGCCTTGTAAAGGCAAAAAACTCAGCTTCACTCAGCTTGGGATTTTTTCCAAATATTACTGCATACATTTTAATTCACATAATGCCAATGGCATTAACAATTTAAAAATGTTAAAGATAAAACTAATTTGGTGATGTTCATGTTTGAGATTGAGCTTTTTACGAAGAAAGAGTTTGAGATAATTGATATAACCCCAAAAATCAACGAGATCATTAAAAAGAGCAATATAAATGAAGGAATTGTTATAATCTTCACCAAACACACGACAACAGCACTAATTATCAATGAGAATGAATCAAGGCTACTAAAAGATATTGAAGAGCTTTTTAAAAAGATTATTCCAAAAGGAAAAGGTTACGCTCACGATTCAATAGATAACAATGCCCATTCTCACTTAAGAAGCATTTTAATGAATCCAAGTCTAGTGATACCAATTGAGAACGGAAAACTTGCTTTAGGGACATGGCAAAGTGTTCTCTTCATTGAATTAGACGGTCCAAGAAGGAGAAAAATTTTGATTAAACTCTGTAAATGCTGATTTTTATTATTTCACTCCAACATCAGCGCAAACCTTAAAGACGTGAGGTTTAAAATCTGAAACCTTTTTAATAAACACTTCACAATCTTTTCCAAGTTTTATGCATTCATTTAATATGCGATTCTTAAACTTTTGAATATCTTTTTCATGAACAAAATCGTAGTAATGAAGCCATCCGCTTTTTATCTTACTCAAAGCCAAATTTAGGGCATCAACACCTCTTGGTGTTGGGCTTATAATCCTGTCAAAGTAACCTAACTTTGGAACTACTTCAAAAACATCTCCTTGAACAACTTCAATCTTCCCTTTTAGCTTATTCTTGTTAAGTTCTATATTTTCCAAGCCAAGCTTTACAGCTTCATCGTTAAGCTCAACTGCTGTGATCTCAACGTTCTTATATTTTGCAATGACTAAAGCGTAAGGCAAAACCCCTGCAAAGAGAAGCAAAATCTTTTCCCCATCTTTTACACGCTGAGCTAGACGATATCTTTCTCCTTTCATCCTTGGATTAAAGAAAACCCTTTCCAAATCAACCTTTATTTTGACTCCATTTTCCTTATGAACCGTGCTTAATCTTTTCTCTCCCCAAATTATTTCATATCTTCTAATTCTAAAAGTCCCCTCATGAAAGCCTCTTTTGGCTATAACCTTTAAAAAAGGATGTAAAGTTAACAAAGCTTCAATTATATCTTTTTGTCTATGCTCAATTTCAGGAGGTATCTGAATTACAGCAATATCACCAATTATATCATATCGCCTCAAGTATTGAAGTTCTTCTTCAGAAAATTTATCCTTTAAAACAGACTCAAGATTTTTAAAAATCTGCCTCTCTGGTCTAAGGGGCAAATTAACATCGATAATCTCAAATCCCAACTTTTTAACTTTCTCCGGATTAAGAATTGGCAATAAAATGAAATCCTCCCCTCGTTTAGGTCTCCTCTTTCCATCGTAAAGATTAAGCTTCTTTAAAAGCTTTTTGATTTTCTCTGCATCACTTTTACTTACTCTTATGGCTGGCATGATTGTTAGTCTTATCCCTCTCTTTAAATTCTTTCCTTTCAGGTAAAGCTTCATAAAGAGCAACTTCTTCAAGAAGCTTATTTGCAGTAATTTCTTCAAATTCTCTAATAAGGAGTTTGTAATATTTTTCTTCCAAAGTACTGGGAGATGCAAAAAGTAAAAGTAAGGAGTTTTCAATCATGATGTAATCCTTCAGAGAAAACAAGAACTTAGCAACGGTATTAAAATCATTGTAAAGGAGTAAATACTCTATACTGTCAATATAAACTAGCACACCCCCACCTTTCTCTTTAATAAATCTCACTATCTCCTCCAACATTACATGGAGCTTTGTTGGCTGTACACCCTTTCTTTCAACCCTGGTCAGCCACAAAAATCTATCTGGTTTAACCCTATACTCCTTTTCCCATTCACTTTGCTGTTTTCTGCTTATCACAAAAACACCCTTTAGTTTTGGTGCAAGAAGTTGTAAAATCTTAATTGAATCCTCTTTATTATTAACGATAAAAGCATTTGCGGGAATTCCTTCCATCTTCCCCATAGGTTTATACGAAATTGATGATAAGCTTCTTAGATAGCGAAGAACCGCAGTCATAAGGATAACATAGGAAATTATATATAGCACTGCCATAACAAACCACAACTTCTCCTCGGATATCGAGTCAATAATAACGCCAATAGAGCCACCAACAGTTAAAACGAATCCTATCATGACTCTAAACGCCAATTTCCTTGCAAATCCTTCAAAGAGTGATGAATAAAATACATAAGCCCTATACAGTCCATACAAAGATGCTAAGAGTATAATACTCCCCATAATCAAGCCTGGGAAGTTATAAACATCCATACTTCCACCAAACTAAAAGTATGTCAAAATATATAAATAATTATCTACCTCCAATAAGGCATTCTCATTGAAATAGCACGCTTAAAGAGATTAACCACATCTTCCTCACTTGCACCGTTCCTGAGAGGTGTTAAAATATCAACAAGATCATTTTTTCTGAGAAGACAGGTTTTTAGATGTCCATCTGCTGTTAGTCTAATCCTTGTACAGTTTGCACAGAAAATTGTATTATGCATAGACCTAACAACCTCAACCTCAGCTGTTCCGTACTCGGTAGGTATAAAATATTTCTTTCTTCTATGTAGCTTTCTTTCCTTTATCGCTACAGCTTTTTTCTCAAATTCACTTTCAAGAGGCTTTAACGGATAGAAATACTTTTTAAAAAACCAAGAGTCTTCCAATTCTCTTGGTACTTCAATCTCAATAAGCTGAAGAACTGCACCAATCTTGGCTGCATATTCAATCATATCCCATATTTCATTATCGTTTAAACCCTTCATAACGACCATATTGAGCTTTACTGGTTCAAAAAGTTCCACAGACTTTTTAATACCTCTCAAAACCCAAGGCAAAACATCATATCCTGCTATCTCTTTATATTTTTTCCTATCAAGGGTATCGAGACTAACATTAACCCTATCAAGTCCAGCTTCCTTTAAAGGTTCAGCCAGACGATACATAACAGTTCCATTTGTTGTTAGGGATAAATCCTCTACATAAGGTCTTATTCTTTTCACGATTTCAACTATATCATCTCTTATTGTAGGTTCCCCTCCGGTCAGCTTTACTTTTTTAATTCCAAGAAGAGACGCTATCTTTACTATCCTCTCAATTTCCTCTGGAGTCATCTCCACTTCTCCTTCCTTTTGACCTTCTCGATGACAGTAAAAGCAGTTTAAATTACATCTTTTAGTGACAGAAATTCGAAGATTTGTCACTGGTCTGCCAAATCTATCCACTAAAACCATTTATTCCACCTAAGAGTATGTTAACTTAAATAAATTAAAAAAAGCTTTTGGGTAAACATGTTTATTAACTTTAATTACCTCACTGAACCTTAAATGATGAAAAGCGAAAAGTAAAAGTATGACGTTGTTCATGAAATTCAATTGGGGGATGAAGAGTGAGTGTAGAAGAACTTAAGGAAATCATTTCAAGAGCTGAAGAATTGCACTCAAAGTTCGAAAAGCTTTTTGTAAGGCTTTACGACCCTTCAATCACTAACAATTTGGAACTTCTTAGAGAGGAAGTTTCCAAAGTATATGCTCTTTCTGAGGAGAAATTTAGCGTAGCCTCTCAAATGTATAAGAAAGCACTAATTCTTGGCGGTGAGCTTGAGAACTTAGCCAGAGAGATTCAAAAGGATGAACATCAAATGAAATTTAGAATTGAAGAGATCTTAACTATTCTAAATCAGGGGATAGAAAGTTTTAGTAGCAAGACAAGAATAAAACTATCTTTACAGAGACTCCTTCAATTTTATAGGGTTTATGATTACTCTTTAAATCAATCCTTACAAAGACTTAGTGCCGAAGTTGAGGGGTTAGTGTTTATAAGCGAAAAAGAAAAAAAGCCACCGGCAGTTATAGTTGAGCATGTAAAAAAGATAGATGAACTCGAAGAAAATTTCAATAAATTAAGATTGTTGACCTCTCACCTCTATATCCATCCCTCATGGGTGTATAAAGTCGAAGATGCCTTAAGAGAATGGCATACAAAGGGATTGCTTTGGGTTGAAGTGAGAAATATTGAACAGCTAACGAAAATTCCAAGAGCTCAAATTAGTGAAATCCTCGAAGGATTATCTCTCATTGGAGTTGTGGATAAACGGAAAAGAGGTGGTGAAATTGTCTACAAACTCAGAGGTTTCGGTGAGGGTTAGGGGAATATATAGCACAGCACTTACAAAGTTTCTAATGGACAAAGGATTCAAAATCTCCCAGCCAAGCAAAAAAATTGCTGAGAGGTTGGGATTAGAGAAGAGCTACGACGAATTTGATGTAGACATCTACGACAAAAGAGATTCCCAAGGAGTGGTAATGGTAGGAACAAAGGTTGAAGAGATAAAATCCGCATTAGAAGATGAATTTATAGACGTTTTCTTTAGAAAAATGCCCTATCAGCTTTACGGCATCTATAAGGGAATGGTTGTCAAAAGAGATGAGCAGTATGTATATGTTGATATTGGAAACGCCATTGGAACCGTTTTAATTGAAGAACTTCCCGATGCTATTGAGGGAGATGAAGTTTTAGTTCAAGTAAAAAAGCACAACATCCTGCCCCATCTAAGTATACTCTTAACAATTCCAGGGGATTACGCAGTTTTGATACCTAAGCCAATAGGAACAGAAAGGCATGTAAAGATTTCAAGGAAAATCAAGGATCAGGAGGAAAGAGAAAGGCTTAGAATCTTGGGCTTAAGTGTTAATCTTGGAGATTGGGGTGTTCTATGGAGAACAGCAGCGGCTTATAAGGATTGGAATATTTTAAGAGATGAGTTGATTAATCTTTCAAAATTAGCCGATAAATTGAAAGAAGCCGACAAGTATTCAGCTCCAGCAAAGATCATAGAAGGAAGGAACATCTATGAGGTTGAATTTGGTGGTGGGGCAAAGAAAAAGCTTGATAACATTAGAAATGATGTTGTTCCTACCATAGAGGGTCATCATCAGTTTAAATCATACGACCCGGAGATAGCATTTGCTGTTGAAATAGCCGAAGGAATATTATCAAAGATTCCCTCTCAAAGGAACAAGATTAAAGAGGGATTTTTAGATGCCTTAGTAAGCAATAAAGGTCCAAAAGTAGGATGGCTCTTCAGTCTGGAACACATCAAACCAGATGGACATAAAGTTAGAATAGGTCCAGGAGAAGTTTTGGAATTGTCATTAAATCCCCTACGTATAGTTATAAAGAGGAATCTAAGACCAGGAAAGTTCTATGATGGACTTGAAATACCAATAGAATTTGGAGACTATGCAATAACTGAAATAGAGGAAGGAAAATGGTGGTTTAAGCACAGCTATTATGATAAAGATGGAAACTTAAAGGGTGAGTACTACAATATAAACACTCCCATTGAGATTTATCCAGACAAAGCAAGATACATTGACTTGGAGATTGACATAGTCAAGTGGGCAGATGGAAAGAAGGAGATAATAGACAAAGAAGAGCTAAAAAGACATTACGAAGAAGGAATTGTCAGTGAGAGACTGTATAAGGCAACTCTCAGGATAACCCAAGAAGTATTTGAGAAGATCTAAGTTGAGAGCTTCTCTCTTTAGTTTTTCTAATTTTGTTAAGAGTTTCTTAAGATGTTGCTACTTCGATAGCATCAAATACTATAACATGATCGGCAGAATTTGGATTTTTATCCTCGGCTACGGTAAGTATAAGAGTATGCTGGGTGTTTGGTAAGCCTTCAGCTATCTTTGTTTTTACCCCCACCTTAGTTTCTGCTGAATACATATCTATCACAGGATATGACTTTCCGTCGATCTCAACCTTAGCTACTCCACAATGAGGGCATGTTACATGTATCAGTGAAACCGCGGTTCCATTAAACTTAACAATTATCTTAGCTCCAATTGCAGGTGGTTGCCTTCTTGGGGACAAGCTATCCACGATCCTCCACTTGCTCCAGGATTTTGTTGAATCTCACACTCTTTGGACCATGTGACACCAGGATCTGTATCCTCAATAATTATAGTTTCAGGCTTTTTCTCTTCTGCACATCCACTAAGAACGACAAACAATAGGAGTATAGAGATCAAAAAGAGTTTTTCTTTCCAACCCCACATTTTTACCACTTCAGTATCTGTTTTGTCAATTAATTACTTAAATTTTTCTTTACAAAAGTCACAAAATTTCAAGTAAACATCTAAGAAAACTAAGTGTTTTGTTTCTATTATTAAACATCTTCAATGCCTTTATCTGTAATTTTAAAATATACCATTCCACCTTCTGGTTTGTAACGATGTCTCTCTAGAACAGCTATCCTAACTCCTGGTCTTTCAAGCCTTTCGAGTCTCAAAATGTCTTTACATTTATATCCCAAAGTCTGCTCTGCAATTGGTCTTAAGACATTCGCTGTGGAATCGTGGAAGACTTGATTAATTACAATGACAGCGATCTTGTATTTTCTAGCCAACCATAAAAGCACCTGTAATTGCTTGCTTAACTCAGTACTACCAGCTTGCTTATTTGATTCAACCCTATAATGAGCTGTTATTGAATCAACAACGACAAGCGAAAATCTTTGATCGACGATTTTTTTAAGTCGTGCTATAATCTTTCCTTGCTCTCTAAAATTTTCAGGCTCAAAAAGTAAGAATTTTTGAAGAACTTCTTCTGGATTTAATCCCCTACTACTTGCCATTACCTTGAGCCTTTCTGGTGAAAATCCAGCTTCAGTGTCAATATACGCTACCTTCCCCTTATTTAGCAAGCCAATTTGCATCGCTAAGGTGGTCTTTCCACTTGCAAATGGACCGTAGATTTGAGTTAAGACTCCTTTTTCGACCCCTCCGCCCAAAAGCTCATCTATGCCCTTACTGCCAGTCGAGAGTAGGGCATTTTTTGACGTTGACATAAATTTGCCCCCGATAACAATACAGCAAAACTAAACTTCAAACACTTCTCCAACATTTAGGGTTTTAATTATAACCCATACCCTTCTTTTTCTTAATTCTTCAATGAATTTATCAACACTTGATTCTGAATAAACTCCATAATGCATTGGAACAACTATTTTAGGTTTTATAACCTCCACTATATCAGCTGCCTCTCTTTCGCTTGCAGTGGACTTTCCACTTATTGGCACGAGAAGTACATCAATGTTATAACTTCTGAATTTCTTGAACATAGGCGTGAAGTAGGTGTCCCCTGTATGATAAAGAATTTTGTCCCCAAAAATCATGAATCCAAGTGGATACTGGCTTGATGGATGCTCAGCGTAGATAGCTTTAATTCGAACCCCATTTTCAACTTCAATTTCTTCATCTTCCTCTATTTGCTGAACGTTGGTTATCCCATCGCTCAATGCCATTAAATAAACTGTTTTTGGACCTATTACTTTAGCTCCTCTCAAACGAGCTAAAAGAGGTGTCTTTCCATAGTGATCACTGTGTTCATGAGTTACAAGGATATAATCTATCTGTCCTATTAAATCATCCTCAACATCGGGGTAGGGGTCGATTAAGATCTTCACGCCCTTTGTTTCAATAACGAAACATGCATGACCGTACCATACAATCCTCATTGGCTATGCCTCCAAAATTCCCGCTAATAGTGAATTTCGTTCCCATCAAACTTAAATCTTTCCATTTAAACAAAGGTTTTTTAGCTCTCACAATAGCATTTACCCTCTCTTAATTAGCATAACAGCTCAACAAATAGTTGAATTTATAAAGAAATCTTTTCTATTACGTAATGTGAGATTATGAGGGGACTTATAGTAAAAGAACCATACGCTTCATGGATAGTTGAAGGAAAAAAGGTTTGGGAAATTAGAAAAAGTAACACAAAGATTAGGGGAGAAATAATAGTAATAAGCAATAAGCAAGCACTTGGAAAAGTTGAAATTGTAGATGTTTTAGGACCATTTACCCCAGAAGAGTTAGCTAAACATGAAGATAAGCACTTAGCGAATTATGAATTCCTTAAAAAGTATTCAAAAGGTAAAAAGCTCTATGCGTGGGTTCTTAAGAATCCAACAAAGTTTAAGAAGCCAAAAAAGGTTATAATGTCAAATGGCGCTCAAATATGGGTAAATATTCGGGGGTTTAGAGAATGAGAAAATTTTTATTCCTGCCTTTAAGCCTTCCCTTCTTAGTTCTGTTTTTAATATTGATTCCCCTACTTTTCATACTCTTTGCCAGCACTATAACTTTAGCATTTCAAAAGCTTGGCTTGCCTTTACCAGTAGCATATACACTCTTTTGGGCATCTCTAATTGGGAGCTTCATCAATATCCCAGTAACTGAGACAAAGACATATGGACCTATAGTTAAAGTCAGGGAAGTCAGCTTTTTTGGAATCAGGTATCCAGTTCCATATGTAGATTGGGGAGAGCAGAAGACGGTTATAGCAATTAATGTTGGAGGAGCTTTGGTCCCTTTAAGCATTACAACCTATGAATTTTTAAGATTGGTAACGCTAAAACAGAATGAGTTGCTCATAAAACTCCTCATAGCTATTCTCATTGCTAGCATAATTAGTCATGCCTTTTCAAGACCAATAAAAGGTATGGGAATTGCGATTCCAACATTTCTCCCACCACTAATAGCAGCATCCTTAGCGTTCTTGATTGGAGGAGCAAATAAACCGTTAATAGCTTATGTTAGTGGAACAATGGGCGTCCTAATAGGAGCGGATCTGCTTAATTGGGACAAAATAAAGGACCTTGGAGCATCTATGGTGAGCATTGGAGGAGCAGGAACTTTTGACGGTATATTTTTAGCAGGGATTATAGCAGTGCTCTTGGTTTAGAGTAGAGCAAAAGGATATAAAAGGATTCCAATTCTATTTATCACGGTGGTGTTAATGAAAATAGTCCTAGGAAGTGGCGCTCAACATTTAAAAGACGAAGTAATTAAAAAAGCCATAAATTATGGAAAGGAAGTGTTAGAAACTGAAATTAAGAAGTTTCCAGATGGAGAAAAATATATTAGGATTTTAGGAGAAGGGAAAGAAGCTTTAGTTATTCAGTCAACATATAATCCTCAAGACGAAAACTTAATTGAGCTTTTACTCATAGGAGATTCTTTAAGAGAAAGGGGATTTGAAAGGTTACTTGCCGTTGTGCCGTATTTAGCATACTCAAGACAGGATAGGGTCACTAAAGAGGGAGAACCGATAAGTGTTAGGGCTATAATGAGGATGCTTTCTCTTTACTACGATGAGCTTTATGTGTTTGACTTGCATAATGCAAAAACTTTAGAGTTTTTCCCAAAAAAAGCCACTAATTTATCCCCTGCAAGAGCAATTGCCGAGTATTTTAACGAAAAGCTTGGAGATGGAATAATATTAGCTCCCGATAAAGGAGCTCTAGAAAGGGCTAAAGCTGTTGCTGAAATACTTAACCTAGAGTTCAGCCACTTTGAAAAGAAAAGGATCTCACCAACGGAAGTTCAAATGCAACCAGTTAATATAGATGTGAAAGGGAAAAACGTTCTCATTGTTGATGACATAATAAGCACTGGAGGGACTATGGTAAAAGCTGCAAATATACTTAGGAAAATGGGAGCTAAGAATATTTTCGTAAGTGCAACTCATGGTGTATTCGCAAAAGGAGCAATAGAGAGAGTTGAGAATGCAGTAGATGAACTGGCTGTAACAAACACCATACCGACACCAGTAAGCAAGATAAGCATTGTTGAAGATATTTTGAGATTAGTTTGATCTTCAATTTCAATTTTTATAGAAACAACTTGTCTGTGAATTCAACACCTCCCTGTTAATTTTTTGATATTTGAAGCTATATTTTGGCATAAAATTGTCAAATCTCTTCATATTTAAAGCTTTTGCAAAAATTTTTTATTGGGAGGGTTGCCAACTATTGGGTGAAGCCCTCAAACAGAGGGCCCAAGCCCGGGTAAAAAACGGCGGCGTCGAGGGGAGCCA
>MTLP01000012.1 GCA_002009975.1 Thermococcus sp. JdFR-02
TCGTTACAAAACAAAATTGACTCCATAACACAAAATTGCTTTTAGACAACAAAAACACAACAAAAAGAGCCAAAACAGAAAAATAAAAAACAATTACTCAAGCCCAAAAATCGTTTACTCCCCTCCCACCATTTTTGAAAAGATGTAGAGCATTATTATAATTAGCATCGCCAGAGCAGTGACTTCAAATCTTGGCAAAACTGGGGCTAAGCTTCTTATCAGCAAATACGTGGGTAAGGACATCAGTACTGTTACTGTTAGGATTAGATAGTGTTCCCTTGAAGCCTTTGCCCTATCTAAATAAGCGCTTTCAATGAAAAGCAAGGCTAAAGCAACTAACAAAATCCCAACTAATCCACCAATTTTGAAATAGATTAGAGCGCTCATGAGCAATGTTAAAAACACAATGCCCAAGAAGTAAGAGACGAACCCGAATAACCCCAAAGCTAAAAGAGGCAAAAGCTTGGGATATCCTAAAAGCAAGGATAAAAGAACAATAAAGGGAAAGATCGAATACCTAATTCTAAGCTTCATATCTTGACCACCTCTGCTATTGAACTCTTTAGGGGCTTTTTAATGTCCCAATCAATTATTATTCCATAGGCAGCCAATCTTCTAAGCTGAGCTTTTCTTTTAAGATTCAATAGCTTCAATGCAAGCTCCTCTTCCTCGCTTTTAGGTTCAAAGACTGAATAGGGGTTCGGAGAGATAACAACAACTTTGTAACCATAGTGATAGAGAAGTTTAAGCGCTTCCATACCCTCTTCAGTTATTAGAGGTGAAAAGTATAGGATCTGTGCTCTCGCTGGAAATTTAGTCTTTAGGAGGTGTTCCACTTGATAGGCAATCATGTTGTTCTTATCTGGCTTTGCCATGCTCAAAAAGTCAACACACTTGAAAAAGTGCCTCTTTCCATAGTCAACTCTAATCCATAGAGGAACTTCTTCGGCTAATAAAAGTCCAAAGCTGGTTCCATTATTCAAACAATCAAGCATGAATGAGGCAGTAGCTCTAATCAGGTAATCAAAAACATCTTTTCCTCTATACGTTGCATCAACTATTAAAACGACATCAACCTTTCTTTCACTTTCATATTCATTGCTCATTATTTCGCCAGTTTTTGCAGTGGCTTTCCAGTTTATAATCTTTAGAGGGTCACCTGGTTGATATTCTCTAATCGCATGGAACTCAACACCCTCACCAACTCTTGGTGAAGGCAGTGTTCCTATGGTTACTTTTGTTCCCTTTGTTGAATAAGGCGTTACAACATCCTCAAGCTTTGGAACCCCAACTATTTCATCGTAAAGCTCAACAATTTTCTCTTTCTTGAAAAATCCAAAGGGGTCTTGATATTCAACCTTTACATAATTGAATTCATATATCCCCCTTCTAATCCTGACTTTATATGAAAGCTCCCTAACCTCTCCCTTCTTTATAGAAATTAGAAACTCCTTGTCACCTTCAACAAGTTCCAAGCCTTTGGGCAAATCTTCGACGATTCTCAAGCTTGGAATCCTCTCATTAGATTTGATCTTAAGCTTTATCTCAACGATTTCACCTTCAAGTATTCTGTCGTGAGGAATCAACCTTTTAACCTCTACATCCAACTTCGGTTTGAAAAATGCTAAAGCAACGAAAAAGAGCCAAAGAATTGGCAGGGTTAAATAGACCATATCCCATCTAAGGAAAAAGAAAGCTATCAAAGTTGATAACCATAGGGCAAGCAAGAGCTGTATGGTTTTTCCTCTTGTTTGGTATTTATCTTCCTTAAATTCCTTCATATCCATCACTCAAACTTTGGAACTGGAACTTTTTCCAAAATCCTCTCCATTATTGCCTCTTGGCTAACACGCATGTACCATAGTTCTCTCTTTAAAATTAATCTATGGCTTAAAGCAGGTATTGCTACCGCTTTTACATCATCTGGAATAACGTAATCTCTACCATTTAAAGCAGCATAGGCTCTTGAAAGTTTTAATAATGCTAAACTTCCTCTTGGAGATGAGCCAACCTCAATCTCTTTCTTATCTTCCCTCGTAGCGTTGATGATATTAACAATATACTCAAGAACAGCGTCGCTAACGTAAACTTCCTCAATTGCTCTTTGCATTTCTACAAGCTGACTTGGTGTCATAACAGGTCTTATATCAACATCTTCCTTTTTCCTTTCAATCCTGCGCTTTAAAATCTCTATTTCATGCCCTTTACTTGGATACCCAATTCTAAGTCTAACTAAAAATCTATCCAGTTGAGCTTCTGGTAAAGGATACGTTCCTTCCTGCTCAATTGGATTTTGGGTTGCAATAACTATGAAGGGCTTCTCAAGGAGGTAAGTTTTTCCTTCAATTGTAACCTGCTTTTCTTGCATAGCCTCTAATAGGGCGGATTGAGTCTTTGGTGGTGCCCTATTAATTTCATCCGCTAAGAGAATGTTTGTAAATACTGGACCTTTCTTAAACTCAAACTCTAATGTCTTTTGATTGAAAACGCTAACTCCTAAAATATCTGAAGGCAATAAATCAGGTGTAAATTGAACTCTTTTGAATTTGACTCCCAGTGCAGCTGCAAAACTTTTAGCCATTAAAGTTTTAGCCAAACCTGGCAAATCCTCGATTAAAATGTGTCCATCAGCCAAGATCGTTGTCAGAACTAATCTAAGCACCTCTTCCTTTCCAACTATTGCTTTCTTAACTTCCTCTAATATCTTGTTCCCATATTCATGAACTTCCTCTATTTTCATTTAAATCAACCTCCACAATCTCCAAAGCCTTTCTTAGATTTTTCAAAAAATCTCCTTCAGATTTTAAAACTCTTAATGCCCTATTCGGGTTGTTTTGAAGCTTATAGAATTCTTGCGTGTAATCTTCACTTATTAAAGCATAAATCTCTTTGATTTCATCAGATATGATTTCTCTCGCAACTTTTCCCTTTTTGGATTTTTCTATCAGCGCAACCATTCTTTCAAAATCAGACCTGACTTTGGGTTTAGGTTTTCTTTTTGCCCTTAATCTATATTCCTCTTCAAGCTCTAGGAAAAAGAGGATGACCATTAAAATTATCCCTCCCAAAATAACACCGAACCATCTAGCAAAATATGAACCAGCCACGAATGCTATTATCACAAAAGGTATTGCTAAAACTACAGCTTTATTTATCCTCATTTTCATCACCCTTTATCCTTAAATAAAGCTCATAAGCCCTTTTAGCATCTTCCATGGTGACTTTCTCGGGTGCATACTTTGCCTTTTCAAAGAGCCTCGCTAATTCAACATAGGCATCGTGTTTGTATTTTACATGCTGGGCATGCTCCCAGTGAGTCCAGCTTTCCTTATACGGAATTCCCAAAACCTCAAGCCACAGAATAGCATTTTTATAAAGTTTGACCACTATATCCCTTGGATCTCCAATAAATTTAATCCCTTCTTCTTGAAGCTTCCTATCAAAGGCTTCAAGCTTTTCTTTTAGTTTCTTCTTTTTCCTTGAAGTCTTAAAGCCAAGGTAAAATTTCATACTAAAGTAAACAAATAGAACCGTTAGAATCCCAAAGAAAGCATAGAGATAAATGCCTGGGTTTAAACTTCTAGGATTTCCGGGTTCTCCCATTGATTGATTATAGTAGGTAACATGGTACGTTTGATTAATCCATGTTCTGTTAAACACGGTAGTCATGTTAAGTTCAGGAAGAGGAGCATTTAAAATGTATTTGATGAGAGGAATGGAAAGTATAAAAACTCCAAGGAGCATTATAAGAATTCCTCTAAGGTCTACTCCCTGACGATTCTTTCTTTTTCTAGCTAAAAAATCCTCTCCTTGGATCAAAACTATTTGTATTAGCAAAAGACCTGCAACAATAACAAGAATTCCAAAGAAAAAACCGATCCAATGATACTGTTGAGAACCCTTGGGAGAACTGAGTATTTTTGCTTGAGAATTACTTATGAGCGAAATCAAAAATATTAACGCCATGAACGGAAATATCCATCGTCGCTTCATTTTAATCAATGATGGTATTGTTAGTTATCTTTAAAAGTTTTACTTCACTGTAAACCCTCAGGGAAGTTTATAAGTTAGGAGATTAACCAAAATAGGGGGATGAAGATGGAGAGAATACCTCGATTGTATGTTGAAGCGGATTATGAAGAGTGCTTTGATAAAAATGGAATTGCAAAAAAGGAATGCATTGTAATTCAAGATAATGTTGAAGTTAGATTAGGAAAGGGAGAAAAATTGCCAGATTTTATAGATAGAAAAAGAGCAAAATTCTTAGTAAAGGAGGTTTATGACAGATTCCACTTCTATGTTGATAAATATGAGAACAAAGTTAAGTGCGATATGATAATTGTTTTACCAGATAGGAGAACAGAGATAAGGCTTTACAAAGGGGACGAGCTAATGCTCCTACCAGTAGAAGGATTTGTCTCTACGTTAATAGCTAAAGTTGGAAATAGAGTAAGAAAAAGCGATGCTTTTGCCGCAATAACAACTAAAAAGGGAGAAGTCCATTATCTAAAACCGCCAAAGAATGGTGTAGTTGTCTATATAGATGAGTTCACAAACAGACCTCATTACATATACTACATCCTTCCGGAGGATTAATCTTCCTTTTTAATCCCTTGAACTATTGCTTTTATGTTTTCTCTAATTCTTAGCTTTAATGTGTTCATGTTGTCTCTCCCTTGTATTGTTCTTGTGTTGTTAGCACTTGTCAATATCACGGACCATAAGTACAAACCGTGTTTTTTCTCCTCACTCTGAAACATTGCAAGAAACTTCTCTCCATCTACATCAACTTCCAAAATCTCTATATCTCTCTTACCGAGCCTTGTAGAGTATATTTCCCTTACATTCATCTCTTTAAACTCTTCTTTAAGTATGTCGGCAAAATATCCCATAATACACCCTCCAGTGTTAATAACCCCATCCTCCTATATATGCCTTTCCCAGATTTGTGCAATATTGACCAAAAGCGTTATAAACGTATAGTCACGAGTAGCTTTGAATACTATCAAATGTGGTGGAAGAAATGAAAATTGAAAAAGGAGATTTCGTGGTTTTTAACTACATAGGAAAATTTGAGAATGGAGAGGTTTTTGACACAAGTTATGAGGATATTGCCAAAGAAGCTGGCATTTATCTTGAAGACAGAACTTATGGTCCTATTGGTGCTAATGTTGGGGTTGGGGAACTAATTCCCGGTTTAGATGAAGCCCTGGTGGGTATGGAGATTGGGGAAAAGAAAACGATAACGGTTCCCCCAGAATTAGGTTATGGATTGCCAAGAGACGACTTAATAGTAGACGTTCCATTAAAAGATTTTGAAAGCATTGGTCTAACTCCCGAAATTGGAATGTACGTTATGACTGATAGCGGAATAGCAAAAATAAAGGAAATCAAAGAAGATCTCGTTTCATTGGATTTTAACCATCCATTAGCTGGAAAGACTCTTATATTCGAAGTTGAGATTGTTGATGTTCAAAAGGGTGAAGAAGCTGAGGAATGAACTTTCTTTTTAAATTCCTATCTGCATATTTTTTGCGATATTGTAAATAAAAGCAGCCATTATTGCAAGCATTATACTATACTTAAGCCCAGTTGAAAATTTTCCTTCTCTGATTACTCCAATGCCAACTCCAGAAACAACGGCTTGCACAATAACAAACGCACGCAAAATTCTATCTAAATCTTCAACTGGAAGTGTTAACCCAGTTCCCGCTGTGGTTAATGCTCCTATTATTTGGAACACTATCCCTAAAATTAGAGGTCCTATAAATCCACTTGATGCCGTAAAGAACATAGTCTGCATTCCAGTAGAAGATTTTCTTTCCCTCTTGATTCTTAATATCTCACGCACGTCATTTCCTACGTTAACTAAAACCTCGGCCATTGGAGCTCCTCTATCTAATGCTTCGATGAGTATCATCATTGATCTATATATTACCGGAGACTTTTTATTACGAAATGCAAAGGCTCTTAGAGCTTCAATTGTAGGTCTACCCTTTTTTATTTCTGATACAGTTTTTTTGAACTCTTCACTTAACGCTCCAAATTTTGCCATTGTCACCTCTTCAAGAGCTTCTGTAAAAGCAATACCTGCTCTAAGTGAGCTGGCTAGATAAAAGAAGGCATCCGGCAAATTCCTTTCCATATCCTCTATTCTCTTGGAAATTTTCCAGTAGGGGTATATTCCCCCTATCGCAACTAGAGATGCCAAGAAACCGATAGGACCATAAATTGGCTTTAAAATTGCAAAAGCTATACCTATCATCCCAGATATAATCGTTATCAAAACAAGGAACTCTGTGGCAAGGAACTCTATCCCAGCAGTGTAGAGAAAGGCATCATACTTTTTTATCCATTTCTGAGGAATTATTTTTCTCATTAATTTTTCAAAGCGAGAGGGAACTTTTATTCTCCTAGGCATATTATCACCTTGGTTCATTACGTTTAATTATGATTATCATAAGCAGAGACATCAGGGGAAAGCCAAATAGAAGAATTATGGCTAATCCTTGAACTGGTATTACAAGCCTCTTTGTCATAGCCGATGCCGCTAGAATTGCAACTATAAGCATAGTCGGCAATACAACGCTTATAAACATGTAAACAAAAGCCAAACCATTGACCTTTTGAACATAATCCACAAGTTTCATCCTGTATTCAAAGGAATAATCATCTGCTAACTTATAAAGAATCTCAACTAAGTTACCACCAAATTTTACAGCTCTCAATATCTGCTTTATAACTCTACTCACGTTTTCAGACTTCATCTTTTCTTCAAACCTTGTTAAAGCTTCCTCAAAAGATGCTCCAGAATGCATATCCCTAATGAGCAATTTAAATTCCTCTGAAATCACTCCATACTCGGAATTTGCCACCGAAAGAAGAGTTTCTGCAATACCTACGCCAGAGCCAAGTAGAGATGCCATATGCCTTAAGACGAATGGCAAAGCCCTCTCAACTTCGGTAACTCTTGCATGATACACCATCTTTGGGTAGTTTCTCATGTATAAGAAGCCAAATATGAACCCAAGAACACTCACCATTAATGAGATGTCTGGAGGAAAAGCGAGTAGTAGGGCAAATAAAAACGCGAATATTGCCATAATTATTGAAACACCTAGCATTAAAGCGACGAATTTTTCTTTGCTCATCATTATATTTGCTCTATATAAATCATACTCAAGCCCCTTTATTGATTGGGTCATTGACTTTATTGGTCCCTTAAAGTACCTTAAGGTTGCATCTGTAACCCTATCCAAAAAGAACTTTTGTATCTCTTTGCTTCTCCATTCTGTCAATATCTCTATCTCTTCCTCTTCAGGCTTTTCTTTTGCAACTTCTTCTTGAAGCTTCTTTAATAGTTCAAGTCTTTCTTGTATGGTCTTTTCTGGAGATACACGTCTAATTGGCTTCTCACTTACTTCGATTGTTACTTCTCCAAGTTTCTCTAAGAAGCTTATGAACTTATCTACAATCCCCAATACTCGTCACCTAAATAAAGCTCTTAGCTTTCTTAGACAATTCAATCGTGCTCTCCTTTTCAATTCTCTTTAGCAGCTCTTCTGGGTCTATATAGAATTGCCTTATGTATTCTCCAACCTCATGCACACTTCTAACTCCCTTCTCTACCATCCATTCCAGCACTATTTTTCTCTTTTCTTTTTCTATTTCTAATTCGGAAAGAGTTAAACCCGTGTGTTGGGATAGAATATTCATGAACCTGCTTGGAACTCCAGTTGGCACAAGCTCATCCTTTGCTGGATCATACTTGTATAGCTTATTTAGTTGCACGCTCTCGGCTTCAATTCCAGAGACCTCTGCAATCTCAGTTATCCTCCTTATGGTTCCCTTCTTTCTACTGTGGTATCTAACTTGCATTATAATAATATCCAGAGCTGGAATCATGATTCTTGGAACGCTCATTGGAGGACTCTCCAATCTTATAATGGTTTCTCTGGCTGAGTTAGAGTGAATTGTTCCCATACAATTTGAGACTATTATCCCTCCAAATTTACCAGCTATGTACGTATGGTTGTCAGCTACAGTCAGATCGTACACATAATCATTCACTTCGATTTCTTCTATTGCCACTATTTTGTCCCAATAAACATTGGCATCAGCTAATAACTTAAGTTCTTCTGAATCCAATATCTCAGATATTTGGTTTAGTTTCCCTCTTGAAATTGCCCTTTTTCCTATTTCATATGCTTCAATTGTGCTTCTTGTTGAAACTCCCATTAAAAATGCCAATTGTTCTTGGGTTAAACCCTTCTCTTTTCTAATTTCTTTTAAGAGCTTTCCAATATTGGGGACAGAATCAATCGAAGTTCCTGCTTTTTTAAGGATTTCCACTAGTTTCTCGGCTTTTATAGTATGAGTGAACCCAATCCTTTTAGCAAATTTCATTAAGTTCTCTTTTCCACTTATGCAAATCTTATAGTAAGGTCCAATGTTGCCTTTTCCATCCTTTTCTTGAGCTGAAACATGGGAAATAATCCCAAATCTAAGCAATAGATAAGGCAATATTATCGCTAAGTTTCTATTTGCTGTTACAAATTCAATTGTATTCGTTCTTTCATTTACATGGGCATCTGAATCAAAGAGTCCTTGTATGAACTCTGCTAAATCTTTGTTATTTGATTTCATTATTTTCTCTGGAACTCTAAATGTTCTCGTTTTATTACCAACTGGGATATTCTTTGAGAGTTTCCTAACAACCTCTTTATTATATGCTCTAACTCTCTTATATTCTCCATAATCCAAAACCTTAACGTCAACAAACTTAGAGAGTTTACTTGCAAATTTTTCTATTACCTTCTCATCAGAATTCACAAAATCTATATAATCCGTTCCTAAATGCCCATTTCCAAGTAGTGCACCAATTAAGTACGCATCTGGTGGATCCTCACCATCTATGCTTATCTTTCTTGGTAAAGCTATGTAATCTCCAATTTTTGCCCTCTCCGCATTAATTTCCACAATTCCATTCTCAATTTTGTAAATCGGATGATCGGGAGTTAAGGTTATCTCTTTTCCACTCTTTGTTTTGATTTTGAGCATCTTTCCTTTGTATTTTCTTCTCCAAATTCTTGTAACTAACTTATCCTCAATTTTGAAAGTTTCTTTGTTAAAGCTCTTTATGTAAACATTTTCACTAGATACATCAATCCACTCGAATTCTCCCTCTTTTTGGGAGGCATGTTTTCTAAAGAACCGTTCAGCAAATTTTCCAATTTCAATGACTTGCCCATCGGCTAAGAGTATTAGTTCATCTTTAAGTAAAGCACCATCATGTCCCGTATTCATTGCCGTGAACATCGTCCTAGCTTCTGGACCTCTAACCTCACCGACTATAATCCTATCTGGACGCATTCTTAATGTGTTTTTGACCAAATCGTCCATCGTAATTTCTCCCTTACCTTCAACGTTTGGGGGTCTTGTTTCCAATCTTATCCAATGCTCAATTGGTAACTGTAACTCAGCAGTGTCTTCTATACTAATAACACGCTCACTTGGTGGGATAAACATCGCCAAAGAGTTTAAGGTGGTTGTTTTACCCGAACCAGTTCCACCTGCGATTAATATGTTAGCTGGCTTGATCCTTAATCCATCAACGTATATCCAAAACAGTGCTGCAACGTCTAAGTTCATCGTACCATACTTTATAAGGTCTACAATCGTTAATGGGTCCTTTTTGAACTTTCTGATAGTTAAGGTAGGACCTTCAATAGAAATTGGGGCTATTGTAGCATTTACTCTACTTCCATCTGGTAAACGAGCATCTAAAAGAGGGCTTTGTTGGTCTATTCTTCTCCCGACCTCTCTCGCAATACGTTCGATAATGTTTAATATCTCCCTATCTTCGTCAAAAATAATGTTTGTTTTACACATGTTGAAACGTCTATGCCACACATAAACGGGCTTTCTTGTTCCAATAACCATTATTTCTTCTAAGTTATCATCTCTGACCAAAGGATCTAATTTTCCATAACCAATCATGTTTTGAACTATTAACTCTGAAAGAACCTCTATTCTACCTTCCGAAAGAGTTGGAGCCATCTCTCTTACCATATTTCTAACGGCTTTCAAAAACACCCTACGCCTCTCTTCTAAGTTTGGTATGCTCTCAGGATCTATTTGAATTTCAACAACAGCCCTGTCTCTAACCATCTTTAGAAGCTTTTCTTCCTCTTTGCTAAGCTCAGGAAGTTTAAGTTCATATATCGGGATTGGCTCGCCTTTAACTTTTAATATACGAACATTCCCGTAAACATCCAATACTTTAACATCTTTACCATAAACGGGAACTGCAGGCTTTTTCATTGTTGTTTCAAGTATCTCCTGCAAGCTAAGTGGCTTTATACCTACTTCTTCACTTTCAGTTGTTGGTGGAGAAACCGAAGATTTTGATTGAAGCTTGAGTATCTCCTCTAACCCTCTAACCTTAGGCTCCAAAGGAAGTTCTGTAGGTTCTTCCTTTTTTGAAACTGGTTCTGTTTCTTTACCAAGCTCCTCAAATACACTTTCAAGGGGGGCAACATCTTCACTTAATACTTCTTCTATCCAAGATAATCTGGATTTTCTTTTTTTCTTCTCCTCCACCATATCTCTCACTTCTCAAGCTATTTGTCCAATAAACTTTATATTTAATCTCCAAATCTTGACTTCCCAACCAAACAACCCATACAGGGAAATCATATTCTGGGAGTTTTTTAAGGGGAGTAAATTCCTTTACAATCTTCCTTCCCGATATTAAATTATTCGAGAGCCTATAAATATTAAACGTTTTCTCAGGTTGTGTCTCGATTTTACCCTTTTTCTGGATTCCTGTGTATTCGGGTAAAATCTTCCTTACATATTCATTAAAAGTTGTAGAATATTCTGGCTCAAAGTCATAACATTCCGCACCCTCAAATATTACTGGCATTCCTACTACAAAAACTGTGTTAAATTTTCCATCTTTATTCGGTATATTCTTCAATACTAAGTTTACACTTCCCTCATATTTAATTATTTTTATAAACTCATCTTTCCCCAAAAATGTGCTTTGAATGTTGAAATAATATTGAGGCATTAGTATAACTTGAGGTACTATAGTTTCGTAGAAAAAGTTTGTTTTGTCATCAATTGTTCCTATGATATATTTTGTAGTACCATTTTCATAAACAACTTTAACTGAGGTTGGGAAGTATGTTTCATAGTCTTCGGGAGTTATTATTATAGAACCGTTCTTTTTCACGTTTATTCTTACTTTAAGGACCTCATAGGGATTAATCCAGAAACCAGGGAGATAATTAAAGGTATTTAAATAGGGATTAATGTAAGTTTCATTATCAATCTCACCCAAGATTTCTCCATTCTCTCTATAAATAGTGTAATTATAGAAGGGATTCACAACAATAAACTTTTGTATTGGGGCAGTATTTATGAGAGTAACGTTTATTTCCATCTTTAGCTCAGCCTTCACTCCAATGTTATTATAGTCAGTTCCAGGTAAGGGATACTCCTCCCCAGCGACACTTAAAGAAAAAATCATTATCATGAAAACAAACAAAAGATAAAATGAGGGCTTTTTCATATCTCCCACCTCATCCTGTAACTTTTGCAATGTATAGCATGTCCTTGTAGTTTAGTATATCCGTGACAAACTCTGCAGGGACTTCCACTATCACTAAAAACCTTACAGTTGGATCTAACACTAACATTCCAGAATCCTTTTCCAAATCTATAACCTTCCACCCATACTTTTCAAGTTGTGCTTTAACTTCTTCAGGCGAAGCTATTTTGTTTGCCGCTATTGCTTTCAAAACTTCAGCTAAGTTCACGTTATAGCTATAGAAAGCGTTAGAGCTTTCACTGCTTGACTGGCTTGTTGTGTATTGCTCACTTGATGATTGAGAACTTGTGATTGATGTCTGCCCCGGAGCATATGATGTTGATTGAGATTCACTATACGTTGTTGATGCTGAGGAGGTAACAGTAGTGCCTTCACTTTGAGATTCACTCAACGAGATTTGACCAACAGTTGTTGGCAATAATATCATGTCAACAAAACCTTCATCTGCTATTTTTATATACTCCCCTTTTGTACCGTTTTTCGCATATATCTTAATCTTATCTCCCGGAGATATAAATGCACCAACAATGCTATCTCTACTCAAAACTAACGCTATCTTTACCATTTCAACCTTCTCTATAGAGTACTGCAATAACTCATTATAATCCGTTATTCTGCTTATGATGTACTTAGCCTCAACTTTTGTATAAATCCTCTTCTCTTCTCCTCTCTTCAGTATTACTTTTTGTGAAGGCAATGAATCAATAAGATATTGGTAATATTTCTGCCATAGATTAAGCAAATATGGATTTGGATCTATAGCGAGGACTTCTTCCTTAGTTTGAGCTTTGTTAATTTTTTCTTTTAACATGTTTAAGGTTTGCACAGTTTCTTTCTTTAGATCTTCTGGTAAAGGCTGAATAAGCAAGTGCTCAAATGATTGCTCGATTATTAATGTTTGATTCATTTTTATCATATTCAGCTCTTCCAGTGCTTTTCTCTCTGCTTCCCGCCTCTTTTGTTCTTCAATTTCTGCTAATGCCTTCTCATATTCAGCTTTTATATCAATCTGATTAAGTTCTTCGATACTTTGAGCTTTCTTTATTTTATCAATCAACTCAAACTTTCTTGTGTTATTTTCAAGCTCTCCAGTAAAGTATTGATTAACAATTGCTAATTTTTCTTGTCTCGCCTTTTCTAATTCTCTAGCGGCTCTACTCTGCATGTAAGTGTAGACTGCAAAACTTATTATCAAGATTATTATCAAGAGAACAGAAGCGCCTATAATAATCCTCCTCTTTTTTTCTCTTTCTCTTAAAGCTCCAATTTTAGAAACTTTTTCTGGAGGTACTTTTGGAGGAGGGACTTGGGAAGGGGGCTTTTGCTCGCCCGCCATTTTACCCAATTCCCTCAATCTTCTAATTTTCTCCTCAATACTTTCAGACACACCAGTCACCACCATGAGAGTTATCGTTAAAATCAAATACACCTATATTCGAATTAGTTTTTTGAATATTAAACCTTATTTAGATTTTGGTGGTGATTATGGAAAAGTTAGTAATTAAAGTAGCAAAAATTAAGGGAAACTGTCCTGTATTTAAAGTAGGAGATAAGATAGTTATTGAAGGACCATCTGTAAATCTTAAAGAGACAGATGCTATATGTACACATGCATTTGCATCACTTTTACCATATATCGTTGCTCTCCGCAAAGGTGTTAAACCAAGCGAAATAGGTCTTGGAAAAGGCGAGAAAGCTTATATACAATGCTTAGACCCAGGACCACCCTATACAGAAGGTGGAACAGCTATTTTTGAAGTAACTCTTGAGAGAGGTGAAAAAGATGAAACAAAGAAAAGCATGGGCAATAGTGAAAGAGGTGATTGACGAAGCTGACATTGTCATTGAGGTAGTTGATGCCAGAGATCCGTTAGGAACAAGGAATGAGAAGGTTGAACGCTTAGTTAGGGAGAGCGGAAAAAAATTGTTAATAGTTATGAACAAAGCCGATTTAGTCCCTAAGAAGTGGGCTGAGGAATATAAGCGGAAAAATAGAGATGTTCCAATCATCTTTGTAAGTGCGAGAGAACATTTGGGAACGGGAATCTTAAGGAGAGAGATTAAAAAATTGGCAAAAGAAATACAAAAAGAAGAAAATGAAAGGATAAAAGTAGCATTGGTTGGTTATCCAAATGTTGGAAAAAGTACAATAATAAATGTGCTAAAAGGAAAGCATGCCGTTGCCGTTGCCCCAATCCCGGGGTACACAAAAGGAAAGCAGTTGATAAGACTAACGAAAAGAATTTATCTCCTTGATTCCCCTGGAGTTGTTCCAATCGATGATTTTGATGAGTTGGTTATTAGAGGTAGCTTTCCAGCAGATAAAATTGAAGAGCCCGTAAAACCAGCTTTAAAACTCATTAGAAGAATTTTAGAAACAAGAAAGGAAGCTTTAATTGAAAAATATGACATCCAAGAATTTGAAGATGAGGAGCAGATTTTAGAGGCGATTGGAAGAAGGAAGGGAATAATAAGAAAAGGCGGAGAAGTTGACTTAGAGGAAACTGCACGCTACTTTTTAAGGGAATGGCAAACAGGGAAATTCACACTCTTTGGTAAGGAGGAGAAAAAGAAAAGTAAAATTATATTTGACTTTGAAGACATTTTAGATGAAATTGAAGAAGAAAAGCTTTTAGATCCAAGAAGGATAATTTGGAAGTTTAAAGAAGATATTAAGCCAAGTAGCATTAAAAAAGTCGGATTTAGAGAGATTGACGAGTTTGTTGTTGGAATTGCAACCGGATTTAAGAAGTGTGATGGTGGACTTAAGATCTTAGAGGAGCTAACAGGTAAAAAGACTATAGCAAGCGAGTGTTTTGGTAGAAAGTGGAAGGGGGTAGTTGCTATTTTAGGATGACATTGTTAAATAAAAACGTTTACATTTATACAAAATGTTTATAAATTCTTTTTCCTATTTAGTGGGGGGAAGCACTATGAATAAGAGAATTGCAGTTTTTGTCATTCTTTTGATTGTAAGTATAGCCTTTGGATGCATTGGAAACTCTCAGCAAGAGACTGCTACTCCAGAAAAGCCCAAAGCTTTAACAATATCAACGACAACGAGCCTATATGACACTGGAATTTTGGAAGAGGTTGTTGCACCAGCGTTTAAAGAAAAGTATAATATAGAGTTGCGTTTTATTCCCAAAGGGACGGGTGGAGCAATAATGGATGCAAAGAATGGTGCAAGTGATGCTATTTTAGTTCACGCACTTTCCAAGGAGCAAGTTTTCATGGAAGAAGGTTATGGAGTAAACAGAAAGGTGTTTGCATATAATTTCTTCGTGATTGTAGGACCAAAGGATGATCCAGCAGGAATTAGAGGTTTAAATGTCATAGATGCCCTTAAGAAGATAGTCGAATATGGAAGGGCTCATCCAGACCAGCTCATCTGGATTTCAAGGGATGATGGCTCTGGAACCAATACCAAGGAAATAGCTTTGTGGAAGGCAGCTGGCTTTGAGTTTGAGAACCTCAAGAATGAGAAGTGGTTTGGAACAACAGGTTCAGGAATGGGAAATACACTTCTCTACACCAGCGAGAGAAAGGCTTATACCCTCTCCGATATCGGAACCTATCTCAAATACCAAAAAGAGGGTAAAATTGATTTAGATATGCTCGTTGACAAAGGAGAGCAGCTCATAAATGTATACGCTATAATCATCATAAACCCCAAGAAGATTGAAGATAAGGACTTTGATGGGGCAATGCTCTTGGCTAAGTGGCTTACCTCCGAAGAGGGACAAAAAGCAATAGCCGAATATGGAAAAGATGAATTCGGCAGACCACTATTCTATCCAGCGATTCCGGTTTTGGAGAAGGAAGAAGGGAACGTCTTTGAGTGGATACTTAAGTATGGATTTATAAAAGATGGTGACATTTATACTGAGTGTCCCAAAAAATACAGATACAATCCGGGGGACATGAAATTTTATGAATTTAAGATCGATTTAAGTTAAAGGTGAGCTAATGGCTTGGGACTATATAATTCAGGGATTTAAAGAAGCCCTTGGACTGATCACACAGGATTATGTCATAGAAATTGCACTTAGGTCGATAAAAGTCTCTGGGTTAGCTACATTAATAGCCGTTGCTTGGTCTCTGCCCCTTTCTATTTTTATAGGCTTAACGAACTTCCGTGGAAAATGGGCTGTAAAGGGTTTAATTAACGGCTTAATGGGAGTTCCTACAGTAATTTGGGGACTTATCCTATATCTATTTTTAGTTCCCAAGGGTCCATTTGGAGCCTTAGGACTTCTTTATACTGAAATGGGAATAAGCATTGGTCAAGCTTTGTTAATAACCCCCATTATCATAAGCATAGTTGTAAATTCTCTTGAAGCTATTGAAGTTGAAATTAGGGAGTTAGCTCTAACTTTAGGAGCAGATGAAATCAGGGCTTCCTTTCAAGTAGTTACAGAAAGTTTTGGAGGGATAATCCTAGCTATAATAGCTGGATTTAACAGAGCGATTGCCGAGCTTGGAATAGCTCTGATGATTGGTGGGAATATCTACGTTAAAGGTGGGTATTACAACACGCGAGTGCTGACTACGGCAATTCAAATGTATACTGTTAGAGCTGAGGTTAGCATTGCTATAGCCCTTGGGATAATACTGATGAGTATCGTTTTGGGAATAAACCTCTTATCAAATCTAATCAGGAAGTGGTTGTCATGAGCTTCATTAAGGTCATTGGCTTGACAAAAAGTTATAGCGACACAAAAGCCCTCGACAATGTAAGCTTGGAGATTGAAAAAGGAGAAATATTCTGTATAATGGGACACAGCGGTGCAGGGAAGACAACACTATTAAGAATTCTAGCTCTTTTAGAAAAACCCGACTCAGGGGAATACTATTTTGATGGGACTAAAGTTGATTGGAACGATAATTTGAGAAAAAGCATCACAATGATCTTTCAAATTCCCGTAATGTTTAACACAACTGTCTTTAAGAACGTTGCCTATGGATTAAAAATTAGAAACTATCCCAAAAATGAGATAAGAAAAAAAGTTAAAGAAGTTTTAGAGCTGGTTGGGCTTCAAGGTTATGAAAATAGAAAGGCAAAATCTCTTTCTGGAGGAGAAAAGCAGAGAGTAGCAATTGCTAGAGCCATAGTTCTTGAGCCCAAGCTTTTACTCATGGATGAGCCAACCGCAAACTTAGACCCAACAAATTCCGCAATAATCGAAGAGATAGTTAGAGAAATCGTGAGAGAGAAGGAAACAACTATAGTCTTTTCAACCCACAACTTGTTCCAAGCAAAGCGTTTAGCCCATAGAGTTGCCCATATATACAAAGGAAAGATAGTTGAGGTTGGGGATACAAAAGAAGTCTTTGAAAATCCGAAAAATGAGCTGACAAAGAAGTTTATTAATGGTGAACTCTTCTGAGCTAAAGCTTATAATGGAGAATTAGATATTTTGAAGCATGAAGCTATTACTAACAACTGCCCAAGGGATTGAAGATTTAGCAAAAAAGGAAGTTGAGAGGTTAATTAACGCAAAGGTTGAGGAAAAGCCTCTTGGTGTTGAAGGTCGTCTATTAGCAGAGGTCAAAGAAAGCTTTTATATAGATGAGAAAGGCAAGAGAAGAGAATTTGAGATTGCAACTTTTTTAAATGAGAGATCTCGATTATTACACCGCGTTATTCTCCATCTTGCATCTGCAAAGCTCAGCTCACTTGAGGAGATTTATAACTTCGTTTACAACCTTGAAATTGAGCGCTATGTAAAGGTTAGCGAAAGCTTTGCTGTAAGACCCTTTAGAAAGGGAGAACATGAGTTCACAAGCGTTGATATTGCAAAAACCGTTGGGAGTGCAATTTATGATAGACTTTCAAAGTATGGGGCTCCAAAGATTAATTTAAACCATCCAAGTGTAATATTCCGAGCTGAACTTATAGATGATGCATTCTTTTTGGGAATTGACACAACTGGAGATTCATCTTTACATAAAAGACCTTGGCGCGTTTATGACCATCCAGCACATCTGAAGGCTTCAATAGCAAATGCAATGATTGACCTTGCCGATATTGATGAGAACGCTTCAGTGATTGACCCTATGTGTGGAAGCGGGACTATTTTAATCGAACTTGCCCTAAAAGGACACGAAGGAAAGATTATAGGAGTTGAGAAGTACAAGAAGCATTTAAATGGTGCAAAAATGAATGCTTTAGCTGCTGGAGTTTTAAACAAAATTGAATTTATTCAAGGAGATGCCACAAAACTCAGCCAATACGTTGAGAGAGTTGATATTGCTTTAAGCAATCTTCCCTACGGCTTAAAAATTGGAAGGAAAAGCATAATTCCAAAGCTTTACATGAAGTTTTTTGGAGAATTAGCAAAAATTCTGGAGAAAAAAGGAGTATTCCTAACCACTGAGAAAAAAGCAATAGAGAAAGCCTTTGAAGAGAATGGTTTTAAGGTTAAGCACCGCCGATTGGTTGGTCATGGTGGCTTAAGGGTTCATCTGTATGTTGTTGAATAACTTACATTTTCCTTTAAAATCCCAATTCTCTCAATCCATGCCTCCACTATATCTCCATCTTTTAAAGCTCCAACGCCTTCGGGAGTTCCGGTTGCAATTATATCGCCCTCTTCAAGAGTCATTATGCTCGAAACATAACTTATTATCTCATCAATTGTAAAAATCATCTTGCTAGTCCTTGAGAGCTGTCTAACTTCGCCATTGACTTTCAAGCCAATTTCCAAATCGCTAACATCAAGCTCTTCTTTTGGAACTATTCTTGGTCCAATTGGTGCAAAGGTGTCGAAACCTTTAGCTAACGTCCAAGGTAAGCCTTTACGCTTTGCTTCCCACTGTAAATCCCTTGCAGTTATATCCATGAAAACTGTATAGCCTAAGACGTAATCCATTGCTTTCTCTTTGGGAATATTTTTGCCCTTCTTTCCAATTATTACAGCTAACTCAACTTCATGATGGACTTCCTTGCTCTTTTTTGGCAAAATTATTGTCTCATTTGGTCCTATCAAAGCAGAAGGAGGCTTTAGAAAAATAACAGGCTCCTTTGGAACTTCATGTCCGAGTTCTTTAGCATGCTCAGCATAATTTCTTCCGAGACATATTATTTTGCTAGGCTTTACTTCATAAACGCTGTTTCCAAAGGGTAAGCGTATCATGATATCACCAAATAGAATAGGAAAAAGAGAATAAATGAGTTACTCTCTTGAAAAATGGTAAAAACATCATCTCACCATTGCATATAGAACCCTTGCTCGTGGTATGTTTGTCCTTTAATGATATAGCTTGGAGATCCTCCAACTCTCTTGACAACTCTTCGCGTCCCATATCTTGTTGCACCTGCCACAACAATTATGAAACTTTCTTCATTCCATGGATTTCTAATTGTCTCAACAACACCCAATGTTTCATCTTTTGGGAATCCTGAATTTAGCGAAAGCTCTCTTACCTCACTATCATCAACAAAGAGAAAAGCATTAAAGTTTTTGACAACATTTGGACTCCTTTCCAAACTCCAACTTCCATTGAAGATGAACTTTATTGGTAACTTTTCATTAAGTTCTTTTGTAATTTTATTTGCTACTGGACCTCCAATGAGAATTAGATTCTCTCTCAAATCGTCCTCGGTCAAGTTCGCATCACTTTTGATAATAATCTCTGGGTAAGAGCCATAAAACTGTTCAAAAGTTTCTTTTAAATGCTCTGTTAATTGAATTGTACTTTCTCTGTCATGTTCCAAACCTTTCTTATCAGGATTTTGAGTCCCATAAACGATAATTATCTTGTCATGAGCATGAGATTTTTCTAAAGCCCAAAATCCTGTAACTGGCACTCTCTGCTTGAAATAAAGACTCACATTTTCTGGAGTGGACCACCTTTGCATATGCTTAACCAAAATAGGCAAGTAATCAGCAAAAGTCTCATTAGTCTTTTTGATTTTATCAAAATTCTCAAATTCTTGAATGAAATCCTCTAAAAGGTAAAAACCAATAGATGAATCGAATATTTTGTGATAATTTATGAGTTCAGAAAGATTTGTTGCAAATTGCTCTGCAAGATATTTAGCAAACGCTTCTGTTAGGAGTTCTCGATAATATGTGTGAAAGCTGAAATGGTAAGGGTCAATAGAAGAAAGCGCTGGGAATTCTCTCTTCACCTCTTCCAAATAATAGCTAACGTTCTCAAAAACTGTTGGATTAGCGTCAAGCAGTGGGTCTATAAAAGGATGGGTAAACTCGTGAAGTGCTATTAAAGCTCTGAACTTGCTCGCCAGTTTATTTTTAGGAACGGTTCCAACACATGTTACTGAATTTACTCCATACTTACTGTTGAAATGAATTGCTAAGGAGTAAGAGAGCTCTATCTTATATTCCTTATGAGTGTAGCCAAAGAATTCAACGAATTTTTGTGGAAAGTTTTTGGGCAGGGCTTCCTTTAATGGCTCTATAGCTTTTTCATATTCCTCTTTATGAGCGTTGTAGAACTCGATGAAGTTAGTGTCCTTTGCAAATCTTACTAATTCTCTGTAAAGTCCTGTTAAAAGAGGATCATCTTCGCTTTCGTTTCCCAAATAAGGCATTCCAACCAGATCCCCTGCCCAACGAGCTATTGCCATATCTCTAACATAATATGGAGCATCCTTTGGAAATATCTCTTTAGCTAATTGGATTGCTGGATGATCTTTATAATCACTAAAGTAAGTTAAAACATTGTTGACATAACTTTGAGGAGCAACTATAAATTCATCACTGCCATTAAAAGCTAAAATGTAAACCACAGCAAAAAGCTCAAGATTGGGATTCACCTCAACGACAACTTTAGATTCCTGAGTCCCTGCCCTGACAGTAGGAAAAATTGAGAGCATTAAAAGGAGAGCTAAAATTAATGAAGCCTTCTTCACATTACCACCCAATAGAAGAATGAACATCTACAGCTAAAAAGTTTTCTTCAAACAAAAGATAGAGGAAAAGCTCACTTCCTCAAAGGCTCTGGAATTGCTTTATCCCACTGCTCTTTAGCCAATTTTCCAGTGTATTTGAACTTTTCAATTGTTTCTTTTGCTTCCTCTCTTCTTCTTTGATGCTCCTTTAGGAAAGCTTGAACTTTTTCTATCAGATAGCGCTTACATTCACCACAAAGCAACTCTCCACTCTTACACTTGGTGTAACGTTCAAGTAATGCCTTATCGTCTGGTTCAAAGAATATTTCAAGCCATTTAAAGACCACACACTTCTCTGGATTTCCACCTTTTTCTCTTTGCTCTTTTACAGTGGGCTGACCTCCAGTAACTGCATACTTCCAAATCTTTTGCCTAATTTCTTCAGGAGAATCAGTTAGATAAATAGCTGTTTCAGGCTTTGAAGCACTCATTTTTCCCTCTAATCCAGTAAGGGGTGGAACAAATTTGCTATGAATTGCCGCTGTCTTGTAGTAACCTAAGCTTTCAGCAAAATCTCTCTGGATTCTCCAATATGGATCTTGATCAATTGCCGCTGGTATTAAGCTTCTTCTTTCTTCAAAAAATGTTGGAGCAGCTTGAATTGCTGGATAAAAAATCATTCCAATTTTGCTTTGTTCAGTGAATCCAAACACTGCTTTTGCCATTGAATAAGTAACTTTCTTTGCTATGGGAATTGCCATTTCATAAATCTTTGTAAATTCGCTGTCCTGAAATATGAAAGTCTTATCTGGATCGAAGCCTACGGCTATGATATCCAGTATATTCTCATAAGCCCACTTTTTTGTGTCTTCAAAGGTTAGATTTGGCTTAAACAAAAATTTCTCATCATCTGTTATTTGAACATATAAATTAACTCCAAACTTTTCTTGGAACCATCTTGTAGCGTAGAAAGGAATTATGTGTCCAATGTGCATTGGTCCTGAAGGTCCTCTTCCAGTGTAAAGGAAGAAACCTTTCCCTTCCTCGTAGTCTTTAAGCACTAAATCGTAGTCTCTGTGAGAGAAAAAGAACTTTCTTTTTAAGTAAAATGGTAGTTCGCTTTTAGTCAGCTCCTTAGTCTTTTCCAAAAGCTCTTCTGTAAGTGGAGAAGTTCCAAATTCCTTTATTAGCTTGTCATAGTCCACTAAACCTTCAACGTCCCATGGAGTAACCTTAAATTCCACCCAAAACACCCCCAGTAAAAGCTAACCCAATCAAAAGAGCACTAATTTCACCAAAGCCAAAAACAATCACCAAGTTTCATCATGGGTTTAAAATGGGGAGCTCTAAATTTAAACTTTTCTATCATAATTAGAAATCAAACAATAACCAAAGCATTTCGTATAAGGTAGCATCTTCTTAAATTGCAAACTCTTCAAATTCTACTCTTAAGATGTGATATTGTTTTTTATCTAAAGCATTTTTCTTAATGGGAACTAGGATCATTGTATTATACAGCTTTGCATAGTCTTTTAAACTTGTCAGAAACTTAAACACAGCATTAAAACCATTCTCAAGAATCAAATACTCTAAACCATCGAGGAGAATAAATTTTTCATCATTGGTTCTTTTCATGAATCTGATAAGTTCTTCAATTAAGAATTCCAGCCTGCGTGGATGGATACTATCAGGAGTTTCAACTTTACTTAACCATAATGAGGAGCACTCACACTCAAAAGAATGCCAGTACTCTTTTTTCGTCGGCTTATTATAATACATAAACGCCCTTTAGCCAAACTACATGCTAACTCAAGTATTTTTGGTGAGCATTCAATTAAAAAGACACCTTTCCATATTTCTCTTTCTTTTATCTCCAACATCCTCTTTTTAAAAAGTTCAGCTTTAAAGATAAACGATCGTCTTTTAATGTTATAGAGAGCAAGAAGAAGGATTCCTCCAAGGATAATAAGGTAATGCCCAAATGCTTCAATATTTAAAACGTAGCTTTTTATCACATCAAAATCACTCAAGAAAATTAAAAGCAATCCTAAGAAAAATAGAGATATGCCTAACATGATTAAGTAGACAGTTATATGATTAAGTGCATAAAGAACTTTTCTATGCTTGTACGTTTCATATATTCCAAATGCAACAAATAAGAATAAAATGAAATCACTAACAATAACATGTGTTGGAACCATAAGCATCACTATATACAGTACTGCAATATTTCCTTATAATGATTTTAATTAGATATTTGTCATTCTGATAATTGTATAAACATTAAAACAAATCGCTATAGTCTTGCCAGATAATTTCTCAATTCTTGAGCTTTAACTGTAATTGTTTTCTCATATTCTGTAAAAATTATTGATTTAACAACTTTAAACACTATTGCTCCTTCGCTTAGCTTAATATCAAAGACTCTGGTTGAGATCTCTCTCAATTCTTGAACTGTCTCTTCCTTGAGAAGGGAGGTATTCAAAAACATAAATGCTATCTCTTTTTTATTCCCAATATCTGGACGAATTGCTACTCCGAAAAATGTTTCTAATTGTAGTGAGTCTTTTTCATTTATCTTAAGGGCTTTTTCAAGCCCTATGATTATTCTCAAAGTAAAATCCGCTTGGATTTCTCTAATTATCTTATCGTACTGCTTCTTCCAAATTGGAATATCCTGAAGCAAGTCAATTTTGCCAATTACATTACCAACATTTATGATGCCTCCAAGCTTTATCACTTGAACGTTGTCAATTATCTCCGTATCTATTCCTATTAACTCAAGATGCGTTTTGAAGATGTGAAGCTGATCCAAAGTATCCACTATTATTGTAGGAATGTTATTTTGCTTTGCATACCTTAAAAGTAGATAGAATATTAAATGTATAGGTTCGTCAGGAGTATATTCAATGAGAATACTTTCTCCATTACAAATCGTTTCAAAATAATCAAACAGGGAAGTCTCAAATTTTTTGCTCATCCTATATCCCCCATTTTCTGTAAAAATGATAAATTTAAGAATTTGTTGGTACATCTTTGAAAGTCACAGCAGGTGCAAATTTCAAAAAGATTTTTAACCTAAAACGATATGTTAAATTAAGGTGTTTAAAATGAAGAGCTTTCTTACAGAGCAGCAAATTAGGATTTTACAGCTCAGAGCAAAGGGATTAAAGCAGAGTGAAATCGCAGAAATTTTGGGGACTAGTCGGGCAAATATAAGCATTTTAGAGCATAGAGCTTTAGAAAAAATCGAAAAAGCCAAGAATACACTTTTAATCTGGGAACAGATAAACTCAAAGATTAGTGTTGAGGTTAAAAAAGGAGAGGATCTTTTTAATGTTCCTGAAAAGCTCTTTAAAAAAGCTGATGAGATTGGAATTAAAGTACCATACAGCACAGCGGAAATAATAGCTTTTTTAGTTGAAAATGCTCCAGTAGAAGATAGAATTATAAAAAGAGAGTTCACACTGTTTCTTGATAAACATGATCGCTTGAGAGTCAGCGAATGCTTAATTGAGAAGTTTAATGAGAAAGGGCAAGATAAGGGAAGTGAAAATACCATTTAAAGCCATTGCTAGCCCACTAACTGCTCCACTTAGCTCATCATCCAAAATTATTCTTGCAGTGCCTAATCCATGAGAAGTTACTCCCATAGCCAATCCCCTTGCAACTCTATCTTTCACCTTTGCTAAATTTAAAATCTCAACCCCGATTGCATTACCAAAGATTCCAGTCAAAATTACTAAAACAGCGGTTAATGCTGGAATTCCGCCAATTTTTTCGCTAACTCCAATTGCTATAGCCGTTGTAATGCTTTTTGGTGCTATGCTTAGCAAAACCTCTTTGCTACCGCCTAAAGCTTTTACAATGTAAAAAGCGCTTAAAATAGCCATTAAACCTCCAACTGTTATTCCAACCAAGATTTGCCTTGAATAGGCTTCAATTATCTTTCTTTGCTTATAAAGGGGAATAGCCAAGCTCACAACAGCAGGACCCAAGAGAAAGCTTAAAATCCTCGCACTTTCCATGTATGCATCATAACTAATTTTAAATCCTTTTAAGATGAGTGAAATTGTGATTATTGAAAGCAGGACAGGATTTAAGTAAAAAACCCTTCTCTTCTCATAAAGTTTCATAAAAATGTAATAAACAAAAAGCGTTGCAAAGATGCCAAAACTTTTCATTTCAGCACCTCCACTAATTTAGCTGTTAATATTATCGTCACAAAGAAACTTATTATCAATGCACCAAAAATAGGTAAAGCTTGTGCTTTAATCAGCCCCCAATAGAGAACTATGCCAACGCCTGGGGGGATAAACATTATGCTCATGTTTTTAACTAGGAGCTCTGCCTCTCTCTCAACTTCTTCTAATCTCACAACTTTGAAAATAAGGGCAAAAGTTAGCAAAATCATCCCAACGACATTTCCCGGAATTGGAAGGTTAAATAGCTCAACAAGGACTTCCCCTAAAAATAGGAAACCAAAGATTATAACTAGCCCTTTATACATGGCACCCCCAATAAGGAAATTAAAAAAAGAGGTATAAAAAGCTAAGCTTCACTCTCAGGTAATTCTCTGTAGTTCACACTCATCTGAACTAGCTCTTCAAGAGTTAACGGTTCTTCTCGAATTACTTCAACGCCATAAGGTTCAAGCATCTTCAATAGCTCTTCTTTTGGCAGCTTTTGTTCATCAAAAACCACAAAGCCTCTTTTTGCATAGCCGTTAATGAAAACCCTGTAAATTGCTATATTCAAGCTCAGCTCATACTGTAAATTCATTGCGTCAACTGGATTAATTCCATTGAGCTTAAAGGTTAGCTTCAGCATTTTTACCCACCTCATTCAAAGTAGTTTTTGATATCAATGTAAGTCTTCCTGTAAAGTTCACTCTTTTTCATCCACTCAACAAATTCCCTCGTTCTAACGTATTTATCCTTCTTGTAATCCCATTCTGGATGCAAAGCTTTCCACTCTTCCCATGAGTAGCTAAATTGTGCCTGCACTTTATCCCTGTAAAGCTCTGGAATTACGTTAAACGTACAGAATGGCACTATCCTTCCGTCAGGCAGTGCATAATGGATAACACAGCGTTCTACTCTTTCAATATCATAGTTGTACTCATCCATAAAGTGCATCATTCCAAGGAATAACGTCTTTGTGTGGAATTCGCCCAAAGCATCGTAAGTACCATGAGCAAATGCATGCTTCATAACCTCTAATACATCAAAGCTCTTTGGAGCGTATTTTTCATCATAAAAGCTCTTGAATTTGAGGAAAATCTCTGCACCTATCTTTGCCTTAGCTAATCTACTTAAATGTTTCCAATTCTCTAACTCTTCTGCTTTTTCTCCCAAGAACTCTACAAATCCCTCTACATCCAAAAATCTTGATATTGGAATTACTCTATCTCCATCTAAAAAGACGTAGGTCGCTGCACCACAGCTAAAGTGGGATGTCATATAATACCTCTTTTCGGTGAACATCTCAAAGAATTTCGCTATATGCCCAGCAATTGGAATTGGATACCAATCTTCCTTAGCTATTGCACCATTAGTTTGCTCCTCAATTTTCTTTATAGCTCCAGGGACTGTAATTCTAAACCTCTGTCTCTCCTTCTTTGGAACTCTCCCAACCAAAGATATAGGCTGAAAGTTCACTCCCCTCACAATATCGAGATGGTTTAATCCAAAGTTTATCATTGCTCCAAGTTCGTGGTCATTTACGTTTCTAATCGTTGTTGGGACCAAAACTATCCCTGGACCACCTGCTTTTCTAATGTTCTCAAAGATTAAGGGAATTTCCCAATGGTTTTTCCAATTGGTTTGGGGCGTCATTCCATCAAAGCTTAAGTAAAAAGTATTTACTCCTGCTTTTTTGAGTTCTTTAACGAACTCCGGCTCAAAGGCTAGCCTAATTCCGTCTGTGTTTAATTGTATGTGGTCATATCCCTCTTCCCTAGCCACCTTAATTATCTCAATTAGATCATCTCTTAAAGTTGGTTCTCCACCAGTAAACTGCACCGCGTTAGCTCCTATCTCCTTCTCATGCTTTGCGTTTCTTAACATCATCCTAATTTGCTCTAAGGTTGGTTCATATATGGGCTGTCCCTCTTTAGCGTAAAAGAAGCAATTGCTCACCAAAATTCCATCTGCAACAATGAACGAATGGCTTTCATCTTCAACTTCAATATCGTATACATATCCCCTGTATTCTTCCTTTTCTATGTGCTCAATTACGTCAATGTAGAAACTCCCAACTTTTTCGATTTTTGAATCTTTCCTGTTTCCAATATCTCCTAACTTATTTTTATGTCCCTCTCTGAGATCGAGCATTTCAATAAGCTTGACCATGTCATTCCCAGCTATGTAAAGCTTATACAAGTCATGGTTTGCTCCCTTCATCTTTTCTTTTTTTACCGTGTAAACTCTTGCGAATATTCCAAGAGATGCCAACAGATACAAAATTTCTCTTATCAATCCCTTTGAAACACTTGCATAACCAATGTTCAAATGCCTCTCTCCTTTAACAACATACCCATCACCATTGAAAAGTCCGCTGAGAAGGGCTACTTTAGCTTCCAGTGGAAAGTCCAAGAAATTCCTTGGGAGTCTCTTATTTTTAGCTTTCTCTGGGATCTGGAAGACATATTTAAACACGAGTCTCATTAATCTGCTTCCAATAACTATCTGTTTCGTTTTTCCCTCCCATTTAAGGAAACTATACGGAATGCCAAGATTCTCAAGAATATTTACAATCTCTTTTTCAACATCTTCGTGCGAAACCGTAATCCTCAAATCTTTCGTTGTATAGTGTCCATCTGCTATGAAATAACCGATAAGTTTTGCTAGTTCTGGAGTTATCTTGAGCTTTGAGGGCAACGTATGCTTGGTAGCATCTCTTCCAAGTTCAAAATTACCCCCAGCATTGAGCTCATAAAAAGCTTTTAGAGGCATGGAGTCTTGATACTTCCAATGATATACCTTCTCCCCATACTTATCCTTGAGCTGTGATAGATCAAGATCTTTTATACCCCTCACATAGATTTTTTCCTTTTCTTCCTCTGGAAGGTGTTTAAATGCTTCTAGAAGGTCTATTTCATCTAAAACATTCTCGTGTGTAAAATTCCAAAGCAGAATAAGCTCATCACCCTCTTTAAGCTCATCAGCAGGCTTCTTAATTATCCCTTCTTCTGTGTAAATGAAAACCTTGTGTTCTGGTGTGGTTCTAAGTTCTCTCCCTGTTTTGGTCCTAATTTTAATGATTTCTCCTCTATGAATTCTTCTTAAGAACTTTGTAACTTTAGTCCATTTTGCGGTTCCGTTTTTGAATGTTAGAACATATAAATTCTGGGGAAACGAGTATTCTCCGTTAAAGCCATCAATTTTGACTTTGTGCTCAAAATTAAATAACCTTGCTACTTCCTCGAACTTAGCAAGCTTAGTTTTATCTCCAAACTTAAAGAGTGCCTCTTCATCCTTGGGGAAGCAATACCAACAGCTTAAATTACACCTATTCGTTAAAACAATGTTCAAGAGGCTTGTATGGGATAGATGCCTTGCACACAATCCACAATCAAATGGACAGTTTAAACCACTATTCTCCACATTAAAACTAAGCAACTTCTTCTCTGTAAATCTCCACTTTTTGAAGTGCTTATACATTTCAACATCTTCGTAATACAAATCTGTAATTATGCTCTCAGGGCACTTTTTGCTTATCCACACTTTTCCATCTTTCTCCCAAATAACAGCTGGGACGACCTTTCTCGTCTCTGGGCATAAAGAGTACGTTCTGTGTGGTAACGAAGTCCCATAACCTCTGTTTGAATTTTTAAGCAACTCATGGAACTCTTCTTCACTAATTTCAGGAAATTCAATGATATCACGAACCTTACGAGTTAACTGCTCAAACTCCTTCTCGCCACTTGGAACCTCTCCCACCGTCTCTGCCATCACTACCACCTCTGTCTATTGAATTACCCGAAAAGGTATAAAAACTTTTGCGTAAATATGAAAGTTTATCTTCATAGTGCTAAAGTTAGTGTTAAATACACAAAGCATGTTAAAGCTATGGGGTGGTAGCATGCCAGCGAGAGAAATGAGAATGGAAATGTTTCTTAGAGCTTTAATGAGAAGAGATTTTGACAAAGCTCGCGTTCATTTGGAAAAGCTAAATAAGATTGTTGGTAAAGATGAATGGGGGAGGGGTTACAGCAAGGCTATAGCTGGTTTTATCAGTGCTTTAAATGATAATGAAACAGATTCCCTAATTGTTAAACTAATTACTGAGTTCAATAGAGAGAAAGCAAAGGAATTGTTAGAGCATTTTGAAAATGTCTTAGCCCATGAATTTAGGGACGAGTATGAAAAAGGTTATTATACAGCTTGGAAAGAGTTGCTAACTGCATATCTCGCTCAAAAAACGTTAGAGGGTGTAAGAGGTGGGCAAAGAAGAACAATTAAGAAAGCTTGAAGAAAAAATTAAAAAATGTCAAAAATGCTCTTTAGGAAAACTAAGAACCAATGCTGTTCCTGGAAGTGGTAGTTACAACTCTAAAATCATGTTCGTTGGAGAAGCTCCGGGGTATTGGGAAGATCAAAAAGGATTACCATTTGTAGGTAGGGCTGGGAAGATTCTAGATGAAATGCTGAAAGGAATTGGATTAAAGAGGGAAGAGGTTTATATAACAAACATTGTTAAGTGCCGTCCCCCAGAAAATAGAGACCCTTATGAAGAGGAAATAAAAGCCTGCAGCTCTTATTTGGATTTACAGATAGATTTAATCAGACCTAAGATAATCATTCCCTTAGGAAGACATTCCATGAGATACATTCTGGAGAAGTTTGGATTTAATGTAGAGCCAATAAGCAGAGTACATGGGAAAACATTTGAAGCAAGAACCCTATTTGGAAAAATATACATAATGCCCATGTATCATCCAGCTGTGGTGTTATATAGACCCCAGTTAAAGGAAGAAGTTCAGGAAGATTTTAAAAAGCTCAAGAAGCTTTTAGACGAGCTTAGTTAAACTATTTTGTTTACTCTTTTGTCAGTTTTTGATATTGATTTTTGTAATATTTTCATGTTTTCGCCAGTTTATTGGATCATTATTCTTAATATTAGTACTATTTTGAAAAATGTTTCATCGAACTGAATACTCTTTTGGATTGAATTTCTTTTCTCTAAGTTTTTTCGACTTTCGCCGACTTTTATGTAGCTTTTTAGAGAAAGGTTTTTATGGTTTGAGGGCATTAGTGTTCTTGATAGTTCATCACAACACAACCGAGTTCAAAGGCACATGTCAGAGACCAAAAGAAAGCTCGACATAAATTTTGATTTAGTAATTAAACTTCGAAAATAAACAAAATGACAGAAAAATTTCCGAAAGAGTTATATATTAATTGAACTCCCCAAAACTGCTGGATATCGAAGATGTTGGTTTGGAGGTGTTGAATAATGGGTGATTTCGGTGTGTTATCTTTGCTGCCCCCATTAGTAGCTATTATATTGGCTATTTGGACAAAAAGAGTATTATTGGCCTTGTTTGCTGGTGTTTGGATTGGTGGAGTAATGGTTGCAGGAGGAAACCCAATTACAGGGACTACACAAACTTTGGACTGGATAGTTGGAAATGCAATTGACGACTGGAATGCAAAGATTCTACTGTTCGACTTCTTAATCGGTGCAGGAGTAGGATTGATTTATAAGTCTGGTGGAGCTATGGCAATTGCAAGAGCCCTAACTAAAACAGTAAGAACGAGCAAAGCAGCATCACTTATGGGTTGGCTCTTGGGTGTTTTGATCTTCTTTGATGACTATACAAACACAATTATTGTAGGTAACACAATGAGACCAATTACAGACAAAACCAGGGTTTCAAGAGAAATGTTAGCCTATATTGACGATTCTACCGCTGCTCCTGTTGCAGGTTTAGCACTAGTTTCAACATGGATTGGTTTTGAGGTAGGTTTAATCGGTGAGTCATTCCAAGATCTTGGAGTTACTTTAGGTCCTTATGCTGCTTGGGTTTCAAGTGTCCCATACAGATTCTACTCAATATTTGCAATTATCTTGGTGTTCCTAGTTGCCTTTACACACAGACACTACGGTCCAATGCTTCATGCTGAATATAGGGCAAGAACAGAAGGAAAAGTTCTAAGAGATGGAGCTAAACCAATGATGACTACTGAAATTGACCTTGGATTACCAAAAGAGGGAGGAAACGTCTGGACATTCATACTACCAATTCTTACATTAGTATTTGTAACTCTCTATGGAATGTGGGTTACTGGAGGAGGAGGCGAAGTTTACGCCACAGATGGACTGATGGGAGTTCTTTCAAACTCTGATCCAGCTTTAGCTTTGCTTTGGGGTTCATTTACAATGGTCGTCGTTGCATTCTTCTTGGTCTTGCTATTCAAACAAATGAGCCTTGAGGAAGCTGAAACAGCCATAATTCAAGGTATGAAGCAAATGATTATTGCAAACTCCATATTGCTCTTAGCATGGAGCATTAAGAGTGCAACTGACGCTGTCGGAACTGCCCCATACGTGGTTGATTTAGCCCAAAGAGCTGGTGTGAGTGCAGGAATAGTGCCATTAATAATCTTCTTAGTTGCAATGTTTATCTCATTCACAACTGGAACATCTTGGGGAACATTCTCAATAATGATGCCAATAGCAATTCCATTAGCTTATCACGTGAGCGGTGAAGTTGGACCAGTATTATTTGCAAGCATCGGTGCGGTCTTTGCAGGTGGTATCTTTGGTGACCACTGTTCACCAATTAGTGATACAACAATTATGAGTTCAATGTTCTCTGGAAGCGACCACATAGATCACGTTACAACCCAAATACCTTATGCCGTAACAGCTGCAGGTGCTGGAATAATACTATACCTGCTCTTTGCAGTTGGACTTAGAGCTTGGCTAATCCTACTACCAATTGGACTAATTATTCTAGTTGGCGCACACTACCTCTTAAGCGAATGGTACGGCAAGAAATATGGAATTCCACATGGAAAAGTCCCAATATATGTAGTTGAAGAATGAACTCCTTTTATATTTTATTTTTCACTAACTTTTAAAACTTCTTTTGAGAGTTTTCTTTGGAGGTGTAAAAGTGCTGATTAGAGCATTTATCCCAGCACATATCACAGCATTCTTTGTTCCAAAGTTCAATGATGATCCCCTATTAGCAGGTTCTTTGGGGGCGGGAGTCAACATTAACAAAGGAGTTAACATTTTTGTGAATATTGAAAATAGTTTAGAAAGGCATGTACATGTCGCATTTAATGGTGAACCTGTTAAAAAAAGAAATGCCATAATTAGTTACTCAGTTGCTGAAGAATTAGTTCCAAAAGACTTTCTTGGAGAAGTTGGGATTTGGCAATACTTTGATTTTCCAAATGGATATGGTTTTGGCAATAGTGCTGGTGGAGCCTTGGGAACGGCTTTATCTTTAGCTTTTGCCTTTAAAAACATGACATTTCTTCAAGCCGCTCAAATTGCCCATAAATATGAAGTTTTAAACAAAGGTGGTTTGGGTGATGTTATTGCTCAAATTCATGGAGGGATAGAGATCAGAGTAAAACCCGGCGCACCCGGGATTGGAGTTGTTGATAATATCTTTTCTGAAAATTATAGAGTTTTAACAGTTCCCTTTGGAAGATTAAGCACAAGGAAAGTTCTGGATAGTGATGTTGTAAAGCTAATTGAGATTGAAGGGAAAAAAGCATTGGAAAAGCTTCTGGAAAAGCCAAACATTGAAAACCTAATGAAGTTAGCAAGAAGTTTTGCAGAGAGAACTGGACTTTTGAGTGGAGATCTCCTAGAGATTGCAAGAGAGCTCGACAAAAGTTTAAAGCTTCCAGCTTCTATGATTATGCTTGGCAAAAGCCTCTTTGCATTTTTGAAAGATGAGGAGGTAGAAATGGTTCAGAAAACACTAGAAGAGCTTTCAATTCAAAACTATCAAATTTGTGGAATTTGGGAGGAAAAACCAAAAGTTGAAAGATGGATTGGATAATTGTCTATAAGATAAAGATTAATAGAAAAAGTTTATATCACATAACGTTTAAACACAAATTGGAACGTTAAAATTAGGTGAGGGAAATGACCAAAAAAGTTAGGGTGATTACAGATCCCAAGGTTATAAAACTTATGCTTGAAGACACGAGGAGACAGATACTTCAACTTTTAAGAAATAAGGAGATGACAATCTCCCAACTTTCCGAAATCCTTGGAAAAACGCCACAAACAATCTACCATCACATTGAAAAGCTCAAAGAAGCTGGACTTGTTGAGGTAAAGAGAACAGAGATGAAGGGGAATTTAGTTGAAAAATACTATGGGAGAACTGCAGACGCCTTTTATATTAACATGTATCTTGGAGATGAAGAGTTAAGATACTTTGCGAGATCAAGGTTAAAGACAAAGTTGGATATATTTAAAGCTCTTGGATACTCTTTCAACGATGAGGAGCTTTTGGACATAATGGACAAACTTCTCGCAAAGGAGCACGAGTATAAAATGGAGATTTCGAAGGAGATAGAAGCAAAGGAAGAATTACTAAAGGACTTCTCAAATGAGGACATAATCCATGCAATAGAATGGTTCTCAATGGCAAAGTTGGGAAGAGATGACGAAGCTTTAGAGTTATTGAAAAAACTGGGAGAAATACTTAAAAAGTAGGTTTCCTATGGGCTAAGGGGAAGTAAAGATGGCAAAAGGTATTAGGTTGTTAGTGTTGGATGTCCTTAAGCCTCATCAACCTATGGTAACCGAACTTGCTTTAGGTTTGAGCGAGTTGAAAGGTGTAGATGGAGTTAACATAACTTTAGTTGAGATTGATAAAGAGACTGAGAACGTAAAAATAACGATTGTCGGAGATAACTTGGACTATGAGGAAATTGTGAGAACGATTGAAGAGTTTGGTGGGGTAGTGCACAGCATAGACATGGTAGCCGCTGGAAAGAAGATCATTGAAGAAAGTGAGACCCCGCAAGACAAATTAGAAGAGTTTTAGTGAGCGATTATGAAAGAGGTTATAATAGTAACAGATCCCAAAAAAGTTAGGGCACTTGCTGATCCTACCCGTTTTAAAATTTTAGAACTTTTAAGAATGCATCCGATGAGCATAAACGAACTTAGTCAGCTCTTAAATAAAGATAGATCCACAGTTTACAGACATGTGAAAACTTTAGAAAACTCTGGCTTCATAGAAGAAATTGCCCAAGAGGGGAATGAAAAGATATATGGAAGAAAAGCGAGAATATTTTTACTTAAGTTTGAAGCTGATGAGACACTAAAAGAATTCAAGCAGAGATACATGAAAGTTGAAGCCAAAAGGATTTATGAGATCCTTACAAACTCTAAAATAAATGTAAAAGACAAAGAAACCTTCCTGAGGCTTGTTGAAGAGATTCTGAGAGATATAGAAGAATTCTCAAGACCAATCTTTAAGAAGATTTCAGAGTCAAACGTTGACATTAAAGAAGTTGAACTTTTGCACCTGCTTAATCTACTTGTTCTTCTAAATTCTAATGAGCTGTGTGAAAAAGCCAAAGAATTAAGAGAAATCCTAGAATTCTAGGACATGCTTAACGACATATGGTATCTTTTTTGCAACTTCCAAAGCTGTGAAATTTTCTCCCTTCTCTTCTTTAACCATATCGCCAGCGAGTCCATTTAAGAAAGCACCAACACTTGCGGCTCTTAAGGGACTGTTTCCTAAGGCTAAGAGAGAAACAATTACTCCAGCTAAAACATCACCAGTTCCCCCTGTGGTCATTCCTCTGTTGCCCGTTTTGTTGTACTTCCACTCTTCTCCATCGCTTATTATATCATAAGCTCCTTTGAGCAAGATTGTGCCGTTGATTTCTCTCGCCTTCTTGGTGACGAGCTTTGCTTTTTCCTCCAAGCTCCCCTCAGGCTTTTCACCAAAAAGTATTTTAAATTCCCCAGCATGTGGAGTCAAAACAAAAGTTTTACCCCTTAAAACGCTCAAGTCCTCAGCTACGGCTTTTAATCCGTCAGCATCAATGACCATTGGCTTCTTGCAGTGCTTAACGAATTCTCTTACAAATTCTTTGGTCTCCCCACTCAATCCAATTCCCATTCCAATTGCTACGGCATCAGCCTTTTCTGCTAAAGCCAAGACTTCCTCTAGGAGCTCTTTTGAGAAGTTCTTACCCCTAACGGGTCTCAAAATTAAGTCTGGGTCGTTTATTCTCCTCGCACTTTCTTCAGGCATTGCTAGATAAACAAGATCAACTAAATAGGAAGCAGCTTTTGAAGCTAAATAAGGTGCCCCAAAGTAGTTCTCGCTTCCTCCGATTATCAAAACTTTGCCATTTTGACCCTTATGCTCTCCCTTTTTCCTTAAAGCAAACTTTGCATCCCCCGGACCGACTAAGTAATAGAGCTCCTTTGGATAGCCAATCTTTGCTATTATCCTTTCAAAACCTTCGTATTCCTCTTTGTCCCATTGGAAAGTTACTGCAAAATCGCAATTTACCCTAACGCTCGAGGGATAGCCGCTCGGCAGATCAACACTAACTATCTTAGCTTTTCCGGCATATTCATTGATTTTCTTAACAGCGCTCCTTATTGGCTCTCTCGGCTCTCCCTTAGTTCCCGCGCCGAGTAAAGCATCAACTATAACATCAAAACCTTTCAAATCCAGAGCTTTTATTTGACTTGAGTCTTTAAGAACTTTAATCTTTACAAAATCGAGCTTCTTGAGAATTTCCCAGTTATGCTTTGCCTCCTCACTTCTGATTTTCACCTCATCGCCGACTAAAAAGAGGGTCACATCGTTTTCAAAGCTCAAGTGCCTCGCTATTACAAAGCCGTCTCCGCCGTTGTTGCCTGTTCCGCAGAAAATCACCACTTTTAAGTTTTTTCCAAACTTCTCCTCAATTATCCTCGCCACACCCGCACCGGCATTTTCCATCAATTGAAAAGGTGAAATACTAAGCCACTTAGCGTTTATATCCCAAATGTAAACATCCTCAATTTTCATGAACACCACCGTTAAAAATTTAAAAAAGAAAAGGTTAAAAGATTTAGCCAATGGAACTTAAAGAACAATTCTCTTAAATGATCTGTAGTCCAAAAACTTCCCAATAAGTATGAACGCAGAACCCAAGAGAATCATCAGACCAAGCAGGCATAAATTCTTTCGCTTTTTGGAATTATAATTTCGAAAAGTTGCTACTGCTGTTAGAAAGCTCAACATTGCTCCAATTCGAAAGTATGCGAATTATATAGTTATTTCGTCTCTGTAGAGAAAGTACACCGCCCTAAATAATGTAGCTCCTAGACAATAACCCAAGTTCTCCTTTCCTATAATCGAGGCTATTACTATTCCAAAGAAGGTGTTTTAAATATCACCACTTTTTGTCTTTCAGGTCCTTAGAAAGACCGAGTTCAAGGCAAAGTTATCAACAGTCCCGTCAATATAATATAGTTGAGAACTTTTAAGTTAATGATAAAGTTAGCTAGTCCAAATTACAAGAAGGAAGAGAAAGTATAGGAAGGCCTTTTTCATGTTTCATCACCTAATTAAAGTTAGATTTTGGAAGATTAAAGTATAATTCATGTTTTCCGAAATTATGGAAAATCTAACGGGTAGTAAGTCTTCTTTCCTTATGAGAAGCATAATAGTAGAGTTGCTTTCAATTGTAGATAATCTATAAAAATCATGATATTCCTCAAGAGTCAAGTTTACATTCTTGAAATATGAGAAAATGTTTTGGAGATTAATGTCTTCTATGTGCTCACATGACATGATGTTCGTATGGATATCTTTTTTGTCACTATTACTCCCATTGTATAGGATAACTGATGTTCCATTACAAGTCAAAATTTCTCCAGAGGGGATATCCTGAATTTTAAAAAGATTTGGCTTCTTAAAAAGATATAGATAAACACTAGACTCAGTATTGTTTAGAATGGATGTTGTTTCATGTATTATGGCCTTATATCCCTGAGCTTTTTCAAATTTTACAGTCATTTGAGTAAGGAGTGTTTTGGAGTTTAAACTTGTTTCATGGATAGATATAACTACTACAATAGCCAGCAAAATAACCCCCATAGCATATATTGCAAGAATCTTTTTAGGCATCTTGATATGCTTAGAGGATGCGTAATAAAGAAACATTACTCCGTTAAAAATTAAAAGCTTTAAAGAGATATCCTTTAGAGGAAAGCCCAAATAGTAGTTACGGGTTAACAAGAGAAAAGAGACTAAAATCAGATATAAAGAAAAATTTTCAGGCTTTTGTTTGATCTCACTAAGGGAATTAAAAAACAGATGAAGTAACAATAACGCCGTGATTATTCCAAGAGTTAATGAAAACATGAGGTTGAACTTTTCGATTTTCCTAAAATAAGCGTCAATGGAAAAGAGCAAAAAACCAAGAATAACCAGAAAACCTCTAACTTCTTTTTTCATTTAACCATCTCCTAAACCATACTCGCGGAGGGATTGTTAGGATAGTGATAACAAGTGTTATAACAAAAACCATGTAAGCTGGGACATTTAATCTCCCAGATTTCCATAAGTTACCCACTACAATAAAAATAATAAAATAAAGAGGTATTGAACGCCCAATTTCTTGTTTAACAATTATATCCATACCCATACCTCCATTAAGAGAAATAACACTGCCCCATACAGTATCCTAAATCAGCCCCTAGACATATTGCACACGCTAAACATCCAACTCCAGTTGCAATACAAGTGGGACAGATATACACTAAGCAATCTAAACAATATCCTGTTGTACATTCCTGAAGCATACACCCTACAACACATTCCCAAAAGCCATCATCACTAGTTACATGAATTTGGCCATTTTCGGCAGTTGCTATTAACTCAATGTTTCCATTCTTATCAAGAGAATAGAACTCTATTTTGCCAACACTATCCCCAGATAATGTCATCGTATACTTAACGGGCTTAATTTTGTTTGAAAGATAAACTACTACTGAAGACACTCTTACTCCTTCTTTGCTTTTCTCATATCCTATGGGAAATACTGCAAATGTTGCACTCTTTCCAGAAGAGGTTGAAATTTTGTAAACTTTTGCATTTTTTATTAACAGCGAAGGAAGCAAATTTGTATTTGCAATTAGTTTTTTAAGTTCATGTGAGTTAACTGCACTAGAGAGAAGCACATACTTTTGAATTCCAGTGATTTCTTCTAACCTCAGCTTTTCTTTAGTATATACACAGGTTTTTGGTTTTGCAATTTGCTGTTCTGCTAGTACTGGAGCTGCAATCATCCCCAAAATCAAGACTAAAACAAATAACGAACCTAACATCATTTTTCGATTCATAGGTAGGTCACTCGATAAACAATAAACAAAAAACAAATAAATATTTTTCGTAAACCAAAAGTTAAAGAAATCAATAAGAGTTTGAGTAAATTTTTAATTCAAAGCAATTATTTTTATGTCTTTGAAATACTCAACATCACAATCGATTAAATAACATGTGTTACTGCCCTTAATTTGACTTTTATTAGTGCTATTTTTAATTATAATCAATATCAAAAAGCTTGATATTACCTTACCACCCGTATTTTACTGTGATGAAAAGAAGGGGAAAATCTTAGTCCTGCTTTTTATTTTTGTTATTCTCGTCATAAGCCTTGATTTTAATGATAAAAACCACCAATTCATGTTGGAACTCGAAAAACAGACTCCTCAAAAATTTGTGCGTTCAACCAAAGTCACCCTTAAAAGAAGCTAAAAGAATTCATATCAAACAATACAATCTTCACAAACCCTCACCTCTTAGAGCAATTTCCAAGTTCTCAATGCAATGATGATAAATAACAGCATTGAAATTAATAGGAAAAGATACGAGTATGCTGTGCTCACCTTGGGAAATAAAATATAGCAGTTCTATTGTCTTTAAGAGGAGGATGCTGGATAGACATTAAAATTTACAAAGATGGGGAATCACTTGTGAATTATGAACAGTTCTATGTGCTGTTTCAGATAAGCTCTACCTGCATGAGCATAGAATCCAAAGATGTGAAGTTTTTGGATGAAAATAAAACACCTTTAGTTTACTATGCATTGTTCTTAACCCAAGAACATCTCAGAGTTAAACATTTTCGGTAGCACTTCTGGACAAGTGTGTAATTTAATAAACTTTTTTACTCCCTCAATCAACAATTACTCTAAAACTTTCAAAGCCCTCTCATAATCCGCCCTTGAATAAAGCACAAGATAAACTTCTTTAACACTCTCAGCTTCCCTTGAAAACTCTTCCACAACTTCAATAAAAGTTTTAACAACCTCTTCCAGTGGACATCCATAGATGCCGGCACTTATGGCTGGAAATGCAATTGAAGAAATGTTTAGCTCTTCAGCTTTTCTTAATGGCCCGATTAACGCTTTTCTAAGCTTCTCCTTTAAGCTCCCATTCCATTTTCCACCACAATAAGGCCCAACCGTGTGGATAACGTATTTTATTCCAGAGCGCTCCATGTTTAAAGCGGGTGTAACAACGACTTCACCGTGCTCAATGTAATTTCTCCCAATCTGCTCTCTCATAGCCTCTTTGCTGATTTTGATGTATTCGTAAGGGTCTCCAGCTGCAGCTTTAGCAATGGCTAAAGCTACTCCTCCACCGTGCTCCAAATATTTGTTTGCCGCATTAACTATCGCCTCCGCTGGAAACCTAGTTATGTCTCCTTGGGCGAGCTTAAAAGTTAAATTTCTAAAGGTAAGTTCTTTTAAAATCATACTCTCACCTCGACAACAAATCTTCTGCAACCTCTTGAGCTTTATCCAAAACCCGCTCCTCATCAAAGCTCAAAACTTCTCTATCAAGCATCAAAATCTTCCCATCGACTATTGTGGTCTCGACATCGCTTCCATTTGCAGAATAAACGATGTGGCTTATAACATTGTGAATCGGTCTTAGGTGAGGTTTGTTGAAGTCAATTATAATCAAATCTGCTAAAGCACCTTCTCTTATTACTCCAGCATTCAGCTTTAGTGCTTTTGCCCCATTTTGAGTTGCCATCTTAAAAACAGTTGAAGCATCGGCTATTGTTGGATCAAGGATGTGCACTTTGTGTAAGAGTGCCGCTAGTTTCATCTCTTCAAGCATGTCCAAGTTGTTGTTGCTTGCAGTTCCATCAGTTGCTAAAGAAACGTTCGCCCCTTCTTTTAAAAGCTCCCTAAGGGGCATTACTCCACTCGCAAGCTTCATGTTCGAGGCTGGATTGTGTGCTATTGTTGCACCACTTTTTGCAATGATTTCAATATCCCTTTCGTTCAACCAGACGCCATGTGCAATAATAACATCATCTTTCAAAAACCCAATCTCATCTAAAAGCTCAACTGGACTTTTTCCATATTGGGCTTTTATGTTCTCCACTTCAGTTTTAGTTTCACTAACGTGGATTGTTATCATTTTCTTGTACTTATCTGCTAACTCTCTAACCCTTTTCAAAAACTCTGGAGAGCAAGTGTACGGAGCGTGAGGTCCAAAGAGGAAGTTAATCCTCTCCAAACCAAGCTTTTCGACAAATTCCATAACTCTAAAGGCTTCCATAATCTCTTTTTCCCCTTTTTCTTTATCTCCGAGTTCGATCATCCCGTGACTTAGATAAGCCCTTAAGCCACTCTCTTTTACTGCTTTAGCAGTTTCATCCATGAAGAAGTACATGTCAACAAAAGTTGTTGTTCCAGTCTTTATCATTTCTAAAGCACCTAAAAGAGAACCCCAATAAACATCACTTGCTTTGAGTTTTGCTTCTCTTGGCCAAATATGCTTTTGAAGCCATTCCATAAGTTCCAAATCATCTGCAACGCCCCTAAAAAGTGTCATGGCTAAATGGGTGTGTGTATTTATAAAACCAGGAGAAACTATTTTTCCGTTAGCATCAATAACAACATCAGCACTCTCCTTCAAACCTTTTCCAATTTTTGTTATTTTGTTTTCTTCAATAAAAAGGTCGGCTTTTATAATTTCCAGATTTTCGCCATAGATGAGGGTTCCGTTTTTTATTAAGATGCTCATCTTTCACCACCAAAGCTAATAAGTTTTTAAGCCTAAATAAAGTTTAGGTGATACTATGGAGAAGCCCATTACATTGAACTTGCCAAAAATTGAAAACCCAATCTTTATAGAGGGCTATCCAGGAATTGGACTTGTTGGACATATAGCAGCTAATTTTCTTGCAAAAGAACTCAAAATGGAAATGATAGGGCACATTGAGAGCTCATTCATTCCACCAATAACCTTAATTTTAGAAGGAAAACCAAATCCCCCAATAAGATTTTACGCAAAGGATAACGTGATAATAGCCATCGCCGACATTTATATAACCCCAACGCTTGTAAATGAGATAGCTAAGGAAGTCGTTAGCTATCTAAAGGAAACCAACGCTCAAAAAGTAATCTCAATGGGCGGCATGGGCATTGGATTTTTCAAAGAAAAAATGGAAGTTTATGGAGTTGGAGGAAGCGAAGAGGAAAATAAAGAGCTGGAGGATATTGGGGTAAAGATACTCAAATTCGGCTCAATAATGGGGATGAGCGGTAGGCTACTTTGGGAAGCCTCAAAGGAAAAACTAAAGAGCTACGTCCTCTTGGGCGAAACTTTTGGAGATAGACCAGATCCAAGGGCAGCTGCAAATGTAATAGAGTACCTCAAAAAGCTCATTCCATTAGAGGTTTCAACCGAACCACTAATCAAAGAAGCGGAAATGATTGAAGAACAATTAAGGAGAATGCATGAACAGATGGAAATTGCAAGAAGAAAAGCCGAGAAAGAATACGAGAGCGTTTATGTATGAGGTGATGCTAATGCTTGAAGAAATTTTAGTTTTAACCGGAATATCAAGGAGAACCTTGGATTCTTTACTTAAAAGCCCATACAAAACAATTGAAATTAGAAACGCTAGAAATGTTCTCGCCTTAAGCAGAATTAAAGCTGGAGAAAAGATATTCCTAACTTATGAAACCTTCCATGATATTGTAAAAGGAACTGAAGGCATAGTTGCTGAAATTTTAAGAGTTGAGAGCATGGAGCAGAGGGTTTTATGGGAAGAAAGTGATGAAAGGGAGCAGATGATTTGCAGAGTTCAGTTAAAACTTTTGGGTCTTGGAAAAGTTTTGGAAATCGTTGAAAGAAATAGTGCAATAAGGGTAAAGATCAGAGAGATGCTCCCACATGAGATGAGGATGGGTTAAAATATTTAAGAGTTTCCGTTTTGGACTGAGAATTAGAAAATATCAAGTGTCTTTTGCTTCCCTCTTTTGATTTTCCCTCGTTTAGGAGGTTTTAGTTTCCTAAATTCAAGCCCTTCTTTTTCTAAAAGCTTTCTTGCACCTTCTGTCAGAGATGGAGCAACCAAAATGCCCCTGACTTTCCCATATTCTTCTTTTAAGGCATCAACATAACGTTTCAACTGGCTTACCGCGTGTAGATCTGCCCTTCTGCGCTTTAACTCCAAAACAACAATGTTGCCTTCTTTATCCTTACCCAAAACATCAACTATACCATGTTTTATGGGTTTTTCCTTGGATAGTGGCTTAAAACCTTCTTCAATAAGTTCTGGATTCTCAAAAATTAGGTCTGCCATTTCTTTTTCGCTTCCTGTTAGGGCTAATTCTTCATAATCCTCTGCTGAGAAATAGCTTGCGAGGTAAACATTAATTAGCTCAACTTCTAAAATCTCCCTCGGCTTTTTCCTTACGCTTTTTAGAATAATATTTTCATCTTTTACTTCAAAGCTGGCAATACTTCCAGGCGGTTGCCAATTCACAGGTTCTCTTTTGTTCTTTTGATGGATTAAAAAAGAGCCATCTGGTTTGATCATAATAACCCGATCCCCAGGACCGAGTTCACTCTTAGCCCTTCCATCATAAGATACCTTGCATAGGGCAAAAATGGTGAGTATAGCTTCATTTCTAAGCCCTTCACTAACCAGTTCAATTAATTCATCTTTCGTTGGATTAACTTTAGATTTAACTTTCATCTCCTTTTCCCAACCATGGGTTTGGAACTTAACATCTTATAAAGTTTTCAAACTTAATTCTCTCGGGGGATGTGAATGCATGAATGGGCGTTAGCTGATGCTATAGTTAGGACAGCTTTAAATGTTGCTCAGGAAAATGAAGCAAATAAAGTTCTTGAAATTAGAGTTGTTTTAGGCGAATTGCAGGATGTTGATACGGAATTGATTGAATTTGCAGTTAAAGAGCTTATAAAAGGGACAATAGCAGAAAATGCAAAGATAACCTTCATTGAAGAAGAAGCACTTTTCAAATGCAGGAACTGTAGTTTTGAGTGGAAATTAAAAGACATCAAGGAAAGCTTAGATGAAAGAATTAAAGAGGATATTCACTTCATTCCAGAGGTTGCTCACGCATTCATGAAATGCCCAAAATGTAAAAGCCCAGATTTTGATGTAGTTAAAGGAAGAGGCGTTTATATAGAGGGAATAAAAGTGGCAAAGGAGGAGTAGCGATGCTCGATCCAAGAATTAACGTCATAGATGAGCGTTTGAAAGGTATTAAGAGAGTAATCCCGGTAGTGAGTGGAAAAGGAGGCGTTGGAAAATCGATAGTCTCTACAACCCTTGCTCTAATTTTAGCTAAAAAAGGATTTAAAGTTGGGCTTTTGGACTTAGACTTTCATGGAGCAAGTGATCATGTAATCTTAGGGGTCAAAGATATATTTCCAGAAGAGGAGAAAGGTGTTATACCCCCTGAGATTTATGGGATTAAATTCATGAGCATAGCATTTTATTCAGAAGATAAACCAACCCCATTAAGGGGAAAAGAAATTACAGATGCGTTACTTGAACTTTTAGCAATAACAAGATGGGAAGACCTAGATTTCCTAGTCATTGATATGCCCCCAGGATTAGGAGAACAGTTCCTTGATCTTTTAAGGTTCATAAAGAGAGGAGAATTTCTGATTGTTGCTACACCTTCAAAACTGGCAATAAATGTTGTTAAAAAAGTGGTGGAACTTTTGAAAGAACTAAACCTCAAAACATTAGGGATAGTGGAGAACATGAAGCTAGACGATGAAAAAGAAATCAAAGAACTTGCAGAAGAATTTGAGATACCTTATTTGGTAGATATTCCTCTGTACAGAGATTTGGATGAAAAGATTGGGAATATTGAAGCGTTACTAAGTTCAGAGTTTGCAGAAAAAATTGAAAAAGTTGCAGAAAAGATTCTTTAATCTTCTATTCCTTTTTCAGTAATTTTGAATGCTGCCTCTCCTTCAGGCAGGTGAGGCGAATCCACTAATCTTGCGATTCTCTTTCCACCTTTTCCTTTTCTTAGATAAAGCCTAACTGTTGCTGAGTGAGCCAATATATGACCACCAATTGGTCTCGTTGGATCTCCAAAGAAAGCATCAGGTCTTGCTTGAACTTGGTTTGTAACAAAAATTGCAACATCATGTAAGTTAGCTAGGCGGTGCAAATCAGATAAATGTTTCCCAAGCTTTTGTTGTCTCTCTGCTAATGCTCCTCTCCCAATATATTCAGCTCTGAAGTGAGAGGTTAGAGAATCCACGACAACTAGCTTAATATTGTTGTTCTTTATGAGTTCTTCAGCTTTTTCTACTAGAAGCATTTGGTGGTTTGAATTGTAAGCCCTTGCAACATATATGTTCTTCAGGACTTCCTCAGGATCCAAACCCCTATTTTCTGCAATTTGCCTAATTCTCTCTGGTCTAAATGTGTTCTCGGTGTCGATATAAATAGCACCTGCTTCTAATCCACCTTCATCTCTCCCAAGTTGAACGGTCACACAAAGGGTGTGAGCTATTTGGGTCTTTCCACTTCCAAACTCACCGAAAACTTCTGTAATTGCTTGGGTTTCAACTCCTCCACCTAAAAGCTTATCCAAAGCCTTGCTTCCAGTAGTAATTTTCCCAATTATTTGTCTTCTCTGTAAATATTCATCCGCCCTTATGAAGGTGCCAATATTTGCAGCCTCTCTTGCTGCCTGGATTATCTTTAATGCCGCACCCTCACTTATTCCAGCTATTTCTTTAAGCTCAAGCGGAGATGCAACAGCTATTGCTTCTAACGTATCAAAACCAGCTTCTCTAAGTTTTTCAGCTGTTGCTGGACCTACCCCCGGTAAGTCCTCAAGTGTGCTTACCTCTTTTTTCTTCTTTTTCTTGACAGATTCAACAACACTTTCTACAATAGTTTCTTCAAGTTCATTTTCAACAGGCAATTCTTCAAACTCATCCAATTCTTTAATTTCCTCTGCAGATTTCTTTTTTCTCGCCATGTTTACCACCTATTAGCATGACAGTCGCTAACTTTAAGGCATCGAAGGATTATATATTTTTCTCTTTTATTAAATGAGCAAATGGCATGTTAAAATCAAAAATACGTTGTGAGTAACCCCCAATTGTTAAAATAAAGCCAAGCAAGAGATATATTTCCAGTGGAGACATGGCTCACATATTTAGTACAATGATATGGAAATTTTTTCATATATATCCCAGGGAGTTTTATTTCCACTGGAACCAAGTTTTGACATATTCAACAGATCAGGTAGTGTGAAATAGAGAAACAAGGTTTATAAATGCTTTTTAACTTTGTAAATAGTCAAATGTTCAGTCTAGTTATATACTAATGCATGTTTTGTTTCAGTTTTTACATTTTTATGTATTAATTTTTGAACAATGTTCATAGATAAGTTTATATATTGTGAGGAGTATAAGAGATGGGAGTGTTTATCACCAAAACAACAAAATTTTTCTGTGTCTGTCCGCAGTTCCAGTGGAAATAAAACTCCCTGGGGGTTAATATTTATTTAATAGATTTGGAATTGTTAAATAATATTGTTTTTCTAAAGTGTTCTGAAATGTGCACCAATGATCTAATTTTTCATGATAATTGTTAGGAGTGTTATCCAAAGGAAATTATCAGTTGTGTTCAAAGAGACGTTTACATTGTTAAATTCTTGATGAACTCACTTGTGCATTAAACACCTTTATTTCCTTTGGAACAGTGGACTTTTAAGAGATAAAGGCAAAATAACTTTTGGTGATTCCAGTGGAAGAACAAGTCCTTAAATGGTTAAAGGAAGGTAGGGATGATGCTGAAGATATTGTTGATTTTCCATGGAATGTTAAAAAACAGTCTGAACATGTTTATTTGGCAGAGTATCCAAAAATACCCTTTGTGCTTAATGTCGTGTTTACAGAAGGTTTTGTTCATTTGATAGTTCCTTTTGGCTTGGAGACGGTCTCACTTGAACCATCTGAAAGACTTAAACTTTATCATACGTTGCTCCTATTGAATGATAAAATAAATCTCCTTAAGTTCACCCTGAGTGGATTTAATGAGGAAATTGTTCTTAGGGTTGATTTGGATAGAAAATCCCTTGGAAAGGAGGAATTCAACGATGCTTTAACTTCATTGCTGATTGGTGTTAATGAACTAGTGAAAGCTCTTGGTTTGGAAAAAGACTTTGCGAGATCTATATTTGAACGGGTAGCACTTATGATAATTGAAAGATTGCAAAGGGGTGCAACTAAGAAAGATTTAGTTAAATTTTTAGTAGTCAAAGTGGGGATGAAAAGAGAAGAAGCTGAAGCATTTATAGATGAAATCATTAAAGCCCAGAAGGAGGAAGAACGAAAAAGCAGCATTGGCTATGTTTGATTTTTAATTGTTTTCTTTTTTAGTTGACATATTCCTAGGCTGATAAAATTTGTATTTCTCAAGATGTCTTAACTGAAATTTACATGAACTTGCTCAATAAAGCATATATACCCCTCAAGCTATTATCTTATTTGCATTTCCTATGCTTCCTGTGTTTCCTTTGGAGCCAAAATATTGTGGTATTTAAACAAATAACAAATGTTACAATTGTAACATTAAGACATTTAATCAATAACATATTGAATTATACGAACAGTAAAATTAAATGCTGTCTTTAAAAGCAAGAGTTCCATTTCCAGTGGAGGTTCGAGGATGAGAGAGAATGAACAAACTTATTTGGACTCAATTTTTGAAAAGTATTTGAATGCAAGGAAGATATTCAAAAATAAGGAAGTTCTTAGACATAGCTATACTCCAAAAGAATTGCCTCATAGAAGGGAACAAATAGAATCTCTGGCTCACATCCTTGTTCCAGTACTTAGGGGTGAAACACCTTCCAATATTTTCGTTTATGGAAAAACTGGAACTGGAAAAACTGTAACTGTAAAGTTTGTAACTGAAGAGCTTAAGAGGATTTCAATGAAGTACAACATCCCTGTTGAGGTTATTTATCTCAATTGTGAAATTGTTGACACTCAATATAGAGTTTTAGCCAATATTGTCAACCATTTTAAGCATGAAAGTGGGTTTGAAGTTCCTTTGGTTGGATGGCCCACAGATGAGGTTTATTCCAAACTTAAGCAGATCATAGATTCAAAAGATAGATTTGTTATCATAGTCCTTGACGAAATCGATAAGCTAGTCAAAAAGAGTGGTGATGATATTCTCTATAATCTAACACGTGTAAATACAGAGCTGAGTAAAGCAAAAGTCAGCATTATTGGAATTTCCAACGATTTAAAATTCAAGGATTATTTGGATCCAAGAGTTTTAAGCTCTTTAAGTGAAGAGGAAGTGGTGTTTCCACCCTATGATGCTAACCAGCTTAGAGATATCCTCCAACAAAGGGCTGATGTTGCTTTTTATGAAGATGTTTTGGATGAAGCCGTTGTGCCGTTATGTGCCGCTTTAGCAGCAAGAGAGCATGGGGATGCAAGAAGAGCTTTGGATTTGCTTAGAGTTAGTGGAGAAATCGCTGAAAGGGAAGGAGCTCCAAGAGTCACCGAGAGGCACGTTTGGAAAGCCCAGGAAAAAATCGAACAAGATACGATGGAGGAGGTTATAAAAACCCTCCCCTTGCACTCAAAGTTTGTTCTCTATTCGATAGTCCTTTTAGATGAAAATGGCGAGTTGCCGGCAAATACTGGAGATGTTTATGCGGTTTATAAGGAGATTTGTGAATACATGGATGTTGAACCTTTAACTCAAAGAAGGGTAAGCGATTTAATTAGTGAGCTTGACATGTTGGGGATAATAAATGCTAAGGTTGTCAGCAAGGGGAGGTATGGAAGGACAAAGGAGATTAGATTGAACGTTACACCCTATAAAGTCAAAAATATATATAGAACAGAGTACCATCTTCAACCGCTCTTAACATTGAGCATGGTTAAGCAGAGGAGGTTGTTTTGATGGATGAGCTTATTAAGGACTTGCTTGCCAACAAATACTTAATAACTCCTCCAGCTTATTTTGTTTTGTCAGAGCATTATAAAAAAGAATTTGCACTTGCAGAGCTAATAAAATTCACAAAGCAGAAATTTAACACATTTATTATTGATGATAATGTTGCTAAAGCGTTTTTAGAATATAAAGGTCTTTTAAGGGTTGGTGTTGAGAAGTACGTGCAAACTTCTACTGAAACCATGAAGGAAAAATTTCCAAAGGAAATTGGAACCGCTGAAACCCATGAAAAAGAATCCTTTTTCCTCGCTCAAACTATCGAAAAACCAACTTTGAAGGAGTATTCTGGTAAATCGCGTGAGGATATTGGTCATATTGTGGAATCAAGAGGTGAGGGGGAAGTTTATACTGAAGAAATTGGAACCTCTATTTCCACTGGAAACACCGAAATTTTGGAGTCGTTAGAAGGCTTTGATAATGAATTAAAGGGAGAATATGTGGGAAATTTGGGGGGTACCAGTTCTATTTCCACTGGAACAGTTGAGGAAGGAGTGGAGTATAATGGAGAGGAGGTTGAAGTTAAGAGACAAGTGGTGGAAGAGTATGGTGCTTTAGTGCCTCTTGAAGAAGAGGAAATTCCAGAGGAAATTAAAGAGAAGAAGTATTCTGTTTATAGAGATTTCAAAGTAACGCTCAAAGAAGATTTTGAACCTATTGCAAAGGAAATAAAACCCGAGTTTGAGATTAAATTCGATGTAAGAAAAGTGAAAATGAAGAGACCCAAAGCAAAGAATGCAAATGGAAAGGAAGGTGAAATCATAATTAGAAGTTATGAAAATCTCTTTAGGAGCAGATTAAGGAAGCTTAGGAAGATATTGAGAGAGAACCCGGAGATAAGGGGTGTCGTTGATATTGGAAAATTGGGTTATATAAACTCTGATGGAGAAATCACAATTATTGGTCTTGTAAATTCAAAAAGGGAAACGGCAAAAGGATTCATTTTTGAAGTTGAAGACACTACTGGTGTTACCAAGGTATTCATCGGAAAGGACAGTGAAGATTACAAAAAAGCGTATGATGTTTTATTGGACAGTGTTGTTGCTTTTAAAGGTTATTATTCAAAGAGAGGTATTCTATTTGCGAATCACCTTTATCTTCCTGACGTTCCATTGTATAAGAGGGAAAAGCCACCATTGGAAGAGAAAGTTTATGCTGTCTTAATCAGTGATATCCATGTGGGCAGTACAGAATTTTGTGAAAAAGCCTTCATGAAGTTCATAGAATGGCTAAATGGTAACGTTGGAAGTAAGGAAGAGGAAGAAATTGTAAGTAGGATAAAGTATATGATAATAGCAGGTGATGTGGTTGATGGAATTGGTATCTATCCGGGGCAATATAACGAATTGAACATTCCAGATATTTTTGATCAATATGAAGCTTTAGCAAATCTCTTATCCAATGTTCCCGAACATATACAAATGTTTATTGGTCCTGGAAACCACGACGCTGCAAGAACAGCATTACCTCAACCAGAATTTTACAAAGAGTATGCTAAACCACTCTATGATTTGAAGAATGCTATAATAATTAGCAATCCAGCATTAATTAATTTACATGGGAGAGACTTTTTAATTGTGCATGGAAGGGGAATTGAAGACGTCGTTGGGAACGTTCCAGGTGTAACTCACCACAAACCAGCAATGCCCATGGTGGAATTACTAAAGTTAAGGCATTTGGCACCAACTTTTGGAGGAAAGGTCCCAATAGCACCAGATCCAGAAGATTTGCTGGTGATTGAGGAAGTTCCAGATTTAGTTCAAATGGGGCATGTTCACGTTTTGGATTATCAAGTCTACCGCGGTGTCTTTTTAATAAACTCAGCAACTTGGCAAGCTCAAACAGAGTTTCAAAAGATGGTTAACATAGTTCCAACTCCAGCGAGAGTTCCTATAATAGATATTGAGACTGCAAGATTGAAAACGATTGTTGATTTTACCAAATGGTGTTAGCGGGTGAATTCTAATGGAAGAATTTAGTGATGAAATGAAAGCTTACTTTGAAAGGCTTCAAAGGGAGATTGATAAAGTTTATGAAATAGCTAAAAAAGCGAGAATTCAAGGGAAAGACCCTGTTAGGGATATTGAAGTTCCACAAGCAACTGATATGGCTGGTAGAGTTGAGAGCTTAGTTGGACCCAAGGGAGTTGCTCAAAGAATTAGAGAGTTAGCACAAGAGTATGGTAAAGAGTTAGCAGCACTAAAAGTTGTTGATGAAATAATTGAAGGAAAGTTTGGCGAGATGAGCTTAGAAGAAAAAGCTGAACAAGCCGTGAGAACTGCTTTAGCTATTCTTACAGAAGGTATTGTTTCTGCCCCTATTGAAGGTATCGCTTACGTTAAGATAAAACAAAATTCTGATGGGAGTAAATATCTAGCATTATACTATGCAGGCCCCATTAGGAGTAGCGGTGGAACTGCCCAAGCCTTGAGTGTTCTAGTTGGTGATTATGTTAGAAGAAAACTTGGATTGGATAGATATAAGCCAACAAATGATGAAATAGAGCGTTATGTTGAGGAAATAGACCTTTATCACAGAGCAGTTACAAGATTGCAATATTATCCAAGTGCCGATGAGGTTAGATTAGCAATTCAAAACATCCCCGTTGAGATAACGGGAGAAGCTACAGATGATGTTGAGGTTAGTGGTTATAGGAATTTGCCAAGAGTCGAGACCAATCAGCTTAGAGGTGGTGCATTATTGGTCTTGGCAGAGGGTGTTCTTCAAAAGGCTAAAAAATTGGTCAAATACATAGACAAGATGGGAATTGATGGGTGGGAGTGGCTTAAGGAATTTGTAAAGAGTAAAGAAATGGGAAAGGGCGAGGAAAGCAAAAGCGAGGTTGCAAATGAGGAAACAACATCTCAACTAACAATCGAGGAAAGGAAAGGTTTCTATTATGAGCTTTATGAAAGACTTAACAAAGAGATTGCTCCGAATAAAAAATACACAAAAGAGATCATAGGTGGCAGACCTCTATTTGCAGAACCCTCAGCAAATGGTGGATTTAGACTTAGGTATGGTCGCTCAAGAACGAGTGGTTTTGCCACATGGGCTGTTAATCCAGCAACAATGATTTTAGTTGATGAGTTTTTAGCTGTAGGAACTCAAATGAAGACTGAAAGACCCGGAAAAGGTTGTATTGTAACACCAAACACAACTATCGAAGGACCAATAGTTAAGCTAAAAGATGGAAGCGTTGTTAGGGCTGATGATTATGAAATCGCTCTTAAAATAAGAAATGATGTTGTTGAAGTCCTTTATTTAGGAGATGCGTTAGTTAATTTTGGTGATTTTCTTGAAAACAATCAAACCCTTTTACCAGCCAATTATGTTGAAGAATGGTGGATACAAGAGCTGATAAAAGCGGTAAATGACATTTACGAAGTTGAGCTTAAACCCTTTGAAGAAAATCCAAGAGAGAACGTTGAAGAAGCGGCAGATTATCTTGATTTGGATGTTGATTTTTTGGCTAAGCTTTTGTACGACCCCATTAGGGTTAAGCCAAAAGTTGAAGAAGCAATTCATCTTTCAAGAATCCTTGGAATTCCCCTACATCCTTATTACACACTCTTTTGGAATACATTGACTGTTGAAGAACTTATTCAACTTCAAAATGCCTTAATAAATGCCCAAATTGAATGGGGTAGCTATCTGGGTAATAAATATGCTAAGAAAATAATCCTTAGTTTGGAGAGTATAAAAAGAACGAAAGTTAAGAGAAGCTTAGAGCTTTTAGGTTTGCCCCATAAAGTTGAGGATGGCTTTGTGGTCATTGAATATCCATGGAGTGCCGCACTTTTAACTCCATTGGCTAATCTGGAGAAAAGAATTGAAGTTAAACAATTCTATACACCAATTGATTTAATCAATGAAATAAGCCCAATAAAGCTTAGGGATAAGGGAATCAGTTGGATTGGCGCAAGAATGGGCAGACCAGAAAAAGCTAAGGAAAGAAAAATGAAACCACCAGTTCATGTCCTTTTCCCAATAGGCTTAGCTGGGGGAAATTCGAGAGATATTTACAAAGCGGCAGAAGAGGGAAAAGTGGCGGATGTGGAGATTGCTCAATTTAAGTGTACGAACTGTGGTCATGTGGACATTTTCCCAACCTGTCCCGAGTGTGGGGGAGAGACTAAAATACTCTTCACATGCCCAAGGTGTAAACATCAGTCAACAGAGGAGAAAGTTTGTCCAAGATGTAACGTTGAGATGAGAGCATATGTGAGAAGGAAGATTAACCCAAGGGAACTTTTGAGTAAAGCCATGGAGAACGTTAGGATCAATACTTTGGATAAGCTAAAAGGCGTTATGGGTATGACCTCTGCTTACAAAGTTCCAGAGCCCTTGGAAAAGGGTGTTTTAAGAGCTAAGAATGACGTTTACGTCTTTAAGGATGGTACTATTAGATTTGATGCAACAGATGCCCCAATTACTCATTTTAGACCAAGAGAAATAGGTGTTTCAGTTGAAAGACTTAGGGAACTTGGCTATACCCATGATTTTGAAGGAAAGCCGTTGGTTAGTGATGATCAAATTTTGGAGCTTAAAGTTCAAGACGTTATTCTTTCAAAAGAAGCTGGTAAATACTTGGTTAGGGTTGCAAAGTTTATAGATGACTTGCTTGAGAGATTTTATGGATTGCCGAGGTTTTACAATGTAGAGAAGATGGAGGATTTAGTAGGACATTTAGTTATTGGCTTAGCACCACACACTTCAGCTGGTATAGTGGGGAGGATAATAGGCTTTGTTGATGCCTTGGTTGGTTATGCACATCCATATTATCATGCAGCGAAGAGGAGGAACTGTTTCCCCAGTAATACGGAAATTTTGGTGAACATTGAAGGAGAACCCAAGAGAGTTACTCTTGAAGAACTCTATGGGGATCTTTATGAAGATGAAACCTATGAAAACATGGTTTATGTTAAGAGAAAGCCGAAGAAGGGGATTAAGGTTTACTCATTTGATACAAAGAGCGGAAAAGTTGTTTTAACGGAAATTGAAAATGTTATAAAAGCTCCAGCAACTGATCATTTAATTAAGATAGCCCTTGAAACTGGGAGAAGCTTTGAAACTACCGTTGATCATCCTGTTATAGTTTATGAAAATGGGGAATTCAAGGAGAAGAGAGCTTTTGAAGTTAAAGAAGGAGATTTAATTTTGCTGCCAAAGATTGAATTTGAAGTGGAAGACATTGAAGAGATTGATTTGCTCAAAGAATTTGCTAAGGATGAATTTAAAGAACTGTGGAACGTTATTATGGTTCGTGGAATTGCTGAGTGGCTTAAGAAAGTTCTATCCTCTGCGGAAATTTCTGGATATCATGAATATCTAAAAAGGAACTCTATTCCGCTTTCTGTTATTTTAAAACTACTGGAAGAGAAAGGTCTTACTTTAGATGACATTCCTAAGGAGTTATATCTCGGAATTAAGCGGGATAAGGTTAAGATAAAACGCACTGTGAAGATTGAACCATTACTCAAGTTAATTGGCTACTATCTTGCTGAAGGTTATGCGAGGGAAAGCAACAGCGTTTATCAGATAAGCTTCTCAAATGGTGATAAAGAGATTAGAGAGGACATCAAACGTGCCCTTAGGGAAGCCTTTGGAGATGGCTTTGGAATGTACGAACGTGGAGAAAAAATAACTGTGGGCTCAAGGATCATTTACCTACTGTTCACTAAGGTTTTGAAAGCTGGAAGTGGAGCTAGAGATAAAAGAGTTCCATCCTTTGTCTTTAAACTCCCGAGAGAAAAGGTCAAGCACTTGCTTCAAGCCTATTTTGAAGGGGATGGAAGTGCCATAAAAACAGCTGCTCGTGTAGTTGTTTATAGTGTCAACAAACCTCTCCTTGAAGATATTGAGACACTACTCTTGTCCAAGTTTGGTATCAGGGGATATTACACCCTAGATAAGAATGCCAACAGAGGGAACGCCCGTGGAAGACTCTATCATATTGAGCGCGGAAACGAGCCGCCAATATCTAAAGTGTATGCTCTCAACATAGCTGGTGAATACTATGACCAGTTCTTTGGGGAGATTGGCTTCACTAGTGAGCGTAAGAACTCTGTTTATGACTTACACAAGAACAGAAATCGCATTAGGGATAAGTACTTTACTGAAAATGGATGGCTCCTTAAGGTCAAGCGTGTTGAATACATTAAACCAGAAGAAGAATTTGTGTTCTCTTTAAATGCAAAGCAATATCATAATGTTATAATTAATGAAAATATTGTAACACATCAATGTGATGGAGATGAGGATGCTGTTATGCTCCTTCTCGATGCTCTATTGAATTTCAGCAAATACTATCTCCCAGAAAAGCGTGGAGGAAAAATGGATGCACCTTTGGTTATTACTACAAGATTAGACCCAAAAGAGGTTGATAGCGAAGTTCATAACATGGATGTTGTCCGCTATTACCCACTTGAATTTTACCAAGCAACCTATGAATTTAGATCTCCAAAGGAAATAAAGCTCATTGAGAGAGTTGAAGATCGTTTAGGAAAACCTGAGCAATATGAAGGTTTAAAATTCACTCATGATACAGATGATATAGCTTTGGGTCCAAAGATGAGCAGATACAAGCTATTGGGTGATATGGAAGAAAAAGTTAAACAGCAGTTAGTGCTCGCTGAAAAAATTAGGGCTGTTAATGAGCATCATGTTGCTGAGACGATTATAAACTCTCATTTAATTCCAGATTTGAGGGGTAATTTGAGAAGCTTCACAAGACAGGAGTTTAGATGTGTTAAATGTAACACAAAATACAGGAGACCACCATTAAACGGAAAATGTCCAAAATGTGGTGGAAAAATCGTTTTGACAGTTTCAAAAGGTGCAATTGAAAAGTATTTGCCGGCAGCAAAAACTTTGGTCACTGAATATGATGTGCTTGATTATACAAGGCAGAGGATATGTTTAACTGAAAAAGACATAAAATCTCTATTTGCAACGGTTTTTCCAGAAACGCAGAAAATCTTAATGACATCTAAAACAATTGACATCTGTGAAAAAATGGTGATCGATAGATTCGGTGGAAGGAGAAAAAATGGATATCTGGAGGAGTTAAAAGCAAATGGCATGTTAAAGAAGAAGGAAAAACCGAAAGAAGAGAAAAAACTTGAGTTTAAAAAGAAGCCTAAGAAGAAAAAGAAAGTTGTTAGTTTGGAAGAGTTCTTCAGTGGAAAATAGTTGCGAAAATCGTATAAACCTTTAGTCACTAATTTTATTTTTGAGAGCCATGAAAATAGTGCCGAGTATAGCTTATCTACGCATTTACAAACAAGCCTTTGTTGGATATTCAATGGCATTAGCTGGATGGATCGGAGAGCATCTGCTTAATGAAAATTCTCTTCCAAAGCCAATATTCTTTTTTAAAGCTCTCAGAAAGCTTAATTTTAAATTCATTGGTGAAGATAAGGAAGATGATAGCTTAACTCAGTTTTTCTCTGGAAAAAATGTTGGTGTAACTGTTTCATTTGAGCCCTTTAGTGATTCTCTTTTCTTACAAATCTATCCCCTGAAAAAGAGGATTAGTCCCTCAATGACAATTAGGGCACAGTATATAGAATTTTATGATCAGTTCGTAGTTTCTGTTGAACCAGCTCAAAGGTTGCCCCATGGGATTAAAAGCGTGGGGATAAATGCTTTAATTATTGAGGACAGTTATCCAATTTCCCTTCCTTACTGGGGAATGGTTCATGAGGATTGGGAAAATGATCTCAAGCTTTTAGTCATGTTAAACAATATCTATGATGATTTGGAGGGAAGAGAATATAGATGTCCAATCTGCTTTTCTACATTAAGAAGAGAGGGAGAAGCATTAAAATGTGATAGCTGTGGCTTTGTATTCACAAGTGAAGAAAACTTCGACAAAGTGTTGTCAGAGTTCTCTTTAGAAGTAGGAGAAGAGATATTCAAGGTTTGATTGCTTAGCGATGGTAAAATTTATAAAGCAATTCTAACACCTATGAAATGGGCATAGCCCCGTGGTGTAGCGGCCAAGCATGCGGGACTTTGGATCCCGCGACCGGGGTTCGAATCCCCGCGGGGCTACCATCAAAGCGGGCTCCAGACCTTCGAACCCCCAAAAATTCTTCTAATTTTCTAAGAATTAAAACAAAAAGAAGAGTTCAGATTATCAAAGATACCAAATCCCGGATTGCCTTTTCTGGGTCTTTTGCTTTTGCTACTCCAGATGCTAAGAGAACTCCAACGGTTCCAAGCTCTAAGGCTTTTTTAACGTCCTCGCCAGTAGAAATTCCAGCACCACAAAGAACTTTAACATCTGGATTAATTCTCTTAACGATATCTACTGTTTTAGTAACCACTTCTGGGTTTGCTTTGCTTACTGGGATTCCAGTTCCTATAAGTTCTGGAGGTTCAACAGCAATGTAATCAGGACCTAAAGCTGCTGCCGCCCCACTCACCTCTGGATTGTTTGTACAGACCATAGTCATTAAGCCAACTTCTTCTGCCCTCCTTATTGAAGCTTCCAAATCTGCTAAAATCATCCTATTTTCTGAGTGGTTTAACAAAGTTCCAACGGCACCTGCTTCTTTAACCGCCTCTGGTAGCACGTGTCCAGTATTGCTCCCAGGTTTTATTGGGTCTATATGTTGAGCAAAAACGGGAATTTCAACTTCCTGGGCTATTCTATATAAATCAGCTAATTGGGGGGCAACGACAATTGTAATGCCGGTTTCTTTGTAAACCTTTTCAGCAGCTTTTGCTATTCTTAACGCCCCGTCTCCGGTGGCTTGAATATATGTTTTAAAATTTATGGCAATTATAGGTTCTTTCACACCAAACACCTCCTCAAATAGTCCAATCGACTCCTAAAGCGTCACTATAAGCGTTTAAAACTCTCTTTAAGTATTCTTTTGCTGTTCCAACTTTGTCCTCTTCAAAACGCTTAGCCCATTCCTCATTTCCAAATTCCTTAGCACCAGATGCTATTAAATCCAACACCCGCATGTTGTCCCAGAATACCGGTTCATAACCCGCTTTTTTTGCATAATTTGCGATTTTTCTAAGCATTTTCTTTGCATGCTCTTGCATATCTACATTTATTCCATAAGCTTCCATAAAGAGTGCTGAAATTATCTTGCTCATCCAACCTCTGTGGAATCTACACCAGCCAATATTGTCATACCAGAACTCATTTAGAGCACTTGCCAAGCTCTTTTGTGCTAGCTCTTCGGGTTCAAGAAATACTCCAAATTGGTAGAAAGTCCAATAGCGCCCTTGAATTGGGAAAGGAATGTAGTTACCAATTGCCCAATACATCGTTGGACAGATCTCTCCGTCTTCTCCAAGTGGTGTGTAAACAGCATAATCTCTAAAGCTTTCTCCGTAACTAAGCCTATCTTTGAACTTTTCATCTAAAATTGCACTTGCCTTCCTCTTGCCCATTCCTATAATTTTTGCTATCTCATTTTCGGCAAAGGCAACTCTATGGGCTAACTCAGCAACAAGTTTAGCGTTTTTCTCACTGGTCTCAATTGGCTTTAGAATTAAGCTTTCTTTATCAAATTCTGGAACATCGCTTAATCCAACTTCTTCAGGTTTTAAGAGACCTCTATAAACTAACTCTAAGACCCAAGAAGCCAATCCACCAAATTCAATTGCATCAAATCCCATCGCATCTACTGCATGGACACTTATATCACTCGCATTAATGTAAATACTACCACTCAATGGACCATTGGCTTCATAAGGCTCATACTCAACGTGGTGTCCTCTTCTGTATTTCTTACATGCAACTGGACATGGTTCTCCACAAGTAGTCCAGTTTCTTGGTTCTATTGCTTCTTTATTGAAGGGTTCCCAGTAGTGCTTCATTATATTTTCATGAATCTTAATACGCTCCTCTTTGTTAATATACGGCATTTGCCAGTTTAATATTGGGACAAAGTCACCTTCTGCAGGATAATTTCCACCAAAAGTTCCACCAGTTTTGAGTTTTGGATTGTACTTGTATTTTACGGTTTTTTCTGAAATAATTTCATTCATTGGCTTTTTGTGAACTCCTTCAACAATCCTTTTAACAACTTTAATGTTTCCTATGTTTTCATTTGGAAAGCTTTTCTTTGCTTTTCCACCAAAGATTATGGCAACAACGTTGTGAGCTTTAAATAGAACGCTTCCACTTCCGCCTCTTGCTGCCCAATCTTCACTCCCTTCAACTCTCTTGCCTTTTCGTAAAGTTTGAGAGAAAATTGCACCAAAGTTTGAATTCATCGAAGCGGGTCCAACACATGCAATTCTGTAGTCACCTTCAAATTTTTCACCAAATTTCTCAATTAGGTATTCTGTCAGTGCATATACTCCTTCTTCGCCGTTATAGTTTTTGTAAATTTCAAGTAGTTTTTCTTCTTTAATTTCATGGAATTCAACTTCTATATTTTCTCCATCCCCCTTTAGTAAAATCACTGTTGGGTTTTCTGCCTTCCCTTCTATGACTACAAAATCAACTCCAACTCTTTGGAACTGATATGCAGCTCCTCCCATTGCAGAAGGAAAGATGCCTTTCCATAGTGGAGATCTAAACACGAACATTAATCTATGAGATCCGGGCAAGATTGAACCTGCAAAGGGACCTTTACCAAAAACAATCACGTTTTTTGGATCATATGGATCTAGCTCGTAAGTCTTATAGACTTCATCATGGAGGTACAGTGCATAGTCTATTATTCCAAAAACGTCTTCCTTTTCAAATTCTTCTCTTATTGTTTCCTTATTGTCCATTTTAATCTTAAGGGTGCTGAATTGCATCCTTCCACCCCCAGTATATCACTCTTAGTGTTGGATGAGTTAATAAACATATTTAAAACTTATGTCTCGTATGCTCTAAATTAGAAAAGAAATTGTCAATTAGAAATAAAGAAAAGAGAAAACTTCAAATTTGTTCAAATCTGTCTTTAAGTTTATCCAATACATGGGGTAGGGTTGTGTATTCCATGTCTTCAAGTGGTAATCTATGTGGCTCAAATGGTCCATGCCTTCTCATGTAATCTGCGATCTCTAAAGCTTTTCTTCTTGCATCGTCAAAGGAAACATCATCAAATAAATCAACCGGACCTATTAACTTTCCATCTTTATTTATCTGCCATCCTAAAGCCATTACTCTTGGAGGTCCATCAAATCTTGCTGGAGTTGCGTATTTAAGTGGGACGGGCATTATTGGACCGTTGTGACTTCCACGCATCCAACCACTAACCAAATGTGGGAATGCAAATGGTTCTAAGACTTCTCCTAAAGCAGGCAATCCACTTTGAGCTCTCACAATAGCAACGGGATCATCTTTTCCTACATATTCCCCAGCAATTTGATAAAGTTTCTCTGTGCTAATAACAGCAACTGGCTCGTCCTTTGGTAGTTTATGGCCCTCTTTTGGGAAAACCCTCTTAATAACATATCTTGATTTTGCCCCAATCAGGGCTAGAATATCATAAAGTTCCTCTGGGGATTTCATTATAACCCTTTTATGCTCCATAATATCCCAAATCTCGAATCTAAAGCCCATATGCATGTTTGGATCGATTACCAATCCTGCTGTATTGAAAGGATCAGCAAACATTCTAAAGATTGGCAAGTTAAATGCTCCTGGCTCTGTTTTGTCCATGTGGAAAGTTACTATCGGCTCGCTTTTTCTTAGTGTTATCTCCATCTCTGCTACTCCAGGTCCCATACCTTTAATGTTTCCGCTAAATGCGTCTTTTAATAAATCTTGACCAGCTCCATATAACCCAAGTTCTTTAGCAACTTCAGTTGCTTCTTTAAACACATTCCATGCCAGTCCATGGATTTCTTCACTATCTACGCCTTTTTTATGTGTCATTATTAACTGTACATCGTCTCCACAGTAAGTTGCATGGTAGTCAATGATTGTACCTTCTTCTTTGGCTTTACTCAACATCTCATTTGCCTTCTCTATGAGAGCTGGGTGAACCTTGTGATGTCCTGGCCAGCCGCCTATGTCCGCTTTTATAACGCTAATTGTTATTTTTTCTCCTACTGCCATTGATATCACCATTTAGAAAATTGTGACTCATCTCTTATAAGATTTTACTATTTTCAAATATATCACCTGAGATGATACATTAATAGAAAAGATATGGATGATATGACGTTGAAAATGTTAAAGTTAGGCTTGACAAATATCTTCCCAGCCGAACTCCTCCTTAACGATTCTAATTAATTCTTTGAGTTCTTCTTTTTTGATGTTAACACTGCTTGTAGCCCCAACCATTGCTATGATTCCATGGATTTCCTCCTGAAGCTGGATGACATCGTCATTGATCTTTGTTACTTTTAGCTCTCTTCGAGCTATTTCTTCTTCACTTATCCTGAATTTGTCTTCTCCAATCTTAACGTGCTTTATTTCCTTCATAGATGTCACCGCAATATTTTTGTTAATTATTGTTAATAAAATTTTTCGATAAAATGATTAAATACTAAGAAGCGGAATTCTGTATCATGGAATACGTTCACTTAATATATAGAAGGCTTCCAAATAGGGTTCTTGAGAGATGGGATAAGTTGATTGATGATTTGGGGAATATTATAGTGGCAGAATCTGAATTTTATGGGATGCTAACTCCTCTATATGTTAACGGAGTAAAAGTGATTGATAATGGATATAAGATGATTTATTTTGCATTTATTGGAGAAAATTATGACATTTTGAAGGTTTATGATGATAATGGAGATTTTAGGGGATTTTATGTTGATATTTTGGGTTATACCAAACGTCAAGGGAATATTGTAGAAATGCTAGATTTATTTTTAGATATCTTTATATTCCCAAATGGTGATTTCTTTTTACTCGATGAAGATGAGCTTGAGATGGCTCTTAATTATGGAATAATAGATAAAGAAACATTTGATTTTGCCTTTAGTGTTGCTAACAACATTATAAAACGCCTTTTGGAAGGCAAGTTTCCTCCAGAAGTTGTTCATAAATATGACATTTGAGTGTCATAATGACAGAAAACCCTTCAAAAATCTTAAATATCCCTTGAAATTTCAGTGCAATACTAACTAATTCTTGGATGTGATAAGTATGAAGAGAATTACGGTTGCAATCATTGGTGCTGGAACTATTGGGAGTGCTGTTGCAAAAGCTTTGATTAATCAGGATTTTATAAGACGAGTAATTGCAACAAGGAGAAGTTTAAGTAAGCTGGAGAGATTAAAAAACCACGGGATAGAGATAACGTCAGATAATAAGAAAGCAGCTAAGGAGAGTGATGTGATAATTCTTTCCATCAAGCCAAAGGATGTCAAAGAGGTTCTTTTAGAGATTTGTCCAGAAATAGAGAAGAAACTTGTTATATCATTAGCTGCAGCTCTTTCACTTGAGTTTCTTCAAGAAATATGTCCAAACGCTAAGTTCATAAGAGCAATGCCAAATGTAGCCCTTTTGGTTAGGGAATCATTTACTGCATATGCTGTTGGGAAAAATGTTAATGAGGAAGAATTAGAAATAGCTGAAAGGATTTTCAATGCTTTTGGGAAGTTTGTTAGGGTTGAGGAAAAGTATTTGGATGCGATAACTGGTTTAAGCGGTTCAGGACCAGCCTATGCTTCAATACTTCTTGAGGCTTTAATGTATGGTGGTCTTTATGTTGGTCTTCCAAGAGATCTCTCTTTAATAGCTGCTGCTCAAACTATTTTGGGAACTGCAAGGTTAGTCATTGACCTTAACATGCATCCTGCTGAAATTAGGGATATGGTTATTACTCCTGGAGGGACTACAATAGAGGGAATCTATGAAATTGAGGATAGCAATATTAGGACTGCAATTATAAGGGCGGTGGATACTGCAACAAAAAAGTCCAAAATTCTTTCTTTTGAAATCCTCTCAAACCAAAAGAAAGAACTTTAGTTTTTACCTTCCGCAAAGCTTATAAATTCTCGATAATTTAAAGGGTAGTGGATGGGGGCGTGGTGTAGCCTGGTCTATCATCGCGGGCTCCAGAAGCTATGAGGAAAAGCGGGTTTGCTGACTCGGGGATGAACTTCTGGAGCCCCGAGCAGCTGGAGAAACCCGCGGACCGGGGTTCAAATCCCCGCGCCCCCACCAATTACCGCTTCTAGAATTTTAAGAAATAATTCAAAAATTTGACTTTTTATAAAGAAAATTTAAAAAGTTTGAAGGCTCATTTCGACTCTTCTTCATCACGTCTCAGGAAGGAGAACGCTAATCATCGCCTAATTAAATCAAAGTTCTTCTTTAACAGTTACAAAAGATACCATTGTAACGGTTTGACTAATCCCTTCTATCTCTCTTAATTTATCGATAACAATCTTCCCTATCTCTTCTGCTGAAGATGCTCTAACTTTTATCAATAAATCCCATTCACCGGCTATTATATGGACCTCATGGACACCATCAATTTGGGCAACTTTTTCAGCAACTTCCCTTTGCGTTAATCCTGGAGAGGGGTCATATCGAGCTAAGATAAATGCCGTTGTTCCTAAATTTAACTTCTTGTAATTTGGTTTTATTGTGAATTTTTCTATGATTTTTTCATCCACAAGCTTTTTTATTCTGTAATGGACAGTTGTCCGTGGGATTCCTAATTTCTTACTCAGAGTTGCGATATTTTCTCTTGAGTTGTCTTTGAGTTCTTCGAGCAATTTTAAATCTATCTTATCCAATCCTTCCGCCATATCCTTTCCCCTCTAGTCGTTTGTCATTTTTTCAAATATATATGTTTTATGTTTGTCGTTTACCCATTATATAAGGTTTTCTTTTAACCATTTTGAAAACATCCTCAATGCTTTCCCTCTATGGGATATTCTGTTCTTTTCTTCGGTTGTCATTTCTGCAAATGTTTTCTTAAAACCATTCGGGACAAATATTGGGTCAAAACCAAACCCCATAGTCCCTCTTTTTTCAAAAATTATCTCTCCTTTTACAACTCCAGTGAAAATATGTACTTTTCCGTCATAGTATCCAATGACACTTTTAAAGTAGGCTCTCCTATCTTCAATTTCATCCATTAATTTCAAAATTCCATCATTTCCAAGGGTTTTGTAAACGTAAGCAGAATAAACTCCGGGAAATCCATTTAATGCTTCTATAAACAGTCCAGAATCATCTATAAAAAAAGGTTTGTCAATTTTGTTTTTAAGCCAGTTCAATGCAAATTCAACAACTTTTTCCAATTCATTTGCTTGGATTTCTGGATATTCAAATTTCTTCTGAACGACTCTGACGCCTAAATTTCCCAGATATTTCTGAGCTTCTTCAACTTTTCCCTTATTTGACGTTATAAACACAATTTCCACTTTAGCTCACCTGTAAAATAGTGTTGGGCATTAAAAATAAACTTTTGGCTAGTTTAGAAAAAAGTTAAGATGGGAATTTAGCTCAGTCTATTACGTACCCAATTTTCTCCACTAATGCTCTTCTCTCTTTTTTCTGCTCTTCAGTCTCTATCTTGTTTGCGGCTTTTCCATCAACGATACCTAAGATTGCTCTTCCCAACTCAGTTTCAGCAATAATTACTTGTATTGGGTTTTCACTAGCACCATAAACCATTGCAACTGCAGGATGATTTTTTATGGTATTTAAAACGTTTATTGGGAATGCATTTTTCATAAGTACTACAAACGCATGTCCGGCTCCGATTTTCACCGCATTTTTAGCTGCTAATTCCTCTAATTCTTTGTCATTTCCAGTGTATCTTGTTAACTGAGGTTTTGCTTCATTCATAGCAATTCCAAATTTAATTCCCGGGACAGTCGTTAGCAGAGCTTTAGCCAAATCATCGACAGTAAATATTGAAAAGTTACCTTGTCCTATAATGCATTCTACCCCATCTGGTTTTTCAATATCAATCACCTCAATTTTCACCATAGCAACCACCAAAAATAATATATTAGGATATTTGATAAAACTTTTTCTTAAGGGAGAGATAATGGATGATGATGTGAAAATCGAAGAAATTGAATTTCTAGTTGAGATACTGAATAAACATCCAAAAGAAAGTTTGCGTAAAATAGCGAGTATTGAAGGTATTGATTATTATAGATTGAAGCGTCTCTACGATAAATACTATGGAGTAGGCAAACATGTCCAGGTTAATGCTATCTATGATATTGCCAGAGTAGGTCTTAGAAGTTATGTTGCATTTTTGAGCATGTCCAAAGAGGATATTCCACATGTGGCTTTGAAAATGGCTAATAATCCATTTATAGCTTATATAACAGCAACTTTTGGTTTTAAAATTGGGATATCCGCTGTTTTGCATATTCCTAAAGAACAAGTGTCCTTGATTAACGAACTTTTATCTCGATATTCTGACGACTATGAATATTATGAGGTTAGAGCTTATCCAGAAAAACCTAAGAGATTTGGGGAGTGGAATCTTAGTTATGAATATGCTTTGTTAATGGATATACTAAAAGAAGATGCTCGAACCAATATAACAGAGATCTCAAAGAGGCTTGGAAAAACAAGACCAACCGTCAGTTACATGACTAAAAGATTGGAAAAAACTGGAATAATAAGGGGCTATCTTGCTGTGTGTGATGTGGATGCATACAATCGGGGTTTTTGTGGAATTAGTGAGGAGCTACCTCCAGATATTATAAAGAAATTTAAAGAACATGAAATACATGTAGGAGTTCTCAAACCAAAAGGATACATAATAGAGTGGTTCTTCTCTTCAAAGGAAGATATTGGGTTGAAAATTCTGGAATTCAGTAAATATGTTAAAAAGTTCACAGTCCATTACTTTGATTATATCAAAAACTTGCCGAACCCATATAAGTTCTCGTTGAGGGTAAAAAAAGATGGGAGTGGATATAGGTCAATATTAGACTTCTAAGGGGCAAAATTCTATCCCAAAAGGGTCGCCGCTGGCTTGAAATTCTATTGCTCTACAATCATGGCATATATACCTAAACGGACAATGTGCACAGCTTTCTATTTCGTTCTTGGTCATTTTCCAAAATTTTCTTAAACGATTCTTCCTTGCCAGTTTTCTAATCCCTTCCTCTTTTGCATCTCCAATCACGAATCCTCTAAGGAGGGGACAGGGCAGTGCATATCCATCAGCTGTTATGGTTAGATTACCTGAGAGACAATCGTGATAAACATTTGTATCTGGCTTACGTGTTCTTTTTAGTTCCAGAAGGTTAAGCTTTACCTTTTTTAGTGAACCGGGATAGATTACATCTAAGTATATTTCCCCCTCAAAGTCTATTGATGTATTTAAGAACTCCTTGTATTTTTCTTGAGTTATTATAATCAACGCTCCATAAGCCCAATTCAAGCTTTCTATCTTTTCAATGTTTTCTCTGCTGTAAACTGCTTCGACTATTACCTTAACACCTTTAACATAATTTACCTTATCCACATCCTCAATCCTCAGAATCACATACACATTGGGTATGCCTATACTTACAGCATACTCTGCGATTTTCATAAGCCGTTCAGCACTGTCATAGTTTGTTAAATATAACTCTCTCCCATTTGCAAGATAGAATTCATTTATGAGTTCCATCATTCTCTCATCACTTAATGGTTCTCTTCTGAGTATGAAGTTATTGTTTCCAATGCAGCCAATTGATCTTGGAATTCCAGTTATTTCAGAGAATTCTCCCTTTCCTTCACCTAATTGAAGTATCAGCCGTTCAAGTTTTCCTGAGTGTTTACGGTTTGTCCATGGGGGTTTTGCTATGGAGACGATATTTGGGACCTTTCTAATGTTGTCATAACTTAATAGTGTCTCCCTTATTTTTTCCATAAACCTCACCTAATCTCTTTAGAGGGATATTGATATATTAACTTTTTCTATTCCGATTTTTGTTACTATTAACAGTAGTTTGCAAAATATGCATAGATAACGCTTTGTAATATTATTGAAACCAAAAAGAACTAAATACAATATTTCCATGCATTTTCTAAACTTAATGCTGTGAAAAATTCATAATTTAAAACTATTATCATCGCTGAATTTTTTAATTCTATCCTCACTTTGCAGGATAATTGCCCCTAATATTATGAAAAAGGCACCAAGTAGTTGTCTGCTTGTTAGGACTTCTCCAAAGATTAGATAAGCCAAAATTAAAGCTACAACGGGCTCGATTGTTGCAATTATTGATGCTTTGCTTGCTTCCACTTCTTTTAGTGCTCTGTTGTATAGAAGGTAAGCTAAGAAGGTTGGAAAGAATGCCAGTGCAAATAAGTATGGTAACGCTTCAATAGGCACGCTGAATTTGGAGAAAGGCATAAGAAATAATGCCCCAAATCCAATAGTGTATAGGAGCGCTTCCTGCGGTTCGTCATTTCTCATTGCAATCTTGCCAAATATTCCATATAACGCATAGGTGAGCCCGGATAAAAGTCCAAGGGTTATGCCTAAAAGATTAATCCTCCCATTAATTTGAGTGACTAACATGATCCCAAAGATGACCATGATTAATGAGATGGTTTTCATTTTTGTTATCTTCTCCTTAAAGATTAAGTATCCAAGGATTGTTGAGTATATTGGGGCTGTGTAGAGTAGTAGGACTGCTAAAGAAACAGAAGATACTTTTACAGCATAGAAATAAACTGAATAAAACAAAAATACAGTAAAGAAGCCATAGGTAGCATAAAAAGGCAATCGTTCTTTTTTTACTTCTAAACCCTTAACGGTATTATAAATTAATAAGATCAAAAATGCTATGATTGCTCTATAAAAAATTATGGTAAATGGATCTAAATTGAATCTATATAAAAGCTTGGCAAAAATACCTAGAGTACCCCACATGCTAGCGGCTAAAAAAACTAAAAAATAGCCCTTCTTCATTAGGAAACCCTCATATTTCTGGTCCTATTGGAAGTCTTCTTTTGTGCTCGCTTTTTTTGACCAATTTTTCAACATGTTCGACTTTTTTCATGGGGATTTCAAGTTCTTTAGCAATCTTCTCCTTTGGAACCTTTAAATCGATCAAACGATGCAGGATTTCATCTAAGAGTTTATAGCTTATTCCAAGCTCTCCTTCATCTGTTTGTCCTTCCCAAAGACCAGCAGTTGGTTTTTTATTAATTATCCTTTCGGGAACGCCTAAGCGTTTAGCTAACTCCCAAACTTCTGTTTTATATAAGTTTATTAGAGGTGCATAGTCACTTGCCCCATCTCCCCATTTTGTGTAATATCCTGTCAAAAGCTCGCTTTTGTTGCTTGTTCCCAAAACGAGCAAGTTTTTGGCATTTGCATGGGCATAAAGTAAAATCATCCTTGTTCTAACCATTATGTTGCCCTTTGTAACTCTATCAGCTTCAAAATCTAAGCTTTTTTCAAAGACATCAACTATGGGCTTTATCGGAATTATCTTGTATTCAATTCCTAAGGTCTCACAAACCAATTTAGCATCCTCAACATCTTGGTTTTCATAATAAGGCAATATTAAGCCAAGGACTTTTTCTTTTCCCAAGGCTTTTACAGCTAAAAAAGCAGTTGTAGCACTGTCAATTCCACCACTAACACCTATGACAACCCCATTTGTTTTGCTTTCCTTAACTTTTTCTTGAATAAATAAAACAATTTTATTAATTACCTCATCATAGTTTAGACTCCTCATGAGGGTCACCTCTTCAAGTGTTTTTCCATAAATCTAACATAACCAGCCATACTTAATACTGTACCAACAATCATTAAAATAAATGCTAGTATTGAAAGGGAAGAAAAGGGGTAGTTAACTCCATTGACTTTATAAGAATAAGTTAAGTTTCCCTTTTGTATATGTATTGTGGGTCTTGAGATTGGGGTTAAGTTTAGGCTCTCATTGTGGAGGAAATAGTATTTTATACTGTTAGCTTGAATTACGTAAAATGATGCATTTTCAGAAAAGAGTGTGAGAGTTCTGTTTGTTATATAATACCTCTTTTCAAACTCTTCATCACCTATGACATGCTCGCCTACACCCAAAACGCCTCTGTTTTCATAACTTTTTTCAACTCCATGCATAGCTAAAAGCGATAAGACTAAAGCAAATATGAGGGACAATATTCCAAACTTTATCAAAGGAAACTTGATGGCTTCTTTCAGTGAAGTCATGATTTTCACCTAAAAGTAAAGAAGAAAAAGAGGCTTTAAATCTTTCCAGCGAGCCAACATTCTACCCAATGGTTGTGCTCGTATTCGATTAACTGTGGATGCTTAACGTCACAAAGCCCCTTCTCCATATAGATACATCTTGGATGGAATCTACATCCTGAAGGAATATTCACTGCGCTTGGAACTTCACCTTTAATTGGCACTTCTTTGATTATGTTTCTTCTTTCTGGAATAGGCTCTGGAACTGCTGCGAGTAAGGCTCTTGTATATGGGTGGATTGGATTGTCAATAACGACTTTTGCTGGACCCATCTCCACAATTCTTCCCAAGTACATGACTGCAATATAATCGGAGAAGTACCTTGCTGTTGAAAGGTCGTGTGTAATATAGAGATATGTAACTCCCATTCTCTCTTTAATGTCTTTCATTAGCTCTAAGATCTCTGCTCTAATTGAAACATCAAGCATTGAAACTGGCTCGTCGGCAACTATAAAGGTTGGATTCAAAATGAGTGCTCTTGCAATAGCAACTCTTTGTCTTTGACCACCACTTAACATGTGTGGGTGTCTTCCAACGTAGTCTTCTGGAGGAACGATTTTGACCATTTCTAGAGCTTTATACACTAATTCCTCTCTCTCAGCTCTTGTTTCACCAATTCCATGAATTAATAGTGGTTCTTCCAGAACGTCATAGATTCTAAATCTTGGATTTAATGAAGAAAATGGATCTTGGAAAATCATTTGAACATGTCTTCTGTAATTTTTTACCTCCTCTTGAGTTTTTAATTCTGTCACATCTTGACCATTTAAGTAAAGTTTACCATCTGTTGGTTCAAGCAACTTCATAACTAACTTTCCAGTTGTTGTCTTACCACATCCGCTCTCTCCAACCAATGCAAACACTTCTTGCTTGTGAACTTCAAAGCTTACTCCATCCACTGCTCTAACATATCTATGGGGTTCTCCTCTAAGTGCTCCAAGTAGTCCTCTCTTAATTGGGAAATATTTCTTAAGATTTTCAACCCTTAAAACTGGCTCAGCCATTTTTCATCCCTCACAATAACCAGCATGCTGCGTAGTGATCTTCATCAACTTTTGTAAGTTGAGGTATCTGTTCTTTACACACTTGCATTGCATATGGGCATCTTGGGTGGAATCTACAGCCTGTTGGTGGTTTAATTAAGTTTGGTGGTTGTCCTGGAATAAATTCAAGCTTTTCAACATCTTCATGCAATCTTGGAATTGCTGATAGCAATCTTTGGGTATATGGATGAGCTGGTTCATAGTATACCTTTTGGCTATCTCCAATCTCAACTATTTTTCCAGCATACATGACCGCTAATCTATCGCTAACTTCTGCCAAAATGCTTAAATCGTGGGTAATGAATATCATTGAGAGCCCAAGCTCTTTCTTAAGCTTCTTAAGCAAGTTTATGATTTGAGCTTGCACTATAACGTCCAATGCCGTTGTAGGCTCATCTGCAATAACTACTTCTGGATCTAAAAGCAATGCCATTGCAATGACAACTCTCTGCTTCATTCCACCGCTTAGCTCGTGTGGGTATCTATAAACAATTTCTGGATCTAATCCTACTAACTCTAAATATCTTTGAGCCTTGTTTAAGGCTTCTTCTTTTTCCATGCCTTTGTGATAGAGTAAAGGTTCGATCATTTGATAACCAACTGTATAAACTGGGTTTAATGCGTTCATAGCACCTTGGAATATCATTGAGATTTTTTGCCATCTTATTTCTCTTCTCATAACGTTTTCAGGAAGTCCAACTATTTCCCTTCCATCGATTTTTATGCTTCCTCCAACTATTTTTCCTGGTGGTGTTGGCATGTTCATTAAAGTGAATCCAAGTGATGATTTACCACATCCGCTCTCTCCTGCTAATCCAAGGACTTCACCCTTCTTTAGCTCAAAGCTGACATCATCTACAGCTTTAACGACACCTCTTGAAGTGAAATAATACATCTTGAGGTTTTTAACTTCAAGGACTGGTTTAGCCATTTTACTCACCTCACAATCTCTTGAGTCTTGGGTTCAATACTCTATCTAATGCTACACCGATCAACACGAAGGTTAATGCTACCAGTGCAATTGCCAATCCTGGAGGAATAACCCACCACCAGTAGCCGTTAATTGTAGCACTTTGTGTTTGAGCATCGTAAAGAATTTGTCCCCATGTAACAGCAGTTGGATCACCTAATCCCAAGAAACTCAATGAAGCTTCAGTAAGAACTGCACCGGGAACGTTTAATGCCATTGCAGCGAAAGCATATGGCATGATTTGAGGTAGTATGTGTTTGAAGATTATCCTTCCAGTTCCGGCACCTAAAGCTCTTGCTGCTTCAACATAAGTTTGCTCCTTAATCTGAAGTGCCATACTTCTTGCAACCTTTGCAATACCTGTCCAGTAAAAGATAACCATTAAGAACACGATTGTCCAAAGTGTGACGTGTCCCTTAAATGCAGCACCTAGGAGGATTAGGATTGGTAACACTGGTATTGAAGCTACAAACTCATTAACTCTTTGCATGAATTCGTCTCTCCATCCACCCAAATAGGCACTTGTAACACCGAATGAAATTCCAATCAACACTGTAAGCACAGCAACTGAGACACCAACGGTTAATGAAACTCTTGTTCCCCATACCAATCCAGCCCATAGGTCTCTTCCCATATAGTCTGTGCCCATAATTCCATAGGTTCTACCTGTGAGTGTGATAACTATTGGGGTTAAATCTATTTTATCGCCTTCATTGAATGTAAAGATTTCAATTAAGAATGTATACTTTCCGTGAAGTGGTTCTGGATTAATTAGTATGCCTGGTTGAGCTTTTGCAAATATTACTCTCATAACGTCCATAGTGCTCTTTATAGTCTCTGTCCTTCCGGCAAGAGCTTTAGGGTCTTCAAACTCTGCAGCCCAATTAAATACATTGTTCACAACAGCACCTGTTTTTGCTACTTGGAAGGTGGAGCCTTCTCTTAGTTCAGTTGTTAAAAGTTCAACTGTCTGCCCATCGGGTCTTACTAGTGTGATTGTAATTTGTGCTGGGGAATTTATATCAGTGAGTTTTACCCCGATATTCTTAATTATCAAATCTTTTGGAGGAAGATCATACTGATTAATGTAGTCAAATTCAATAGCATAATACTTTATTCCACCACCTAAGTCTTGTTCTGGAGTTATTCTTAGATCATTGTATGTCAAAACTTCGTGAGCAGCCAGCTTTTTATTTGTGAAATAATTGTACCAGATTGGAGGGACATTTGTTGGATTTCCTTCCCAGTATGTTGGCCACTTATCTGGAATATCTGGCTCAGTTATATATGGTGCTGCCAATGCTGTAAAGACTAGAAGGAAGAGTAAGGCTAACCCTAATAATCCACCCTTTTGTCTTCTGAATTCAAACCAGAAATCTTTTACACTCGCTTTAAAATCAACCCATCTCATTTTAGCTCACCTCATGTCTGTTGAGAAGCTCCAACTTTAACTCTTGGATCTAGATAACCATAAGCTAGGTCTGCAAGAATCATGCTTATTAAGTACAAAGCCACTGTAACGAATGTAACACCCATCAAAAGTCTAACCTCATTTTGTTGAAGTGCTGTCCAGTAAAGCCTTCCCATACCGGGCCAACTAAACACAGCTTCGGTAATGATGGCACCACCAATTGAAGCTAAGAGTCCAAAGATTGTCATTGTAATGATTGGAGGAGCTGCAGCCCTCAGAGCATGTCCATAAATTACCTTTCTCTCTGGAACACCTTTAGCTCTTGCAACCATAATGAAGTCTTCCTGCATTGTACCTATCATTATGTTTCTTGTTGTCCAAGCCCATCCACCAAAGAGAACGAAGACTATTGTTCCTACTGGAAGTACCATATGATAGAGAATGTCAGTGTAATAAGCGAATCCTTCTTTTGGGGGAGTTGATGTCATACCACCGCTTGGGAACCAACCTAATTCAAAAGAGAACACCAGAATTGCTATCATTCCGAACCACCACATTGGAATACTGCTTGTAAGCATTGCTAATACTGAAACACCTCTATCCAAAGTACTTCCTGCTACTTGTGCAGCTTTAACACCCAAGAGAAGACCTATTAAAATAACGAATATTTCTGCAGTTGTGAATAACAAGACCGTTCTTGGAATGGCAGTAGCTAATATCTTTTTAACATTTGTTTCACCAAATATCGGCATTTTGGTATTTCCAAAGTTTAAAGTCAGTGTATCCTTTGTTCTTTTTACTACCCTATACCAGAAGGGCTTATCTAACTCATACACTCTAATAAGTCTATTGTACTCTCTTTGATACCATTCTTGAAACTTTTCTGGATCTGCACTCAGTTGTTTCTGAAGTTCGGGATTTGCCCTAAGTTTAAAGTTTATTTGCTCTTGAATGCTTGATCTCAGATCCTCTTCTGCAACTTTTGTGAAAAGGACTGAAACTAATAATGTAACTAAGGCTAGAACCAATGCAGCATTTAACAATCTAATTGCCAAATAACGTCCATATCCCAAATCTCACACCCCCATGTTCACATGAGTTCATTTTAGGATTTTATCAATCATCAACATTTTCAATCTTGTAAAACTTTTATATATTTTTCTATATTGACGAAAAAATTGAGAAAATGTTGTGAAGATTAATAACTGAAAAACTTTAACAGTTGAGAAGAATCAATTGCTAAAAATAATGAAAAATGTTAAAAATAAAGGTTTGAAAGAGAAGGATTTCACTTCTTTCTTCTTAGAAGCAGTGGTATTAGTGCTAGTCCAAGCAATGCAGCAGGACCACAAACACCCTTAGCTGGTGTTGTTGTTTCTGTTGGTGTTGTCTCAGTTGGTGTAGTTTCTGTTGGTGTTGTTTCGGTAGGTGTTGTCTCAGTTGGTGTTGTTTCGCTTGGTGTTGTCTTTGGTGCTGGTTTTGGAACTACTACTAATGACTTCTTGTCTGTGAATGAGGTTACTCCTTCCATTAAGCCACCCTTGACGTATATGTCATATCTTCCAGACTCGAACTTTGCAGTTTCTGTTCCTGGAACTACTAATTCAAAGGTTCCTGCTTTTGTTAATTTAGCTTCGCCTGTAAAGACTGTGTTTCCGTTCTCATCCTTGATCTCAATGAAGACGAATCCTTTGTCTGCTGGTTGTGTACCCTCTGTTGGGTACTCAACTACCATGTTTGCCTTGACTGTAATCTTTAGGTCGTCTCCAGTGAAGAGCTTGGTTGGAACTTGTATTCCTGCCAATTCAAGCTTTGCTAGGAGGAGTTTTTGCTTCCAGTAGTCCAAGCTGAATGGATATGTTGGGTCTCTGAATGCTTTTAGTTCGATGAAGATTTTGTCTGGATCGTATCTTTCAATGTAGAATGGTCCGTTGCTTACGACTGCGTGTCCCTTTGCATCAATCCACTTGATTAATGCATCATAACCAGCGGTTGGATCACTAACGTCGCCTGCAATTGCTGCTGGAACAGCTTTCTTGGCTTTTAGTGCTTCAAGAACCTTCTTTAAGTCTGCAACGTGGTCTTTAATGAGCAGGTCTAATTGGGCAACACCTTCGGCTTCTTCACTGAATGAGTACTTTTGTGATGCACCGTACTCTTCACCCTTGGCAACTAACTCGCTCATAGCTTCGAGTAATTGCCATGGTAGTGTTGGCCAGAATGCGTTGTTGCTTGCTATAACGTCATCAGCAATTGGGTGTGAGAAGTCACTGTAAACTTCATAGGTGTCCTCATCAACGAATCTTATACCCTTAATTTGGGCTAGGGTTTCAGCAGTTGATTGTAGTTTCTCATCGTAGTATGGATCGTCAGCGCCATCTTGGTGTGACCATTCATAGGAGAATGCAATTAAATACTTAAGGTCAGCCATGCTCATTGGGGTTCCGTCGTGCCAGTTGCTCCACTTACAGTCATATGTAACCTTAACCTTAGCTTCTTCACCAGCGTGTGCAACAACCCACTCATCAGTAGTTGAGTTATATACTACTGCATCATTTGGAACTTTAACATTTCTCTCGACTTTGTATTCACATCTCACTGGAATGTAAGTTCCAGTTGAGAGGTCTGTGAAGAGTGGGTAATCTCTAACAACTCTCCAGATTGCGCTTGAGTAAACGTCATCAATACCACCGATTGGGTTGAAGGCACTCATGAATAGAGCACCAGTAGCTGAGAACTCAGCGACGTTAACAACTTTGTCTGGGGTTTCGGCTGTGATTAATCCCCATCTAGTCCAGAGACCGCTTGAAACGTCTCTTGCGATAGCCTTAACTCTGTTCTTGTTAACTGGGAAGTACTCCCATGTTTCGGCTACGAACACTTTTTGTGAGTCCATTATACCGAGTCCCATTGAGATCTTCTGGAGATCCCAGTATTGGTCTGCGTTGCCCTCTTCAAGGACGTATTTCTTGCCCTTGAATTCTACGTTGTTTAGAACGAGTAGCTTTGTGATCTCCTCAACTGTCATGTCCATGATCTCATTAAGCTTGTCACCAACATAGTACTTGAGTTCTAATTTTTCAACAGCAGCGTCAACACCGCCTATGTAGTCAATGAAGTCCTTAACTGTTAGGGTTGGCTTCATTTCCCATCCAACTGGGGCTGGGAGCCATCCATACCAGCTTGCATACCACCAAGCGGTGTAGTCGTCAGGCCACTTAACGTTAACAGTGCTAACCCAACCAGCGGTGTAAAGGTTCCACTCATAGTTCTTTGGATCGCTTAAGTAAACTGTACTTGAAGCCTTTCTTCTGTCCCAGAGAAGTCTCTCAACCTTAAATCCAGCAAACTTCTCAATTAAGTTAGCAACGTAAAGACCCTCTTCTTTTCTCTCATCCTCAATTCTGATGATGAACTTAACTGTTACAGGCTCGCCTTGGAAGTACCAGAATCCATCATCACCTTTCTTTAGTTCATAACCTTGCTTTGCTAAATCAGCAGCAGCCTTTTCTAATGCGTCGTTAATCATCTTTTGAGCCTTTTCAATATCGGCGGTTGCACTAATACCCAATGCCTTATACACAGGCTCAAAATATGGGTTTGCACCTGTGCTTGGTCTTATACCACCAAGCATTGGGGCACCAGAACCTTGGAGGACGTTTTGAACAACATATTGCCTACTAATCAACCAGTTCATTGCAAATCTAACTTCTCTAATAGCAAATGGGTTGAAGTATTTCTTTTCACCAACTGTAACGAGGTATGGGTTGTCATCATCGTGTACTGGGTTCATTTCTATGTCATAGTATGCACTGGCAGTCTTGATGAGTCTTAAGTTGTTCAAAATGTCTGATGGTAGATCCTTGAATGATGCACCTCCTACTGACCAAAGGAAGATGTCTAGGTCTCCCTTTGCAGTGTCAGTTATACCAGTTTCTTGGTTTGTTCTTATGCTGATATAAACGACATCTGGTGCTGGTCCTTGTTCTGCTGCAGCCAACGGGCTCAACAACATTGCAAAAACAAACAATATTGCCAAAATTCCAGACTTCTTCATATCTCATTTACCCCCTTAACTTTCTACAGCATTGTATTATTTAGGGTATAAAGGCATAAGAATATACATAGCAACCCTATTTAAGAGTTACGTTTTTGAACGCTGCTATCACATATTGAAGGATCCACCATAGTTCTAAATGAGATCTTGTTGTTTGTCTGTTCAGTATTTGGTAATGTGACCAGAACAGTGTTCAAAATTTGGAGTGAAATATTATCAATGTTCTTTATCCATTATGACCTATAGATATTTTTGAAGAAACCCCTTAAAATCATCTGAAACCTTCTTTTACAAGAAAGTAAATCAAAAAATTTAAAACCATGAAAATTTTGAGGTTAAAGCGGGCATATAGTGTATGATGTAGTTTTCAAAGGAAAGTTTTTAATTAATGGCAATTTAATTGAAGGCTATATCGGAATTTCTGATGGTAAAATAGCTAAATTTTCAAAAGCTAAACTTAAAGGTGAAGAGATCTTTAGAACTCAAACCCATGAGGTTATTTTGCCGGGAATGATTGATGTTCATGTTCACTTGAGAGATTTCAATCAAAAGCATAAGGAGACCATAGAAAGCGGAACAAAAGCGGCTTTGCATGGAGGAGTTACGACTGTGTTTGATATGCCAAATACAGATCCACCAATAATTAATAGAACAACTTTTGAAGAAAGAGAGAAACTTTTCATGAAAAAAGCTTTTTCTGATTATGCTTTAAGTTTTTTAATCGCTGATAATTGTGATGAGGTTCAAAAGGTTGATGCTGACTTTTACAAAATTTTTATGGGAGCTTCAACTGGAGGGATATATTCAAAAAACTTTGAAAAAGACTATTCATGTGCAAAGGCTAAAGTTAGTGTTCATGCTGAAGATTATGAGCTAATTCAAAAATTCCCCAAAAGGGAGCCCATTGTAGAAATTAAAGCAATTGAAAAAGCCTTAAGTGTTAGTGAAAGACTCAAAAAACCTTTGCACATTTGCCATGTTTCAACAAAAGAAGGTTTGAGGCTGCTTTTGGAAAAATACTTTCCATGGGTAAGTTTTGAAGTCACTCCCCATCATTTGTTCTTGACCAAGGATGATTTTGTTAAAAATCAGCTCTTGAAGGTCTATCCACCATTAAGGATAAAGGAACACGCTCGTTTTCTTTGGGAAAATATCAAAAAAGTACCAATAATAGCGAGTGACCATGCACCACATGCTTTAGAAGAAAAAGAAAATGGCAGTGCTGGATTACCAGGTTTAGAGACAGAACTAGCTTTGCTCTTTACAGCTTATAATCGGAGACTAATTTCGTTATGGCAAATTGTTGAGAAGACATCTCTAAATCCAGCAAAAGCATTTAGTTTAAAAAATAAAGGTTTTGGGATTGGAAAAGATGCTGATTTAATAATTGTGAATTTGAAGGAGGAATGGAGAGTTAAGCCTGAAGAATTTTATACTAATGCAAAATGGAGCCCGTTTGAAGGATGGACGCTTAAAGGAAAAGTTGAGCAGACGTTTTTAAGGGGAATGCTTGTTATGGAGGAAGATGAAATTATAGGAAAGCCAAGGGGGGAGAGGATTGAAAAGGGTTAAAATTGCGGAAACATGGGAAGAGGCTGGTAACATTAAGGCTTTTCGCTTTAATGAGACTCTAAACTTTATACCGGGGCAGTTCATAATGCTTTGGATCCCTAATGTTGGAGAAAAGCCATTTAGCCTAGCTGATAAAGATTTAATTCTCGTTAAAAAGGTTGGACCTTTTACATCCAAACTTTTTGAGCTTGGAGAAGGTGATTATGTTTGGATTAGAGGTCCTTATGGGAGGGGCTTTACACCAAAAGGAAAGAAAATTGCATTAATTGCTGGAGGAATTGGAATTCCACCTCTTTATGCTTTAGTCAAACATTTTGGAAACGATTTTGAAAAAATCACGCTAATTTATGGTGCCAGATCTAAAGAGGAATTCGCTTTGCTTGATATTGAAAATTACGTTGATGAAATAGTTTTCACTACAGATGATGGAAGCTTTGGTCTTAAAGGCTTTCCAACTGATGTTTTGAGGAGAAGAAAGGGAGAATTTGATTATGTTTACACCTGCGGACCTGAAATAATGATGGCAAAGGTTTTGGAAATCATGAATTTTAAAAATGTTCAAGTTTCTGCTGAAAGATATATGAAGTGTGGAATCGGCGTTTGCGGCTCTTGCGCCTTAGGGAAATATCTCGTTTGTAAAGATGGACCTGTTTTTTATGGAGAAGAGCTTAAAGAAACGGAGCTTGGGAGATTTAAGAGAAGTCCAGATGGGAGGATTGGCATGCTTTAATTAATTGCTCCACTATCTTTTTAAACTTTTTAACTTTGCTCTGATTGGTGAGACCTATGAAATATAGTTGGGAAGAATTTGCGAGAAAGATGGGAATAGAGCCTCAAATATTGGAAAATAAAGAAGCCAAGCTTTTAAAGAAGTTTGTTGATGACTTAGCCTATCCAACTCACTGTAATTTCTGTCAAGGTCTTAATTTGAGCATTAAAAATCCAGTTCATCATCCTTCTTATGAACTAACTCCAGCTTGTAATCATGATTGCATCTTTTGCTATTCTACAGTTGCTGTAAAGCTTGGAAAAGCCCCCAAACCCGGTTATTATGGGTGGGATAATCCAAAGGCAATTACTGTTTCGCAATATGGAGAACCTTTGATGTCATCAAGAATAGTTGAAGTGAATAAGATGCTTAGGAAAAAGTTCCCAAACGCCCGTTTAGATTTGCAGACTAATGGTTCTCTTTTAACGGAAGAACTTTGGGCAAAGCTTGACTTCGATTTGGTTATGATAAGCTTAGACGCAGCATCAAAGAAGAAACACAAAATGATTACCAATGCAAATACATTTGAAAAGGTTGTAAATGCACTGAGAATTGTTGGACAGGATAAGAGCGTTCGCTCAATTGTGAGGACAATCTTTATGCCAGGAATAAATGACAAGGAAATTGCAAGGATAGCTGAACTAGCTTCTTCTCTTGGAATAGACGAGATGATGCTTCAACCTCTGACCATTCACAAAATGAATGAAGAACGACTAAGAAGAGCGGGTTTGGACTTTGAAAGAGCTGAAAGTGTTAGGGAGCTTTTAAAAGTTGCTATTGAGGCTAAAAAATATATTGATGTGAGAATTAGGGGTTGTTTATTGGCTCAGCTAAAAAGAATGGATGCCTTAACACTCTATAACGTTTACAAAGTTTCCAGAGATGTTGCGCCTTTAGTTAAAAGGGAGAGAAAAAGTCTCAACAAAATTGAGGAGACCTGTGATGGCTCATTTAGGCTTATACTGGAAGAGTTTAAACTTGAAAGGCTTATAAAAACGCTTAATGAAAAGGGCGTTAAATACTCAAAAGCACAGGATTTTGTTAGATTCAAAGATGGTGGTGTCGAAATTGTCGTTTTTAAAAGTGGAAAAGTCCTCATAAAAAGAGCAAATGAGGAAGAGCTCGAAGAGCTCCTTAAAAAGTACTTCTAAAACCTTTTATCACCCAGATAAGTGAATAAGATAACCTTTTAAATCCACTTTTCCTCTTTTTCTTCATGCTTAGCTGTTCATTATGCATTCATGATGAAAGAACCGCGAAGATAGATATCATCAATGGAAAACCTCTTTGTAGGGAATGCCGAGATTACTTAGCTCATAAACCTAACAAGGAAAAAATTAGGGCTGAGCTTGAAGAATTGATGAAAAAAGTAGATAAGGCTATTGTAGCATATTCTGGTGGAAAAGACAGCACAGTTGCTCTTTATTTGGCAAAGGAGAAGTATGAAATTGATGTTGAAGCTGTAATGGTTGATCATGGATTTATGGCAAAAGAGGCGATAGAGAATGCCAAGAGAATAGCCAAGTATTTGGATGTTCCTTTGACTATTTTGCATCATGATTACTCCGACATTTTCAGAGAAGCTCTTTTAAAAGCTCAATCTCCATGTAAGAAATGCTCGAGGAGAACTATGGAAAAGCTGAGAAAATACGCGCTAAAGAGGGGAATTAAATACATTATAACTGGACATGAAATTCCCTTTGGACATAAGGCTTATCGCTTAATGAAGAATGGGATAATTCAGATACGGCTTTTAACTCTTATGAGCGAAGAGGAAAGGTTTAAAATTTTGGAAAAGCTGCCTTTTGAGTTTCCAACTCTCTATGGCTATACAACAAACTGTTTGATTTTGGGACCAGCTTTGGAAAGGTATTATGAGCGGTGGGGATATAGTTTTGAAACGAGAAGAATAGCAGCTTTGGTTAGATATGGACTTTTAGACAGAGAAAAAGCTTTGAGGAAATTGAAAAAGCCAAAGGTTTCAGAAAAGATAAAGAGCGAAATTTACAGGAGATCAGGACTGGAGGGAATGTTTTAACTTTTCTCTCGCCTTCTTAAGCACTTCTTCGGGCTTTGCTTTAAAACCTCCTCCTTTTGCTAAAACTTCACCTCCTCCACCGCCGCCACCGAATTCACTTAAAATTTCTTTCAAAAGCTCGACCATTGAAACCTTCTGTATTCCCTTATTTTTAGCAAAGATTAGATAGCTTTTTCCCATAATTAGAGCAATTGTATTTGGGTTTTTGTCCACTAAATAGATTGCAAAAGCTTCGGCATCTTTCATTGGTAAGCTTTCAATTCTTGAAACAATTTTAATCCCGTTTATTTCCTCAGCTTCGCTTAAAAGGGCTTTTCCTTTCCACTCCCAAAGCTCTTTCCGAAGTTTTGTTTTTTCATCTTCCAATGCTTTAAGCCCTTCCTTAAACTCTTTAATTCTCTCAACTAATGGTCTGTTCTTATTTGGCATTTCATTTAAGGACTTCCAGTAATCTTCTAGAATCTCATCTAAGAATTCCAAAGCTCTGTTTCCACAAACAAATTCAACACGCCAGATGTTTTTGCTCTTCTTGTAGAAGTTTATCACTTTAACGAGACCAACCTCTTTAGTGCTTCTTACATGGGTTCCTCCACAAGGTATTATGTCAATATCTCCAACCTTTACAATTCTCACTCTGTCCTTAATTTTATCGGAGAGCTGTTTTCTAAGTTCTTTGGCAACCTCTTTTGGAAGCTCCTCATAATACTCAACCTTAACTTCTAAATCTTTCCAAATGATTTCATTTGCCAGCTTTTCTGCCTTTAGTACATGCTCCCAGCTTAACTTTCCATCGAAGTTTATTTCAATCTTATTGTATCTCTCAAAAATTTGAAAGCCCGTTGTATCACTATCATAAAGCTTCTTTAAAACAGCCGAAAGAACGTGTTGCCCACTGTGTTGCTTCATATTTTCATATCTCCATTCCCAATCGAGAAGTAGCTTAACTTTTTCGCCTTCTTTTGGTTCTCTACCTTCCAATTTACCTTCGTGCCAAATTTCTTCTTTTCCTTCAGCTTTCTCAACCTTTATTCTAAACCCCTCTCCCTCTATAATTCCCCTATCACTTGGCTGTCCACCGCCTTCAGGATAGAAAATCGTCCTATCGAGTTTAATTCTTATTTTCTTTCCTTTCCTTTCAACAGATTCAATTTTAGCTGTTGTTTCCCTTAAATATGGATTTTCATAAAAAAGTTTAAACAATGTCTATCACCACAAAAAGGTTAGGTTTTGGGTTAATAACATTTATGAGTCTTTTCTTTTGATGTATTCACCTGCGAGTTCTCTAAGCAGTTCAGCCAAGTCTTTGTTGAATTTTTCCTGCATTTCTGTAAACTTATCTAAAGCTAAGGATATTCCCTTAAGTCCTTTTATATCGTGAATTACAGCTTCTTGCTCTTCGGAGATTTCTTCGAGTACTTTACTTATCTCTACTATTGCTTCTATATCCTTTCCAAGTATCTCAGTTCCTTCTTTTATCTTATCCATCACTGCTAAAGCATCTCGCAGTGTTTCTAACCCACTCATTACCCTGGTATTGAATTCTTTAATTTCCCTAGTTAACTCCATTGTTTGAACTGCCATTTTTCTTATTTCTTGTGCTACGACTGCAAATCCTCTTCCAGCCTCCCCAGCACGAGCAGCCTCAATTGAAGCATTTAAGGCTACTAGATTTGTCTGTTTTGCAACATTGCTTATTGAGTCACTTATTTTTGAGATGTATTTAAGATTTTCAACTAGGTTGTTGAATTCTTTAGCAAAAAGTTCAAATCTCTGAAAGAATGGTAGAAATTCCTCTCTGAACTTATTTAATTCGCCCATAATCTGAGAGAGCTTTTCTATGTTTTGTATTATCAGCTCATTGTTTTCCAAAAACTGTCCGGTTATCTGATCAGCCAGTCTATTTATTATTTTTGATGTCTCTTTGTTCGAAGACTTTATTCTTAGAGCCTCTGATAGCACATTTGAAGCATTTTCAATATGTCTAATCTCCAATGGGGTCACCTCATCTAATTAGATCTACCCCGCATTTTAAGTTTTCAAGGAAACTGAAGAATCTTGGCACATGTTTTTTTGGAATTATGGCAGCATGCTGAGGCAAAATTGCTTCAATATCCAAAAATCTAACCCTTTCAAGCCAAGCTTTTATGGCTTTATTACTTGCCATTAGGCGTTCATGAATTGGCTTCATTGCACGTATGTGCTTTTCAATATCTTCAACAACTAGATATAGGTCTTCTAATAATGCAATTCCAATGTCACCGCTAAATAGAAATTTGCTTCTCTTGTCGTATATTGTGAAGTGTCCGGGGCTGTGGAGAAAGTGGGCGGGGATGAAGTGTAAGGTCGTAGAACCAAAGTTTAAGACTTCTCCTTCATCCGGTAGTGGATGGGCAACGCTTTTAACGTCTTCAAAACCAAAATGGGGCAGAAATCGTACCCATATCCAGTGGACAAGTATTTTGGCATTGCTTATTTCTCTCCATAGAGGAATACTACCTGCCACATCTGGATCTTGATGACACATGTATATGTATTCAATATTTTTTGGGTCTATGTACTTTGAAATATTTGATAGAACCTTTGGAAAAATTTTATATCCTCCAGGATCAAGTAGAACTCCTTTTCCTTTATTTATAATGAGGTAGGAATTAACATCTACATCACCATAGGAGCTTGTTGAGGTTCCAGAAGCCGTTCCCAAGTAGACAACCATGTGTTCATCGTCCCTGTAGAGTATGTGGTCCTTTTGGGGATTTAAATCTGGGTTGAGGTTATATTCCCCCATTTTATCACCCACAAGAAGTTAAAATTCCTCTAATTATTGATTTTCACGTAGAGAATATTTAAATATTGCTTTCTTCTATAGAACCTGTGAAGGCAATGATGAATGATGGGCGAACCGATTTGTGATGAAGGTTAGGTGATCGCTGAGCTTGAAAACCTTTTTAAACTCAACAGGATATTTGGATTGAAAGATGATGAGTTCAGCCTTATCTGAGGAGTGATGAGGGAGTGACGGACTGATTTGTTAATTTAAGAATAAACTTTAAATTTCTCTATACTTATTTTTTGCCGATGAAGATGATAAGAGCTTATAAACCTATCATGGTCAGTATTTTGGGCAATATATCTCTGTCAATATTGAAAATAGGTATTGGATTAGCTTATTCTAGTTTAGCTTTGATCTCCGATGGTGTTCATTCTCTTTCAGATGTCATAACAAGTATAATAGGCTTCTTTGGGATTAAGATTTCCTCAAAGCCACCAGACAAGAGCCATCCCTTTGGACATTCAAGATTTGAGCCTCTCTTTGCCATTGCTATTGGATTTGCTCTTTTGTTGGTGGCTTATGAGATAGCCAGAGACTCAATCGGCAGGATGCTATTTAAGGAGGTTATATCCGTTAATGCTCTAATGCTTGCCGTTACTTTATTGTCAATTATAGCCAAAGAGGGAATGACCCAATATACTTTAAAAATTGGAAAGGAGTTAAATAACCAAATATTAATTGCTGATGCCTATCATCATAGAAGTGATGTTTTAAGTAGTGTGGCGGTTTTATTTGGCTTATTGGCACAGAGATTTGGTTTTGCATATGGGGACTCTTTAGCAGGTTTTGTGGTGGCTTTATTCATAGCTAAAGTTGCAATTGAAATTGTAATTCAAAACGTTAACTATCTAACCGGTTCTTCACCTCCTTTTGAAGTTTGTGAAAAAATAAAGGAAGTCGCTTTAAGCGTTGAGGGTGTCAAGGGGGTTCATGATTTAAAAGCTCATTACACCGGTCCAAAAATCCATGTTGAGCTTCATATTGAGGTTTCTCCAAATTTAACGCTCAAAGAGGCTCACGATATAAGCGAGGAGGTTAAAGAAAAGATTGAGGGTTTGGAGGAAGTTGAGAGAGCTTTTATCCATGTGGATATAAAAGGTGTCACAAAATAATCAATGCTCACCTAAAATTTCTTTTAAGTCAATTAGAAAGTTCTCTAAATGCTCTTTCTTCACATGAGGCATCACGACAATTCTAATGTATCCTCTGTGTGCTGAAATTCCCCAACCTCTCTTTTTAAGCTCTTTTTCAATCTTTTCTAACTCTTTAGTTCCAAAAGAAACAATATTAAGCATTGGTTCTCTGATAAGGTATGCTCCATCTAAAGTCTTTATCTGCTCTGCGAACCATCTTGAGAGTTCCATTGCTTCTTTGACAATCTTTTTATATCCTTCAAAGCCGAGATGCTTTAACAAAGCCCAAACTGCTATTGCATTTGCTCCAGGTCTTGTTCCTGTTATTGTTATGTGGGAAACTTTTCCTCCAGCTAAATAAGGTGCTGGAACACTAATTGAATCTACAAACTTCTTTTTCCTAAAAATTATCCCTCCAGCAGGAATAGGAGCCATGCCCATTTTATGTGGGTCAATTGTAATACTTTGCACACCTTTGAGCTTGAAATCGAAATCTGGCAAATCATATCCTAAGACTTTTGCAAAGGGAATTACAAATCCCCCAAAAGCAGCATCAATGTGTAAGGGTATGCCATAATCTAAAGCCAAATCTGAAAGAGCTGGAATATCATCTACAACCCCTAATCCAGTCGTCCCGGCTATCCCAACTATCCCGATTGTGTTATCATTAATTTTACGCTCAACATCTTTCACATTTACGGAATAATCATCATTGAGTTCTGCCCACACCAATTTTACCCTTAATAAATCACTTGCTTTTAGAAAGGAGAAGTGGGCACTTTTTGGTAAAATCAACTCTGGTCTTTCAACATCGTTTATGTTTCTAAAAGCTCTTACAGCTAAGATATTTGCCTCACTTCCCCCAGAAACTATGCTCCCATAGGCTTTTTTTAAGTTCAAAAGCTCTCCAAGCATCTGAACGGCTTCTTTTTCGATTTCCCTACTTCCCTTATGTAAGCCAGGGTCTCCTAAATTCCTATCCATATATCTGCAGATTATTTTCTGAGCAAGAGAATGGGGGTAAGTGCACATTGAACCCAGAATTTTACCAGAATTGAAAGTTAAATCAACATTAAGTCTTTTTTCTAATTCATTTAGGATTTCTTCTTCACTTGTGCCTTTTTTTGGTAGCATTTTCTCACCTGCATAAAATTGTGCATTAGACGTTTAAGCTTTACTCTCTCCTAATTCTCTCTAAGTAGAGTCTGAAAAATTGTGGAGTAGTTATTGCTGTAAGCATTGAGACAATAACAATGCTTGCAAACAATGTTTGGTCTATTAGTCCCTTTTCAAGTCCAAATTTCAAAATTGCAAACTCTAGGCTTCCCCTGCCTCCCATTCCAATTCCTACCAATGTCGCTTTTTTCCAGTCAAAACCAAAAAACTTCATTCCTAAACTGCAACCAAAGAGCTTTCCAAGAACTGCTGCAGCATATAATAGGGCTATTAGAATTAAGCTTATCTCATTAAAGCTTGGATTGAACAGTAAGCCTATGTATATGAAAAAGAGGGGAATGAAAAATTCTGTTAGCACAACCTGTAAATCTTCAATGAGTTCGTTTAGCTTTATTCTGCTTAACACTAGAGGGTCTTTTCTTTCTCTTAAACGGCTTATTGTAAGTCCAGCTAAATAAGCACCAATTATTTGGTGTAATCCAACTTCTTCAGCTATTATTGCCAAGAAAAAGGTCAATATCAATGTGAAGGTGAAGAATATGTTCAGGTTTCTCACTATTCCATAAAACCATTTTGAACGCTTGAATACATATTCAGAAATAAACAACACGCTTATTATGAAAAGAACAATTTTAACTGTCAATATTGCCAGAGGGAGTGCACTTAATTGTCCCTTTGCGAGAGCGGTGATTATGCCAATTAAGTAAACTGCTATTATGTCATCTGCGAAGGCCGCTCCCATCAATATTGAGGATATTGCTCTCTCCACTCTCTCTTTCATTATAACTCCACTTGTGACCTCTATTGCAGTATTTCCTAGAGTTACTCCGACAAATATCGCTGCTGCTAAGCCTTTCCCAAAAGCCATTACGGTCAAAAAGCCAAATAAAAATGAAAAGGCTACACCAAAAAAGGCAACTACAGTTGCTTTTACTTTATTTGTAGCTATTGCGGAGAAACTGCTTGTCAATCCCATATAGAGCATCATCATTATTAATCCAAATTCTGAAAGCACTTTTAGTTGCTCAGAGGGTGTTATAAATCCTATTATAAAAGGTCCAAGAATTATTCCGGTTAAAATATGGGCTATTATTGGGTGGACATCCTTCTTTTCAAAAAGCCATTCTAAACTCTTTGCTGAGAAGAGTAGAATTGAGAGATCTAGGATATATTTCACGCTACACCCTCCTATTTAACAAAGCCATGAAAATCCAGAGGAGCATTAAGATTATTGCTAGGATCATTGCCAGAGTTGCGCCCCTCTGAGTTCCAAAGACTATTGGGATAGGACCTATCATTATTACTCCTCCGCTTTCGACATCTGTCCCTTCACTCGAAACAGCACTTAGCATTGTTCCTAAGAACACGAGAAAGAATCCTATGAAAATTAATATGATCCCAGTAAAGATTAATATCTCCCCTCTCATACTTATCCCGTTTTAAAGTTTAAAGTATAAATCTTTTAAGCTTTTAGCCATTTTGAGCGAAGGATTAATTAAGCCTTCTTACCAAGAAGTTTGGGAGTAAAATGTTGGTGTTAGTGGATTTGGATGACACACTGTGCAATACATGGGATGCAGGAAAGTATACCATAGTCCGCTTTTTACCTCACTTATTAAAAAAGCGAAAGTTTAAAGCTTTATTTTATATCCTAACAGCCAGATACAGGGAATTGGAACAATCAAGAGAGTTTTTAGTTTTAGACCTTGATAAGCTCTTGCAAAGAATCATGGAGAGAATTTACAAAGAAATTAAAAAGGAAGATTTGGAAGAGATGCTCAATCTGGTTGACAGAACATTTTTCTCCAATCTAAGGCTCTTTCCTGATGCAAAGCTCTTTTTAGAGGGATTAAAAAAAGAAGGAGCTAAAATAGTTTTAATTACTGATTCCTCATCGTATTGGCAGAGAAAAAAGCTTGAGGTTTTAGACATTAAGGACTATTTCGATGCTTTGATAATAAGTGGAGAGACAGGTCACAGCAAGCTTGAACCTTACAATTTTTTCCTTGCGAGAAGATTATTCCCAAGGGAAGAGGAAATCTATATGGTTGGGGATAGGGATGACACTGACATGAAAGGTGGAAAAGCAATAGGCGCAACGACCATTTTAGTTAAAAGAGGCTATTTCAGGACGAGAAAGCCTAGGTATGCTGATTATGTTGTTAGAAACCTCAAAGAAGCTTTGGAGGTGATTAAGAGTGAGCATAAAAAGCGAGCTTAAAAGAAAAGCATTGCATTTAACTGGATTGTCTGTTCCGGTGATTTATCTCCTTTTTGATAGAAGAGTAACCTTGATTTTTGTATCTCTGGCTTTGATAATTTTTATTATTCTCGAACCTTTCAGGATAGTCGAGGAACTTAGGGAGAAAATAAAAGCAAAATTGGGGATTTATGGTGAGCATATTGAAAGAATTGAGAGGGAGATAGTGAGAGAGCATGAGAGATACACGATTGGTGCTCATATTTATTTTACCGTTGCGGCTCTTTTGATAATCTGGTTTTTTCCAAAGGACATTGCAATAGGGTCAATAGCTGTTGCAACCCTTGGAGATGCAATTGCCGCTATAGTAGGTAAACCCTTTGGAAGGCATCGCTTTAGCAATGGAAAAAGTTTGGAAGGAAGTTTGTCTTACTTCATAATAGCCATCCTTATATTAATGCCTTTGATAGATTTGCCCCACGCAATAATTGGGGCATTGGCTGGAACATTAGCAGAATTCTATGAATTACCGCCGGATGATAACTTTTCAAACCAGATAGCTGTGGCAATAACGCTCTATGTCTTTAGAATATTAAGCTAAAGGAAAGAAAAGAAAAGTCAGCTAATTTCGACTTCGGCAAATACGGTTATTGTATCCTCATCTGTCCATTCTTGTCCTACATCGACGTCATGTATGCTTGGATTGTCTGGTAATGTCTCAACTGCTGAATCACCAGCACTTGCACCTGTTATCCATGCTACAATTGCAATCTTGCTTGGCTTTCCTCCCAGCATATCCCATGGAACTGCGATTTCTAAAGTTTGAAGTCCTTTTTCTTTTCCTGTCCATGTTGCAAAGCCTATATCTGCCAAGTTGTAGTACTCCCAACCTTCTCCGTTCCATACTGTTAGTTGCATTGTTTCAATTGAATCGGTTCCTTTCTCACCAAAGAACTCTCCGAACCACCAGAAGTAAAGCTCATAGTCAATTCCTCTTGAGAAGCTTAATCTTCTTCCCCATGCATCAGCTCCAGTAGTATAGCCACCTTCTTTTGTATCTAAGGCGATTCCATAGGCAATTCTCCATGATGCCTTGTTTTCTGTCGTTAGAGCTATATAAAGGAAGCTATCATCGTAGTCAACATATAAGGCTTTTAAGTTGGCTCCATCTTGTCCAAAGCCGGTTGTGTCTTCATAAACTAAAGTTTCTGGACTCCAATCGCTTAAATCTCCATCAATGGCTTTTGTTAATTTGGTTGCTAAGAGCTCTCCCTCAACGGCTTGCATGAATGCATTTATTTCTCTTTGAAGTCTTATTAAGCTTGAATATGCTGAGAATATTTTCGTGGCTCCACTGAATTGTGAGTGTGCTTCACCTATTAAAGCTTCTCCTTTGCCAAACTTTTCTTTACTTAAATTCAATTGTTCATAGAACCTTGTCAGGTTCTCTTGATACTTCAATGGTAGTTTAGCTTCAGAGATGCTCTTTAAGAGTGCTAATGTCTCTGCGTATTTCTTTTCATAAAGCTTTGGCCATACATAGGTGGCTAAATTAACGAAGTTTCTCTGTGCAATCTCTATCTTTCCAACTTCAACAGTTACAGTTGCTACATTGTTATCTTCATTTGCTTCTTCGATTAAATTATCTGGATCCACAATTGCTTTGAATTCATAAGTTCCTGTGGCTGATGGTTTCCATTCATACGTAAGTACTTCGCTTCCTTTAGCTGTTACATTTACTGTCCAGGTTTTTATAATCTCATCATTTACTAGAAGTTGAACATCAACATTTTTTGCATCTATAATTCCATAGTTTTCTACAGTGATTGTCAGGTTGGTGGTTTCATACCTCTCAATTTCAAGTTTTGAAGCTTCTAACTTTACTGCAAGCTCTGGTTTGGGTATTGGGATTGAAAGGACAGCAAAATTGCTTAGATAGTCCTGATCAACCCAGTCATTTCCATCGATATCAGCATCTGCTGGGGTCACATCTACAGCTGAACTTCCATCTCCACCAGCAACCCATGCCATAATAGCCATTTCTGACGCCTTTCCTCCTAATGCATCCCATGGAATTCTAATTTCTAAGGTTTGAAGTCCATTATTGCCGCCAGTGTAGGCATATTCAAAACTTGCAAAATTATAATCCCAGCTTTCCCAATAATTATTTCCGATGTATCCATTGTACCTATTGAAGTTAGCTGAAGTTATAGCCTTACTTCCTCCACTCCACCAGAAGTAGACCTCATAATCAACGCCTCTTGAAAAGCCTATTTTTCTTCCCCAAGAATCCTGATTTCCAGTATAACCACCATCTGTTACATCTATACCAATTCCATATGCTACATCCCAACTTTGTGTGTTGTTTGTTTCTAGGGCTATGTACAAATATTGATCGTCATAAGAAACATAGAGCTTATCCAAATCTGCACCTGCTTGTATAGACAAATTGCTTACTCCAACGACTTCATAGCTTGCCCAATCACTTAAGTTCCCATCAATGGTTTTTGGAGCGATTATTATCTCAGCCAAGTTACTAAATGTATCATCGTCATTCCATTCTCCTGAACCATATCTCTCATTTACAACTTCATGCAAAGTTTGATCTTCGGGGAGTGAATCAACTGCAGAACTGTCATCTCCTCCAGCTATCCATGAGATTAAAGCTATTTTGTTGGGTTTGCCACCTAAAGCGGACCAAGGTATCTTAATCTCTAGTATTTGCAGACCATTTGAGGTGTCTCCGGTATAAGAAAATGATGCTCCAACATCCCCAAGGGATTTATAGTCCCATCCACTACCAGTCCATGCTATAAAGTTGTCTGCTGTTATTCCGCTTCCTCCATCCCACCAGAAGTAGACCTCATAGTCTGGATAATAGCCATTGAATGCAATGTGTCTTCCCCATGCATCGGTGGTTCCATCATACCCATTGGTCGTTCCAGGGTCAACATCAATTGCAAAACCATAAGCCAAGTTCCAGCTTTGTGTATTATCGGTTTTTATGGCAATGTAAAGATATTCATCATCCCAAGCAACATATAAATCTTTTAAATCTGCTCCGGGACCCCCACCAGGATAATCATTTGTGGCAATCAAATCGAGGGTTCCCCATTCGTTTAAGTTACCATCTGCAAACTTTGTTCCATATAGCCCCAATGTAAAATTCGTAGGTATTAGGCTCACTAAAAACACAAACAGTAATATACAAGTCTTTACATTTCCTCTCATGTGTAATCACCTCGGGTGATAATTGCTCACCCTTGTTGATATATAGGCATAAAATATTTATATATCTTTTTAAATATCACTGTTAGTGATAATTTTAAATGGAGGTGCAGGAATGGGAAAAATCAATTTCATCTTTGGCATCCATAATCATCAGCCGCTTGGAAACTTCGGTTGGGTCTTTGAAGATGCCTATAATAACTCCTACAGACCATTCATGGAGATCCTTGAAGAGTTTCCTCAAATGAAAATGGCTGTTCACTTTAGCGGACCGCTTTTAGAATGGTTAGAAGAGAACAAACCTGACTATATTGATTTGCTTAAACGTTTGATTAAAAAAGGGCAGTTGGAGATTGTGGTTGCTGGCTTTTATGAGCCAGTTCTGGCAGCTATTCCTAAAGAAGATAGGCTTTTGCAGATTAAACTCCTTAAAGATTATGCTAAGAAGCTCGGATATGATGCAAAAGGCGTTTGGTTGACGGAAAGGGTTTGGCAGCCTGAATTAGTTAAAAGTTTAAGGCAAGCTGGTATAGAATATGTCGTCGTTGATGATTACCATTTCATGTCCGCTGGTTTAAGAAAGGAAGACTTGTATTGGCCCTATTACACGGAGGATGGAGGGGAGGTAATAGCCGTTTTCCCAATTGATGAGAAGCTTAGATATTTAATCCCATTTAGACCTGTTGAAAAAACCATAAAATATCTTGAAAGTTTAATCGATAATGATCCTTCAAAATTAGCGGTTTTCCATGATGATGGAGAAAAATTTGGTGTTTGGCCCGGAACACATGATTGGGTCTATAATAAGGGTTGGCTTAGGAAGTTTTTTGATGCAATAACGAGCAACGAGAAGATCAACTTAATGACTTATAGTGAATATCTCTCCCTTTATTCACCTAAGGGTTTGATTTATCTTCCAATTGCTTCCTATTTTGAAATGAGTGAATGGTCTCTCCCTGCTAATCAAGCAAAGCTCTTTGTTGAGTTTGTTGAGCAATTGAAAAAGGAAGGGAAGTTTGAGAAGTATAGGGTTTTTGTTAGGGGAGGAATCTGGAAGAACTTCTTCTACAAATATCCAGAATCAAACTTCATGCACAAGAGGATGCTCTATGTTAGCAAATTAGTTAGGAATATCGAAGAAGCACGCCTTTATATTTTAAAAGCCCAATGTAATGATGCTTACTGGCATGGTGTCTTTGGCGGTGTTTACTTACCTCATTTGAGGAGAACAGTCTGGGAGAATTTGATAAAAGCCCAAAGCTTTGTTTCAAAGAATGGAGTTAAAATCTTTGACGTTGACTATGATGGAAGAAAAGAGATAATGATAGAAAATTCAGGATTTATAGCCACAATCAAGCCTCATTACGGTGGGAGCATCTTTGAGCTAAGCTCAAAGCACAAATTTGTCAATTATAACGATGTGTTGGCTAGAAGATGGGAGCATTATCATGAAGTCCAAGAAGCTGCAACTCCCGAAGAGGAGAGCAATGAAGGTGTTGCAAGTATTCATGAGCTTGGAAAAAACATTCCAGAAGAAATAAAGCGTGAATTGGCATATGATTGGCAGTTAAGGGCTATTTTGCAGGATCATTTCATTAAAGAAAGTGAAACTTTAGATAATTACCGCTTAGTTAGGTATCAAGAGCTTGGGGATTTCGTTAATCAGCCTTATGAGTTTGAGATTGATGGGAGAAGAATTAAGCTCTGGCGTGAAGGAGGAATTTATACTGAAGAAAAAATTCCAGCTAAGGTCGAAAAGACTATTGAGCTAACTCAAGATGGCTTTGTTGCAAAGTATAAAGTAAGCTTAGAAAAGCCGTATAAATCTCTCTTTGGCGTTGAGATAAATTTAGCGGTTCATAGCGTAATGGAAAGTCCAGGGGAGTTTGAAGCTGATAGAATTGAAGTTAATGACACATATGGAATTGGCAAAGTGGTTATAGAGACGAGCAGGAAGGTTAAGGTTTGGAAATTCCCAATTAAAACTCTCTCTCAATCAGAGAGTGGATGGGACTTCATACAGCAAGGGGTCAGCTATACTCTGCTTTTCCCAATTGAAAAGGAGCTTGAGTTTGAGATAAGGTTTAAGGAGATTTGATTTTTTAATTTGTTACAATTTTTATTCCACCGATTTCATAACTGCTCTTACCTTGCCATGCTCCACTTCCTCCCCCATTTATTATCCAATCGTTCGGGTCAATTATGACCTTTTCAGGCTTATTTTTAAGTTCGAATGTTAAAGTTGCATTCTTATCAACGAATACCCTTTTCAAATAGCTTTTTCCTTGAGAATCAACAACTTTCACTTCTAATGGCATTTTGAAACCATTTGTTTCCACTATTTGAAGAGTTAAGAAATATTTTCCATCTTTTTGCTCTAAGGTTGCATTAGAGACTTCAAAATTGGGATAGCCCGTTTTATAAAACCACTCATCAAAGAACCATTCTAGGCTTTGATTCGAAACTTTCTCAAAAATCTTCTGGATTTGCTTTAAAGTTGTCATGGTGTCTTGGGCACAATCATTTAGATGACAGTATTCCAGTAGCTCCCTCATTCCTTTGAAGAATGTTTCATTTCCCAAAACAAACTGCAAAGAGCGGAAAACAAAAGCATTTTTATAATATAAGGCAATCATATTTTCTCCATTGTTTTCCTTAATTTCTGCAATTGGAGTTCTATCCGTTGAACTCAAGCATTTTCTTTCAATATCATCGTATTGAGTTAAATTATTCTCATAAAGCAGGACGGCATAGGTAGCTATTCCCTCATGTATTGGGTAAAGATTGGCATAAACACCAAACCAGTTATGTGCTGTCTCATGGGCAATCAACGGAATGTAAAACTGAGTTGCTATTATTCCCCCATCTAGTCCATGCCCCCTGTACTTACTCTTTGAGTACTTGATCTGTATATAAAAGTATTCGTCGTTGGGATAAGGCATAAAAACCTTTGAGTAAAAACGTAGGATATCTTTGATATTCTGCAAAACCCATTCACCTTCATCTGTGAGAGCAATTATCTTAACGGTTCTGTTTCCAATTTTCATGCTCTCTTCATAGAGGTTCCACTTTCCGAATATTAAATAGAAATCGTTTAGGTTTTCTTTTTCAAAGCTTCCATTGTAGAGTAAGGGCTTAAATCTCCAGATCTCTGATTGAAATGGCTGATCCAGTATGATGAGGGTGTAATCTTTTGGATAATCGATCCTAACATTAACCCTCTCTTTGTCACTTTGTAAATTATTCCAGATAGTAAAGTATCTTTTTGGAATATAGATATGCAAGGAATTTTGACTTAAATGACGGTCTAGATAGCTTTTTGGTTTCTCACGGAAAGGATTGTATCTCACTTTAAAATGAACTTCAACAGTTACAGTTTTGACTTTTGGGGTTATGTTAAGCAAGATTAGTCTATTTTCTTTGTCTTTAAATCCACTATATGTAGCTGAAGCATTATACACCATAATTTTATCAACCTGCTTAAAATCTTCAAAAAGGATTGGATATAATGCAGAATGATTCAGGGGGAAAGTGATCCTCTCAGTTCCTACAATTGAGACATGATTGTCGTCTATACTGATATTTAAGAGATAGTGATAAGAGGCATAGGACGTAAAAAGCTTATTTCCCTGATAAAGTTCATCTAACTTTTCTTTTTCTGTTTTTTGAAAAGTTATCTCTTGAGTAAGATTCTCTATTATTAAAACGCTTTTTGGATTTGCTTTGTTCAAAACAAAAGCATAAGAAAAGAGTGTTATAGTGATCATCATGACTAAAAGTATAAACTTTTTCATGATTACCACCATTGATGGATTTTTATTCACTACATTATCATGTGATAAAATTTTTAAAATTTTCCATTAAAAGAGAAGAAATTCACAAATTTAAATTTTAAAGTTTACTGGCTCATCTAAATGCCAAATTCTGCAAAAGGCGCATCTTTCACCTTGAGTTGGCATTCCGCATACCTTGCATTCATTTAGGGGAATCTCTTTAAGCTCAACTTCAAATAGGGACTTTTTCCTCAAAAAGCCTTTAATGAAGTTTATCTTTGTTCCAGGGCTTTTTTCTTCCATTTGATTTAAAATCTGCTTGTAACTTAACGTTGTTGCACCTCTTGAAAATGGGCACTCTTCGATTATGTATTCAATTCCAACGGCTAGAGCATAAGCTACAACTTCCCTCTCCGTAAGCTCATAGAGGGGTTTAACTTTCTTTACAAATTTGCCTTCACCTGGCAAAATTGGTCCTTGCTTCCCCAGATACTCTGTATTCCAGTGCATAATATTGCCAAAGATAAACGAAGCTTCATCATCTAAGTTATGTCCTGTTGCAATAGCATCAAAGCCGTTTTCATAGGCAAATTTGTTGAAGATGTAGCGCTTGGTTATTCCACAAATTGAGCAGGTTGGTCTAGAGCCTTTTATCTCTCCCACGCCTTTTCCTAAAAGCTCCCTAACCCTAACTATGTGCAAAGGAATGCTCATTTGCTTGCATTGTTTTCTTGCATATTCTTCGCTCTTTTGGGAGTATTCTCCAATTCCCAGGTTTATGTGTAAGCATTCTACATTATAGCCAAGCTTTTTGAGAACGTAAGCTGTTACAGCAGAATCTTTTCCACCACTAACAACGACTAAAATTCTCTCATTCGGCTTTAACAGCTTGTATTTTTTAATTGTTCTCTCAACTTTACGCTCAAAATAAGCGATAAAGTGCTCTTCACAGAGGAGCATCTTTGGATAATGTAAGCGTATATATGCATCTTTCTCACAGAATTTACACCTCATGATCTCACCCTAAGGGAAAGAGGAAAAAGAATTTAAAAAGATTATTAACTTAACTCTCAAGTTTTTCTATAGTTTCTTTCCAGTTTCCATGCTTTTTAAATTCTCTATCTGTATAAAGTCCCTCTTTCTTTAGAATTCCTCTTGCTGCGAGTATTCCCGTTGCTGCTGCATTCACAATATCTCTTGAAAGTCCAGCACCGTCTCCGGCTGCAAAAATGTTTTCTATGCTTGTTTCTAGGTTCTTATTAACCTCTACTTTCATCGCATAGTACTTAATCTCGGGGGCATAAAGCAATGTATGATCACTTGCAACTCCGGGCAATACTTTGTCTAGCTTTTCAAGACCCTCAATTATGTTTGTGACGACTCTATGTGGAAGAGCCATTGCAATATCTCCTGGCGTGACGTGTCTCAACGTTGGTTCTACATCGCTCTTTCTAATCCTCGACCAAGTGCTTCTCCTTCCTCTTCTTAAATCACCGAGCCTTTGCAACAAAGGCTTTCCTCCTCCTATTGTTGTTGCCAATTGGGCTATGCTTTTTCCATAAGCAGTTGTATCTTCAACAGGCTCGGTAAGCTCAATTCTTGTTAAGAAGGCAAAGTTGGTGTTGTTGCTCTTTCTTTCTCTCATTGAGTGTCCGTTTACACCCACATAGCTATCATATTTTTCTTCTACAACGAAACCGTTTGGGTTTGCGCAGAATGTCCTAACGAAATCATCATACGTGTCTGTGTAAATGTGGAACTTTGGATCATGATTTATGCTCGTTATTGGTTCCATAACTATTGCTGGAACTTCAACCCTAACCCCGACATCGATTGGACCGTGTCTTGCTTTAAGCCCAATTTTTTGAGCAACGTCATGGAACCAATCCGCGCCTCCTCTTCCAGGGGCGACTATTATGTACTTGGTTTTTATTGTGAAAACAGTCTTACCTTTTTTTACAACGAGTTCACCTTGTTTAAACTCCTCTACTCTTGTCCAGAGCAGGAAGTTGACTCCCTTGCTCTCCAAATATTGTTTTATGGATTTTATGACTTCTCCAGTATGATCTGAGCCAATATGCCTTTGAATTATTGGGATGAACTTGACTCCAGCTTGAGCAGCTTTCCTTTCCCAATGCTTTATTTGATCCTCATCTCCTTTGAAGAGGTTTCTTGGTGCACCATGCTTTAGCAATATTTGATCAACTTCCCAAACGAGTTGCCAAGAATAGTTTTCATCATGAGTTAACTCGGTCAAATCTCCTCCAATGTCAGGTCTTAGGTTTATCGTTCCATCGCTTAAACCGCCAGCTCCACCAACGCCGCTCATTATATGACATGGTTTACAACCAACACAGTAGCCAAGCTCGTACATTGGACAGATTCTTTGATCAACATCTCCACCTTCATCTATCACTAAAACTTTAAAATCGCTCTTTTCTGCTAGTTCATAAGCTGCAAAAAGTCCTGCTGGTCCTGCTCCAACAATAACAACGTCAAATTTCTCATTTTCATAGAATTGACTCATTATTTCCCTTACCAAGATTTGAGTGTATCTATTTATAAATATTACTGTTTCAGAAATGAATTTTTGCCAATTTTGTGTTTATTATTCGATATATCTCAAAGCTTCTACTGGGCTTAGATCTGATGCTTTCTTAGCTGGATACAAGCTTGAGAGTATTCCGATAGCCAAGGTAATTAGAAATGCTACTAAAATTACATATTTGTCAATTATGGGTGGTGGAAGGATTTGTCCCCTTTGTTCAAATATCCATACTACAAATTTTGCAGCACCGATTCCAAAGGCAAAGCCAAGAATTCCACCTATTACTGTTAAAACAAGCCCTTCGATAAGTATCATTTTTAAAACGAAGCTCTTTTTTGCACCTATTGCTCTGTAAGTTCCAATTTCTCTTGTTCTCTCCATCACTGAGGTTAACAGAGTGTTCATAACACCTAAGGCTCCAACAAATAAAGCTATACTTCCTATTCCAATTAACAGATTGTGCATTATTTTTCTAATTAGAAGCACAACTTCGATGCTTTGCTTTGCAGTAACAACAGTCACTCCCCCAACTTTTTTCTCTATGTCTTTTTTGACTTCATCAATGAAATTTACATCATCAACCCAAACTTCAATCATGCTGATTTTTCCTTCCTCATGGAAAAGCTCTTGAGCAGTGTCTAACGGTATTGCAACTATCATATCCAGGAAACCTGCTAAGAATGATTGACCTATCTCTTCAAAGTTTCCAATAACTTTAAATTCCCATGCTTTTCCGTTCTCGTCGTAGATTATTATCTTATCTCCCGGTCGTATATCCCAATTAACTGAGGAACCACCGGGACCCATGAACTTTCCATGTGCTAGCAAATAACCTAACACCGCCTTATATCTATCGTTTTTCCTGAGGAATGCCCCCCTTTCTACATCCATACCTCTTAAAGCATAGAACTTTTCCGCTTTTTTTGGGTCAAGTCCCATTATTGAAAGCTCCACTAAGAGGTCTTCATAATAAACAGTTGAAAATTTAAAGAGAATGGGATTTACGGCTTGAACGTGATTAATTTTTTCTATTTTGTCAACTATGCTCTCATCCATGGTGCTTGTTGCAACCCTTACAATTGAGATGCTCATACCGGGAAGTACCAATAAAACGTTGCTCGTGCTTTCAAGCTGTTCCCTTACAACCTCATTTGAACCTTGTGTGATCGAAACCAAAGCGGTAACTGAGCCAACTGCTATTACTATTCCTAACATTGTGAAGAACGTCCTTATTTTACGCCTTACCAAGTTTCTCAAGGATATCTTTATAAGTTCACTAAGCACCTTTCCTCCTCCATAGGATAATCATGAAAAGAATCAATGCAACTCCTCCAATTGCATAATAGAAATAGTTTGGCTTTTCTTTATAGACAAGAGTTTGAGGAATTCTAATCGTCAAGTTTCTTTCAAACTCCTTTTCTCTGCCCTTCTCGTCCTTATAATAAACTTTTGCGTGAATCGTATACTCTCCCTTTTGGAGGGTTGTGTTTAGTATACTGTATGTTACACTATCATAATCTCTTCCTGCTATACTCCCTACGTATCTTTGGCCTATTGGGAAAAGCTCCAGATCATTTGAAGTTACATCAATTGTGACGCTTCTTGCGGTGTCTTTACCTTCGTTCACGATGTAAACTTCAAAGTTGTATTTTCCACCGCTTTCCCAGATATTTCCTATGTAAAGGCTCAACAGTGGATAGGAGCTGACCTCAACCCCAAACATTGACTCCTCTTTGTAAGATACACCGTTCTCGTCTTCATACGTTACTACCACATAAAGCGGATAAATGCCTCTAGATATGAGTCCAATTCTGAAATAAGCTTCCCCTTCAGCCACTTCTTTAATTTCGTTAAAATATAACATGCTTTGCTTGCTTATTGGAAATATCTTTGTCTCCTCTGGCATTTCTGGGGAAGATGGGTAAGGGTACATTGTCGCTGTTTTACCTTCTTCGGGCTTTTCAGTTAAAATGCTAACCTTTACATGCTTTGCTGGAGAGTTTCCAATGTTTCTAATCTTTATTCTCACGGTGAAGTTTGAATCTGGCTCAACAACCTCAGGAATTATTTTAAACTCTTCAATAACTATCTTTGGTCTTATCTTATCAACGACAGGTATTCCAACTTGAATGTCTTTGCTCTTCTTTGCCCCTTCTTCATCTTGATATTCTAATCTGATGTACAGAGGATAAACATCTTCTCTAAGGTTCTTTGAAGAAATCAAGGTGAATGTTACTTTTTTCTCTTCATTTGGAGTTAGAGATTCGATGTATTTTATTGGGCTTTCCCTATAGGCAGCAAAAGGTAGGGATGATTCAAATTCTGGAACTGTTATTGTTGGAATGACTGTCTGCACCTCCTCTGTCTTAACTTGCTCTTTTGAATACAAATAAACTGTAATAAACCTCGCATCTTTGTTTCCAACGTTCCTTAATGTTATCGTTAAAGTGAATGGAGAGCCTATCTCAACTTCCTCAAAATCGATTTTTTCAATGCTTATTTCTGCACCCCTAATTATTGCATATCTTGCGTATTTGGGAGCTTTCAGCTTTAGCTTTACGGTCTTATTCGTTATGTTTTCAACATAGATTGAAAGTTCGTTCCAATAGTAATAACCTGTTCCAAAGTAACGATAGTCCATCTTCTTATCCTTTTCATATCTAGCTAAGAATGTGTTATTTTGAATTTCAACAATCGAAAATGCTATTGGACCGTATCTAAAAATGCTTCTCTCGTGAGCATCTCCATAAAACACTTCAACAGCTTTTGAATAAATCCTTATCAAAGCTCTTGGATTCTCTTCGAGTGTTATAACAACGAGCTTAATCTTGACATCTTTGTATTGGTACTCTTCTCCCCTGGCTAAACTAAATTCTTTTTCCTCAAATTCAACGTTGTCTCTAATTTTAAAAAGAGCCCTCTCTCCAACACTTCCTGGGTTTAAGATATCTTTAAGAATCAAGGTATAATTTCCAAAGGTTAAAACATCTCCAATCCCCAAATATCCCGAAAAAGTTAGTAGATATTCTTCACTTTCCTCCTCAGCGCCGATCACAATATTTGAGGTAAGTAGCATTAATATAATTAACATTACGATTCTTTTCATGTTCTCACCTCATATAGCAAGCCGTCTCTGATTTGAAGAATTCTCCCAGCTTCTTGTGCTACTTCAACATCGTGGGTTACTATTACAAATGTAGTCCCATTTTCTATGTTTATCCTCTTCATTAGGGCTATTATTTCTTTCGATGTTTGCGTATCCAGATTTCCAGTTGGTTCATCTGCTAGAACTATGCTTGGATTGTTTGCCAAAGCTCTTGCTATAGCTACTCTCTGCTGCTGCCCTCCACTTAGCTCGTTTGGTTTATGATCCATAAATTTTTCTAATCCAACAGCTTTTAAGAGATCCTTTGCTCTTCTAATTCTTTCTTTCTTTGGCACTCCAGCTAAGGTCATTGGTAGCTCAACATTCTCTAAAGCGGTTAAAATCGGAACTAGATTGTAATATTGAAAGACAAATCCAATCTTTCTCAATCTAATTTCTGAAAGCTGATTATCGTTTAAATTGCTGACATCTACACCATCAATGTAAATTTTTCCGCTTGTTGGCCTATCCAAAAGTCCGAGCATGTTTAGAAGGGTTGTTTTTCCACTTCCACTGGGACCTAATATAGCTACAAACTCTCCTTCATAAATCTTTAAATTAATGCCTCTAAGTGCAGGAACAACTATCTTTCTTCCAATGTAATAGTTTTTCTTCAACTCCTTTGTTTCAAGGACTACTCTACGCTCCATGGCAAAAGTTATTATGTTTGCTCGGTTTATAGCTTATTCGATGGAAAGTTAATAAAGTCTAAATAGTTCAAATGCGTAGTATAAATTGGTGGTATAAATGTTTGAAAAAATTCTGTTTCCAACAGATTTTTCTGATGTATCTCTGCACGCTCTGAGAAATTGCATCCCTAAATTTTTTGAATTAGGTGCTAAAAAGCTCTATTTGATTCACATAGTGGATATAACTGCAACTGATATCGAAGCCCTTGAATTGGTAAAAATTGATGAAGAACATATAAACAGGCTTGCTGACGAACTCAGAGCAAAGGGCATAGATGTTGAGACTGTAGTAAAGCTTGGAATTCCTTCAATTGAGATCGCGGATATTGCAAAGGAAAAGGATGTTGATCTTATCCTAAGTCCCTCTAAGGGTGAGAACATTCTAAGGCAGATGTTCCTTGGAAGTACAGCATCAAATCTCGTAAGGGCAACAAAAAAACCAGTTTTAATAATCAGATATGAATGGGATGAGGAAAAGAAGGAAATCAAGTGCATAACTGATTGTGAAAAACTTTTTGAAAAACCATTAGTCGCATTGGATTTCTCTTCATGCTCTCTTAGAATAATGGAAGTCGTCAAGAAGTTTGAAGAATTGTCAAAGAGGGGAATTCTTCTTCATGTGGTTGATTATGGAAAGATTGATGAGCTTGAGAGAAACATGGAGAAAGCAAAGCTTCAGCTTGAGAGATATGAAAAAATTGTGAAGTTTCCAGTGGAAAAAGAAGTCCTTGCAGGTGTTGCTTCTCAAAGCATCATAAGCATATCCTTGGCAAAAGAAGCAACTTTAATAGTAATGGGTAAAAAAGGTAGGAGTGTTCTAAAAGAGTTATTGCTTGGAAGCACAGCGGAGAGGGTTATAAGGGACGCGAAACTTCCAGTCCTCTTAGTTCCTTGTGAATGATTTTATTTTTTCTAACCTCAGACTGGAGCGACTTCCACATCAATTTCGGTAGCTACCCTGATAGTCATCACAGGTTATAGAGAATTAAGTTGCTTAGGTTTTAAAGTTTTTTAATTTTCCTTTTGTAGAGTGAATTTCCATGCGAATCCATAGCAACAACTAATGGTAGATTTTCAACCTCAAGAACCCAAACAGCTTCAGGAATTCCCAATTCTTCAAGCCAGTAAACATTTACAACTTTCTTAATGCTTTTAGCCGCTAAAGCCCCGGCACCACCAGTAAATGCAAAATAAACTCCTTTGTACTTTTTTAGAACTTTTAATGTTCTCTCTCCCATTCCGCCCTTGCCGATGACTCCCTTTACACCCAAAGCTAGGATTTCTTCACTATATCCTTCCATTCTCGCGCTTGTTGTAGGTCCAGCCGAGACTATCTCATATCCTTGAGGAGTTTTTTTGACTACAGGACCGCAATGATAAATTACAGCCCCTTTTAGGTTAAAAGGAAGCTTATCTCTTCTGGCAAGCTCTATGATTTTTTTATGCGCTAAGTCCCTTGCTGTATAAATTGTACCTGAAAGATTAACTATATCGCCAGCTTTGAGCTTTAAAACATCTTTTTCGTGCAGAGGGGTTTTTAAATTCATGACATCACCACCTTTGCGGGCTGGAAGCTTCGCCGTTCACGGCGAGGAGGAAAGCCCGTGAAGTTTATATACCTCATTTTCCATTCCTCCTTTCGATGATGCCCAACGGTATATCCGTTTGGAGGAGGGCTCTCTGACCGAGCTGTATGAGGTCTACCGCAACCGAAGTTCCCATGTTGGGAACCTCCCGCCCTTCAGAGCGGGAAGGAGGTCAGCTCATTGATAAACCTTCACTTTTCCATCTCTCTCAATCTCAACTATTGCTTTTCTATTTGCCCAGCATTGAATTATAACCCCTACAGGAAGTGAAGCTGGATGGCGATGAGCATATTCTATCTTAACATCTAGTGCTGTTGTTTTTCCTCCCAGTCCCATTGGTCCTATTCCCAAAGCATTGATCTCCTCTAAGATTTCTTCTTCAAGCTTTGCGATCTCTTCTTTTTCATGTCTAACTCCTAAAGCTCTTAAAAGGGCTTTTTTAGCAAGTTTTAGAGCAAAATCAGCTCCACCACCAATTCCAACGCCAACTATTATGGGCGGACAGGGTTTTCCTCCGCCTTCTACAACGGTTTTAACAATAAATCTCTTAACTCCTTCAATACCCTCACTTGGATTCAACATTGCCAAAGCAGAGCAGTTTTCACTTCCCCCTCCTTTTGGAAGAACATAGATTTTTATTTTATCTCCCTCGACAAGCTCCCAATGAATTATTGGAACAAAACGACCAGTGTTATCTCCCGAATTTTTGTTTGTTAGTAAATCTACAGCGTTGGGTCTTAAAGGAATTTCGACTGTTGCTCTCTTCGTTGCATTAATGAGCTTCTCCTTTAATCCTTTTAAATAGGGATTTTCAACTCCAGCTTCAACGAAAAAGGTTATTGTCCCAGTATCTTGACACATGGGAAGTGAATATTCCTTTCCAAGTTCTATTGTTTTTAAAATATTTTCAAGCTGAAGTTTTGCGATTGAATTTTCTTCCTCTTCATACGCTTCCTTTAGTGCCTTAACTGTGTCTTTTGGTAAAGTTGTAACAGCTAAGCGGATTGCCTCGACTAGGGCATCTTCAATAATACTACCACCCCATAGCTAACTATCAAAGTGATGGTTAAAAAGGTAAGCTAAATCAGAGCTTTTAAAAATTCGACATAGACTTGTTTAACCCTTTTCACTGAACTTAGACTAACCCATTCATTGGCAGAATGCCAGTTTTCGCCAATTGGACCAAAAACCAATGTTGGTTTTCCAAGATAAGTCCCAAAATAGTTGAAATCACCGACACTCGCTCCATATGTTACCTCCAGTTCTTTCCCAGTTACACTTTCAAAAACTCTCTTAAAGAGCTTAACAATTTTTGAATTCTCTTTGACATAATATGGAAGCATTTCTGGAGTAGGTCTTTGATACTTTTCTATTTTTATCTGAGCTTTAACTCCAGCACGCTTTAAAACCTTCTCCAAACTTCCCTTTACAAATTCCCAATCTTCTCCAATAACTACATGTCTATCAATAATCGCCTTTGCATATTCTGGAACACTTAACCCATCTGCGTTTCCCTCTATGCTGAGGACGCAAAAACTTCCTTCTCCAAGCTTTTTATGCTTCTTTTTTCTTGCTTTGTGCAGATTTGCTAAAACTTTTGAAAGTTCTTCTATTGCATTTATTCCATTTTCAGGTCTTGCTGCATGAGCTTTTCGTCCAAAAGCCTCTATTTGAATGACAAATCTTCCTCTTGCTCCAAGCATTAGTCTCTCATTAGTTGGCTCTCCTATTAAAACTAAATCAGCCTTCTCAAGTTTCTTGCTCTTTATCAGCTCCCAAGCTCCGTGGGAGTAACCTTCTTCATCAACGACGGCTGTGAATATTATTTCTGGTCTTTCTCTTCTTGATAACATGCTCATTTCTATGAAAGCACTTATTAAAGCGGCTAAGCCGCCCTTCATGTCAGCACTCCCTACACCATAGAACCTATCTCCTTCTTGCTCTCCCCAGGGATTTTTATTCCAACCATCGCTTAATCCAACGGTGTCCATATGCCCATTTAAAACGATCGTCGTCTTTTTTCCTCTTAAAGAGGCTATCACATTATTTCCAAAACCTTCAACCTCTTGAATTTGTACCTTTGAGTAATTTTCAAGAAAGTTAGCAATGAATTCAGAAATTTTTTCTTCTTGTCCGAAATGAGAGGGAATAGATACTAACTTTTTTAAAAGTTCGAGCTCCATTGTATCACCACAAGTTACTATATAAAGTGATGATATATAACACTTTTGACAATTATCTTCATGTTTAGAAGAATATTTGAAATAGATAATGCTATTTAGTTTGTTAGCATGTTTCTATTTAACTTATTAATCGCGTAAAAGAGAGCATAAAAAATTTGGTGGACCGGGCGGGATTTGAACCCGCGGCCTCTGGCTTGCGAAGCCAGCGCTCTACCAAACTGAGCTACCGGCCCATTATCCAAAACTTACAAAAACAAAAGTGGGTATTTAAAAATTTCGAAAATAGTAAAAAGGAACTTTAGGGCATTTGTAGTGCAGAGTTTATTTCATCGATTATGTTCGTTTTTATAGTCTCTTCAAAGCTCATAATTTCGAATGTGAAGTTTCTGTTAAACATTGTGGCTTTGAGGTACACTCTAACACTTACTTGACTAGATTCTCCCCTCTTTATATGCTCTACCCATACTTTTGGAAGAAGGTCAAGTCTAATCACGCTTTTTACTTTTGCAGTTGCCGAACCTTTAGCCGGCATAACGATATTTTCAATAAGCTCTCCTTCTCCTAATTTGTAGCCGTTTATCTTTACTTCGTAACCTATTCCAGAAACCGGTATCGGGAAGTCATTTGGATTGTACAACTCTATATCGCTGTATATTGTTAGGGAGTTATCTGTTATTGGACCCCATCTTGAAGTTACGCTCTTAACAGCGGGTGTTTTTATCAGATCTCCTTTGCTTTCACTCTGCATAGTTAATTTTGAAAGCAAGTCTGTATTTACTGGTTGAGAAAATTCTTTCTCAAGTAGTTTTACACCAAAAACAGCTGCAACGACTTTAATCCTGACTTCACTCTTTTCACCATTTTTTATATGGTTTTTTACAGCCTCTATAATCTTATAATTATCAATAACAAGCGCCCCATCAATTTTGTTGTTCATAAAACTTAGCTTTACATTTTCAGCCTTCCCTATTTCCACTCCACCCCATTCTACCGTTAACTCCTTTATGCTTGCAGATATAGGCAGTTTTTTATTTAAATAGACATGAAGTCGTAATTCTGTTGATTTCTCATCAATGTGTCCCCATTCAGCGCTTATTTGAGGCTGCAAATTAATCGCTGCATAGCCTAAGTACGCTATCCATAGTATTATCGCCAAGAAAGCCAAGAGTATTATCTTAAAAATACCTCTCACATCTCCCACCTACTAGAGAGTTATGTTGTTGATGTTTAAACGTTTTTCTAAATCTAAGATTTTGGAAATATGCTGTTAAGATAACTGTGTGGTCATTGAGTTTAAATCTGAAATAAAGATTCGGAAAAAAGAAGGGGCAATTATGTCTCCATTTGGTGCAATTGCGAATGCTTTAAAGTTATCAACTCCAGTTCCCATAATCCCAAGAGGTGGATTTCCATGAAATTCAATTGCCCATTTAAGATTTCCCTGACTATCAAGCCTCGCAACTAATGGAAGACCGTGAGCACTTATAATGACAATATCACCGTTTGGAGCAAGAGCTAATGAATCGGCTGGTATATCTTTTACCCAGTTTATACTTCCGTCTGGCTTGAGACTCATAAGAAAATTATCTGCTGCGACTATGATATTCTCATTTAGGGCAACGGCAACTCCTGTTATGCCATCGTGATAATTATCTTTACCATAACTTCTAGCCCAATAATTTTGTGATATACTTGCAGCTTCCTCTAGAGAAACCAAGCTTCCAGTTAATAACAACAATATAACTAAGAGGTTTACTCTCATTTCAATCACTGCTACTTTATGATATGCCGTTGTATGTTAAATCCTTTATGGAGTTTAAGCTGATACTGTCTAGGATAAGTTCTGAGAGGTAGTCATTTTAAGTTTCTAAAATACTGTGAAAAATAGGAGAGAAAATGACAAGGGTCATTCTGTGTAAGATATTTTAAACTTTATAAAAATCATTATTGAAGAAACAAGATCCTATTACAGAAGAAAATTCAAACAACACTATTATTCTCAATGGACTCAGCTACTGATAAGTTGTAGAAGGTATGACTCTCGGTTTAAAGCTCCGTCAGCAGGTATTACTGAATAGCTTCAGGAAGATGTCAACCTTATCTTGACAGCATCACAGTATCTCTGAGAAATTTGAAAGGTATAAAGGGAAAAGGCTACTTTCTTTTCATGTACGTTACGATGACTGCAAGAGCAACTAAAGCTCCGACTCCTAAACCTAATGTCCTTAATCCTGTTTTTTGCTTTGTGTTCACTTTTATGGGTACTTTTATCGAATCTTCGAAGATGTAAATGTTGTCATCACCATTCTCCTTATCACCAACTGCTCTAAGCCTGACTTGAATTGTGTACTCCTTTGGAATCGCATCCTTGTTTATACTCAGCTCTATGACTCCTTCTCCGCTTTTTCCTGGATCGAGAGTTCCTATGTAGCCAGTTCTTTTAGTTAGTGTAAATGGTTGGCTGGCTTTAACGACTCCCTCAATAATAACATTTTCTGCTTGCTCTTCGCCAACGTTCTTAACTCTGACATAAACTTTGACATCTTTGCCCTGCATCGGTGTTTTGTCGAATCTAACGCCCTCAACTACTATCTTCGGCTTGCCGTTCACTATTATTGGAACAGTTAGGGTTATGTTCTTCGTTTCTCCCAGTGAATCTTTGTAAGTGATTTCAACTGGAATCTCGTAGGTTCCTCCTTTAATTCCATCTTTTACGTTGATTCTAAAGATAGCTTTAGCTGAATCTCCTTGCCTTAAAGTTCCAAGGTTTATTACCTGCTCGCTCGTCTCGCTTAGCTCGAATGGATCTTTAGGCTTTGGCTTAAGGAGAATATATCTCGCAGTTCCGCTTCCAATGTTCTCGACTTCAAGACTTACTTCAACGTTGTTTGTTCCTGCCAAAACTCTGCTTGGGGAAGTTGAAACTTTTGAGATTATCAGTTCTTCCTTTCCAAGGACGTTGATACCCATTAAGCGCTCATCGCTCACTTTCTCATCATCTGGAGTTGAGAGATACTCAATTCCTATTCTCAGTGGATAAACTCCGTTTTCCACTCTGTCATTAGCTTTTATGTGGAACTCCAATGTTACCTCCTGATTTGGAGCAACCACAGGGACATACTTTGAGTTGTCTTCACCAATTGGCAAAAACGCTTCAACGTTCCTCTTAGCTAGCTCTTGCATTATCTGGTTTAAGGCTGTTTGAAGGTTTTCACTTATAGCTTGGCTTCCTTGGATGGGCAAATTCTGAAGAGATGACAAATCAACGTTCTTTATCTCTCTCTGAACTTCAGCTTTGTAGGCCAAAATCTTAAGCTCAAAGGCCCTCGCAGTTTCCTCTCCAACGTTTTTGATCTTAATCTTAAGCGTGAACTCATCTCCTGGCTCTATCTTTTTAGGCTCGAGCTCAACGCTCTCAATCTCTATGAATGCCTTTCTTCTCTCAAGAACTTGAACTGAGAACTCAAAGTTTTGGCTCATGCTTTCCTTTGCATCGCCGCTGTAGTAGGTGAGCTTTAGGATTAGAGGATAGCTTCCAGTCTTTGCGTTCTCAGAAACGTGGAGCTTGAACTTGTATTCGACTTCCCCATTTGCCCTTACAATGGCAGTGTAGTACTGATTTGGGCTGTTGCTTATTAATATAGCTTTCTCAGGCGAAACTTTTGGAAGTTGTGATGAATCTTGAATGTTCGGAGTTATAACCGGCTCAAGAGTTACCAAAACATTCTTAGCTTTCTCTCCACCAACGTTCCTGAGCTTCACTTTAACTTCAAAGTCCTCTCCGGGATAAACAACATCTGGCTTTTCAATGCTCTCAATTACAAAGGTTGCATCACTTTCCCTTGCAACGGTAATTCCAGCGTAGTTGAAGCTCTGCATCTGCTGCAAGCTTTCTCCCATTCCAACTGAATAGATTACAGTTACATAAACCGGATAAATGCCTGGAGCAGCATTCTCATTGACTTTAAATTTAAACTCGAGTGTTTTCTCTTCCTTTCCTTCGAGATACTCTATATACTTCGTTGCAGTATCGACAGGCATTAAAAGACTTTGAACGGCACCACTTTGAGTTAAAGCTTGAGCTAAAGCGTTGCTTGAACTTCCTTGCTCTTCCGCACTCATGCTCATTGGCATCGGGGAAACTATAACATTGATGTATCTCGCTTTTAAAGCACCTTCGTTCTTCAGGTGAACCTTTATCGTAACTTCATCGCCAGGATTGACGCTCTTTGGCATTTCTATGCTGGTTGTTATGAAAGCGGGTAGCGTTGATGCTTTCCACTCCTGAGGTCCGCTTATGCTGAGCTTTGCACCGTTTGGGTATATCTGAAGAGCTGTGATTGTGACTTTCTCACCATGAACATCAAGCTCAATCGTCTCGTTTTCACTTATGTAGTTGTACTTTATCTGAACGTTGACCAAATCCTGAGGAGTCAAACCGAGTTCTGGATGTGCTTGAATGGTTGCGAGTATTGCGTTAAATATTTCTTCCTCGCTTGCTGTTTGTAGCCATTGATAGAATGCTAACTGGTCTTGTGGATCTGTCATATTGTAGCCAAGCGTTTCTCCCATTAAGGTTAAGAAGGTTTGGTTGCTGAGCAGGCTCTGAATTAAAGCTGTATTTGGAGTCATTACTGGAGTTGCGACGTTGTTTATGACCTTGCCATCCTTAGTTATAACTATTAAAGCTTGATATATGCCGTTTAGGTAGTTCTTCTGTACATCTGCCACCGTTATCACTAACGGACCAACGAGGAGGTACTCCCCTTTATCCAAATAACCTTCAAAGAGCAATGTATCTTGAGCCAAAACTACGTTAAAGAGGCTCGAAATAAGCAAAAGACCGATTAAAATTCCCGTTTTTTTCATTCTTCACCACCTCTAAGCCTTTTTCCATAAAATATCTGCAGTAAAGCAGGGGTAACAAGGAAAGCAGCGAACATTGAGGAAAATATGCCAACAGCCAAAGTTTTTCCTAAATCGTGGATTGGAGTTAGCTGGCCAACTAGCAGGGCCAAAAATCCACCAGCAGTTGTTAGACCACCGATCAAGATTCCAGGACCAACGCTTTTGACAGCAGTAACTATTGGGTGCGGATTTCCTTCATTTAGTTCTTCCATGAATCTGTGAGTTAGATGCATTCCGTAGTCCACTCCTAAACCTACAATCATTGAGATAATTCCAGCCAGTGTTTGGCTGAATGGAATTCCAACCCAGCCCATGTAGCCGACAGTCCACAGTGCACCAAGGAACATTGGCATTGCCATCGCTACTGAGAGCTTTGCGTTTCTAAAGAGTAGAATGACTATAAGAAGCACAAAGAGCGTTCCGTAGGTTGAGATTTTACCGAGTTCTTGGTTCGTTAAGTCATCCAAGACATAGCTCAAATAAGTCTCTCCAGCCAGAGAAACCTGTACTCCTGGTGGAAAGTCGGCATTTTCAACTTCATTCTCAAAATACTTCATTATTCTCCTAAACTGCTCTTGAGTAACTCCCATGAAGTTTCCTTTGAACCGAATTACTGCCATTGAATAATCCGAGTTCACTAAGCCCTGCCCTTGATATTCCTCCAGAGCTTTCTTTATCTTCTCCTTATCATTGGGAATGTAGCCGTACTTCTGAATCACAATGTCAGCGATGCTGTTAGCTTCAAAGACGTTGTTGTAGTAAGAATCTGCTTTAACGCTCTGCTCAAAGCGGTAAATAGCTCTAACAACACTTGAATCTCTAACGTCATCTGCTTTCACCAAAATATCTACTTCATCTTGACCTCCGAATTCATACCTAACGTCTTTCATTACCTCTATCTCTGGTATCCCCGCTGGAATCATCTTCTCAAGCCTGACCTCAGTAGTTACTTTGGTTAAGCCGTACCCAAAAAACAGAGTCACAACAAGTACTAATGCCAAGAAGCTCTTTGGATGATCTCTAACTATTCTTCCAAGGCTTTCAAAAACCCTAGCTACAACTCCTGAATGAGCTCTAATCTCTGGAATCTCATAATGACCAGTGAACTTTTTCCTTAAGTCCTCCTCCAGAATTATGATCGCTGGAGTTATCACCACAGCATTCAATGCCGCTAAGCTCAAACCCATTATTAAAGCAACACTTAACCTCTGCAGTGAGGGCAATATGGAGAGGCTTAACGCTGCAAATCCAGCTATGGTTGTCAACGCAGCCCCAAGCAGAGCTTTACCTGTTTCAGTTATGGCTTCTTCAGCTGCATTTTCAATGCTCCTTCCCTTCTTTCTCTCTTCGTAATATCTGTTCGTTACGTGAACACCATAATCAATACCCATACCTATCAGCATAGCACCGACGGTTGTAGTTGCCATGTCAAGGGGAATTCCCAAAAGCCCCATAAATCCGAGAGTCATTATAACCCCAAAGATGAGGGGAATAAGGGGAACTGCTGCTTTTATTGGAGAGCGATAGAAGTAGAGCAGTATCAAAACGACAATCAGAAAAGCAACTCCCATAGTTTTATTTAAATCGCTCTGCAAAAGCTTCAAAAGTCTATAGGCAATTCCAACAGTTCCAGTTTGAACAACTTCAACGTTTTTAGGAAACTTTACTTCATTAATGTCCTCTTGGAGTTCTTCATAAACCCTCTGCAGGACTTTAGAATCCTTTTCTCTGTTTAAGGTCACCACTATCATCGTTGTTCTATAATCAGAGCTTATCAATCCTTGTTTAGCTTCCTCAGGGAGCATGTTCAGAACGAGCCGCACTTCATCTTCGTTTTCTGGCAATCGTCCAAGAGTTTGAACGTAGATGTCGGCTATGCTTATTGTGCCCGTTACATATTCATGCTCTCTAAGCCTCTGCTCAAGCTCGTAGATTGCTTGGATTACTTGCGGATCCCTTATGTCATAAACGCCCCCTTCCTCTATGCTGTTAACCTTCACTATAATTATGGCAACATCTCCGCTTTGGAATTCATCTTGAAGTGCATAATAGTCTTTCACTGCCCTTAAGTCTTCAGGAAGCTGTTTAGATAGATCACTCTCAAAGCTGAGCTTTGTCATGCCGTAGAATGAAAGGATGAGCAAGAATACCGCAATTAAACCGAAGGTGACTCTGTACTCGACGATGATCTTTGATAATTTTTTGAGCATTTCAATCCCCCCAACTTTCGGAAATTTCCGAAAGTTTTATAATTAAGAAAGCTTAAAAATCTTTTGGTACAACATTAGGAGATTTAAAAATGATAGCCTTCATCCTCATTACAACCCAAAACGGGAAGGAGAATGAAACTGCAGAAAATCTCAAGAAAATTCCAGAGGTTAAAGAGGCATACGCCCTCTATGGGGACTATGATGCCATTGCCAAAGTGGAAGTTGAAAGTTTGCAAAGATTAAGCGAGCTTAGAAACGAAATCTTAAAAGAGAATAAGGGCATTTTATATACCGAAACTCTAATCTGTGCGAGGTGATTGTGTTGGGAATTGAAGAGGCAAGAAGAATTATAATGAACCACTTTGCAAATGCCGCAAGAAGATTCGGATTGAGTGAGCTTTATGGATACATTTACGGTGTCCTGTTTTTTGCAGATGAACCATTAAGCCTAGGTGAAATTGCAGAGAAAACTAGATATTCTCTTTCTCACGTTAGTTCTGCTTTAAAGCTCCTCGAAAGTGTCGGGTTAGTTACAAGAGTTAAAAAGCCGGGAGATAAAAAGGCATACTTTACAGCAATAAAAAATCTAAAAGAATGGAGAAAGGCCGCATATTATAACAAGCTTCTTGAAGATGTCCAACAAACAAGAATAAATGTTCAAAAAGCTCTTGAAGAAATCAAGGATGATAAAAGTGAAGAAGCACAAAAAATACGAGAAAAACTTAAATTCATGCTTAAACGGAACGAAATAACTGAAAGAATTATAAAGCTGATTATAAGGAGCGATGAAGAGAAGCTCCTCGAAAAACTAATCCACTGCCTAGATGAACTTGAAAAGGAAAGAACTTAAAAAGGAAAGCAAGTAAACCAATGCAGGTGATCAAATGAACCCTTTAGTAGAGGCACTGTGGTACATACTACCAGCGTATTTTGCTAACTCCTCCCCGGTACTTTTTAAAGGAAAAACTCCTATGGATTTTGGAAAAAATTTCATTGATGGGAAGAGAATTCTGGGAAATGGAAAAACGTGGAGAGGATTTTTTGGTGGTTTGTCTGTTGGAGTGCTAATTTCTTGTGTACAATACCAAATAATTCCTTCTTATTACGGCTCTTTTGAGACTGCTCTTAAGCTTGGCTTTGCCCTCTCTTTTGGCGCACTTTTAGGAGACATAATAGGAAGTTTCATAAAGAGAAGGGCTAATTTACCTCAAGGTTACCCTGCAATAGGATTGGATCAGCTGGGCTTTTTAATAACCGCTTTGATTTTAGGGTATAATGTAAAAGCTCTCTCAACAGCTCAGGTTCTCTTTTTGTTAGCTGTAACTCCATTTATCCATTGGGGAGCCAATATCTTTGCTTATAAGATGGGGTGGAAAAACGTCCCTTGGTGATTTAACATTTCTATTTACTTCTGCGGAAAAATTATAAAAAATTGTTGAGAGCTTTTACATGGTGATGTGTGTGAGAGTGAAGGTTAGATATTTTGCCCGCTTTAGAGATATTGCTGGAGTTTCAGAGGAAGAGTTTGATATTCCAGATGATGCTAAAGTGAAGGACTTAATTGAATTAATTAAAAAGAAGCACCCCAAGTTTAATGACGAAATTTTTGAACAAAATGAAGAAGCTGATGTGAATGTTTCTAAGAATGGTAGATACGTGGATTTTGACGAAGAACTAAGGGAAGGAGATATTATTGCACTTTTCCCACCAGTGAGCGGTGGTTAGGATGCTAAGCGAGAAGGAACTGGAGAGATATGATAGACAAATAAGAATTTTTGGCATTGAGGGCCAGGAGAAGCTTAAAAAAGCAAAGGTTGCTGTTGTTGGGATTGGTGGACTTGGTAGTCCAGTGGCTTATTATCTTACAGCGGCTGGTATAGGAGAGATCTTACTTATCGATGAACAAATTCCTGAGTTAAGTAATTTGAATAGACAAATCCTCCATTGGGAAGAAGATTTGGACAAAACCCCAAAATCTTTATCTGCAAAACGGAAGCTTGAAAAGTTAAACTCTGATGTAAAAATTGAAGCTTTTGTTGGAAAACTCACAAGAGAGAACATTGAAGATGTTTTGAAAGATGTTGATGTGATTGTTGACTGCTTGGACAATTTCGAGACAAGGTATCTGCTTGATGAGTTTGCACATAAAAAGGGAGTTCCTTTGGTTCATGCTGCAGTTGAAGGTCTTCATGGTCAAGCTACAACTATAATCCCTGAAAAAACAAAGTCTTTGAGGGAAATATTCCCAATTCCTCCAAAGAAAAAGGAGAAGTTCCCAATACTTGGAGCAACAGCGGGGGTAATGGGAACCATTCAAGCCGCTGAGGTGATTAAGCTTATAACTGGATGTGGGGAACCTTTAGCAAATAAACTTTTGGTGATTGATTTAGCTCACAATGCTTTTGAGATAATTGAGCTTAAATAAAACGAAATTTTTCTATTAGTTAAGTCTCAAGTATCTCGATAAGTTCCTCTTTCTTTAAGTTTTTCGTCAATCCAAGCTCTAAAGAGTGCTTTAGCAGATATTCTGGAAATTTTGAATCTTCAAAAAATGCACGAATTCCCATTTTTGGAATGTAGAAAAAGTAAATTCTCTTTTTTAGTTCTCTGCTGGTGGCAACCATAAAGCCTTTTTCTGCATTAATTCTAACAACTTCAAAACCAAAAACCTCCGCTAAGCTTAAAAACATCTCAAAGAGCTTTGTCCTTGCATCTTTTAGAGCCTTGTTCACTGCCTGTTTCGATATGTCAAGATTTTCAGCTATGTCAATTTCCCTAAGCCCTTTAGCCTTTAAAAGCCAAATTTCCTCCATTCTATCAGGTAGTTTGAACATTTTGAGCCACCTTCCAGAGGGCTTTGATAAACTCCTCAGTGTTCTTCGCTGTTATCAGATACAGTCTCCTAGGGGTTCTTATCACAACATATTCAACACTATAAACTTCCCAAATAGCAACTGTGAGGACAAATGCCATAATTATAAACATAAGAATATCATCCGCCGTAATACTTCCGATCTTTAAGTAAAGCATGAGAACTGCAAGAAGCACAAAGGAATATGTAAAAATCCCAGTAATTTTTTTCTTTGAGAAAGGTATGGTAAAAGCAGAAATGTAAAATAGTCCAAAGACTATCAACCCAATATCTCCAAAATAGTACCCTTTCAGAAGTCCATGTGGCAAGATTATTAAATCAAAAAGAGCATAGGCAACAAGAATCATAAACAGAATTATTTCCCACTTAAAATATTTGGCAATTGTGCCTTTTTGAAGTTTATTAATGGTTGTTATTTCCTCAATTTCGCTAAAGGGAATCTTTATCTTCAGCTTTCCAAATACATATTTCAGCACGATAAAATCCTTTTCGACTTCAGCTCCAGTTCCCCAAGAGGCAAACAAAACAATCCAGCCAAAAATCCAAAAAGGCCAGTAGTTTTCAGGTGTCACCCTCGGGAGAACAATGATAATAGTAAATGAAATAACCACTAGAACAAACGGAATTCCGCTGAAGTTCATGGGTCTTACATCTTTAAGCTTCATATTAATCACTATTCAACCTTAGTCAACATATATAGGTTGACCAAAGTTTATAAATTTTGCGATAATTTGCATGAGTTATATTTTTCAAATGATAAACTTTAAAGTTTCAGACTAAGAATTACCTGTTGAGGGAGTTAAAAATGAGTCTTGAAAAACTCTATGAGCTTTTAAGCTGGCCCATGCGTCCAGATGATGAAGTAGCTAGAAGAAGATTTGAAAAAATTGTGAGAGTTTTTGAGCTTTTAGTTGAGAAAGGGACAATTAGGGTAGAGAAAAGTGTTAAAATACTTGATCTAGCAGCGGGGACAGGTATAGCGGGAGCGGCTTTAGCTAAAGTTCTTAGGGAGAAAGGAATTGAGATTGAGCTTACGGTTGTTGATGCCAGAGAAAAAGACCTCCCTCTTGTTAATGAATGGTTGAAGCTGAGTAAAGCGAGAGATGTAAAAGTCAAAACTATAGTAGCGGATATAAGGAAACTGCACGAGTTTGTTGAGAAAGATAGCCATAATGTTGCTTTGCTTTGGGGCTTAACTATGCCTCACTTTGACCCTTTTGACGCTGTAAAGATTTTTGCAAATACAGCTTATGCACTAAAAAACGATGGAATTTTCATGATGGAAGAGTCTGATAGAGTTTATGGAATCCTCTACAGGCAGGGTTACAAAAACTTCCTTGTTGAGACTAAACGTGAGGGGTACACATTAGTCTCAGTTCATGAAGGATACAACCTCAAGAGGGGAATGTTTAGGAGAACTTATTATAAATTGCCGGGCTTTGAGAAAATTGCTGAAGAAGAGCACAGACTTTGGGACATCGCAGGAATTGTTGGAATAGGGAGTATTTTCTTCAGAGAGTTTGAGCTCATGACAAAAAGCACACATGGCATTTTTGGCATTTCCGATGTATTGATCTTTAAAAATCCAAGGAAAAGTTTGCCACTTAGTGAATTTTTAACGGAGGGATAAAAATGCTCACAAAGCTCTTCAAAAAGCCAGAGGATTTTGATATCAACGAAGCAATAAACTTAGTTTCATCTAGAACAACGGGAGGAATAGTCATTTTTTTAGGAAAAGTTAGGGAGGAGAGTCATGGAAGGAGAGTAAAAAAGCTGATTTATGAAGCCTATGAAGAAATGGCGATGAAAGAAATGAAGAGAATTAGGGAAGAAGCATTACAAAAGTTTCCAATTGAAGAGATTTTAATATGGCACCGTTATGGAGAGCTTGAAGTTGAAGAAAACACGATTTTAATAGTTGCGGCTGGAAAGCATAGGAAGGAATCTTTTGAAGCCTGTATATGGGCAGTTGATGAAGTGAAAAAAAGAGTTCCCATTTGGAAGAAGGAAATAACTGATGAGGGTGAATTTTGGATTGAAGGAAATAAAGTGAGAAAGGCTTAGATATAGAAATATCTTTCAAGCTCCCACTCTGTAACCTTTTTGGTCTCTTTTGGAATTTGCTTCTCTTCAAGATAGGCCAAATAGCTTTCCCACTCCTTTTCTTTGTACTCTATGAAGTTCTTGTATGCTTTTCCTAGGGCTTCTCTAACCACTTTGTCTTTCTTCAATTCCTCTAAGGCTTCACCTAAGCTCTCTGGCAAAGTTTCAATGCCAAACTTCTCTCTTTTCTCTTCACTCATGTGATAGACATCTTCCTCTACATAGCCAAAGGGTTCAATTTTGTGCTTGATTCCATCCAATCCAGCCTTGATTATAGCCGCAAAGGCTAGGTATGGGTTTGCACTTGGATCTGGGCAGCGATACTCAATTCTTGCTCCTTTTCCTTTGAATGCTGGAACCCTAATTAAAGCGCTTCTGTTCTTGTATCCCCATGAAATATAAACTGGAGCTTCATAACCTGGAACTAAACGCTTATATGAGTTAACTGTTGGGTTTGTAACAGCTGTTAGAGCTTTAGCATGCTTTAAAAGTCCCCCAATGAAGTAAAGGGCTAATTCACTTAATCCTTTGTCTCCAACGAATATATTTTCCCCATCTTTCCAGAGGCTTATGTGTAAGTGCATTCCGTTTCCGGGCATTCCATAGATTGGTTTTGGCATAAAAGTTGCATACAATCCATGCATTTCTCCAACGGCTTTAACTATGTATTTAAAGCTTACAATGTTATCAGCTGTTTTCAAAGCCTCAGCAAACCTGAAGTCGATCTCGTGTTGCCCAGCGCCGACTTCATGGTGTAGAACCTCTGGGATTAAGCCAAAATGGGGCATGTATAATGCGATTTCTCTTTTTATTTCCCTTGCTTTATCGAGATTTACAATATCGAAATATCCACCAACATCTGGAAGCTGCAATTCCCATGTGCCGTTTCTCCTGAAGAAGTAAAACTCTGCTTCTGGACCAATATATGCACTTATTCCCTCTTTTGCAAGCTCTTCTAAAGTGGACTTTAGGATTCCTCTTGGGTCTGCATAATAAGGTTCATCGTCCTTGTATATATAGCCATAAACCCTTGCAATTCCATCCCATGGAACCTCTGCATAGGTGCTTGGATCTGCTTTGAATATTAAATCACTATCTTCAATTCCTTGGAATCCCGGAACTGAGGAACCATCAAAGGAGATGCCATCACTTATTGCTTCTTCATACCTGCTTATAGGAACTTCCATTCCCTTTGGAACTCCATTTATATCAACGAAAATGAGCTGGACAAACTTGGGTTTCACCTTAACTTCGATTTGTTCTGCTCTCACTTCGTTCATTTTTATCACCTCTTAATGATTAAATGTTCATCATAAACGATGTATTACTGAACAACTTTTAGAATAAAAGGCTTTTGTTTAGAAATTTGTCACTTTGACAAATGTAATAATGCTTTTCTATCGATTAACTGACACATGTTAAAATTATTCAAAAAATTTCCAAAAATTTACAAATCTATGTCAGTAAAATTCATCCTTTTAATGGTGTATTGATAAACGTGTAGCATTGTAATAAATAGACTACAAAAAGAATATATATTTGATGTTTAGACAATGCAAAAGGTGAAGATTATGGAGATTCTGGTAACCGGTGGTGCTGGTTTTATAGGTTCTCATTTGGTTGATAAATTAATGGAAAAGGGCAACAAGGTTAGAGTTGTTGATGATTTAAGCGCTGGAAGTTTAAAAAACATTGAAAAATGGTTAGATGATAAAAATTTTGAATTCATTAAAGGTGACCTAAGAGATCCAAAAGTTGCCCTAGAAAGTGTTAAAGATGTCGATATTGTTTTTCACTTAGCTGCGAATCCAGAAGTGAGGATTGGTGCTCAAAGTCCAGAGCTTCTGTATGAAACCAACGTTTTGATAACCTACAACCTTTTGGAAGCTATGAGAAAAGAAAATGTGAAATATCTTGTTTTTACATCTTCTTCAACTGTCTATGGGGATGCTAAAGTTATTCCAACTCCAGAGGATTATGCTCCCTTAGAGCCGATAAGTGTTTATGGTGGTGTTAAATTAGCAGCTGAAGCATTAATCAGTGGATACGCTCACACTTTTGATATTAAATCTCTCATCTTCAGGTTAGCGAACATCATAGGTGAAAGGTCAAATCACGGAGTAATCTATGATTTCATCAATAAGCTCAAGAAGACTCCTGAGAGATTAGAAATTCTTGGAGATGGGACGCAGAGAAAAAGCTATCTCCATGTTAGTGATACAATTGAAGCAATGCTTTATCTTTTTGAAAAGTTTAAAGAAGAGGAGAAAATTTACGATGTTTATAACTTAGGAAGTGAAGACTGGATTACAGTTAAAGAAATAGCAGAAATAGTCAGCAGAGCTATGAACTTAAATCCGGGGTTTTATTTTACTGGTGGTGTTGATGGCGGCAGGGGATGGAAAGGCGATGTTAAGTTCATGCGCTTAAGTATTGAGAAAGCTAAAAGTAGAGGTTGGAAGCCAAAGATGAATAGCTATCAAGCAGTTGAAAGAACTGTGAGAGAGCTTTTGGAGAGTATGGGTTAGGTTTTTATATTTTCTCTATGTTTTATGTTTGAGAGCAATGACTGAAAGTCTAAAATTGAGATTAATAAAAAATGCCAGTTGGTTATTTTCTGCAGAGGTCATATCAAAGATACTTGCCTATGGATTAATTGTTCTTTTAGGAAGAACTCTTGGTGAAGAAGGGTTAGGACAGTATTCTTTCATATTCTCTTTCGTAGCTTTAACTTCAATTTTCTCCGACTTGGGTGTTAGTTTTTATGTAATGAGAGAAATTGCAAGGGATAAAAGCAAGACAGAGGATATTTTTCCTTATGCTTTGGGTTTGAAAATTGTTTTAGCTTTAATTAATTTTGGAATTATAGTTGCTTTAGCCTCACAACTAAATAAGCCAAGCTGGATTAAGGCTTTAATCTATTTAGTTGCTTTTGAAAACATCCTATTTGTGATTTCAAACATTTTCATTCGTCTTATGTTTGCTTATGAAGTTACAAAGTATGAAGCTATTGCAAAGGCATTAGAGAGGTCTTGGGCATTTTTTATTGGAGGAAGCATTTTGTATTTTAAGAGACAACTTACACCGTTTATTATTGCTCTCGTTGTCGGGTATTACCTTAGGGAATCTTTGAGAGTTTATTGGGGCTCACGATTCTTAGACAGGCTAAAAATGAAGTTTGATGTTAGGGCTTGGCTTGAAATTTTGAAACATTCCTATCCTTTTTGGTTGATTGGACTTTTTATCATAATTTATTACCGTACGGATATAGTCATGCTTGGCTTGTTAAAAAGCGATTATGATGTTGGAGTTTATAGAGGCGCATACACCTTAATAGAAGTCCCTATGTTCATCCCCAGCATCGTGATTTCAACAACTTTGCCCTCAATGGCAAGACTCTGGAAAGAGGATAGAAAAACTCTTGGGGTCTTGTTTAAGAAAAGTTTTCAAGTGTTGGCTTTGATTGGGATTGTCGGGACTTTGGGGTTTTACTTTTTATCCGACTTTGCTATAAGAATTGTTTTTGGAAGTGGATTTAGAGAAAGTGTGGGAGTTTTGAAAATTTTGGGTTTTGCTGTTCCGTTTATGTTCTTAAATTCTCTATTTGGGAGTCTTTTGAATGCAACAGGGAGAGAGCTAACTTTTACAAAGATAACCGCTTTTACGGCTTTTGTCAATGTTGTGTTAAATTATTTCTTGATTCAGGGGTATAGTTATTATGGAGCCGCTGTTGCGACAGTGATGAGTACAGGAATTCAGTGTCTTTTGATGTTTCATATCTCCAAGATCTCAAAATTTCTTTCTTAGTTTTTTGATGGTTTTTTTGAGTTTTTCATTTTCTTGTTTTTTGTTATAATAGGTTGGGTCAACATATTTTGGTTTTCTTTTAGCGAATTCTGAGTCTTTTTCAAATATTTCTGTTAGGACTTTTCCGTCCATGTCGTTTGGGATTGGTAGGTTAAAGATGTGGAGGACTGTGGGGGCAATGTCATAGATTTTTGCATTTTCTATTTTGTAACCTTTCTTAATCCCCGGACCATAAGCAAGAAAAATACCATCTACATGATGGGTTCCAAATGGTGAGGAAATTTTCTCAATCATTGGAGCACTTAAATCCAAGGACGTCGAAAGACCATAGCCCCTCTTCAACAAGAAAATTATGTCTGGAGCTTCATCTAGATATGGTCCAGAATACACTTCTTCCTTTTTATAGACAGCTTCAATGATGCGTTCTCCTGTTTCTGGGTCTTTAAGGGTAGACAGCTTAGAGGTCAATTCATCCCTAAGCTTTTCATATTGTTCTTTGCTCTGAACTTTTTCACGATTGATTGATAGATATTGAGATGCGCTTCCAAATTGAATACCCGCATAAACAATGCTTTCCTTGAGATCTACCTCAATAGAAGAAGAAGGAAGCTTTGCCTTGATAGACACAGGAAGGTATTTTCGGATCCAATCCAAACGGAGCTTCCTGAGTATTCTCAAAACAGAAGCCTGAGTGATGCCAATCTGCATTAATAGTGATTTATCCGGGCCTTCCGGTGGAGTTTCTCTCTTTTTAAGTTTAACATATCCCATCTCATAAAGCCATTTAGTGATGTTGAAGTATCTCTTAAGCTCACAGAATCCATGATCAGACATCAGGATAACAAGTGTATCCTCAGGAATAGTCTTAAGTATAATAGACAGGCTTTTATCTACTTCGGCGTACACTCTAAGCAGTTTTTCTCTATCTTGGAACTGTTTATGTTGAACTACATCTGTCGCTTGGAATAATACAAAGAAAAAGTCCCACGGATGATTTTTTATCAAATGGATGACTGTTTTTGTTCTTTTTTGTATCGTTCTTATAAGCTCGTTTATGAATTCCTCAGTATCCCACTTAGTTCTGACAATTTCTGGATCAGGTTCAATAATATATCCAAGTTTTTCTAGTTCTTCTGAAATCTTATTAGGATACACATAGTCTTCAGCATTGGGTGGGGTTAACATCCCTGAGATCACTACCCCATTAATTTTTTCAGGAGGGTACGTGACAGGATGATTGATGATTATTGACCTCTTGCCGTAGAAACTTAGATAATTCCATATCTTTTTTGATCTCACATCAGAAGATTTCACAATCCGAACTTTTCCAGTTTTGGTATCAACTATTATGAAGTTATAAACACCTAGCTTTGCTGGATTCTTTCCTGTAGCAAAGGAAGGCCATGCTGGCACTGTTACGGGTGGGATTGTGCTTTTTAAAATTCCCCATGTCCCGTTTTCCAACAATTTTTTAAATGTCGGTAATTTCCCCTCTTTCACAAATGGCAAAATAACGTCCCAAGTTGCACCATCTAACCCAACAACGAATACTTTTATTTGAGTCACTTTTTGCCCTCCACTATTTTTGGTAGTCTTGTAGAACCTTTTCATATATTGCAATTATTTCTCCACTAATCTTTGAATAATCAAATTTCTCTCTCCATTTTAAAGCGTTTTGTGACAATTTTTTTCTAAGTTCTTCATCAGACTTAAGTTCAAGTATGGCATTTACCAAAATTTGTGGATTCTTAGGAGGTATTAGATATGCATCATGCAGATGTGTTAAGATTTTCTCAGTATATCCAACTTTTGTGACTATTGATGGTTTTCCCATACAAAGAGCTTCCTGGAGAGTTGTAGACCAAATATTTTCTACAGGTGATAAAGCACAAAAAACATCGCTTAATGCATACCATACTTCAGTATCACTCCTTTTTCCTATGATTATGAGGTTTTTTAAATTATTTTTTGCTTTTAATTTTCTGATTTTGCTTTCTAATTTTCCACTACCAACTATTAAGAACATAACGTTTTTTTCATTTCTAAGTATCTTCGCTGCTTTAACTAGTGTTTCTGGATCCTTATCCCAGTCTACTCTAGCCAAAAACAAAACTATAAATTTGTCATAAAGTGCCAATTTTTCTCTATATTTCTTTGCATTTTCCAAAATTTTCTCAGAAAATGGGTTGAATCTTTCTAAGTTTATTCCCTTATATGTAAAATAAATCTTGTACTTCAAGTTGGGATAGTTGGAAAGGAGAAGATCCCTTAGTTCTTCATGATGAGTTAGTATTGCATCAGCTTTTTTGATTATAACATCCAACATCATTTTGAGATACTTATTGTCAAAACTTTGGATATAGTTAGTTAATGGGATTCTAATGTCATTTCCATGGGCAGTTACGATTAATGGTTTCTTATATTTCTCTTTTAGTTTTACTCCCGCATAGCCAGAAGGCCAGGCAAAATGGGCATGAATTAAATCAAAATCGATATTCTCTTTTTCAATAATCTGGCTAGCAACTTTAAAATAGTTGTTTCCCAGATGCTTTCTGAAAAATGTTATTGGAAGGTGAAAGAATCTCGGATAATATACCTTTACATTATCATAATTATAATCTTTGAGATTCCTTTTTGTTCCCAATGGCTGTGGAGAGATGACAGTTATCTCTTTAAAGTACTTCTTAAGTTCATTAACTTGCTCTTTTACAAAAATACCTCCATAAAAAGAGTTATCTTTATTTGGGAATAGGTTAGATAAGATAAGTAACCGTCTATTAAATTTCATTTTTAGTCTCCTCTATCGTTTTTACTATTTTTTCACTTGCTTTTCCGTCCCCGAATTTATAAGTGTAGACTTTTCCATTTGGATTGAAGTCTCTGATTGCATTCAATATTTTTTCTTTGTCAGCACCAACTAAGATGTTCCATCCGTCTTCTACGGTCTCAACCCACTCCGTTCTTTCTCTTAATGTGATGCACGGGACTTTTAAGAAGTATGCTTCTTTTTGAACGCCACCAGAATCTGTTAAAATTTTCCTTGCATTCTCCTCAAGAACCAGCATGTCTAAGTAACCAACTGGTGGAATTAGTAGCACATTTCCTGCTTTTTCAAGCTTTTTGAGAAGTTTATAAGCTTTCAAATACTTTTGAGTTCTCGGATGGGCTGGAAAGACAATTAATTCCCCACTCTTAATGAAGGCTTCAATGATGTTCTCCAAATTCTTTCTGTTATCAGTATTCTCAGCTCTGTGGACTGTTGCTAATAAGTATTCTCTGGATTTTAGCCCGAGTTCTTTTAGAATATTTGAGTTTTTCCTTGCAATTTTGATATTATAGAGCAAAGCGTCATACATGACATCACCGGTCAGATAAACTCCCTCTTTAATTCCTTCATTATATAAGTTTTTGACAGCAGTTTCAGTTGGCGCAAAGAGGAAGTTACTAATGTGGTCTGTCAAAACTCTGTTAACTTCTTCGGGCATTTTTTTGTTAAAGCTTCTTAAGCCAGCCTCTATGTGAGCGACTTTGATGTGAAGCTTTACAGCGGCTAAGGCACCAGCCAATGTTGAGTTGGTGTCGCCGTAAACCAAAACTAAGTCGGGGTTTTCTTTGAGTAGGACTTTTTCAATTTGTTTTAGCATTTCCCCTGTTTGGTAGCCGTGAGTTCCAGAGCCTACTTCGAGATAATAATCGGGCTTTGGAATGTTTAATTGTTCAAAAAATATTTTGTCCATTTCATAATCATAGTGTTGTCCAGTATGAATTACAATCTCATCAAAGTGTTTTCTTAATTCTTTTGAAACAGGAGCCATTTTAATGAACTGCGGACGGGCGCCAACAACCGTAACAATCCTCATTTTAATCCCTCGTATAATCTTAATAATCTATTTTCCATTTTTTCCCAAGTATATTTTGCTAAAAAAACTTTTTTGCCATTGTGTCCCATTTTTTTAATGTACTTGGGGTTGTTTATTAAATAAAGGAGCTTTTGTTTTGCATCATTTTTGCTATATTTAACGCCTAAACCACATTTCCCTCTTTTAACAATTTCCTCCATTACAGAACCCTCTGTAACAAGGAGAGGGGTCTTAAGAGCCATTGCTTCAAATAGTTTATTTGGAGATGCAAGTTGGTTATTTTTAGTTGAAGGGTCATAAATTGCAAAAGTTACATGTGATCTTGAAAGTTCTTTTAACGAGTTATCATGTGATACATATCCGAGAAATCTACACTTATCGTAACATCTTTTTTTGACTTCTTCAAGAAGTTTGCCTGATCCGGCTATCTTTATTTTAATTCCTAATTTTTTAGCTATGTCAATCATCTCAATAATAAAACGTCCTTCTGATAAAACTCCCGCATAAAAAATTGTAAACTCTCTATTCTTTTTTATAGGGAGTTTTATTGGGGAGATAGTGTTCATTACAACAATTATTTTTTCTTTTCGTCCTCTTTCTCTTAAAATCTTAATAAATCTCTTGTTAACAACTATGATATTATCGCTCCTCTTTATTATCCAGGAGTCGAGATGAGATATAATTTTTGATGCAAGCTTATTTTCTCTTTCCACAAGACTTTCATACAAGTCATGGATATCATAAATCCACCTCTTTCTCTTTAGCTTTTTTATTAAAAACCCTAAAAAAGCAGTGTCAAAATCGTGGGTGTGTATTGCATCAAAATTTTCTTTTAGGAGGATTTTTAGAGCTTTGAGATAAAACAATGGGAGCTTAAGAGCGAAATCTGAAAAATTTCCATACTTTGATCTTAGTTTGATTCTTTTTATTTTAATTCCTTCAAAATTTTCTTCCGTAGGATATTTTCCTTCTCTATCCCAAGCAATTATGGTAACATCATGACCATGTTTAATCAAGCTTCTTGCTTCTTTATAAACCCTAGGATCGGGCTTGAAGGGATTACTAAGTGTCATTACGATTTTCATTTTCTCACCTATAAGCTTTCTTTCCAAAGATCAGTCCAACAACAAAACCAATTGAAATTAGATTGTGAAACAGAAACATAGCAAAAGGCAATGCTAATGCATCTCTATTCTTGAAGTTGAGGCTTAATCTAATGCCTTCCATAAACAGGAGAAGCCAATACCCTAAAAACAGCCACAATAGGGGGGGTATAACAGGTAGAATTATTTCAAAACTCAAAAATCCAACAGGGAATAACCATAAAGGTGAAAAGTAGCCTTTTCTAATAGCCATAGCTTTGACAATTCCGTAATTAAAAGTTTGTCTCAAAAAGCCTTTCCAAGTTGAGCGAGCAAAATAGTGACTCTTAATTTCTGGATTAAAGAATAGTTTGTACCCTTTTTTGTTTATTCTCAAATTGAACTCGAAGTCGTTTCCGACGATCATATCCTCATCAAACATGCCAATTTCAATGGCTATTTTTTTGTCATAAAGTGCAAAGGCGACTGTTTTCGCAAAATGTGGCTTCTCTTCATACCAAAATGTGCTTGCACCAGAAAGAGGAGAGGAGTAGATTAAAGCTACAAACTTGGCTAATCTGTTTTCATAGAGCTTGATTATCTTTCCCCCAACTCCTGCAAGTCTTGGCTCTCTTTTCTTAACTTCAAGAAATGTTTCAACACTTTTCCTTAAAAAATCTCTTTCAGGATAAGCATGGGCACCAAAAATTATGAATAACTCTCCATTTGCTTTCCTAATTCCTTCATTGAAGGCATAGACTTGCTTTCTTTTTGAATTGATAAAGTACTTTATCAGATCTGGATACTTTTTTTGAAACTCCTCAATGATGTTTTCTGTCTCATCTGTGCTCATTCCATTAAAAACAAGGATCTCGTACTTATCTTTTGGATAATCCTGATTAACCCACTCTTCAAGGCATTTTCTTATGTATCTTTCTTCATTATATGCTGGAATGATAACGCTCACGAAAGGGTACTCCATAGTTTCACCATTAACAAAGCTTATATCTAAACTTAGCACTATAAATCCTTGGTGTTAGTAATGGCTCAAAAATATTTTGTTCATCCTTTGGCTGTTGTTGAGGAGAATGTTCAAATTGGGGAAGGAACAAGAATCTGGCACTTCGCACACGTAAGAAAAGGGGCAAAAATAGGAAAAAACTGCAACATTGGAAAAGACGTTTACATTGATGTTGATGTTGAAATAGGCAACAACGTAAAAATCCAAAACGGAGTAAGCGTTTATCACGGAGTCAAAGTCGAAGATGATGTCTTCCTCGGACCACACATGACGTTTACAAACGACTTATACCCAAGAGCGTTCAATCAAGACTGGGAGCTAGTGCCGACACTAGTCAAAAAAGGCGCAAGCATAGGAGCGCACGCAACAATAGTCTGCGGGGTAACGATAGGCGAATACGCCATGGTAGGTGCTGGTGCTGTTGTTACCAAGGATGTTCCGCCATTTGGCTTAGTATATGGAAATCCCGCAAGATTAAAAGGCTTTGTCTGTTACTGTGGAAGAAAGCTCAGGAAAAAAGTTGGCGAGGATGAAAATCACATCATATTCAAATGCTCTCACTGCGGAAAAGAAGTTAAAATCAGAAAAGAAGATTATGAAAAATACTTAAAGGAGAAAGATTTGTGAGGTGTTTGAATGATTCCGATTGCTAAGCCTTTAATTAGTGATGAAGAGATTAACGCAGTCATTGATGTTTTAAAAAGCGGAATGCTTGCTCATGGAAAAGAAGTCGAAGCCTTTGAAAAAGAATTCGCCCAATACTTAGGAGCAAAACACGGAATAGCCGTTTGTAATGGAACAGCCGCCCTAGATGTAGCCCTAAAAGCCCTCAAAATTAAACCAGGAGACGAGGTGATAACAACACCCTTCACCTTCATGGCATCATCAAACGTTATACTATTCCAAGGAGCAAAACCCATATTTGCCGATATTGATCCAAAAACCTTCAACCTCGACCCAAACGAAGTTTTAGAAAAAATTAACGACAAAACGAAAGCCATAATTGTAGTCCACCTTTATGGACAACCAGCAGACATGAAGGCTTTCAAAGAAATTGCCGAGGATTACAACCTCTATTTAGTTGAAGACTGCGCCCAAGCTCATGGCGCTGAGTTTAAGGGGCAAAAAGTTGGAACCTTTGGCGACATTGCCGCATTCAGCTTCTACCCCACAAAAAACATGACCACCGGAGAAGGAGGAATAGTTGTAACAAACAATGACGAATTAGCTGAGAGGGCTAAGCTGATTAGGAGTCATGGGCAGACGAAGAAGTATTTGCAGGAGGAGCTCGGCTATAATTTGAGGATGACAAACATTGCTGCAGCCATTGGTAGGGTTCAGTTGAAAAAGCTTGATGAGTGGAATGCCAAGAGGATTGAGAACGCTAAATTGCTAACTGAGGGGATAAGCAAGATTAAAGGCTTAACTCCGCCCTATGTTGATCCTCGTGTGAAGCACGTTTTCCATCAATACGTGATTAGGGTTGAGGATGATTTTTCGCTGAGTAGGGATGAGCTCATGGAGAGGCTTAGGGAAAGGGGGATTGGAACTGCTGTTCATTACCCGATTCCAGTTCATCATCAGCCTTTCTATCAAAAGCTTGGCTATCCTAAGGATATTTGTCCGAATGCTATTGAGGCTTCAAAGAAAGTGCTAAGCCTGCCAGTTCATCCAGCTGTAAGCAGAGAAGACATTGATTATATAATTCAAACTCTTAGGGAGTTTTCCTCTTGATTTAAATTTTCAAGGTGGTCAAAATGCTTCGTGTTGGAGTTGTTGGTGTTGGCAACATGGGTTTTCATCATGCGAGGATTTATAGTGAGTTGGCTAGGGAGAGGAGAGTTGAGTTCGTTGGGGTTGCTGATGCTAATTTTGAGCGTGCAAGAGAGGTTGCTAAGCAGTTTGGCACTAGGGCTTTTGGTGATTATAGGGAGTTGGCTGAAGAGGATTTGGATGCAGTTAGTATTGCTGTGCCGACTTCTCTTCACAGGCAAGTTGCCTTAGAGTTCATTGAGCGTGGGGTTAGTGTTTTGGTTGAGAAGCCTATAGCAGAGAGCATTGAGAGTGCTGAAGAGATTATTAGTGCTGCAAAGAAGAATAACGTCATCATAATGGTCGGACACGTTGAAAGATTCAACCCTGCAGTACTAAAATTGAAGGAGACAATTAAGCAAGGAATGCTTGGTGAAATAGTCACGATGAATGCTAAAAGAGTGGGTCCAATGGTTGTAAGGATTAGGGATGTTGGAGTTATAATTGATTTGGCAGTTCATGATATTGACGTAATGAGCTTTTTATCTGATTCTAGGGTTAGAGAGATTTATGCAAAGGCAAGGAACGTTAAGCATCCTGCCAATGTTGAAGATTATGCATTGATAATGCTAACTTTTGAAAATGAGATTAGTGGAATTATAGAAACCAACAGATTAACTCCACATAAAACGAGAACTTTGAATATAGTTGGCACGGAGGGTATAGCATATTTGGATTATATTAGCCAGAATTTGGTGATTTATGATGATAAGTGGGTTAAGGAGGCTAAGATTGAGAGGAGAGAACCTCTGAGGAATGAGCTTGAGCATTTTATTGAATGTGTGAGAGAAGAGAGAAAGCCACTAGTTTCGGGAGAAGAAGGGCTTCACGCCTTAAAAGTCGCTGTTAAAGCCTTAGAGAGTGCATTAGAAGATAAGATAGTAAAATTAGGTGAGTAATATGAAGCTTATTGGTTTGAGTAGGGAAGAGGTTAAGAGAGCTATTAGGAATGGTGAAGTAACTATTGCTGTTTATGGTTTGGGGAAGATGGGTCTTCCCTTGGCAGCAGTTCTCGCCAATCACGGAGCAAAAGTAATCGGCGTAGACATCAACAAGAAAGTTGTTGAGATGATAAATAACGGAGAAAACCACATTAACGAAGAACCAGGTTTATCTGAATTAGTCAAGAAAAATGTTGAAGGGGGACGATTAAAGGCTACAACTGACGGCATTTGGGCAGCAAAACAAGCTGATGTAATGATCATCATAGTCCCAACCCTAACAGACGAACGCGGCAACCTAAAACTCGACCCAGTTTACAACGTTGCCGAGAAAATCTCCCAAGGCTTAGAAAAAGGCGACATCATAATCACAGAAGCAACAATGCCCCCAGGAACAACAGAAAGCCTAACCCCAATCCTCGAAAAAAGCGGACTAAAACTCGGCGAATTCGGCCTAGCTCACGCTCCGGAAAGAACAATGACTGGAACTGCAATTAGAGACATTACCGGGCAGTATCCTAAAATAGTTGGAGCGAGTGATAAGAAAACCTTGGAAGCGGTAATTGGGATTTACGGGACTATTAACAAGAAGGGTGTTATCCCGGTGAGTTCAATAAAGGCAGCTGAGGCTGTAAAAGTCTTTGAGGGTGTTTACAGGGATGTGAACATTGCTTTAGCCAATGAGTTAGCCTTGTGGTGCGAGGAGCACGGCTTGGATGCTCTGGAAGTTTTTAAAGCAGCGAACACTCAACCTTATTGTCACCTGCACATGCCTGGCGCTGGTGTTGGCGGGCATTGTATTCCGATTTATCCTTGGTTTGTGATTAATTTGGCTAAAAAGACTAATCCAAGGTTAATTAAGACTGCCAGAGAGATTAATGATTCGATGCCTCATCATATTGTCGAGTTGACTATTAAAGGCTTGAATAAAGTTGGGAGATCGTTAAGAGGCAGTAATGTCCTTGTGCTTGGGCTTACGTTTAGGGGTGGTGTTAGGGAGTTTATGAGGAGTCCTGCAATTTCAATAATCAAAGAGCTCAAAGAGTGGGGTGCTAAAGTTTTTGCTTATGATCCGTTGTGTGATGAGAATGATGCTAAGCGTTTTGGTGCTGAGTGGAGGGAGGACTTCAAGGACATTGATGCAATAATTATAGTAACTGATCATAGGGAGTTTAGGGGGTTGGATTTGGATGAGATTGCTAGACAAGTTAGGAATAGAGTCATAATCGATGGAAGAAACGTGATTGACCCAAAAATTGCAAAAGAAAAAGGATTCATATATCTAGCAGTTGGCAGAACTAATATGTGAGTACTTTTCCCTTAACCTTATAAACACACTCAAACATTAAACCTAAAGGGGTGTAATAAAATGAACTTAACTTTCATCCTCATGATCATTCTTGGATTTTGGTCAGTCCTTTATCTTGCCTTTGGAAAAAAGAGTGAGGAGAAAGATGAAGGGCTGCAAATAGATTTGTTTATAGCAATGTGGAGAACCAAAAGGCTTCTTGGTTTTATTGATAGTATAGCCAATAAATATAAGCGCTTTTGGAGGGTTTATGCAACTTTGGGAATCTTTGTGGGCTATGCTGGGATGCTTTTTGTGTTTTACATGCTTATAAAATCTGCATTAATTGCTGTAAAGGCTAAGGCTCAAGTTGCTGGAGTTCAATTGGTTATTCCTGGTGTTACGATCCCTCTTTGGTATGGAATAATTGGTTTGATTGTTGTTATGTTCGTTCACGAACTTAGTCATGGGTTTGTTGCAAGGGCAGAGAATTTACCTTTAAAGTCTGTTGGGCTATTGCTTTTTGTTGTAATCCCTGGTGCCTTTGTTGAACCAGATGAGGAAAACCTAAAGAAGGCATCTTTAATAAGCCGTTTAAGAGTTTATGCCGCTGGTTCAATGGCTAATTTACTCACAGCGTTTATTGCAATGCTTTTGCTAAGCTTCGTCTTAACTCCCGTACTTCAATATTCTGGAGTAGAGGTTGCAAAGTTAGATACGGTGGGACCTGCTAAGGATTATCTCAAAGTGGGCGATGTTATAGTTGGTATTGATGGTGAGAAAATTGCTACTATAGAAGATTTCCTTAACTTCATGAACAAAACCCATGCAGGACAGGTTATAACCCTTGAAGTCATTAGGGAAGGTAAGAGAGTACTTCTTGACGTTCCCCTTGGGGATAATCCAAATAAGCCTGGAAAAGGTTATCTTGGTGTTTATCCAACGCAAAATCTAAAGTCGAAAATAGGTTTTGACAACATTGTCCTGCCCACAGCTTTCTCTTTGTATTGGATCTACGTTTTAAACTTTGGTATTGGTTTAATGAATCTATTTCCATTAATTCCCCTAGATGGTGGAAGAATGCTGGATGATGTGTTTAAAGAATATCTGCCGCAAAAACTTGCAAGGGCTTTAAGCTTTGCGTTTATTGGAGTTGGAGTTCTTCTTTTGGCTATAAATCTCATTCCAGCCTTAAGGAGTCTAATTGGGTGATAAAATGTTGCAAATAGCAATAGCAGGTTCAAGCGATAAAAATCCCCTTCCAAAAGCAGTTAAAAAAGCTAAGGAATTTGCAAGGGAGTTAGCTAAATATAAAAATGAAATAATTCTTTTAACAGGAGGAAGAGAAGGAATAATGAAAATCGTGAGCGAGGAATTTTCAAAAGAAGGGGGAATTGTTGTTGGGATTTTGCCAGAAAGGCAGGAGGGGAATGAATTTAACACAATAAGAATAAAAACTGGGATGGATTTTGCAGAAAGAAGTGCTATAATGATAAATTCTGCTGATGTGTTGGTTGTTCTTGGTGGGGGAATTGGAACTATGGTTGAGGCTTTAATGGCTTATGATTATGGAATTCCTTTGGTGATTTTAACGGAAACTGGATATAGAAGCGATAAACTTGAATTTCTGGCTGAAGATGGTTATTTTGATCATAAAAAATTAGTAAGGATTTATTTTACAGAAGATCCAAAGGAAGCAGTTAATCTTGCTTTAAAACTTGCCAAAAATAGGAAGTCATGAAATTCCTATGTTCCCTCCTTTTAATCTAAATCTGTAGACTTTAGGCTCAAAATTTGGTAAGGGTGATTTTCTTACGATCATTTTTTCTATGTCAGAACTTTCAGAGGATTGAAATTCTATGATATATTGACTGTAGAGAGCAAGCCATGAGATGAACCTCTTTGAGACTCTATCTTTATTTAAGAGCAAGATGTTTAGTGGTCTCTTTCTTGTTTCAGTCATACGTGCAGCTTCTTTTAGTGCAAGAAGTCTCTGCATTACTTTTATAACATTCCTTTCACCCAAGAGGAATGCCAAACCATCCATAGTTATGGAAACCCCAACAGGTCTCCTATCTCTTATCAGTTCATTTAACATTCTCCTATAAAGCTGAGAATATTTCGGTAAGTATGTGGAGATATCCATATCTCTCGCAGTATATACATATGGCAACTCATATTCTAGCTGGTTAAATGACTCAAATATACCAATTATTCCTAAATCGCCTTTTTTACCTTCTTTATATACATCAAAGCCTGTGGATTTAATTTCCATCGCTAATGGTGATAATGGCAAAACTGTATTTATTATAACACCAAAGTCTCCCTCTTTAATTCTGTTCTCCAATATTTTCACGCCCAATGACCAACCAAAGGAATAGGTATCATAGATTATCAGCATAATGCTGTCCTCTAGAAACCCACCACCTATCGCTTTGTCAAGCTTTTCAATCCCGGTAGTTAAAAGCTTCACAACAACACCTCCATGTAAAGAATGTTGCGTAATTCATAAAAAAGTTTTCTGCGTTAATTTTGAATATATTGAATATTTTACAATTTGTAAACCTAAATCCTTTTAAAATTTAAATCTCTTTGAAGTTTGGGTGAGTTCATGAAGTGTTCAATTTGTGGGAGGGATGCAGTTTATTATGCAAAATATGAAGGTCGCTTTTATTGTCACAAGCATTTTAACGAGTTAGTTGAGAAAAAAGTAAAGCAAACAATTAGAAAGTATCATCTAATTAAAAGAGGGGAGAAAATAGCAGTTGGTGTTAGTGGAGGAAAAGATAGTGTTGTTTTGCTCCATCTGTTGCATAAGCTAAGTAGAAAGTTTCCATTTGAGATTATAGCTATAACCATTGACGAAGGAATTTCAGGTTATAGACCACCAAGCGTTGAAATAGCAAAGAAGAATGCAGAACTTTTGGGGATTGAGCATAGGGTTTATTCATTTAAAGAATACATTGGCTTCACTTTAGATGAGACTGTCCAAATAATGGGTGACTTTGAGAAGGGTGAAAGGGTTGGAGCTTGTTCTTATTGTGGGGTTTGGAGAAGATGGCTCTTAAATTATGCCTCGCAAGATGTTGGTGCTGATAAATTAGCGGTTGGGCATAACTTGGATGATGAAGTCCAAATGTTTTTGATGAACATACTGAGAGGGGATGTCGCTCGTTTAGGAAGGACAGGTCCCTATTACGAGATAATCCACGAAGATTTAGTTCCAAGAATTAAGCCTTTAAGAGAGATCCCTGAAAAGGAAATCGTTCTTTACGCAATTTTAAACAACATTGAAGCTGATTTTAGTGAATGTCCCTATGCAGTTGAAGCTTTTAGAGCCGAGATTAGGGATTGGTTAAATGAAATGGAAGAAAAGCACCCTGGAACTAAATATCAAATATTGAGGAGCTATGACAAGATGTTCCCGCTATTAGCAAAAACCTATGCAAAAAGAGACTTGGGAAGGTGCAAAATCTGCGGTCAGCCAACAACTGGGGAAATCTGTAAAGCTTGTAATTTTAAGCTTCAAGTTCATGAAAAAGCAAAAAAGTTAGGCTTAACTTTTAGAATAGAATAAATCCCTTATCTTTAATAAATTCTCCATAAATAGGTATTTTAGTTCCACATCTTGGGCATTTCTTATCTTTCGTTAAGTTCCACTCTATAACCCTATGGTTTGCTCTAATTATCAGTGTTTTACCGCATTTGGGACAATGAGTGCTTTCATGCTTTATTGAACCAATGTTGCCAATATAAACGTAATTTATGTTGTATTCTCTTTGTGCAATTTCCTTTAGTTCCAAAAGCTTATCCACGGAAGTAGCTTTTTCTTTCCAGCGGAACATAGGGTAATAGCGGTTTATGTGTAGGGGAACCTCTTCACCAAGCATTTCTGAATGCTGCTTGAATATCCATTTATAGCATTCTTCAAAATCGTTAGTGTTTGTAATTACTAAGTAGATCATTTCAACATGAGCATTTAAGTCTAGGGCTTTTCTTGCGTTCCTAAAGACTTTTTTGTGATCAATTGTCCCTAATGCTCTCTTCATTTCTGGACAACCTTTTATATCAATGCTGAATCCACTAACCCCGCTCTCTACAAGCTCTTCCAACGCTTTTAATGTGAAATAGCCGTTTGTTACCATAGTTCCATAAAGACCCTTTTCCTTTCCTAAAGAGAATACATCTAGCAGATAAGTAAATAATGTGGTTGGCTCATTGAAGCTTGCACATAAGCCTTCATCTCTATTTTTTAGGGCTAAATTGACAAGATATTCTGGAGAAATTGTGGGAATTTCTTCTTTTGGCTCTGAAAAGCTTAAATGATAATTTTGGCACCAAGGACAATAAAAGTTGCATCCAAACCCAGAGAAGGTTAAAGCTGTGCTGTTTGGATAGTAATGAAAGAGAGGCTTTATTTCAATCGGTCTGTTCTCAATTGCACTCAGCTTTCCATAACCAATGTGAATTAGCTTTCCTTCAATGTTTGCATAGTTTTTGCACATTCCTTTCTTGCCTTCTTCAATTAAGCATCTCCTCTCACAAACTGAGCATCTAATTTTGCTATCTTTAATTTCATAAAGATTCTCTTCCATCAAACTTTCTTAGGGGACTTTTTGGCTTAAAGTTTTCTCTGAATTTCAGAAAATCTTTTCTTTTTAAATAGCATAAGATTTTAAGTGACTATAGGTGAGAACATGGAAGAGCTTAAAGAGGTTTTGGAGAGGGTTGAAGAGAAACTTATAGCAGCTGGGAAAATATACTCGGCACTGCAGTTTCAAGTTTGGGTCGTCATAATGACCCTTTATTACCTAATCATTGGACCACTCAAAACAATCCCTTGGCAACTTACAGCAATCTATTGGATACTTGCCTTTGCAGTCTTTGCCTATTTCACAAGCCTGATCTGGAAAAGACTTAGCATGCTTTATCTTGCATCTGATAAAACCCTTAAAACATCACAAGCCTTTGGAGCTTCAATAGCGCTCTCATGGATAGTTGGCGCGATTGTTGGGTGGACCCTTATTCCTAAATACCTCCCATTTGACATTTCCCCGCAAAGCAAACTTGCAGTGGGATACTTAACTTTCATAAGTTTGGCAGTCTTTGGAATGTTTATAACTTTCATGCATTTTGCAAAAAAAGTAGAGAAGGAAATGATCCCAGCATTTTTAGTTCCAGCATTAGCTATCCCTATAATCCCAAAGATAGCAGTAGGTACTATGGCTTATGCAGGTTTTGCGGTTGCTTTGGGCTTTGCTTTAACAGTTTTAGCCTATATTTACAATGCCTTCAAAACCCTCGGGTGAGTATATGGAAGAACTAAAGGAGCTGGTGAAAAATCATGTGCTTGGAAATCCTATCAGGTTAGGTATTATGATATACATTTTACCACGAAATAAAGCTCTCTTTAAGGAGCTTTTGGAGGTTTTGGATGTAACACCTGGGAATTTGGATTCCCATCTAAAAACGCTCAGCAAAGCAGGGTATGTAGAGATTGGGAAAGTCTTTGCAGATAGACCAAGAACAATGATCAAAATCACAGATAAAGGAGCAAAAGAAACCGGTGAATACTTAAGAAAGCTGAAAAATCTGCTTTTTGAACTCTAACGCTCCTCTCTTAATTCCTTCAGCCTCTCGATTCTATACTCTTCAACTAATCTTAGGAACTCTTTAATCTGTTTTTCTCTCTCCTCTTCCTCCCACTCTTTGAGTTTTTTATCAATGGCTTTTTCTAGCTCTTCTCTGTCAACTATTGCAAACTCATCAACCCTCTTAACTTCAATCTCATCTTCAAAGAGAACTGCTATTTTATTAGCTTTAAAGACGTCATAAACCAAATTCGGCATTCCTTTTGCACTTATTATAGCTTTTATTCCCTTTTTGATCAAATGTTCGGCTAAACTTTTTCCTGCACCAGCAGGGTTTGAAATGTAAATGACATCATCCTTCTTTATTTGGGTTGATTTTTCAAGTTTCTCTATTTCATCCCAAGTTAAGCTTTCCAAAACTTTCAAAGGAATAGCTGTTCCTTTAAGCTCCAGAAGATGCATCCTCTTTGCTAGAACTAGGTCTTTGCTGAGCTTTTCTATGATCGACTTAGCCTCTTTAAGTTCTTTTTCAAGGTATGCTATCTTCTTATCCCTAATCTCGATTTCTTTGGTCTTTATTATCTTCCTCCTCACTTTTTCATCATAAAGCCTTAGTTTGTCCTCTAAGCGTTCAATGACTTTTCTCTGTTTGTCAATCATAGCCCTTAACTCCTGATTCTCCCTTTCAAGCAGTTCGATAGTTTTTTCAAGCTCCTTGATTTTTTCAACGTAAGGTGTGACGTCAACACTTTCCTCTTTGATTTCAACTTTTACCTCTTCCTTTGGCTTTTCTCTCTCCTTAACTTTCATAATGGCTTCCCCGAGATTATAACCTTGGATAACAAGAGCTTTAATTTCATTGCTCTTCTTTAATAATCCTAACTCGCTAAGTTTTGCATCTACATGCTCCAGTTTTGGCTTTAACCTCAGATAAGCTTTGTAAGCAGCAGCTAAAGCATCCCTCTGATGGTCATTTTCAACATCAACACCAAGAGATTTTAAAAGTTCATTTTTCTCATCAACCCTCAAGCTCTCTCTTGGTGTAAAGAGAATTGCTTTAAATGAACGAGCCATTTTTTCAACCAACCCTGGGGCAGGGTTTACATCTGTGGCAATTATTATTGGATGTCCAATTTCACTTATAAACCTCACAATATCGCTAATTGCCATATTTTTTTCACTGTAAATGGCAACAACATCTCCGTTTAAGTCTAAAGCAGCAATCCCAACTGTAATTCCTGGATCCAAACCAACGATGATGCTTTTTCTCTCTTCAATAGCTTTTTCTCCCTTCAATGGAACGAATTCAAAGCTCTTCCTCTCCACGGGTTTAATTCTAATTTCAACGTCTCCACCCTTCATGGGTTTAATTAGCCCAGCTAATTCCTCTCTCGAAGCATAAACTTTGAATTCTCCTCTTGAAAAACCAAAATCTCTCTCTTCAACTTCTAAATCAAAGGGTATGTCTGCTCTTCTAAGGGCTTCTTCAATCTCTCTAACTTTATTTTGGATTAAGTTGTGAACTCTCCTCCTATATCTATCCTGGCTCCATCCTCCTTTTCCCTGACTCCTTCCCCTTGAAACAGTAACTATGACTTCATCTTCAAATGCAACAACTTCATAGCCAACTCCTTTAGAAGCTAAAAGGGCACAAACTTTTGCCTCTTCATAGGGATCGAATTTGTCTCCAATCCTAATTCCATTCTCCTTTGCCAAGCTCCAAAGGGATTTTTGCTCTCCCGGTCTTCCTGTGACTTGAACTAACTTAACCCCTTGGGGCAAAGCCCTAATGAATTTCTTAAGTCCTTCATTTCCAAGCTCATAGATGTTGTCCATTGCTATTATGTCCGGCTTCTTTGCTCTAACAAACCTGATAAGCCTGTAAAAGGTGAATTCTCCCTTTTTATCCAATTGTCCATTAAACCAACTAACCACAGCAAAGCGTTTTGGTGTTTCACTGATTATATCAACTCCCAGTATGAGAATAGGCATCACCTTCTAAAGCACTCGCTTATTTATAAATTAAAAAGTTATGTTTTAAAAGTGTTGCTTAAAAAAGAAAAATAAGCCGAATTTAAAGTAAGCTTTCCCTTACAGCAATCTCTATGGCTTTCCTTATCATTTCTAACGACATTGAGGGCTGTGCTTTTTCTAAAACCTGCTCTGGTATATAAGGAACATGAATAAATCCAGCTTTAGCATTTAAATTGTTTACAGCTATGTGGTGTAGAGCAACGTACATTGCTGTGTTGCAAACGTAAGTTCCAGCAGTGTTTGAAACCATCGCCGGAATTTTATTTTCTCGTAAAGCCTTTACGATTCTCTTTACTGGAATTGTTGCAAAATAAGCTGCTGGAGCATTCTCATAAATAGGCTCATCTTCGGGTTTGTATCCATCATTATCCTCTTTTTTTGAGTCCATCACATTTACTGCAACTCTTTCAACCGTTATGTTTGTCCTTCCTCCAGCTTGTCCAGTTAGAATTATAATATCCGGCTTAACCTCATCTATGAGGTTTGGAAGAATTTCTTTAACTTTTTTGAAGCTTACGGGAAGTTCATGCTTTACTATCTCAGCTTTGCTGATTTCCTCTGGCAACTCTTTTACAGCTTCCCAAGATGGGTTAATCTTTTCTTCACCAAAAGGCTCAAATCCTGTGACAAGTACTCTCATATATTTCACCTCTAAAAGCTAAATCTTTATAGCCTTTAAAGTTTGAGCATTTTTGAGGGAGTTAATATGGATTATGATGTGTTGATAATTGGTGCTGGTCCTGTTGGTAGCTATTTGGCTAATCTCTTAGGGAGAGACTTTAAAGTTGCAGTTGTTGAACAAAGAACGTCTTTTGGAGGAAAAGCTTGTACTGGGATAATTGGAGCTGAGAGTTATGAAATGCTGAGATTACCAGGGAAAGCTATAATTAACAAATTTAGAGGGGCAAGTTTTTATTCAAAGATAATAAGCTTTGAAATCTCAAGGAAAGAACCTCAGGCTTATATGGTGGATAGAAAAATTTTGGAGAAAGAGTTAGCTCAGAGAGCGGTCAAAAAGGGTGTTGAGTACTTCTTAGGAACTAAATTCTTAGGATTCAAAAATGGAAGAGCAGTTCTTCAGAGATTCAATGAAAGATTTGAAATTGAGGCAGGATTCTATGTTGGTGCCGATGGCGTAAACAGTAGGGTTGCTAAGGAAATTAGTGCAAGAACAGATGCTGAGTTTTTGGGAGGTTACGAAATAGAAATTGTTGGAAATTTTGAAAAAACTGATTTTGTTGAAGTCTGGGTGAACAAGGAGATTAATGAAGATTTCTTCTTTTGGGTTGCTCCGATTAATGAAAGCTTAGCCAGAGTGGGGACTATAGGAAGACTCGATCCCCTCTTTAAGTTCTTAAGAATGAGGGGGTTAAAAGAGACAAAAATTGTGGAGTTTAAAACTGGGACGGTGGCGTTGGGCATTAGAAAGCCATGGATTAAAGGAAACATTGCTTTGGTTGGGGATGCTGCTTTACAGCTAAAACCATTAACGGCTGGAGGAATTGCGTACGGAATGCTTTGCTCTCATGCATTAGCTTATTCTTTGATTAATGGGAGAACGAGGGATTATGAAAAGCTGTGTAAGGATGTAAAGAAAGAAATTGCCTTCGGATTGAGGGCAAGAAGGCTTTTCAAATATTTGAGTCAAGAACAAATCGAGCACATATTTGAAATTTTATCGACCAGAGAAGCTAGACAACTTATTGAAGAAGTTGCGGATTTTGAGGAGCATGCGAAGACAATAAAGGCTTTAATAAAACATCCAAAGCTCTTAGCAAAGGTGTTGAAAGTGACTCCTATGATAATCAGATATCTCCTTTGAATTGGTGATAGCAATGGCAGAGTTTGAAATGGGGCTTCAGGAGGAGTATTTAGAGCTAATAAAAAGCGGGAAAAAGAAAATCGAAGGTCGCTTGTATGATGAAAAAAGGAAAAAAATAAAGCCGGGAGATGTAATACTCTTTGAAGGAAAGCTTAAAGTTAGAGTAAAAGCCCTTAGAATTTATCCCTCATTCAAGAAAATGCTTGAGGAAGAAGGCTTAGAGAATGTTTTGCCAAATGTAAAGAGCATTGAGGAAGGCATAAAAATTTACAGGCAATTTTATGATGAAAAGAAAGAGAAAAAATACAGCGTCGTAGCCATTGAGATTGAGCCAATTGATGGTTAGCTCTCTAAGATTTTTCAAATTTTTAGATTTTCTGTGAAAATTCTTTCACAAATTTAATAAACCTGAAAGGCTATTTCGATTTTGGTGATAACATGAAGAGAGCGCTCGTAACTTTAACACCTCCCGAGAGTAAGCGATTAATTGCCAAAGCTGTTGTAAATTTAGAAGAGGTTCAACATGCTTTAAAGCACGGTTTTGTTTACATTGCAACCGGCACAACAGCGGCTTACATCGCTGAAGAAATTTTGGGGGAGAAGATTGAAAAGGAGAAGTGGACTGTTGGGGTTATAAGCAAGGGAAGGACTTGTGTAACTCCAAGGGAGACTTGGCCAAAGCATTTGATACTCTACAAAGGAAAACCCTTTGAAGGAACACCCCAAGAGGCTTTAAAGGAACTTGGTCCAGATGATGTTTTTATCAAAGGGGCTAACGCTATTGATCCAAATTGGAATGTTGCAGTTTTTGCAGCGGCGGAAGATGGGGGAACGATAGGAAGGGTTTATGGATGGACTATAACAAAAGGGGTAACTTTTATCACTCCAATAAGTCTTGAAAAGTTCACTCCAACTCCAGTAGAAGTTAGTGCAAAGATTACTGGAACGAGGGTTTTTGATTGGGGAACCGGGCTTTATTCCGCATTGGTTCCAATGCCCCATGCAATCCCAATAACTGAGGTTGAAGCTTATGAAATCTTAGCAGATGTTGATGCTATACCAATTGCCGCTGGCGGAGCTGGAGGAGCAGAGGGGAGCGTTACATTGGTTTTAGAGGGCGAAGATGAGAATATGGAGAAAGCAAAGGAAATAACAAAGCAAATTAAAGGAGAGCCTTATTTAAAGCCCTACACAGCCAAATGTGAAGAATGTCCCTTTGCAAGTGTTTGTGCTCTTGGGAGAGGAGATTTTTAAATAAAAAAGAAAAGCTAAGCTCTTCCTCTTTTTCTCTTTCCAAATTTTAGCTTGGCTGTCAAAACTTTCTCAGTTGAGAAGAATTTTGCCGTGATGTAGAGTGTTATCAGTGTTATGACACTTAAATAGGCTATTCCAAAATACATTTGGCTGTACTGTTGCATCAACATAGCTCTTGAGGCTAAAATTGGGTGTGTGAATGGTAAAGCCAGCAATATGGATTTTATTGCAGTTGGGAGTGTTTCTAAGTCTGCAAACATTAGGATAAATGAGGGGAAGAGCAGGGGCATTATACTCATGCTGACCAAAGTAGTGGCACTTCTAACATCTTCTGCAAACACTGAGAGGAGCATAGATATACTTAGGGCAAAGACTATTGCCAAGAACAAGCTTAAAGCAAATAGGAAAGCTCCTTTTGGCGTTATACTTAAGCCTAGATCTTCCAATGATATGCCTATTTCTGAAGTTTGTGGAGTCAGCGAGCCGATATAGTACTTCATACCAATCATGTAGGCTATTGATGATATTAAAGCAACTCCCGCAGTGCCTATCATTTTTCCAGCAATTATAGTTATCCTCTTCACAGGCAACGTTAAGAGAGTTTCGAGGGTTTTATTTTCCTTTTCTGCTGCCATTGTTGTCGCAGCCATTTGGCTTACGTAGGTTATCATTATGAAAAGCACTAATGGTATTGAGAAAGCTTGCGAAAATATGATTCCAGAAACTACAGAAGGTGGAACTTCCACGATTCTACCTTTTATTATGGAATAGCTCTTCGCTTCAATTGGTTTTAGTATTGCCTCTGGATCCCCTTGAACATTTTGCTCTATCTTCAATTTTGCTAAATATTCATTCAAAACTTGGACAACCGCGTTAATCCTTCCTTCACTCATCCCTTCTCTCATTCCAGCACTTATGCCCTTGAAGATTGCATAAACTTCCACGTATGTTTTCTCGTTGCTACTTATCTTTTGAGAAAAATCACTTGGAATGACAACTACAACATTATAATCTTTTTCTCCCGCTTTTTTAATAGCTTCTTGAAGATCTTTAGCCTGAATTTGAGTTACAGTAACGTTTGGAGCTATCTCGAGGGATTTTACTAAAAGACTCCCATACTCACCTTTGTCAAAATTGACCAGAACAACTTTAGTCTCTTCTTGGGCTTGTTCTATCCCAATCTGCATCATTTGTCCCAAGGCTGGGAAGAGAATTAAGGGCAAAATTATCATTCCAAAAATAATCTGCTTATTCCTGAGCAAATCTTTTATTTCTTTCTTTACAATAATCCAAAAGTCACTCATTTCACTCACCACCTGCTGATACCCTAATTGCTCTCATAAAAACTTCTTCTAAGTTCTTTGCTTCGTATTTTTCCTTGAGCTCTCTTGGGCTCCCGATTTCGATGATAACGCCCTCGTTAATTAAGGCAACTTTGTCACAGAGAAATTCAACCTCAAGCATATTGTGACTCGAAACGAGAAATGTAACTCCTTCATTCCTTGCAAAGCTTTTAATGGTTTGTCTGATGGAATATGCGTTTATTATATCAAGACCACTCGCGGGTTCGTCTAAAATAGCTAACCTAGGCTTTACCATTAAAGCCCTCGCTAAAAGTAATTTACGTGTCATTCCTTTTGAGTAAGTTGAAACTTTGTCATAAAGTCTGTTTCCTAAATCACTAATCTCCTTTCCAAGTTCAAGCATTTCTTCAACACTTTTTCCAGTTTTTGCATAGAGTTTAGCCATGAATTCGAGATACTCATAACCTGTTAAATTTTTATATGCTCCCGCTTCTTCAGGGAGATAGCTTATTAGCTTTCTAACATTATCAGCTTGTTTAACAACATCTTTTCCAAAAACCTCGGCTTTTCCAGCAGTTGGGAATAAAAGCGTCGCTAAGATTCTTAAGGTGGTGCTCTTTCCAGCTCCATTTGGTCCAATGAGACCAAAAATTTCCCCCTCTTTAACTTCAAATGAGATTCCCTTCAGAGCTTTAACTTTCCCGTAATCCTTCTCAAGCTTTTCAACTCTTACTGCTGGCATTTTTAATCACCCTCATAGATAAACACATCCTCAATTTTGACTCCAAAAAACTTTGCTATCCTGAAGGCTAACCTAAGCGAAGGGTCATACTTTCCTTTTTCAATTGATATTATGGTCTGCCTTGTAACCCCTAGAAGCTTTGCAAGTTCCTCTTGAGTTAGTCCTTTCCACTCTCTGAGTTCTCTCAGTCGGTTTTTCAAACCTCATCACCCTTAAAGAATTTGTAATACGTTAGAAATCCTAGATAAATCAACATCCATAGCGTTATTGCTGGAAAGAAATATTTAACTAAAATCTGATACTCTGGATTCTTCTCTTTCATTGAGGCAATATATGCAAATATTATTGTGATAACGACCAGATATACATTTACAGCCATGCTTTCTGTTTTTTCTCTAATTCTCTTCTCTTTTTCACTTTCTTCAATCCCAGAGATTTTCATCCCTACATATAATATTACAAAAGCAGTAATAATCGAACCAACTGCTCCTATTGGGTCTTGTGACTTTATGAAATACACTGCTATAAAAGCAAACGCAATCATCGCTGTAAAAGTTATAAACCAAATTCCGAAGCGATTTATTTTTGGCATTTACATCACCCGCGAGTAGTAGTGCCTTAAAGATATATGAATTACAGCAATTGCAGCGAGCAGAACACCTGTTAAAACAAATGCGCTTTTAAGTTCTGGTCTTTTAGTGGAGGCAATTGAAAGATACACAAGAGTAAGGGATAGTCCTATTAAAACTACTTGTAAAGTCCTTCTTGCGGCAATTTCTTCAATTCTAAGCGTTCTCTCGTCTTCAAGAATATATCCCTTCTTTCTTAAGTGATCAGAATACAGCTTCATAAGAACAAAGCCAACTATGAATACAGCAAATGCCAATGGAGGATTGTTCTTGCTAATTGCCCACCCTAGGAAGTAGCCCATTGTCATGACTATCATCACTGGAGGAATTAATGCTCTCTTCTCTTCATCAGACTTTCTTGTTGTGTAAAGTAAGATACTTATGATAGCAACAATTAGTGTCCAGAGGATCGTTCCCATGAGAAGTTCGTTCATTCACATCACCTTTGAATAATAGTACTGTGAGGCAATCAAAACAAGAGCTCCAGCTACAAGGGGAATTAACAACCAATCTGGAGATATTTTGAGGTCTTTTGTTGTCAGCCAAGCATATTGGGCAAAGAGTATTATACTCATAACAAAGTAGCTGTTCCTTGCACTTTTAGCTTCGATAAGTTCTGTCCTTTCATCTGAGACCGTTTCAACATTTAAATTGTAGTATCTGTTAAGCAAATAACTAAAGAAAGTTCCCAGAGCAAGGATTACAAGTGCTAAGATTGGATTTTTGATCTCAAAAGAATAAGATATGCCGATTATCATTCCAGCGATAATTAGTCCTAATGCGATTGTGTAATATCGCATCTTACATCACCTTTCCATAGTGTATTTCAAGAACTGTAGGTACGAGAAGTGATATTATATTCAATGAAGCAAGCATGGAGAATATCTGGAGAGGCAATGTTTTTATAGCAGCGTAAAATGCAAACACTGTTGTCAGAATTTGCAAAATTTGAAGTGTCCTTTTAGCTGATAACAGCTCAATATACTCTGCACGCTCGTCTTTCAAAGATCCTAAGTGTCTTCTCTTTTTATGTACTAAATATCCGCCAAGAGCTGTAAAAAAGAGTACAATGAAGTAGTATTTAATCACTGGAGACATTCACATCACCATGTAAAGTTTCCTTTACGTAAAGTTTACTTTACATCTATATAAGCTTTGTGGGTATGTTAAAAAGAGACATGATTATCCTTTTACAGTCAGAATTTTTATTTTGGAGATCTCACGAAGTTTACAGAGCTCAGAAACCATCTTTTTAAAGTTCTCACAATTTGCATAATCAACCTTTGCAAGAATATTGTACTCTCCTTTAACAAGGAATATCTCTTTAGACAGGTTGTAAACTTTCAAATAGTAGTTTATTACCCGCTCAGAACCTCTAAATCCTCTAATCAGCAAGATGCTTTTCATCTTTTTCGCCAATTTCTATTAGTGTTTTAATGTTAATACGGCTTTCGTGTTTTAAAAGTACAAAATTTAGATAAAACTGTTTGTCAAAACTGAAAAGTTACGTCCAAAAATTTAACTGCCTAGTATTTCGCCCATCAAATAAGTAGCTGTAGCTTTGGTTACTTTAACTTTCAAGAATTCACCAATTGGAGCATCTTCGGGAAGGATTATATCCTTATAGTTCATGGTCCTTCCTTCAATTCCTCCTTTTTCTCCATGTCCATGGGTTAATACTAGAACTTCTCTTCCAATGTATTTTTGGTTTATTTCGTAACTTATACTAAGTCTTAAGCGGTGCAAAATTCTTGATCTCTGTTTTGCTATCCTTCCGTGAATTTGATTTGGCATTCTTGCTGCTAGTGTCTTTGGTCTCAACGAAAATCTCGAAACATTTATTTTGTCAGGTCTAACTCTTTTAATTAGCTCTACAGTTCTTTGGAAGGCTTCTTCATCTTCTCCAGGGAAGCCAACGATGATATCTGTGTTTAGATTTAATTCTGGAAATTCTTTTCTAAAAGCCCCAACTATCTCTTCAAAGTCTTCAACAGTGTAAGTCCTTGCCATGCGTCTTAAGATATCATTATCGCCGCTTTGAACAGGCAAATGAAGGAATTTATAAATCTTTTCATCTTTATAAGCATCAATTAACTCATCAAGGAATTTTATAACGTGATTTGGATTTGCCATTCCAACCCTGACCCTGAATTCTCCTTCTATTGAAGTTATCTCATCCAAAAGTTTTGCCAGATTTGTTCTAATGTCAAATCCATAACAACCGGTATCCTCTGAACTTAGCTGAATTTCCCTATAGCCTTTTGCCAAAGCTTCTTTAACCCATTTGACTATTTTTTCTGGTGAATAACTTTTTAAAACTCCTCTAGCAAAACGAGTTGCACAATAGGTGCAAGCATTCAGACAGCCCTCGCTGATTGGAATAGTTATTGCAACTCTGCTCTTTAAAATTCTTGGAAGTTCAAGCTTATCTAAGCTTTTCTGCTCAACATCAACTAATTTTATCCCTTTCTCGGCTAACCTAATTGCATCAACAATTCTATTAATACTTTTAACCCCTATAATAGCTGAAACTCTATTGTCTATTTTTTCCAAGCTTATATGGGGTAAACATCCAGCAACAATGACTTTTTTACCATCATCCAAAAGCTCTTTAATTCTCCTGTGCATGTGTGTCTCCGTTGGATCCTTAACAGCACAGGTGTTAATTATTACATAGTCTGCACTATCCAAATTACTAAGCTTGAAGCCCGCATTTACTAAAAGGGCTTCCATAATCTCTGCATCTGCCCTATTTCTTGCACATCCATAGGTTTCGATGTAAACTCTCATCGTGAACTAAGCTAAGTGTATTGGTTTAAAAAGTTAATTCATGAGTAATTATTTATTGCAAGTATAAAAATCAATGTAAACTAATCCAAAATCAGCTTTAGTCCCATAAATAAAAGTTCTCATGCAACTTAATTCAAAACAAAAGAAAAAGGTTGAAGTTCACAAGAACTATGAGCGTGAAGTTAATCAAATAACCTCTCCAAAAGCAAACTTCCTCTTAATGCTGTTAATAACGATCTCAACCTCTTGTCCAACTTTAGTGTTTGGAACAAACACAACAAAGCCCTTAATCCTAGCTATTCCATCTCCGCCTTTGCCAATACTCTCGATTTTAACAGTATATCTTTCTCCAACCTTAACTGGTGCTACACTACCAAATCTATCTCTATTTCCACCAAATCTATCTCCATACATTTTCAATATCTCCTTTCAAATATTTTAACGCCCTTTAGAAGAGCGTCAAGTCTAGTAAGTGAGAGGGTTTATAAAGCTTTTTATTTTTTATTGCAGATTTTTGCTTTAGAGATTCGACTTTTTTCAGGTCTCGCTTTGTATTTACGTTATAAAAACTTTCTCTAAACTCTTTTGGCAGCTCTTCGATTTTAATATAACACGTGTTTGCCTTTAGAATTGCCGGTCTTATTGTGTAATCTCCTTTTTCAATCTGTTCCTTTAAAAATTTGGCAAAGCTTTTTGAATAAGCAGCATGGAGGGGCTCTAAATAACCATTTTTCCAGATTGGAACACATGCTGTACATTTGTCTTTGTAGAATTGCTCTATAATCAGTTCAACGAATTTAGAATTTAATAGGGGCATATCACCAGCCACGACAAAAGAATCACCAATTTGCTTTAAAGCGGTATAAATTCCCCCAATTGGTCCAACTAAAAGATTATCAACAAGAACTTCAAAACCAAGCTTCTTAAAACTCTTCCTTCTATCTTCAGAGGTTACAATGAAAAGCTCATGAATATACTTTGCTCTAGAAAGCTTTTCAATTGTATGCATTATTAAAGGCTTTCCGCCGACTTTAAAAAGCAGCTTATCTTCACCAAAGCGCTTTGCTCTTCCACCGGCTAAAATGACACCTTTCATAACTTTCACCATACATATTAGCTGAGATAGTGGAGATATAAAAGAATTGGCAAATTTAAACAATTTCCACTAAAAGCCGCTTTTCTGTTATTCTTAATGATCTTAGTAGGTTTTCTTTTACTAACTCTCTTTTACAGTCGTTGCAAAGGAGAAGTGTGTCTCTAATACTTTCTTTGAAGGATTTCTTTAATAGTGTATTCAAAGCTTTATCAGCTTGTTTATATGTGAATTCAGTGGGTTTCCCACATTTTGAACATTTAACAAGCTCAAATTTAAGAATTTGGACGTCATTGGCTTTTCTTTTAAATGCATTAGTGGGACATATTTTCTCGCAGTCTTGACATTCTGTACATTTCTTGGTATCGAAAATTATTTTCCTAACACCTTTCTCATCAACCTTAAGCAGAGCATTTGGGGAGCAAACATAAGTACAAGCACCACAACCAATGCAGAGGTCTGGATCAATGTAAAGCTTTGTCAATTCTACACCTCCTTTAAATAAAAGCAAAACCAAGGGCTTTTTTGCTTTCTTTTCCCAATTTCATTGCTTTTTTCACAAACGTCTCCCTTCTTTTTCTAATTATTTCGCTAAAGTCTCCATAAAGTAGAGCATCTGTTGGGCAAGTTGCTACACACGCTGGCTCTTTCCCTTCAGCTCTCCTATGGGCACATAGATTGCATTTTGACATTGTCTTATTCACCGAATCAAGCTCTGGAATTCCAAAGGGACAAACTATTGCACACATCATACAGCCAATGCATTTTTGGGGTGCAACTAAGACAGCACCTTCCTCATCCCTATAGAGAGCGTTAGTTGGACAAACCTCTATACATGGCGCTTTTTCACAGTGCTTGCAGTGAAAAGCCATAGCTATCATTCCCTCAAATTCAAAAACGAATATGTGGGATTTTCCATGTTCCCTCTCACATGCTACTTCACATGCTCTACACTCGATACATTTGCTAAAATCAATGAAGAGTGCTTTCTTCATTTATCTCACCTCCAATCTTAAAGATATTGCATGCACAGGCTTTCGTATCTGGGATTTTACTTATTGGGTCTAAGGTATCGTTTGTAAGAACGTTGGCTCCCCAGTGCCAAGGAACTGCAATTACTCCTTTTTTGACTCTTCTCGTGACTAAGGCTTTGCAAATGTATTCTCCTCTTCGTGTAACGAGCTTAACTAGGTCCTTATTCTTAATTCCAAGTTTTGCGGCATCTTCTGGATGAATCTCAGCTAAAGGTTCCGACCATCTTTTAGCTAAGGAGGGAGATTTTCCACTCATAGTTAGCGTGTGATACTGACCAACATATCTATGAGTAGTGAGAATGAAGGGGTATTCATCATTTGGAAGTTCCGCTGGTGGCTTATGTTCAACTGCAGCCAAGTGAGCTTTTTCATCTTGTGTAAGGAATCTCTCTCTATAGAGAATCTTTGTTCCAGGATGATTTTCATTGGGACATGGCCAATGAATTCCTGCTAATTTTTCTTTTAATCTCTCTGGAGTTATTCCCCCATACTGTGGAGTGCATTGGTTGATTTCCCTTAGAATATCTTCAACTTTCAAGTAATTGAAGCTCCCAAGCCCAATAGTCCTTCCAATCTCACTAATTATCCACCAATCTGGTTTTGCATCCCCAGGTGGTTTTTTCACAGCAAAACTCCATTGTACTCTTCTTTCAGTATTTGTTAAAGAACCCTCATTTTCCAACATTGCTGCCGCTGGAAGAATGATATCGGCAAATTGTGCAGTTTCCGTTAAAAATATGTCCTGAACAACCATAAATTCGAGTTTTCTTAAAGCTTTAATAACATGATTTGAATTTGCATCACTAATCACAGGATTTTCACCCATTACATAATATCCTTTGATTTTTCCCTTGCTGATAGCATAGGAGGCTTCAATAACTGTTAAACCAGGCTCATCGCTGAGATAGTCAACTTTCCAAAATTTCTTAAAGAACTCGAGTTTCTCTAAATCTGTAATCTTTTGATATCCGGGAAATACATCCGGTAATACCCCCATATCGCATGCTCCTTGTACATTATTTTGACCTCTCATTGGAGAAGCGCCGCATCCTTCTCTTCCTATGTAACCACAAATTGCTAAAAGCGTTGCCACTGCTCTAACATTATCATGACCGTGAACAGATTGAGTCAGACCCATTGCCCAAGTTATAACACCTTTTCCAGCGGTTGCAAAGGTTATAGCCGCTTCTTCTATTAGCATAGCAGGAACGCCAGTAATTTTCTCCACATATTGGGGAGTGTACTTTTCAACGACTTTAACAAGTTCATTAAATCCAGTTGTTCTTTCCATTACAAATTTTTTGTCATAGAGACCTTTTTTAATTATAACATGCATTAGTCCATTGGCTAAAGCAATGTCTGTTCCGGGATAGTGTTGTAGATGTATATCTGCAAACCATGCCGTTCTTGTGAGTCTTGGATCAACAACGATAATTTTTGCTCCTCTTTCTTTGGCTTTTAAAACATATTTAAATCCAACTGGATGGGTTTCGGCATAGTTATGACCCCAAATAATGATGCAGTTTGCTTGCTCAATATCTTTATAAGTATTTGTCATTGCACCAGCACCAAAAGTTGAAACTAGTCCGGTAATGGTTGAGGCATGGCAAAGCCTTGCACAATGGTCTACGTTATTTGTGCCTAACATTCTTGCTAATTTTTGAAGAAGGTAATTTGGTTCGTTGAAGGTTCTTGCACTTCCAAGGAACATCAATTGATTTGGATCATCTTTTGCAATCTCTTTCAGTCTCTCAGCAACTTCCTTTACTGCTTTATTCCAGCTTATTTCCTTAAACTTTCCTTCTTCAACGGCTTTTAGAGGCTTTTTTAATCTTTCAGGATCTGAAAGGTGATCTAAAATGGTATTCCCCTTTGGGCAAAGTTTGCCTTTTTCATTTGGAATATTTTCGATATCTGTAGCATACTCGAGGTTAAGCTGATTACCCCTCACTTTCACATAAGCTCTACATCCCACACCGCAGTAGGGACAGACTATGGGTATTAGCTCACCCTTCAAAGCAGACACCTCATGAACATAAGTCTTCACAATGTGCACAATTTACCTCAATTCTGTTTTGACAAATTTAGTTTAAAATTCTTTCTATGAACACCCAATTATTGACATAAACATGTTAATAACTGTTGCTTAAAAGAGGATATATGAAAGCAGAAAACATCTATTGGAGATCTCAAAATATTATTCTTCCCTCTCCAGCATAAATTGTAAACCTTCTTCCCCTCGCAAATCCTATCAGGGTTATTCCATTTTCCTTTGCCAATTGAATACCTTTATCTGTTGGAGGGGACTTTGTTATGATGATCGGTATTCCAGCATTTGCAGCTTTTTTGACCATTGCATAGGGCATTCTCCCACTTGAAGCTAAAATAGTGTTGTCTAAACTTATTTTGTTTAAAACGGCATATCCTACAACTTTATCAACAGCATTGTGTCTACCAATATCTTCACTATGGACAATTTTTTTGCCTTCCTTATCAAAGAGTGCTGCCCAGTGAGTCCCTCCAGTCATTTTCCATATTTCCGAAATTCTTGACATCATGGAGATTATTTTTAGTATAACCTCTACGCTAATTTTCATTTCAGATGTTATTTTTCCTACTTCCTTTTTTTCTTTAGCCAAATATGAGTCACCGCATGGTGGATATTTTATAGATGTCTCTTCTTCACTTTCTTTTTGAGTATCTTTGTACAGAATATAGATTTTATTCTCTCTAACTCTGACGTCACTTATTTTTTCTAAATCTGCGTAACCTTCACAAACGGCAAATCCAGCTCCTAATTCTCTAAGTTGAGAAGGTGAAGCATTAAGTTCAGCAATAAGCTCTTCAAAATTCTCATATTGTATGTAAATCTCATAACTTTGCTCTACACAAACGTAATCTTCTGTGAGAATGGCTTTTCCATTCCATTTACAAACATTTACTTTTTTTATCATTACACCACCATTATTTGGATTGGGGATGTTTTTTATTAATCTTGCTAAGTTTTGTATATTTTTGGATATAATCCAACAAAGTTTTGATAAGTATTTGCAAATCTTGGTTGTAGCTTAAAGCTAAAGAATGATGGTAATACTAATTTTTAATTTTTTCTTATTTGTTAAGATTTATTGAGTAATAAGTATTACATTTTTTCCTTTTTCCCCGAATTTTAGAAAAATATAACTTTTTTCAATGTTTTTTTAAAAGCAATATATGCTATAGTGACAGCATTTGTTTATCATTACCATTTTATGTTAATTCATTTGTAAAGTTTAACAACTTTTTCATTTGTCAAAATATATGGTGTATAACCTTTCGTTTCAGAAACGTATTTAAGAAAAAATCTCAAACCTCCAATTGAGCATTTGAAGAAAAAAGTCCGAAGAGGGTTTAAAACCTAAAGTTGAGGTGGGAAAATGGGATTTGCAGCATCTTTCATCTGGTCGTTTATAGTATACCTATTACTCACTGCTGGTTCAGGAAATATAATAGCATGGAGCATGGAGGAGCTAATTGCGGGAGTAATCATTGCAGCAGTGGTTGGCTACCTTACACGCAATATAATGGCAGAAAAGGTCGATTACTTCTTTAATCCAAGGAGATGGGCTTTGTTTATAATCTATGCAATAGGTCCATTTTTCTTAGCAATGGCAAAAGCAAACCTTGATGTTGCATATAGGGTTATAACTGGAAAGATAAGACCAGGAATAGTCAAGATTTCTCCAGGATTGACAAGAGACGAAAGCGTAACTCTTCTCGCAAATTCAATAACTCTAACACCTGGAACTTTTACGTTGGAGGTTGATGAGGAAAAGAATCTCTATGTTCACTGGATCTATGTTCCCGAAGGAAAGGAAAAACCAACTCCTGAAGAACTTTGTGGTTATCTACCAAAATGGTCAAGGAGGATTGCAGAATGAATGCGGAAACTGTTTTTATGGGAGCGTTTCTATTGTTATTGGTTTCAGCAACGCTAACACTAATAAGATTGCTTTTGGGACCCACTATTCCAGATAGGGTAGTTGCTTTAGATTCAATGACTACAACAACGGTTGGTGCAATGATTATCTATGGAGTTATTACAAAGCAAGCGATTATTATTGATGTAGCTCTTGTTTACGCAGTTTTGAGCTATATAGCAACGCTATACATTGCCCGTTATTTAGTAAAGAAGAGGGTGGGAGTGATATGATAGAGTGGATACTTCTAATTCTATTGGCGATAGGAGTTATATTCAATCTCTTAGCAAGCATTGGTATCTTAAGATTTCCAGATGTTTATACTCGTATACATGCAGCAACTAAGTGTACAACCTTTGGGACAATATTCATAGTCTTGGCAACTGTTGTTTATTCAGCGTACAATTGGATGTCAAGTAGAGAATCTTCATGGGTTATAATAGCACTACACTCATTGCTTGCATTGTTCTTCTTGATACTAACTAATCCAGTGGGTGCTCATGCAATTGGAAGAGCAGCGAGAAAATCTGGTATTAGACCATATGGTGCAGTTATAGATGAACTGGAGGGAAGGCTATGAACTTTTTAGGGTTTTTTGAAATCGCCCAAATTTTAGTTGGCATTGGACTATTAGTTAGTGCAATAGTTGCTATAAGGTTCAAGAATTTGGTAGCGGCTGTAATTGCAATGGCAGTGTTTAGTCTAATACTTTCCTTAGAGTTCTACCTTCTACAAGCACCAGACGTTGCAATAGCAGAAGCAGGTGTCGGAGCTGGACTAACAACAGCAATGTATCTTTTGGCGATAAAGAATACCACCGATGAGGAGGTGATCGAATGAGAAATGCCCTTGGAATCGTGGTCTTTTTAGCGTTCACGTTCTTCCTCTTAACAGCGGCATTTGAGATTAGACCCTTTGGAGAGCCTGTACATAGAGAGATGGATAACTATTTCATAATGCATGCTCAAGAAGAGGCTTCAGCTAATAACGTCGTGACGAGCATAGTGTTTGACTACAGAGGTTTTGATACACTTGGAGAGGCTACAGTTCTATTTACCGCAGTTGCAGGTGTTCTAATGGCACTTAGGAGTAGGGGGGTGAAGACATGACAACGACAATCATCAAAACAACTACAAGGCTCTTAGCACCTTTAATACTTGTATTCGGTTTGTATATAATCCTTCATGGTCATTTGACCCCTGGAGGTGGTTTCCAAGGAGGTGCAGTAGTTGCAAGTGGTTTAGCCTTACTCATTGTAGCGCATGAACATAAAAAGGTAAAAGAGCTCTTTGAGAGAGCCCCACTAAGTCAATTAGAAAGCATTGGTGCATTGGGCTTTTTAGGAACGGGATTATTGGGTCTTGCAGGGTATACCTTCTTTAAGAACGTAATAGCAAACAGTGGCTTCCTATTTGGGGGTAAAACTCCAATTGGAATAAACCCAGGTTATCTCAACACTGGAGGAACACTCGCTTACATGAACATCTTTGTCGGTATGAAAGTTTTAGCCGGACTTACAAGCATCATCTTAATCTTCTTCTTAATTCTAAAGGAGGGAGAGAAATGAATGTACTCACCAACTTCCCATTTATCGTTGTAGCCTTGCTCTTAGCAATTGGCTTTTACACTATTGGCTTCAAGAAAAACTTAATTAAGATAGTCATAGGCATTGAGATAATTGAAGGAGCTGTTAACTTGTTCTTAGTGGCACTTGGATATGTGAAAGGTGCATATGTGCCAATTTACACTCTTGCACCAAAGGAAGCCGCAGAGGTAAATAAAATGGTTCTTCCAACCCCACAGGCTTTAACCCTTACAAGTATCGTTATTGGAGTTGCAGTAACAGCTTTAATGCTTGCTTTTGCCGTGAACATTTACCGTCACTATGGAACTTTAGACGTTAGAAATATAAGGAGGTTGAGGGGATGATCGAGCATTTACCAGCTTTAGTAATTGCAATTCCCCTCTTCGGAGCATTCATAACACCTCTATTTAGGAAGAGGTATAACTTAGCAGCCTTATGGGCAATATTAATCAGTGGATTAACATTGGTCCTCGTCCTCTTACTTGAGTATCAAGTTCTTACAAAGGGAATGATGATTTACGTCTTTGGTGCAGATAAACCAACGCTAGTGCTTCCTTCTGGATATAGGGTTCCAATAAGAATCATGTTCCAAGTTGATGGAATTGGAGCCTTTATGGCGATAAGTGCTGGTTTAATGTCATTCGTGGGTGCTGTATATTCCTACAGTCACTTACAAAAAGAGACAGGCTTGGAGAAGTACTACACGCTTTTACTCTTGCTAACAGCGGGAATACTAGGAATGGTCTTAACAGGAGATCTATTCAACCTATTCGTGTTCCTTGAAATAGCAAGCATAGCTGGATCGGCTTTAGTTGGCTTTAGAAACTATAGGGGAGAAGCAAGTGAGGCTGGAATTAAGTATTTAATAGTGAGTTCAGTTGCATCACTAATGGTTCTCTTTGCAGTTGGAATACTCTATGGGCAATATGGACACCTAAACTTAGCCTATCTCAGCAAGCAAATAACCTTCAATCCCCTAGACATGATTGCATTGGGATTGCTCTTTACATCATTCGCAATGAAGTGCGGTTCAGTTCCAATGCACTACTGGGTTCCAGATGCTTATACAGAAGTTCCAAGTGGAATAAACCCACCACTTCTCGTCTCTACATATGCAAGTCTTTATGCTCTCTTTAGAGTTAGCTTCACCTTATTTGGAAAAATAACAATAGACATGGCAACAGTTGGATGGATAATGTCAATCCTCGGAGTACTAACAATGTTTATAGGAGTTACAATGGCACTTGTTCAAAAGGATGTCAAGCGTTTAATGTCCTATCACGCCATTTCACAAACAGGATACATGCTATTGGGTGTGGGTGTTGGATTGACAGTGTTCCACGACAAACAAGCATTGATTGAGTTTGGAAGAACTGCAATGGCGGGTGGAGTTTTCCACATAATAAATCACATCATCTACAAGAGTTTACTCCTCTTAACCGCTGGTGCATTGTTCTATGTAACCGGAACAAGAAACTTAAACGAAATGGGTGGCTTAGCAAGGAAGATGCCAATAACGACTATAAGCTTCATGGTTGGAGCTGCAGCAATATCTGGAATACCCCCCTTCAATGGATTTGCAAGCAAATTCCTTATCTACGAAGCAGTTTACAAGTTAAACCCACTCTTGGCTATATTTGCAATGGTTACGAGTATCTTAACATTGGCTTCATTCGTAAAGGTGTTTGCTTCAGCATTTCTAGGGCCACCTTTAGAGAAATACGAGAAAGTTAGGGAAGTTCCAAAGCCAATGATAGTTGCAATGGTAATACTAGCAGCATTGTGTGTACTATTCGGTCTGTTCCCAGACTTTGTGCTTGATAAAATAGTTTACCCAGCAGTTGATGCCCTCATCAACTTTATACAATATCAATCATGGGGTGGTTTAGCATGAGCTTTACACTGTTATCTGGCTCAGGATTTTGGAATCCATTGCTCTGGCTTGCTCTATTAGTTTTCTTTGCCCTCATAGGCTACATAATATACAGCCGCGGAAACCCATCATACAAGCCCAACACAGATCAAGTTATGCCATTTTTGAGTGGTAACGTGGAACCTTCAAAAGAGAAGGTGCAAGTCAAGGCAGGGGACATATATTGGGGCTTTGTTGAAGCATTGAAAGGATACTACAAAGTCCTAACAGCAATACACACTGGAGACATGAGGGATTATATCTTATGGTATTTAGGAGTAGGAAGCATAATTCTATTCCTCCTTGTCGGGGGTGCGTGAGATGGGAAAATTAGATAATTTCAAGCGCTCACTATGGGTCTTCCATGCATCAGGTGGTTCATGTAACGCATGTGATATTGAAATTGTAGCCGCTTTAACCCCAAGATATGACGTAGAGAGATTTGGAATAAAGCTAGTTGGATCACCAAGACATGCAGATGTATTGCTTGTAACAGGAGCAATACCAAGAGATTTTGCCGACAAATTAAGGCGCGTATATGAACAAATGCCAGAACCAAAAGCAGTTGTTGTAGTAGGCAACTGTGGAACTTCAGGAGGAGTCTTTTATGACTCTTACAACATTGCAGGGCCAATTGATGAGATAATTCCAGTTGATGTCTACGTTCCAGGTTGTCCACCAAGACCAGAGGCAATTATAGATGCGGTAGTAAAGGCTTGGCTTAAGGTAGAGAAGCTTGAGAAGAAACTGGAGGGGAAGGAAGAATGAGCGAAGTTTTAAATGTCGAGCAAGTTCTTGAAAAGCTCAAAAATACTCTAGGAGATGCCATGCTTAGCTATGAGATTAGGGAATATACAATGGGAGTTAAAAGGCAAAGAAAGCTCTATGAAATATGGGCAGAAATAGACAAAGATGCATTCAGAAAAGCTGTTGAGACAATTTTTGCCATTGATTACCCACATTTACACTTTATAACTGGAGAAGACACTGGTGGAGAAGTAATAAAGATGATATACTCATTTGGAATTTTCCACACACGTCCTTGGGGTGAAATAAGCATAACACTGAAGTTTGATCTTCCTAAGAGCAACCTTATACTTCCAACTATAACTGATCTCATGATGGGTGCTGAAACAAACGAGAGAGAAATCAGGGAAATGCTTGGAGTAGAATTCGATGGCTTAAAGAACAAGAGACATCTGTTCTTACCAGATGATTGGCCAGAAGGCAAATATCCATGGAGGAGAGATGAATATGGAGTTGAAGATATGATTAAACACACCCACAAAAGCGTTAAGGAAATAAGGAAGGAGCGTGGTGAAAGTGGCTAAAAGCACCTATTATATCCCTGTTGGTCCAATTCATCCAGCTTTAAAGGAGCCTATTAGAGTAGAAGCAGAAGTAGAGGGTGAGAAAATAGTAAAAGTTGATGTTAAGAGAGGTTTTGCTCACAGAGGAATAGAGTACATGGGCATGAAGAGGAATGCAATACAAACCCTCTACCTTTCAGAGAGAATCTGTGGAATATGTTCAATCTCTCACCCCTATGCCTTTGTAATAACAGCAGAAAAAGCTTTGGGAATTGAGGCTCCTCCAAGGGCTCAATATATTAGAACAATAATAGCAGAGCTTGAAAGAATTCACAGTCACATACTTTGGTTAGGGGTTATCGCTCACGAAATGGGTTTTGACACTCTGTTATTCTGGACATGGAAGGGAAGAGAGAAAGTTCTAGACTTACTCGAGTTCATAACAGGAAACAGAATAAACTATTCAATGTACATGATTGGGGGAGCTAGGAGGGACCTAAAAGAAAAGCACATTAGAGCAATAAAAGACGCTATAGACTATTATTGGAAGTTTACAGAACACATGAAAGAGATATTCCTCTCAGATCCAGTATATAAAGCGAGAACAAGAAATGTTGCAAAGGTTTCAAAGGATATTGCATTAAAGCTTAACCTTGTCGGACCAATTGCAAGGGCGGCTGGAATTAGAATGGATGTTAGACAGGATATGCCCTATGATGCCTATGCTGACATAGATGTCAGAGCAGTAGTTCCTCAGGATATAGTGGGAGAAGTGTATGGAGATGCTTATGACGTTACAATGGTTAGAATTTACGAGATAGAGCAAAGTTTGGACATAATTGAATACTGTGTTGACAATTTACCTGAAGGGAAAATCCTTGCAATTCCAAACTACGTAGCGCTTTTAGCTAAGATTAGAAGAACGAAGGGTGAAGCCATTGGTGCTCATGAAGCTCCAAGAGGAGAAGTAATTCACTACCTAAAATTTGACGGTAGAGACGGTCCAAGCGTTTGGAAGGTCATTGCTCCAAGCTACAATAACATAAACTCATGGGGACCATTGCTGATTGGCGCTGAAGTTGCTGATATTCCAATAGTAGTTGCTTACATTGACCCATGTATGTGTTGTAACGACAGAGTTGCAGTGGTTAAAACAAAGGATGGAAATGAACTTGGATATACTGAAATAAGAAAGAAATGTCTTGAAAAAACAGAAAAGATTAGGAGGGAGTTAAAATGACTCCCGAGACAATATTTTATAGCGTTGCTTTTCCACTATTGGGAGTTTTCCTTGGACTTGTCTATAAGGGTATTGATAGGAGAATTTCCGCAAGGCTGACCTCAAGAATTGGTCCACCAATAAGACAGCCATTCTGGGATGTTGGAAAGCTTTTGCTCAAAGAAACCATAGTACCAAAAAATGCTATAGCTTGGCTCTTCAATGCAATGCCAATTTTGGCTTTTGCATCTTCACTAACCTTGCTCCTTTACATACCATTTGGTGTCTTAAAAGCTCCATTAGAGGGTTATGGAGACTTGGTAGTTATCCTATACTTACTGACCCTTCAATCATTGGCAATGGCAATTGGAGGTTTTGCCTCTGGAAGTCCATTTTCATCAGTTGGTGCTCAAAGAGAAATGGTTTTAATGATGAGCTATGAAATGCCCCTAGCCACTGTAATAGTTGGATTTGCCCTAATTTACAGAAGCTTTTCACTAACGACGATTGCATCAACACCAGTTTGGAGCATTGTAAGCCCATTAGCAGCATTTGGTGTATTGTTGCTCTTTGTTGCTCTATTGACTGTAACACCAGCAGAACTCGCTAAGCTTCCTTTTGACATTGCAGAGGCTGAAACCGAAATAGCAGAAGGTATGCTCGCAGAGTACAGTGGAAGAAACTTGGCTTTATTTTACCTCTCAGATGCGGTTAGAGGATTTGCAATGGCTGCAATAGAGGTTGTATTGTTCTTCCCATTCACACTAAGCTCAATCTTGGGGTTGAGCTTAACAGGGTTTGCTTTGTATGCAGTGGAAGCCTTATGGTTCCTGCTTAAGGTACTCATAATCTATCTACTTGCAGTGACTTTAGTGAGAACTTCATTCGGGAGATTCAAGATAGATCAGGCTTCAAGGATATTCTGGGTGCATGTGAACCTAGTGGCTTTGCTTGGATTGGCATTGATCTGGGTGGGGGTGTGAAAAATGCCAACTAAAGTAATGTTTTTAATCTTAAAGCAGCTCCTCGAAAAGCCTTTCACAAATCCTTTCCCAGTTAAGCACGCTCCTAAAAATGTCACCGAGCTAATCGAGAAGGTTCAAAAGGGTGAAGTACAGATAAATCCACCTGTTCCTGTTCCAGAAGGATTTAGGGGTAAACTCCACTATGATCCCGAGCGCTGTATTGGATGTAGGCTTTGTATAATGGTGTGTCCAGCAGATGCAATGGAGTGGGTTCCAGAGCTTAAGAAAATTAGGCATTACGTTTCACGCTGTATGTTCTGTGCCCTCTGTGTTGACGTATGTCCAGGTAAGAAGTTCCCAGGAGAAGAAAAAGCAGTTAAAGCATTAAGCATGAGTGAAGAGTTCCTCTTAGCAGATTACGACAAGTACAGTGATAATTTAATCGAAGAGCCACCTGAAGCTAAGGAAAAAGGTATCTAGCTTTACCTCTTCTTTTTATACTTCTATCTTACAATCCAAATTGTCCAAACCATTAAGATGTAAGTTATTATTCCCAGAGCTATGTGAATTTTTATCCATGATTCTTTATTCTTCTTTGAGAGATAGATAAAAGCTCCGCTGAGCATTGTTAAGTTCATAAATGCAAAGGTTAAATAACCTAAGAGGTAGTGATCCAGTGTAACCATTTTCTCACCTCGGGACACCTACTGGGAAGATATACAAGGGTGTTCCATCAGTTTCGACTACTTTTGCCACTTCCTTGTCATAAAAAGCTCCAACAGCAACTGTTCCTAGGTTTAGAGCTGTAGCTTGTAGGTATATGTTTTGTCCTATATGCCCAGCTTCTATGTGGACATATTGATAACCTCTTTCACCATAATATTTTGTTGTTCTCTCATAGAATGCAACTAAAACTATATCTATAGCGGCTTTTCCTACCCATTCTTGGTTTAAAGCAGCTTTTTGTAGCTCTTTTCTATAATCCCCTTCTTTTATCAATTCTAAGGTATGGTTAAAGGGATTGTAGTGATAAACGCCTGGTTTTAAACCCTGGACATTTCCAACTACAACATAGATTTCAAAGGGATACGTAGCTCCGGCACTTGGAGAAGCTCTAAACTTCTTCTTTTTTTCTGTAATTCCCTGAGCAGCCCATAAGAGCTGGGAGAGTTGATCAAGTGTCAAAGGCTCATCTCTGTAGTATCTAATGCTCCTCCTCCTTGCTATTGCTTCCTCTACACTCATCTCTCCCTCATATCTTGGCTCAGGGAGTTGGACAATTTCGTCAGAATACTTTGGTAGAGTTTCTCTTTGTTCAAAAGATGGTTTGAATAATATCAAAAGTGAAGATATAAGCACCATTGCAACCACCAAGTAGGAAACTTTCCTATACATATTTCATGAATCTGTCTTCATTATATTTAAAGGCTCAGCTGACCGGTCGTCATCATCTTTCAGTTCAGGGAGTTCTCATCACAGCTTTAAAAATTAGGAAGATAGAGGTTAAAGCTTCTTGCCCATTAACAGACCTATTGCCAAACCAAAGAGTATTCCAAGGACAGCAATTGCCCCAATCACTTCCTTTGGGGCTTCTTCTTTAGTAATGGTTGGACAGGTTCTATTTCCTTCGATTTGATGTTGTGTTGTAGTTTGTGGTGATGTAGGAACTAAATCCGGGGTTTCTATTATTTTTGGAGATTGTTTGCCTAAGAAGATTGTTGCCGTTTCTTTTGCATATTGATAGAATATCATTGCAGTTTGGATATTCTCAATCCCCTTTTGCTTTTCATAGCTTTGAGCAAATTCATAATATGCCATTCCCAATATTGGGTAAACCCCTTGTTTTTGAGCGGTTGCAATTGCTATCTCCGCATCTTTTTTCATTTGAGAAAGCTTGTTCATTAAAACAGTCTCGTTTTCTATTCCTAGAGTGTCTAAGATAATCTGGGCTTTGATACGAGCTTCCATAGCTGAGAACAGAGCAGCTGAATACTTCCCATCTTCATAATATTGTTCACCTTTATTTAGCCCCTCTAAAAGACCTTGCATCAAGCTTTCTCCAAACATGGAAGTTATATATGTAACCACGAGCTTTGAGTTGTCGAGATACTCTCTTGAAGTGTCTTTAATAACTTCCCTGCTTATTTCCTCTCCAGTTGCATATTTTACTCCAAGTTTAGCCCAAAACTTTGCTGTTTGAATTCTTTCGTATGCATAAGCTGCATTGCTTACTGCATTCCAGTAATCTCCCTTGTAGTAACTGCTCCAGGCTTCTTTTAGAAGGGTTTTTGCCTGTTCAATTCTTTCTTCGCTTGCAGCAACAGCTTGAAGCATAGTAACTCCTTTAATGCTAAGATTTGAAACAAAGCTCTCTGTTTCCTTTATATCATTATCAACGATTTTAAAGAGGTTTTCAACATCGTTTTCATTTTTAATGTCTAAATACCAATCGACATGTCTGATAGCAATTCTAGCTTGGAAATCTTTGCTTAAAGCAGTGTAATACATCCCACTGTCCAATGCTCTTTTTGCATCATCTAATGTTTTTTTAGCATCATCGAGGGCTGCTTTTAGGTAAGAATAAGTTGTATAGCTTACATCGCTTTCTTTTAGTTTTTGCTCAACACTTTCATAGTACTTGGTAGTGTTTTCGTGATCCTTTATAGCATCTTCCTTTAGAAAGCTCGTGTCAATTTTAATGCTTTCTGGAGCTGTTGGTTTTTCAATTTTGTGACCTGTAAAGTAAAAGACAGCTTCATATATGTCTTTGACTTCCTTTACTTCTAAGCCCCATCTTTCCTTTGCGTATTCAACGACATCTACTTTCTCAGTTTTACTTGTTATTTGGATTAAAGGTCCTACCTGTTTTTGCTCGGTGTGTTGAACAACTTGTATTCTTTGACCAGAAGGGATTAAAAAGAGCTTCGCTCCAACGCTATAAGCAGCGGAAGCTTTTTCCAAAATTCCTCCTACTGGACCTATCGTGCCATCTGGATTTATCATTCCGGTCATCATAACATCTTCCCTAAGTTTCCATCCTTTTAATGCGGCTATAATACCAACGGTCATTGTTCCTCCTGCGGAGGGTCCTCCAATTATTGGTGAATCCGCTCTAATTTGGATAAAGATGTCATATTTGTCCATATCAACTCCTAAAACTTGCCCTGCAACTTGTGCTGCTAATCTTGCTGAAGCCTGCATATCTAACTCCGCAAGGGGCCAAGTTTCTACATAAACGTGACCACTTCCAGGTGAGACTGTTATTATAAAATCTGTTGCAACACCTATTAGCTCTCCGCTTGATGTCTTTGAAACTGCAGGTGCTTTTATTGTAACGGTGTTCCCTTCACTTGGACATTGAGCTAATGTTAGAGGAGACAGAATTAGTACAATGAGCACGAACAAAAATGCCACGCTTTTTATCTCATTTTTCACTTTCACCACCAAATTTTCAAAAGGTTTTCTCTTTAATATCCCTTATGGTTCATGAATCTATATTTAGAGTTTTGAACCAATATGTTTAATAACACCATGTTGAATTTGGTATGGGAAGGGTATGGGGTTGTACTCATCTTTGATACGTAGAAAGTTCAGGAACATCGCTGGAAAAAGATATGAGCATGTTATAAGAGAGTATAGAGAGTTTTTATTAACCAAAGAGGAGATGGTTCTTCCAGAGATTAACTCTATTTTAATGCCTCTTGATAGATTTGTTAAGGAAATTCCCTTTGATGTCTATGATGTTTTATCCGCATATGATGCACGCGTTCTTTTGGTTTATATTATAGATTCACAGATTTTTCAGATAATTCGTCAAACTCTTAACAAAGAAGCAAGTGAAGAGTTTAGGAAGAAGGAAGAAGAACAGGGGCTTAAAATTGTTAATAAAATTTCTAATGAATTAGAAAATTATGGAATAAAGGTTCAGAGAAGGTTGTTCTTTGGAAATAAGAGCGAAGACATTATAAAGCTCGCTAAAGACCAAGATATGCTAGTTATATCAAAGGCTTATGGTTCTGAGATAACTAAAACTTCTCCTCTTAGTCCCATTGTTTTGAAGATCGTTCAGCATGTTTACATTCCAACTATAGTTTACTAAGGAGGGAAATGGATGAACATGGAGACAATAGCACTTGCAGTGTTTATCTTTACCTATGCTTTAATTGTTAGTGAAAGAATCCATAGGGCTGTTGCTGCAATGTTTGGAGCATCTATAGTTTTATTCTTGAAAATAGTCCCATGGGAACGAGTCTCATACTATCTTGATCTGGATACCATATTTCTGCTTATGGGTATGATGATTATAGTGAACACTGCAAGGAATAGCGGTCTCTTTGAGTATATAGCAATAAAAACTGCTAAATTTGCAAAGGGGAACCCAATTAGAGTTTTATTGCTTTTTTCTGTTGTAACAGCTCTTGTAAGTTCAGTTTTGGATAACGTTACTACAGTTCTCCTTTTAACTCCCATGCTCCTCTATATAAGCAAACTTATGGAGCTAAGCCCAATTCCATTCCTTTTATCGGAAATATTTGCTTCTAATATTGGTGGAACGGCAACTCTAATAGGTGATCCTCCAAACATCATGATTGGATCTGCCGCTAATTTAAGCTTTAATGAGTTCTTAACCAACATGGGCTTAATTTCACTGCTTGATTTTATCTTAATGCTTGGAGTGATATATATGGTTTATAACAGGGCATTAAACGTTAGTTCAGATAAAAGAAGGAGAATAATTAATAGTTTGGAAAGCTTAGACGAAAAAGCTGTGATTAAGGATATAGTCCTTTTCAAGAAGTCAGTTGCAACGATCATTCTTGTAGTGTCTCTATTTTTCGTCCATGACAAAATTGGTATAGAACCAGCGGTTGTAGCATTATTTGGTGCATCTTTGTTACTCCTTTGGAGTATGGAAAATCCAGAAGGGATTTTAGAGAGAATAGAGTGGACGGCTTTGTTTTTCTTTGGAGGACTTTTTATAATTGTTGGAGGATTGGAGGAGACTGGAATAATAGCAGAAGTTGCTAAGTGGGTTATTGGACACATACACAGCCAAGGAGAAGCCTTATTGGTGATAACTTGGTTTTCAGCATTTAGTTCGGCTATAGTTGATAATATACCTTTAACTGCGGCAATGATACCATTAATAAAGCACATGGGTAATTCCTTAAATATATATCCCCTTTGGTGGGCTTTAAGTTTGGGAGCTTGTTTAGGAGGCAATGGAACAGCAATAGGAGCATCTGCAAACGTTGTTGTTATTGGTATTGCAGAGAGGGAAGGTATAAAGATAGGCTTTGGGGATTTTCTGAAAATGGGGATGGTGATAATGGTGTTAACGGTTGCGTTGGGTGTGGGAATATTATGGATTAGGTATGTAGGGTGAGTGTGATGAAAATTTTAGTTCTTATAGATGGTTCAAAATGGAGTCAAAAAGCGGCTCTGCATGCGATAACTGTTGCAAAGAAGAAGAACGCCAAGGTTATACTTTTTTCCGTGTTGGATAGAAGAGAAGCAAAAGCAATGGCATTTAATTTAAGTGCAAGGAGTGAAAGATTTGAAGAGATAAAGAACTATGAGGAGCAAATATGGAGGGAGATGAAAGAAGGTATTAATGATTTACTTTCAGATCTTCTTGCTTTTTGCAAGAGGGAAGGTGTTAACTGCTCAACAAAGATTGTGAAAGGAAATGCCAAGGAAGAGATATTGAAAGAAGCTAACAGTGGAAAATACTCTTTAATTGTTATGGGCGCTTACGGTAAAAGCGGGAAAACGAGAATAGGTAGTCTTTTGGAAGAACTCGCTGGGCTTATAAAACCTCCTCTTCTAATTGTCCGCTAGCTAGGACCTCCAAATACTTAATCTCCTTGACTCCACTAATTTTTTCTATCTCTTCTTTAAGCTCTTCCAGTCCTCTTCTTGATAATGGGATGAAAATCTTTCCCACAACGTCAAAGGGTCCAGTAACTACATAAGCTTCATCAAATCCAAGATCTTCTAACAGCTTTTTCTTTATCTCCTTTTCTTTTCCGGCTTCAGTTTTTATTAGGTAAATTGCAATTGGCATTTTCAATCCCCTTTCTTTGCTATTGCAACAAAAAAGAGTCCAAGGATCACGACCTCTATCAACGTCACACCGACTTCAATGTAGTCTTTCTGAAGAGTTGGTAATAAGGCTGGGATATTTTCGAGAGCTTTTTTTACTATGAAGAAAGCAAAGGCTAACAAAAGAAACAGTACACTCTTTAAATGGCTCTTCTTATAGGCTATCCATGAGATAAAGCTTAGCATTACTGCAAATGTAATTACTATCAGGTCTAAAATCAAGTTGAGGTGTTCAATCATTTTTCCTCCCTCCAATTTCGAGCAATAGGGCAATTAAATTATCAGACAGTTTGTCCCATAAAGATGGACGATACTCGCTAATTACCCGAATTATAGTGTTAATATCATATTTTAAAGTATAAATGACATTTTTGCCATCTCTTTCACGTTCTACAATGTTGTTTTCATTGAGTATTTTCATGTGGTAATTTATAGTGGCTTGAGTCAGATTCAGCTCTTTTGCTATCTCTGTTTGAGTTTTACTCCCAGTAGCAAGCAATAGTAGGATTTTTCTTTGAGTTTTATTTGAAATTACTCTTAACAGAGCTTCATATTCTCTTTCAAATTCTGCTGGAAAGATATGCCTCTTTCCTCCAACTTTCTTTGATTTTATTAGTCCATTCTTTTCAAGAACGTTAAGGTGATACTGTAAGTTACCTATGCCAAGGTTTAGTTCCTCAGCTAACTTACGAAACGTTATTCCAGGGTTTTTTTGTATATACTCTAGTATCCTTTTGCGAGTTTCAGTCATATCCCTCATTCAAAAATCTAGATAATTAACTTAACATGGTTTTGGTACATTAGTCTATATGTGAGAAAAGGATATAAACTAAAGCTGAACACTCTGGAATGGCTCTCATTCTTATAAGAGAGGTGAGAATGTGGACATTGATGCACTAATTAAGAAAGCTGAGGAACTTGCAAGGAAGCATGATGTTGAGTATTATGAAGTGAGGATTGTTAAAGTTAGTGCAACTTCTCTTGAAATGCAGAATTCTCGATTAGAAGAACTTTCATCAAACATAGAACTTGGTGTTGGTGTGAGAGTTTTTAATGGTGCATGGGGGTTTTCTTCTGCAAATGATATGAGGAGGGCAGAGCTAGCTATTGAAACCGCTATGAAAATTGCAAAAGTTATGCGGGGGAATTCTAGGATTTACTTGGGAGATCCTGTGAAAGATAAGGTTTTTATTGAATGTAAAGAGGATTTTGAGGAAGTTGGAATAGATGAGAAGATAGATGTTGTTAAAGAAATTGATAACCTTTTAGCTGATAAAGGAATCTCAAACAGAAAGGTTTCATATGGAGACGGTAAAAAATGGCAATTTTATTTTAATTCTCTTGGAAGCGAGATAGAAACATTAATACCAAGGGTAAAGCTCATCTTCTCCGCAACTGCGAAGGCAAATGGAGATATGCAGAGTTATTGGAAAATCTTTGGTGGAACGAGAGGATGGGAGGTTATTAAAAAGATAGATTTTGACTATTGGACAAACTTCGTTAAAAATAAAGCTAAGAATCTTTTGAAAGCTCAGCTTCCTCCCTCTGGAGAGTTTGAAATTATAATGGATCCAGAATTGACGGGTGTTTTTATTCATGAGGCATTGGGACACGCAAGTGAGGGAGATGCAATAAAGAACGGTGAGAGTATATTAGAGGGAAAATTGGGGAAGAAAATTGGGGTTGAAGAGTTGACTGTTGTTGATGATCCCACTTTAGAAGGGAAGTTCGGTTCTTATGTCTATGATGATGAGGGCATAAAAGCTAGAAGAGTTGAGATAATTAAAAATGGCGTTTTGAATGAATATTTGCTTGATAGAGAAACAGCTGCTTACTTAAATTTGGAACCAAACGGACATGGAAGGGCTCAAAACTATAATTATCAGCCTTTGGTAAGGATGAGCAACACTTACATTGAGCCTGGGGATTGGTCTTTTGAGGAAATGCTCAATGAAGTTAAGCACGGCTTGTATTTGATTGGGGATAAGGGGGGAGAGGTTGATATAGTCAATGGAACTTTTATGTTTGGTGCCAAAGAGGGATATTTAATTGAAAATGGTGAGATTAAAGGTCATATACGAGATGTAGCATTGTCCGGGAAGATTTTGGATATTTTGAGGAACATAAGGGCAATTGGAAAAGATTTGAAAATAGATTTCCCCGGTTACTGTGGAAAGGGACAGTGGGTTCCTATTGACGATGGAGGTCCTCATGTGTTAACGAAGGCTTTAGTTGGGGGTCTAGTTTAATCTTTTGAAGAAGCATTCCAAATTTTAACCTCAAGTACTTCCCAGCTTTTCCACCCTTCTTCTCCAAAAGCAACTAGGTATATGTAATATGTTCTTCCTTTTTCGGCATTTTTTGCACTTATTCTAATTTTAAATGTCGCATTCTTTTGAGGGAAAATTTCTACTTCACTGGGAATAATCTCGATTTCAAGTTCCTTTGTTTCTTCGAGTTTTCTCTGAATTGCACGCCATGCATTTCCAAGATTTGGTTCGCCGATGAATGCTTTGAGTTTAACCTTCCCGCTGTAATAGCATTTTGTTTCATTAACCACCTCAAATCCTTTCATCCCTTTTACTGTATATTCTTTTGCAAATATCACGCCCTTTACTGTCACGGTTTTATTTGGTGGTATTATCACTCCTTTAGTCATTAGCTCAATGTTGTGGATGTTAAATTCTCCATAGCTGGGATGAACACAGTTAGAGATGGTTTTACTGAGATTGGTTTCCATATTGCTCATAGTATGAGTTTCAGATGCTGTGAAGGTCTCATTAACTGGTGCATTTTGGTGAGTTTCCAATAAGAAAGTGCTAAGCAATAAAGCGGAGAGTACTAAAATTGTAGCAATAATGGAACTCTTCATGATATTTCCCAATAATAATATGAATTTTTGAAATATTTAAAAATTCTGTTAGTTTCAGGTGATTTAAACATCAATTTTCTTACTTTCTATACTTTTACCAAAAGCATTTAAGTCACACGTATAAATCCCTATGCGGTGGAAAAATGATAGATGAGCTAATCAAAATCCTCAACCATAAAGATGTTGAGTGGGAGATTTACTGGGAAGTTGGTAGGGGAAGTAGCTTTAAAGTTGAGAAAGGTGAGCTTGTAAGAGCGCAAAGGAAGTTTCATTCTGGAATAGGACTTAGAATTGGATATAGAGGTAAGCTCGGCTTCTCATACATAACTGGAATTAATCATGATAGAAATACCTTAGAGAAGTTCGTTGATAAAACTATAAAGCTGGCAAAGGTTAGTGAAGTTAAATTTTATGGTTTCGCTTCAAAAACTAAGGAAAATAAGATAAAAGGTCTTTATGATAAGAGAATAGAGGATTTAAGTTTTGAGGACGCTTTAGATAAAGCTAACTTAATGCTTGCAAAGGAGAGGGAGCTTAAGGAGAACTTGGGGAAGGATTATACCCTATCAGGAGCCCTAGCTTTTGGAGTTTCTACGGATGGTATACTAAACTCGAATGACGTTGAAAAGAAAGAAAAAACGACGGGAATAAGCTTAAACATCTACATAGTTAAAAGACATGAGGATAAGAGCGGGAGCGGAAGTTATTACAAAGGATTTAGAAGAATGCCCGATTTAGAAGAAGAACTATCTATAGGACTTGATAAAGCATTGAAAGAAGTTGAGTTGAGCTTTAAGGCTAAAAAGCTCGTAGGATACGAGGGTGAAATAATTTTTGAGCCTCATTCCTTTGCTTCAATTGTTGGGATTTTAATGCACAATTTATACGCTGACAATGTCTATCATGGACGTTCAAGGTTTAGTAGCTTTGGTGTTGAAGTTGCAAGTGGTGCATTCACTTTAATTGACGATGGAACCTTAGAGAATAAGCTTGGTAGCTATTCCTTTGATGGGGAAGGGAACCCCTCTCAAAGAACTATTTTAATTGAAGAGGGTATGCTAAAGAACTTCCTCTTCGATGAGCAGTATGCCAAGCTTATGAATACCAAAAGCACTGGAAATGCAGTTAGGGATTTTAGAACAACTCCTCACATAGGGCACAGCAATATTATAGTTACCGGAAGAAAAGAGAATTTAGAAGAATTGGATAATGCAGTAGTTGTTAGGAAGGTTTTTGGAGAACATACTGCAAATCCAATAAGCGGGGATTTTTCTTTAACGATAGAGCTTGGATATGTTATAAAAAACGGCGAGGTTAAGCCCTTTAAGGATAATATGCTTACAGGAAACATATTTTCTCTGATAAATTCTATCAAAGCAGTTGGTAAAAGAGAGGAGGAAATTGGTGGATTTATCTCACCTAGAGTTATGGCATTGGGAAAAATCGTATAGCAGTAACCTTTCTTATGAGGAGTAGACTGGTTTTTAGATATTTGAGTTAAGAAAAACTATTTATATTACAAAGCAAAAAATTATTTCTGGTGGTAAGCATGGTTAGTAATAATTTAGAGTTGATTTTATCACATCTTTTTCCCGGAGAGACCGTTTTAGTCGAGTATGACTCACTATCATCACCAGAAGTTTTGCTGTATCTAATATCCAAATACTGCGAGAAGAATAAAATTGGAATTCTGATTGATGATATTGGTGATACCTTGGTTGAGTTCATAACTCGACTAGAGCTTATGCAATTTCCAATCGATAGATTGGCAAAAACCCCTGTTATAAAAATAGGTGGAAAGAGGGAGATTGGTAGTATAATAGGCACACTGAACACCGACAAATATTTGCTGGATTTTAAATACTATGGAACAATCTATGAGGAATGGATTTCTTCTAAAGGTTTTGTTTTTAATCCAGTTTTGGGCTTTCATAAGCTTCTGTTGGTAAGTGAATATGGTGAAGCGGTTAGATTAGCAAGAAACGTTTCTACATTTGTTGGAAAGAAGAGCAGAACGGCCTTCTACTTTATGAACACTTCTCTGTTAAATCGGCACCTTTTGGAGGTTCTTTATTTGCTTGAAGAAACAGCAACCACCGTCATTAATTGGAGCAGAAAGGGAAGCTCATATCATTTAAAAATATTGAAGTCTGCAAATGAGGACATTATTGAGAAGACAATAACGTTAAACTGGAGTGAGATTAAGAAATACTAAACATTTAAATATTCTTAATTCTTATCACTTTTGGTGATACAATGCGTGGAATAGGAGTTTTAATAATTGCTTTGCTGATTCTTCCTAATGCTTTTGCTTATCAGATTCCTGAAAAGAACGTAATTTACCAAATAATGGTGGACAGATTTTATGATGGCAATCAAAGTAACAATGGACCTTTTTATGATCCTACTCATACTAAATATCGCCTCTATTGGGGAGGTGATTTAGAGGGGATAATCCAAAAGCTTAACTATTTACAGGAGCTTGGTGTTTCAATGATCTGGCTTTCTCCAGTAAATGATAATGTGAACAAAATAATCTATGGTTCAGCGCCTTATCATGGATACTGGACGAGAGATTACAAAAGAATTGAAGAGCATTTTGGGGATTGGAGAACTTTTAGACGTTTGGTTGAAGAAGCGGAAGAAAGAGGCATATGTATCATCGTTGATTTTGTTCCAAATCATTCAAATCCAGCAACAGATGGTGAATTAGCTTCTCTTTATAACAATGGTACTTTCATAACAAATTATTACTACGATAAGCAAAATGCAACACGAAATCAGTACACGGGGAGTTTGGAGAACATTTATCATCACAATGGAAACATAAAGAATTGGTTTGGCTTTGAGTTAAAATATGCAAACCTTTTTGGATTGGCTGATTTTAACCACTTAAACCCTTGGGTTGATGAATATCTGAAAGAAAGCCTTGATTTATTTATTCAAAGCGGAGTTTGCGGCTTTAGAATTGATGCAGTGAAGCACATGGATTTAGGCTGGCTCACTCAGTTCTACGCTTTTGCTTATCAAAAAGAACCCCTATTCATTTATGGGGAGTATTACAAACTCGACACATCAAAAAGTGATGACATGTTTTATTTCTACCAATACTCAAACATTTCACCTCTATTAAGCATTCCAATAAGGAATGATATAGTTAGGACTTTTGCTTATGGGGGAAGCTTAAAAGATCTGTCGAGAAAGATAGAAAATTATTACTCACACCTCGTTTATCCAAACAAGGCTGTGAATTTCTTAGATAATCACGACTTGCCAAGATATTTAAGCGAAAGCAAAAACAAAGACAGATATCACATGGCTTTAAGCTTAGTCATGACTTTGCCAGGAATTCCAGTGATTTATTATGGAGATGAGAGCTATTTGGTGAGCAAAGACGGTAAAGGGGATCCCTACAACAGACCTATGATGCACTTTAATTCTTCAACCGAGGCTTTTAGAATAATTAAAACTTTAGCAAAGCTCAGAAAAGAGAACAACGCTCTAGCTTATGGTGATTTAAGAACGCTTTATGCCAATTATAACACTTGGGTCTTTGAGAGAACCTTTGGAAGCGAGAAGATTTTAGTGGTTGTAAATAAGGTTGATGACAAAAACCTTGAGATTCCTTTAAACTGGAGCAATGGTATTTATAGAGACATTCTCTATGGTATTGAGATGAACGTTAAAGATGGAAAAGCCAAAATTTTTGTTCCAAAGGACAAAATACTTGTTTTCAGTTTTAAAGATGAAGAGGAGAAACCTTTGATAGGTTCGGTAACTCCTTATTTAGGACAACCGGGACAGAAAATAGTTCTTGGTGGCGTTGCATTTGGAAAAAATGGAAAAGTGATCGTTGAGAGTGAATACGAGAAGAAAAAAGCCAAGATTATAGAATGGAACGATGAAATGATAGTCTTTGAAATGCCGCAAATTAGAACTCAAAAAGCTTGGGTGAAGGTTTATATTGACAATGGAAAGGAGAGCAACGAAGTTAAGGTTAGATATTTGAGTGGCGAACAGATTACTTCTTTAATTGTTTTAAATGCGAGCAACTTAACGGGACAGCTTTGGATTAAGGGAGATATTCCAGAGCTTGCGGAACCAATACCTCTTTTAAAATCAAAAAACTATTACTTCCAAGTTGTAAGCTTACCTAAAGATGCAGTTTTTGAAATTCAGCTTTACAAGGGGTTGCCTTGGGAAAAGCTCGAGCCTCTAAACGTTACACTATATGGAAAGAGTAATAGTACAGTGATTTTGAGCGAAGAACCTATTACAAGGGAAACAAATGTGAAAGCTATTTGTGGGGTTGGCATGGTTTTGGTTATCTCTTTAATGATTTTGCTATTTCGGAGGGACTAATCCTCTTTTTTATAACTTGTCAAAACTAAGGTGATAATATTCTTTTGCTTTTTTCAATACTCTTGATAATTAAAGTTCAGGTATTTAAAGACGACACAACCTTTTTTAGTTATCAAAAAAGAAATCTTTTAGGTGTGATAACAATGAAAAAACATGAATGGGAAGAATTTTTCGACAGAGAGGCAGGGCACTACTTGAAAGAGCCGTTTACTAAATACACAAAAGAGGAAGTGGAGTTTTTATTAAATGAGTTTCAGCTGCCAGAAGGAGCCAAAATATTGGATGTTGGCTGTGGTGTCGGAAGGCATTCGATAGAACTCGCAAAAAGAGGATACAGAGTAACAGGGATAGACCTTTCCCAGGGAATGCTTGAAGAAGCAAGAAAACGAGCTCAAAGGGAAGGTGTTGAAGTGGAGTTCATAAAAGCAGATGCTACAAAGTTTAAGCGTGAGGAGGAATTTGACGCTGCCATATGCCTCTGTGAAGGTGCTTTTTCGTTAATCGGTTCAAGTGACGACCCAATAGAGCACGACTTAGCGATACTCAAGAACATTTATAAATCCTTAAAGCCCGGTGGGAAATTTATTTTGACTGCCCTAAGTGCCCTTTCAAGAATTAAAGGAGCATCAAACGAGGACATAGCTAAAGGAACTTTCGATCCAAACACCATGACGTTCTTTGAAGAAATTGAGGCACCGGATGGCACAAAAATCCCGATTAAAGAACGCGTCTACGTCCCTACAGAGCTTTACTTAATGTTCAAAATGGTTGGGTTTGAAGTAAAAGCCATCTGGGGAGGTACTGCTGGTAGATGGGGAAAGAGGAAGATAGATTTCGATGATATCGAAATAATGGTAATAGCTGAGAAGCCTAAAAGGAGGAATTTAAGTGAAGGATGTTCATATTAGAAAAGCCCAAGAATCAGATTTGCACGAAATTAAAAATCTTATGTTAGAGCTCATCGAAAGCCTTGAAAGTGAAGAGGGAATAGACGAAAATGCCATACTTAAGAACTGCAGAAAAATCCTAAAGGCTCCAAATGCACATTTGCTGGTTGCGGAGTTAGATGGAGAGATAGTAGGAGTGTTGCATTTAAACGTTCGTAGAACGCTTCTCCATTCCGCACCTTCTGGGTTGATTGATGAGCTCGTTGTATCCGAGAGACACAGAGGAAAGGGAATAGGAAGAAAACTGATAGAGGCTGCTGTGGAATTATGTAAGGGATTAAAATGCGCTGAAATTGAAGTGAGCACTGAGATTAGTAACCTCAAAGCTAGGGAGTTTTATAAAAGCATGGGCTTTGAAGAGATTGGAGTCCTTCTTGAGATGGATTTAGATTAATCATCCTTCCCAAATGCTTTTCCATTCGAATTCATCTTTCTCTTCTTTTTCTTCAGTTTCTAATATTATCTCTGGTTCTTTTTCTCTTTCTTTCCACATGGTAGCGGCTAACCAAAGAAGGGCAAATGGACCAGTAAGGATCAGAAGGAAAATAAAGAACAATGCTTTTTTCGTTTTTTCGTTCATATTTTAAATTTAGACTTTTAGATATATGAAATTAATCCTTCACTTTTCTTGTGTTATGAAAACATCGAAAATTTTTCACATTTATTCAAATGTATTTTGTCATAATACAGCTTTAAAGTTTAAACATTAAAATCAAGATTTAAAAAACTTTATTAACCAGAAATGTGTAACATGTGAGTGCAAAACCTGTCCCGCTTTTCTTTTCTGCGAGATGGTTTTGCTTTGGTGGTGATAGCGTGAAGAAATTAATAATAATGTTGGGATTTTGGTTAATAAGCTTACCTTTAGTGCTATGTCAAGAAAGTGAAGATTACTTAACGGGTCTCAGTGCAAGCGGACCATTCATCGGTGTTGCAGTGATAATTGCCCTTTTCTTACTGCTCTGGGTTCTTCGAAAGTTCCTGCTTAAGCTCATTCTCGTGTCCATTGTGGCGGTGATCTTTGGAGGGATTGGTTTACTTCTAGGTTCATTTTTCCTTCCAGCTTTTCAGATCCCATTAGGAGGGGCATTCCTTATCTTTGGTCTCTGGGTATCGCTGAAGCTTCTGAAAGCTCAGAAAGGAGAGATTGTAGTTACGAGAAGTTCCTTAGGAGACAGGGACAGCGATGTGGACTTCTTCTGGGGGGATGATGAATGGGAAGATTAAGGGAGCTTTCAAGAGCCTTCGGCGTGAAGGTCAAAGGTGATGATTGGTTAATCAGTTTTTGAGGTGATTAGGATGGGAAAGTTCTCTACATTTGTGGTGATAATCATCCTGCTTGGTGCAGGAGGATGGTACCTAAATTACCATCTCAAGCTTTCGAACTACGATCAAGAATTGCTATTCAATGATGAGAAAACTGTTCAGGGGGTAGTATACTACACATCAGACGTAATCCCTGCGGGAACTTACAGAATTGAGATTGACACAGAGGGAAGTGTCAATGATGTGGAAATATTAGATGCTAACTCGGGCAATGTTATTCACACGCCTCTTATGGTTGTCAAGTCTGACTTCATATACACCTCAGACGTGCCTTTTAGAGTTAGAGTGGAGTTTCATCCAGAGGGAGATAGTTATATCAAATACCGCACTTCGGTGAAGGTCTATAGGCTGACTAAGAAAGAAAAATAGTTTAATACTTTCACTTCCTCTATCTTTTTTGGTGATATAATGAACTTTGAGCGAAAAGTCCTTATTGGAATGGTTCACCTCAAGCCCTTACCTGGTTCTTATCTTTATGATGGAAATTTTGAAAATGTTATTGAACATGCTCTAAGTGAGGCAAAAAAGCTGGAAAAAGCTGGTTTTGATGCTATAATGGTTGAGAACTTCAATGATGTGCCTTTTCCAAAGACCGTTGAGCCTACAACCATTGCTTCTCTAAGTGTTGTTGCAAAAGTCATTAGAGAGGAAATCTCCCTTCCACTTGGTATTAACGTTTTAAGAAACGATGCAATAGCTGCTTACTCAATAGCCTACGCTGTAAAAGCAGATTTCATAAGAGTGAATGTTTTGAGTGGAGTAGCTTATACTGATCAGGGGATAATTGAGGGTGTGGCTTATGAATTAGCAAAGCTTAGAAAAGCATTACCGAGCAAGATAAAGGTTTTTGCAGATGTTCACGTTAAGCATGCGTATCATTTCGGCAATTTCGAGGAAGCAATAAATGACACAATCGAAAGAGGTTTAGCAGATGCAATAATTGTTAGCGGAAAAAGAACGGGTGGAGAAGTAGATTTGGAAAAGCTCAAAAAGGCTAAGCAAATTTCAAGTGTGCCAGTTTTAGTTGGTTCTGGAACAACTTATGAGAACTTGCCAAAGCTTTGGAACTATGCTGATGGCTTTATAGTTGGGACATGGATTAAGAAAGATGGAAAAACAAAAAATGACATAGATTTGGAGAGGGCTAAGAAGTTGGTTGAGCTTGCTGAGAGCCTTCGCCTTGAGTAGACTCTCTCTGTTCTTGACTTTCTCTGCTTCTATATCCAAAGTAGAAGCCTATTATTGTTGAAAAAACACCTAAAAAGTAATTCCTAAGTTCTGAAGGTATGGTTAGGTATTGACTTCCTACGACGATTACTATGAAAGCTGTAGCCAATGCTGCGGTTATTGCCCTCCTCATTTCGCTTTTGTTAAGGTTCTTGTTATTGCTCCATCCGAGGAAGAGGACAACTAAGAACACTAGAATTGGTAGGGCTATGAGTGTTAGTCTTATATCCACGTATACGCCGCTGAAAAGCAGTATTGCAACAACCAAAATTGCAAATATTGCAACCGCATTTGAATAAGTGGATTTTTCTTCCATAAAATCACCTAAAAGATTATATTCACAAGTTGTAAATAAGGATTTAGTAACAAAGTTGGGGGCGGAGAGATGGGCAAATACTTTGGAACAAGTGGTATAAGAGAAATCGTTAATGAAAAGCTTACTCCAGAATTGGCTTTAAAGGTTGGAAAAGCCCTTGGAACTTATTTGGGAGAGGGAAAAGTTGTCGTTGGTATGGACACAAGGACAAGCGGAGAAATGCTTAAGGGTGCTTTGATTAGTGGGCTTTTAAGCACGGGTATAGACGTCATCGATATTGGTCTTTCTCCAACTCCTTTAACAGGCTTTGCTATTAAGCTCTATGAAGCAAACGCTGGCGTGACAATTACAGCTTCACATAATCCCCCGGAGTATAATGGAATTAAGGTTTGGCAGGAAAATGGAATGGCTTACACAAGCGAAATGGAAAACGAGCTTGAGAGAATTATTGAAGAAGGGAAATTTAGAAAGGCTTCTTGGAGAGAGATTGGAAAGTTAGGCTTTGCAGATCCTTCTAAAGCCTACATAGAAAAAGCCCTTGAGATGGTTGCTCTTGAAAGCTCTTACAAAGTTGTTGTTGATTGCGGAAATGGTGCTGGTTCTCTGATAAGTCCATATCTCCAAAGAGAGCTTGGTAACAAAGTTGTAAGTTTGAATTCTCACATAAGCGGTTATTTTGTTAGAGAACTTGAACCAAATGCTAAAAGCCTTGAAGAATTGGCAAAAGCTGTGAAAGTTCTAAAAGCGGATGTTGGAATTGCCCACGATGGCGATGCCGACAGAATTGGCGTTGTTGATGATCAAGGTAATTTCGTTGAATATGAAGTAATGTTGAGCTTGATAAGTGGCTACATGCTCAAGAAGTTTGGAAAAGGGAAGATAATTACAACTGTTGATGCTGGTTTTGCTTTGGATAACTACGTTAAGCCCTTAGGTGGAGAAGTTGTTAGGGTGAAAGTTGGGGATGTTGCTGTTGCTGAGGGAATAATTAAGGAAAAGGCTGTTTTTGGAGGAGAGCCAAGTGGAACTTGGATAATGCCCCAATGGAACCTAACTCCTGATGGAATTTTCGCTGGAGCTTTGGTTTTGGAAATGATTGACAAATTTGGCTCTTTAAGTGAGTTAGCAAAGGAAATTCCAAGATATGTAACGTTAAGGGCAAAGATACCATGTTCAAATGAGAAAAAAAGAAAAGCTATGGAAATAATAGCAAGGGAAGCACTAAAGAGCTTTGAATACAAGCGTTTAATTGATATTGATGGTGTGAGAATAGAGAACGATGAGTGGTGGATTCTCTTTAGACCAAGCGGAACAGAACCCATAATGAGGATTACTTTGGAAGCACATACAAAAGAGAAAGCTGAGGAACTGATGAAGAAGGCGAAGGAGTTAGTGGAGAGAGCTATTAGAAAAGCTTAGATTCTCCCTTAGCTCTTTCTTTAATCTTTTCAGCAAATCTTCTCGCTTTTTCGATGTCTTTCTCATTTGGTCTTCCTTTGTTTATGCCTCCAATCTTTGCCAGCCAGCCGTTTGTGTCCCAGCCTCTGCATGAGAACTCGCCAACAATTTCAAAGCCTTTTTCTTTGAGCTTTTTCCTTAAAGCTCGATGGTTGTACCAAGGGATATTCACTCCAGCTGTTGAAAAGATAAATGCTTTCTTTCCTTTCATTCTTGGAAGATTGTCCACGAGTTTGAGAAGTGCCCAATGGTGTCTCCACCAATAAATCCCAGAACCAAAGCCTATTAAGTCATATTCTAAAAGTTCATCTCTAACAGCCCAAGGTTTAACGAGCTTGGCATTTAGCACCTCTGCTATTGCTTTGGCTATCTTTTCCGTGTTCTTATGGTGAATTGAGACATATACAATTATTGTCTTCATTTCAGAGCCTCTTCTATCTTTTTTAGACTATCCATAATATTGTCTTTATCAAATTCCAAATAAACGCCTTTAATCCTGCTTTTCAGCAATTCAAAGAGAAGCCCTTCTCCATTGATGAGCTTGAAGTCTTTAGCGATTTCCTTTGCCAGCTTAAATCTCTCTTCCTTACTTAAGCGCTTAAACTCCTCCATCCTCTCATAGGGGTATTTATTTGGATCACTTGAGCTTGTGTGGAATACGCCGCAGGTTGGAGAGCCTTTAACACCTATAAAAATAACTTTTGAGGGTTTTTCTTCTTTTATAACACGTTCAATAAACTCAACCACTCTTTCTACTGCTTCTCTCATTCCCAAACGCTCATAAACTTCTTTAATTGCAGGCGCTCTTGGAAAGCCAAGCAAGAGAAATTCAGGGCAAGGATAGGCTAGAATCCGAACATTATTTAAATATTTGGCTAAGAACCTCGTTAATGCTTTACTCGTTTTGTACTCCTTTTCTTTTGGACCTCTATAGACAAAGTAAGGAGACAACAGACAGGGTGAAATTACAATGAGAGTCATCATACTCACCATAAAGAGTTAGCAGGAAAATGCTTAATATATTTGTCTTAATTATTATGCAAAAAGATTTTTAAAATTTGAAGTTGTAATAATTATGGTGATGCTAATTATGAAATTTCACATTATCTCATCACTTCTAGTTTTGTTATTAATTACGAATCTTGCAAGTGCTGTTTATGTTGAGATGTGGTATTATGATTTGAATAAAGGATCAGAGTGGCCAGATAGAGAGATTACAAAAATAGTTGTGCTTGGGGACTATGCAATTCCAATAGCATGCAAGTTCCTTTTTGGTTTGGATAAAGTTTGGATATTTAATGAGAGTGGTCTTGTTGCTGAGTTCAAGCTAAAGAGACCAATTGAAGTCAGGAATGGTGCTGATTGTAATAATGTTGATTTTAAATATGAAAATAGCACTCTTCTGATAATTTATAGAAACAAAACTTGGGATAGAATTCCCATAAATTTAACACTTTCAAATGAAAATATTCCCACTTCCACCCTAACTTATGGTGGCTCAGAAATAATTGAAATCCCCACTCAAAAGCCGAGTGGATATGTTAAATTGACAAAACCAAACAACAGTGAGATCTATATTAAACTTCCCTACCCAGTTGGAGCCGCTGCTTTGTCTTCTCATGGAATTTTCATTGGGACTAAAGGGTACAGCTACTTTAATAGGGAAGGAACATGGGGGGAAGAAGGACCCTTTTATAAGCTTATTGCAATTTTCTACTTCTATAAAGATGTTCCAGGAGGTTATCTAACTGTTCACTCAAATACCAATGGGAAAGTCATTGTTGACGGAAAAGAAGTGGGAGAAACACCGGTAACAATCCCTTTGCAGGTGGGAAAACATAAGGTTAAGGTTATATCCTTTGGAGTCTCCAGGGAATATGAAATACAAATTACGGAAAATGCTGGAAAAACATTGGATGTTATTTTTCCAACAGGTTATTTGGAAATTACCTTACCTATAAACGGCTGGATTAAAGTTGATGGTATAACGGTTGGTGAAGCATCATATTGGAAGCATTATTACTTTAGAACAGTGCTTCCTGTTGGAACCCATACTGTAACAATTTACTGCCTTGGTTGTCCTAATGAGGAATTTAACAATTTAAAAGCTAATTTTAAAGTAGAAATTAGGGAGAATGAAACAACGAAGCTTAATATTACAGCGGAAATGCTTGGTATTGCTGGTTATTTAAGTGTGAAATCAAACGTCAAAGCAAGAGTATATCTTGATCCAAGAAAAACTCAAGAAGCTGGGATAACTCCTATTGAAATTCCGCTGATAGGAAATTACTACTATCAAATCATTGTTGTTCCTGTTGATGCCCCTGAAATAGAGAAAAAGTTTGACGTTATATTAAAACCAGGTGAAAGAAAAGAGATTTATGTTTTCTTTAACATCACCGATGTAAACCCTCAGAAAGTTCAGGAAGAATTTCATGATAAAGAATCCCCTGAAATGTCAAAAACTTTTTCACATGCTTCAGTTAATGTCCCTAATAAAGAAACAAGTTTAAAACTTCCTATAATTCTAGCTGTGATCATTATTATTGAATTTGTAGTTTACTTGGCATTAAAAAGGAGGTATTGAGATGAGAAAACTTCTCATAGTTCTTACAATCTCACTATTTTTTGGAAATTTTGTAGGGGCTGTTTACATTGAACAATGGGGTTATGAGTTAGAAGGTAGTTGGGGTGCTGTTTTTAATGGAGTGAATATAGTGACAGTCAATAATTATTATATCCCATCAGGGGATACTATCAAATTCTATTTTTTAATGAAAGTGGTTTAGTACGCAAAGAACTTAGGCAAGTCTCCAAAATAGTTATATGCAATAATTCTCTGCTAGTGAACTTTTATAAGTATGTTTCACTTTTTACCTTTGAAAACGAGATTAAAGAGAAAAGGCTTGCAAGTGGTAGGTACATCCCTTACATTGGATGTGCTGATGGAAAACCCATAATTGGAACAGAGAATGGTAGAATTAAGATTTACAATAACAAGGAGAAGCTTTTGTTGGAAAAGGAATTTGGAAATGTGTTAAAGATCGCTACGAATCCGAGAGATGATATTATCACAATTGTGGAGTATCAACGGGAGAATGGGAGTTATAATTATTGTTTGACCTCGTTCTTAACTAATGGGGGTAAAATTTTTGAGAAATGCATAGATGAGAGGATTTGGAATGTAAAAGTTACCAAAGTCACGTTGCTGTAGTTATCTGGGAGAGTTATCCCAAAGAAGAGTACTTTAAAATTGTGGTTTATTCCACTAATGGGTCATTGTTATGGGAAAGGAAGTTCATAAATACTCACATTAGGTTTGAAGCATTGAACGATAACCTTTACTTGAGTGATTTAAAGAATGATAGGCTGTTAATATTTGATTTAACCGGAAAGTTATTGGCAAACTTAACTTTTCCAAGAATAAAGGTATCTGGTGTAAGACTTCCAAGCTTTATAATAACTGAGGACTATATCTTGATGATTAGGAACAACACTGTGGATATATATTTTGAAAATGGGACATTCTGGAGAAGTATTAACTCAAGATTTCAAATATTTGGGGGTGATGTTCAGGGGAAATATATTTTGATTTATGGAGGTTCAAGATTAATCAAGCTTCCGCTTGAAAAACCTGAGGGATTTGTACACATTATCTCACTTATAAATTCAAGTGAGACTCTAATCGAATTTCCATATCCCGTTAGTGCAGTTAAAATGCTTGATAGAAAGCTTTTGGTTAGGACAACGGGTTATTATTATGTCAAGGAAGATTCCGCAGGTTATGGTGAGATTTATATGAGAGGTGGCTTTTTCTATCTGCTCAGAGATGTCCCAGGAGGATATTTGAACATAAACTCAAACATTAATAAAACAGAAATATTTGTTAATGGCAAGTGGAAAGGAGTTGCTCCAATAGAGCTTCCATTAATAGAGGGAAAGCATAATATAACAGCGATAGCATTTAGTTTGGTGAAATCTTCGTTAGTTGAAATTAAAGAGGGTGAAGAAAAGAACTTAGCTTTTGATTTTCCTTATGGAGAGCTTGAAATAGATTCTCAAGTCTATGGTTGGGTTAAAATAGACACCAAAGTTTTTGGAAAAGTTCCGGGGAAATTTAAACTTCCTCCTGGAGTTTACAATCTAACCCTTTACTGTTTCGGTTGTCCTAAGGAGGTTCTTTATTTAGAAAAGAACTTGAAATATACAATTAAAATTGAAGAAAACAAGACAACAAAAATTGTGGTTAATAAGGACATTCTTAAGAAATCAATCGGGTACCTTGAAATAAAGGCAGAGAACGTATTGATTGATGGAGAGGAGATTAAGCATATTATAAAGCTTCCCTTAGTTGTTGGAGAACATGAAGTTCTTATTAATGGGAAGAAAACAAGATTAATAATAGAGGAAGGTAGGATAATAGTTCTAGAACCTCAAAAAGAGGAAATATCAACTAAAACATCTTCCCAGACTTTTTCTTTAACATCAACATTATCTTTAGAAGAACCACTCAGTGATAAAGCAATCATTTACGTTGAGTTAACTTTGATTATACTCCTTGGAATTTTGATAGCTAAAGAACTTATTAAAGATAGCCGATGATCTTTTGCTATTAAAATCTGTTATAAATTTGATTGCAGAGTCTTTTCTAATATTTCCTCTACTTTTTTTCTAAGTTCCTCTAGAGTCCCCTCGTTAATTATAACAAAATCTGTCAAGTCTTTAAGCTTGCTAGTTTGATAAAGCTCCTCTTCTGCTTTATCCATTTTTAAAAAGTCTTCAAAAGAGCTGATAACTTTATCTTTACTCGCGTTTCTCTTCTTCAGGCGCTCATATCTAATCTCCGCCCTCGCATCAACATAGATAACTACTCCTCCTCTCTTCTTAATTGCTTCAATTTCTCCCTTCGAGCGAACTCCATCGATTACAACATGCTCACAATGTCTCATTTTATCTAAAGTCAATCTAATCAAGATATCCTCTCCATATGTATCTTTCAGATATTTTCCATAATCAATGAGCTTATCCCTTGTTGGTTCGGCTTTTTCGGGCAATTCTGGTATCCAGGAATAGGGTTCAATGTTGTGGGTTAACAAGTCTATTAGTGGATCACTGCAAGAAATTCTACAAAACCCTTTTTCCTCCAAAAACTTAGCTATTGTGGTCTTTCCAGCCGCTATTTTTCCTATGACTCCAATTAGCACCCTATCACTCTCCTATTCTAAAACTTCGAATTCTCTGAGTAGCAAATGGAGATTCCTTTCCGCATAAGTTCTGCTCTCTATCGGTACCAATATTATCGAATCGTAAAGCATAGCATAGTCTTTTAAAGTTGTTAAGAATTTAAAAACGCTTGCAAAGGTGTTTTCTAGGATGAGATATTCTAGTCCATCTAGCAAAATAACCTTTGGCAGGTTCTTGCTTTTCATGAAGTCTACCAATGTTTGCATTAAATAGGCTAAATTCGTCGGATATACTGCATCTTTGTTTTCAATTTTTGTAATCCATAGGATAGGTGTTTCTTTAAGCTCTAATGTTTCTCTAATTATCTCTGGGGGATCTCTTGAGATTATAAGTCCAGAACGATCTTTTAATAAACTTGTAAAATACTCACAGCAAGTGTCTTTATTAGGACATAAATAAACTCCTGGATCTAGGATGACTTCAGTTTTGGTTTTTATCTCTTCTTTAACAATTGGAACTGGCTTATATTTTTTTGCTAATCCAAACAAAAGTTTGAGCCATCCAAAGCCGATTATCGCTATTGATAAGACATATATTGCTTTAATCAGCCTTCCATCTACCTCTGTTTTTAATAAGGTTCCATTTATGCTAAACTCTGTTACAATGTCAAAAAACCTTCCAATTAACGCAATTACAAGTCCAATAGTTGCTAAATCATAGAATTCCCTTAAATTGGGAAACCTTTCATGGATTATGTTTCTGTATTGTATTGTTATATAGGTAATTATGAAAATAACTATGAAATTTAGGATGTCAAAGAACAATGATATTTTGTCAGGAATACTAATGATCATATCTATCCCCATTTAATACTATTCGCTTGGATTAAATACTTTATGTTCCATTTTGCCTCTCTTCCAATTCCTATAAATCAACCTTGCGGCATCACTAGGTTCCATTAAACCATCTTTTACTTGCTTTAAAATGAATTCTAACAATGCTTCTCTATCAATTATCATTGGTATCTGAAAGCCGAATAGATGTTTAATTTCAAAGAACCCGATGTGAAAAAATCTCATTGGATTTAAAAGTGCAACTTCATTGAAAAATTTCAAATCAAAGGGAAAATCAGCGAGCACAAGTTTAATATTCTTTTCTTTGGCAATTTTGGTTAGTTTTTCTTCGTCTGGGAAAAAGACTTCCCTTGGCTTTCCTCCTATACTTTCATACTCCCACTTTGGAAAAGTATATTTAATTCCAACTTTCATGGATTCTAATCCAAAGTGCTCAGCAAAACCGAGTAAAGCCTTTGCATTAAAGCTTAGAAACACTAAAGCTCTTCCATTGTTTTTAAGCTTTGGCAAGTTTCTTGGTGGATACTTAAGCTCAGATCCAATGAAAGGCGTTAAAAACTCTAAAAATGTTCCTTTTATCTTCTTTAAGTTTTTCTCTAGAATTCTACGCTTTATTAACAAATCCAGCTTTGAATGGACTGTTATTAATTTTATTCCAAGTCTCTCCCTAAGTTTGCCCACTATTAATCCATTTCCAATTACTGCACTCTTATCTGGTCTGTCTTGGGCTATTATAAAAAGCCTATCACTTTTTTTGTCATAAATAAGTTCTTCAATTGTAAAAGGTACACTTTCAAAGCCATACTCCCTTCTAATTTCCTCGATTAAAGCTGTTATCTCATCAATCGTGAACATATTAACCTACCTTATATTTTCCTATGCATTCGTAAATTTCCTGGGCAATTTTTAGGGCTTCACCTTTATCATCAGTATCTTTAACGATTATTTTTCCACTTGGAAAGAGGCTTATATCGTAGGTCTTTTTGACTAAAGCTAAAAATCTGGTCACTTTTTTGATTTGATAGCCTTTTTCAGCTAAACATTCGCAGAGCTCTTCCAAATCAATGTCGTATCTTTCCTCGGGAGTTATGTTTATGGCTTTCATACTTGTGCATGGTTTTGCAATAAGCATAAGGATCACCCCTGATAAAATTAGAATGTCAAGATAAAAAGATTTGTGTCAAATACTTCGGCTCTTCTTTAAGATAAGCTTCATCAAAGCTCCCCGTTTTTCTAATGTGTATTCTTCAAAGTTGCTCCTCGCTGCTGCTTGGGATATCCTTCCTTTCCATTCTCCATGCTTCAACCCATGAAGTCTGAACCCAATTCCCCAAGGAAAGTAATTTAAACCAACGCCCTTCAAAAACTCCTTGAGTTCTTCTCTACCTGCATCTGTGATGAAGTCGTAAATCCACGCTTTTCCTCCTGTCTTTAGAACTCTGTACATCTCATTAAACGCTTTCAATGGCATGCTGAAGTGATGGAGCGCACCAACACTTATTATAAGGTCAAAATACTTCTTTGGAAACTTTAGATCATAAGCGCTCATAACTTCAAATTTCACATTCTCAACACCAGCTTTCTCAGCATTTTTTCTTGCAAGTTTTATCATGGTTTTTGAAATGTCAACACCCCAAACCTCCAAATTGGGATTTCTCTTCGCTATTTCAATTGGCACATAACCAGGGCCAGTGCCTACATCGAGGATCTTTCCTTCCTCTTTAACTTCTGAAAGGACATCCTTGGCTATCACTTCATCGAGACCTTTTCTTCTCTTTGCCATAAGATTGTAGATATAAGCTCCAGGTGCTGGAATTCCTTCTATCATTATTAATCCCCTTAAAGACTTTAAAGGAAAGTATATAAGATTGTTGTAACTAAGTGAGTTACAAAATTAAAGGTGAGACTAGTGGTTGATGAGGAAATTATTGAGAAGCTTAAGCTTCTTGGTCTTAGAGAGTATGAGGCAAGGATTTATGCGACTTTGGTTGTTTTGGGACCCTCAAAAGCAAGTGAAATAGCCAAGGAGAGTGAAGTTCCAAGACCGAGGGTTTATGATGTCTTAAAAGAACTTCACAAAAAAGGTTTCGTAGACATAAGCGAAGGAAATCCTACATACTTTAGAGCAGTGGAACCTGAAAAAGTAATCGCTTCATTGAGGGATAAATACTTGAAATCCTCCGAAGAGGTCATAATTAAGTTGAAAAGCTATCAGAAGGGGCAAAGAGAAGAGTGGCTACCTGTTTGGTCTCTCCAAGGAGAGTGGAACATAAAAAGCAAAGTTGAAGATTTAGCGGACAGAGCTGAGAAAGAGTTCATAACAGCCTTTGTGGAGGGGAAGCTAGCCTTGAAATTTAAGAAAGCCTTTGAAAAGGTAAAGCATAGAGGATTAGATGTAAAGATTCTCCTTCTCGAGAAAAACAAACGCTATCTTAATGCATTAAACCGATTTGGAGAGGCGAGGTGCATACAGCTTGAAAAGATTTTAGATAGAGAATCAGAAGACTTTAGGGAAGTACTCGCAGAAGCGTTGTTCTCAAATAAGACACCCTACAATGTAAAGGGAATTTTTGTTAGAGATGGAGAGGAATCCATTTTGATCTATGAGGAAGGGGGAATCCTTAAAGGCTTGATTATAACGATTCCGTTCATTCCAATGTTCCAGAGAAAAATGATGCTTCATTTCTTTGAAAAAAGCAAAGAAAAGAACTAACGCAAGCTTTTGACGAGCTCTTCCAAGACACCTAAGAACGTCTCAACTTCTTCAATGCTGTTGTAGACATGGAATGAAGCCCTAACTGTCCCATTGATTTTGAGCCTCTTCATGACTGGTAAAGCACAGTGATGACCGCTCCTCACCATTATGTTATGCTCGTCCAATATAGCGGCAACATCGTGTGGATGTAAGGGGGGAACGTTAAAGCTCACAACTCCAGCATGCTTTTTAAGATTTCTTGGACCATACCATGGAATTTCAAGCTCATCTAAGCCCTCAGTTGTCCTCTTTACAAGCTTGTGTTCTTGCTCTTCAATTTTATCAAGCCCAATCTTTTGGATGTATTTTATTCCAGCAGCTAAGCCTATTGCACCCCCTATGTTTGGAGTTCCAGCCTCATATCTTTCAGGCGGTGCGGTTAGTTTATACTCATCTAGACTTACATCTTCAATAGTTCCTCCACCAATTAATGGTGGCTCAAAAACATCGAAGAACTCTTCATTCACGTAAAGGACGCCTATTCCAGTTGGTCCTAAGGGACCTTTGTGACCAGAGAAAGCTAAAAAGTCAGCGTGGAGTTTTTTAACATCAACTTCCATGTGTCCAATGCTTTGAGCGGCATCTACAACAAAAATTGCTCCCTCTTCCTTTACCATCTTACCAATTTCTTCAACTTCGTGGATAACACCTAATGCATTTGAGACGTGCTGAATTGCGACAAGCTTAGCTCCTCTAATTTTCTTCTCTGCATCTGCTAAATCTAAATTGCCTTCATCATCTCCTTCAATAATCTCAAGCTTTGCACCGTATTTTTTAGCAACTCTTTGCCAAGGCAATAGGTCGGAGTGATGCTCGTAGGGAGTTGTGACTATTTTATCACCCTTTTTGAATTCTAAGCCCAGAGCAACTAAGTTTAAGCTCTCACTTGTGTTTTTTGTAAAAACTATCTCTTCAAATTTAGCTCCAATGAAGTCGGCAACAACTTTTCTTGCATTTTCATATTCATGTGTTGCTTTTTGGGATAAGCGGTGGATTCCACGGTGAACGTTAGCCCTATATTTGAGATAATACTCATCCATAGCCTCAATTACAGGGATTGGTGTTAAGCTCGTTGCTGTGTTGTCAAAATAAATCACTTCTTGAGTTAAGGGAATATCCTTTCTAATATCATCTGGGACTCTCATGCAGACCACCTATGAAAAGTTATTCAAGAGGGTATAAAGAATTTGCTATGCTACCCAAAAATGAGTAATTGGATTTATTCCTTCTTTTTTGCGACTTTCTCAGCATAGAGGAATAGCATGCTTAGTAGAACAAACAAGATTAGACTTACAAAATATGGAAGAGTTGGCTTTATACTTGCCAAAAATCCAGCAGCAAAAGGTGTGAATAAGTTTATTATTTTTCTGTAGCTTGCTAATGCTGAATGGAACTCGCTCACTTTTTCATCTGGAATTAGAGAGAAAACCCAAGAGCGATAGAAGGGGAAGGATAAGCTATCACCAAAGCGCCCTATGAAATAGGCAACTAAAACAAAGGCAAAAGGTAATGAAAGGCTCATAATTAGGGCATAAAAAGATATCAGAAACATTCCAACGCTTATTGTCTTAAATCCTCTTTCTTTGGGAATTCTTTCACTGACATATGTTGCTAAAATCGTTGCTAGCGAAATTACACCTTCAACGAGCATGACTTCAAAGAGCGTTTTATTCAGCTTAAAGATTACATAATTTAAAAGCACAATCTCTGGAGCTAAAGCCCAGGCTAACGAAAATAGTGCCTCGATTAGAAGGAGAAGCTTGAATTCATCATTGATTTTAAAGTTAAACTCTTGTGAACTTATTCTTTCTTCCTTTCCCACTTTTGGCAAGAACTTCCATAAATAAGCAATTGTAAAGAGAGAGAAAAGCCCAAAGGCGATGAAGGCTTTTCTATAATGTTCTAAACTCGTCCAGACATAGCCAAAGAGATAGCCCAAAATTAGAAAGCCGATTAATTGACTGATTTCAGGTAAGCGAAGATGCCAAGCAAAAAGTTCCTCTCTCTTTTCTTTGGGATAGATTATTTGTTCATAGGCTTGGTAAAGGGGATAGAACATTGTTGAGATTTTCTCTAAGGTATATCCCAAGAAAAGCATTAAAGGAGCAATTGCACCTTTTGCGAAGCCGTAGAGAATGTAGGCAATTCCATCAATTGCATCTATCAAAATCAACCCTGTTTTGAGGGGATATTCATTGAAAAAGCGCCCTATTGAATATGTCAGCGGAATTGAAATGAGATTAACAGCTGTAAAGAACGCCCCAACTTCTAAGACCGAATAACCTGAGTACATCATGTAAAGCGGGAGAAGATACCACACTATAAGCTGGGGGGCGATGATTGTATGATAGAGAATGTAGGCTTTTGCATCTCTGGGAACTTCGTTCCATTGCATTGAAATCACACCTTTCATGTTTGTTTAGAGTTTGATAAGCCTTAAAGTTTTAGATATTCTGCTGTATGGGATGTTTGAATTATTTAAAAGAATAACCATAAAGTCAAGGGGGCAGTACTTGTAAAAGGGGATTACATTCATTTTGTCAATATATGTTTGCTGAAAATGACATTGATCAGTTTCATGCGGCGTTATTGCTAGTCTCACTTTCTTCGAAGTTAATTTATCATATTCCCAATAAAAAAGTATGTTTGTTACGACAAAAAGTTTAATAAACATGAAAGGCAATTGTTCTCAGCTACGGTACTTACAATTGTTAAGAACCTTTCCAAGCCGACCCAAGATGTACAATGTTCTCATTAGGGAGGTGTAGGGATGACAACAGTTGAATTAAAAGATGTCGTAAAAACGTTTTCAAGTCCTAAAGGGAAGATTATTGCCGTCAACAATCTAAGTTTTCAAGCAAAAGAAGGCGAAGTTCTTGGTATTCTTGGTCCCAATGGGGCTGGAAAAACAACAACTTTAAGGATGATTGCCACAATTTACAAGCCTGACAGAGGCACTATAAGGGTTGAGGGGATAGATGTTTTAGAGAATCCATTAGACGTTAGAAAACGGATAGCGTATATGCCTCAGGAGCCGGATCTAATTCCATTTTTATCTGTTGAAGAGCATATAACCTATTATCTCCGTTTTAGAGGGTTTAGTAAAAAAGAAGCCGAAAAGCGTTGCGAAGAAGCCCTAAGATCATTCAATCTAGAGAAGCACAGAAGTAAAAAGCCTTTTCAACTTAGCACTGGGCTGAAAAGACGAGTACAATTGGCATCTATTCTATCTGCGGAAGTGCCTGTGATTTTTCTTGACGAACCAACGACAGGATTGGATCCGATGAGTAAGAGAAACACGTGGGAGCTAATCAAAGACAAAATTGAAGATAGCGGAGCAACTATTCTTCTTACAAGCCACGATCTTTATGAGGTAGAGTATCTTGCGGATCGAGTGATCATCATAAATAACGGTCGGCTGATAGCTGAGGGCACGCCGAGAGATTTGAGAAAAAGATTTGGCAAGAGCGTTAAAGTTGTTTTTGAAGATCCGTTGATTTTTGATGCTTTGAGAGAGGAACTTATGGACGTTGATGGAATCAAGGGCATTTTTCAAGTAAGCGAAAATGCAGTTGAGATAAAGCTGGACTCCCTAGATCGCTCCATTAACAACCTTGTTCGGATTCTCGCATCTAAGGAGCTAAAAATCAAGGACATCCTTACAACTGCTGCAAACTTCGAGGATGTGTACCTTGAAATAATAGGAAATTCTGGAGGTGACATATGATGGACTTTAAATCAATGCTATCTTCGCTTAGGGTCGCCATTTCAAGGGAAGTAAAAATTGGCATGGATTTGGAATTTTTCTTAGGAACACTGTTTGAGCCTCTAATATATGTCATGCTGTTTGGCCCTTTGATGGAAAAGCTCATTGGAAACGTGAATTTTGGAGGAAAGGAGATCTCTTACCTTGCTTTCATGTTTCCAGGAGTGCTTACGATAATAGGCATTAACCAGGGATTTCGGGGTGCTGCAACATTCATTCAGGATAAGTTCAGAGGTGGTTTGGAGACACTTTTTACGCTTCCTGTTCATCGCTCAGCTCTCTTTTTAGCCAAGATTTTGGGTTCATGTTTGAGAGCCTTAATAGCAATGTCGATAATTACACTCTTAGCGACTTTAATGGCGAAAGGGCTTTCTTTAACATTATTAGGAACTCTGAAAAGCTTTTTGGTCAATATGAGCCTTGTTGTAACCTTAGCAAGCTTCATGATATATCTCCTTTCCAAGAGCCAAAATCCAAATCTCCCTCTTGCAATTTCCGGCATATTATTGCTACCCATGATGTTCCTTTCTACGGTGTTCTATCCTGAAAGCGTCTTCAGCGGTAGCAGATTGCTCTCACTAATAGTCGCAGTTAATCCCATGACCCATGCCGCAAGGTTAGTTAGACCTTTTGTCTACTCAACTCCGCTATCAGTTTCAACGTTGCTGATATCCACAGCGTATCTTTCAGCTCTTGCGTTTGTAAGTTTGCTATTAGGTGCCAAGGAATTTGCACGGGCACTAGAGAGGTAATCTTCCCTCTTTTTATTTTTTTGTTTGCTATAAGGGTTGAACTTTATGGATGAACCTTTGAAAAATTAAAAAGCCTCAAATAGTCCTGTTTCTAAAATCTATCGCATCTTTAGCACTCCACTCCTTTACTATTCTCGGATCATCTTTGCTCACTTTCTTCCAAAATTTCAAACTCTCGAAATCAAACATTGTTCTCACCAAGTACAATTAGTGTGCTCAAAGTAGAACTTATTAGTGTTCACAGATGAACAAAAAACTTATAAGTAATCATTTAATTACATGTTATTAAGTGATAACATGGATATTGAAAAACTTGCTAAAATGCTCGATGGGCTTGGGCATCCGCTCAGACTTAAGATAGTTGGACTGCTTGCAAGAGAAAATAGGGCAATGTACCTAAATGAGATAGCAAACGGTCTTGGAATAAACAGGGCATTAGCTAAAGTTCACCTCAAAAAGCTCGAAGCGGCAGGAATTGTCAAGAGTAAGGTTGTGCTTGATGAGGAGAGGGGAAAAGCTCTGAGGTTTTACGAACTTGTACCTTTTGACCTTCACCTTTCACCTGAGATCTTAGAGGAGGTGGTGGAATGAGAACCCGAGACGTTGTGATTTTAGCAAGTTGGATAACTGCAATAGTTATTTCAACTGTCATAATCTTGAAAGGCGGGGCGACATACGCAAACATAGGAATAGCCCTGTTTCTGTTCTTCATGGCAAGTGGCATATCTTTTGCTGTAGGTTATTCACTGCACGATACCGAGGAGTTAAAGCTGTCTAAAGAGATTTCATCACTAACCTCAAAACTTGAGGAAATTGAGAAAAAGATTAACAGCATAGAGGAGAAGGTTGAAAAGGTGGAGAAGTTTTTGGAGGAGTAATTCTTGGCGAATTTTTGCTTATTTTCAATTTATTGATCTGGTTTCCAATTACTCGAAGCCTTATTTCTCAGAACAGGGGATTAGAATTCATTTCCTCTTGCTAACAAAGTATTTAAGGCTTTGACAATGCCCTGAGGTTTTTATATGAAAAATGAATTTGAAGTTAAAAATCAGCTCCTCGATTTAGACTTGGGAACTTTACAATACTTCTGATTGATGAGGGAAGTTGCATAAATGTCGTTATCTATGGGAAGAGACTCAACAGAAAAATTGTGAAAGTTGCGGAGTACCTTGCGGGAAAATTTGGAAAGAAATTATTCCTTCAGGTTTGGATGAAAGATTGGAGAATTTTAGAGGAAGAGAGATTCGAGGAAATAAGCAAGGTCAGATAGATGAAAAAAAGACTTTCATTTGAGGCATTTTTTGGAACTGGAAAATCTGAAATTTTGAAGGATTCATCTGGACTTTTCTTCAAATTTTCTTTTAGGTATTTTTATTTTGAAAAATCAAAGCTCTTTTCTAAACACCAAAACATCAGGCTCCTTAAAGTCTGTCCAGTTCTTAAAACCGAGCTCTTTTAGGGACTCAATTAAATTCCGCTTATCTTCAGGGAGCATTATATCGATACTGTCGTAGCTTATTTTTTCAGCTTCAAAGCTCATTGCAGGTAAGAGAAGTTTTATACCTTTAGTCGAGAGTTTGAAAGGTGTGAATGTAGGTTCATTTTCATGTATTAAAGCATAAAAGAATTTATAGCCTTTGTATTCCCTAATCACTGTCTTTTTGTTTAGCCACTTAACACTTTCCTCACATTTATGCAGAAACTTCCAACCATAGGGGATGTAACCTTTATAGTCAAGCTCATTTAAAGAGATGATTTCTGAAATTTTTGGCTCTTTTCCCGCTACAAGCGGTCTTTGAATGTAGTAAAATCGCTCAACGACCTTAAATCCATCTTTCTTTGCCATTGCTATGCTTTCTTTGTTCAGGAAATACGTTGAGAATTCTAAGGCATTTATGAGACCCTTCTCTGCTAGCTCTTTCCCTCTGCAAAGCATAAAGTTATGTAAAACCCTCCCAAAGCCGCGTTTTTGATAAGTAGGATGAATTCTAAGCCCTTCAAGCCAGCCGACTTTGTTGGGCAAGAGTGTAAGCTTTGCTGTCCCGATAACTTTTCCTTCCAGCTCAAGAACATAGAAGTTTCCGTCCTTCAGCCAGCTTTCAAAAACTCGAGCAAGATAATCCTCACCTTCCCAGGTTAACTTTGCAATTTCCTCGATGAAGGGTTTATCCTTGAGACGGGCTAATCTAATTAATGGTTTGGTCATGAAATCACCTTTTAAATTCTATTTATGGATAATTTCTTAGTGAAGCTTTATAAATTTAGAGTTTGGAAGCACCTTTAAACAAACCTATAATAGAAAATATTAACCCCCCAAAGCCACATATATACTTTAAGACATCCCCAATAGCTATACCAAACAAAATAACTGCAATCCCAAAGAGAAGATACTTAATGCCTTCAATCTCATCTTTAATTTCCACATCTATCACCTCCAATGAGTTCTAATATTCTAATTGCCCAATAAGTGTAAATGACTGAAACATCAGGAGTATTTGGGGAGAGACATATTCCCCCATAGGTATCTCTAGAATTGCATATCCAAGTTATTAAACCTTTGATATCTTTTGGTTTTGCTTTCATTACATTTAGTGTAACTACTGACAAGTATGTTGAATAAAAACACCCAGCAGTTTCAGTCTCATCTTTGCACCTCCTTCAAGTTTTCATAAACAATATACGTGGTCTCTAATATTTAAATTTTTTGATCTAAAATAGTAAGTTTATTCAGAAAAAAATAGTAAATCTTAAAGAGCTTTGTTTTTGAAATAGGGGAAATTTAAAGCAGGAAAACTCTGAAAAGTAAGCAAATTTTTGATATTCTCACAAATTTAAAAAGATTTACTAAAATAAGTTCTAAGGAACAAGAACTAAAAAGTGATGTTTGACTATTCGCCTTCCTTTCCCATCGAAATCACAAATTTTTCGTTTATTTTAAATGAAACAACAACTGTTCTGAATGAGAGATAATCAAGGAGGATATCAAAATATTCAGTTTTTCGAAAGCCTACCTTTACCCTTTCGTTTTGGTTCCTGGAGAGCTTTAAAATTTGTTTCTCAATGAAAATCTCCAGACCATTTGGGCTTAAAGGCTCTATCTTTAAGCTTACGCCCTCTCCGTAATTGAAGATTCCAAGCTCAAATGGATTCTCATAGGCAACTAAATCAAAGGCCTTTTTCTCTTCCATAACAGAGATTCCCGCAATTCTTGGCATTGTCCCTTCTTGCCCCGGCTGGCCTCTAAAATAAACTTTCAAGCGCGCATTGCCCATAATATCAGCAAAGGAAATCTCATAGAATTTCTCACCGTGAAAATTAACCTTCTTTCTGGAAACTTTGAACTCAAAGAGAGGATGAGCCTTGAGGAAGTCTTTGACAAAACTGTCTTTTCCAAACCTAAAAAGCCAGAGTTGCTTCCTTTTAGAGAGTATCGCTGGATAAAAGTTAAACTTTTTATAAAGGTTTAGGGCGGGAATATTACCGTATTCTGTCATTAAAAATTGAATATTGTGTCCTTTGCTTTCAGATATTTTGATGCACTCCTCTATGAGCTTTGTTCCAATTCCCTTTCTGTGGTATTCGGGATGCACTATTAAATTAACAATTTCCGCATAAGGCGGAAAGGCTACATCAAGAGTTACCTTTCCAACGACTCTATCACCAAACAACGCTATTAGGACTTTTGAGTAGTTCCTCAAGCCCTTCCAAATATTGATAAGTTTTGGGCTGAATTTCCAGCCTAATGCATTATAAAGTTCCTCAACACCTTCTGCAAACTCCTCTTCAAACTCAAGGACCTGAGCTCTCATTTGTCACTACCTCAATTTTTAGTCCTTAAAGAGGTATTACTAGTTGAGTATATTACACATTTAGTAATATTCAAACTTTTTGGGCGACAACTATTATCCTTGGGGCGTTTAGTGAAAGCTCTCTCCCATCCCAGTTTCCAAAGACTTTGTAAATTTCAAAGCCTGCTCTTTTGAGGAGTTCTTTTAGTTCCGTGAATGTATAGACTCTAATTGGATAGGAAACTTCTCTTCTCCTGCCGTTTCTTATGGTTATCCTCCTTACATTCATTCTACCTGTAAAGACGTCAAAGCTCGGCATGTCAATCATCAAATCTTCACCCTTCTCAAGCACGGAGCATGGAGAAAGGTGCTTAACTACAAAATCTCTGTTTGGAACATCAAGGCAAAAGAACCCATTTGGCTTTAAGGCTTTGTAAACGTTTTGTAGTACCGTAAAGTTCTCCTCGTCACTGAAATATCCAAATGATGTGTAGAGAAGTAAAACTATGTCAAATTCTTCTTTGAAGTTTGTTTCTCTCATATCTCCTTTCATGAACTTAACGCTCACTCCTTGCTCTTCTGCTTTCTTTCTTGCAATCTCTAAGAAACCCTCCATTATGTCAACGCCAACTACTTCATGCCCTAACCCTGCCAACTTTATCGCATGCCTCCCAAATCCACAGGTCAAATCGAGGATTCTATTTGGCTCTTTTAAGTTGAGGACTTTTATCAAGAACTCAACTTCTCTCTGTGTTCTCTCTTCAGTCAGCTTTTCCGAGTAGAAGTGCATGTAGTTATCAACGTTGAAGACTTTTTCGATGTTAAAGTCTGACAGCTTCACACCTTTTGTTACTTTGATGAAAACTATTTTAAGTATTTTTGGTCGTAGTACCATCTAGTGATGCCTATGAACAAACTGATGGTTTATGTATGTGGGAATGGAGAAAGAGAGTACTGGGAGCATGCGTACAAAGTTAAGGAGTTAATACTCAAGCTTTCTGAGTCGCCCATAAGCATGGAAAACGCTTTGCAACTGGTAGATAAGAAATCCTTGGATTACCTCCTCCAAGAGGACATCTTAAAAGAAGAAAGTGGGCAGATTAAGCTCAACTTCTGCTTTACACCGTGGGAAGACGTTTTGAAACTTAGAGAGATCGGAGTTAAATATGGAGAAGCCTTAGCAGAATATTTAATTAAAAACTTCAAAGGGGTAGATGATAACCTGAAAAGATTAAACTGTTTGAGATACTCAAAGCTAGAATATGTCCGTTTTGCTGTTGTTGGTTGTTACGCCTTAGATTTGAAGTTCCTGACCATGCTGGAAAATGAGTGGGGCGAAAGTAGGAAGTTCATTCCTTATGCTCGTGAAATTAGAGATAATTGGAAAGAGATTGCGAAGGACTTCTATTGGGGTTGTCACTCGGCAAAGTTTGGAAATTATATGTTCTACTCCTTTGGCAATCACACAGGTTCAAGAAATGCTTTTCCCGATTTAGTCTGGTCTGGAAAAGCAAGGAAAGACGAAGCAGAAGCTTTAGGTAAGGCACTCGAAGAACTTCACAAAAGTGGAAAAATAAGTGAAATTTTGGAAAAATACGGATATGTTGGAGTTCCGTTCTTAGATAGAGATGACGGGAAGATAGCGTGGGAAGTTGCTGATAGAGTTGCAAGTGACGTGGAAAAACTCGTAACTGAAGAAAAATGGGAAACGCTAAAAGAAGATTTAAGTAAATTAAAAGCGAGTCAGTGGTGTACTTTTGAAGAGCTCTTCATTGAAGCCTGGCACTGGATTTTTGGATGGGCAAACAACGTTTTAATTAGGAGAGGCTACTTCGCAGAGCCAGAGGAAAGCGAAGATGGAGGAAGGTATATCAAGTGGGTGTCCTTTAGTGCATGAGGTTTACAACCTTCACAATCCTCTCTGCCAAATAATTAACCAGCATTTGAGTTTTTGAGTCATTTACAGTTTTCCCTTCTTCTCGATATCCCGGCACAATAACGGCACGGCAAATTGTTTTGAGTATTATAAATCAAACTTTTTGGTACGCTTTCCAGCTATCCAACCAAGACTCCTCCAATGATGATTAGATATAGATAAGCTAAAGCCATTAGAGTTTTGATTTTCTCAAGAATATATCTCCAAAAGAGCAGAGCAAGCAACCACATCACAAGCACAGCAATCCATATTCGCTTCATTCCCTAAACCTCTTCAAATTAGTGTATCACCGTGCTTCGCTTCTTCAAAATTATAACTCTCCTCCTTTTTAATTCCTATTGTCACAACACTAAAAGTCCCCAAATAGTGCGTCTCCACTTTAGATCCAGCTTTTCTAAGAATGAACTCCACAATCCATGGTGTCCAGACGTTAATTTTCACTCTGAAGAAGTAGCCCTTCTCAAGATTAATAAAAAGCCTCTCTACCTGTCCTTTCACGGTGTTAAGGGAAACATGGAACGAAATAAACGGATCTTCGACGAGCACGTGCTTATAGCCCTCATGGAGAAGTCTAACCCAGTCTGCATACTCAAGGAATAGGACTCCGTTGGGTTTTAGCACCCTGAAAGCCTCTTGGACAATCTTATCGAAATCATAAACGCTCAAATGGGGGAGAGGGTTCCCTAAAAGTGCGACTAAGTCAAAGCTCTCATCAGGAAAATCGAGCTTTTTGGCGTCCATAACTCTAAATTCTGCATTATATCTGAGTTCTTTCGCAATTTTCTTTGCCTTCTCCACGAGTTCCTCCTGAACATCTATTCCAACAACTTCAAACCTCAGATTTTCGAGGGCGAAGGTCGAGATCCCCATGCCGCAGCCGATGTCCAGCGCTTTACCGCTTTTTATGGGGAGAAACCTTTCAAGCAGTTCTTTCTGCTTTTTCATTCTTTTCTTACCAACCTCACTTCTTGGATCGTACATCCAGAGCTTTTCCTTATAGGTTGGCTCAAAGGTGTAACCGAGATTCTTAAACATAGCTCCACCCTAGCAATTTTACGCGTGGAAATTTTAAATATCTTGCCTTTTTTGAAAGTTTTAGAGAAAAGGATAATGCATTGGGGGATATCATAGGGAGAGCATTTTAATCTTGAGTAGAAAATGGGAAAGGACATTCATTTTTCCCAAATCAAAACCACTACCTCAACGATCCAATAAAAAGAGGACATTCCCCTTTACCCATGGGGTATACCTTTGCTTCCCATGTTTTATTCTCGTATTTATAAAACACTTTTAGTCGTCCGGTCTCGATTTTGGAATGATACTTTGCTATACTTTCAGACCTAATTATCTTAAATCTCCCCGCATTCTCATCGGGTGAGAGTTCAATAATTAGTGCATTGTTTTCAAATTTCAACCTTTTAAAAGAATAACCCTGTGGAATCCAAACTCTCGCAAGTTCGCTCATGTTGTAAGGACCTACTATGTAATACTTACTTCTCTTTTCTCTGCTGAAGATTCTACTGATGATACCGCGTTTTTTGAGCGGAACTGCAATTATTCCTTCACATGTAGGGTAGATTCTCTCTCCATTTATTTCCACGACAGGTACCAAGTCATCTAACTGGGAGATCTAATTTGCCTTTATGGAATTGATGGTAAGATAACAGCAGGACATTTGGGCCCTTTATCTCCAATCACGCCATCCCACATTTTATCCTCACTCACATAAATCACTTTTATCCGATTATGTCTCAGATCATCGATTATTCCAGCTAAAGATTCATATTTCACAATTTTTGGTTTTGTTTGATTGCCTTTTTCCAGAGCTATAACTAAACTTTTATTTTCGAGATAGATATCTTTGAACTGATATCCATTTGGAGTGTAAATTTCAACGAGTTCTTTCATATCATAGGGCGAAGCACAATAGCTCATTGTCACGAAATCACTTACTCCAAAATATGCTTCGAACATTTTCCCATTGATAGATACGTAAACATCAGGTACATCCCAGGGGCTCTTTCCAAAGAGCTTAATTATCCTTTGAAAGGCACGGTTCCTGATAATCTCGTCACTCCTCTCTTTAACCTCAAACTCGAAGATTATTTTATCTCCTTCAATTTCATATCCCTTGTACTCAAGCTCTCCTGGATAGTAAACGTTCACTGCAAAGTTTGCAGTTCTCTCTTTCACATAGGGAGAGATATAAAGCATGGACGTCAAGGAAATCAAAAGGAAAAGGAGAATGGGGAGGAAAAGCCTTTTCAACTCCATGACACCTCCATATTGCCAAGTTCTGAGAATATACGTAACTCCAGGTCAAAACCAGCAAACTAAGTAACAAAACGCTCAACAATTTCAGTCTCCATTGGCGTCACCGATGGAAGTTAATAGAACTTATTGCTCTCTTTAAATTCTTCCCAATGACTAACTCTTTATCCTTAAACTCAACCTCAAACCCATTCTTCTCAAGAACATACTTTAAAATCCACGGCGACCAGATGTAAAATTTGTCCTTTGAAAAGACGCCTTTCTCAAAATCGATGAGCAATCTCTCCAAATAACCTTCGTAAACATTCACGTCTATGTTTATTCTAACCAAGCCCTCAGCCTCAAGTCCCGGCTGGTTGAAACCTCTGATGAGTGTCCAGAGAAAGTCGCTTTCTTGAATCACAATCCAGCCTTGAGGCTTCAGAACTCGTTTAACTTCTTGCAGAATCTTATCAAAATCCCAGATGCTAAAATGTGCCAACGGATATCCAAGCAATGCAACAAGGTCAAAGGTGTTTTCTTTGAAGTTTAGATTTTTAGCATCCATGACATAAAATTTTGCCTTTGAACCTCGCTTTTTTGCTAATTCTTTGGCTCGCTCAACAGCTTTTTCTTGGATATCTATCCCGACAACTTCAAAACCAAGTTCCTCCAAGATAAAGCTACTTAATCCAGCGTTACAGCCAATATCCAAGGCTCTACCATTTTTAATCAGCAAATGCCTGGATAGAAGTCTCACTAAGCGTTTAAACCTCCTCTGCCCTCTTTCGCTTTCTATATCGTATTCATCTTGGGTCTTTTCGTAGAAAGGTGCATCAGTATAGCCAAGATTCCTGAACATAATTTCACCTAAAAATTACCACATTAAAAAGTTTTAAAACTCTTTTGGATTAGTTAAAAGGGGTGGATTTGAGTGGACTTCCTCAAACTCTACTATGATGAAGCCCTCAAAGTGTTTTATGAAGCTGGAGGAAGCAAGGAAGAGTTTTACTGGCTCATCAGCAGCATGTTAGTTAGATATCCAGCACACAGAGATGAGCTCGAAGTTAGGAGAAAATTGATGGATTTGATAGTTCAAGAGGTTGATGGGAAAGTTCTTGACGCTGGCTGTGGTCTTGGGATTTTAACGTTTAGGATGGCACTTAAAGATGAAGTTGAGAAAGCCATGGGCATTGACAAGTTTGACGAGCTCATAAAATTCTGCAATCGTTTGAGAGATAAAATCACTGAGAAAGCTGAGTTTTTACATGGGGATTTCCTAGAGGTTGAGCTTAGAGAAAAATTTAACTGCATTGTCTTCCTCTACACGCTCCACGATTATGAGCCAAAGCCGTTTTTAGAGAAAGCCCTTGAAGCTTTAGAGGAGGATGGAAGAATAATTGTTGGTGATTTTGACATAAACGGACTTAGAGAGAAAGTTAGAGTGTTTACACGAGAAAACGGCTTGGAAATCGTTAAAGACATTACCGTTGGAAAGGCAAAGACACATGGAGACCTTTATGAGGGATTTTTAATAACTGTTGGGAGATAGTATAATGTAATCTTAGAGATTTTGGCGTCGTTTTAGATCCAACAGCATCGTTGAGGCAACACTATTCACAACAGCCTTAAAAACAAATGGCGCCTTAGCTCCAAATCCAAGCAAAAATCCTCCAAAAGAGGGTGCAGGGATTGAGATCAATGTCGAAAAGCTTGTAATTATCCCGAAAGCTGTTGCTTTGTTCTCTTTGTATAGTTCTTCAATCAAGAGCGGAAGAGCGGCAACGCTTACCATTCTAAAGGCTTTCCATGTAAGGTAAGCCAAAGCTAAAATTACATAACTCCTTCCAAAACCAAACACTAGAAGGGCTGAAGAAACTACAAACCAGCTCCAGATGAGAGCTTTAAGTGGCGAGAGCTTATCAACAAAAACACCAGCAAAAGTTCCTCCTATTGCAATGATTAAAGTTTGAAGGGAGATCAAAAAACCGTAATCTAAGATGCTATAACCCTTATCCCTTAGATAGATTGGAACTATCCAGAGAACTGCTTCCCTTGAAAAGCTGTCTAAAGCAAAAGTAAACATTAAAAATAGTATCGGAAATCTAAAAGCTTTAATTTTTGGCAAAATAGGTGGCTTTGTAATTTTCATTGCTCTTTCATCTTTAATAAAGACCAAAAGCAAAAGGGAAATTGTCAATCCCAAAAAGCCTAGAAGAACAGCAAAGTTGTAAAGCCCTTTCTCATAAAGCCAAGCACCTATTGGCGCCGTTACTGCTGGAGGAATTGAAGGAAGAATCCTTTGGATAAGCATGTATGTTAAACCCTTCCTTTTTTCAGTTTGCTCAACAATAAGGAGGGATTTTGCTGGCATTCCAATTCCAGAACCAAAGCTCATAATGGGGTAAACTAAAGCTGAGAGAACAGAATTTTTGGTAAGCAATAGGAGAGGTGGAAATGTGTAGATGGAATATCCAATAAGTAGGGTTTTCTTGTAACCAAAAAGGTCGGCAATTCTCCCTCCGATTAAGTTTCCAAAGGCATTAAAGAGAAGAGCTAAGCTAAAGACAAGCCCTATCTTTGCTTTACTCATTCCCAAATCGAGAAAGAAATATTGGAGATACATAATCCAAAGAGCATTAGAGGAGACAGCAATGATATTTGAAGCCGCTATGAGCTTTAAGTTTTTGTTCATACGTTTTACTACCTTGAGAATTTTTAAAAGACTTATCCTAAATGCACAGCAATTGACTTTTTAGTCATTCTTTATTTTCAGGGTACTTTTGCTATTGAAATCATCTCTGGCTTTGCTCTCTTTGGAAGTCTTTATATATTCGCGAAGCATAAAAGCAAGTGAGGAGAGGCTATGGAACGAGATGTGAAGATAGTTATATCCTTGATTATCTTAGCTAACCTTTTAAAGCGCTCACCGTTTTACACCTTCCTCTATTTAGCGGCGATCATAATTTCCTCACGAAAGTTGTGGAAAAGCTTACCGAGACTTTATATAACGGCTTTAATAGTTGGATTCTTCGCTGAGCTCATAGGGACGCGTGTTTGCCTTCCTTTCGGCTGCTACTACTACAAAAATCTTCAACCTCAAATTTATGGTGTTGCTTTATCCGTTCCATTAACATGGGGTATTTTCGGATTTTTCTCCTATTTAACGGCTTATCAGTTCTTTAAGAAACAATCACAAAGAATTCTCTTTGCTTCATTTTTGATGGTGATTATAGATTTAGCAGTTGATCCTATTATGACTTCATGGGACGCTTGGATTTGGGAAACTATTACAAGTCTAAACTGGTTTGGAATCCCTTGGATTAACTATTTGGGCTGGTTCTTAACTTCTTTAATATTCTTCACAATCTATGAAAGCACTTCAAAAGTAAAAATCAGTGAAGACCTTTACAAATTTGGGGCTTTAATTTATTTGCTCGAAATGGCGACATTTGTTGTTTATGCACCGAGCAAAGTTAGAATACCAACCATTTGGGCATTTTTGACCAGTTTAATAGTTTTAACACTTTCCTATATTCTACAAAGGTGGCAAAGATGAGAGTTGCACTAATTCCAATGAAAGTGATTCCAAATGGCTTTGAGGCAAACTGGGGAGAGTTTCAACGAAGATTCAAGGAAGCGATGAAGTTTAGTTCAGATATTTTAGTCTTTCCTGAATACTGCTTAACGGGTTTTAAAGAGTGGGACTTCAGTAAAGCAAAGCTTTATGAGGAGATAGTTCAAAAGGTTGGCTCTTTAGCAAAAGAATACATGGTTCATGTTATTTTTGGGGTTTTAGAGCCTTACAAAAATTGTGTTTATAATTCTGCTTTACTTATCAATCGAGAGGGTGAGGTTATTTTAAAGCACCGCAAGTTTCAAGAGCCGATGAAATTTTGTCAAGGGAACACTTTTAAAGTTGCAAGAACGGAATTTGGGAAGATTGGGATTATTATTTGTGGTGATTTATACAATAAGAAGATTGCAAAATATGTAAGGAAGAAAAAGCCAGACTTTCTCTTTGTTCCTATGGACAGGTCTCCAAGCGGAGATTTTGATTTAGAGGAAGAAATTAAGTGCATGAGCGGGAGGGTTAAGCTCTTGGGGGTCAAAACATTCATAGTGAACACATACAAGCATGGAGATAGCTTCGGCGGTGCTTGGGTCTTTGATGAGAAAGGAGAGCTTTTGGCACAAAGTTTTAGGGATGAATTGCTTATCTTCGAAATTTAAAAAGAAGAGAAGTCAAATCGACTTTATTGAGTATAAAAAGAGCAGGAGGAATGCAAGGGCTGAAAGATAGGCAAAGGAATGGTGTATGTTAAGATGAAGCTTTGAGTGATATCTTCTCATTTTTATGTACATAAGCGTGGGTAGAACTCCCGCATAAATGACTCCGCCGAAAGTTCCTGCTAGCCAAAGGGCATTCACAAAGCTGTTTAATCCTAAAAAGTAAATCAAGAGCGGAGGTGCAACGGTTAGAAGCCAGGCTTTTCTTTTGCTAATTCCAACGTAATCTCTCCAATTGTCCATCTGTGCTAAACCAATTCCAATATAGCTTGTTATTATTGCCAGCAATGGGAGCAGAGTTCCAACTATTAGTCCCAATCTTCCATAGAACTCAACTAATCCTTGAGTTGCCAGCTCTGGGGTGTTCAGACCAAAAACTGCTACAAATGAGAACGCAAAAATACTGTATGCCATCATTGGAATTATATAACCTATAAGGACAGCTTTTGATGTTGTTTTGACATCATTTAAGCCTCTCAGCATCTCCGGAACTACCATATGGCTCACATAAGCAAAGATAGAGACGCCAATGGCTTTTGAAATTCCAGAGATGTTAAGATAGCCAATATTTTCACTTTTTAGATGTGGAAAAATTAAAGCAATGACGATAATTAAAGCGCCCATGAGGAAGAAGTTTAAAAATAGCTCCGCCTTTCCAGAAACCTTTAATCCTTGAAGGATTATAAAACTTGCAATGATCCAAAAGAGAATCGAGCCAATGCTTTTATTAATTCCAAATAGAGAGTTTAAAGCCTCTCCACTTCCAGAGATATAGGCTATTAATGCTCCGTAACTTAAAGTTGAGATGCTCAAAAACATTAAAACTCCACCTGTTTTTCCCAAATAAATCTCTGCAAGCTTCGATAACTGTTTTCCCTGATTTTGAGCAGCAATTTCAAGCACAAATAAAGCAGTTATTAAAGTTAAGATTCCTGTGATTATTATAGCAAAAACTCCAAGTATTGGTCCAGCTTCTTTTATTGCATAAGGCAAACCTAAAATTCCAGCACCTATTTGAGTCCCGATAAGAACTGCACTTGCTTCAGCTAGGCTTAACCTCTTCATTTTATCACCGATTCTTGAAGCTTTTTTCAGTGATTTAAGCTTTACTTTTGTAAAGATTGGGCTTTAATGTCTAAAAACAATGCATTGATGTATTCATGAATGTATTCATTGTTCTATTTGTAGAACAAATTTTTATAAATTATGGAACAAATTTTTGGGGTGGTGGTAAAGATGAAGGCAAGGGAAGTTGCTTTAATCGGACTGTTGCTTTCACTTTCTCTGGTTTTGCAAATATCTCCTTTAAAAGTTCCGACACAGTGGGGAATGAGCATCGACTTAGTTGCAATTCCAATAGTGATAATCTATCTTATCTTGGGCTTTTGGGGTTCTTTAATAGCTTTAATCTTGCTCTTTGTTGGACTAAGCATTGTTGCAAGTTCATCTTGGCTTGGGGCAAGCATGAAGTTCTTTGCAACTTTAAGTGTCTTGTTAGGCTTGGAAATTGCAAAAAGGGTCACAAAATTTGATATAACCAAGCATACAGAAAAAGAATTGATAGTTTTTATACTTTTGGCTTACATTGTAGGTATTGCCATTAGAGTTCCTTTAATGACAGCAATGAACTATTACTACGCTCTACCAATTTGGCTTGGCATACCAAGGGAGCAAGTTATTCCAAAAATTGAAGAATGGTTTCATATGCCCTTTTGGTTAGTAATTGGAATTCCAAATGCAATTCAAAGTGCAGTTGACGTTGTTGGTGGAGTTTTAATTAGCCTGCCAGTTTTAAAGGCGTTACCTCACATTTTCAAGTCTTAATTCTGCTTTATTCATTTTAGCTAATTTTTTCTGGCCTTAAGCCTCTGTCAATTAAATATTGATTCCATTTTTTAGCATATTCTAAGAAATATTCATCTCCAGTTTTTTCATAGAGCCATTTTAAAAGCTGGATGTGTAATCTATGATAACCTTCACTTGCTTTTCCATGAATGTTTGAATATTTGCTCCAATCTCCAGTATCAAAGATTGGTAAAGCTTTTTTAGTGCTCTCGACGCCATCTTGGAACAAATTCCAAGCATATTTATCTCCTGTTACTTCCCAATAATAGTAGATGCCCTGTAGAGCTATTATATGACCATTCAAAACAAGTTCGTTTGGATTGTAGTTATATTCGAGATACCAAGAACCGTACTTTGTTTTTGAAACAAAGCCGTTGTTGTCTAATGGAAGTTTAAAAGAATTTATTAAGAGTTTTGCTATCTCCAAGTAGGTTTTGTTTCCAGTTATCTGGTATGCTTTTGCATAAAGTCCAGCCCCCATTCCTTGAGCATAACCAGAAACCCATGGGATTGAGGAGTTCTCAAAATGAAAATAATTCAAAAACAAAGCATATTTTGTTCCGTTGAAGTCTCCATAGTGGATGTACTCTTTTAGCTCATCAAGAATTTGAAGTGCTTTTCTATTTTTACCTCTTTGGAAATAAAGCTCTGCCCAGTGTATGCTTGTGACTGGATATAAATTAAATCCTCTTCCCTTATAATAAATAAAGGGCAGCTCGCTCTTAAACTCGTCATCTATTAAAAAGGTCGAATAATAAGGAGAACTCTCTGAGAAAAGTATTGGATAGAAGTCTTTCTTTGGAGATGTATAGTAGGAGTAGTAAGCGTTGTTAGCCTTTAAAGTCATGAGTAAAGCTTTAAAGTCGGTTTCATCTAGATCTTTCCATCTTCCAAGCTCTGCAAAGGCTCTCACAATGTAAAAAGAGTCTCTATAGGACTGTAAGTAATCATAGTTGCCGGTATCTTTGTACTCTTTTAGGAGCTTTACTCTAACTTCGTGATTTTTAGCCAACTCCCTCTCAAGAGCTTTATACATGCTATCACTTACTCTCATTGCTCTAAGTAAGAGGACAACTTCATTATCTAAAAAAACAGCATTTGGAACGTCCTTTCCAACCACACCGGATTTCTCACTTATTTTAATCCTAAAGCTTTCTTCTTCTTTGTATATCTCAAGGTTTATCAGCAATTTATCACCTTCTACATCAAAGCTTTTAAACAGGAACTCCCTGACCTTTATTTTCCTGTCATATTGGTTAACTATTTCACCTTCAATAGCAAAACTGATGCTCTTCTTTCCACTTTGAACATTTTTAATTTCGCCAATTTTTATGGGTATCCCAAATTCTTCTATCGTTTGGTTGATGACTTCTACTTCGTTTTCCCCTAATTTTAGCTCGGCGATTCTAAACTTCAACTCTTTAATCTCAAAAATCGCATTTTTTTCCTCGATTCTAAAATAGATTTCAAGTGATGCGACTTTTTGAGAATTGAGTTGATTAGAGTGGGACACACACCCGGAGAAGATAACAACGATTGTTAAAATACTAATTATCTTTACCCATTTCATACTACTCCCCATAGAAAAATTGGAGAAGAGAATATAAACTTTTCTCAAAGATTGGATAATATATCTCCCTCATCCATCGTTCTTTCGCAGTAGTGGCAACGCACTTTCAAAGGTTCTTTTGATATGACATAGAACTTTGATGTTGTGTATTCAGAGTTGCTTATACAGTTTGGATTTGCGCACTTCAAAATCCCACCTATTTCACTGGGAATTTCAACACTAAATTTCTCCACAACTTTGAAATCTTTAATTATGTTCACGGTCGCTTTTGGAGCAACTAATGCGATTTTGTTCACTTCTTCTTCGCTTAAGAATTTCCCTTCAACTTTCACGATGTCCTTTCTCCCCAGCTTCTTGCTTTGAACATTCATCGCTAATAGTACGGTTTTTCCATTTGTTCTATTCAATTTGAGTATCTCAATAACCTTAAGTCCTTTTCCTGCTTGTATGTGATCTATAACTGTTCCCTCTTTAATTGCTGAAACTTTAAGCTCGTTCATTCTACCACCCCCAATGTTAAGCCGAGAAGAGCCATCCTTACTGGAACTCCGGAAAAGACTTGTCTGAAGTATATTGCATGCTTTGATTTGTCAACTTCTGGATGAATTTCGTCAACTCTTGGAAGCGGGTGCATGATTTTTAGACCCTCCTTAGCTCTCGCTAATAATGCACAGTCAATTACATAGCTTCCTTTTACTTTCAGATATTCTTGTTCATCTGGGAATCTTTCTTTTTGAATCCTTGTAACGTAAAGCAAGTCCAGTTCACCAATTACTTTCTCCAAATCACTTGTTTCGTAGATTTTAACTCCCTTCTCTCTTAGCTCTTCAATTATATGTCTTGGCATCTTCAGAAGTTCTGGTGAGATTAAGTAAAGTTCAATATCGTAGAAAGCCAAAGCTTCACTTAAGCTGTGAACTGTTCTTCCGTATTTTAAATCTCCAAGAAGTCCAATTTTTAGTCCATCAATTTTGCCGAATTCCTTTTTTATTGTGTATAGGTCAAGCAAAGTTTGAGTTGGGTGTTGATTGCTCCCATCTCCGGCATTTATTACTGGGATTTCAGCAACTTCTGCCGCTAATCTTGCAGCTCCTTCCTTTGGATGTCTTATAACTATAACATCGCTATACTGCTCAACCGTTTTTATCGTGTCTCTCAAGCTTTCTCCTTTCTTAACACTTGACGTTGAAGCTTCTGCAAAACCAATAACGTTCCCGCCTAAGCGGTGCATTGCACTTTCAAAGCTCAATCTCGTTCTCGTTGAAGGCTCAAAAAATAAAGTCGCTAGGATCTTTCCTTTTGCATAATCTAAAGCCTCTCTCTCCTTAAGCTCATTCTCAAGCTTTTCTGCAGTCTTTAAGACATGTTCAATATCCTTTTTGGAGAAATCTCTAATGCTTATAACATCTCTACCTTTCCACATAGAAGCCCTTCTCGTGTAAATTTGTAGGGATATTTAAGTCTTTTTTAACAAAAATATGTTGATCATCCAAATAGGCTGTCGAGTAGCATCATAACTATGAATCCCCAGATTAGACCGAAGGTTGCCCTTCTCTCATGACCATGCATATGGCTCTCTGGAATAATCTCTTCACTTATAACGAATATCATAGCCCCAGCAGCAAAGGCTAAGCCATAGGGTAAAATATTCTTCGATGTAGTGGTTAATAATAGCCCGATTATCCCAGCAATAGGCTCAACTAATCCTGTTAATGTTGCATAAGCAAAAGCTCTTCTTTTTGAGTAGCCTTGAATTAGTAAGGGTAAAGCAACTGCAAGACCCTCTGGCATGTTTTGAAGCCCAATGCCAATTGCCAATGCCATTGCTTTTCCTATTTGTTCGCTTCCAAAGGCTATACCTACGCTTAATCCCTCTGGAAGGTTGTGAATTGTAACTGCTAAAATGAAAAGCCAAATCTTTCTTAATGCTTTCTTTTTCTCTATTGGACCTTCATAACCTTTAATAAAATGTATATGTGGGGTAAATTTCTCAACTAACTCGAATATGTAAGCACCAGCCAGAAATCCAATTAGTGTAGCCCAAATTCCTCCTATCTCTATTCCGGGTAGCAGTAAACTAAAAAAACTCGCAGCAAGCATTATTCCAGCTGAAAACCCCATAGACACATCTATTGTTTTTTGAGAAACTCTTTTAACGATGAATATTGGCAGTGCACCTACTCCAGTAGCTAATCCAGCACCCAAACTTGCTATTATTCCAATTGCAATAATGTCCATTTTAGATTCCCCTAAAAATTTTAGATTAATATTATAAAAGACTTGCGCTAAATTTATAACCAAGTTTTAAGACTTTATAAAGGGGATTGAAATGAAGACACCATGCGTATTTTGGGTTGAGGAGATACTTCCAGCATTGCGAGCAAAAGTTGCGAAGTATCTCTATGAAAGCGGTTTTACACAAGTTAAGATTTCTGAGTATTTAGGAATAACTCAAGCCATGGTTAGTAAATATTTGAGCGGAAAGTACAAATCCCTTGATAAAGAACTTGAAGAAAAAATTGATGAAATAGCTAAAGAAATTGCGAGAATGATAACATATGGAGCCAGCACAGAGGAGATTATAAAGGCTACATATAGAAAATTCTTCGAGCTATTCGAGAGCGGATTTTTGTGCAAGTATTATATCAAGTATGCTGGTTTAAAAGACGAGAGTGTTTGCTATGAGATATTTAAGCTTGCCCAGCAGACATCAAAAAGCGAGGTTCTTGAAAATTTAAATCTGGCTTTAAGCGAACTTTTAAAAGATGAAAGATTCTTAGAGCTAATTCCTGAAATAAGGAGCAATATTGCCTACTCTTTGCCAAATCCAAGAGATATAGGTGATGTTGCAGCTATTCCCGGAAGGATCACTAAGGTCAAAGGAAAAGCTTTTGCTTTACCTCCAGAGTTTGGAGTTAGCCAGCACATAGCAAAGATTTTGGTAGGGCTTTCTAAGTTTGCTCCAGAAGTTAGGAGTGTTATCAATATAAAGTTTGATGAAAGTATCGAAAAGGCTTTGAGAGAGGCTAACTTTCTTGTAGAGGAGATAAAGGAGAAGGAGAGGGATGAGGAAAAGACTGTAGAGATTATAGTTGAAAAGTTTGCCAAATTCTATGAAAAAGAGGGAAAACCATTAGATGCTGTAGTTGATAGGGGAGCGTTCGGTATAGAACCATGTGTCTACATCTTTGGTAAGAACCCCTTGGAAGTTGTTGAAAAAATTAAAAAGCTGGAGAGCTATTTATGAGCAGAAAACTGAAAGAGAGAGCATTGTTTCTTTATATTTTGTTTTTGTTTTATTTGAATTTAACTCCAGTGATTCCATCTGCTCCGGTGTCTAATGGTGATAAGATAGCCCATTTCGCAGAATTCTACATATTGAGCTTTTTAGGAAGGGAAAAAGTTAGATACTTGGTTATTTTGCCAATTTTACTTGAATTTCTTCAGCTTTTTATTCCTGGGAGAAACTTTTCAATCTTTGATATGTTAGCAAACTTAATAGGATTTAGCGCTGGAATACTGGTTTGGAGGTGGCTCTATGAAGGTAGTTAGCAAAGAGCTTTACCTTAGCACTGGTGGAGAAATAGACCTAGTTGACATTACATACGAGGTTGAGAGTGTTGTTAGAGAAAGTGGAATAAAAGACGGTCAAGTCTTAGTTTTTGTTCCAGGAGCAACTGGGGCTGTTGTAACGATAGAAAATGAAAGGGGTCTTTTAGAGGACTTTAAGAAAATGATTGCAAAGCTAATTCCAAGAGGACAGAACTATAGGCATGATTTAATTGATAATAACGCTCATTCTCATTTAAGAGCAAGCCTTTTGGGACCATCCTTGGTTTTTCCAGTGGTTAATGGAAGACTCGTGAGGGGAACATGGCAGCAGATTTTCTTTGTTGAACTTGACGTTAGACCAAGAAGGAGAAGAATAATTGTGCAGGTAAGCGGTGTATAGAGAATCAAAGCTTTATTTTTATTCCATCCAGCTCTTTGCTTATGGACTTTAAGATTGAAAGATTGTAATGTTTTCCTTCTTTTACCACCCTAATTACTGTGGTTGCAAGCTCTTCAATGAGAGGTAGCACGTAGGGTTTGCTCTTGCCTAAGACATCTATGTTGATAAAATAGATGGCTATCCTCTCTTTATGTCCAACCCACGAAAGGATGGTATTTGCGGTAGCAAGGGTTTCTCTCTTAGTCTCAGCAATTGTAAAAATTTTTTCTATTCCCAAAACTGGATTAATTACAACTCTCTCCTTTTCTTTAAAATATGGTTCTGCTATCTCTTTATATTGTCTTTCTTGAACTGTTGCTTCTTTTACTTCAATACGACCAAGAATATTGCCAACTTCCAACCTTCCTCCTATTTTTATGACATCAACATTCTCCAGAATACTAACATCCAAATCAGCTAGCTCCATTTGTGTTTTATACAAATATAATGTGTCCAAAAAGTCGTCTACAAGTACTGGATATCCCTTTTCCTTTGCCCATCTTATTATGTGGTAAACTCCCAAATACGGGACTCCATGTGAGTCATATTCAACCAGCACAGTTTCTCCAGCTTTAATATTATTCCAAATGTGAGACATTATCGAGTTACTGCATATCATTATAAATCTCCTCTGCATAACTATCAATTATTCGCTTTTAAGATTTTTGATAATTGTACTTTAGTGAACTCTTATTATCATGAATGCATGTAATTTAGGAACCTTGTTGATATTTTATCATTGAGTTTTCCTAAATACTCAAGTGCATAAAGTCTCTTGCTATGATGTATCCATAATCCCTGACCTTATCTTCAAGTTCCTCGTGGGTGTAATTGCTGTGGCTTATATGGGTGAAAACAGTTTTCTTAGCATTAACAAGCTGAGCAAATTTTATAGCATCATCAACACCTAAATGCGTCTTTGGAATGCTGTACTTATGAGTCATTTCACATATTAACAAATTAGCCCCCTCTATTTCGTCTATCAGCTCTTTATTCTCTAAAATCTCTGGACCAGTATCTCCAGTTATCACTATTTTTCTCTTTTCAATTTCCAAAATAAACCCTCCAGCTATATCTATGGGGTTGTGGATTACTTGAAAATGCTTTACTTTAAAAATCCCGAAGTTGTACCATTTTCCAAAGTTTAATGGAACATATTTCCACTTTCTTTCTCCTAAGAAAAGCTCTTGTAGATGTTTTGCAACTTCTAGGGCTTTTTCATGAGAATAAAATGTAATTTCTTTAAATATCTGCAAATCTGGGAGACCAAATACGTGATCAAAGTGTGCGTGAGTTATGAAAACCTTCCCAATTCTGAGGTTCAGATGTTCCAGATGATAGTGTAGATCTGGACTGGGGTCAATCAAAGCTCCAATTTGAGGGATGTATAAAGAAAATCGAGTTCTTTTATATTGGGGATATTTCCTTGCCCTAATGCAGTTTTCACAGCTGCACAAAGGCTTTGGAGTTCCACTATAGGAGCCAGAACCTAAAATTATAATCCTCACTACACACCACCCATTAGCTTTTTCCAATATTCATTGTTATTAACTATAATCCACCATTTTCTAAGTTCCTTTCTTTTTTCCTTGTAGTCTGGATGAAATTTCTCAACAACTCTCCAAAAATCTTTGCTATGATTAAGCTCAATGAGATGGGCTAGCTCATGAGTGACAACGTAATCAATTAGTTCATCTGGTAAAGCTACTAAAGCTAAATTTAGAGCTAAATTTCCCTTTGAAGAACAACTCCCCCACTTGTTTTTGTGCTTTCTTATAAAGATCTTTTTTGGAGTCTTTCCAATTTTGGTGGTTCTTTCCTTGATTATTTTTCCAACTTTGTTCCTTAACTCTTTTTTGAGAAATCTTTCAAGGTTTTTAAGTGTAGAGACGAAGATTGTGTTCCCAACTATTTCTGTCCTTTTCCCCTCTTCAACTTTGTAGAACTTACCAAAAACAGGGAATCCGATATTTGCGTTCCTTTTATGCTTATCAATTTCCTCTAATCTCTTTAAAATCCAATCTGATTTTAGTCTTAAAACATTCTCAACGTTCTTTCTTGGTGCCACAATCCTTAAAATTCCCTCGGGAAGTACATAGATTCTAACATATTTAACTGGTCTAATCACGACTTCATACTTTATGCTTCTTCCGTTTAGAGTAACTTCATTCATAAAATTATTTTATTGTGAGACAAATTTATAAGCTTAGTTGATATTGGAGCAAGATAGCCAACAGTTACTCCCACAGTAGATTTTTTATTAAGGGACGAAGTTTTGGATGAACATATTCTCCGTTCTCAATAATTTTTATTCCATCTCCAATTACTGTTGGATTTAGGCAGATTCCATCTGTATGGCTTTTTGCTGAACCTACTTTTCCTTTAAAGCTTTTTGCTTGGTTTCCTAAACCCCATTCCACTGCGCCCCACACTCTTTCGTCTTCTAAAATATTTCCAGTGAGCTTTGCTCCAGGATTGCATCCGTAAGAAATGTGGGCTATTCTAAACATGTTTGGATCATTAAAACCTTTTAACCATCTTTCAAATATCTTTGCCTCTATTCCTCCTTCTATTCTCGTAATGGTTCCCTCTTCGATCTCTAATATAATTGGTTCTTTTAATATTCCTAACTCTTGCGGGGGCCACACAGAGCCATCAAAAACTATCGTCCCGTTTATGGTTTCTTCTATTGGTGCCCAGTCAACTTGTCCAATAAGCATATAGTCTCCAGGTCCTTGGACATCCCCTTCAGTAAAAACAGGTCTTCTTAGGTCGTTTTCAAATTCAACATCTGTTCCTGCAGGAGTTGTAATTCTCATTTTCCTTGTATTTCTTGTAATTTCTGCTAAAATTTTTTGGAATTTGAGTAGTTGGGGAATATTTACCATTCCTATGGTTCTCACAATCATATCACTTGTCATTCCAACTAAACAGATATAACGAACAGTTCCTTGAGCCATTACGCTGTCCCAAGGTGTAGAATAAAGAAGCCAACTCTTATTGAATTCTATCCACACGTCTGCATTTTTCAAAGCAGCCTCTAAAGGTTTTAGGGGTAAGTAAGGATCAGCAGCTTTTCCAACATGAGGAGGCATTGAGTACCAAAGAACTAGAGGTTTTGCTTTTAAAATCTTAACAGCTTTTGCGGTTGCTTCAACTACATGCCAATCACTTCCAGTATCTGCAGTTATGACTACATTTTCATTCTCTTTAATTTTTAGAATATCTTTTGCTAGCTTATATGCTGCTTCTTGGACTTCTAGTGAGAGATTCATTTTTAATCACCTACTGAGAAAAGGTTTAGCTCTATGATATCTTCTAACACTTTAATTGCAGCCCCAACTGGGTCGACTATTGGAACATTGGCTGATTTTTGGAGTTCTTTAGCAAATCCCGCTAATCCAGTGCATCCAAGTATTACAGCATTTGCTCCATCTTTAACGACTTTAGCAACTTCCTTTTTAAGAAGTTCAATGGTATAATCTCTATCGTTATTTATTTCAGGAACAGAGAGGCTTATGCCTTTAATACTTACAACTTTGTTTTCCATCTCATATCTTGCTACTAATTCGTTGAATAATGGTGGTGCTGTCTTAGAAACCGTCACAATACCGATCTTTTTTCCAATTGTAGAAGCAATTGCTAAAGAGGCTTGACACGGTCCTATTGTTGGTGTTTTAATCAAAGAGCGTATTACCTCAACTCCTGGATCAAGACAACAATTCACTATTATTCCGTCATATTTCTCATGAAGTTCTAAGGCTTTCTTTACAACATGTGGAATTACTCCTACTTCTGCCTCTCTCGTCTCAATAGATTCTGGGCCGTTATCTAAACTAACTACATCAATCTCAGTGTTTGAAGAAGCAAAGCTTTGATAAATCTTTTTATCGGACTCATTCCATTTGTCTGTTCCGACGGGATTTATAATTAAAATTCGCTTTTTCATAATTCCACCTCGATAATGGTAGAAAAGGAGACGTTACTTTTCCCCATGTTTAAGTTCAATTGGCATGTACTCTATATCCAGTCCGAGATATTTTGGTCCAAATACTTCTAGACCCTTGGGAGTTCTCCATATTTCTGGCGCTGGAAATCCAATAACGGCATATTCTTTTCCTTCTTGAATGTTTGGATTCGTGACAGGTGCTCCGTCTAATGTTAAAACACTAATTAAATCTGGAATTGTGACATCTACTTCACCATTTCTCCAAGAGATTAAGTTTTCATTTTTGAACCAAATTTTGTATATTTCTCCTTTGAATTCATCAATTCCCTCAAGCTCAAATTCACCAATGGTAAAACCATTTTCATCTTTCCAACCTGACTTCATTGCAACACCTTTAAAGAGTAAGAATCCATTTCCAGCTGTTATAAGTGCATTAATTACGTCTTCCCCTTTTTCTTTTGCAATTCTCATGGCTCTTCCTATTTTTAGGGTGTAGCTAATGGCGTTTTTTACAATCGAGTCTTTGATGTCTCTTCCTTTTATTGGATGGGATGTCACCCCTACATTGGTTTCTATTGTAGCTGCTATGGCTCTAACTATTTTTTCTGCTTGAAAATCGTTCTTAACCTTGGAAATAACTATTTCGTCTCCAAATGGTGTTACAACTGAAAATGGCGTCATTTTAAGACCCATTATATAGAATGTGGTGTGTTGTAATTCTGGAACTGATCTTCCAGCAGGATCTCCGTCAATTATTGGGATTCCAAGTTTGGCAGCTGTTGCCAAGGCTACCGCTGTATTAGCACCACCAAGTTCAGTAGAAATCACGCCATAAAACTTTTCTCCTATATATTCTTCAAGCAGTCTAAATGACCTTGCAGCTTCTCCATCTTCATAAACGGACTCTATCTTTCCTCTAGTTAAGGAACCAACAAAGTATGGTGTTGCAACTGTTTTGTTATCTGGTATCTCATCCAAACTTGCTAAAAGGAATTTTCTTCCTTTCTTTACCTCTTTTTTAATTAGTTCCCATCCTTCTTTTGGATCTCCCCCACCACCAGTTCCTAAAACTGTACATCCATCAATTATATCTCTTAAATCTAATTCGTTTAGTTCTCGAACCATTTTTTCACCTCCCAGCAAATAGTCCCCGTTTTCCATGTCTTAGAATAAAAGATAAGGAGCGTGCAACAGAATAAGTAATTAACAATGGTTCTAAAACTGGGATCTGGTATTCTTTCCAAATCTCCTTCTTTAGCCTTTCAGCAATGCTGCTAAATCCGGTACATCCTAAAACTACTACATCAGCTCCATCTTCTATTGCCTTTACACATGCTTCTTTTGTCACGTTATAAAGCTTTTCCTCTCCAGACATGATCTCTTTTACAGAGAATTTTACTTTTCTTACCGAAATCAGTTTTTCAAAAAGACCATATTCTCTAGTTTGCATTCTAGTCCAAGATATTACATTATCTCCCGGTCCTATAACAGAAAAATCACCTAGCATAGCTGCAATGTGCATGGTAGTTTCCCCAGCTCCAAAAACTGGAATATCAAGGTTTTCTCTAAGCTCAAAGAGACATGGATCTGCAAAACAATTTATCACAATTGCTCGAGCGGTTTTGGGTATCAATTCTTTTAAGTTTTTCAGAATTTCTGCACATCCCCAAGTTTTTTGATAGAAGCTCTCTATAGTCTCTGGACCTTCTTTTAAAGAAACTACTTTGAACTTGTCTGTTGGATAGTATTTTAAGAGATAATTTTCAACATTCTTTTCAAAATATCCTTTTATTGGGTCTAAAATCACTATCATCTAAATCTCCCCCGCAAAATGACATCTAACAAGATGTCCTTCCTTAACTTCAATTAGCAAGGGTTCCTTTCTTTTGCAAATCTCCTGTGCATAGGGACATCGTGTATGAAAAGGGCAACCAGCAGGTGGATTTAAGGGACTTGGAATTTCTCCTTTAATTACGATTCTTCTCCGTTTACTTTTTTGCTTTGGATCTGGCACAGGTATTGATTGTAAGAGCATTCTAGTATAGGGATGGAGAGGATTATCAAAAACTTGTTCAATTGTTCCAAGCTCTACAATCTTTCCAAGATACATTACTCCGACTCTATTGCTTAAATATCTAACAAGACCAAGATCATGTGAGATGAATAAATAAGTCAATTTCTTTTCTTTTTGTATTTTCTCAAGCAAATTTAGTACTTGAGCTTGAACAGAAACATCTAAAGCTGAAGTAGGTTCATCTAAAACCAAGAACTCGGGTTCTAATGCTAAAGCTCTAGCAATAGCAACCCTTTGACATTGACCTCCACTTAATTCATCAGGATACTTACTTGCATGCTCCTCACTTAAGCCAACACTTTCTAAAAGCTCTAAAACTCTATCTTCAATGTTTTTGTAGTTATACTCTTTTAAAGGCTCTGCAATTATGTCGAACACTGTCATTCTTGGGTTTAAAGAGGAATAGGGATCTTGATAAATCATTTGCATTTTAGGCTTTATTTTTTTAAGTTCTTCTTCTGAAAGTGCTGTAATCTCTATGTCATTGAAGAAAACTTTTCCATCTGTTGGTTCATAAAGTCTTAATATTGTCCTTCCAGTTGTAGATTTTCCACTTCCACTTTCTCCGACTAAAGCGAAAGTTTCTCCATCGTTTATTATAAATGATACATCATCAACGGCTTTTAGATAAAGCGTCTTTTTTCTAATAAAGCCTTTAGTTATTGGAAAATATTTCTTCAAATGCTCAACTTTAATCATCAGGATTCCCTCCATAAAGATGACACGCAACAAAATGGCTTTCTTTATATTCTACAAGTGCTGGCTTCTTTAGTTTACAGCTATCTCTTACAAACTCACACCTTGGATTGAACCTACATCCACGTGGAGGACTTATTAAGCTCGGAACTTGACCTCTTAGTGGTTTAAGATGCTTTTTGTACCTTGGATCTGGAATTACTGAAAGTAAGCCTTGAGTGTAAGGATGTAGGGGATTTTCGAAGAGTTCTTCTGTATCTGCGATTTCTACAATATTCCCAGCATACATGACCCCAACTCTATCACAACTCTCTGCAACAACTCCTAGATCATGGGTAATTAGCAAAACGGAGAATCCAAGCTCCTCTTTTAAGTTTAAAATTAAATCTAAAATCTGTTTTTGAATTGTGACATCTAAAGCCGTTGTAGGTTCATCTGCAATTAAAAGAGAAGGATTTGAAGATAATGCCATTGCAATCATTACTCTTTGCCTCATGCCGCCACTTAGTTCGTGTGGATAAGAATTTAAGATTCTATCAACATCAGGCAATCCAACTTCTCTTAAAAGTTCTTTAGCTTTTTTATAAGCTTCCTCTGTATCTATTTTATTATGCGTGGTTATTATGTCTATCATCTGTTCTTTGATCTTAAAAAGGGGATTTAAGGAAGTCATGGGGTCTTGAAAAATTATTGAGATTTCTTTCCCCCTTATTTTTCTCATTTCTTCTTCTGATTTTTTAAGCAAATCTTTACCTTTGAAGATTATTTTTCCTGAAATTTCTGCATTTGAAGGTAAAAGCCTAAGAATACTCATGGCAGTTACACTCTTTCCACAGCCTGTTTCTCCAACTAAACCAAATACTTCTCCCTCATATATCTTTAAATTAACTCCATTTAATACCTTCACGAGTCCCCAGAGGGTTCTAAAGTTAACGTAGAGGTTTTCTATTGACAAAAGTTCCTTCATAGGAACTTCCTCCTTAATCTTGGGTCCATAATTTCCCTTAAGGCATCACCAAGCAGATTAAAAGCCATAACTGTGATGAATATAGCCAGACCAGGAAAAACTGGATACCACGGATAGTTAAGGAAGTATTCCTTTCCTTCGCTTACCATTAAACCCCAATCGGGTGTTGGAGGTTGAACGCCCAAACCAAGAAAGCTTAAAGCTGCAGCTTCAAGTATTGCTGAACCAATGTCCATTGTAGCCTGAATTATTAGTGGAGAAATGGAGTTTGGAAGTACATGTCTGAATATAATTTTCCATTCGCTTATCCCCATTCCTTTTGCAGCTTCAACATAAGGTCTTTCTTTTATTGAAATTGCCATTCCTCTAACAAGTCTTGTATACCATGGCCACCAACTTATAGATAGAGCAAGAATTGCATTAATAAGGCCTCTTCCAAGAGTAGTGGCAATTAGTAAAGCTAAAAGCAAGGGTGGGAAGGCTAGAAATATGTCTGTTATTCTCATTATTATTAAATCAATTTTTCCACCATAATAACCAGCTATTAACCCTAGGGGGAGTCCTATTAATATTGCTAATAAGACTACTGAAAAGCCTATAAGTAAAGAAGTTCTTGAACCATAGATTACTCTGCTAAGTATATCTCTTCCTAAGTGATCAGTTCCAAAAAAGTGCTTAGAGCTTGGTGGTTGTAATCTCTCTTTAAGATTTGGTTCTCCCTTTGCTTGCTCGGGGTAAGGGGCTAAGAGTGGTGCAAATATTGCAATGAATAAAAGGATTAAAATAATCATCAAGCCTACAACCGAAAGCTTATTTCTAAAGAGTATCTTAATGAACTCTTTTTTCCTCATTTTTCTCCCTCACAACTGAATTCTTGGGTCAAGGCAAACTTGAATCAAATCAACAATCAAGTTTATGAAAACATAGGCAGTTGCAGCAACAATCGTAACACCTAAAACTGCTGGATAATCCATACTAAGAATGGAGTATGCCGCATATCTTCCTAAACCGGGCCAATTAAAGATTAATTCTACCAAAAATGCTCCAATTAGTGTATATGCAAAGGATAAACCTATTGTAATTAAAGCTGGTGCAATTGCATTTTTTAATGCATATTTGAAGTAAATCCTCTTTTTTGGTAATCCATAAGCCCAAGCGGTTCTAATATAATTCTCTTGCAAAACTTCAATCATCATCGATCTCACTTGTCTTGTTATCAGCCCAATTGGGTACATGGCAAGTGTTATCGCTGGGAGTATCATATGCTTAAGTACATCAACAAATACTACAAAGTTCCCAGTTACAAGTGAATCAAATAAGTAAAACCCAGTAATCACCTTTAGTGGATGTTCAAGCATTGTTATTGTGTCCACTCTTCCTGCAAGAGGAAGTAGATGTAAATATTTGAAAAATATTAATTGTAACACGATTCCAAACCAAAAAGTTGGTAGAGATACTCCACTTATTGCTAATACTCTACTTAAGTTGTCCAACCATGAATCCTTTTTAACAGCGGAATAAACTCCGAGAGGGATACCAATTAAGATTGCAATGAACTCAGCAAATAGAATCAATTCAAAGGTTGCAGAAAAAGCAGATTTTAAATCTTGAGCTACTGGATTGTGAGTTCGTATTGATATCCCTAAATCTCCATGGAGAAGACCAACAAGGTAGTAATAATATTGTTTTATCAATGGCTCATTCAAATGTAGCTCCTCTCTAGCTTTCTCAATAGCTTCTACCGTTGGATGTGCACCCACCCATAATGCTGCAGGATCAGAAGGGATAACTCTGGAAATAAAAAATACAATTGTAACAACACCAAAAATCACAAGTATTGAAAGCATGAGTCTGTAAGCGATGTATTCTTTGAGCTTCATTTTTATACCCCCTGATTAAATAAAAAATAAAGATAAGGCTAAGATCTCTTGTGTAGGTCGTAGAAGAACACTACTTGTGGATATCCTGGGTTAGATTCAAATCCGACTATACTTTTGTGGATGACATACACATCGTCGGGGTTATAGAAGAAAATTGCCGCTGCATCTTCGACTAGTATTTCTTCTGCTTTTTTGTATAATTCTTTAGCTTTTTCTACATCAGTACCTTCAAATGTTACAGCTTCATCAATCAGTTTATCAAACTCTGGATTACAGTAATAGCATAGGTTAAAGTTTATTGTTTCTTCACAGTGAAACATGTTAAAGAGGAAATCGTATGGTGTTGGATAGGTTGGCCACCAGTAGAAGATAAGGATATCTTGAGCTTTTTGTGGATCACTTTTAGCTAAAGCCCATTGTTGCTCCCAGTTCATTGGTCTAATTTCCAACTCAATTCCTAATTTTGACCATTCTGCCTTGAGAAGCTCAGCAACTTTTTTCTCAGCTTGATCGCCTTGAGTATACGTTAACACAAGCTTAAATCCACCATTAGGATATCCTGCTTCTGCTAAAAGTTCCTTAGCTTTGTCAATATTGTGCTCATAAGTTTTCATGTCCTCAAAATAACCCAACATTCCTTTTGGAATTGGACCCTTTGCTATTGAGCCGTAGCCATGTAAAACATATTCTACAATCTGATCATATGGAACAGCATAACTTAGTGCTTGTCTAACAAGTTTGTTGTCTAAAGGTGGTTTTTTCGTATTTAGCATTCCATACAATTCTTGATAAGAAGGAGTTTGCTTAACGATAACATTTGGATCTTTCTGAAGTTTTGGTAAGTCATCCAATGGTAAGTCTCTTGTAATGTGTATTTCCCCACTAACAACCATTTGTTCTCTTAAAGATGAATCTGGGACAATCTTTATTATTGCAACATCAAATTGATCCTCTTTCCAGCCTCCCCAATACTCGTCAAACTTTTTAAGGACGACTTCAGTTTTTGGATCATATTTCTCTATCATATAGGGTCCAGTTCCTGCATCATGACCTTGATTGAGGTAGTCTGCTATGGCATTATCATCACCAATTTTTGAAAGTTCTTTGCTATCCATTATATAAGCACCATAAGCTGAAGAGGCTATTAACGGTAAGTTTGCTGGATATTTCAGCTTAAACTTTATAGTATAGTCATCTAAAATCTCAATTTTTTCAATAGGATCCCATATAAAAGCTGGTCCTTGTCCCATTCTTATTGTTCTTTCAATTGACCATTTAACATCTGCAGCTGTCATTTCATTTCCACTATGAAACTTTACTCCTTTTCTTAAATGAAAAGTCCATTCAGTCCCATCTTCATTGCTTTCCCATGAAGTTGCAAGCCATGGCTTTAATCCCTGTGGAGTATATTTAACTAAGCACTCATAGACATTGGCGAGTGTAACTATTGAATTAGAAAACTCTGTACTAGGATCTAAGGTTATCATCTCACTTCCATATCCGTATATTACAACATTAGTGGTCTTTTTTTGTTCTGTTGTTTCAGAAGAAGGAGTGGATGTCTTTTCTCCACTTATACAACCACTTGCTACAATACCTAATACAATTATTAAAGACAAAGCCAAGCCAACTAATATTTTTTTCATTTTTACATTCCTCCACTACTTATCTATAGTTGCAGCCAAATTTTTACATATTGTAAGGTATGTTGTCATTTTTTGTCAGATTGACAGCTTTATGAGACATCTAGTTTAAGTTCTTGTATTTTTTACATACTTGTATCATGTATATGTAGTGAATTTTTCAAACTTGTATATGTACATTTAACATATTTAATAATATCTGTTCAAATTCTTCACAAGTATATGATAAATTTGTTCATCTATAGGGGTTTAATATTAAACACCATGAGGATTTACAGATTTGTCATTTTTGAACGACTAAAAACATTAAAGAATTAAAAATGGTAGTAATGCATAATTATGTACTCTAAACATGCTTGTATTTCATTGGTTTTGTAAAGAGTTTTGGACTAGAGACCGCTGGAAGAACTTTGTATTCTGCGATTATTTTCCGCCCTATTAAAAAGTCTTCAATTGTTTTCTTGAGTTCTTTAAAATCTTTATCAAAGAACTTTATCACGATATCATACTCTCCAATGTATTCATCGACTTCAAATACCTTTGGATTATTCACGGCTTCTTGAATAAACGCTTTGATCTCTTCCTTTTTTGAACTTTCTTTAAATTTTATTATAACATCTGCAGAGGCTAGACCAAATTCCTCAAAGATTAGAAGACCAATAACTTGAAGATAGCCTTTTTCTTGTAGTGCAAGTCTTCTTCTCCTTGCTGTTGGAGTAGAAACTCCAACAATCCTAGCTAATTCTGTATCTGGAAGTCTCCCATTTTCCCTTAATGCCAAATATATCATTACATCTATGTCATCAAGTTCCCCTTTGCTTATCTGCTTCCAAAACTCAATTTCCTTCCTATCCCATTTCTTATCTTGCAAATTAATTTTGTTCATATTGTTCCCTCCTTTAAATACTAATGATAAGAATAATAACAACAGATATATAAGGTTTTAAATACAGCTATGAAACATCTGAACTCTTGTTTAAATTTCAATCTGTGCCTGCTATAGTTATTGCTATCAAGACTATTTTCCATCCAATTTGAGTTCCATGTTCATTAAAGTATGGCAAAATTCTTACTCCTACATGTCTGTATTTCTCTTTAAAGTTTTCACGCAATTTTTCAGCTATTTTCTGTAATTCCTCCTTTTCAATACTTACATTGTTTATTATAAACTCTACAATCTTTTTCATTTTCTCTCCTCTTTTATTATTTTGGCTAGCTCTCGAGATAACTCGTCTAAGAAGTTAACAAAAGCTTCTTCATCGTACATAACTAAATCTTTCTTCTCCTCAATTAATTCCTGTAATTTTAGAATTTGCTCATTAGCCTTTCCTTCTTTTTCCATGATATCTATTAGTCTTGAGGCGGCATCAACTAATCTGAGAGGACCATAGAGTATTGGCTCATCAACACAACCTCTGGCACTCGTAATTAAAAATGCTAAAAGCTTAAAGTGATCATCTGTTAAAATGTTCTCCAAACTTTTCAATGTGAACCACCTCCTTCAAAGGTCTTCTTTTTGGAGGTTTGGGCATAAATTTGGGATAACCTACGCTAATGATCAGCACAGGCTCAACATGGTCTGGAACATCTAAAAGCTCCTTCAATGCAAGTTTGTTAAATGAAACTACTGGACATGAACCTATACCTAATGCATAAGCTGTTAACATCATATTTTGTGCAGCCATTGAAATATCCATCAAAGCAGTCTTTACTCCCAATTTTCCACCTCTTTTTGCCCGTTCATGATTTATACAGAGAATTATTAAAGCAGAAGGATTTCCAAAGAGTCCAGGGGATATTAATTTTATTTTTTCTATTGTGCCTTTATTTTTAACTAAAATAAATTCCCAAGGTTGAATGTTACTCCCACTTGGCGCCCAAACTCCAGCTTCAAGAATTTTCTTCAAGTCTTGCATCGGAATGTCCTTGTCTTCAAATTTCCTTATACTTCTTCTTCCTCTAATAGCTTCAAATATTTCCACCACACCCACCTCAAATTCTTTTTTTAGAGTGGGGCTCTCTAAAGCTTAGTTTGCTATGAGGTAACCCCAACCTTACTAAATCTTCCGCTATCTTTAGAGCAACTAAACCTGGTTCAATTACTGGAATACCGAGTCTTTGTTGAAGTTCTTTGCCTATACCAATAAGACTACCACAACTTAATATTATCAACTCGGCTCCATCTTCTTCTATAGCCTTCTCAGATTCTTCCAAAAGCTGTTTCTTTATTTTTTCCATATCTTTTACAATATCCAAAACCAAGAACTTTGTTATTCTTATTGAGGCAAGCTTGCTTTCTAAACCGTAAATTTTAATTGCATCATACGTCTTTCCTTTTGAATTTTCATCTCCAACCCCTACAATTGAAAACTTTCTTGCAAGCATGGAAGCTACATGAAGGCTTGCTTCCCTTATTCCTACCACTGGAATTTTAAGCTTCTCTTTTATTGCAAATAATCCTGGGTCACTAAAACAATATATGATCACGGCATCATAGCCTTCTTTCTCAGCTTTTTCTGCTTCCTTTAATGTTTCCAATTCAGCCCATGCTATATCATAGTATTGCTCTATTGATTCAGGACCTCTTTTTAGATTTACCACGGTTATTTCAGTATCTGAGTCTTTGATTTCTTCATAGGCCTTCTTAATCTTCTCATTCCAAACATGAGTGGAAACTGGTACAATTACCTTTATTCTCATTTTTCACCCTCAAGCAATGCTACAGCAGCAAATATCTTTGCATCTTCTACCAGATTCTCTATCTTGGCGTATTCATTTACTTGGTGTGCTGTCTCATCTACCGTACTCCAGACTGCTGCTGGAATTCCAATTTCTCTAAAGAATGTTGCAAAAGTCCCTCCTCCAATTCCTCCAACTCTAGGTGAGATATTCCTTAGTATTTTGAGAGCCTTTACGAGCAATTTTACAATCTCAGAATCTGGAGATGTAGGCAAGGGGGCTTTACTCTTTCTAAGTACGTTAATCTCAATCTTAGCACCATACTTCTCTTCAAAGGTTTTCGCTAACTCATGTATATCTTTAAGAATCTCATCTAAGTCATGCTCTGGAAGAACACGACAATCAAAGTAAATTATATCTTCTCCGGGAATTATGTTTATCGCATCAACGTTCTTCTCTTTTTTTGTAGGCTCAAAAGTACTTATGGGCGGATCAAATAGGTCATTTTTATCTGAATATTTTTCATAAAGCATATCATGCAAAGCTGTGGCAAATCTCATTCCAACTAAGTGGGCGTTTATTCCCTTCTCCGGACTCATGGCGTGAGTTTGTTTACCAATCGTTTTTACTTGAAATGCTAGCCTACTCTTCTCTGCAACTTCAATAAATGAACCATCCGAGTTACCTGCATCAGGGACTAAGACTAGGTCGTTTTTTCTAAACAACTTTGGATGGTTTTTGATTAGCCATTTTAATCCGTACTTGCTTCCTGTTTCTTCGTCACTAACAAATGCTAGGATTATTGTTCTTTTTGGTCTTATTCCCAAGTTCAT
>MTLP01000031.1 GCA_002009975.1 Thermococcus sp. JdFR-02
CCTAGGCTGTCGACGAGCATCTTATCCATACCCTTAGGACCCAAAGTAGTCCTAACAGTCTCAGCAACAATCCTAGCAGCCAAAATATTCAACCTCTGTGCATCTCTACCAACATACCTTTGAGTTCCTTCAGGCAAAATAATTACTGGTTGTCCGCCTTGTCCAACTAATTGTGCCATTTTCATACCTCCAAATTTTTGATTCGAAGAACGTGCGTTAGCATTCTATAAAAAGCTTTCGTTCAAAAAGTCATTTAAAACATGGTAATCCTGAATAAATGCCAAAAAATAGCTATTTTCTTTTCAAAATGCTAAATTTAAAGATAAGTTCATAATAAAGATAGACAGCGAAAATCATAGATAGTATAAAAATCGCTTTTAGCTCAAAGAGAACCCCCAAATCCCTTTTGAGGACATGAAGACCTGTAGAAGCAACACCTTTTGCAAGCATTGAGAGGGAAAAGATTTCTAATTCCAATGCAAAGGTTGTGAGGATTCTATTTTTAAACAAAAGTAAAATTGCTCCAAGAGTTCCAGAACCAAAGGTCATGAGAGCAAAAAGTCCCCAGAGTTCATCTGGAGACTCACCAAAATAGGCATACTTAAGTTCTAAAAAGCCTCTACCAAAGGAGAACAAAATCACAAAAGTGGCAAAGGTTAAGAGAACATTAAACACCCTTTCATTTAAGCTCACACTCTGTTTTTCTTTTGGAAAATTGACTATTGCAAACAAACCAGCGGACAACATTCCCAAAAATGCTAAGTCAACAATTACACAGCTTATATTTTTGCAAGAATCAATAAAGTGGGCATTTAACTTATCGATGGATAATGACATGAATGCTAACGCTACTCCAGCCCCCACAAAAAATCTAACTCTATCCTTAAACCCAAAGATAAAAATCAAGCCAAGCAATAAAATTGGTAGCTCCGCTAAAATTAGTTTTGTTCCACTAACCTTAATGCCCCAAATCCAGCCTTCGGGATTTATTGCCAAGAATATTATTCCAAGAACGAAGAATATAATCGATTGAGGCAGAAAGCCTATATATAGGAGGGCTGAGAGTAAACTTTTAGACTTAACCTTCATGCAACCACCAATCTAAATTAATTAAATGAGATAAAAAGTTTAGGGTGAGGTTTATGGAACTGATAAAACAAGGTGCAGAGGCTAAGATTTATCTAGCGAGATTTGAGGAGCTTTATTTTCCATTTAATGATGAAAAAGTTATTGTAAAATATAGGTTACCAAAGCGTTATAGAATAAAGGAAATTGATGAAAAGCTAAGAAAAGAAAGGACAGTCAGAGAAGCGAGACTTTTGCACAGGGCTAAAGAATTCGGTGTGAATGTTCCTCACATTTATGAAGTTGATCTGAAAGATATGAAGATAGTTATGGAGTTTATAGAAGGAGAGAGATTAAAGGAGCTTTTAGAGAAAGTACCGATGGAAGAAAGACTAGAGCTTTGTAGAGAAATTGGGAGGCAATTGGGAAGGCTTCACAATGCCGGCATAATTCATGGCGATTTAACGACTTCAAACATGATTTTAAGAGAGGGAAAAATTTACTTCATCGATTTTGGTCTTGGTGAGTTTGATGACACTCTAGAAACCCAAGGCGTTGACTTGCACTTATTAAAGAGAGCAATGGAAAGCACACACTACAAGTGGTTTGAAAAAGGATTTGAAGCTGTTCTTGAAGGCTATGCAGAGGTTAGAGGAAAAGAAAAGGAAAAAGAGTTAAGAGAAAAAATTGACGAGATCGAGAGCAGGGGAAGATACGTGAAAGAAAGAAAGTGGATGAAGGGTTAATCCTTAAATGCCCTAAACACTCTCTCAAAAATTTCTCTCTCCTTTCCTCTCTTTGAGCGATATAAACGCTCAACAATTAACTCTGGAGTACTCTTACCCAAAACACCAAATTTTGGCTGTCTATCAACAATTAAGTTCAGCCTTTCATCCAATCCCTTGGCTTCAATTCCATCAACCCTTGCAAAAGGCAAGAGCTTTTTCAAATCTTCACCCAAATGAGATACAATCACTATGTAAAAGCCATTCTCATATGCAACTTTCAAAAGCTCAGCAATTATTTTTACTGCTGCACCTGGCTCTGTTATTGCTTCAAACTCATCAATGAGAAGTAACTTTTTCCCCTTTCGCGTTAAAGCCCTAACAAAGGATTTTAAAGCAGTTTCAAATGCTCCAGCCCCGTAAATACTCTTTTTTCTCCTAAAGAAGAACAGCTCATCCAAAACTTCAACATATGCTTTCTCAGCATTCACTGGAAATCCCATTTGAGTTAAGATTTGAATCTGAGTAATCAGCTCAAGTAGGGAGGTTTTTCCACCACTGTTAGCTCCAGTTAAAATTATCACTTTCTCACCGTTTGCTCCGTCAAAAGGAATTTGCGCATTTCCAATTACGTAGCTTATTGGCTGAGGATTCCTGATAAAAAGATGTCTTCCATTAATAAAAGCGATTCCCCCTTCAATAAGTTCTGGAAATGCGAAACCTTTTGTAAATTCTTTGAGTGCCCTTAAAAACTCAAGCTCATAAGCCCTACTTAACTCTTCCTTAAGCTTTGGTAGCAAATGCTTGATTTTTTCTAAAACTTCTCTACTCTTTAAATACAGCTCGATTTTAAGTTCTTTTTCAAGCCCTCCCCTCAAAAGCTCAATTTGTTCAGTAAAAACTTCAATTGGATACAGATTCTCTCTTGAAAAAAGCTCAACAATAATGCCAAGCTTTTCGCTAAGCCTTTTCTCACTTTCATTAATCTCCTTCAAAATTTCCTCTTCAACTTCGCTGAAATGCTTAAATATTGCATCATAATTTCCATCCTTTAAATCCCTTAAAAATTCCAAAAGCTCTTCTCCACTCAAAGTTAGACTAAACTTCTTCAATTTCTCCCCAATTCGTTTATTAAGCTCTCTTTCCTCTTGAGAAATTAGTTCATCCAGATTTTCGAGAAGCTTTTGCCTTTCCATCGTTTCTTCAAGTTCTTTTAATTGGTTCAAGATTTCTTCAGCAACGCTATTCTCACTAATAATTTCACCAATCTTTGCTAAAGCTTTCAAAGTTTCCCTATTCTCCCAAAGGGGCATTACATAAAGCTCGGGAGCAACATCACTGACACTAAGCTCAACATCAATTCCATAACCAATTGTGCTTAAGATGATATCATAGCCATCCAGAGGTTCCGTTGAGACCTCACAAACCCCTAAAGATCGAGCTTCCTCTAATTCATCCTCACTTACCACCAAGAGCCTATCGTGAAGAAAATCTCTCCTAAACCTTATCGGTTTAATTTTTGCCAAAAGTTCTTTAAGCTCAGGCTTAATTCTTGGAAAATTCTCTTTTAAGTAGAATTGGCGCTTTAGAATTTCTTCTTTATTGTTGGTTAAGCTAAAGCGTTCAAGATAGGCTAAGCTTTCCTTAAGCTGTATTTCTCTCTTTATTTCACTCAAAATTTGCTTATAAATTTGTCTTGCTTCGCTGTTGAGTTTCATACATACCTACTTCTCTCATCAGCCTTATAAAAATTAGGAATCCAATCTATTAAAGTGAAGGTAGTGAGCGCTGTTAGCAAAAACATTCTTCACGATTAGGAGCATAAAGTTCAAAAATCTCATAACTAATCTTTAAATATGTTAGAGAGGCTTCTCAAACCAAAGTTTATAGTTTTCATGGTAAGATATCTCCCCAATCCAAAGACAGACGAATTGCTTTTAGAATTAAAGACTAGAGCTACTCGATTTGCTGAAGTAAAAGACAACTCTGAGCTAGAGACGAAGATTGAACCTTTTATAGCATCTCTTCTTGAAGAAAAGTACATCTACATTGTAAAATTCTCGGAAAAAGTATTTATCTTTGCAGGCTATGAACCTCTGTTAAAATTCTCCTCTGGTGATAAAATTCTTGTCAAGCATGAAGAAGCACTTTTAAAAGTCGTCAAGGGCGAATTTGTTAGAAAAGAGAAAATCAGAAGAGTTCTTTTTTCAATTTTGTTTGCCATGTTAATTAGCTTGATGCTTTCATATGGAACTCTTGACAAACCTTTTTCTTGGTCTCTCTACTTCATTTTAATTGTCATTGGTGATCTTATACTTCGTATTCTTGAGTATATACTCGTTGGTTATTGTACGGACTGGGCAATCTAAACTCATGTACCTTTTACTTTTCCAACAACCCTAATATCATAAATCCTCGTAAATGGGTATTGTCCTTTCTCATCCTTTTCTACTGCCTTAACCATGTCCCAAATGGTCAGCAAGGCAACGCTTACACCTGTTAAAGCCTCCATTTCAACTCCAGTTTTGTAATACGCTCTAACTTCGCACGTTGCTTCTATGTAATCCTCACCAAATTCAAAGTTTATGTCAACTCCTGTTAGAGGAATTGGATGACAAAGAGGAATTATCTCCCAAGTTCTCTTTACCGCCAAAATTCCAGCTATTTGTGCACTCGCAATAACGTTTCCTTTCTTTGTTTTTCCTTCTTGAATGAGCCTTATAGTTTCAGGTTTGAGCTTTATCTTTCCCTTCGCTACAGCTTTTCTAAAGATTACCTCTTTATGCCCAACTTCGACCATCTTAACACCTTTTTCATCTACATGTGTCAATTCCATAGTTCACACCTAAAAACCACTAGAGTGGGAAAAGTATTTAAGTATTGAAGTCCAAGAATACATCGAGGTCCGAGGTATGGAGGGATAACCATGGAGAAATTTATTATTACAACAACTGAATCTGTTCCGGGATATAAGATTGTTAAGGTTCTTGGTGTCGCAAGAGGAGCAACTGTTAGGGCTAAGCATATCGGTAAGGACATTTTAGCTGGGCTTAGAAATATAGTGGGTGGAGAGGTTAAGGAGTATAGCGAAATGCTTGCAGAGGCAAGGGAAGTTGCTATACAAAGGATGATTGAACATGCAAAAAGCATGGGAGCCAATGCTGTTATTGGAGTTCGCTTCATGACTTCAAGCATAGCCGCTGGAGCTGCAGAGATCTTTGCTTATGGAACTGCTGTTATCATTGAAAAAGAGTGACCTTTTTTCTTAACTTTTATCGTAAGATTTATAAGTTATAAAGTTTAATTGTTGTAAAGTTAACTTTACATGAGGTGGGAGCATGAATCCCATTCTTAACATTGCAATGAAGGAGGTTTATATTCAACTGAAGACTAAGAGATTTTACATCATAATCGGACTCTTTACTCTGCTTTCTCTTGGTTTTGTCTACTTAATAAAGAGCGTTGTTATGGGAAATCCAGAAACTATGAGATTTTATGAAGAACTTTATAAAGGTGCTTCACCTTTCCAGATGATATTCACATCCTCCTTCTCTGGTGCATTGAGTAATTTACTTCCATTTTTGGGTGGTTTACTTGGTTTTGACTTAATAAACAGGGAAATTGAAAGAGGAACAATCAAAATAACCCTAAGCAAGCCTATATATAGAGATCAGTTTATAACTGGGAAGTTTTTGGGTTCAACCTTTACAATTCTTGTCGGACTCGGAATATTCTACACCTTAACGATTGCATTTTCTCTTCTTTTAGGGATCCCCATAAGCGGAAAAGACCTAACAATGCTCCTTGCAACATTCCCATTTTCTCTACTTTATACGCTTGTATTTTTAGCCCTCGGAACATTGTTCTCTATTATCGTGAAGAAGCCATCTACTGCTCTAATTGAACTAGTACTTTCCATATTCTTCCTGCAGTTTATCTATCCGGTAATAGTTAGCATTGTTACAATGTTCTTAATGCGTGAACAAATTTTCCAAAACATGGCAACAAACAATCAAGCAGTGATGCCAAATTTTGAAGAATATTACAAAATGGTAATGAGGTTAACATACATAGTTCCCTCAACTCACTATGGTGCAATAATGGGATCAATCTTTGGTCAAAAAGTAGGAATGAGTGGTATTCAATTCTTTGGAGGGAGCTTATTCGAGGAGCGCTCACTTTTAGAGAGCTTAAGCTTAGTTTGGCAGAATATTGTAACTTTAATAGTTATGCTGCTCCTGCCTTTCGCAATAGCCTATGCAAAGTTCATGAGAATGGATGTAAAGTGATTCTAAACTAAGCTCTCTGCAATTTTTACAGTTATTTTTGCTTCAATTAAAGCGGCGATGAAAATTAAAACTATTGAAATTGCTACGAGCTTGAAGAATTCCTTAGCGTCTTCTTCACTAATGATCTCTTCCTTTTTACCCAAGGCAAATCTTAAGGCTTCGTAAGGAATCTTGAAGCCAGCTGCTCCGGCTATAATTAAAGCAGGGATTTCGAAAACACCATGAGGAAAAATGAGTAGAAAAAACGCTTTAAGCTCTCCCGAGAGTAGAGAGTCATAAAATAGTGTTCCTAGATTTATGCCATTGAAAATCAAGTTCAGGAGTGTTAAACCGCCAAAAGTCAAGGCACCACCAAATGAGAGAAGTAGAACAACCTTAAGGTTATTCGTAAAGATGCTATTAAAAGAAGGTAAATTTGTATTGACTTCGTATTCTAACAAGGGGGCTAAGTCTACACCATGTGGAATCTTGTAGCGTTTTGAAAGGCTTAATCCGAGAAGGAAGCCTAAGAATAAAAGAAAAACTGGAAAGGTTGCAAATTTAACGTTTATTCTATTTCCCATGCTGTTCCACCATTGCTTTATCTTTTCCTTGTAACTCTTTCCTTACTTCTTCAATGGTTCCAAGGAAACCAGCAAACCCTATTATCAATAGTGCGAACCCTAATGAGGATCCTATGAAACTTTCCATCGAGTAAACTAGTGGTCTTTCAATCAGTCCAACAAGCTGCCAAAGTAAGATTATTATGCTGATAAAAACCCCTGGCACAATGCTTAGCATGATATCCTTTAGCGTTATTTTGCATTTCCCTAGAGTTACATAGAACTTCATTTTGCTGTCCCTTAAGGTATTCTGAAGTTTTTCTATCCTAACTATTTTTATAATTTCCTTTGGCATTGTTCCACTTCCCAGAGTATAAGGTAAGCAATGTAAGCACAAGACATCCGACTATTAGGGTATAGGCATCTCTCACAGAAGTCTTCATAAGGTTCAAAACCCCTGCAATGACCGCCATACTTAAGAATACACAAAGCCCAATCCAGAGTAGAAGCGTGAAATGTTTTATCTCAATCTCATCTTTCTCGGCTTTAATGCCGATGTATGCGAGTATTATAACTACATAAGACGTAATGAAAGCTAGGGAAAGGATTGGAAATTCCACTATACTGAGGGATTTTGAGATAACAATCTCAGCAAGCAAAGCAGAGAAAATAGCTGTCAAGAATATTCTTCCTAATAACTTTTCGAGATCTTTCAGTTTTACTCTGCTCATTTTACTCACCTCGTTATAAATAAAAATTAAAAATCAAGCAGTATCAATAACAGCAAGAACCAAAAATCCTTTACCTGCGAATCTACAGAACTTTGTAAATTTTGATGCTCTTCTAAATACCTTTGAAGCTGCAAGAAATCCCCCTCCCATTGTCACATGTTTGAGAGCTGCATCAGTCCAACCGAAATATCCTTTAACAAATTCACTAAACCTACCAGTTTTATGCCATCTGTATGCTCCATATGCAATTCCTATCTCCGCCTTTTCTTCAACTGCTCCACTCACAACCATTCCTACAGCCATCAACACTAGCCCCAACACCAAAGCCTTCCTCCACATTTGAAACACCTCCTAATTTCCCACTTGTAATTTGCTGTCCGAATACTATTTAAAGTTTTCTTTATATTTCATAATTACTATTGACATTTTTATGATAATTAAACGAAAAATATAATAATGATGAATAGTAATACTTTTAAGCAAATAAAACATTATTTAAAAAGGTGATGGAGATGAAGGCTCTGAACATTGCCCTAAAGGATTTTGAAGTCAGCATAAAAACAAAGCGCTTTCAAATAATAATTGCACTTTTTGCACTTCTATCACTGGGGATGGTTTACTACTCAAAAAGACTCGGTGTGAGCCAGGAGCTTTACAAAACACCCTTTCAAATGCTTTTTCTTTCAAGCTTTTCGAATAGCTTTAACTATATTATAACATTGCTTGCAATAATCTTAGGCAGCACATTGATAAACAGCGAAATAGAAAAAGGAACATTAAGGGTTTTAGCCTCAAAACCTCTCTACAGAGACCAAATCGTCTTTGGCAAATTTCTTGGAGGAGCGATGATATTAACCGTTGCATTAACATTGTTCTATCTTCTAACATTAGCATCCTCATTATTGCTTGGAATACCTATTACAGTCGCAGATTTAGAAAAACTTGCCGTCACTTTCCCATTTAGTCTCTTTTATGGATTAGTCTTTCTAAATCTTGGGCTCTTAATTTCGACATTTATCAAAAAGCCAAAAAATGCTTTAATCTTAGGGGTTTTTCTTTTCATATTCTTTTCTTTCATACTTCCGATAATAGCTGGAATAATAGGGTTTGCAGTTGCTGGTTTACCTCCAATTCCAAACATTCCAGAAAATACCACTGACTTAACAGAGGAGCAGCTTCAAGAATTTTTCATTAAAGACCCAACTTATCAAGAATGGCTAACTAAATTAACACAAACATCGGAAAAAGTTCTAATGATCTCCCCGAACTACCACTATCAAGAGATCCTAAGAATACTCTTTGGAGCAAAGCCCCAAATAAGCGAAATAGTTTCTGCCTTTGTTTATAATCAGAATGTTGTTGAAGATCGTCCACTTAAAGAATCCCTTTCTTTAATTTGGCAAAACATAACAACTTTAATAGTAATGTTTTTATTATCCTTTATCCTAACTTACACCAAATTTATGAAGATGAGCTTGAGGTGAGAAATATGCATGCAATCGAGATTGAAAATTTGACTAAAACCTATGGAAATCTTAAGGCTGTTGATAATTTAACTTTAAATGTTGAAAAAGGTATTGTCTTTGGGTTTTTAGGACCTAACGGTGCTGGAAAAACCACAACAATATTGAGCATGCTTGGCTTGATAATCCCCGATAGCGGGACCATAACAATTCTGGGCTACGATGTTTTTAGAGAACCAATAAAACTCAAAGAAAAAATTGGTTTTCTCCCTGAGAATGCCACTATTTATGAGGAACTTACTGCTTGGCGCAACTTAGAGTTTTTTGCCAATTTTTATAAGATGAGCAGGCAAGAAAAAGAAAAGCGCATTGAAGAGCTTTTAAAATTAGTTGGACTTTGGGATGTACGTTATAAGAAAGTTAAAACCTTTTCAAAGGGTATGAAGCAGCGTTTATTATTTGCCCAAGCCCTAATAAACGATCCAGAAGTTCTAATTTTAGATGAGCCTACAAGCGGTTTAGATCCAGAGGGAGCATTTTTGGTAAAAAACATTGTTAAAGAAGAACGCAAAAAGGGAAAGACAATATTCTTCTCATCACACATTTTAAGCGAAGTTGAAGAGCTTAGCGATCAAGTTGGAATCTTAGTTAAAGGAAAACTCAGGGCGTTGGGAACATTAGAAGAGATAAAGAAACAGTTTATGGAGCTTGAAGGTTATGAAATTAAAGTTGAAACAAAACAAGCCTTACCAGAGTTGGATTTTGATGAAGTAATAAGAATCGAAAAAGTTAATGCAAACAAAGCAATAATATTTGCAAAAAATGATATTAGAGATCAAATTTCAGACAAACTCTCAAAGATGGGCATAACTATCGTAAGCCTTGAAATTGAAGAACCGAGCTTAGAAGATGTGTTTCTAAAAACGATATATAAAAGGGAGTGATGAAGATGAAAAAACAAACAATTCTGCTGGTTTTAGTTCTCCTACTTTCTTTAGTCCCCTTAAGTTATGGTGAACCATGGATAGAAGTTTACACGGGAAAAGTAAAGATTGGAGAAAGCTTAATCGTTGGAGAATACAAGATAAAGATAACCCAAGAAGAGACAACCTTAAACCCCTATGCAATAATCTACAAGGGAGATAGCATTATCGCTGTTGGAAGTTTAACATTTGGAAATCAAGTTGAAGGGGAAAATGTAAGGATAACTGCCGGAAGATCTGATGGAAGGGAAGTTTTTGTTCTCATTCAATATAAGCCAGAGCTAATTAAAGAGATAAAACCTAAAGCTGGAGAATCCTTTAACATTGATGGTTATATTGTCGAAATACTCGATGCAACCAATGAGAGCGTTTCTCTTAAAATTAAAGGAATAGAGAATGCAGCACTAACCATAAAAGAAGGATATTCTGTAAACTATGATAAATTAGCCTTTGAATACACGGATGGAAGTTTAAAAGCTTATTTAGCAAAAGTTGATATAAAAAGAGAAGAAACAAAAGATTACCAAATTTATTATCCCTTTGAGTCTTTAAAAGTAGAGGCTGGAAAAAGCGTTCAGATACCAATAACTGTAATCAATGAAGGAAATCAAGATCTAATTCTTAGCCTAAAAATCCTTTCAATGCCAAATAACTGGGAAGCAAAGATATTAGATTCTCAAACAAGCTATGAGGTAAGCAAAGTAACTGTAAGAGCTGGAAGTAGTGTGAGCTTTATTTTGTTTGTTAAAATCCCCGAGAACGCAGAAGGAATAAACAAAGTCAAGTTTGCTATTGGAGAGGAGATAGGAGAAATCACATTCAACGTGTTCAAAAAGGAAGAAATTGATGTCAGAATTCCAGTTTTAGCTATCGAAAGTGAAGCAGGACAGGTTGTTAATTTTCCAATTACCCTCATAAACTTTGGAGAAGAAAAAAGTGTTGAAGTTAAGATACTTGAGAAACCAGAAAACTGGGAAGCTTATTTTGTACTTAATGGACAAAGAGTAAAATCGTTCTCCTTACTTACTCAAGAAACGCTGACACTTGTCATTGAAACTCCAAGAAATGCCGATCTGGGGGAACACAAGATAGAGTTTTCTGTTAATGGGATTAATTATTCTGTTAGCGTTTTCATCTACAAAACTCACAAGGGTGAAAAAGCCACTTTAACGCTTAGAATTGTTGATGATGAGTCAAAACCAGTTCCAAATGCTAAAGTAACTATTGGAAATGAAGAATATATAACAGATTCTCAAGGTAGTTTAGAGCTTAAACTAAATCCAGGAGATTACATTATCGAAGTTGAAAAAGAGGGCTATGAAAAAACCAAAGAGGAGATAAGCCTCTTAGATGGTGAAGAAAAGTCATTGACAATTAGGCTAAATAGGGCAGGCTATTATTTCAAAGCTGAGATTGAAAGTGATCACTTAACAATTCAGTTTGGATCCCAACTTTCCTATGAAGTGAGGATAGTGAATTTAGGCAAACTTGAAGACGGGTATCAGCTCGAATTAAGTGGTTTACCTTCTGATTGGGCATACATGTTCCTAAGGGATCCTCAAAGTAACATCCAAGCTCAAAGTGTTAAGCTTGGTAGTGGTGAAACTAAGGCGGTGTATCTAAGGATAATACCCTCTTACAATGCACAGCCAGGAACCTACAATGCCACGCTTATAATAACGAGCGCCTCTGGATTGAAATACGAGAAAAAGCTAGAGGTGGAACTAATAGGTAGCTACGAAATGGATATCATGCTCCAAAATTATTACGTTCCAGTTCAGGCGGGCAAAGAAATCTCAATTCCAGTGACACTTCGCAACCTTGGGAGTGCTCCTATAACTAACATAAACTTTGAGGTAAGTGCCCCAGAAGGATGGGAAGTTGAAGTTGTCCCTTCAAGAATAGCAAAGCTTGAGCCAAGTTATTCTAGAGAAGGGAAGATGGTGGTGATTGGAAGTGGAGGAGAAAGAGTAACCCTTAACATAAAAGTCCCTGAAACCACCCCCGCTGGAGAATACAAAGTCACAATAAGAGCAAAAGGTGATCAAGCAGAGAGAGAAACAGAGCTTAGGGTAAGGGTTAGACAAAGCTCAAGTTCTGCTTATCTTGGGATTTTAATTCTAATCCTTGCATTTGGAGGACTAATATTCATGATGAGGCGCATTGGGAGGCGTTGAGATGAAGGAGCTAAACATAGCAATGAAAGAGTTTTACATAGCAGTGAGGAGCAAGAGATTCATTGGTCTTTTGCTTTTTTACATTATCTTGTTAGTTTTGATGAACTATGCTCAAAAAGATGAGATAATAAACTTAGCTGGTCAAATAAGAGTTACACGTTTCGGTGCACTCGGAGGAGAAGGTACTGTTGTGTTTACTGCAGTTTCATTGTCAATATTCTCAAATTTAATGAGTTTGTCAGTTTTTGGTGCTCTAATTGGAATAACCCTTGGTGCAGACGCTATAAATAGGGAAATTGAAGAAGGAACGGTAAAAGTTTTAATGAGCCATCCCATTTATAGGGATCAGGTGATTAATGGGAAGTTTTTAGGAAACGGTTTAGCTCTTTTGCTTATGATTATAATCGGATATACAATAACAATGTCATTCCTGCTTTTAATTGGAGTTCCATTGGATCAAGAATCTGTGATTAGGGCATTCTTGGCATCTTTTTACACGCTCATATATATGCTGACCTTTTTAAGTCTTGGAATAATGATCTCATCAATTATAAAGAAACCCGAAACTTCCATGCTTCTAGCAATAATACTCGCGATAATGCTCACAATAGTGTATCCAGTTATTTCTACAGTTATCTCTAATAAAATAGCAGGTGATGAGCCTTACTGCCCTCCAAAAATTGAAAGGATAGAGACACCTACAGGAATTCAAGAAGTTAGGATGATGGACTATGAATGCCCAGCGTATGTAGAATGGAAAAATAAGAGAGAAATCTGGCAAAAAAGACTAAATCTTCTCACACCAACTTCTCATTATTCTCAACTCATAGCAAGTGCTTTTGCCGGAGATGAACTTGCACAGGATTATCTGCCAATAAGTGAAGCCATTCCTTTAGCATTTAACAACTTGGCGATACTATTAGTTCAGCTCTTACTTCCATTTAGCATAGCCTACATGAGATTTATGACAAGTGACTTAACTTGACCACTTAAATTTTTAAAAGAAAAGAAAGTCAGCCCTTTGCAACTCCCATTGGTCTCATTCTTGCAACAAGCTTTGCTATTCCGGCTTTTGCAACAGTTTGAACAACGTTGTCAACGCTCTTATATGCTCCTGGGGCTTCTTCAGCAATTACTCTCTTACTTGCTGCTCTAATGTAAATTCCCCTTTGTAATAACTCTCTTTGTACGTTATCTCCTCTATATTGCCTCGTTGCTGCATGTCTACTCAAAACTCTCCCAGCACCATGGCAAGTTGAACCAAATGCTTCCTTCATAGCTCCTTCTGTTCCAGCCAAAATATAGCTTGCAGTTCCCATTGAACCAGGTATTAGAACAGGCTGTCCAACATCTCTATAAATCTTCGGAACAGCTTCATGTCCTGGTGGGAATGCCCTTGTAGCACCTTTTCTATGAACAACAACCTTTACCTTTTTGCCGTTTATCTCATGCTCCTCCAGCTTAGCTATGTTATGAGCAACATCATAGACAATGTGCATTCCTAAATCTTCAGCCTTTTGCTTAAATACTTCCTCAAAGCTTTCTCTAACCCAATGCGTTATCATCTGCCTATTAGCCCAAGCAAAGTTTGCAGCAGCTTTCATAGCACTGAAGTATCTTTGACCCTCTTCACTCTCAAATGGAACGCTAACCAATTCTCTGTCAGGCCAGGGGACATTGTACTTCCTAACAGCTCTTTCCATAATCTTTAGATAGTCACTACAAACTTGATGACCTAATCCACGAGAGCCAGTGTGAATCATTACAACAACTTGTCCCTCAAAGAGACCATAAGCTTTTGCAACCTCCTCATCAAAGATCTTATCAACAACCTGGACTTCTAAAAAGTGATTTCCACTTCCCAAAGAACCCAATTGAGGTGCTCCTCTTTGCTTTGCCCTTTCACTTACATAGCGGGGATTTGCGCCTTCCATCCTTCCTCCTTCTTCTAATCTCTCCAAGTCCTCTTTCCAACCATAACCATGATCAACTGCCCATTTTGCACCATTGACCAAAACCTCATCTAATTGGGTCCAGTAAAGCCTAATCTTTCCTCTACTACCAACCCCACTTGGAACGTTTTTGAAAAGAGTATCTACAATTTGTTTAATTTTTGGTCTAACTTCCTTTTCGGTTAAGTTAGTTCTAACTAACCTAACACCACAATTGATATCATAACCAACTCCCCCCGGGCTTATAACGCCTTCTTTTGCATCAAAAGCAGCTACACCACCAATTGGAAATCCATAACCTTGGTGACCGTCTGGCATTACAATAGAATACCTATAAATCCCAGGGAGCATTGCAACATTAGCGGCTTGCTCTAATGTCTTATCTTGTCTCATCTTTTGGATTAAGAGATCATCGGCATACACTCTACCTGGCACTCTCATCCTTCTATCAAACTTTGGTATTTCCCATCTTATATTATCAATTCTTTTCAACGGTATCATCCTTCCTCACCCATTATTAGATTTATCTAAAAACTTTAAAGGCTTGCGTTTAAATATCAGGAACAAGTTGAACAATCCATGTTCCATCTTCAAGTTGCTTTATCTCCATCTCATGATAGGTTATTGCCTTTACTTCTTCCTTTGGCTCATGCTTCTCTAAATCAAGCTCCTCTCCATAGGCTTTTGCTTTAAGTTTGTAGCTTCTGTTTGTTTTTTCAATCTTAACTTCAAAATCTCTAAATACTAATCCCTCGATATCGTGAATAATTAAGAGCTGCTCAAGGAAATTATAGAGTAAAGATTGCAAATCTTCACCTTCAGCTTCAACTTCTTTAACCGTTTTCTTTTCAACTTTACTTGTATCCACCATAACCTCAAAAAGGGCTATTGCAACGTTTTCAAATGCCTCTTCCAAAGTTTTTCCATAACCCCTAATGCCAATATCAGCAGTATGTTCAAAATGTTCCCACTTCATATTCCCACCTCCGATAGGTTAATATCCCACAACAGCTTATTAGCCTTGGGGATGCAAATGAGGGAAATAACTCCAAAGAAAATCATTGAGATGAAGGGGAAAGAGAAGATAGTGATGGTAACTGCTTACGATTATCCCTCCGCTTTAATAGCAGATAAAGCTGGGATAGATATTATCTTTATTGGAGACTCCTTAGGTATGGTAGTTTATGGGGAAAAGAGCACTTTGAATGTTTCCATGGATCAAATGGTTTATCATACACGGGCAGTTGCAAAAGCAGTGAAAAGAGGATTGGTTTTAGCAGACATGCCCTTCATGAGCTATGAAGTTAGTGTTGAAGAAGGAATGAGAAATGCAGCAAGACTAATCCAAGCTGGAGCAGATGCAATCAAGATTGAGGGTGGATACGATTATAGAAAATTGGTTAAAAAGCTTGTTAGGGCTGGAATTCCAGTTATGGGACATACAGGTTTAACTCCCCAACGATATTTAAGATTAGGTGGTTACCGTTTAATGGGTGAAACTGAAGAGGAAATAGAAGAAATTTTGAGAGATGCTAAAGCTTTGGAAAAAGCTGGTGCTTTTGCCCTTGTTTTAGAGTTTACATTATCTGATGTTGCAAAATTGGTGACTGAAGAAGTAAAAATCCCAACAATAGGAATTGGAAGCGGTCCTTATTGTGATGGACAAGTCTTGGTTTGGCATGACCTTTTAGGAATTTATGAGCAAGTTCCACCTTTTGTAAAGAGATATGCAGATTTAAGGAGCATAATCCAATTAGCCTTAGAAAATTATAAAAGTGATGTAAAAGAAGGCAAATTCCCAGAAAAGCAACACTATTGGGAGTTTTTAGATAAAGATGACTTTGAAAAGAAGAGAAAGAAAGCAATAGAAAAGCTTTTAGAAGAGCCTGTTGAAGATTAACTCCTCCTTTCGCTCTTTACTTTTGTTATCTTCAATGTTCCAACGGTTATCAAGATAAAGCCAACTGCATGATACAAAGTGAATTCCTCACCTAAAGCCAAAGAAATTGCTATAGCTACAGCTGGAGCAGGGGTTATTATTGCAGTTGCCTTTGAAAGGTTAATTAGCTTTATTGACAGATACCATACAACTTGACCAAACGCCAATATTATCGCTTCAACTATTGAGAGTTTAGAAAACTCTAAACCGTGAGATAAAGCCAACATTAAAAGTATTAAACCTCCAAAGGTATTCCTAAGTGTTGCTATTAAATAAGGATTGTACGGAAGGGTCTTTGCAATTACATGTCCAATTTGCCAGAAAAGAGGGACTAATAAGAGCAACACATCCCCCCTCTGTGGAGTTATTAGCCTTCCGTGTGTTATCACCAACGCCAAACCAAAAAGCACAAGAAAAGATGCATAGAGCTGGCTTTTTGTTATTTTTTCTCTTAAGAAGATATAGGCAAGAAGAAATGAAAACAGAACCTCTGCTCTTGTTAATAGAGAAGCATTTATAGCAGAGCTAAGCCTTGCCCCGTAGGAATAGCTGATATAAGCCAAAGCCGTTGAGGAGAGACCAATTAAAAAAGCCTTTGGAAGATATTGAGGATTTTCTTTAATGTCTTGCCAGCTTTTAGTTGAAATGACAAATATCCAAAGCATTAAAGACGCTAATAAAGCTGAAAAAGCTGCAAAGCTTAAGGGATTGACGGGGTTTGATTTAATAACAACTGGCTCCAGTCCATATAGAAACATTCCAACCAATGCTAACAGTGTCCCTTTAATTTCGCTGTTCATTATTTCTCACCAAAATACTATGAGGTTTCTTTTATGAAGCTCAAAAAGAAATGTTATTAAACGTTCGTATAAAGGTTCCACAGAATCTCCAAACTTTTCTTTTAGTTTTTTGCCAATGTGTTCTACGTCTTTAGTCCCATCACACAAATTCCACACAAAAACTCCATATTCATCAAGCTCTATTCTCCTATATTTTCCATGAATTTTTTTAGCTAAAATATCAAGAGGAGACTTCATAGGGATCAGAAGATATTGTTTTCCGTCAATTTCTCTCAATTCAATTTTTTCATTTCTCTTGGGAATTAACCTTAAATAATCCCGCATTTTAGACACCAAAAGCAAAGTTGTAAGAAAAAGCTTAAAGGGTTTGTGGCGCCGGGGAGGGGATTTGAACCCCTGAGGGCTTACGCCCACGGACTCTCCAGGCCCGCGCCTTCCCGGGCTAGGCTACCCCGGCGTATAAAAAGGAGGAAAGTCATGAGATGAGCTCAATTTCAATAGTAACGTCTTCTGGGACCCTAATACGCATGATTTGTCTCATAGCTCTCTCATCAGCCTCAATATCTATAAGTCTCTTGTGGACCCTAAGCTCCCACCTATCAAAAGTAGCTGTACCCTCTCCATCCGGGCTTTTTCTTGTTGTGATCCTTATCCTTTTAGTTGGTAATGGGATTGGACCGCTCATTCTAACTCCTGTTCTCTCTGCAATTTGCTTGACCTGATTACAAACCTCTTCCAAAGACCTAACATTAGTGCTAGCAAGCTTTATTCTTGCCTTTTGCATGCTTGACACCTCTTAAAAATTGTTTAAAGTGTTTAAAGAAGATTTAAGAAAAAAGGGCTTCACTCGCCCTTTTGGATTGAAATAACCATACCAGCTGCGACTGTTTGACCCATGTCTCTAATAGCGAATCTACCGAGTTGTGGAATCTCCTTAACTGGCTCAATGACCATTGGCTTGGTTGGTCTTAAGATAACTATGGCTGAATCACCTGTCTTTATGAATTGTGGGTTCTCTTCAACGATGTTACCCGTTCTTGGGTCAAGTTTTGCAAGAATTTGCTCGAATCTAACGGCAACTTGGGTTGTGTGAGCGTGCAAGACTGGGGTGTAACCAATTGTAATTGCTGTTGGGTGGTTCAATACGATAATTTGAGCCTTAAAGGTGTCTCTTGTTCTAACAACTGTTGGTGGGTTGGTTGTGTGACCAGCAACGTCACCTCTCTTTATGTCGTTCTTTCCAACACCTCTAACGTTGAAACCAATGTTGTCACCTGGTAGAGCCTCTGGCATGGACTCGTGGTGCATTTCGATAGACTTAACTTCACCTTGTATTGGTTTGTGGAAAATTGTTGATGCTGGCTCAAATATAACGACGTCACCAACTTTTAACTTACCGGTTTCTACTCTACCAACTGGAACTGTACCTACACCCTTAATTGAGTAAACGTCTTGGATTGGGATTCTCAATGGCTTGTCAACTGGCTTTGGTGGCTCTGGAACTTGATCCAATGCTTCAATTAATGTTGGACCGGTGTACCATGGCATCTTGTCGCTCTTCTTAACGACGTTGTCACCTTCCCAAGCACTAATTGGGATAACTGGGAAGTTCTTGTAACCAAGCATTTGTAAGAGCTTTGTAACTTGATTTTTAACCTCATTGAATCTCTTCTCGTCATAGTTGACTGTATCCATCTTGTTTATACCAACAATTATGTAGTTGATACCGAGTGTTCTAGCCAAGAAGGCGTGCTCCTTTGTTTGTGGCATGACACCATCTTTTGCATCAACGATCAAAATTGCAGCATCAGCTTGTGAAGCACCGGTAATCATGTTCTTAACGAAGTCTCTGTGACCTGGAGCATCGATAATTGTGATGTATCTGTGTGGAGTCTCGAACTTAGTGTGAGCAACGTCAATTGTAATACCTCTTTCTCTCTCTTCCTTAAGCCTGTCCATAACCCAAGCGAACTTGAATGACTTACCCTTTTCACCCATCTCTTCGAACTTCTTGATGATTTGCTCTGGTATGTTGGCTGTGTCGAAGAGTAATCTACCGATTGTTGTACTCTTTCCGTGGTCTACGTGTCCGATAAATACTATATTAACGTGTGGCTTCTCCTTAGCCATATTCTACACCTCCAAATTTTGGTCTAACCCTTATTGATTAGGATTGGTTTTTAAATCTTTCTATAACCTCGGCTCTCTTGAGCGGGAAATCCGCTTTTTTCAAGAGAGCCTCATAAGTTCAAAGGGAAATACGAAGTGGGGTTTAAAAACTTAACTAATGGAATTTTTGTAAAAGTATCGTTAGAGCAGAGAATAGATTTTGTATGCCTTAATGTGCTTTGTATAGAATTCTTTGATGTAGATTGTATTGTTTGTTACCACAGCGTCTTTAGGAGTGTAGTCAAGCCTTTTACATGCAAGCTTTATTAGACTTCTTGTATAAACACAGAAACCCCTCTTCTCGTCTCCTTGAGGTCTTACAAAAGAATAAACAGCTACCACGTATTTCTCTCCAACTCCGATCCTCACAAGCATTCTTAAATTTTCCCCTTTCCAGGGTTTTGCGACTCTGACTCTCTTCTTGAGTTTGTAATTCTCTAACAGATACAAATAGCCTTCAGTAGTGGTTACGTAGGTGAAATGATCATACTCTTCAACGTCAGTCACTATACCCTTTCCAGGACAGAAAAATTTAAAGCTTCCATCCATAACATTAACCAAATAAACACAGCTATTCAAAAGAATGATTTTGTCATCTTGATAGGAATTAAACCAGACAGCTTTTGCTATGTATAACTCCCAGCGTTTATTTAATGAATAATTAAGAAACAGCAACTCAGTCCCCGAAGCATAGGGATCCCCCGGATAACCTGCAATTAAGAGAATACCCTCTGGAATGCATATATACTTTCCAAAGAAACCGTAAAGTGTATAAGTTTTGTCCTTTATCGTGAAATTAACATAATTCTCATACACTCCGCTGTATTCCTTTACACTAATTTTGAAAGGACATTCGAGAAAACTGCTCTTCTCAAATACAGGTACAATATCAGTTCTGGTTTCAATGATAACCGCTCTCATGAAGAAAAATACTATAATAACCAAGATAATGATCACATTAACTGTTCCTCTCGAGATTTTCAACTTTGCACCTCCTTAACTCCAAACAAGTCATTACTACCAAGAAAAGTTTTATTCTTTATTAAATATAAATCTTATTCTAATAAAGCTGAGAAAAATTATCCCACAATGTAACAATAAAAGAGCAAAATATACAGAAAGTCAAAGAAAAAAGGAATCAGAATTGTGGACAAACATCCTTTTCAGTTGGTGGGGTTGGATCTAAGCCTTTTCTTTGTCTAATCTGCCTAATGATATTTACAGCTAGCTCGTTTGGAACTTTTTCGAATCCTGCATGTTCTGTACTCCATAATGCTCTACCACTTGTTGCACCTCTAATTGCACCAGCAAATCCAAACATTTCTGCAACTGGTGCCTTTGAGATAATCGTCATTACTTCTCCTTCTTGCTTCATGTCCAATAGTTGTCCTCTTCTTTGGCTCATCTCTCTGCTAACTGAACCCATGTAGTCGTATGGAACGTTGATGATAACCTTTTGATATGGTTCATAAAGAACTGGCCCTGCTTTCATCATTGCACAGTGAATTGCTGTTCTAATGGCTGGGTAAATTTGAGCTGGACCTCTGTGAACGTTATCTTCGTGAATCTTTGCATCAACTAATCTAACTATAACCTTCATAACTGGCTCTTTTGCCAATGGTCCCTCATCCATTGCTTGGTGGAAACCATCAATAAGCAAGTCCATAACTTCATTGAGGTATTGTATACCCTTTGTATTGTCTAGGAACATGTTTCCTCTGTAAACATCAACTATACCTCTTGCAATGTCGTAATTCATTCCTAACTCAGCCAACTTCTTAGCAACTTCTTTTGAGTTCTTAGGTCTCCCTTCTGGAATCTCTCCCTCTCTAATTGCTTGATAAATATTGTCGGGCATTGGTTCAACAACAACGTAGAATCTGTTGTGTTTGTTTGGTGACTTACCCTCAACAATTGGGCTAACTTTTGTTATGCTCTCTCTGTAAACAACGATTGGCTCTGAAACATCAACATCAATTCCCCAGTCTTCTTTAAGCTTGTAGAGCTTAACTTCAAGATGAAGCTCACCCATACCGCTTAAGAGGTGTTGTCCTGTCTCTTCGTCAATTTTAACATTTAATGTTGGGTCTTCTTTAGCAAGCTGTCTCAAAGCTTCAATTAATCTTGGTAAGTCCTTAACGCTCTTAGCTTCAATAGCAACTGTAACTACTGGTTCACTTGTATAGTGAAGGGCTTCGAATGGTTCAATTGGTTCCTCAGCAACGGTTTCACCTGCAATTGCATCCCTTAAACCTGTAACTGCAACGATGTTACCAGCTGGTACGGCTTCCATATTAACTCTCTCTGGACCCATATATATACCGACTTGTTGGATTCTTGCCTTTCTCTTAGCGCTTATAATGTGAACTTCTTGACCTGTTTTAACGGTACCACTCCATACTCTACCTGTTGCAACTTCTCCAGCATGTCTATCAATGATGATCTTTGTAACCACCATCACCATCTTACCATTTGGATCACAGTTAATCATCGCTTTACCGACTTCACTTTCTATTTCTCCTCTCCAAAGGTGTGGAATTCTGTACTTTTGAGCTTCAATTGGATTTGGTAAGTGCTTAACAACCATATCCAATACAACAACGTGAAGTGGAGCTTTCTTTCTGAGAGTCTTTAAATCACCAGCATTTGTTAGGTCGATAATGTCCTTGAATGAAACACCTGTCTTTTTCATGTATGGAACACTTAAAGCCCAGTTATAGTAAGCGCTTCCAAATGCAACGCTGCCATCTGTAACGCTAACCACCCACTTGTCTTTGAATTCCTCTGGTGCGAACTTCCTAATCAATCTGTTAACGTCAGTGATTATTTTAACAAATCTTTCTTGCATTTGTTGAGGAGTAAGCTTTAACTCCTTAATTAGTCTGTCAACTTTGTTAATGAACAAAACTGGCTTGACGTATTCTCTCAAAGCTTGTCTCAAAACCGTCTCTGTTTGCGGCATTACTCCCTCTACCGCATCAACTACGATAATTGCACCGTCAATTGCTCTCATTGCTCTTGTAACGTCACCACCAAAGTCAACGTGACCTGGAGTATCAATTAAGTTGATCAAGTATTCCCTACCCTCATAATTGTGGACCATTGAAACGTTAGCTGAGTTAATTGTAATACCTCTTGCTTGCTCTTGCTCGTCAAAATCAAGGACTAACTGCTTCCCAGCCAATTCTTCACTAATCATTCCCGCTCCTGCCAACAGGTTGTCACTTAAAGTTGTCTTACCGTGGTCAATGTGAGCGGCAATACCCATATTTCTTATTCTCTCAGGTTGAAGCATTAACTCCTTAATTTTTGCAACCAATTCTTCTCTACGTCCCATTTATATCACCTCAAATTCTACTCTCCTTATGAGCTTGTCATTTTTCAATCTAAAAGTTTGGTTATAAATCTTTCCCTTAGCTTTTACAAAGATTAGCAAAGAGATATGCGACTTTTACTAACATCCGTCTAATAATTAAACAGCAATTTAAGTTAATGTTAAATGATTTGCAAAATACTGCAAATACAAAAGAGACAAACAGAAAAGAAAAAATGCTTCATCTTGAAGCTTGAGCAATCCTTTCGATTTCTTCCTTCTTGCTGTAAGCAAAGCTCTTTGTGTCTTTGTTTGCAGCGGCGATTATTTCTTCAGCTAAAGCCTCTGCATAGCTTGTCTTATTTCTATAACACTTAGCGCTTGCACCAAGAGCAATGTTTCTCAAAGCAACATCCAATCTCCTTGAAGGTGAAATATCAACAGCTAAGTGGTACCTAATACCACCGAACATAACTGTAGTTGTGTCTTCTCTTGGAGCTGAGTTCTCAATAGCTCTAATTAAAACTTGAATTGGATTTTGCTTTGTTCTCTTCTCAATGATCTCGAATGCTTGCTTAACAACCTCATAAGCCTTAATCTTCTTGCTCATTAAGGATCTGTGCTCTCTTCTCATGAAGTGACCAGCCACTTTGTAACTTGAAGCACCACTTCTCATTACCTTGTTAATTAGTCTCTCAACTATGTGCATGTTAATTTTCCCAAAGCTTTTCTTTGCATACCTTCCATGTGTGTGAGGTAAAAGCCTTGGTTCTAAGTTAATGTAAGGTCTCAATGAAGGATCATTGACAACAACATCTTCAACGCTCCATCTACCAAAGACCTTAAGCTCCTTTGGTTGGAAAAATCTCTCTTGTAAGCTCTTTGCCATAATCATCACCTTCTCGGCTTTTCTTTTCTACCCTTAACCAATTCTTTAAGTGAAACTCTGTTAACCTTGACTACCTTATACCTAATTCCTGGAATATCACCCATTGAACCACCCATTGCACCGCCTATTCCCTCAATGATAACTTCATCGTGTTCATCAATGTGATTAATTGCACCGTCACCTGGAGTAAATGCAGTAACCACTCTACCATTCTTAATTAATTGAACTCTAACTGCTTTTCTCATACCGGAGTTTGGTTGCTTAGCTTCAACAGCAATCTTCTCTAAAACTATTCCTCTTGCTTGGGGTGCTCCTTCTAGTGGATCGCTCTTTTCCTTGAGTCTTAGCACTCTTCTCTTGAATGTAATATCACTCCATCTGAACTTTTTTCTCTTGAGCTTAAGCTTTCTTCCAGCAAATTCTCCATATGGGGCTTTTTTACCAGGCATGATCATCACCTCAAATTATTACCACATCCTCAATCCCATGATGTCTCTCCATCAATTCTTTTACTAAATTTATAGTTTGCCCCCCTCTACCAATCGCCCTTGGTTTATCCCTTGGACTTATATCCAAGAGGGCAACTTTCTTACCATTCTTCTTTTCGGTGATATGAACTTTTTTAACCTTTACGCCTACACTCCTATAAATGTTTCTGAGGAATTCCTCGGGATTCTCTGAATGCTCTATCAAGTCAATGCCTTTTCCAAGCATCTCTTGGACTCTTCTAACGTTCATACCTCTCTTACCTAATGCTAAGCCCATCTCACCCTTCTTTATGACATAGATTAAGCGATTCTTGTTCCTGTCTATGATACAGTCAAGCACTGTGGCTCCTGTGAAGCTTTCAAAGAGGGCAATATATTTTATTTGATCTGTGTTTAGTTTTAGGGGCACTATTCTCTACCCCCAGCTAAGGCTAAAATGTTGCTCTCTCCAGGTTCTATTATTGCCAAGGAGGCAACTACATATGGTTTACCGCACATCATTCCAAGCTCAATGCTGGTACCCTCGAACTCATAAACGGGAATATTACTGAGCTTTGAATAATAGTAGATATCCTCCTTGAGTTCCTTTGGTGCATTCTTAGCAACTATGATAAGCTTAGCACCACCCGTCTTTGCAAGCTTAACTGTTTTATTTGAACCTATGATAACCTTACCAGTTTCCATCGCTTTCCTAAGTTCAAAAGCTAAATCCATAACTACACCCCCTTACTCCTTTGGTTTTATTGGTAATTTCATCGTTAATCTAACTATACCCGTTCCCACGGGTACGGGCTGACCTATTAGGACATTTTCAACGACACCATTTAGGGGATCACTTTCTCCCCTTTCAGCTGCTTCAAATAGATGTTGAACAGTAATTTCGAAAGCAGCCCTAGCCAATACACTCGCTTTTTCACCAACTATACCGTGTCTACCTATTGGTTTAACTTCCCCATCAAGGGTCATCATATCAGCGACGAGCATGATATGTCTAACATCAACTTCCAAACCTTGCTCTTGCATTGTTTTAGTAATCTCTTCAATTATAGCATTTCTCGCAGCTTCAATTCCAAGCACATCAGCTATTTCACGAATATTGTTTGTTCTTGTCCTCTTTGGGTCAATACCAGGTACTTTGAGTACTTGTTTAAAGTTCGAACCCTCAGTATAGATGACGTATTCGTCGCCTTCCTTTCTTATAACCGTTTTTCCTACGCCTGAGAGACCTTTAAGTCTGTGACTTTTAACTTTTTCGGCAATTCTTCTTAGGTCAGAGATTTTCTCAACCTTCTTTGGTCTCACCCTAAGAGTATAACCTTCAACCTCAAATGCTGCAGTTTTAAACGAAGTTTCAAGTTTCTTTTTGATTTTTTCCATAGTTAAACCACTCTTTTCTAAACGCTCTGGATCAATTTCCACAACAAATTCCATATTTATAATGTCCATCGTCATTGATTGGGCTAAATTCACAAGAGTTGTTCCCTCAATCCTTCTTGCAACCTCTAACGCCTTTTCTCTATCATATTTATGTTCTTCATCAAGGTAAACAGTCATGATTGGAGTTGAAGGATTTTTCCTTGCATCAACAATTTCTATAATTCTTGGCAAACCTAAGGTTACGTTAATCTCAGCAACACCAGCGTAGTGGAAAGTGTTAAGGGTCATCTGTGTTGAAGGCTCTCCTATGGACTGAGCAGCAACAGTTCCAATAGCCTCGCCCGGTTCAACAATAGACTTTTCATACTCTTGGACAATTTCCTGTATAATAGCCTCAATTTCAGCTTTTTTTAGCTTATATTTTTCATTAAATTTAATGAGCCTTTCATAAAGTTCTTGTTTTGTTTTTTCTGGTAAGGATGAGGCTTTCTTTTCAACTAAAGATTTAATGGTAGAAGCAGAAACCATCTAAATCACCCCTTCTCCCTAAGTTTTAATAATGTTCTCACAATGATCCTATCAACATCAACAGTTTTACCTTGCCAGCTCCTCATTGGATCTATACCATCTTCACCGTACTTAAACTGCACAATGATTCCGCTTGGGTCTCTAACTGTTCCATCGTAATCCACTTTCAAATCTTGGAGAGCATTGATTAATCTTCTTTGCATGTAACCACTTTGTGCCGTTCTAACTGCTGTATCAACCAATCCCTCTCTACCACCCATTGCGTGGAAGAAGTACTCTGCTGGAGTTAGTCCGCTCTTATAAGAGTTAATGATAAACCCTTTCGCCCTTGCACCCAAGTCTCTTCTCTTAAAGTGAGCCAAAACCCTATCCCTATAACCTCTGTACAAACGCTTACCTCTAATGGATTGCTGACCCAATAAAGCTGACATCTGTGTAATGTTAAGTATCTTACCTCTCGCACCTGTCTTAGCCATGATAACCGCGTGATTATTCATACCTAAATATTGAGAAGCAACTTCACCAGCTTGATCTCTTGACTCTGCTAATACTGCCATTATCTTGCTCTCCAAGGTCTCCTCTAGCGTCTTACCAGGCAAAGGCTCTAATTCCTCATTTTCATAGGCTTCAATTAATCTTTGAACTTTTTGCTCTGCTTCCCTAATTATCTCCCTAATTCTCTCAATTGCCTCTTGTGGCAAGTCTTCATCATCTATTGCTGTTGTAAATCCTCTGTGGGTAATTACCCAAATTGCTAGTTTTGTCACTTGATCAAGGAATTGTCTTGCCCTTTCAACCCCGTATTCTCTCACTATAATGTCAAGGATTTTGCCATCTTCCCTGCCATAGGCTTTCTTGTCAATAGCACCGCTCAAAAGCTTTCCGTTTCTAATATAAACAAATCCATCTGTTGCAACTTTCCTTATCTCCTCTTTACTTGGAATGAGCTTCTCTTCAATTAACTTTTCAATAGCCTCACATTCCTTTGGGTCCTCACACAACTTATTGCGATACCAAATCGTCAAATCCTTTGGTAGCAACAATGAGAATATGGTCTTCCCACTCCAAAGCTCAATCCCATTCTCCACCTTATCAGGCTTTGGCAGTTCCTCAACCTCAACTCCTGCAAACATTAACATTTGTTCAACTTCAAGCCTTGTGAAGTACGCTCCTTCCCTAGTCAAGAGATAACCGCCAGAGATGTGGTCTTGAATTCCACCAATAATAGGACCACCATACCTTGGTGAAATAATGTGATTTTGGACTTCCATCAAGATTCTCGCTTCAGCTTGGGCTTCTTCAGTCTGTGGGACGTGAAGGTTCATCTCATCTCCATCAAAATCAGCGTTGTATGGAGGACATACTGCTAAGTTTAGTCTAAAAGTCTTATAGGGCATGACTCTAACACGGTGCGCCATGATGCTCATACGGTGAAGTGAAGGTTGTCTGTTAAAGAGAACTATATCCCCATCCATTAAGTGCCTCTCCACTGTCCACCCAATGTCAATCATCTCAACTAAGGTTTCTCTGTTAGTTTCCATTATCCTAATCCTTCTCCCCTCTGGGTCAATTACATAATTTGCCCCCGGGTATTTCTCAGGACCATTGAGGATTAATTTTTTAAGCTTTTCAATGTTGAACTCAGTAACCTTTTCTGGAACAGTCAACTCCATTGCAACATCCATTGGAACTCCAACTTCGTTAATACTAATCATTGGATCAGGGCTAATAACGGTTCTTGCAGAGAAGTTAACTCTCTTACCGCTTAAGTTTCCTCTAAATCTACCTTCCTTACCCTTGAGTCTCTGGGCTAATGTTTTTAGAGGTCTTCCGCTCTTATGCTTAGCAGCTGGAACTCCAGAGGTCTCGTTGTTTATATAAGTGGTGACGTGATACTGCAATAAATCCCACAAGTCCTCGATAATTAGTTGAGGAGCACCTGCCTCAATGTTCGTTTTAAGACGGTTGTTAATCCTAATGATGTCAACAAGCTTGTGAGTTAGATCATCTTCAGCCCTTATACCGCTCTCCAATGTGATTGAAGGTCTAACAGTAACTGGTGGAACTGGTAAAACAGTGAGAACCATCCATTCTGGTCTTGACTTTTCTCTGTCAAGCCCAAGTAAGGGCAAGTCTTTATCTGGAATTCTCTCCAATCTATCTCTTACCTCGCTCGGCATCATTCTGTGCTTCTCTTCTCCTCTAATTTCCCAGTAGATGGTTGGTCTTTCAAACTTTAGCTCATATTGTGGAGCACCACAGTGAGGACAAACTTTTCTTTCCTTGGCTTTCTTGTGAATCTCTTTAATGAGTTTCTCCCTTACTTTTCTCCTGTTCTCTATAAGCTCAAATTTCTTCATGTAGCCTTCAATTTCTTCATCAGTTAACTTTATCCTTCCACATTCCCTACACGTGCTTTCTAAAACTCTGTAGATTGTCTTTGCAAATCCAACATGAATTACTGGTCTAGCGAGCTCTATATGACCAAAATGTCCCGGACATTCACCGTATCTTGCTCCACAAGTTTCACACCTCAATCCAGGGTCAATGACGCCCAAGCGCTTATCCATTAATCCTCCTTCTATTGGGTAACCATCGTCATCATAAGTGTCTGGAACAGTGACTTCTACTGCACTCATCTTACGAATTTCCTGAGGGGAAAGAATACCAAACTCAATACTACCAATAACCCTTTTTATTGACTGCATGATCATCACACCCTATCCTTTAACTTTAGAGATGGTCTTATTACCAAAGCCTTCAACTCATCTAACAACAGCTTGAAGGCATAACTCATCTCTACTTTACCTATCCTCTCTGTTTCTCCACATACTGGGCAGTAAACTTGTCCTTTACGCTTGTCTTCCAGTGCTAAATGTCCACAGTTTTCACATACCCATACCTCTGTCTTGTCACTTTCTTCAAGTAATCTTTCTATGAGAAGCATTGCTGCACCATGCCCAACTAAGACGTCTCTTTCCATCTCACCAAACCTAAGACCACCTTCTCTTGCTCTACCTTCGGTTGGTTGCTTTGTAAGCACTTGAACAGGACCTCTTGAACGAGCGTGCATCTTGTCGGCAACCATATGGTGAAGTCTTTGGTAGTAGATGACACCAATAAATATGTCCGCTTCTAACCTTCTTCCAGTTATTCCGTCGTACATTACTTCTCTTCCGCTGTGCTTAAATCCAAGCTCCTCCAACTCTTTCCTTAATTTTTCTTCTGGCTCTCCAATAAATGCTGTTCCATCAACCCTTCTTCCCTTTAAAGCAGCAACCTTTCCACCAATAGCTTCAATTAATTGACCAACGGTCATTCTTGATGGAATACCGTGTGGGTTGACTATTATATCTGGAATGATTCCATTTTCAGTCCAAGGCATATCTTCTTGGGGAACTATCAAACCAATGACACCTTTTTGTCCATGTCTTGAAGCAAATTTATCACCGAGTTCTGGGATTCTAAGGTCTCTAACAGTCACTTTTACCAACTTAGTGCCATCTCCAGTCTCTGTGATAATAACCTTATCCACAACACCCGTCTCACTTGGTCTTACACCAATACTGGTTTCTCTCCTTTCTTGAAGTATTATACCACCTAAACCCGTTTGCTCTTCAAGGAATCTTGGTGGTGAAGTCCTACCCACTAAAACATCTTTACCGTTAACCTTTGATTCTGGGAATATTATACCATCTTCATCTAAGTTTCTGTAGTATTTTTCTCCTCTAAAGCCCTTAACCGTTGGATCTGGAATTTCGAACTTGTCTGTTTGACCACCCAAGTACTTCTTCTCCTCGGCTTCATAAGTTCTGAAGAAAGTGCTCCTTGCTAATCCCCTCTCAATCGAAGCCTTGTTGATAATTACAGCATCTTCCATGTTGTAACCTTGATAGGCTAAAACTGCTACAACGAAGTTTTGTCCAGCAGGTCTCTCTTCAAAACCAACGGCTTTCATTATCCTTGAGTTAACCAATGGAACTTGTGGATAGTGCATTAAATGACCTCTTGTATCAACCCTAATTCTAAAGTTAGCCCATCCCAAACCTAGGCTTTGCTTTGCCATACCTGCTCCATAGGTGTTTCTTGGAGCAGCATTGTGCTCTGGGTAAGGAACTAAAGAAGCAGGGATTCCTAATATTGCAGCGGGCATTAACTCAAGGTGAGTGTGTTCTTCTGTAACTTCCCATGGCCACATGGCAACATAAGCGTTTTCCTCTTCCTCTGCATCTAAGTATTCAATAACCCCCATCCTAACCAAATCACTCCAAGTTAGCTTACCGCTCTTTATCCCCTCTACATGCTCTCTGGTAAGCTTTGGTTCTCCGTTCTCTACAATAACCAGAGGTCTTCTAACTCTACCATCATCACTGTTAACGTAGATTTCCTTAACCTCATCATAATAGGCGATGTTTATTATATCACTAATCTTTCCACTTCTCCTATCGCTCTTAACCTTGTTCACCAAAGCTAAGCCATCTTCAACTGTTCCAATTAAGACACCATTAAGGTAAACTCTCCAAATGTTTGGATTTGGTCTCCTCTCCTCAACACTAACTACCCCGAGCTTTCTTAGATATTTAAGAACTTCCTCTTCAGAGATTGCAGTTGTAATTTGAGACATTAAAGCCAAGTTTTTAACTAAACCACAGTTTGGACCTTCTGGAGTTTCTGTTGGACAAATTCTACCCCAATGGGTACCGTGCAGATCTCTTGCCTCGAAATGAGGTTGATCTCTACTTAAAGGTGAAGTTACTCTTCTTAAGTGAGATAGTGTTGACATATAGTTCGTTCTATCTAACAGTTGACTAACACCTGTTCTTCCACCTGGCCAAGCACCTGTTGCTAAAGCATGCTCTATCCTCTCACTCAATACATCTGGTCTTACAGAGTTTTTAACGAACCTCTGCACATTCTCAAAGACGTATTTTTCTCCTTTTCTTTGATAGGTCTTAGTTAGTTGATATTGCATGTCTTTGATCAATTGACCAAAAGCAACTCTAAATAGATCCTTAAGCAAATCTCCCGCTAGCCTTAATCTCTTATTTGCGTAATGATCTTTATCATCCTCTTTTCTCAAACCGAGAGAAAGTTCCAGAACCTTTAGAGCCATCATTCCCAGATAGTATGCTTTCTTAATCCTATCTTCAGGCTTAACTCCCATATGAGGCAATAAGTTGTTGTCAATTACATACTCTGCTCTTCTAATCCTATACTCCTTTGGTTGCCCGGGTAGTACTCTCTTTCCAATATATTCCAAAGCCTCTTGCTGGGTTTGTATATCTGCAGCATCATCAAGATTGTCAAACAATTCCTTCTGAATTTCTGGATCATCAGAAACGGCTTCCACAATCTCTCTATCACTCTCAAGACCCAAAGCACGCATGACAGCAACAAACTTCACAACACCGGGGACGTTTGGTATAGAAACGTATAAAAGCCCATCTTTACGCTTTTCAACTGCAATTAAAGCCCTATAGCCATGTCTATACGAGAAACACTTTGCTATGTACTTATCCGCACGCTCATCTCTCTCAACTAATGTTCTATTTGGAGCTAAATCTTCAATAGAAACAATAACCCTCTCAGAACCGTTAATTATAAAGTATCCTCCTGGATCCTTTGGATCCTCACCATGCTTTATCAGTTCCTCATCGGACATTCCATACAAACGGCAGACCTTTGACTTTAGCATTATTGGTAGTTCCCCAATCCTAACTTCCACTGGCTCTTGCTCTATGCCGTTAATAACTGGTATCATCTCCAAGTAAATTGGGGCTGCATAAGTTAAGTTTCTAATTCTAGCTTCCATTGGATACAGAGGTTTTCTTTGACCTTGAGCTTCTTGGAATTCTGGCTCCCCAACTCTAATCCTTCCAAACTTCACCTCAAAGTTCGGTATATCTGGCTTTATAACTCTAAACTCATTAACGACTTCCTGCATTCCATAGTCTATGAAAGCATTGTAAGAGTCAAGATGCTGCCTTACAAGACCTTTTTCGTTCCAATAACTCTCCATAACATGCCAAAGGTCATCTGGATTAATATCTATAACCGTAGGACCTCTCATAATCTCACCTCAAAAATTCAATCTCCAACAACTATTCTATAATAATAATAGACTCCAGCAGTTGGACTTTTTCTTTTAATCTCTATAACATCTCCTGGCTTGGCATCTAATGCCTGAACAGCCGGGTCATCAGCCTTTATCTGCGGTAGCTGAGAAAGCTTGATTTTGTACTTTTTAACTAATTCAGCCTTCTCTTCTTCGCTTAATACCCTATGCTCAGGAACTAACTCATGATCAAATATAGCAAACTCTTTTTTCGCCGTCACGTAGAATTGCCCCCTTAGAATTTTTAAAAGATGGAATGAACATGCTAACCTCAAGCTTTAGGTTTGGGTATATAAGCTTTTCGCGAATCATCTCAACTAACACGCTACATACATCGAAATGAAGGTTTATATTTATTGCGCAAAGTTTAAGAAGGGACTTCAAAAGGAAAAAGGCTAAAATAATTGCATTTATGTATATTAATGTTCATTTTACGTAGCTTTATAGTGCTTAGTTAAAATGGATTTTCTAGAATTAAGGCTGTAATGGTGGGCCCGGGGGGCTTTGAACCCCCGACCACGCGGTTATGAGCCGCGCGCTCTGACCAGGCTGAGCTACGGGCCCATGCAGTGTTGGCGCCGCCGCCCCGGCTCGAACGGGGGACCACGCGGTTAACAGCCGCGCGCTCTACCGACTAAGCTACGGCGGCACAGCCCAATGATAGCAAATAGAACTTGTGTTTATAAAGCTTGCGGTGTTTAAAGCCTGTTAAACCTTAGCGAAAACTTTATATATTAACCCAGACTTTTCTTCAATCGGTGCCCCGGTGGCTCAGCCTGGTAGAGCGGCGGACTTGTAATCCGCAGGTCCCGGGTTCAAACCCCGGCCGGGGCTCCATTATCTGGGCTGTTCAGTGGGACATGGGGCCGTGGGGTAGCTTGGTCTATCCTGCGGGCTTTGGGAGCCCGTGACCCGAGTTCAAATCTCGGCGGCCCCACCATAACGTTTTTCATGCCCCGGTGGCTCAGCCTGGTAGAGCGCTCGCTTGGTAAGCGAGAGGTCGCGGGTTCAAACCCCGCCCGGGGCTCCATTCTGTTTACTTAATCTGCATAATTTTCCATTTAGATGACTTTTTATTACCCTTAAATAAGCATTTCTATAGGAATCAACAAAATTTGTGTCCTAATTTCTCCCTTTTGGACAATTGAAACGATCTGAAACATTCGTTCCATGATGTTCCTTATTTAGGTCTAAACGCTTAGATAGCAATCGAGAATATAGTAACGGAGGCATTTGTAATGTACGTCATTGAAACTGATAAACTTACAAAGGTTTATGGAGATATTATTGCAGTCGATCATATTGATCTAAAAGTCAAGAAAAATAGAATATTTGGGTTTTTAGGACCTAACGGAGCAGGAAAAACAACGACAGTATTGATGCTCTTAGGTTTGATACAGCCCACGGAAGGTAGAGCCTATGTAAATAACATAGATGTTCAAGAAAAACCTATTGAGGTTAAGAAAATAAGTGGCTATTTACCTTCAGAGAATGGGCTATATCCAAACATGAGCGCTTTAGACAATCTGCTCTTTTTTGCAAAATTCTATAAGATCCCAAGGAATGAAGCAAAGAAGATAGCTTTAGATTTGCTTGATCTTGTAGGACTTAAAGAAGTCGCAAAAAAGAAAGTGGGAGAGTTTTCTACAGGAATGAAGCAACGGTTAGCTTTAGCTCAAGCCCTTATCAACGATCCAGAAATTCTTTTCTTAGATGAACCTACAAGCGGTTTAGACCCAAAAGGGGCAGTTGAAATAAGACAACTCATAAAGGACCTTAGAAAAGAAGGCAAAACAATATTTTTAACCTCACATATATTGCCTGAGGTAGATGAAGTATGCGACTCAATAGGGATAATAGTTAACGGTAAGCTGGTTGCTATGGGAAGTAAAGAGGAGTTAAAAAGGGCATTTTTGAACGAGAAAGTCAGGATTCTTGTTGAAATTGAGGAATCTCTACCAGACCTTTCAGAATTTGCAACTGATATTAAACTTTTTACAAAAAACAAGGCAATGATTTATGCTAAGGCTGATATAAGAAAGGAGCTTTTTGAGTATCTTAACTCAAATGGATACACGGTTCTTGATCTCCATCTAATGGAACCTACCTTAGAGGAGATCTTTTTGAAAATGGCTTATGGAGAGGAACCTGTATTAGAAAAAATTACTGAAGGTGAAAGATAATGCTAATGATCATAGCTGAGAAGGAATTTAAGGATTACATAACAAGTAAACGCTTTCTATTAATTTTCGGCTTTCTTTTGCTAATAAGTATAGTCTCAATATGGCAGGGATATAATATATATCAAGCAAGACTCGAGAATTATGTTGCAGGCAAAACCAAATTCCAACCAAGCATATTTGACATATTCACACAAGTTAGAAATTACTTAGGGCTGATTGGAGCAATATTTGCCCTTTCCCTTGGATTTGATGCTATCACAAAAGAACGCGAGATGGGAACACTCAAAGTTTTAATGAGCCATCCAGTTTATAAAGATCAAGTAATCTTAGGGAAGTTCCTTGGAGGAGCTTTGACCCTTGGTCTTTCAATTCTCATAATGACACTAACATCTCTCGGAGCACTCTTAATCTTAGGAGTCCAAATTGACGGCGAATCGCTTATGAGAATAATTCTTTTCATGCTTTTTGCTTATCTATATCTCCTACTTTTCCTTGGTGTTGGAATGGCTTTCTCAGCACTTTCAAAAAACAGCAGCAATGCCTTGATGTATTCCCTTGTTTTGTTTCTTATTCTAATGATAATCTTCCCTACAATAGCTCCGATGATAGGAGAACACTATGCTGGAGATGCACCACAACAACCTCAAGTTTCAAGAAAAGAAGATCCTCATGCATGGGAACTCTACATAAAGAACTATATGAAATGGCAACAGAAGCGTTATGGAATTGAAAACAAGATAAATAGCTTTTCCCCTTATTACAACTTCCAGCAGCTCGGTAGTTATATCTTAAATCCTTACAAGTCCACACAATCTAATCTTCCAATAATACAAAGAGTGATAAGCAATCCTCAGCTTGCACAGGTTCTTAGAAAAAGCGGTATTGTAAAGATAGAACTTGAAAAATATTCACTAAGCCAAAGTCTTTCATTTGCAACATCGCATATAGTTCTCTTAATAGCTCCCCTAATAATGAGCTTTATAGTGGCATATGTAGCGTTTATGAGAAGTGATATGAGGTGAGAAAATGAAGAAGTTCGCCTTATTCTTATTTTTTCTCTTACCATTTGCTACAGCGGGTCAAGCTGTTGATGTCTATCTCTATTTAGGACAGCTTATAGAAGTAAACGATGTTCCAATAGAGCTCTTGGATATTTCAAAAACTGGTGACAAAGCTGCTATAAAAGTAGGTAATGATACTTACGTCTTGAGTTTCGGAGAAAGTATTATCTACGAGAACTGGACAATTCACATGGGGAGCATAGAGCTTTCCAAGAAGAGAGTTCGTCTAATTCTTGAAGGAGTCGAGAGCATAAAAGGCTCAAGCAGACTGAACATAGAGATTCCCTATCCGAGTAAAGTAGCGTCTCTAAGAGACGAAGTAAGCTTTACTCTTCAAATTACAAACGAAGGAGATGATGCTCTGTTCCCCCTAAGCTACGCTCTTCCAAAGGACTTTGAGGCTTATTTCTACGCTGAGAACAGCAAAGTGAATGAAGTTTACATAAAGCATGGAGAAACGAAAACCATAACCTTTGTTGTTAAAGTCTCAAATGTTGAAGGTGAGTTTGACATCTATGCCTTTGTTGGAAACTCTTCAGCAAAAATGCACTTAAGTGTAGAGAGCAAAGAGGAATATGAAGTTCACGCGGAGTATTTAGGAAAAGCTGTTGAAGCTGGTCAGGAAGTAACTTTTCCTATAACAATCAAAGCATATAGTGATACATTAGTTTCACTAAATGCATCTGCTCCAGAAGGATGGAAAGTTTACTTCAAATCTGGGAGTGAGAAGGTTACAAAGCTCTATTTATTTAAGGGAAGCAATATACCTCTAACTTTAGTCATCAGCATTCCAAGTGACACTCTAATTGGGACATATAATGTAAGCGCAAATATTGGGAGTGAAGTGCTTGTCTTCGAGGTATATGTGGAAGAAACACACGCTGGCGAAAATGGTATAATAACTTTAAGGGTCACTGATTCCTCAAATGGCGCTTACATTTCTAGTGCTCTTGTGGAAGTTCTGAATGAAAATGAAACACTTGATCAAGTTTATACAACGCCTGATGGGAGAGCTCAACTTGAAGTGCCTGAGGGAAGCTATACATTGAGAGTAAGCAAAGAAGGATATGAAAGTTATGAGAAAGAATTTGAAGTTGAAGCAGGAAAAAATATCGATCTTGGAATAATAAGCCTCGATAAAATACCTTACTATTATACTCTTGAGTGCAACGAGCCCTCCAAAAGTGCTGTTCTGGGAGAAAGCCTGCAGTATAAGATAATTATAGAGAATCTAGGTTTACAAGATGATTCATACAAGCTGACACTAAGAGACTTGCCTGATAACTGGGCTTACCGCATAGTAGAAAGCCTTAACTCAAAAGTAGGGATAAGCGAGACATTCGTAAAGGCTGATTCTCAAAAGACTATCTACCTAATAATTATTCCTCCCAATAATGCTGAGCTCAAAAAGTACAACTTCATTATTGAAGTGCAATCAAGAGGAAACAAAGAAGTGAAAGAGCTTGAATTAGAAGCAAACCTTATAGGGAGCTACGACATGAATATAAACCTCGAGCGTTATAGTTTCGAAATGAAAACAGGGGAAACAAAAGAGATAAGCGTTTGGATTTACAATAGTGGCTCAAGTCCACTAACGAATGTTCAGCTTAATGTAGAAGTACCTGAAGGATGGCTCGTCACTATAGAGCCAGATGGTGTTGCTTCAATAGAAGCAAATAAATATGCCGAGTTTAAAGTTTCTATAACAAGTCCTCAAAATCTTGAAGCCGGTGATTATAAAATTACAATAAAAGCCAGCAGTGATCAACTTAGCAAAGAAGAAAATGTTAGAATAACAATAAAGAAAAGCAGTACACAGACCTATTTGGGCATTGGGATAATACTCATCTCCATGTTATTACTAGGTGCATTGCTTAAGAAATATGGAAGAAAGTGAGCCTTTTCATCTTTTTTGAATATCTTTTTTCATTAAATAAAGTTTAGAAAAAAGAAAAAGCTCAAATATCAACCTCCCCCTTTTCCTTCAACTCCTTGTACATCTTCCAGGTTATTATTGGTCTCTTTGCCGCTAAAACGTCGTCAACCCTTCTTACAGCCGTGTTATGTGGAGCGCTCTTTACCATTTCGGGATTATTGTATGCTTCTTCACTTATCTTCTTCAATGCATTGACGTAAGCATCAAGCTCTTCCTTTGTAACGGTTTCAGTTGGTTCAATCATTAAAGCTTCATGTACAATTAATGGGAAGTAGATTGTTGGAGCGTGTAAACCAAAGTCAAGCAGTCTTTTAGCTACATCTAAGGTCTTAACTCCAGTTTCCTTCTTCATTGGCTCTGCACTAAAGACAACTTCATGTTTTCTAAGCTCTTTATGAGGTAATTCATAACCTTTTGTTCCTTTGAGCTTTTGCGTTAAGTAGTTTGCATTGAGAACAGCCATTTCTCCTGCTTCTTTTAATCCGCTCTTGCCCATTATCTTGAGATAAGTTAAAGCCCTAACTAAGACTGCAAAGTTTCCATAAAATTCTTTAACCTTCCCAATACTCTTTGGCAGGTTATAGTTAAGATAATACCTGCCCTCCTCTTCATCGTAATCCACTATTGGGACTGGAAGGTACTTAATGAGGTGCTTTTTAACTCCAACTGGACCAGCCCCAGGACCTCCACCACCGTGGGGTGTTGAGAAAGTCTTATGCAAATTAATGTGGACAACATCAAATCCCATATCCCCTGGTCTAACTTTGCCAAGAATTCCATTTAAGTTTGCACCATCGTAATAAAGCAATCCACCAGCTTTGTGCACAATCTTGGCTATCTCCAAAATGTCTTCCTCAAAGATGCCCAGCGTGTTTGGATTGGTTAGCATCAATCCAGCTGTTTTCTCACTTACTGCATTTTCTAAAGCCTCTAAATCCACCATGCCTTGTTCATTTGAAGGAATTTCAATAACTTTAAAGCCTGCCACTGCAGCACTTGCTGGATTAGTACCATGTGCCGAATCTGGAACTATAATCTCATTTCTTTGCGTTTCACCCTTATCCAGATGGTAAGCCCTAATTATCATGACCCCAGTGAATTCACCATTTGCACCTGCTGCTGGTTGCAGAGTGAAGCGATCCATACCAGTTATTTCCTTTAACCATTGTTCGAGCTCATACATTATTTGCAAAGCACCTTGTACTGTTCTTTCATCTTGATAGGGATGAATAAATGTAACCTTTGGATGAAAAGCCATCTCTTCATTAATCTTTGGATTATATTTCATTGTACAAGAGCCGAGAGGATAAAATCCGCTATCTACACCAAAGTTCATCTCACTAAGCCTTGTGTAGTGCTTAACAATCTCAGGCTCGCTGACTTCTGGTAAGTCAACTTCCTTTCTCCTTAGTTTCTCAGGAATCTGGATCTCAATATCTTCAATTGGCTCTGGAAGTGAAAACCCAATCCTTCCAGGTTTGGAGAGTTCAAATATCAAAGGTTCATCCCATTTAGCCTGTCTGAACATTTTTACCACCTCACAGTCCAGCCTCCGCTATTATCTCCTTCAATGATTCAACTAACGCATTAATCCATTCTTTTCTTGTTGTTTCAGTTACTGCAAATAAAGCACTCTCTCCAAGCTCTGGAAAGTGCTGTTTTAAGTAAAATCCACCGTGAATGTTCCTCTCTAAAAGCCTTTCATGAATTGCATCGTATGGAACATCAAACCTCACCAAGACATCTTTGAAGTTTATCCCATCAAAAGGAATCTCAGCAACTTCGCTTATACGTTTCTTAAAGTAAGCGGTGTTTTTGAGAATTATTTCACCCAATTTTTGAAGCCCTTTTGGTCCAAGTGAAGCTATGTGAATTGCAGCAGCTACAGCTACTAAAGCCTCATTTGAACAAATATTTGAAGTTGCTTTAGCTCTCCTAATATGCTGCTCTCTCGTTTGCAAAGTCATTACAAAAGCTCTCTTTCCTTCAGCATCTTTTGTCATTCCAATTATCCTTCCAGGCATTTGTCTAATTAGTTTTTTATCATTTCTAACAGCAAAAATTCCCGCTCTCGGACCACCAAAATTCATTGGATTTCCAAAGAAAGCCGCTTCACCTATTACAACATCTGCCCCATAATTCCCTGGTGCCTCAAAAATTCCTAAGCTGGTTGGATCAACGCCGACTATAAATAGAGCATCGTTTTCATGAGCTATCTTTCCAATTTCTTCAACATTTTCTTCAATTAGCCCAAAGAAGTTCGGCATTTCAACATAAACTCCAGCTGCACCTTTTACTTTCTTCTCTAGCTCTTCTAAGTTTATCTGTCCTTTTTCATCCCAATTAATGTACTCAATTTGCATGTTAGCCCCAGCAACATAAGTGTGAAGAACTTTTTTCTTTTCTGGGCTTAAGTGTTTTGGAACAATAAATTTAGCTCTCTTCTTAACTCTATAGCTCATTAAAGCTGCTTCGCCTAAAGCAGTTCCCCAATCATACATTGATGCATTTACAATCTCCAGTCCAACTAGTTCAGCAATTAGACTTTGGTATTCAAAGAGAGCTTGGAGCATTCCTTGACTAATCTCTGCTTGGTACGGAGTATAAGCTGTTAAAAATTCGCTTCTTGATATTAGATACTTCACGTGAGCTGGTACATAGTGATTGTAAGTTCCTGCACCTAAGAAAATGGGAATCTCCAGAGCTGTTTTGTTTTTGCTTAAAATCTCGTTCATTTCAAGGAATACTTCATATTCGCTTTTACCCTCTGGTAAGTTAAATTCATGCATCACTTCCTTTGGAACATCAGAAAAAAGCTCATCAATGGAAGTAAAGCCAATCTCTCTGAGCATCTCTTCTTTATGCGCTAAATTTGGTAAATATTGCTTCGCCATAGGCATCACCTTAAAACAATCATCATAATATTTTGCACATCTAAAATATATGTCTTGTGATTGACTAAACATTAGGTGATGGATATATAACTTATGGTGTGAAACACATTTGACCAGAAATGCTTAAAAGTGATGAGTATCTACATTGACTCGGTGAAAAAATGATCATCTATTTAGATAATGCAAACACAACTAAACCTGACCCAGAGGTTATTAAGATCATGCTTGAGTACTTAGAAGAGAAATACGGAGCTCCAGGAGGGGAATTTGGGCACATATTTGATGAAGATGCAAGGGAAGCAGTGGAGATAGCAAGGGAAAAGATAGCGAGAGAGATAAATGCATCCCCAGAGGAGATTATTTTTGTCTCAGATGAGATAGAAGCGGATAATATAGCAATAAAGGGAGTAGCATTCCAAAAGGGCAAGGGGAAAGTGCTGACAAGTAAAATTGAAAGAAAAGCAATCATAAACACGGTGAAGCGATTGAAAGAATTTGACTTCGAAGCTCATGAAATCAGTGTTGATAGAGAAGGCTTCATTAAAATCGATGAACTGCAGAATAACTTAAATGATGCAATCCTCTTTGCGACTCATCATGGAAATTTTGAAATTGGTACTATCCAGAATGTAAGAGCTATAAGCGACTTAGTTCATGAGAAAGGTGCGTTGCTCTACTTGGATGCAACTCAAAGCTTCGGAAAAGTTAAAATCGATGTCAAAAAACTTGATGTTGATTTAATGAGCATTACAGCCCATCTAATTCATGGACCTAAAGGGATAGCCGCCCTCTATATAAGAGATGGAATCAAAATAAAGCCTATTTTAGATGGAGATGTAAGGGAAAGAGGTATTAGACCTGGAATGATAAACGTTCCAGCTATTGCTGGTTTTGGAAAAGCTGTTGAGTTAATTAATTATGAAGATGCAAAGAGAATGGCAAAACTGAGGGATAAACTTATTGATTTATTGCTCACGATCCCAGATACAAAGTTAAATGGTCCAAAAGGGGATAAGAGGCTTCCACATAACGTTAATGTTTCATTTGCTTATGTTGAAGGTGAAAGTGTATTATTGCACTGCGACATGAGGGGATTAGTATTCTCAACTGGTTCAGCTTGTTATTCCCAAGAACTCCTGCCAAGCCATGTTATCAGAGGTATAGGGGGCTCATTTGAAGACGCTCACGGCTCAGTAAGGCTTAGTCTAAGCAAGTGGACAACAGAAGAAGAGATAATTAAGGCTTATGAGATATTAAAAGATGTTGTAACTAAGCTGAGGGAAATAAGCATTTATGGTGGGAAGAAATGATTAAAATCAATGTTGTTGGAAAACCTTGTCCAGTCCCACTCAATGAGTTTAGAAAAGCGATTAGAAGAGCCCCAGTTGGCGAAATTATTGAAATAATCGGAACGCATGAGCTTAGTAAAGGAGAAATAGCCCTAGCCGCTGAAGAAACTGGGCAGGAAATTCTGGAAATCGATGAAAAAGATGGAGTATGGAGGATAGTTGTAAAAAAGGTGAGGTAAATGGAGAGATTCGATGCAAGAAAGTGGGATGAGAAGAAACGTATAGGCTACTCAAGAAAGGTCTTGCAGTTATTCTTAAATCCAAAAAACGTTGGAGAAATTGAAAATCCGTCAGTCACGGCAAAAGCAGGAAGTCCAGCCTGTGGTGACATGATAAAGCTTTATTTAAAGATTGAGGATGATAGAATAGTTGATGCAAAGTTTAGGACATATGGGTGTGCCGCTAACATAGCCACAGCTTCTATGCTAACCGAGATGATAATTGGAAAACCTGTTGAAGAAGCTAAAAAGATTAAATTTAAAGACCTCGTAGAAGCTCTTGGTGGTTTGCCTCAAATCAAATATCACTGTGCTGTTTTAGCTGCTGAAGGTTTGAGACAAGCTTTAGCAAAGTGGGATGTCATTCAAGGAAAAAGAAAAATTGATGAGAGCTTTGTTAAACTGATATTGGCTGCTGTTATTGATCCTCTCACAGGTGAGAGCGTTCTTCACGGACATAAATATCTCGGCTGTGAAATAGAAGGTAAAAAAGTCAAGATAAAGCTCGCCATTCCCAAGGATAGTGAAGAGGCAATTGTGTTTGAAGAGCAAATTAGAGAATCTTTTGAAGGTTTAGATGTTGATTTAGAGATCGAGTTCTTGGGGTAAACTTTTTATTTTCATTCTTTTAAAAAAGAGCAACTTATTATGAGGAGGAGCAACTGATGATAGTAGCCTTTGATTTTGATGGCACTTTAGTAGACAGCTATACAGTAATAGAGGAAGCTTTTAGAAGAGCTTTAGAAAAACACTTTCCTTGGCTCCCCCTCAAGGGTTTCTGGGCTAAGATACTAACTAAAATAGAGCTTTACTTTGAAAGACCTCGCTTTGGAAAGCATAGAGGAAAAGTAAAACAACCTTTTTTCTTCAGATGGAAGTTTTTTAAAAGCTGGTTTGAAGAGAGAGCAAAGTTAAGTAAGCCTATAGATGACTCTAAGGAAGTTTTAAAGAAGCTTAGGGAAGAAGGACACAAGGTTATTTCCTTCTCAGCTGAGGATTTTGTAAATGGCATGAAGGAGTATCGTCTAAAAATTAGCGGTTTTTATGAACTTTTTGATGATGTAATAGTATTTGGCACTGAAATAAGCCCATGCGAGGCTATTCAGATAGTTAGAGAGAGATACGGTGATGATGTTTTTATTTGGGTAGATGACAAGCCCTGGCGCTTTATTGGAAGAGGGGATGAGAATACAGAATATGTCTGGTATTATTTCCCGCCAACAGCAAAATTTGTAAATGAAAAAATTTTGGAACAAATTCATCATTTACATGTAATCCAAGACTTGTGGAGCATTTTTGATGTTATTGAAAGGATAAAGAAGGAAAGAAAGTCAAAATAAAGGATTAGCCTAACCAGAGAACTTTTAAAAACCAAAATTTTAATTTAATTTATGAGCTTACAGCTGCTACCACAAAAAGCCATCAAGCTTGGAAATGTTCTTATCATTGCTGACCTTCACTTAGGTTTTGAGGAAAGCTTAGCAAGAGAAGGAGCCTATTTGCCCAAAGCATTTGATGAGATGGTTTCTTCACTAAAAGGACTTCTCATAAAAGAAAAACCCAAAACCCTAATCATAAACGGAGATTTAAAACACTCTTTTATTCCATTTAAGAGAGAACGGCTCGAACTTAGAGCCTTTCTTGAAGAGATTCTTCCTTTAGTAAGCGAAATAATCGTTGTTAAAGGAAATCATGATGTTGGGATTTCTTGGATAAAAGAGTTTGGCGTTGAGATTGTTGAAAAGCTTGAAATTAAAGGCTACACAATAACTCATGGACATCAACTCATTGAAGGGGAGAAATTTATCATAGGGCATGAGCATCCAGCCATAAAACTTAGAGATGAAGTTGGAGCTTTAATAAAGGTTCCAATCTTTTTGATTAGTGAAGATTTAATTGTTCTACCTGCTTTCACCCCTTGGGCTTATGGAAACGATATTTTAAGGGAAATAATTTCTCCATATCTAGAAAAATTTGATATTAAAACATCTAAAATCCTAGTTTCCCTCGAAGATGAAATCTTAGATTTTGGAACACTTGAAAAATTGATAGAGGCTCTGAGGAAGATTTAAATTTCTTAAACTCCAAATTTAATTTGGTGATCACATGGATGTTTTAAGTGCTATTGTATTCTTTGCATATGCCCCTGCTCTGGCGTTACTTTGGTACTTCTATCACGAAGATAAGCTCGAACCAGAGCCCAAAAAATATGTTATTGGGACGTTCTTTTTAGGAGCAACCCTGTCAGTTTTAATAGCAATGCTTGTTGAAAAAATTCTAGTTCCAAATATTCTGCCTCCAACGGTTTTCTTTTTAGCTCTAACAGCTGGAATTGTTGAAGAACCAGCGAAAGCATTGGCAATTAAACTACCTTATAGAGCCGGGCAAATGGACGGTATTATGGACGGGGTTGTATATGGTGTAGCTGCAGGCTTAGGATTTGCCGCAACTGAGAATTTGCTCTATGGTTTGGGTTACGGAATTGGGGCTACCATAGTAAGAGGATTTTTAACGCCTTTTGCCCACGCTACATGGAGTTCAATCATTGGTATAGGGTATGGCTTAAAGGCTGAAGGAAAAATACATAGCTTAACAAACTATTTTGCATTAGCAATTCTGTTGCACTTCATTTGGGATTACTACGCATTCTTAAGCGTCAACATTCCAGCATACTATGTGGTGATATTCTTGTTAATATTCGTTAACATGGCACTTACAAGATACTTTATAATGCTTGGACAGAGAGAAGATTTGGAAAAAATGTGGTGGTATTGGTTTGTGGGAGGTAGAAGATATGAGTAAAATTGAGGATGCACTGTTTGAGGCTCGCCCTTATGTTGAGTATTTCGATGAGCTGAAAAAAACTGTTAAAAAGATAAATGAGATAGCTAAGAGTGAAGAAGAATTTAAAAGACTCATTGAAGAGGAAATTCAAAAAGCTCAGGAACCATTTAAAACTGATTTACGGATTTTTCTCCAGAAATTTGAAGCTCTTTGATTTTTTCTTTTATCGAAAAATTTATTAACTTTCAGATTAAGTAAATATTGGTGAAACTATGGAAAAATTTGTAACTTTTGGTATTATTTTCTTAATCATAATTTCATTTTCTGCCTGCATTTCTCAAGAAAAAGAACTCACAAAAGAGAGCATCTTAAAAGCAATCGATGGGATTAATGCCTACACTTATGAGGTAAATAGAGTCGAGAGAAGAGCAGGCAGAGAATATGAAATATATCTCCATGAAGGGATAGATCGAGAAAGAAAAATATTTTTTGCATTTATAAACATTAGAGTGAAATTTGAAGAAACATCTGGAAGAACCAGGACATGGGAATATTTTGATGGCTCTAAGCTCTATGCAAGAATTGAGCAAAAAGAAAATGGAAGAATGAAGAATGTGACATTTTCCTATACTATTGACGAACTTTACAATCTCACACATAAATATCTAAAAAATGTGAGCAGAGAAGAGTATCTTAAACGCGTGATGAATAGAAGAGACTTTTTAATCAGCAAACTGAAAGTCTTGCTGTCCAAGGCAGAAATCAAGTCTATAGAAAGGGATGGAAAACAGTACAAGGTAACATTTGAGGTTCATAACGAGTATGAGAGTGTCCCAAATATAACAATCTCCAATGCTAATCCAACCGTTATAGAAGACTACAAAGAAAGCATGAGAAGCTGGATCATTGAAGAGATGCAAGGCAAACTCTGGGTCGATAATAAAGGAAGACCTACAAAACTTGAAGTTGAAAACAGAAGACGTATAACATTTAAATTGGCGAACAAAACTTATGAGGAATTCATCCAATATAACATTACTTTCACTTACATGTTTGAGCTTCCAAAATGGGTCAATGGAATAAAAGAAAAAAGCTGAATCTAATCACTTGTCAAATTTAAGACCAGCTCTTGCAACACTTCTCTAGTGAAGGGTTTATTTCCCTTTAAAATCAGGTATAGCTCCCTAAGAAGTGGAACATCTTTAGCTATTTGAAGCTTACCTTCTCTCTCTAAGTTTAACACTAATTTATATGCAGATGGGAGTGTGCCGTATCCTTCAACAGTCCCCTTCCCTCTACGCCTCATCTCTTCAAGTGCCTCTTCAACAGTAAGCCCGCTTCCCAAAAGCTCACCAAACATAACGTTTCTTCCACCCCTCGCTGTTGTCTCCAAATCTCCTATTCCTGCTAGTCCATATGCACTCTCACTCTTTCCTCCAAGCGCTTCAGCTATTTTACCCATCTCTTTAACTGCTTGTGTAAAAAGCAACCCTCTCGTATTGTCTATTGTCTCCACATCTAATTGTCCCTTCATACCCTCACACATTCCTATGGAAATAGCATAAACATTTTTCAATGCTGAGCATATCTCAACTCCAATTACGTCATCACTAAGAATGGGTCTGTAATAATCTGTTTCAAACGCTTCTTTACATTTCTTTGCAGCTTTCAGATCTTTTGAGGCAAATACAACACTTGTAGGAACTTTTTTAGCCAATTCTAAAGCCAAAGAAGGACCAGCTATTGCAAGTAATGAGATGCTATCCCTTTTCTCTTCAGGTAACTCAGATTTAACGACTTCCAACATAGTATATATTTTTCCTTCAAAATCCTCAAGCCCCTTTGCGATAGTAATGACCACAGTCCCCTCCTCAAGATATGGCATAATCCTTCTCGCTATACTTCTAACGCCTGCTGATAAAACACCTATAACGACGATTTCACTGCCTTTTACTGCCTCTCCTATCTCCTCAGGCGAAAATAGTTCAACTTCCTTTGGTATTTCAACTTTAAGCCTTGGATGTATCCCTGTTCTTGCTATCTCCTCCAAAATTCTCCTATCAAATTCTGTGCCCCAAAGCTTTACTCTATTCCCATTTTCTGCTAGAGGTATTGTCAAAGCACTTCCCATCACACCCGCACCAAGAACTACCACCTCCATAAAACTACGCCTCCTAAAAATTTTAAAAATAGCTAACAAGGAGCATGATGTTCAATTCCTAACCTTCTCATCCACAAGCTTATTGAGTTCTTCTATCAATCTCTCTTCTTTTCCTACATCGACTGTAGTTGCAGCGGCATAATCATGACATGCATCAATGTCTCCTCCAACACGCTTTGCTGCCTCCGGAAGTAACCATGCCAAACCAGGCATCTCTTTTGATAATATCCTCTCCTCCAGAGAAGGTGGGACTCTCATTGAAAGCTTTGCAATATTCCAATCAAACTTACCAAGCTTTGGAACACGTGGGGGCATGTTCTGGAAACCTGCTATGTATTTGTTTGGGTCTATAAATTCCCTAGTGCGGATTTCCATACAAAATTCACCAATCACTTTTACCCCCATTGGTTCAAAATCATCATGAACATGGAACCACTGAACATATTTAGTTTGGATTAATCCACCACTGCTAAGCTTTTCAAGAGCTTTTTCAAATTTCTCCCTCTTTATTCTGTTAAGCTCCTCAAGCTTTTTCTCTGATTTTTCATTTGGTCCTTTAAGGCACATCTCAATTCCTATTTCTGGTCCGTCTAGATAATAACCCACTGCTCCAAGAACAGTTAAATTCTTTGCAAACTTGGATATAGGTAGTCTTTCACCAAAAACTGTTAAAAAGTACTCCTCTTTTCCATCTTTCTTTAAGACTTCTACTTGTCCTGCCTTAACTGCTTCTTCTAAGACTTCTCTATTCACGCTCACAAGAGAACCAAATCTGTGGTGGCTATCTCCAATTGCACCAATAACTCCTAGGTATGCCAAGTCCCTATTGTCTCCTAAAAGGTTTGCAAAAAGATAGGCTGCTGAAGCTGCCGAAATATCTTTTTCTCCACTCACACCATAAAACTCTGTTGAAAAGTTGAACACTTTTGGATCATCAACCTTAGATGGTAAATGGTGATCTATTATCACAACATAGTTCTTTCCGTTATTTATTCTTGCAATTTCTGGGGCTGCTCTACTACCAAGGTCACAAAACAGTATTAGATTGTCATAAAGCTCAAATATCCTTTTCACGATTAGTGGATGAACCCTTTCTATTGGCACGTTTTCAACTTCATGCCCAGCTCTTTCAAGAGCTGCTTTTAAAATTGCACCCGAAGAAAGACCATCAGCATCGTTGTGGTGCACGAGGGTTATTTTTTCGCTTTTTTCTATTAAAGGAAGGACTTTCTTTAAGTCCTCCAAAAATTCTTCTTTTGACATAAAAACGCCCCCTATATCAATTTCAAAACATCGTTTACGCTGTCAAAAACATAATCAACCAATTCTAATTTAGATTTGTCAACTTTTTCCAAATCCTCACGGCTTGTTACACCTGTAAGAACCAACACCGTTGTTAAACCGGCTGATTTTCCAGCCTTCATATCTGTATCTATTTGATCACCAACCATTACACACTCATCTGGCTTGAGTCCAAGTTTTTCAAGCGCCATTTGAACTATTACGGGAGAAGGTTTTCCTACTATAACAGGCTCTACCCCCGTCATAGCCTTAACTGCACCAATGAATGCCCCGGTTCCTGGCAACAGTTTTCCATCCTTTCCCGGAAAAGTTGGATCTGGATTAACAGCTACAAACTTTGCTCCTGCTTTAATAGCCCTTAAAGCTCCCGTAAACTTCCATCTATTTTCCTCCGTTACATAGCCTTTTTCATCAAAAGGTGAACCTGCAACCACGAACTCAGCTTCTTCCGGTTCTTCAACCACTATTAAACCTGCCTTTTCAAGTTCTTTCCTAAGACCTCTTGCACCAACCCAGTAGACTTTTTTGCTCTTGCAGTGTTTTGCAACATAATCTGCAATAGCACTTGTTGCAAGAACTAAATCTTCAGGCTCAGCTGGTATTCCAAGCCTATGCAGCTTTTCAACATACTCTTCACGGGATTTCGTGGAAAGATTTGACAAAAAAACTATCTTAATTCCGGCTTCTCTTAACTTTGCTATAGTCTCCTTAGCTCCAGGAATTGGTTTATCTCCTCTACATAAAACCCCATCTATATCAAAGATGAATCCCTTGTATCCCATATCAGCTACCTCCTCTCTTTAGGGAACACTATACATTCTTTCAGCTCAACTTTCACAATTTGTCCAACTTCAAGCTCCACTTCAGGTCCAGTCTTCATTCTAAGTTCTATATCTCCTAAAACAAGCCTATAATCATAGGAATCTCCAAGAAATGTCTTCTTCACAACCTTTGACTCAACAACATTTACTCCTTCTTTCTGAGCAAGCCTTATATTTTCTGGTCTTATGCTAATGATAGCTTTGGAACCTTTGTGGACATTTCTCGACAGAAATCCTTCTAAAGAAATCCCCTCTTTGATTTCTACAGTTGCAATGCCCTTTTCATTATCCACCCCTACAACCCTTCCTTCCAAGAAATTTGAAATTCCTATGAAATCAGCCACAAAAGGTGTCTTTGGTCTTTTATATATCTCATATGGCGTTCCAATTTGCTCAATCCTTCCTCTATTCATAACCGCAATTCTATCACTGATAACTAACGCTTCTGCCTGATCGTGAGTGACATAAATTGCTGGTATTTTAAGCTTCTTTTGAAGTTCTACTAATTCAAAACGAACTCTTTCTCTAAGTTTTGCATCCAAGTTTGAGAGAGGTTCATCAAAGAGCAACATCTTAGGATGAACCGCTATTGCCCTTGCAATTGCAACTCTCTGCTGCTGTCCACCGCTAAGCTGTCTTGGATATCTATCTTCAAGTCCCTGCAAACCTACAAGCTCTAAAGCTTCTTTAACTCTCTTTCTAATTTCTTCTTCTGGAAGTTTCTTTAACTTTAATCCAAAAGCAACATTTTCAAAGACCGTCATGTGCGGGAAAAGGGCATAACTTTGAAAAACAAAGCCAACTTCTCTCTTCTCTACTGGAACGTCTGTTATATCCTCATTTCCAAAGTAAACTCTACCCTCATCAGGCTTTATCAATCCAGCGATTATTCTTAGCGTTGTTGTTTTTCCACAGCCACTTGGACCTAGGAGGGAAAAGAACTCATCTTTCCTTTTTAGCTCAAAGGTTACCCCATCAACAGCGCGGGTTTTACCATAATACTTCTTTAAGTTAACAACTTTTAGCATTTCACCCACCTCAGACTCTTTGGAGAGATATTCCCGTGTATTTCTCAAGCAGGAATATCAATATCAATGAAGGAACTACTAACAAAGTGCTCAAAGCACCAGCCAAGTGAGGTGCCCAGTAATAACCTCCAGCGTTTTGATAAACTTTAACAGCAATGGTGGCTATTGTTGGATATCCCAGTAGCATTGTCAGAACGAATTCATTTATTGACCACGCAAAAGCCAAAACACCTGCAGCTGCCAAATATGGCTTTAACAATGGAAGATAAACCTTCCTAATTATTGTTAATCCTTTTGCACCAAAGACTTTTGCCGCCTCCTCTAACTCAGGATCAATTGATGCAAAACCGTTAGTTAAGTTACGGAAAACATAAGGAACTGCACCAACTGAGTGTGCTAGCACTATACCATGGAAAGTATAGAGCCATCCTAACCTTGAATAAACTGGAAGCATTCCAACTCCCAAAGCAACTGCTGGAACTGTTTGTGGTATGCTTCCAAAGGTCTCAAAAAAGTCTCTCCCAAATTTTATTTTACCTGTTCCAATAACGTAAGCTGGTAGGAGGTTTAAGAGAATAACAAATACTGCAACTGTTATTGCTATAACGAATGTCATCCATATTGCTTTGAATATCTCTGGTGTTTGAAAGACTTGGACGTACCATTTAATCCCTACCTTCTCTGGAGCCCACCATTTTTGGATTCTGTACCATTGAGTTGCCAATGATTCAAGTATCATAACCCCAAGGGGAAAGAAGATGTAGAAGGCAAGTAATGAAGCCAAAATAATTCCGACTTTATCTCCTCTTTTCATTGATATCCACCTCTCCTAAGCCTAATTGAAAGCGTGAAGTATATATATCCTAGAAACATTGAAATTGCGACAAAAACCATTGACATTGCAGAGGCTTTTGCAATATCAAACTCCTGGTTTAGAATGTAATATATGTAGACTGGGAAGTAAGTTGGTTCACTACCTAAAATTAAGGGTATTGAAACTCCTACAAATGCTGCAAGAAACACTATTGATGTTCCTGTAATTAGTGCACGCCATGTTAAAGGAAGGTAAATTTTTTTGATTATCACCCATCCACTTGCTCCCAATGATCTTGCGGCTTCAATTATCTCTGGATTAATCTTGACCAATGCCGCATAGGAAATTATGAAAATCATTGGAATATAGAGCCATATGTGGGCAATATTTATTGAAATTCCTTTACCCATGAAGTTTATTGGTTCAAAGCCAAGCTTTGTTAGCAGTATGTTAAGGATCATTGTAACGTATCCCTTCGGTGCAAGAAGAGCCCTCCAGATGAAACCTATAACTATATAGGGGACAAAAAGAGGAACTCTAAGAACTTGGATTATAACATTTTCATAGGATTTCCTCATGACCAAAATTAGCGCGATTGAGTAGCCAAAAAACGCTGAGAGCAGTGTTGATACAAAGGCTACTCTTATTGTAAATATCAAGGATTTCCAAGCATATTTGTCTGGTTTAAACAGTGCTAATGCATTTGCAAGCCCAAATTCTTTGCTGCTAGTGTAAAACACATTAAACAAGGGCCAAAATAAAACCACTGCAAAAAATATTAAAAGAGGTGAAAAATAAAGAAAGTTCTTTAAGCGCTCATCCATAGACATCACGCTTTCACCTTTCTTTAACTTCCTCTGTCCACTTCTTCATCATGTAGAACATGTACTCAGCATGTCTGTACCTAAGCTCTGGTTTTCTTAATGGGTCTCTCCATGCTTTGAAGTCAATTCCTTCTGGTAACCAAACTCCTATTCCGTTAATTCCATTGAAGGTTGGTGTGTCTGGCATAGCGTCGGTTTTTATTGGGTAAGCACCAATTTCTTGTGGAATTCTTCTTTGAACTTCATCTGAAAGCATGAAGTTAATCCATACTAATGCAGCGTACTTGTGAGGTGCGTTGTAAGGAATAGCGTAACCATCAAATCCACCAGAGGCAATTGGTGGATCAATCATGTACATTCCAATCATGTTTGGATCTAACCTTCCAGCTTGTATTTCTTGGAGAGTAATTGATGTCCACATTGGGATTAGACCAACTTCACCTTGCTCTAAAAGTTCAATCGTAGCTTTATTCCCTTCAGGATACGGATTGTTTTTGTACAAGTAAGGTTCAAGTTGGTTTAGATAATCAAATACACGCTTTGAAAGTTCTTCTGCTCTATTTTCATCAAAGGGCTTGAAAGCATAGGCATCGTAACCGTTAATGTAGTAAGCGACTGAAATTAACCAAGTGTGTCCAGAACCACCTTTATTTGGATCACAGTATGCGAACATTCCGGGGTTTCTCTTAACCCAGTCTAAAAGTTCATCCATTGTCTTTGGAGGAGCCTCCATCTTTCCTTCTTCAACCCACTTCTTATTGTAGAGCATTGCAACTTGCCATTGGAGAATTGGAACGTGTCTTCCATAGGATGGATAGAAGTCGTGGAAGTACTTAGGAATGTATGGGATGTCTTTAGCATTTGGAACAAGATCAACTATTGGAACGTCCCACCAAATGCCGGCTTTGTAACCTTCAGCAAATGGTGCTGACCATATCATAACAACGTCAATGTCTCCTACCTCTACCCCTCTCTTCTTTTCGTCTTTAAGTTTTTCAACCGCTTTAAACCATCCAACGTCTTGATATTCAAACTTTATACCATATTTCTGTTCAAATTCTTTTCCAAGCTTTCTGTAGAAGTCATGCTCTGCAACACTTCCAAAACCAACCACTACAACTTTTCCTTCTTGCTGTGCACGCTTTACTATTTCTTCCCACGGAACTTCATATGCAAGCTTGTACTCCACGGCACCAGTAACAGTCTCAGTTACGGTTGCTTGTTCTTTTGAAACACACCCTGCTGCACTTAGCACTATCACTCCAATAAACAAAGCAGCCAAAAAGCCAAATTTTCTATTCATAACTTCCCCACCTACTTCCGCTGTTCAACTATTACGCGGATTTAAAACAGCCCAAGATTTTAGCTATATTGACCATATACCAATATATAATATATATAGTTTACGCCGAAAATGTTGTCTAAAATTCGTTTATGTTTGTACCGAAATTGTAACAAATTCATTTTTCTCTTCAAACTCTTAGATAGCTGTAAGGGTTTTATGAATACATTAGCATCATCACATTAAAACGAAGCTTATAATTGAGATTTAAAATGAGCTAACATTCCTTGTCCAGCCTAAAGCCCTCTTTACAGCCTCTTTCCATGCCCTATAGAGCTTTTCCCTCTCCTCTTCACTCATCTTTGGTTCAAATTCTCTATCAAGTTTCCAGAGATCTTTCACTTCCTTTAAACTCTCCCAGTAATTTATTGCCAATCCAGCCATATAAGCTACGCCTAAAGCTGTAGTTTCCTGAATTACTGGGCGAGCAAGCTTTTTACCTAAAATATCTGCCTGAAACTGCATTAGAAAGTTATTCTTTGCTACTCCACCATCAACCCTAAGTTCTTTAATTGAGATTCCCTTCTCCATCTCTTCAATAACATCCCTTGTTAAGTAAGCAATTGCCTCAAGCACCGCTCTAATTATATGTTCCCTCTTTGTCCCCCTCGTAATTCCGATGAACAAACCCCTTGCAAATGAATCCCAATAGGGTGCACCAAGCCCTACAAAGGCTGGAACAAAATAAACACCATAATTTGATGCTAATTTTGAGGCAATCTCTTCTGTCTCAGCTGCATTTTTTATTATCTTCAAATCTTCCTTAAGCCACTGTATTGCTGCACCAGCGACAAAAACACTTCCTTCTAATGCATAAACTGTCTTTCCTAACTTCCAAGCAATAGTTGTTGAAAGATTTTTTAAAGAGCGGAATTCTGTTCCTATATTCGCTAAGATATAATTACCAGTCCCATAGGTTGCCTTTGCCATCCCCTCTTCAAAACATGCTTGCCCAAACAAAGCTGCTTGCTGATCTCCTAAATCTCCACTAACAGGTATTTCCTTCCCAAACAGCGTTTTCTTTGTGTATCCATACACTTCGCTTGATCCTCTTACTTCAGGGAGAATCTCCTCTGGAATTTCAAAGATTTCTAAAAGTTCATCATCCCATTTAAGCTTCCTAATGTCAAAAAGCATGGTTCTTGATGCATTTGAGTAATCTATAACATGCTTTCCCGTGAGTTTATATATTAAAAAGCTATCGACAGTTCCAAACATCACTTCTCCTTTATGTGCTTTCTTTTTTAACTCAGGAACATTATCCAAAAGCCACTTTATCTTGCTAGCCGAAAAGCATGCATCTGGGACTAGTCCAGTTTTTTCTTTAATGAGCTCTCCATACTCCCTTTTAATCTCCTCCATCATTTCAGCCGTTCTTCTGCATTGCCAAACAATTGCATTGTAAACTGGTTCTCCTTTTTTATCCCAAATTATTACCGTTCCTCTTTGATTTGCAATCCCAATAGCGGCTATCTGCTCAAAAGAAATTTTAGCATTGTATAATGCATTCCTTATAGCTTTGAGCTGAGCATTCCAAAGTTCATATGGGTTTTGTTCAATCCAACCGGGCTTTGGATAATACTGGGGGAACTCGCATTGCTCCAAACCTAAAACTTCACTATTTCTATTAAAAACAACAGCTTTTGCACTCGTGGTGCCCTCATCAAGTGAAAGTATAAATTTATCCATAACCTTACCACCTTAAAAAAGAAAAAACCAAAGAGATATAAACCTTTTACGTCATCTAAGACCCATTTCTCTCAAAAGGTTGAACATTTTCTCTATGTCATCGGTTATTACAACATCAAAAAGCCCTTTAAGTCTCTTTAAATGATCATTTTGATAGTAAAGCTCATCAATTTCAGTCCAGAGGATCATTTTAAAGCCCAGTTTTTTAGCCCAAGCAACTGCTTGATAAAATCTCTCAAAACCTATAATAGGGATGCCTTCCATTGGGGCATTGGCAGAGTAAAGTTTAAGCTCTTCTTTTAATTTAGGGAGCATTCCCACTATCTCCTCATTACCTATTAAAACACCAAGCTTAATTTTATTGTCAAGCTCTCTTGCTTTATGAAGGGCTTCTATGTTAAAGGAAGAAATCAAAGTTCTATTAACAGCATTATACTCTTTAATTATATCATAAGTTGCTTCAACAGCATCAACATCCTTAATTTCAATGTTTATCAGCGAATCTTTCGGCAGAATTTCTAAAATTTCCCTGAGGGTTGGAATTTTCTCACCCATCCCAACATCCGCTTTTTTAAGTTCTTTTAATGTCATATCTTTGATATTTGCCCTAATTTTTGCTGTCCTTTCTAAAGTTTCATCATGAAGTGCTATAACATTTCCATCCTTAGTGAGCCAAACATCAACCTCAACACCATCTGCCCCAGCTTCAATGGCTTTTTTATAGGCTAAAAGGGTATTTTCAGGAAACTTTGCCATGTACCCTCTATGTCCCAGGACTAGTATTCTATCCTCCTCCCAGCTTGGCATGGTTACCGCCTTCAGAAATGTTAAATTTTTAGGTAAAAAACTTTGCTGCATGTTTATGTTCATTTAACCTCAAGTTCGCTTTTAAGACTCTTAAAAAGTCAAGATAATTAATATTCTCCTTAGAATGCATGGATTTTTCACTCATCGCTTACGCTTAAAAATGAAGCTCAATGCTAAAAATTATAAGAGAGCATGACAAAAATCTAAGATTAGCTTTAAAACAGGGAAAGGGATGATAAAGATGATAGCTCAAGCTATTTTGATCTTGGTTGTGGTTTTTATAGCATTTGTTGCTTTTGTATCCTATAGATTAATAAAACCTCCAAGAGAAATCAGCACATGGACACCAAAGGATTTAGGTTTTGATTACAAAGAGTTTTGGCTCAAAACACGAGATAACTTAAAACTCCATGCTTGGTGGATTGATCAAGGAAATGAAAAAACTATTATCCCTCTGCATGGTTACACTGCAAGTAAGTGGAATGAAACATATATGAAACCAATTATTGAGATTTTGCTCAAAGCGGGCTATAATCTTTTAGTCTTTGATTTTAGAACACATGGAAGAAGTGAAGGAAAATATACAACCATAGGAGACAAAGAGCTAATTGATTTAATTTCAGCAGTAGAGTGGCTTAAGGAAAATTATCCCAAGAAAGCCAAAAGAATTGGGTTAATTGGTTACTCAATGGGTGGAATTGTGACTATTAGGGCTTTGGCTGAAGATAAGAGAATCAATGTGGGAATTGCTGACAGTCCACCAGTATATATCGATAAAACTGGAGCTAGAGGGATAAAATATTTTGCAGGTCTTCCAACGTGGTTCTATCTCTTTATTAAGCCCCTTAGCAGGATTATAAGCAGAGGAAAAGAGATAGATATGATGGAATATGCAAACAAAATTAAAAAGCCCTTGCTTTTGATAGCTGGAGAAAAAGACCCCTTGGTATTGCAAGAGGAAATTAGGGAGTTTTACGAGCAGAACAAAAAGATAAACCCCAACATAGAGTTATGGATCACCAACGCGAATCATGTGAGGACTATACAAATAGCAAAAGAAGAATATGAAAAGAGAATTTTAGAGTTCTTTGAGAGATGGCTTTGAGTTCTCTTTTTACTCCAATCTCTTTACAACCCAATTATAGAGCAATACAGCAATGGTCAAAGCCCCTAACGTTATTAAAGAAAGCCAAATTAGGTCTGGGATTATTTCACTCGCTGGTCTATTGTATAGCTCAAGCAGTCTTAAATCCTTTAAAGCTCTACCAAGAGGGAAATAATTAACGATCGGTTTTGCCCAAGAAGGGAGAACGCTCTCTGGTAAGACTATTCCAGCCAAAAATAGAAGAGGCATTGATATAAAGTTCACTATAGCTGTAGTTGACTTTATGCTCCTTGTGAGCATTGCGATGCTCAATCCAAGACTCATTGAAAAGAGCGATGCTATAAAGATTAAACTCCATCCCAAGAAACTTGGATAAATTGTTTCGCCAAAGACTAACCTTGAATAGAAAATACCTATCACTATGCTGATCATTATGATAAAAAATGTGGAGAGCATTTTTCCAAGAAGAAAATCCCAAGCGGTTGCAGGAGATGCTGCAATTCTCCTCAAAGTCCCCTTTTCTATTTCCTCAAGTGTTCCATTTCCTATAGTGAGCATCGTCGCAAATAAGAATTGAATTCCAATGAAGCTTGTGACATAAAATTGTATTGGAGTTGCAGTTTCACCTTCTACTGTTTTCTCTTCAATCACAAGAGGCTCAGCACTTGCAAGCATATATTCCCTAATCTGCTCAACTGTGAGATTATGCCTCTCAATAATTTCCTTTGGAATGTAAGCTTCCATGTACTTAAACTGCATCTCCAAGCTTCTCTTTTTCATCTCCTTCTCAAACTCTGAGAAAAATCCTTTGACAATACCGCTTGTTATTTGATAATCCTGGGGATCTGTTTTATCAAAATACATGTAAATCTTTGCCTGTCTTCCGCCTGAGACATTTGCACCAAATCCCTTGGAAAAAACTACTACAGCATCTACTCGCCCACTTTTCAATGATTCAATTGCCCCGCTCTCGTTTTTAAACTCGCTAACTTTGAAAAGAGGCACTCCTTCAAGAGTTACATTTTTCATTATCCCAACCACATCATAGGCTGTAAAAGGAGAACTCTCATTGTAATAAACAACTCCAACTTTGAGAGTTATGGGCGGACTCTCACCTCCCCATATGCTTCCAAAAAGTGTGATCCACATAATTGGAAATATGAAAATCCAGAATAAAGCCATTTTCTCTCTTCTAATCTCACGCAAGTCTTTAAGAATAATTCCTTTAATCACCCGAAGCTTCATTCCAATCCCCTCCCTGTAAGCTCTAAGAATACGTCTTCTAAAGTTGGCTCTTCAACTTTTACTGCTTTAATCTGCGAGCCTTCTTTAATGAGAATTTCAATTATCTTGGGCAAAGCTTGTCTCGGCTCTTTAACATGAATCCTTATGGAATTTTCTTTCTCTAAAACTCTTGGAAAGTTGTTTTTTAGCTTTTCAGCTCCTTTTAAAAGTCCTTCAACTTGAACTATACTCTCTTCCCCAAGCATTTCTTTAAGCTCTTTTGGAGTTCCGACTGCTATTATCTTTCCTTCATTTATTATCGCAATCCTGTCAGCTAAAATCTCAGCCTCCTCCATGTAATGAGTGGCAAGTAAAATTGTCTTTCCTTCCTCTTTAAACTGCTTTATCTCCTCCCAAAGCTTCCTCCTTGATGGAACGTCTAATCCTGTCGAAGGTTCATCCAAAATCAGGATTTTTGGATCATACAAAAGTGAAATCGCCAAATTAAGTCTTCTTTTAAATCCTCCACTCAATTCTTTCGCCTTCTTCTTTGGAGGTAAATTAAAGCGTTTTATTAACTCACTAACCTTTTTCTTTGGAGCATCATATAAGTCAGCATAGAAGTTTAAATTCTCCTCAACCGTCAAGAGATTGTAAGCTATACTCTCTTGGGAAACATAACCAATCAATCTCCGCGTTCTCTTTGATATGGACTCTCCAAAAATTCTTATCTCACCTTCGTCATATTTCAAACCTTCTGCAAGAATTCTCATTAAAGTGGTTTTTCCAGCACCATTAGGACCTAAAAGTCCAAATATTTCCCCTTCTTCAACTTCAAGATCAATTCCTTTCAAAGCTTGAAAATCACCATAGCTTTTCTTTAGATTTTTAATTTCAACCGCATACATGTACTCACCAAAAGGATTTTAACACCTCAAATTATTAAAAGGATGTAGTCTTTCTGAAATTCAGAAGGGATGATGATCGTTAGCCACTCTGAGGGATGAAGAAAAGAGGGTTAACTGACCTTCTCAGCTCTTCCTAAAAGCTCATGTTCTACCAAAGCAACTATGTCGTTATGGATATCCTCTACAGGTGCGAGAGCATTTACGATCCTGATCTCTTTAAATTTCTCGGCTAATTTCAAATAATTCTGTCTGACTCTCTTTTGAAGCTCTGTTATTTTGTCAAACTCGCTCTTAATTTTCCTACCATCTATTCTTTTCATACTCTCTTTTACAGGTAAATCCAACAATATAGTTAAATCGGGACGAATAGCGAAAGAATTAATGTTAATAAGCCATTCTAAATCGAGACCACGTGCCCATTGATAAGCCAGAGACGAATAGAAATACCTATCAGAAATGACAACTTTTCCTTGCTTTAGAGCTGGTTCAATCAATTTTTTAACATGTTCAGCCCTATCTGCGGCAAAGAGCAAAGCTTCAGCCTCATGACTAATTTTCGCACCATCAATAATACCCTCTCTTCCACCAGTTAAGACTAATCTTCTAATTAACTTTCCAAAATCAGTATCTGTTGGCTCTTTTGTCAAGACAACTTCGTATCCAATGTTCTCAAACCATTTAGCCAATAATTTAGCTTGAGTTGATTTTCCTGCACCATCAATGCCTTCTATGACTATGAACATGCCCATCCCCACACCTCCACAAATAAGAAGGACCGCTGTTAAATGATAGAGGATACAGTATTTAATTCTTTTTCGTCAAAATTTTGCTAAAACCGGGAAGAGGTTTAAAGGGAGCGCAGATAATCTAAGAGCTTCCACATACTCTTGAAACTCTTTTCCTCTTCCCCATAAAATTCCACTACCCCTTCTGGCTTGAAGCGTAAGCCAAATATGTAGTTCCCTTTCTTAAGTTTTTGAAGAAATACTTCTTTGGGCTTTGGTGGAACATAACTCGTCATCATATCGTTTATTAATTCTGCTTCAAAACCAAAGTGCTCGTTAAATCTTGGGAAGAGCAAAACGGCTGGAGTGTTCATACAATCAACAAGAACTTTTCCTTCAAGCTTGATGTTGTAGTGCTTAAAGACTTCATGGAGAAAGTCCTCAAGGGCATTTGGATAATAAACCGTTGCGCCTATGTCATTTGGAGGAGCTTCGATAAAATTCTTGCTTTCTATTATAGCATCTATTTCATCCACATCAATTCCTCCAACTTCAACTCTAACCCCTTTGTGATAGTAGATGTAAGCCAGGGGAAGTCCCTTTTTGTGGGCAAAATCTCTGAGAACTATAAGTGGAATTAATCGCACATCCATTATAGCAGAGCCAGTGCTAACAACACCAACAACTAGTGCTCTCTTACCATATCGTGAAATTGCCCTTCCATCTCTTCCAACAATTATTGTCCCTTGAGTCACTGTTCCAACTGCCCTTCCTAATAGAGCCAACTCTTCTGGATTAAACTTTTCGGAATGGTAAATTTCCATTTTTTATCACCTCAATCTGGCAATATTATGCTTTCTTTCCCAATTCTTGATTCAACCCAAATCTTGATATTAGCGCCAATTTTCGTGAACTCTTCAATAACACTGTTATCCCCAATAACGCTACCTTCTTCAATTACAGCACCTTTACCTATATAGACATTCTCTCCAATTATTGCTTCCCTTATTTCAGCCCCTTCTTCAATTACAGTATTTGAAAATATTACAGAGCGTTCTATTTTAACATTTCTCCCAATTTCAACATTATCACCTATCACAGCAAATCCTCTCACATTAAAGCGTCTAAGTCTACATCTCTTTCCTGTAAATATCGCTCCTCCATATTCAATGTTCCCTTTTAAGGTGTCTACTCTAATCTCTCTAAGCCTTAACTTTCCAAAGAAGGCATCTTCAGTTGCCTGCAAATAGCTCGAAGGTCTCCCAACATCATTCCAATATTCTTTAAATGGAAACCCATATAATGGTAAATTTTCCTCGAGCATCTTTGGGAATAGGTTTAGAGAATAATCAAAATTTTCCCCCTTAGGAACTAAGTCAAAAACCTCTGGTTCAAAAACATAAATTCCAGCATTGACGAGATTGCTAAAGGCTTCTTCAGGTTTTGGCTTTTCTTTAAACCTCAATATTCTATTATCGCTATCTACGATTGCAACACCGTATTGTGTAGGATCTTCAACTTGAGAAAGGGCAATTGTAGCTAAGGCTTTTTTCTTTTTATGGAACTCAAAAAGCTCTATTAAGGTAAGATTTGTCAAAACATCACTTGAAGCCACTATAAAAGTATCATCTATTTTATCCACAACCTTTTTAGTCGCACCAGCTGTTCCAAGATTTATATTTTCTCCATTAGAATAATGTATCTCTATTCCATACTCACTACCATCCCCAAAATAATTCATAATCCTCTCTTTTAGATATCCAACTAAGACAAATACCTCATCAACCCCAGCTTCAATTAGGTTCCTAAGAATATATTCCATCATAGGCTTATTAAAAAATGGTATCATGGGTTTAGGTCTGTAAACTGTTAAAGGAAGCAATCTTGTTCCTTTTCCACCTGCCATAAGGACTGCTTGCATAATTACACCACATAAAGTCTATCCTCTCGATAGGTTAAATATTTAGTGGTTTGATGGATGATAAACGACTAAAAACAACAAAGATACCAATATAACTTTCTGAAAGAATGCCAATGTCAAATAGGAAAGACTAATAAATGGAAGGCATAATAAGATTTGAGTGGTGAATAGGAACAATGGAGGATATAGAGGAGTTTGAGTATGAGCCGAGAAGTGTTAAAGAGTTATTTATTGAGATGAAAAACATCGTTGAGTTGATGGTTGACCTTGCGTATTCATCAATTCTCTTTGGAGATAAGGAAATAGCTGAAGAAGTTCTTGATTTGGAAGAACGGATGGATTTGCTTAATTATCAAATGATGGTTCATGCTGTTCTCGCTGCAAGGAATGTAAAAGAAGCAGAAAAAGTAACGTCTATACTCCAAATGGCAAACGCAATAGAAGACATTTCAAATGCAGCTGGAGATTTAGCTAAAATGGTTCTTGAGGGATTGGAACCTCATCCAGTTATAAAGGAGGCAATATTGGAGAGTGAAGAAATCATTGCAAAGATAACTGTGACTCCCAATTCAATTTTAGCCGGGAAAACCCTTGGTGAATTAAAATTAGCAAGCAATACTGGGGTTTGGATAATAGCTGTAAGGAGAGGCAAAAGGTGGATATTTGCACCTGACAAAGACTTTAGGATAAAACCTTTGGATGTATTAATTGGAAGAGGCACCCACACATCAATAGAGCACTTAAAGGAGATAGCGAGAGGAGTTATAAGGGTGGTTGGTCATGAAAGAGCTTGAAGAGATAAAGGATATTTTAATTGAGATGAAAAATCTCTCATCTCTAATGATAGATTTGGCTTTTTCATCTGTCATGTATAACAGTGAGGACATTGCTGATGAGGTTTATATTTTAGAGGATAAAGTAGATGATCTAACCTTAAAAGTTAAGAAACTTGCATTGAATGCTGCAAAATATGAAGAAAATCCAGATAAGCTTCTAAGCATAATAGAAATGGCTACAATAAATGAGCAAATTTCGGATTCTGCCTACGAAATAGCAGATTTGGTTTTAAGAGATGTTGAACCTCACCCAATAATAAGAAAGATCATGCACGATGTTGAAGAGGAGATTGGTAGAGTTAAGGTAAATGAAGGCTCCATCCTCATAGGACAAACACTAAAACAGCTCAAGTTACCAACAAAGATAGGAGTTAAGATTTTGGCGATAAAAAGAGGAACCCGCTACATATATAACCCAAGCAAAGATGAGGAGATAAAAGAGGGAGATATTTTAATCGCTGTAGGTTCTGGGATTGATAGACTTAGAGAGCTCTCAAATGAGGTAGAAGAAGAGGGAGAGATGTTTGAAGAGGAAGAAGAGGAGTGATTTTAATTTGCAGCATAGTGCTCAACTCTAGAACACCTTATCACCGATAGTCTAATGAGATTTCTACGCTATAATTGGCTTCACCCCAGATATTTACTACTAACGTCTTAATTTTAACCTTTGGATTAATTTCAAGAACAGGCTGTGCAAGGATATCGAAACATCCTGCTTCAGACCTACATTCCTTATCGTCGCAAATCTTCCAACTTGGTCTTGGATCACATTTGTAAAAGTAAAACTTCAGGAAGAGGGTCTCATTTTCATAAGCACAAGTCGTTAGGTTGAAAAAGGGATTTCCAGCACCATAGAATCCAAAAATTATGGTAATTTTATTATCCTTAATTAGCACACTACTATTATTAACTCTTGTCCTATTTCCTTTGGGAATTTCTTCAAAGAAGGGCAATATCCTTCTGTATTCAACAAAATTAGAGCAGTTAGATTGCCAAATGGAGGGCTTTCTCACGACTTTAAAATGTTCATTCATGCTTATGTTGTTTGGGGTGGTTTCATTAATACTTATTTCCCGATTGTGATAAAAGAAAACAGCAACAAGCAAAAGCAGAAAAAGGGATATTAAAGCTTTCTTGAACATCTTGAGACACCTCAGGTATTACTTTCAAATCTTATCTAGTGTTAACCTTCATATTTTCATTTTTCGATAATTAAGTTATTGTTAAAATCTATGTAAACTTCTTTTTAAGACATTAATCCTTAAAGACAAAAATTTCTGTTTTTGTAACCTTCTTCAAAAACTCAACTTTTAAGCCGCCATAACCAACAAATTCACACCCCACCATTGTATCATTAGTTAAATTATATCTGTTCCTAGTTAAATTGAACACTTCCTCACATCTGTCATTAAGCCAAATTTTTACCTCTACAGTTTCATTTCCCTTTTTGCATTCTATCGCAGTTATCTTATCAATCAAAAAATTCTCCTCAAATAAAACTGCCCCAACAATGGAGCCTACGGAAATTGTCCTATTGTCAACAATTTTTGTTTCACTCCAATTTGGAATTATCTCCACTAGGATATATTTCTCACAGGATAAGGGCGAATATTGAGGTTTATGCATTATCAACAAGAAAATAATGAGAAAAAGAAGGATTAACACTTTCCTAAACATTATGATACACCCCATGTTACATCACTCATTACTACTTCATTTAGTTCAGTCACACAGGAACTAGGAATCATTTACTATACTGTTATGACAAATTTTCCTTATATTTCTCTTTGTTATTTGTTCTAAGAGATTTCAATACTACAATTAGTATCATTATACATACAAACAGTCAACTTCTTAAGTTTGATTTTTAGTGTAATCTCAAGAATTGAGGATGCCAAGTCTCACAATTGTTGCGGTTATTTTTCACCTTCATGCCATTCCAGCGGATATCTCAGTGGAATTTCGAGTGTATAACGAAGCTTTCCCCAAGTTTGTATTACAAGCTTTTTGGCTTTTACTTTAGGAGTTATCTCAAGGATTGGAGGCTCTTTAATATCCAAGCATGTCCAAGTCACAGAAGAGACTTTGTTGTGATAGTAACAATCACCAAACTGAAACTTTAAAAAGAGTGTTTCATTCTCATAAGCACAAGAAGTCAAGTTAAAGTAATGGGGTATTGCTCCATAAAATCTCTCTTTTCTGAAAATTACTATAATTGTGCCATTTTTGATTAATACCTCGCTATCCTCAACTTCTGTCCAATTTCCCTTAGGAACCCCTTCAACCGGTCTAAAAATCACCTTATAATCCACAAAGTCAGAGCAGTTAGGTTGCCAAGCAGGAAATTCTCTGGTTTTTGGGGAAATGTCAGTGTTGTGTTTTCCAACATTCCAAGTAACTATGATGATAACAAAAAGAAAAAGGAAAGTTAAAAATATTTGAACATTTCTTCGCATTTTAAACACCTTCAACTAATATCAAGCACTATTCCCAAATCCTCTTCAATTCCATCAATAGGGCTATAACCTGCTACAGTTTCAGTCCCTCCCCAATGTATACCATAAATCACTGCAGCTTCATTTCTGTAGTTGTGGTAGACTGGGGCCCCACTATCCCCACTAGCATGCTCGTAGTAGCTTCCATTTGACAATAGAGAACCCCTCCTCCCTTTGGATATGAAGTTACACACTTGCCTGTAATTGCACCAGAGGTTTTTCCTGTTGTTATACCTACTTTATATACTATCTCCCCGATATATTGGTTTGAGGAGTACCTCTTTCCTATAACATTGCCATTGCTATAAATTCCTGTTGAAATGTCTGCATTAGTAACTTCAATCAACAGTGAATCACTATACCTCGGAAGTGGTGGATTATAAACAATTACTCCAATGTAATTATCTGACCCCTCTGTAGGTTGATACACCGGTTGTCCAGAGGTTCCATAGTCTCCAAAATGGCCAGCTGTTACAGCATATTTCCTGCTTCCATAGTAACCTACATAACCTAATGTACCGGCACCTCCCTTTTCTCCATTGACTATTTGTATTCCCCCAACTAACGGTCTAATTCTGTCTGTGTTGCTCTCTAATTTCATGTATTCCCTTTTTTCTATTCTTACTGCTTCTTTTGGTATTCCAAGTTTTTCTAATTCATTTTCAAGGAGTTTCAGTTTCTCTGGTGTTACCTCTGCCAAACCTATGGTTAAAGTGTTGTGAGCTTCGTCAGCATCAATCATTGTAACACCAAGTTTTTTTACATCAAGCTTTTCCACAAGCTTCTTCCACTTTACTAACTGATAAAAGCTGTATTCACCTTTTAGGAATACCACGTTTACTTTTCCCCTGTGTTTTCCTAATGTTTGCTTGATTTTCTCCTTATCCTTCTCATCCTTCACGTACACGAAAATTAATCCCTTCTCCTCATTAATAAACATTCCTCCATACGAGGGCACGTTCCTAGAGAATTTGCCGTGAAGCTCATCAATTCCCAGCAAATCAGTTAAATCCTTTGCAGCTTGATGTAAAACACTAACATCAGGCTTCTTAAAAATTCCGTAAGGCATTTCTTTGAATGCAAACCCCATGAAACCCTTAACTTTTTCAGGCTCTTGGCAATACCACCAGACTCTGGGCTCGCTCTTCTCAACCCACCGCCCATTCTCAAAAACCCAATAATTTACCATTTGACAAGTCTTGCCCTTATCACTACTTCTAATCCCCGCGCTCCCAAAAGAACCCAAAACCAATAAACCAAGCAATAAAATACCCAGTAGTTTCCATCGCATTGGTATCACCATATAAAGTTTTCATAATTTTATATAATCTCAAGATATTTAAAATTTTTGACTTTAAGATATCAAATTTATTTTAAAAAAAGTAAATGTTGGAAAGCCTCATTTTCGAAATAGAAGGAATTTAAAGCAGAAAAATCCCAGAAAGTAACCAAAATGTTGATACTTTTTTGATTATCTAAATAAATTACTACTTTAATGTGTTAAACTGATAGAAGTTATCACTCTCCTAATTTTCTCCCAAAACACTTTTATGTATCACCGACAATGAGTATAATAACAATTGCTTTATGAGGTGAGCTTATGACTGAGGTAGAATCAAAGATTATGGAGAAGCTTCCCGAAAATATTAAAGGTTTGTTAGACCTTGCTTACAACTATTGGTGGACTTGGAATCACAAGGCTCAAAGACTGTGGATGTATATAGACGAGGAACATTGGAGAGAGTATAAGAATCCAGTGAAGCTTCTTCTTGAAGTTGATGAAAAGCGTTTAAAAGAACTCTCAAGAGATGAACAGTTCTTAAACCTCTATGAGCTCGTTATAGGGAATTTTGAAAAATACATGAACGAAAAAAACACATGGTTCTCAAGCAACTACCCGAAATGGGACAAACCCATAGTGTATCTTTGTATGGAATACGGGATTGGGAAGAGTTTGCCCATCTATTCTGGTGGATTGGGAATTTTAGCAGGGGATCACGTTAAAACTGCCAGCGATTTAGGATTACCCTTCATTGCGATTGGCTTGCTGTATAAACATGGATATTTTAAGCAGGAGATTGATACAACTGGAAATCAAATAGAAATTTTCCCAAGCTATGATCCAGAGGAAATGCCAATAAAACAAGTCCTTAAGGAAAATGGAGAGCCTTTATTGATTGAAGTTCCAATTGAGAACAAGATAGTCTATGCTAGGGTTTTTGAGGTAAATGTTGGTAGGGTAAAGCTCTATCTCTTAGATACAGATGTCGAAGAAAATTCTTGGGAAGACAGAAAAATCTGTGATTACCTCTATAATGCAGAGCTTGATAAGAGAATAAAGCAAGAAATTCTCCTAGGAATTGGTGGAATGAGATTATTAGAAAAATTGGAAATTGAACCAGGAGTAATACACTTAAATGAAGGTCATCCAGCGTTTGCAAACTTCCAGAGAATCGCGTGGTACATGGAAAAAGGGCTAAGATTTGAGGAAGCTTTGGAAGTAGTTAGAGGAACAAGCGTTTTCACAACTCACACACCCGTCCCAGCTGGGCATGATGTCTTTCCAGTATGGTTCGTTGAGGAAAAGTTGACAAAATTCTTTGAGAGCCTTCCAAAAGAGAAGTTCCTCAGCTTAGGAAAGGTTGAAGAAAAAGATCCTAACTTCAACATGAGCTTATTAGCTATAAGAACTTCTAACTTTGTCAATGGAGTTAGCAAATTACATGCCGACGTTACTAAGCTAATGTGGCAGAGCCTTTGGAAAGAGGTTCCATTAGACGAGATTCCGATTGAAGGCATAACAAACGGTGTGCACACTTCAACATGGGTTCATGAGGAGATGGCAAAGCTTTATGACAGATATATGGGCAAAGTTTGGAGAAATCATGTAAACTTAGAGGGTATTTGGTATGCGATAGAAAAGATACCAGATGAGGAACTGTGGGGCACTCATTTAAGGGCAAAGAGACAACTCATAGAGCTAATTAAAAGGAAGATAAAAGAGAGGAACGAGCGCTTAGGAATAGATGAACCTATTCCAGAGATTGATGAAAATGCCTTGATAATAGGATTTGCAAGGAGATTCGCAACTTATAAAAGAGCAATTTTGCTACTGAGTGACCTTGAAAGGTTAAAGAAAATCGTAAATAACCCAGAGAAGCCCGTCTATATAATATATGCTGGAAAAGCCCACCCAAGAGATTTAGCAGGAAAAGAATTCTTAAGAAAAGTCTATGAAATTTCCCAGATGCCGGAGTTTAAGGGTAAAATAATCCTATTTGAAAACTATGATATGGGTTCTGCACGTTTAATGGTTGCTGGAGTTGACGTTTGGCTAAACAATCCAAGAAGACCCATGGAAGCAAGTGGGACAAGTGGGATGAAAGCCGGTTTAAATGGAGTTCTAAACCTAAGCATATACGATGGATGGTGGGTTGAAGGTTACAATGGTAGGAATGGATGGGTAATAGGCGAAGAGACAACAGAACCAGAAAGTGAAGCAGATGATCCTAAAGATGCTCAAAGCCTTTATGAACTTTTGGAGACCGAGATAATCCCATTGTACTATGAGAATCGCGAAAAATGGATACAAATAATGAAGGAGAGCATAAAGAGCATTGCTCCAAGATTCAGCACTCACAGGATGGTAAAAGAATATATGGCAAAATTCTATACAAAGGCTATGGAGCATGGAATCTGGCTTGTAAGAGACAACTTCAGGTGGGCAAAGGAAATTGCAGAATGGAAAGAGAAAGTCTTTAAATCATGGGGCAACGTTAGGATAGAGAGCATTATAACGAAAGATGCAAGAGGAGTAGATGTTATAGTTAATCTTAATGGACTAAGTCCAGAAGATGTAAAAGTTGAGCTTTATTATGGAGTTAAGGCTTGGGAGTATATAATAGAAAAGCCGCATATAATCGAACTCAAAAATCCAGAAGATTTAGGTAATGGAAAATTTAGATACAGATACGAGGGCACTGCATTAAGAAATCTAAGAAACCCATGTTGGCACTATGCTGTTAGAATTTACCCACACCATGCCAGATTGCCCTATAAATTCCTCTTTGGTGGATTAATAAAATGGAGAGGGCTCTTTGAAGAATAAAAGAAAAGTTAAGCCTTCTTTTCTTCTTTCTTTTGTTGTAGCTTTGGAGGTTTAAGACCGTATCCCAAGATTTTGAATTCCACTGTTTCTCCATCTCTTAGAACGTATCTAACTTTTCCATCTTCAAGCTTCTCAATCTTTGCCAATGGATGCCTATAGTCTGTGAATTTCTTGACCTTTTCTTCTGGAAGCGGAACCCAATCAAAGAGTTCCAACTCCTCATCTTTCCAAACTGTGGTAAGCATATAATTGCTTACAAAGCCTAAGGCATTTGTTGGACACACATCAACACAGAATTGACAGAAGGTACACCTTCCATAATCCACCTTTGGATGCGGTCTTTTCTCCCCTTCAATCCATGTCATTTCTATAGCTCTTGCTGGACATATCTGCCCGCACATGTTACACCCTATACAGGTTTTCCAGTTTAGAGTATGGAAACCTCTATAGTTTTCAGCAATTTGAGTTGGTTCATAGGGGATTTTAATTGTAACAGGTTTTTTGAAAAGATACTTTAAGCTCATCCAAGGTTTGATAAATGATGGTCTTTTCTTAACTTCTTCCTCAGGTGCGACTTTAATTTTCATACCCATGATCATCACCTATCTATATCTGGTGGACAATTACCCAAGCTCATCAATATAACTGGGACATCAGCTATTCTTGCTCCAACTAAAAGCTGCTCCAAAACCCTAATCCCATGAGCTATGCTTGGTCCTCTAATTTGAACTCTGTAGGGTTTACTCCCTCCATCGCTTACTACATAAGCACCAAAGTCTCCCATCGTAGCTTCAACATGAGCATAAGCTTCACCTGCTGGAACTTTAAACCTTGGAAGAGCTTTTAATCGTGGATCTTGGACTTTATATGCTCCACTTGGAGGTCCCATCTCGAGGAGCTGCTCTAATATGTATAGGTCCTGCTCAAGCTCGAATCTTCTAACCAAAGCTCTCGCTAAAGCATCGCCTTCCTTTAATACTGGGATTTCAAAGTCAAGCTCTGGGTAAAATAGATATGGATCAAGCTTTCTAACGTCTGCTGCAACTCCAGTAGCCCTTAAATTGGGTCCAGTTACTCCTTCATCCAAAGCAAACTTCTTGTCCATTACTCCAATTCCTTCCATTCTTCTATGAGTAATGTAGTTCTCAAAGAGCACATTATCAAAATCCTTTAGCTTGTCTTTTATGTACTCAACAGTATCTTTCAATTGTCTAAGCCATTTATCGCTTGGAATGTCCCTTCTAACTCCCCCTGGAATTGTATAGATATGATAAACTCTTGCACCTGTTAATTCCTCAAAAAGTGCCATTAATCTTTCTCTATAAGCAGCAGCCCACTGACCAGCCGTATAGACACCAAGCTTAAATCCCAAACCCATTGTCCAAAATAAGTAAGAGCTGACCCTTGCCATCTCTAAAACTACTGTCCTTATCCATTGAGCTCTCTCTGGAACCTCCCATCCCATTAGCTCGTCAACAGCCATTGAGTATATTGCCTCTGGAACATCTGGCTCTGGAACACAGATTCTCAAAAGTAGAGCTATGTTAGTGTACCAAGGTCTAAACTCAGCTAACTTTTCAAAACCTCTATGCAAAAATCCTGGATTTGCAATGGCTTTAACTACCCTATGTCCATCCATTTTAAGGATAATGCTAAAGTTCTCTGTAGCCATATGCTGTGGTCCAAAGAATAACTCGTAAGTGTCTTTATCTAAGGGTAAGAGCTCCATTCCGTTCTCCCTTGCTTCCTTAACTAACTCACTTTGTGAAACCATAATCCTCACCTCAGATTACATAATTATCCTTATCCTCATCAAATCTGTCCAAAATCTTGTACTTCCTCTTTGTATAACCGAGCCAATCAAAGTCCTTTCTGTGCGGAAATAACCCCTGTTCTGCATCATCTAAAATCCAAGGCATTTCCATCTTTTCATTTCCTTCAAAGTAAACCCCATAAAAGTCGTGTGCATCTCTCTCATAAGTCTCTGCAACTGGATAAATATCCTTTACAGTTGGCATTCTTGCTTTATCTAAGTCCCTTGGAATCCTTGTCTTAACGAAAGCATGAACTGCATAGGTGTAGCTCCAAAGCTGATACACAAGCTCAAATTCTCCATCCTTTAACCAATCAACAACCGTTATCTGCATCATTGATTCAAAGTTGTTTTCCTTCATGATCATGAGGAATTCTCTAATCCTATCTGCTGGGACTTTGAACTCTATTCTTCTTTCCCTCTTAACTTTCCCTTCTGCATAAGGAGCTTTTTCAAGTACCTTTTGAACAATCACTTCTTCTTTAGCCATGGAATCCACCTCCTTGCTTCCTTCTCTCTCCAACCCTCACCAAATAGTTCGTCTTGGTTTTTCTTATACCACTCATAGTTCTCCTTATAGCGTTTCCATCCATCAGCGGTTCCATTTTCAATCATTTCCATTATTTTCTTGATTCCGTCCATTACAGCTTCTGGTCTTGGCATGCATCCAGCTATTGCAACATCAACGGGTATATACCTATCCAAATGCTTTATCGCGTTGTATGAATCCCAATATATTCCACCATTAAGGGGACATGAACCGTGAGCTAAAACATATTTTGGATCTGGTTGAAGTTCATAGGTTATTATTATTCTCTTTAGCGTCTTTGGGGTTACATAGCCAGTGATTAGGAATAAATCTGCCATTCTTGGTGCTGGATTTGGCATCATACCAAACCTTTCCAAGTCATAACGTGATGTCATTAGAGGTGGCATTTCTATACCACCACATCCCGTACAAAATGCTACAATCCAAAGACTCTTCTTTCTCGCATAGTTAAATAAGGGTTCAAAGAGACGCCAATCAACCATTTTTATCACCTCACAAACTTGCTAATATCGCGCCCAAAGCGGCTATTATAGTTGGCCACTTCCAGTAAAACTTAGCTGCTTGGTCAATTGTGAATCTTGGGAATATTGCCCCTATGAATATAGCTATCATAAGCACAGCTACTTGTTTAATAAGCAATACTAGAATGCTTCCTCCTCCAAGGAATATGTTTGCAAAGAATAATGTCTCAGCGAACAATGCTATTGCATGCTGTATTTGTAGCATTCCCATGTGTTTTCCTCCAAATTCCACCATTGGACCCAAAGAGATTTCTCCAGGAGCTATCATGATATCAAACGGCTCCTTTCCAAACATGGCTTGAAGAACTATGTCATAAGCTATCGCCGCCAAGAACAATGGTAAGTGGAATATGCTCCATCCGCCCGCTTGCTGTGCCATAACTATCTCATAAGTGCTGAAAGTTCCATAAAACTGTGCTAAGGCAATTATTGCAAAACCTAATGGAACTTGAATCGCCAAAAGTGTTAGTAAAGCCCTCTGAGCACCTAAACCCGCCCATGGATTCCCAGAACTCATTGCCGCAAACATTATTCCAAGCATTGGAATTTCGAGGAGGAAGGTAATTAAGATTAAGTCACCATAAGCCCTTAAGATGCTGATATTCCCAAGGGGAATAAACATTAAGGCTAAGATTGTTGCTCCTAATGCATAGATAATTCCAAAGTCGTAGATGAGTCCATGAGTAATGTTGCTTTTCTTTGAGAGTAACTTAATTGTATCAAGGATTGGCTGGTAAATTGGAGGTCCTACCCTCCTATGAATCCTTGCTGTTACTATTCTGATTATTCCCATGAACATGAAACCTACAAATGTTGCATAAATTAAAATTAGGAAAGCCCTTAAGGCAATTTCAAGCATTTTACCACCCCCACAATGCAAGCACTACCAATACTATTGCTAAATACCATGCATAACTTTGTACATTTCCGTTGTAGACATAATATCTCAAGGTCTCAGCCAAATCTTCTACACTCTTTCCAACGTCTTGATAAAGCCTATCAAAGCTCATTCTAAGCCAGAAAGCCAATGTTTCTTTCAATGGAAGGAAGAAGTTTCTCCTTATAGTTAGATTGTACTCCATAGTTACGGGATTTCCTGATTGATATGTATCTGTAACGGGAACTCTTCTAACTTTAGCCCCCATGAAGTACACTATCCCAGCAATTACAATGCCAATTACAAGCCAAATCGTTAATAGCAAAGCGTTGTATTTTCCAAAGCCGAGGTCAAGTATGAACAAGTCCCCTTTAATAACCTCCTTTCCCAGTATGCTGTTTAACTCCTTGGCAACTAAGCCTGGCGCAATTCCAAATACTACGTTAAGCAAAGCCAAGATTCCCATTGCTATTGCTAAAGGCAATGGCGCATCTTTTGTATCATCTAAGTCTGTCGGTCTCTGTCCAAACCACACTGCGTATGTGAATCTAATGAGGTAAACAAACCCTATTGCACTTCCAAAGAAGATAAAGCCACCTAAAATTGGCAAGTTTTGACTTATAACAGCTTCAAATAGAAGCCACTTGCTTGCAAATCCAACTAGTGGTGGAATTCCTGCTAAACTCAATATTGCAACAAACGCCATTGCAAAGGTTATTGGCATCTTTTCTGCTAAGCCTCCCATGTCTTTGAACTCTGTTTTACCAGTTCTATATACAATTGTAGCAACTATTAGGAAAAACAACCCTTTGAAAAGTGCATGGCTTAAAGTGTGGAATAGTGCCGCTTGAATACTCAAAGCAGTGCCAACACCTATACCTATAAGCACATAGCCAAGCTGACTTATACTCGAGTAGGCAAAGAGCTTTCTTATGTCTTCTTGGAGGGCTGCCAATAAACCGCCAACGACTATAGTTAAACCTCCAATGAACGCTATGATATATCCAAACTTTGTTGTACTCCTAAATGCTCCAAAGTCATAGGCTAATTTACTTCCAATTAAGATGTAAATCAATATAAATCCATAGACTCCTGCCTTACTTAAAGCACCGCTGAACATTGCAGTGTAGCTTTGGTTTGTTTCACTATAAGCATCTGGCGCCCAAACATGAAGTGGAAAGGCTCCAGCTTTTACTCCAAAGGCTATTAGGAAGAGCAAATAGATTAGGGCTAACTTCCACTTTGTTAGCATCATTGAAGCTACGCTCATTCCAGCAAAGCTTAAGTCACCTACACTAGCATACAAAATCCCAATTGCTATTAACATTGAATACGCTCCAAATAAGCTAAGTAAGAAGTACTTTAGTGAAGCTTTCTTGTTGTACTTTAAGACCATCATGAATGAGCCAAATGTCATTATTTCCCAGAAAATGAAAAAGCTAACCATATCAAATGCTAAGAAAACCCCAAGTACTCCTGTTAAGCTCATCAAAGCGAAAAGCCACTCATAGCCATCTTTTGAAGTTGATGTCATGCCAAGTATTGCCGCAAATCCCACTAAAGCCGCTATTGTAGCAAAGAACCACCCAAGCTTGTAGAGCAAGAAATTGAACTCAAAACCACTTAAACTTAAGGTAAAGTTTATCGTCTCTTTGCTGAGCTGTTGGTAAAGGTAAGCTAAATAACCCAATGGAATTGCAGCGCTAATTACCCCAATTATCTCTCTAATTCCTTTAATGTTAATGAGCCAAGCTAAAAAACCACCTATGAGGGGAGCTAATATTATAATTGGAATTGGATTGATGCTCATTTTACCACCTCCAAAAGAGGAACGTTCTTAATGTAAGCAGCCTTGTCAAAGATATCCCTTCCAGCCTCTTGTATGAAGTGCCAAAGTGAGTCTGGATAAATTCCTATGAGTACTATTATTGCTATTAACAGAGTCATTATTATCCCCAAAACAATGTTTTCTTCTCCTTTTTCACTTTCAAAGAACCACATTACATGGATTAATTTAATGTAATAAACCGCTTCAACCAAGCTTGCCCCAAGTATTAGTGCAACTACAAACGTCTTTCCCGCAACCAACGCAGCCAACAGTAATTTTATTTTACTCCAAAAGACGTTGAATAGAGGAATTCCAATTACACTCACAGCTCCAACTGTGATTGCAAAAGCCGTTAATGGCATTCTTTTTCCTAATCCCCTGAACTTCTCAAACTCTGCACCACCAAGCTCTAAAGCAACATAGCCTACAGCCAAGAATAAGAGAGCTTTTACTATTGCATGATTTACCATGTGAAATACACTCGCATCTATACCTGCTTGAGTTCCAAGTCCAAAGCCTACTGCAATTAAACCTACTTGGGCTATGCTTGAGTAAGCTATCATTCTTTTGACGTTTGCTTGTCTCAAGGCACTTAACTCACCAATAACGACGGTTAAAGTTCCCAAAATTATAAGCAGATTTAGAATGTTTTGCCATGTCTCAACACTGCTCAATAAGTAGACTATTCTCGCTATCGCATAGAGTGAAGCTTTAACTACGAAGGCAGAGAACAATGTGGTTATTGGATGAGGTGCGGCTTGGTATGCATCTGGTGCCCAAGCGTTTAGTGGGAATAGCTCACCTTCAACTGCTAATCCAAAAATGAGCAAAGCTAAAGCTACTTGAGCAACTGTTGGATCAATAAGCGAAGCTTTTTGAGCTATATCCGCTAAGTTTAAAGTTCCCAAGCTTCCATAAATCAATGCAACCCCGACGAGGAAAAAGCTTGAACCAATCCCACCTAGGATTATGTATTTCATGCTCGCCTCACTTGCGTGAGCATCTTTGTTGTAAGCTGTCAAAGCATAAGCACTAATTGCTGTAATCTCCATGAAAACGAAGAGATTGAAAATGTCCCCCGTTGCAATCATTCCCGTTGCACCAAGCATTAAAAGTAAAAACAGCATTGCATACTTGTCCTTTGGCTCAATATTAATTGCCCTCATGCTAAACACTGCCATCAGAAATGATACTAAGGCTATTATTAATGCAAATAGAGAAGCGAAGTGTCCAATGTAGAGGTTAATCCCAACGGGTGGTCTAAAGCCACCAGCCATGATTATTATTGGGTTTCCAGTTGTATAAACATCTCTAAACACTAAAGCAGCTATGATCGTTTGAATTAAGGTGATTAAAGTTAAGTAAGGCATTATAGCTTTTTTGCTTATCTTTTTGAGGATTGGGACAAAAAATGCACTAATTAGAGGTAAAGCAATGAGTAATGAAGCGTATTGGGTCATCCCCTCAACCCCCTTATCTTTTCTATATCCAAAGTATTATAGCGCTCATAAACGTTAATTGCAACGCTTAAGGCTAAAGCGGTTGTAGCAACACCAATAACGATTGCAGTAAGAACTAACGCCTGTGGAATGGGATCAACGACATTTGTAGGAGTTGCATAGTCACTTAAAATTGGAGCAGTGGCATTTCTTACATAGCCAACTGAAATGAGCAGAAGGTTAACACCAGTTTCCATTATGCTTAATCCTACGAGGATTTTAAGCAAATTCCTCTTGGTTAAAATGGCATAGAGTCCAATGAGAATCAATGAAATTGCTCCAAAGTAGTAAACGCCTATGCTGGTCATCCTTCCACCTCCTTGGATTCCTTAATCATGCGATCAATTATTCCCGTTAGCTCTGTTCCAACCTTGATTCCGATTATTGTGTAGATTATGGGGATGAATCCAGCACTTAAGAGCCTTCCAATATCTCCAACTTCCCAAATTTGCCATATCCAATCAAAGAGGAAGTAGCCACCGATAGCTAAGCCTATTAGACCAACTGCAACATAGCTTACTCCACTTAGTCCCTCTAAAGGCTCGAATAGATTGTGATCAATTTCATATTCCTTGTACGCTAAGTAGATCATTAGAAATGCTGTTGCTATTGTCGCTCCACCCGGAAATCCTCCTCCAGGTGTTAAATGACCATGGATGAATATGTAGGCACCAAAGAGCATTATGAATGGCAGTAAAACCCTTGAACCGGTTTTTAGGATTAAGCTACCATCAACTTCTGCACTTCTCTCTTCCCTTCTCCTCCAAAGCAAAGCTGCAACTCCAGTTGAAGCGATAAACAAAACTGTAACTTCTCCCAACGTATCAAAGCCTCTATAATTAACGACCACTGCTGTAACTGCGTTAATCGCTCCAGTTTGCTCTTTAACATTCTCTAAATAGTACTTTCCAACGAGCATTTTGTCTTCTCCAAAGGGAACCTTAGCTAAAGCATTCGCAATCCAAAATCCAATTACCAAGATGAAGATTATTGCCAATATTCGCTTCACCATCTTACCCACCATCCTGTTCCTTCTTCCTCGCTCTCATACCTTTGAGTTCTCTTAATTGCGAAGATGAAGATAGCTGCACTCATAGCTGCTCCAATAGCCGCTTCTGTCATTGCAACATCCGGAGCTTGAAGGAAGAAAAACGCTATTGAGGCGAATAAACTTACAGCCGCCATTCCGACTACTGCAGCTAATAAGTCTCTCCACTCAACAGCAAATATTGCAGAAAGCACCATTAAAGCGACTATAAATATTCCAACCCATTCGCTCATTGCTCTCCCTCCTCTTTCAGGGCTTCTTTGTACTTATCCACAATGCTTCCTTCCCAAAGCGGAATTCCACTCCTATAGGCTGCTCTAATCAACGCATGGGCACTTATTGGGTTTGTAAGCAATAGGAACAGCGCAATCACAAGTGCTTTTGGAAAACAGCAAGGGCTGTAAATTCCAACTCCAATCATAACACCTAATGAAGCCAAAGTTGCACTCTTCGTTGCTGTCTGCATCCTATTGTAAACATCTGGCATCCTAATTAGACCGAGGGATGAGAGAACGTAAAAAAGTGACCCTGTGAATATTAAAAATGCTCCAATAGCTTCATTTATTGTCATAACCCTCCCTCCAAGTACCTTGCAAAAGCTATCACTCCTAAGAAAGCTAAAACCGCATAAACCAATGCAACGTCAAGGAAAATCGCCCTCTTGTAGTACAGTGCAAAGAGAACCATTAATCCAGTTGTAATTGTGGTCATTATATCAATAGCTATAATTCTGTCAACAGTTGTTGGACCTCTAAACACTCTATACATGCTCAGAACTGTTGCTATGGCTATTAAAACTAGGGAAACTTCAATTATCGTCATGGAATATCACCCTTAGGAATTTTTCAAAAGGCTTTCCTATATGCTTAGATGCACCTTCAAGGGAAGGATCTTTGACATCAATCCAGTGAATGTAGAGTCGATCACCTTTAACATCAACACTCATTGTACCTGGTGTTAGTGTAATTGAGTTTGCTAAAACGAGCTTTGCAATATCATTTGTAAGATTTGTCTTTATTTCAACAATTCCTGGATTTATGGGTCTCTTTGGATGCAAAACTCTATAAGCAACGTCTAAGTTTGCCATTATCATTGCCCAGAGAAAATAAGGTATGTAGGCTACAGTGTAGAGAATTCGCTTTGGGTGCAAATTGCTTAGTCCATACTTGGTGAAAACCTGATAGGTTAATGCTGCTATTATTAAAGATAGCACAAATCCCATGGTAAGTTCTTGAGGATCTAAACTGTTTGTGAGAAATAACCAAATCACAAAAAGGATGATTACCGTGTAGAGATAGCGACTTACTTTGCTTGCTTCGCCCATTTATCAACCCTCCTAAATCTTAAATTTGAAACTGATTACATACATTTGTTCTAAACGTTTGTTTTAAAATTTGCATATATAAACTTTATCAAAGGAACCTTTGGTTCAAAACATTATGTTAAAAAACGCTCAAAAATGCTCTCTGTTGTAGAATAGAGTACTATAAAATCCAAAGATCAGCATACAAAGTTTTATCATTTCTTACATACCATAAGCCTAACAATTCCCAGATAGTACCTCTCTTCTCGTTCAATCTTAAAGAAATCTCTAACAAGGTTGTGAGTCTTTCTTAAAGTGTCATCTCCCAAGATAGGATAGAGAAAGAGCTTAAGGATTCTTAAAAAGAGCAGATTTAGAACTTTAGAATTGCTCAGAGTGTGCTCAAGAAAGATTATTTTTCCATTGGGCTTTAATACTCGCCTTAATTCACCCATCGCTCTAACAGGATTCGGTACTGTACAGAAAACAAAGCTTACAATTATTGTATCAAAATATTCTGAGGGAAAGCTCAACTTTTCGGCATCCATCTTGAAGAACTTAACATCTAAACCAAGCTTTTTAGCCCTCTTTTGAGCTATTTTGAGCATCCCCTCACTTCCATCAATAGCGTAAAGCTCAACGTCCTTAGAATAATAGGGCAGATTCTTCCCTGTTCCAATACCAACTTCTAGAGTCCTTCCTTTAGCATAGCTAACAGCTTTCTGCCTTAGAGGGAGGAAAAAAGAATCCAAAATCCTTTCAAACTTGTCGTAATTCTCAGCTATTGCATCATATTTATGGTGATACATGGAGTCACCAAACCTTTATTTATCCTTTAAGGGTTTTAAACCTTGCAATTATCCATCCAACTGGTGGGTGTTCTTCTCCATATAGCCGAAGCTTTTTGTAAGCTTTTTCCCACCTCTCTAAAATATCCCTTTGCTTTTGCCTATCGCTAATTTTTTCAACATATTCTTTTGGAATGTAAGCTAAGAAATGAGGTAGATTAGGCTCAAAAACTCCAAAGTCTTCAACTTTCCCACCAGCTTTTCTTATGAACTCTAAGAGTCTTTCAAGAGGAAAATAATGCAAATCATCCTTTTCACCGTAAAGAGCTTCAAAGATCTCTTGTCTTAAATTGTACATCTCAAGATGAGCTTCTTGCGCTTTGTTCTTTGCTATTGGCAAACTTTCAGCTATGAAAATTCTTTTCGAAACTCTCAACATTTCCTTTAGCACTTTGATTATTGTTCTTTCATTTCTTAAGCTCCTAATTCCATGAACTAGAACAGCTAAATCAAAACTTTTAAAGGGAAATGGCAACTCCTGAGCATCGCACTTTAAAGGGATAACTCTTCTCTTTAAACCAGCTTGTCCTACTATCTCTTCAAAGTAAGCCCACCTTGCCTTATCAACCGCAACCACTCTCCCTTTTTCTCCAACCATGTAAGCTAAAGGAACAGTTGTTATAGCATGTGCTCCACAGCCAATCTCGAGAACATTCATTCCCTTTTGAATGCCAGCAAACTGTAAAAGCCTAAACCTTTCAAGCATTTCAATGTGAAGCCAGTTCTTTGGGAGAGGTTGCTCATTCCTTGGAGGGATTTTTGAAAGAATCTCATTCTTAAACCGTTCCTCAAAATTTTGCACAGTATTCACCATTAAAAACTTAAAAACCCCCGTTTAAAGCGTTTTTGGAGAAAAAATTTAAAAGCTGGCGTTGATATTTAACCCGGACAAAATTTCGACAAAGTTAAATAACTTGAAAAGAAAGAAAAAATTTCACTTGTGCGCAAATATTGCCCTAACCTTCTCTTCTTCAACTGCATCAATTCTTACAAAGCCAAACCTCTCGAACTGTACTATCTCATCAACCTTCACATTTGCATCGCTTTCCAAAAGCCCTTCTCTCAGTACTAACTCATCTCCCTCTGGAATTAGCACTTCACATAGCTTACCCTCTGGAACCCAGTGAATCATGTGCCATCTGTGCTCTCTTGCTTTCTCATACTCAATGCTATCAAACTCTGCCGTAACTTTCTTTTCACTAACTTCAAGAATCTTGACATTAAAGAGGTCTTTTAATCTAATGTATTCGCTTTTCTTCAAGAGTTCTAAATCATCCTTTGAAATATAAACTGGCTTCTCTGGAATGAACTTAAGTTCCCTATACCCTCTTTCTGGATGATCCGGGTGAAGTGGGACTTTTGCCATAAATTCCTCATTAAAACCTTTGATCTCCATTGGAATCGGGTCAGCAACAAAGAAATATCTATTAGCTATTGGGTCAATCAGCTTTCTATTTATTGCTGCTAAATTATCCCAGCTTATTGTTGCATCGCTCTTCTTAATGCCAACGCTTATGATAAGCTCTCTAATTGCCTCTGGAAGAATTCCTCTCCTTCTTAAAGCTCTAATAGTTCCTAACCTTGGATCATCCCAGCCGAGATATTTACCCTCTTGAATTCCCCTTCTCGTCTTTGATTTACTTAAAATAACGCCTTCAATTGAAAGCCTTCCATGCTGAATTGCCACTGGATATTCCCATCCAAAATATCTGTAGATATAGCGTTGTCTCGTCTCGTTTTCAGCATGCTCTTGTCCTCTAAAGATGTGGGTAACTCCCAATTCATGATCATCAATTGCTGAGGCAAAGTTGTAAAGGGGCCAAACCCTATATTTATCCCCAGCTCTTGGATGGTCTGGATTGTCAATTATTCTTAAAGCGGGCCATTCTCTAACAGCAGGATTTGGATGATTTAAGTCAGTTTTAATTCTTACAACAGCTTCTCCCTCTTTGTAAGTTCCATCAAGCATTTTTCTCCACTCTTCCAACTGAACTTCTGGAGGTAAATCTCTATGAGGACAGGGTTTTCCTTCATCCCTACGTTTTCTAAACTGCTCCGAGCTACAAGTACAAACATAAGCTTTACCCATCTTTAAAAGCTCTTCAGCGTATCTATAATAAATCTCAAGCCTATCACTTGCGTGGTGAATTTCATCTGGTTTAAGCCCAAGCCACTCTAAATCCTCAATAATCCACTCATAAAATATCGGTTCTGGTCTCTTTACCTTGGGATCAGTGTCATCAAACCTCAAAATAAATTTTCCGCCATATCTCTTTGCGTATTCGTAGCTCAAGACTGCGGCTCTTGCATTGCCTAAATGAAAAGCTCCATCTGGATTCGGTGCAAAACGAGTGATAACTTTTCCTTTCTCAGCCTTTGGTAGTGGAGGTAATTCATGCTTTTTCTCCTCTTTCTTTTCTTTAACCTCAAAGAATTCTGGATAAATTTCCCTAAGCTTTGTCTCTTGCTCTTCTTTACTCATGGAATTAACTTTTTCAACAATATCATTAACAAGAGGGACTAACTCTCTTGCTTTGGGTCTGAGCTCTGGATTCTCACCTAAAATTTTACCAATTACTGCTTTTGGGTTAGCTTTTCCTCCATGTTGAACGGCATTGATGAGAGCGTACTTCAAAACTACCTTTTCCATTCACACCACCTAAGTAAGGAAAAAGAGATGATGGTTATAAAAGTTATGTGGGGGAAGAAAACAGAAAAGGATAAAAGGGCGTTATTCTGCAAAAGTCAAAATTCTTAAGTCAATTGGTCTTCTAACAACGTTGGCTTTCCTTGCTCCAATTAAGTATTTAACACCCTTTTCACTGACTATATCAATCAATCTTTGGGTTATTATTCCATTGAAAATTATTGCATGAACACCTTCCTTCTCATTTAATGTGTTTAGTAAATCTCTAACTGGGATTTCAGCCACAATGTTCTTGTTTTCATCTAAAAGTATTGCTGTTGAGTCATTTTTTACCTTTTCAACGAATTCACTGAACTTTTCAAGTTCAGATACTTTTGGAACCTGTATTGGCTTAACAAACTTCTCTTCCCTTTCTTTTGCTTCTTGCTTTGCAGTTGTAACAGAGGGCTGAGGTTTAGGCTTCTCTTCTTTAGAGGTTTCTTCAATTTTCTCTACTTTCTCTTTTTCCTTCACTATCTCATAGAAATTCTTTCCTCTGTAAAATAGCTCATTAATAACCTGCTCAGCTGGAACTTTACTCCTTAAGGATTTGATAATCTCTTTCTTTGTTAATTCCTCAACTTCTTTTCCCTCTGGTGCCCTTGCAACATAGTCAACATCAGCAACTTGCAAAAGCTCCTTGAGTATTAACTCCCCTCCTCTGTCACCATCTGTAAATGCTGTTACGATTCTTTCCTTACTTAATTTAATGATTGTCTCTGGTACTGAAGTTCCTTCAACAGCTATGGCATTTTTAATACCATGCTTTAGTAGATTTAAAACATCAGCTCTGCCCTCTACTACGATAATTGAGTCTGAAAATGGAACGTGTGGACCAGCTGGTAATTTCTCTGGACCATATTCAATCAACTCCTTAGCCCTAACAGCTTTTTTAACTTCCTCTGTAAGCTCTTGGCTTTCTGGAATTTCCTCCTCCATTAAGGTCTCCAATATTTCTTTTGCCCTTTCAACTATGTATCTCCTCTTTGTTGCCCTAACGTCTTCAATCTTCATTACCTTTATTCTTGCTTCACAAGGTCCTACCCTGTCAATAGTTTCCAACGCTGCTGCCAAAATTGCAGTTTCTACCCTATCCAAACTAGAAGGAACGGTGATTGTCCCATATGTTTTTCCAGCTCTTGTATGAACATCAACCTTAATTCTTCCAATTCTCCCAGTTTTTTGGAGTTCTCTTAAATCTAAATCATCACCAAGCAAACCTTCAGTTTGTCCAAAAATAGCACCTACAACGTCTGGTCTTTCAACAACACCATTAGCCTCAAATTCAGCATAGATGACGTATTTTGTTGTTCCAAAATCGTCCCTTACCGCCATATCTTCACCACCTTCTCCTTTCTTTCTCTCGTATTCACGTCTTTGTTTTTCGGTCAAAATATGATGCAATATTGTCTTCTTCCTTTTCAAGCAAATCCCTCCTAAAGGGGGTCAGAAACGGAGCGTTTTACCCTTAAATATAAACCATAGATGTCCTCAATGCCTTTAATGTCCTTTTTTGCAATTCTTTTGAGCTCTTTCCTAGTTCCTGTATCTACTCGGCACTTATACCCAACTAAATATTGAGCCAACCTCTTTGCAAGTTCTTCTCCTTTTTCATCTAAATCCGTGAGTATCATGATTTCATGATACTGTGATGCAATTAAGGCAATTTCAGAGAGCGGTAAACGGGAGCTTACCCGAATTATCTCCGCTCTGACCCCCAATTTTCTTAGCGCCACCTCGTCTCGCATACCTTCAACTAAGATTACACCTTCAAACTCTCGCAATTTTTCTATCAGCAGTTCGAATCTTTTATAGTTTTCGGCATACATTTTGCCGTCATGATGGTGAAAAGTTAACAAGGTTATAAATTTTTGGGAATCAGAATGGACATTAAGATGACAATCGAATTACTAACTTTATCCTAACCTTAAAACTGAAGTATGTGAGATGGCTCTTCTTAAGCTTAAACACCTCCCCTTAGTTAACTTTGATATCTCATTCAACAAACCTCCCTAATCTTCCCAACATAACTCATTGGTTCTTCATAGAATTCTTCAATCAACTTCTGAAGCTTTTTTGAAAGTCTGATCTGCTCGCCCCAAGAACCTTCTATTTTCCCTTCCCTTGCCATGTCTCCTAAAAATTTGCTCATCTCTTTGCTTAATGATGAAGGCTTGCACCTAGCAAAGGGCGTTCCTGGCAGAGGCATGAAGTAATGAGCCCTAACTTTTCCTCCCTTTCTCATGATCCACTTCATGAGCTCAATGCTTTTTCTTTGCTTCTCTTCATCCTCATTTGGCAATCCAACTATAAAATCAACAACCGGCTCAATTCCATACTCAATCATATACTCAACAGCTTCCATAATGTGTGTAATGCTGTGCCCTCTATGCATAAAACGAAGCATTTCATCATCTCCACTTTGAGCTCCGATAGCCAGTCTTCTGTTGTCGGCATATTTAATTAAAAGCTCCAAAGTTTCTGGTTTAACAAATTCTGGTCTTACTTCACTTGGAAAAGTTCCATAGTAAAGCCTTCTCCCTTCTTTTCTAAGCGGTTGCAGTGCTTTCAACAATGCTTCAAGCTTTCTAATTTTCAAAGTTCCTCCAGGAGAACCGTAAGCAAAGGCATTTGGAGTTATATAGCGCATATCTTTCATTCTTTTTGAGTACTTCACTATCTGATCTATGGGTCTATGCCTCATAAGAAAGCCTTTCATATAAGGGGTTTGACAGTAACGGCAAGCAAAAGGACATCCTCTACTGATTTCAATTGGGGCAATAAGCTTGGATGTTTCTGCATATGGGGGAAACCTGGCAAAATCTTCAACCTTTGCAAAACCTGTAAAAGCAAATTGACCATTCAAATAGAAAGCTAATCCCTTGATATCTAAAAGTTCCTTTGTTATTTTAAATTTCCTTGATTTAAGAGCATTTAGAAGATAAAAGAGGGTTTCCTCTCCCTCACCAATCACAGCTATATCAAAAGTCCTTAAAGTGTGCTTTGGCATTGCTGTTGCATGATAGCCTCCAGCTATGAATAAGGCATTGATTTTTTCTCTCAACAATTTAACCTCTTCTTCAACTTTCCATACCTCTTGAGTCATGAAAGAATAGAGAACAGCTTTTGGCTTAGCCCTTATTATATCCTCAAGCTTTTTTGTTATCAAAATCTCATCGATATCAAAACCCTGAGCTTCTAAAGCTCCTAAAAGATGAACAAAGGTATTGTGGTTTCTATTGGTCATTCTTATAGCTATCTGCATGTGAACAACTTAAGAAGAGGGGTTTTAAAGATTTAGGTTGCAAAATTAAATAAAAATAGAACGGAAATCAAGCCTTAATAGCGAGCTTAATGTCCTCGGCTTTGACTGTCTTTCTTCCAGCGTGTCTTGCATACTCAACAGACTTCTTAGCGAGCTCGACAGCGTAGTCCTCGAGGTATTCAGCCAATATTTTGGCTGCCTCCTCACTAACTCTCTCAGCACCAGCCTTCCTAATCAACCTGTCAATTGGGGCAATTGGCAACTCGGCCATTTATAACACCTCCACAAAGAGTTTTTCAATACTCTTTTTTGATTTGGAGATATATAAAGGTTTCGGTAAAAAGAGCGTTTTTACACCTTTTATAAGCCTATACTCTTATAGACATAACTAAGCAAGCTATTGAAAATTTTTTGAAAGTATGTCAAAAATATAACCCCCATATTTAGGTGATCAACGAAATAGAAGGCACCACCCAGATATGGACTTGTATTTGTAAATAGACACATGCTAGAGATTTAGACAATTGTCTAATAGTACAGACAATAAGGTATCTACGAATCACAATAAAAATGAGAAAACTCCTCAAAATATAGCCTAAAATCGTATTATCAAATTCAAACAATACAAGTGCTTTTAAAGCTTAAACTTAAAGTATTTGGCGGGCCCGGCGGGATTTGAACCCGCGACTGCCGGCTCCGAAGGCCGGTGCCCTATCCTCCTAGGCCACGGGCCCGCAAAAGAGTTATAACCTTAAGCTTTACATAAACCTTGCGGTGGTAAAAATGATTTTGCCAGATCATAAAATAGTGAAAGAAATTTTAATTGAGCCTTTTAATGAAAAGTCTTTACAACCAGCAGGTTACGATTTAAGGGTTGGAAATGAAGCTATGATAAATGGAAAGTTTATCAACGTTAAAGAAGAGGGAAAAATAGTTATTCCCCCAAAAACCTATGCATTAGTTCTAACTTTGGAAAGAATTAAGTTACCAGACGATGTTCTTGGAGAAATGAGACTAAGAAGTTCGCTTTGCAGGGAAGGTCTTTTAGGTTCCTTTGCATGGGTAGATCCTGGATGGGATGGAAACTTAACCTTAGGCATCTTTAATAGCTCAAACGAGGAGATAATCCTTGAATATGGAGAAAGATTCGTTCAAATGGTTTTTCATCGCTTAGAAGAAGCAGCATCAAAGCCTTATAGGGGGAACTATCAAGGAAGTCAGCATTTAGCTTTGTCAAAGAGAAGAAAGAAGAACTAACTTTTTCTTCTTTGTTCTTTATAGACCAAAGCATAGACAACTGTAAACGCTGGTATCACAATTAAGTAGTTTAGAAGGGAACCAATTATTGGTATCAGTGAACTCACTGCAGAGGATACCAAAACGTAAAGTATTCCCAAAATAAGGCTCTTTTTAAGATTAGCCCTGTAAACTTTCAAACTCTCAATTATGGCAAGCTTATGATCTAAGACAATTACTGGTAAAAATAAGAATAACGGTATTACTAAAAAGCTCAAGATAAAAACGTAGCCAAAAACTAAGAAAGGAGATTTAACGAGCATTATAGGTAAAAATGCAAGCACAAAAACAAGCAGCATTGCTATAAAGTTTCCAAATAAGAAAGGTGCTCTTGAAACCCCCACTTTAAAAGAATTCATATAATCTCGCTCCTTAATTGCAAAATAAGCAACTGATAATGATCCAATAAGGTAAGAGAAGACCGTGATAACTATTACAATGACAGTAACAAAAATAAAACTCTTTGATGCAAAAAATTCAATGGCTTCTGGATTAGTTGCAAATGAAAATATTCCATAAATAAAGAGTCTTTTGAATATATAAATGAGGTAAATCAAGTTAACGATAGCTGCTGGAAAGAACGGCAAAAGTATCTTTGGATGAGAGAGTATTAGATCAAAGCTATCAGAGAGATACTTGTCTATGCTTTTTTCATTTTTAACTTCTGGATGCTCTATCTTAACCTCAATTTCCCATTCCTTTTCCATAGTATCTCCCAAAAGAGCTTAGTGTTTAGATGTTTAAACTTTTTTGTAAACAATAAATAAATGGGAGAAAAGGTTTCAGCCGAAGAGAGCTCCAAGTCCAGCAAGGGCCTCCTCTTCGCTAGCCTCTTCCTCTTCTTCCTCTTCCTCAACTTTCTCCTCTTCTGCTGGAGCCTCAGCGGCAGCTGGAGCAGCTGGAGCAGCGACTGCAACTGGCATTGCAGCTTTTTCAATTACCTCCTCGATGTTAACTCCTTCTAATGCAGCAACTAAAGCCTTTACTCTTGCATCATCCACATTAACACCTGCAGCTTGTAAAACTGTTTTTATGTTCTCTTCGTTTATCTCCTTACCAGCGGCGTGTAATAGCAAGGCAGCATATACATACTCCATTTCTTTACACCTCCAAATCAGCTTTATTTTTAATTATTAAATCATGGATGCGTGGGAAAGTAAATAAGGGGGATCATCCAAATAAAGCCCCCAATCCAGCAAGGGCTTCTTCTTCCTCTTTTTCCTCCTCTTCTTCCTCTTCCTCAACTTTCTCCTCTTCTTCAACTACCTGTGGTTGAGTAGCAACAGCTAATTGAGCTTGTTGGTTTAAAAGTTCTTTGGTCTTTTCATCGAGCAACTCCTCTGGCAATTGTTGAGCTATGAACAATGCAACTCTAAAGGCTTTGCTCAAGATATCTCCTGCAGTGTCTTTTGTGATGTAGTTTGCTTCAACAGCAACAGACTTTGCATTGAGGAATGCCTTTTGCAATATAGCTTCAATTGTTTGCTTTGTTGGGTATGCTATATTCACGGATAAGTTAAATGCATACATGTAAGCTTGTTGAAGCATTTGGATGTATTCCTCTGGATCAACTGCCAGTACGTTTGGTGTATAAATTATCCCATCCTCATAAACTGCTAAGACATCAAGACCCACTTCAAGTGGCTCGAGCCCTAATTTGTTTAGAATATTGGCTAATTGAGGAGTAATTATCTCACCAGCTTTTAATACGACAGTCTCTTTTTGAATTGTAACCTTACCCTTTTCAATTCTCGCTGGAATTCCCAAGGCTTGCATTTCACCGACAACTGGACCTGGTGCTAGTGCAGTTGGACCAGCAGGAACTACCACATCCTTTGGGACTGGAACTCCTGGTTTAGCTGGAGCAGGTGTTTTGTTCTCTTGAAGGAACCTATAAAGCTTAAATGGATTCATTTCAGTTGCTAATATTGCGGCTCCACCTTGAATGTAATCAATTAGCTTTACCAACTCTGGCTTTCCAAGTTCTTCCGCCGCTTTCTTTATAGCAAGTTCGATCAAAGTGTTCCTTGAAACTCTGAGGACAGCTTTATCTCTGAGATTTTCTCTCATTTTTGATAATGGATAAGCTGGAACATTTGCAACATCAACCAATGCAATAACTGGATGTTCTTTGATGATGTTAGCCAAAACTTCAACTTCCTTTTTCTTCCATTCAGCAACATGAGCCATTTACCTCACCCCTCGATCTTTACAGCGGGGCCCATTGTTGTTTTAACGTATACTGACTTCACTTGGCTTTCTCCCCTCTCAAGCTTACCGATCACTGCATTCAATATTGCTTCTACATTTTCTGCAAGCTCTTCTTCATTCATAGTTTCTGTTCCTACTGGAGCATGAATACTTGGGTTATTCTTCAACTGTATTCTGACTGTTTTATTTAGCTTTTCAACTATTGGGGTTAAATCTTGGAGTGTTGGTGGAACTACAACTGGCATCTTGTTTCTTGGTCCCAAGAATCTACCCAATATTCTACCTATCTTTGGCATTAATGGTGCAGCTGCTATGAAAAAGTCGTATTTTCTAGCTATCTTTCTCGCTTGTCTTGGATTATTTGCTAACTCCTCTAACTCCGCACCACTAATAACATCAAGCCCGAGCTTTTTAGCCGCTTCAGCTACAGCACCATCAGCAATGACCGCGATATTAATTTTTTTACCTCTCCCGTGTGGCAACACAACCTCAAGTTTAAACCTATTCTCAGGTTTCTTAAGATCAATATCCTTGAGGTTTATTGCCACTTCGACGGTCTGTGTGAAGTTACGCGGCTTAGCCCGGGCTTTAGCCTCCTTCACCGCTTCCACGATTTTTTGTCTGTCAAAGGCCATCTTTCTGACCTCCCTAAACTTTTTTATTTAAACTCACCTTTAACTCAAAAATCAAAAATTTCGTGAAAAGAGAAGCTTTTAAACTTTTCTATCACTCACCAGCTTTTTCAAAGACTTCGTCATAAACTCCTTCATCTATCTCCTTTTGAACTACCCTTGGGTCCTTGCCCTCAACGGTAACACCCATAGTTAGAGCTGTTCCAATAACTTCTTTAGCTGCAGCCTTTAAGTTAGAAGCCAGCATTTGAGCTTTCTTTGCTTTTGCTATCTTAATTACTTGCTCCATTGTTAGGTTTCCTACTATGTTTCTTCCAGCTTCATCTGAACCTTTTTCTAGACCAAGTTCTTTTTTGATTAATTGGCTAACTGGCGGGGTACCGACTTCAATCTCGAACTGCTTTGTTGCTGGATCAACGATAATTTTCACTGGAACTTGCATCCCTGCAAAGTCTTTTGTTGCCTCGTTAATTTTTTGAACGACTTGCATGACATTTAATCCTAATGGACCGATTGCAGGACCTAATGGAGGACCTGGAGTAGCTTTACCACCCTCTACTAATACCTCAACTACTTGCTTTGGCATTACTTTTCACCCCTCTACTCCTTTGAACGTTTGCTTATAAGTCTAACGTATTCTCCCCTAACTGTAACGGGGATTGGAACTATTGCGCCTATAAGCTCAACGACAATTTCATCTTTAGCTTCATCAACCCTAACAACCTTGGCTTTTTCACCCTTAAATGGACCGGCAATAAGCTCAACAATATCTCCAGGCTCAAAGCCACTAACAGCTGGTCTTTCTTCTAAGAAGTGCTCAATCTCAGAGAATTTAACCTCTCCCGGCAAAGCTCCTTTTGCATGCCTTATTCCCCTTATTGCCTCATCCACAGCACTTTTGTTCTCAGCTTCAACAAAGATATAACCTTTAACCTTAGATGGGCTTAAGATAGCGTATATTGGGAGATTATAGGTTTTTGCTTTGCTATAAAGTAGGGTAGCGACATTTTCCTCTTGCCCAACTGTGACCCTCACTGCAAATATTTTACTCTCGCTCATCTTTATCACCTAAAGGATTACTTGCCAGTTATTAGTATTCCTATAATACGAATGAGCATGCCAATTATGCCTATTAATACTATACCCATCCCAGTGACCTTAGCAGCCATCTTATATTCCTTTCCACTGGGCTTTTTTGTAACTAACAAAACCCTCTTGGACTCTGATAGGAAGTTTTTAAGCTTTTCCATGTACCCCTCTGTTGGCATTTCTAACACCTCACATAATTATTAAAGAAAGAGAGAACTGAGTGGATTAGAGCTCTTCCAAGTCTAAATGAATAATTCTTCTTTCACCCTCCTCTGGAAGATGTACTTCTTCTTCAACAACCGCATATGGAGAGCTTACACCACTAACCACAATCATAACTCTAATTGTTTTTCCTAATTCTGGATCTAACTGTATTCCCCAAATAACTTGAGCCTCTGGATCAAGTTTACTTGTAACCAACTCAATTATCTGCTGGGCTTCCTCTAACTTTACATCACTTCCACTTATGCTGATCAATGAACCCTTTGCACCGCTTATGTCAACATCTAAAAGTGGGCTGTTTAATGCTTGAGTAGCTGCTTCTAAGGCTCTCTTTTCACTATCGCTTTCACCAATACCAATCATTGCAACACCGCCATCTTTCATCACTGCTTTAACGTCAGCAAAGTCCAAATTAACTAATCCTGGCTTTGTAATTAGCTCTGTTATTCCTTTAACAGCTTGCACTAGAATCTCATCTGCAACTTTAAATGCCATGTGAATTGGCAAGTTTGGAGCAACTTCCATTAACTTGTCGTTTGGAATAACTATGACTGTATCACTGTTTCTTCTTAGTCTTTCCAAACCATATTCAGCATTTTTGATTCTTCTAATTCCCTCAACTGTAAATGGCAAAGTAACTACTGCAACTGTTAAAGCACCCATTTTCTTAGCTATCTCCGCAACAATTGGAGCAGCACCGGTTCCAGTTCCACCACCTAATCCACAAGTTATAAAAACCATGTCTGCCCCTTCTAGTGCATCTCTAATGTCTCTTTCACTCTCTTTTGCAGCCTCCTCACCAATTTTGGGATTATTTCCGGCTCCCAAACCCCTTGTGAGTTCTTTACCAATTAAAATCTTCTTATGGGCTTTAACTTTAAGTAAATCTTGGGCATCAGTGTTTATCCCTATAATCTTAGCTCCTTCAACACCAACTTCCATCATCCTATTGATGGTATTACAACCAGCTCCACCAACACCAACAACATAGATTTTTGCTTGTATTTGCTCCAATATTCTTCTAAGTTCTTCATCTATGTCTGATTGAGGAACTTGAACCTCTTCAACCTTATTCATTTCGGCAGATGTCCTTTCGATTGCATTTTCTATTAGTTTCAACATGCCTTCACCCTCCGGGAAATCAATCTAAAATCTGGTAAAATTTGTGATAAAGCAATATATAAATTTAGCTAATCCTTAATAAATTCTAACCCTAATTCTTCCGCAAGTAACTTAGCGAGTTGTTTTGTATCCCCTCTACTTCCCTTCCAATCAACATAAATTGCTTCAACTTCTGTATCAGTCCTTTTTATAGCCTTTAAAAGCATTTCCTTTGAAAGAGGATGAGCATATTTAGCCGCTATATGTCCAAATGCCAAATCACTGTCAAAGGCTATCTTAGTTTGCTTTGGTGCATAATGTCCACCACCAATTCCAATAACTGATTTGTATCTCGCTTTCTCATAATTCTCTAAAACGTAAGTAATGGTTTCTGCCAATATCTCACCAGCTCTATCATTAACCCACTCTTCCTTACTACTTCCAATCTCTACGAACAGTGAGGGCACATCAATCTCACTGGGACCATGATGTGTCGCTTCATAACAAACAGTCCATCCTAGATCATTTAGTTCATTCAGCTTTAATAGGGCTAATTTCATTGCATTTGGTTGAGCTATTGCCAAACTTTGATCTTTACCACCATACATAGCATTTTTCCAATTGCCAGTTATGTGAGTAGTTAATGCTGGCATTTTTGCTTGGCTTGAATGTCTCGAAGCAAAAATTATAATCTCAGGAATAATTCCAAGTTGCTTCTTGATTTCTTTATCAAGATAATCATAGTATATCATCTCATCGTTTGTAGTTAAAAGGAGAATGTCCCTTCTTCTATAGACTGGATTGCCATCAAAGGCTAAATCGCTCTCTTTAAATCCAAAGTTCTTCACAAGTTTCTCCTTAATGTTCATTGATGCTAAATCAATTTTCGTTGTCATTATAACCTTCACTTTCACACCTCCAAGAGATAGCCAAGGTTCATCGTTAAAAGACTTTTGTATAACCTTGAGAATTTTGTAGTAAGTTCAATTTTAAAATATGCTTTACATATAGCAAGTTTTGATAAAGTTGTGAATCAACTGAATTCATAGGTGTTTAGCAAATTTTTAGAAAGAATAATCTAAATATGTAAAAATTTTTCATTATATTGAATTTCAAACTTGAATTTTGTCATGTTTTACAACCGTGTAAACGCAAAATATATAATATCATGAATGTTCACTAATTCTGTGGCATACTCTACAATGAGCTTAAATATACAGCAGCGTCCTAAATTGTTAGGGTGTTCAAAATAAGGCATTGGCGGAGGGGTTTAAAAATGGAAAAACAAATGGAAAGTGCTGTTTCGACTTTCGATATAGAAGCCTCCCCATGGGGGTTAAAACAAGGAATTAAACATGAAGAATTTTTAAGAATATTTGACCCGCTACCTCAGCTTAAAGAGATTTTAATAAAAAGTGAAAGTTTAGATGAAGCAAGAGAAAAGCTTGTTGAATTTTGTAAAGAATTAGAATGGAAAGTAAAGAGCGGAGAAATTGAGCTTGATGCTATGGATAGATGGCTCTCATTAGAGGCTATCAAAGTGTTTACAAACATGATATCACCCTATGGTGAAAAAGCTGCTGGCTTTAGCACACTCGAATATCTCTGGAAAGCTACAAAAGGAGATAAAAGAGTTCTCGGGATAATAACTGATGGGTTTATTGAAGAATTTAAGCATTTATTTTTAGCTATGTCAGGAAAAGCAGGATATTCAAAGGGATGGCTTGGACTAAGATTAGAAAAGGAAGGAGTCCAATTTGTCGATTTCAGCAAAATTAAAGGAAGAAAAGCAGCGTTAGCAAGATCGGAGTATCTTGACAAGGTTTGGCAACACATAAAGAAATGGATAGAGAGATATCCAAGCGGTTTAGATAAACGGATCATTGAAAAGAGAAAGAAACAAAGAGAGCAGCTAATGGAATATTTCGGCATAACAGAGGACGAGTGGTTTGACTATAGATGGCAGTTCTCTCATGTCTTGAAGAGAGAAAAAGGCGTTGAAATTCTTAAGGAGCTCAACGAACTTGGAATAGTGAAGATACCCGAGGAGGATATAAAACAAGCAGAAATAGCTGTAAAATACGGCATACCTTGGGGAATAACTCCATACTACCTAAATCTCTTTGATTTCAAAAACCCATATAAAGAGGATCTACATGTAAGGAGACAAGTTATGCCACCAGTTTGGTATGTAAAAAACATGCTTCAGCACAAAGAGGATAGGGAATATTACTTTGATTTCATGGGTGAACACGATACTTCACCAATTGATCTCGTCACGAGGAGATATGTCACGATAGCAATTCTCAAAGCTTATGACACATGCCCACAAATATGTGTCTACTGTCAAAGAAATTGGGAGGTTCTCGAGCCATTCATGGCTGGTTCATTCCCCGGATGGGAGACAATTGAAAAGGCATTAGAATGGTTTGCAGAACATGAATCAATGCTTGATGTGCTCATAACTGGTGGAGATCCACTAGCGTTAAGTGATAAGATAATTGACAAGATCATGAGCAGATTATCAGAGATGGATCATGTTGTTAACATAAGATGGGGAAGTAGAATTTTCGTTACAGTGCCAATGAGAATTACAAACGAGCTTGCCGAAATTTTGGGAAGCTATATAGAGCCAGGAAAAAGAAATGTTTCGATTTCAACTCACGTTGAAACAGCTTATGAAGTAACTCCCGAAATGGCTGAAGCGGCGTATAAAGTAAGAAGACAAGGAATTTACATCTATAATCAACTTGTTTACCAAAGGAATGTTAGCAGAAGGTTCGAAAACGTTGCACTGAGAATAGCGCTTAGAAAGGTTGGTATTGATCCATACTACACATTCTATCCAAAGGGCAAGATTGAGCAGAAAGACTACCTCGTGCCAATAGCGAGAGTTGTGCAGGAGAGAAAAGAGGAAGCTAGACTCTTACCTGGACAGTTTAGACCTGATGAACCAGTATTTAATGTGCCTAGAATGGGTAAGAACCACTTGAGAGCATGGCAAGATAGAGAATTAGTAGGCATCAGACCAGACGGAAGTAGGATATACTTAATGCATCCCTGGGAAAAGGGAATAAGCCAGACAAAGCTTTACACTTATCCCGATGTTCCAATTAAGGAGTATCTTGACTACTTAGAAAGCATTGGTGAAAACAAAGAAGACTATGAAACTATCTGGTATTATTACTGATCTTTCTTTTATTTACTGGTATGTAAATCTTTCAAAGAAACAAAAAGGTAATAATACCTAACTTACAAACATTTAAGGTATTGCGGGGCATTGCCCCACTTCCATATTTAGAGGTGGTAAGAAATGAAGAAATGGAAAACTTTGGGTTTGGTTTTTGTTTTGGTATTGGGTTTAGTTGCGGCTGGATGTACCCAGAAAGAAACTGCTACACAAACAACTCAAAGCATACCAACAACCGAAGAAGGGAAATATGAGATTACAATCTATACCGGTTCAGGACCTGGAAGTGTTTATTTCGCAATTGGTTCAATGTTTGCCAAGGTTTTGAACAAAAAGAGTGAGAATATCGCTGCAAAGGGTGTTACAAGTGGTGCAAGTGTATCCAATGCAAAGGCTATTGGAAAGGGTGAAGCCCAAGTAGCCATTATACAAAACGACGTGACTTATTATGCTTGGAATGGGCTGTATCAATTCGAAGGCAATCCAATTAAGGAGCTAAGAGGAATTGGGACTCTTTACCCTGAACCAGTTCAGATCGTCGTTAGAGCTGATAGTGGCATTAAGACTCTTGAAGACCTAAAAGGTAAGAAAGTTGTAGTTGGCGCTCCAGGAAGTGGTGTTGCAGCTACTGCTGAGAGAGTTTTAAAGGCAGCAGGACTATGGGACCAAGTTGAAAAGATCTATCAAACATTTGAAGAAGCTGCTCAAAGCTTAGTACTTGGACAAGTAGATGCAGAATTTACTGTTATCGCATATCCAGCCCCAGCAATTGATCAAATAGCAGTTAAAACACCAGTTCGTTTGATTCCAATCCCAGACGAACTCATAAAGAAACTACATGATGAGGGATATCCATTCTATGTTAAAGTTGTTATTCCAAAGGGTACCTACAACGGAATGGATGAAGATGTCCAAACAATTGCAGTTAAAGCAACATTAGTAGTTGACAAAGATGTGCCAGATGACGTTGTTTATGAATTAACAAAAATCTTCTTTGAAAACACTGACGAACTTGCAAAAGCACACCAAGTGGCTAAACAAATAGATGTTAAAAAGGCATTTGAAGGATTAATGATCCCACTACATCCAGGGGCAATAAAATATTACGAAGAACAAGGAATAACAGTCCCTGATGAACTTAAGCCTTGAAGGGGTGGATTTTTTGAAAAAATATTTTCTTTTTTTCCCATTAGCTTTTTTGCTTCTTACACTTTTTCCCATAACTGCTTTAGAGATAGAATTTAATAAAAATGTGTGTTACTTTCCTCTAAGCTCAAATCCTACTCTTATAATCTCTTATACTCATAGTGTTTCTCTCACTAAAGTTGTAGACATATATCGAATTAACGGAACTGGTATATATGCAATACAAGAAAAATGGCAAGAGTTTATGGCCGGACAACCATTAGATGTTCAATACACCGAAGGACAATTTTACGTTAAGGACATGAACATGTACCTAGGAAAATCCTGGGAGTACTGGTTTATTCCATTAAATAACGTTACGGTAAAGATCAGCGATAAGATTGTTTTCACCCAGCTAAAAGAGGAGGGAATTATGAAATTTAAAGTCAAAAAAGTACCTTTTGTATTTTCCATAATTAGGAGGTGTTGAAAATGAGCGAAAAGATTGAAAAGAAGATAATTCTAGAGAAAACGAGAACCTTATCTCCAAAGCTTGAAACCATAGTTAAGATAGCAGCAGTTTTAATTGGAATTTATGAAATCTTATTTATATTCAACTTTACTTATTCAATCTACGATCTCTTTGAAAAAGTTGGATTAAAATGGACATTCTTACGACTTGATTTCCAAGATAAGCAAGGAGAAGCATTTGTCTTAGCAATGATTCTGTTAATAGCATATCTCCGATATCCTATACTGAAAAAAAAGAAATATCTCAAAAAAGTACCTTTCTATGATTATATCCTAATTGTTTTAAGCTTGGCTACCATGTTCTACATGTTCTGGAGATTTCCAACGTACATGATATACTACGATGTAAATCAATACGATGTAATTTTTGGACTTTTAGCAATAGCTCTTGTACTAGAAGCAACAAGAAGAACACTTGGATGGATTTTGCCCGCAATAGTCACCGTGTTTTTAATCTATGGAATAAGAGATACTGGATTTAACTGGCAACGCTTTGTGCAGTATCTCTACCTCGATCAGGGTATATTTGGAATTCCCTTTTATGTCATGACAATCTATGTTTTCGCCTTTGTGTTCTTTGGAGCATTCTTGTTAAAAATTGGAGTGAGTGATTATATAACAGAATTTATGATAACACTCTTTGGTCCTCGTTCTGGAGGACCAGCAAAGTCTGCAGTTGTTTCAAGTGGACTTATGGGTACTGTAAGTGGAAGTTCAGTAGCCAATGTTTTAACAACCGGAACTTTTACAATTCCTCTAATGAAGAAAGCGGGATATCCACCGGAAATTGCAGGAGCTGTTGAACCAGTTGCTTCGACAGGAGGACAGCTAATGCCTCCAATCATGGGTGCTGCTGCATTTATTATGGCACAATTCTTAGGAGTGCCTTATAACAAACTGATAATTGCAGCAGTATTGCCAGCTCTAATCTACTATTCAGGTGTTTACCTCTTTATCGATCTCGAAACTAAACGTTTGGGATTAAAAGGAATGCCAAGGGAATACTTTACACCATTAAAGTATTTCATCAGAAAGCTCTACATTCTACTGCCAATAGTGGTCATAACCGTGGCTTTAGTGTGGGGAATTGCTCCTCATATAGCGGCAATATCTTCATTAGGAATAGCAATCTGGGTGGCGTGGATATCAAAAGATGAAATACCAGGACATGAACAACTATATGTCGGTGTTGTACTCCTTACTTTACTTCTCATGTTCAGTGGAGAAAATGTTGCAAAATATGCCGCAATAACCCTTACCCTGATAGCAACCGCGCTGATAATATTGGCGTTTACATCCAAACATGTTGAAATGAATGAAAAGTTTTACATAAGCTTGCTGTTCATAATTTTCATTGCTTTCGCAAAATTCTTGGGCATAAGAAAAGAATCAATTCTATTAATGACTGGGGTCTTTGGAATAGTGTTTTCATTAATAGTCGGTCGTCTTTCTAAGAGTGAAGAAGGGAAGACAATGTACAGTGCAACTTATACATCGATGATTGATGCTGGAAAAACGAGTACGAGCGTTATGCTCGCAGCTGCAAGTGCAGGTCTAATCCAAGGAGTTCTTACTATGACTGGATTAGTTACAAGTTTAGGCTACAGATTAGTGGATCTCGCTGGAGGAAATCTGCTACTACTCTTAATGATGGCAATGGTATTCAGCCTTATACTTGGAATGGGTGTTCCAACAACAGCTAACTACGTTATAACATCTCTCGTTGCTGCACCTGCAGTATTTAACGCTGTGGCTAATGTGGGGATGTATGGACAACCAGTTCCTGGATATGGAACCCCAATAGCACTTCTCGCAGCACACTTCTTTGTGTTCTACTTTGGAATCCTTGCTGATTTAACTCCTCCTGTAGCCCTAGCAGCATATGCAGGTTCAGCTCTAGCTGGAGGAGACTTCTGGAAAACAGCGAGAAATTCTGTTAAATATGCTTTAGCAGGATACATTGGTCCATACATATATTTCCACCACCCAGAAATGTTTTTAATCACAGTAACCTCATGGAATTTAATGACAGCGCTTAGAATACTCTACTACTTCCTAGCAACAATAATGATCATGTACCTCTTTGCAATTGCAATAACCGGATACCTCAATAAGACCTTAAGAAAAGAAATCAGAATAGCTTTGGGAGCATTAGGCTTTGCAGGTGCAACGTTACATATAATTCCAGTAACCTTAGGAGTATTAGCATTAGTGGGCTTAAAGATATATACAAAGAAGGCACAAAAAGTTAGTTCTTAGCTATTTTCTTTTTATCATTTATAAAAGCTCAGACACATCTTACACATTTTTCATAATCTTCCTTGCTTAACCTCCATCCCATTGCCCCAAAGTTTTCTTCTAAGTGTTTTCTGTTGTTTGCCTTTGGTATTGCTATTACATTTTCTTTCCAAATCAACCAGTTCAAGGCTACTTGTGCAGATGTCTTGTTGTATTTCTTCCCAATTTCGGCTAAGCATTTATTCTTAGCAAGTCTTCCCTTTTCTAAAGGAGTGTAAGCAATTAAAGCAATCCTTTCTTTTTCCATATAAGGCAAAAGCTCCTTTTCTACCCACCTATCCCTAAGGCTATACTTAACCTCATTGGCAACGACCTCATACCTCTTCATAACGCTCTGGGCTTCTTGTAAAAGGGAGAGATTGAAATTACTCACGCCTATATAGCGGATTAAACCCTCATCCACAAGTTCTTCCATTGCTCTCATAGTCTCACTTAAAGGCACGTCTGGATTGGGCCAATGTAAAAGATAGAGATCAATGTAAGTGTTGAGCCTTTTTACACTATTCTTGGCGGCTTTTAGAACATCCTTATACCTAAAGTGGCTTGGCCAAACTTTACTTATAATAAAGATACTTTCCCTTTCATATTCTTTAATCGCTTTTCCAACTATCTCCTCACTATGTCCAGCACCATAAAACTCTGCCGTGTCGATTAAATTGATTCCTAATTCCAATCCATATCTTAAAGCTTCAATACTTTCATTATCGTTTGAGTAGTCCGGAGTTTCATAACCTCCAATACCCCATGTACCCATCCCAATTGCCGTTACTTTATCTTCACCAATAACTTTGAGATCTTTAAAAACATTAACTCCCTTCATAGGTTTCACCTATAGAAAATTTGATATTCAAACTTATTAAGTTTGCGATTTGAACATTAAGATTAATATCGAAAACTATCTTTGAGTTTAAAAGAACTTGAAATTGTTATTCCACGAAAATTATAAACTTTAAGAGGGAATATTTAATTGGTGCCGATTAATGGTAAGCTGGTATTTCAAAGAAATACTTCTAAAGCTAGGTGTTGATGAAGAAAGGATAGAGATCATGAGTGCTAAAGGTGGGTTTAGTGAAGATGAATTTGAAGGAATAAGGTACTTACGCTTTAAAGACTCTGTAAAAAAGCTTAGAAGAGGCACTGTTGTTTTTAGTCAAAATGATATAGTTCTGGGATTTCCCCATATAAGAAGAGTAGTGCAGTTGGAAAATGGTGTGCAGAGGGTCTTTAAGAACAAGCCATTTTATGTTGAAGAAAAAATAGATGGTTATAATGTCAGAGTTGTGAAAGTTAATGATAAAATTCTTGCCATAACTCGAGGTGGCTTTATCTGTCCCTTTACCACAGAGAGAATAGATGACTTCATTAATGTTGACTTCTTTAAAGATTATCCCAATTTGATTCTCTGCGGAGAAATGGCTGGTCCAGAAAGCCCTTATTTAGTAGAAGGACCACCTTACGTTAAAGAGGATATACAGTTTTTCCTTTTTGATATCCAAGAAAAGAGAACTGGAAAATCTTTAACTGTTGAAGAAAGGCTAAAGTTAGCAGAGGAATATGGAATTCCTCATGTGGAAGTTTTTGGAAAGTACAGCATAAAGCAGATAAAAGAGCTTCATGAACTGGTAGAAAGATTGGCTGAGGAAAGGAGAGAAGGAATAGTTATGAAAAGCCCAGATATGAAAAAAGTTGTGAAATACGTAAGTCCTTATTCAAACATAAATGACATCAAAATAGGTTCTAGGCTTTTCTTTGACTTACCATATGGCTACTTTATGCAGAGAATTAAAAGATTGGCATTTTATTTGGCAGAAAAGAGAATTAAAGGAGAGGAATTTGAAGAATATGCTAAAGCTCTTGGAATTGCATTGTTACAGCCATTTGTCGAGAGCATTTGGGATGTAGCCAACGGTGAAGAAATTGCCGAAACCTTCATAGTTAGAGTGAAAAAAATTGAGACAGCTTATAAGATGGTTTCCCACTTTGAGAGGCTTGGATTAAATATACACATTGAAGATATAGAAGAACTCAATAATGGCTACTGGAGAATAACCTTTAGAAGAGTTTATGATGATGCTACAAAAGAAATAAGAGAGCTATGGAATGGACATGCTTTTGTGGACTGATGCAGGAGAAGAATCCTATCTCCCATATTTTTCTATTAACTCCTCTAGAATCTCCTTAAACTTGGCAGCATCAACCCATTTTATGCCCATCTTTTCAGCCCAAGTTAAAATACCAACATCAGCTGAAACTATTATCGCATCGAGTTCTTTTGCCAACAAAATAAGCTCAAAATCCTCTTTACTATCGATCAATCCCTCTCTCAAAGCTCTTCTATAATTGCGTCTCAATTTGTTGATTATTTTATTCACATCAGCCTCCAAAATGCCCTCTCTAACTGCAGTTTCAGCAACCCTTAAACCTTTATCGATTCTCCTCCTAATGTCTTCAATAAGTTCATAGACAACAAAAGCTGGAATTTTCATGTCATGCACATTAGGAGGCTTCCTTATTATATAAAGCTCAATATCTGGAGAAACTTCGCTCTCATCCACAAAATGCATAATTTCCTTGTATATTCCAGGAGATACGTAAAACTCAACTTTACCAAAAAGCCTCTCAGCGTATTCTAAAAACTTCCTCATAGCTTCAGTTGGCGTATCCCCAAATTTTTTTCTAACATCTGGATTAACAAAAATGCTCGTATCGAGGACAAACCTAATCATCGCGACCACAAGATTAATTATAGTCTTGCTTGCTTTTAATCTTTAGGTGAAAGCAATGAAAATAGGAGTTGTCTTCGGAATAAGTGAATTGGCAAATCCAAAATATTTTGAAAAGAAGGCTTCAAAGTTTTTGACAGACTTAGCTGGAGAGTTTGAAATAAAGGGTGGACTCTTTGTTTCTTCAAAAGAAGAAACGAGACAAGAGGAACTTGACTTTCATGATGTGGATGCCATAGTCTTATATCCTCTCACAGGAGGAACAGAAAATCCACTGAAAGAATTTGCCTACTTCAGAAAGCCAGTAATCCTTTTTGGTGATTCTTACAACAATTCAATAGCTGCTGCAATTGAGCTTAGAGAGTATTTTAGAGAAAAACTAATTCCATCAACATTAGTTAAAACTTATGAAGAGCTTAAAGCCGCTTTACTTGGATATGAAGACATGAAAGAGATATTGGAGAAGTTTCTAAAATTAAGGCTTGGATTAATTGGGAGGGTTTCTCCTTGGTTAATTAACGAGGATTTTGAACTTCCTTACATTCATATAAGCCTAAAGAAGTTTTATGAATACTACAATAGAATAACAGATGCCGAAGGTTATAGAGCAGTTGAGAAGATAATAGGGAAAGCTAAGAACATTGTAGAGCCAAAAAGGGATGATTTGATAAAAGCTGGAAGGATTTATTTAGCCATAAGACAGATAATTGAAGATTATAAGCTTGACGGCTTTACAATCGGTTGTTTTGATCTAATTGGAAAGATAAAGGCAACACCTTGCTTAGCTTTAGCAATGTTTAATGCTGAAGGAATTCCCGCTGCTTGTGAAGGAGAGCTTAATTCCCTATTGGGCATGACCATAATTAGAAGATTCTTTGATAAACCCGCATTCATGGGGAATATAGCTGATTATGGTGAAGATTACATCATTTTAGCTCACTGTACAGCTCCACTAATAGCAAATTACAATCTAAGAAGCCACTTTGAGAGTGGAATGGGAGTTGGTGTTGAAGTTTTCCTACCAAAGGAAAAAGCATCATTGTTAAAAATCAAGGGAAGAAAAGCTGTTGTTGCTGGAGTTGAAGTTAAAGAAAGAGAGAGAAATGAGCAGAGATGCAGAACACAGCTTAAGCTTAAAGTTGAAGAAGCAAAAGACTTCATCGATGGAACCCTTGGAAATCATCACCTTTTAGCTTACGTGGATAGTGAAGAGTTAGCAGATTTGCTAAGTGAGCTTGGCTTTGAAGTTATGCTCTATTGACTTTCCTTTTTATGATTTCAAAAATGCGTCAACAAAATTTCTTGTTTCTTTTAGTGCTTCTAAAGGAATTCCTTTGGGTAATCCACCGATTTCTCCTTGGACATCTTTTAAAACCCCATCTCCCGCACCAAGGAACATTCCCTCACTTGTTATGCCTCTAAGGTTTGCTGGGGGAAGTAGAGCAACCGCAACCCTATCTCCCTCTTTAACGCTCAAATCATTCGTCACGACTGTTATTGCCCTTTCTCCGATGTTTACATTACAAACTAAGAGTTTATCTGCATTTGGATGCTTTCCAACGCTCATAACTTCTCCAACTTTAATGTCGACTCCAATCACTGGATCATTTATTTTGCCAAAAGCTAATCTTTTATCAAGGTTTGTTAAGGTGTTTATCGCAAACTTAATTTTTGCTATAGCCTCTTCAACCTTTTCTCTTTCATCCTTATCTGCTAATCCTAAGAACCTCTTATACCACTCTCCCCCGCCTAAAGCTTCAATTATTTCACCAACTTTTTGTTTTATACCCTGCATTTGGGGAGTGTTTACCAAATCCTTGGGGTCAAGATAGGAATACCTCATTGCTTGAAGCTCTGGGATTATGTGCTTTGCAGTATCAATTGCTTTCTTTTTCTCCCATTTACCTTTAAACTTTGCATTTTCAAGTGTCCTTATCATTAATTCAACTGCTTTTTCAGCAACCAATAAGCGATAATCCTTACTTGTGTCCCACATCTAACTCACCCTGAATCTCTTCTATAAGGCTTCTCCTAATACCTTTGTGAGGTATTGCTTTAATAATTTTTAGAGCCTTCCTTGTATTTCCCAACTTTATGAACATTCTAGAGAGATCTGCTAAGATCTGAGAAAGCTCAAGTTCATCGGATATATGCCCAGCAGTTATTAAAGCTTCATCAAGAAATCCAAGGTTCATTAAGGTGTAAGCGATATAGGACAAACTACTATCAGAGACACTAATATCACCGTTTAGAATTTGAGAAGCGATATCCTTTGCTATCATCTCTGCATATTTCTTTTGATCATTGTTATAAAGCCATCTGGCAATTTCAACGAGAGCAACTAGCCTGTCTTCTGGAGTTAAGAACTTCACAACATCAATTGCAGAGTCTATATCGCCGTTCTCCAAGGCTTTTCTTACAGCAGCAACTCCTTCTTTAAACGCGCTTTTAATAAGTCCTATCTTATTTTCGATCCTTTTAGCCTTCACCTTCATATTGAGCAGAGAATAAATCTCATGAATAAGTTCATAGAATTTTATAGCATCTGGAGTTGTGGTTCTTTCAGCTATCTCTGTTATTCTCCTAATAAGTTTCATCATTGGATCAACGTAATTTCCCTGTGAATTCCTAAGGAATTCCTTAGCTAGCTTAAATATCTCAAGTGCTTCATTCAATCTTCCAGAAAGAGCCATGTAATAGGCTACTTCAGTCAAAGCGTTTGCTCTTCCAATGTATTCCTTTATTGAAGAGGAGTGCTCAAGGGCTAGATTGAAGTACTTCTCTGCTTCTAGCTCTTTTCCAGCTTCATGGGCAATATATCCCAATAGAGCAAAGGTTTTTGCTTTTTTCCATTCCTCACTAAGCAGCTCAGCTATCTCCATCATCTCTCTCGTAATGATGTTGTAGTACTCTTCATACTCCAAGTTCCTTCCAATTTTACGTGCAATATATCCCAAGAAGTCGATTTTTGAGTCTCTCCCAGAAACTTGATGAGCAAGATCAATTGCCTCTTTAACTTTCCCCTCCTCAAGAAGTCTGTCAATCTTCTCGAAACGCATGAGCTTTCACCAACTCTTTGCCCACTGTAATAAGTAGACCGCTTATTTTTAAAATTATTTCCTTGTTCTTCTATCCCACTCCTCTAACATGGTATTTAATGCGAGTAAATTTGTAAGCTTCAGCTTAACTCTCCTCCTCTCGTAGTCTATTCCACCTTCAAAATCATTCAGAAGTTCAAATACAACACCTGGCTCTTTCTCTCCCAAAGCTTTCCCATAAAATTCTTCACCACACCTAGGACATTTGAATACGAACTCACTAAAAGCTTTCAAGAATTCCTGCTTATCTCCCAAAAGTTCCCTAAAATTCTCTAAACTCAACATTTGCTCAATCAAATCTTCCCATTTCAATGCTTCACCACAGATCGGACATCTTGCCATATCATCACCCCAGACTCTTTAAAAACTTCTCAATTTCTCTCACTAAAAACTTTATAGCCTTGTCAAAATTTCTCTTTCCATTTGCTCCAGCTGCTCCACTATGTCCACCACCAGAACCATCTATAATTGGTCCAACTTTTTCCATTAGCTTTCCCAAATGAAGACCCCTTTTAACCAAATATTCCCTTGCCCTCGCTGAAATCCTAACTCCTTCCTTGTCACTTCCTACAATAGCAACATCAGCACCCAACTGAAGGAAGGTTTTACATGCTAAAGATTCATAAGCAGAAACCTTTGAAATTGCAATAACGTATCTCTTAACTTTCTTAACTTCCATTCTTTGGCAAGCTTTTAAAATTGCCATTCTTTTGGCTTGATCTATGTTCTCATCACTAACTGGAGCAACTAAGTTGAATATTTCCCCCATTTGAATATTAAAAATACTTAAAATTTCACTTACAGTTTTGAAAGTCTTAGAGTTTGCAAATCTAAAATTAGCGGTATCAGTAACAATCCCAGCTAAAATTGCCTTAGCAGAGGTTAAATCATAAAAGTTGAGATACTTTAGGAGTTCCCATACTATCTCTGCTGTAGAAGTCCTCGAAGAGTCTACCACTCTAACCTTTGCTTTTATAGGCTTTTTCTTCTCAATATGATGATCTATTACAATAATAACTCTATCTTTTGGAATTTCAACAGGCTCAAGCTGTTCAGGAGAAGATGTATCAAATATTACGACAACATCTTCTTTAACTTCAGGATCTTTTTCAACCTCTGCAAACTGCAAAAGTCTTTTAGCATAGGAAGAAACACTTTGAGCAACTCCAATACGATATTTCAATCCTAAGCTCTCAAGATAACGAGAAAAAGCAATAGCACTACCCAAAGCATCTGGATCAGCATTATGGTGACAAAGTAGCAAAAAGGATAAATTTTTTCCCTTTGCTTGATTCATAAAACGCTTAAACTTTATTTTGCCCTGCAATTTCCCTCAACCGTTTCTCAACTTTTTCATAAGCTTTTTCCAAAGCCTCTTCAATTAGCTTATCAACATCAACCTTCACAAATATAGGAACCTCTATGTAAGCTTCAACTTCCAGGTTTAGTGTTTCGTTCCTGTTTATCCTTGTAGTAACCTCAATGTCCTTTACTTCACTCTTTGATAGATGCTCAAAAATGTAATTTACAACAGTTTCCTGTGCTAAATCACCAATTTCAATTAGTTGTTCCTCACTAAGCTCTGGTAAGCCAATATGAACAACCCTTACATGCTCCACTTTCTTCACCTAAAAGAGGAAGTAAAAGGAATTAACCAGCAACTCCCCCTCTTAAAGCCGCCTGTATCTTTTGAGTGAGCTCCTTAATCTTCTCGTTGAGTTTTTGTTCTTGCCTTTCTAAAGCACTGAGTCTTACTTCCAAAGTTTCAAGCTTATCTTTAAGCTCATCTAGAGATTTCTGCTTATTGGTCTTGACGATTAAAGTCCCTACCGTTTTGTATATTGAAGTGTCCTCTTCGACTTTCTCTATTTCTTCTATTGCCTTCTTAACGTCATTTAAGTCAATTTGGACTTTTTGCTTTTGCTGAATAACCAATTGAAGTTGCTGTTGATAGCTCTCAAGCTGTCCCAATAAAGCTTGAACTTGGGGTGGAATGTTCTGCATCTTAACACCTCCATAACCGTGAATTTCACTTCCTCTTTAAGTTTAGACATTTGCTTAAAAAGGCTTTCCATCGGTTTCTACAAAGGTCACCTAATTTTGGAAATTAGAGATCAGAAACATCCATAGCTATCTTAATCCATCTCAAATAGGAGTTCAAAGTTCCCCTCAAAGCAGAATTATCCTTTGCGATGAACTTTATTTTTATCTTATTCCCCTCTCTCTCAAATTTAATCCTGCTCCTTCGATATGGAACGCTTTCATGTTCCAGAAGAACGCTCTCATAAACAACCTTTGCTATCTCTTCATTTGGGAATTCAATCTCAATAATGCCCTTTATTGGGGCTTTTGGCATGAAAATCACTCCTTGCTTTTAACTTTAATTCCTAAAGCCTCTTTATAGTCCCATCTTCTCCCATCTTCCATAATCCAAATTTTAACACTGATTAAAGGTCCAACAGGTTTATCCTTAACAATATCTAAGCGATAGAAATTAATTGCCATACCTCTTGGATGTCTCTCAACAACACCCAAAACATCGGTGTTGTATTTATCTGCAATAGCCTGCAAGCTTAAATCCATTCTTGGAACGAATTTACCATTTGTTAGCTCAGCGAATACTTGGGCAAAAGCGACATGATCTAAGCCAACTCTCTTAGCGGTTGTAACTATAAAGGGCATATCTTCCTTAATTAACCTTATATTCCTAAACCCGATTTCTCTCTGCAACTTAATTCCATGCAAGTAAAGATAACCCAAATATCCCCAATCAGTAGGAGAAACTTTAATGAAAGTCATTTTGAGTGGATTACCCTTCCATACATTAATAATCAAAAGTCTTTCATAACCCCGATCATAAGCTTCCATAAGAAGATCTTGAATAGTCTTTTTTCCCCTCGTCAAATAGGTAGAATTAGGGAAAACTCTTTCTAAATCATGACCAAAACTCCTTGTCCTCCGAGTAGGTCTATGAGAAGTTGTTATTAGAATCATTTTCACTCACGAATTGTTTTTCAAATTGCCTTAACCCTTCTTGCAACCTTAGTCCTTGGTTTATAGAGTATCTTGCTTCCACAGAAAGTACATCTAACTTCTCTTGTGGTTGCTAAATCAATCTTAACTTCCTTACCACATTTCGCACATCTATATATTACTTCCACCATCATTATCACCAAAAAGATGTTTTAAGGGGATTAACCCCTTGACTTTTCGCTAATTATTCTTTGAGCAACCTTTCCAGCTGGTGTGACTGGTAAATAAGCTCCACCAGCAAAGACCGCACCACACTTTTGGCATTGCCATATTCCAGTGCTTATTCTCTTAACAGCTTTTCTTCCACATACTGGACAAGTGTGCTTTTGCCTCATCTTTTCCTCTACTGCTGCAACTCTTCTTCTAATCTTCAAACCGTATCTCGGACCAAACCTTCCAGCTGAACCAACTTTTCCTGCTTTTTTAACCATGAGCATCACCTCTAATAATCTTTAAGCTGATGAGTATAGCGGAGTTTTATTTAAAAGGCTTTTCCTAAAACCTAACTAAAGAACAAAAATTTAATTTATAAATCTTTCTTGCTAAATGCTCCTAATTTCTCTGTGGGAGATTTTCCATGTTAAGACTACAAAAGCTTCTCCAACTAAGAGACATAATCTCATACTCCACGGACCCCATGACTGATTGTAAATTGCACACTCCCAACCAGCGATCCAAAGAGCTGGAAAAAGAAAACCCATTAGGCGAATTGTCCATCTCTCTAATTTCGTGACTTTAGGAAGTGCTTTCTTTTCATGGAAAGCTATGAATGCAAAGATTAAAGCCAATATCAGAAAAAATCTCCCCGTAGCCATTAATGCTGGAATAAAGACCAAAAATAGCACAAATCCAATGACTACAACACCAAGAAGTGTCTTTTTATAATCAATGTCAGTCAAAAGCTCAACTAATCCAAGAATAATAATAGATAATAGTAACGCAGGTATGAAAGTTCCCAGGTAGTCAGAAAATGATATGCAAGCACCAGGAGCAAAAAAAGTTAGTCTAAGTAACCAAAAAAGAAAAATAATGAGGGAATTAAGGAGCAACTTCTTTTTCTCTGGAGATACCTGAATCATATGATGCTCCTCCCTTTATCTTAGACCAGATACACCCTCCTAAGCCGCATTTTTATTGTGTAATATGCCAAGACAACCCCACTAAGCCATGAGACCAAAATAAGCCATCTATCATCTTTAGGAAGAGCAAGCCAAAAATCAAGAAAAAGTATTGAAAATAATCGGATTAGCCATTTTTCGTGAGATAAAGCCTTATCCAGCTCATTAGCTTTAGAGAAAGCGTTAGCCAATAGCTCATAAGAAAAAATCAAGAAAGTGCTAAGTACAGTGTAGCCAATTAACGCCTCATAAAAGGCTTTTGATGAGAGGTCTTTTATATGAAGATGGGGATAAAGGACTCTAAAAGCGCACAACACAGTAAAACCGAGTACAATCAATAGGAAGTCCTTACTTTTGATTATCCTACTGGAAGCTATATCATGATATGACATTGTTACATCCCCCAATTGAGAAATTAGAAAACAAGATCGTTAAGCCATCCACCTTTCAGAAGCAGTTTATGATATTCATTAAATACCTTCTCAATCTCAGTTCTTGACACTTCCTTACTAGTTCCAAAGGGAAATGCCATTGCTGTTCCAGCTGTTGCTCCAACCATTAACAATCCAACCAACAGGGCAAAAAGTTTCTTCATGTATCCACCTCCATGAAATATTTGCATTAATAAATTGGGCATTATGGCTTATAAATTTTTCCTTTTATTTAAAGTAATTTATCTTTTTTCTTTTTTCGTAAGAAATTCTTTCAAACTGTAGTTTTGCTTGCCCTTTTATTCAAAACGGGCCAAAGTAAAAGAGTGGATATAAATGTACATTACAGTATAGAAGCAATAAATTTCAAAGGAAAAGAAGACAAAAACTACTCCCTCTTTCCCACAGCTTCAAGAATCTTTTCCCTAATCTCTTTAGCCCTCTTAAAGGCTACATCAACTGCATACATGACCTCTTCAAGTTTGAAACTTCCTCCCTCGCTCTTTTGCACTGCTGAAATCATTCCATTTTCGTCTGTAGTTATTGTAAGCTTCCCCTCCATCACTTGTTCTTCTTCTAAGTTTGGATCAACTACCAAGTTTCCACCAATTTTTGCAAAGCTCACTGGAATTGGTATCTTTGTCACTGGCAATGGCTCAAACTCCTCCAATAGCATAACTTCCCCTGTTTCCTCGTTATATTGAACTTTTGGCATTTTTGTGTTCAAAAGAGCCGCGATTGCACCAATTCCACATGCATCTACTAAATTTCCGTCGTGATCTAAGACGTGAACATCTATAAACACGACCCTAACGAGCTTTCCTGGAACGATAACTAGCTTTTCCAAGTCAATAGTTTGACTTTCCCTTATACCTCTGTCCACAACTCTAGCTAGTTCAATTGACCTCTCATCCGGAGGACCTGGTTCAAAGCTTGGTGAAGCCAATGGTACAAGCTCAACGTTTGTTGTCATGACACCCATATTAGGCAGATCTGGAAAAGGCTCTCCCAAATCTATCTTTATACCTACAAGAACTTGAGTGTTGCCAAGTTTAACCCAAGCAGAACCTTCAGCTTTCTCAATTACCCCAACTTTTACTTCTAATGGTCTTATATCTTCCAAGTCTCTGCCGTCTATTCTCTTCCCATTCTTGAGCAATTCGAGAATGTGATCTTTCATAATTGATGCCATTACTTCCATTTTCACTCCTCCTCTATAATCTTAAGATATTTTTCTTTCAAAGCTTCTCTCTGCTTTTGATAAACTGCTTTTGCACCTTTTATAGCTAATCTCACGGCTTCAACGAACTCCTCTTTACTTAAATAGCCATCCATTTGTAAGAGCGTTATATCATTCTTTATTGGCATTATTGCAACTGGAACATCTGCTTCTCCATAGTTGTCTTCCTCTTTATTTAAATCCAAAACTAGCTCCCCATCGATTTTTCCTGCTGCACATGCTGCAACTAAATCCTTCATTGGAATCCCAGCATCTGCTAAGGCTAATGAAGCAGCGGTAATTCCAGCAACTCTTGTTCCAGCATCAGCTTGTAAAACTTCTATGAAAACATCTACAGCTGTTCTCGGAAATAATTCAAGAATTAGAGCTGGTTCCAAAGCCCCTCTAATCACTTTGCTAATTTCCACACTCCTTCTATCTGGACCGGGTTTTTTACGTTCCTCAACACTAAATGGAGCCATATTATATCTTACTCTTAAAATTGCCCTATCTGGTCTTTGCAAATGCTTTGGATGAATTTCCCTTGGACCATAGACAGCGGCTAAAACTTTATTTTTACCCCATTCTACATAAGCTGAGCCATCAGCACTTTTTAAAACACCAATTTCCATTTTTATTTTTCTAAGCTCATACTTCTTTCTACCATCTATTCTATAGCCGTTTTCATCGATAAGCTTCAATCCCTCAGGCTTCTCCATCATTTCTTTCACTCTCCTCTACTTTGAATTCGGGGATATCTTCAACAACTCCTTGCTCTTTAAGCTCTTGCAACCTCTTTACTAAGAAATCCTTAACCCTATCAGTTAATCCCTGAGTGTGGCTTTCTCTATTCACCTTTAGAATAGCTTCAATAGCTAATCTTTCAAGCTCTTGCTTCTTGCCACTCAACCAAACCCAACCGTTTTGTCCAACTATTATGCGCGTTTGTGTCAACGTTTTGATTGTGTTGATCATTGAACCTCCTTTCCCAATTAAGCGAGGCACTTTTGATGGTGTAATCTTTACTATCTGACCGCCCCTAAGAGGACCTCCACCAAAGGGCATTCCCTTTGTCATTAAGTCTATTTGATTCACTTCATTAAAGGCCTTCACTTTTGCATAGATTATATCTCCTATGTCGAAGAATCTCCTTAGATCTACCTTAAGAAGGTCTATTTTTTCTTCTAAAGCATCTTGAATTCTAAGCGTTGCTTGATAAGGCGCACCAATATCTACTACCCAATTTGAGAATTTTACATCTATTATTTTTCCGATGACATTGTCTCCAACTTCTGGAATGTAAGGACCTTCCAGTGGAATAACTCTTATAGTGTCTCCCCTTATGTCTACCAATCCTATAACGGTAGAGTAAACCCTCGTTCCTTCTTTAAAAGTTCCTTTGCCAGATTTGAATGGTCCTTGAGCTAAAAGCGTTCCTGGAACCACTAACTCCCTATTTGATACAAAAACCTTTCTCATAGTCCCTTCCTCTCTATAAGTTTAGTCATAACATTGCCCTTTGTAAGGGCGTTTAGTTTTTCATAAAATTCTTCTTCAACTCCACCTGGAATTTCAATTAAAAACATCCACGAGCCATCTCTTCCCCATTCTTCTTTTTTAATATTTCCAAATTTCCTTACTTCTCCAAAGGCTTTTCCAACGTATTCTGAAGGTATTTTAACTGCAATTACTTTTGTTTCAATCTTAAGAGGTAGGACCCTCCTCAACGCTTTAATAATCTGTGGCACTTGGGCTTCAGCATCTTTAAAGATATCCACATGAACACCAACTTCTTCCATAGCCTTCAAAACCCTATCCGGTGGATGTGGATAACCTGTTCTTGGATCAACAGCATGTCTGTGAATTATCATTGCTATTTGCTTCTTTTTCTCCTCAAGCATCTCTCTCCTTTGCTGAGCTGTAAGCTGAACTTCACCTTTTCTAAGGATAATCTTTGCAACCTCGTAGGGATCGCTTGTCCCAAAGATCTTCTGCATTTCGTTTTCACTGGCTTTATCTCCTTTATGAGCATCTTTAAAAACATAAGGAGTGGCGAGAATTTCTTCTATTGGAACTTCCTTTCCTTCTTTGAAATCCCTTGCCAAGTAAGGATCTACTAAGATTTCAAAAACATCCCCATGTGTCTTTAATCGAGCAATCACTGCTTTATCAACGCTTATGGGCATTGTACTCACCGCTAATAATTGTTGTCCAAGTCAGCATAATCAACTTCCTTTTCATCTACTTCTTCAGCCTCAACCTTTTGGAGAATGTCGGCGAAATACTTTTCAAGCTCCTCTTGGCTTAGCTTTCTAAACTTCTTCTCTTTAACATCAATTACGGCAACTTCAACATATTCTGCCTTTGGCTCTTCCATGGTCTTAGCTAGGGCAAGCATTGCAAGCTTTATTGCATCTTCTAAAGTCATGTCATCAGTGTATTTCTCCTCAAATATTGCCATTGCTGTGTTTCTTCCACTTCCTATTGCTACAGCCTTCCACTCAAAGTATGCACCACTTGGATCCGTCTCAAAAAGTTGTGGTTTTTCATTAACTCCAGCCATTAACAAAGCGGCACCAAAAGGTCTTACACCACCGTATTGGGTGTGCATTTGCTTTAAATCACAGATCTTTTTAACTAAAACTGCAAGATGAACGGGTTCTCCATAAGTTAGGCGATAAATTTGAGCTTCTAAACGAGCTCTATCAACTAAAATTCTTGCATCTGCTATTATTCCACTTGAAGCAGCAGCTATATGCTCATCAATTTGGAAAATCTTCTCATAGCTTTCTGGTTCTATTAATCTACTTGTTACTCTTTTTTCTACAGCCAAAACTACTCCATCTTTACATTTTATTCCTACAGCAGTTGCTCCTCTTTTTACGGCTTCTCTTGCATATTGCACTTGGAAAAGCCTTCCATCCGGGCTAAAAACAGTTATTGCCCTATCATACCCAGCTTGCGGTGGTACAAACGCCATTTTACATCACCTCTAATGATTATCGTAACAGTTATACAATATTCCCTCTCTCCACTTATAAGCTCTTTTAAATATTGGATACTTAAACTTTTGCATGAACGACAAAAGGAAAACACCGTCTCACATTACTTCCAATCAAATTCTTTCAAAAACTTCATCTTAAGCCTCTTTATTGTCCCAGATACACCAAGCGTTCTCATTATAACCTTTGAACCATTTATCTGGGTAAGCATTGTCAAAGCAAATCTAACTTGCTCCACATAAGCCCTATCGCACCTTACAATTCCAGTCTGACTCTTCTCATCAAATCTTATGAACCAAATCTTAGCTTTAGCAGTTCCCAATTCCCCCAAAACTCTGAGAGAAGCCTCCCAAATTGCCTTTTTGATCTCTCCACTCTTAAATGTCCTCTCTCCAATAACCTGAAAAGCTATATATCTTTGCTTATCCCTAAGTGTTGGAGGTAGGGTTTTAGGTTTTTTGTTCATGGAGAAGACTAAAGCAAATGACTTATTAATCTTTATGTTTTGTCAAAATGTCAGAACTCCTCAAAATCTAAGATTCATTTTAGACAATCAACAATGAAAATTTGATTTTGTCAAATTTTGACGGAAATTCTCCCAAAAAAGCTTTAAGAGTAAAGTTCATTTAAAGACCTTGATGCCCTATGATGTTCAGGAGTGAGTGTCTTTGGAATAGGAGTTAGAGAGTTTAGAATTCTTCTGGTTAGCTTATTCTTCAAAATCAAAGGGCGGGATTGTTTTTGGAATACACATTCTTAGGTTTGAAGGTATGAATAACGCTTATTCTGATCTTTTTAAACTTTTTAGGAGGTGTTTTAGATGAGAAGAGTTAAGGCAGTTTTAAAAGCCGAAGATATGCCAAATAGGTGGTACAACATTTTGCCAGACTTGCCAGAGACTCTACCATTGCCTTTAGATCCAGAGACAAACAAGCCCATAAATCCAGCTAAGCTTGAGAGGATTTTTGCAAAGGGATTGGTTAGGCAAGAAGTTAGCGACAAAAGGTATGTAAAAATTCCAGAGGAAGTTTTGGAGAAATACGTAAAAGTTGGTCGTCCAACACCGCTTTTTAGAGCAACACATCTAGAGAAGGCATTGAAGACCCCAGCAAGGATTTACTTTAAATATGAAGGGGAAACGATAACGGGAAGCCACAAAATAAACACCGCTTTAGCACAGGTCTACTACAACAAGCTTGAGGGAATTGAAAGGGTTGTAACAGAGACGGGAGCAGGACAATGGGGAACTGCTTTATCATTAGCCGGAGCTTTGTTTGATCTAAAAGTTAGGGTTTACATGGCAAGAGCCAGCTATCAACAAAAGCCATATAGAAAAGTGCTCATGCAAGTGTATGGAGCAGAGGTTTATCCTTCTCCAAGTGATAGAACGAAGGTTGGAAGATACTTCCTATCGCAAGATCCAAATCACCCCGGTGGATTAGGCATAGCAATAAGTGAAGCGATTGAAGATGTATTAACGGATGAAAAAGCGCGCTACTCGTTAGGTAGTGTCTTGAACCATGTATTAATGCACCAGACAATCATAGGGGAAGAGGCTAAACTTCAAATGGAAATTCTTGGGGAAGAGGCAGACATAATAGTTGGCTGTGTTGGAGGAGGGAGCAACTTTGCTGGAATAGCATATCCCTTCATTAGGGATGCAATAAAAGGAAGAAAGGAGATTAAATTTTATGCAATAGAACCTAAAGCCGCACCATCGATGACAAAGGGTATTTACACTTACGATTACGGAGACAGCGGGAGGTTAACGCCTTTAATAAAGATGCACACCTTAGGGCACATCTACAATGTTCCACCAATCCATGCGGGTGGCTTAAGATATCACGGTGTCGCACCAACTTTGAGTGTTTTAATTAATAACAACATCGTTAGTCCAAAAGCCTACCATCAAACCGAGATTTTTGAAGCAGCTATGCTCTTTGCAAGGACTGAGGGAATTGTTCCAGCACCAGAGAGTGCCCATGCAGTTAAAGGGGTTATAGATCTTGCTTTAAAAGCTAAGGAGAAAGGCGAAGAAAAAGTAATACTTTTTAACTTAAGTGGACACGGACTTTTGGATTTAAAAGGCTATGAAGACTATTTGGATGGAAAAATCCAAGATTATGAACCAAAAGAGATTCCAATTTTGAAAAGCTATTAGTTTATCTTTTTTCCAGCTTTTCTAAAATTTTTCTTGGATAAAAACTGATCGAAGCCTTTGCTTGGGGAATTTCCATTCCAATTGCAATTCCAAAGCTTGCTAAGTCTCTTGGAGCTCTTACTTCCCAAAAACTTTCTGCTGAAGAAGTTAAAAATCTTGGAACCTTGTATTTTTCTATCAATCGCCAGTTTCTCATCATAAACTTTAAAATGTTCGCCCTCTCGTAGGGATTTGCCCTTAAAAGGGGAGCAAGAGAAAAGCCTATTGCAACATCATTCTTAGCCGCTAATCTAGCAAGAACATGATCTAAGCCAGAGTCTCTTCTTCCAAATTCTGGGCTTATTAAAGCATCGACACCAATTTCAAGAGCAAAGCGGTTGATTTTTAAGCTCCCACCTTGGACATATATTAAAGCTTTGAGATTCCTATTTTTCACTTCCCTAATCAAAGAAGGTTTGTTTGTTATCAAAAGCAGGGCAACTTTTTTATAACGCTCTCTAAGTTCTTTAAGCTCTTCTTTGAGCTTCCCATAATCTGGACTTTTCTCTAACTTAAGCTTTTTTGTAAAGACTACTTCATCAAACCATTCTTCAGCCAATTCGTAAGCCTTTGCATCCCTAATATCCATCTCAATGAACTGTAATGATGTCATTCGCTCAACCACTCTCCAATAGCCCTTACAACGGTCTCTTTCTTCATTGGGAAGGATTTAACCTTTATTCTAACATGAATTACATCCTCTCCATCTAAAACTTTAATCTCTCCAAGGTAAGCCTTCTGCTTATCAAAGCGAATGTAGAAGGTTCCGTTCTCATCTACCTTTTCCTCTAAATTCTCCAAGAGAAATGCTTTATCTTCCTCGCTTAAGATGTTTTTGAGGTTTTCTAAAAACTTTCTAACGTTCCTACTTCTCTTTATCTCTGCATCAATAACGAGTATGGGATTTCCAAAGTATCCCTCTGTCTCAACCATTTCAAACTCCACATCTTTTGGAGACAAATCTTCAGGGAAGAGAGTTTCTAAAGCTTCTAAAACCTTTTCAGGATCTTCAGTGGCATGGACAAATGTTCTAATTTTGACATTATGAGCATTAAGCTTAACCATAAATTTCACCCCAAAGTTAATTGGAAATAAGGTTTAAAAGCTTTTAACTGCCAAAAATACCTAAGAAAGAAATTAAACACCATCAGCGATTTCTCAGCAATATCAGTACAATAAGTGCCGCAATTCCAATGATTATCGTTACAACGACTTTGTTTATGGGGATAAGAGCGCTGTTATCCCTTCTATTCTCTACTGTTGGTGGTAATCTTACACTCTCTTTAGAATTGTTAAATGTGGTAGCTTCAAGAAAAGCTACAATCTCTGGAGTTAGGTTTTCAATTCTTTGTCCGTCAAATTTTAAAATTATCCTATCGCTTGCCAAAATCCACTCCCTTCCATCCCAACCAATCCACCTTATCCACAAAGCGTCATTCAAAACTTGTCTAAGAGTTCCGTTAAAGAAGTAAAGTGAAGAACCATTATAAATCAACCAGCCCTTAGGACTCCACAAAACATTGGTGTTTTCTTTAAAATATTCCTTACGGCAGTCAAGTGTTATGTAAAAGAGCTTGTGAAATTCAGATGCATTGAAGTTTTTGAGATTCATTTTCCCAACTTGAACAATGCTATCTGAGACTTCATAGAGCGTGCCATTGGCAAAAAGCAAAGCTTCACCATTGTGAAACTCAGACATCTGGGCTTTAGGACTCACAACAGTATTAAGGCTTGCATTTTTTGCATCATAGAGGTATGTCCCATTGATGCTCACTAAAAAGAGCCTTCCCTTATATGCTTCTATGAGGGTGAAGTTGCCCGAAAAGCTTGCAACCTTTCTGAAATCTTCTGGAAAGTGATAATAGCCCTTCAAAGGTTCTATTGCATAAAGAATTTTGTTATAGAGCAGATAAACTCTTTCAGAGTCATAAATTAGCTGGGAACTATTAAGAGAAAACTGCGACGTTATTTTTAGCACTGGAACCGCATCTATGAGAATCACTGCCTCAGTAAAGTTTTGATTAAAAATCGCTAAGGCACCGTTCTTAAGGTTGCGAACAAAGTACAAGTATCCTTTTTGGGCCAACAAAGGTGAAGATGCATTTTTGAAATCTCCCGTTAAATATCCGTACTTCTTCACCTTCACTTGTCCATCCTTGATAGTAGACAACCAAAGGAGGGAATCAAAATGCTCCAAATTGCACCACATAGAGAAGCAGTAAAAGGGATGAAGTACAAGGTAGTAATCTCGATTCCAGAAAATACTCACTGCTCCATCATTCCGAAAGCTGAGCAATTCCCTAAATTCCCCGCTGGGATAAAGGTAGCCATAGTGATCATACACCCTACCGGGTAAGGGTCTATCACACCCCTCACATCCATAAAAGAGACATCCTTGAGAAGAGCAGTGAATCGGAATCATAGTAAAGTTGGAGCAAACGTTGGTTTTGCATGGAAATGCTGTCAAGTTCAACAGTTCAAATCTATACTCTGAAGGAAAATAAACTACTAAAAGTTGAGTTGATGAATTTGTAATGTTAAAAATTGTTGGGTTTCCTATTAGAACGTTGTTAATAGTCAAAGAATAAGCTAAGTGAGTAAAGAGGAGCATAAAAAAGCAAAAAATGAGAAGTCTTCCCTTCATTTTCACCATCTGAGGCACGTATTCCTAATGTATGAAACTATGTTTATATCCCAGTCAAAGTAATATGCCCTATTTTCCCATATATTGCCACTTACGGCCTCTTGAGCAGACACATAATCACATGCTCTCTGTAATTTATACTCAGAACTTCTAACAGCACCATCAGCCTCCATTTCTATATAAACATTGGAAGGATTACTGTTTCTTATCCATCTTAGAATATCAACTAAGAGGCTGTAAGTGTACTCTATTTGGTTGCAGTTTGCACCAATCTTATCTGCAAAGCAGTATCCTGGTTGCGGAAATACATAGTCAAAGTACTTTGACAACAGAGCAATTTCCGAGTATTTATTTAACCACAGTATTACATCATTATTTGTTATTACCCCATCACCATCTTGATCTGTTATTGTTCCGGAGCATAGAACACTCCTTAGTGTAGGGATCCAAATAAACTGCAAATCTTTTTCCAAGTCTCTTTCTACTTCTTGAATACGCCCTGAAATGGCATTGATTTCATATTCAGTAATACGTCCGCTTTGTATAGGCTTAGCATCCTCTAAACTCCAATAGAATCCCTTAAAATAATAACTTTCAATACTTGCAACTCCATCAATCCAACCCTCCCAGTAACTCAAGCCTCTTTTTCCTCCACTGAGAGTAAAATAGGGTATTGTTACTAAATATGGAATACCGCTTGTTCCACCTAACCATTCTTTCACTCTCAAAGCAAGCTCTCTGCCATCATTATATCCATCACTATATGAAGAACCACTGAATTTTGTTCTTGTTCCTTCTCCATCCAAAGCCACTGCAAAGTGAAATCCATTAATATACAAATCATCTGGTGTTGCATTGCTAACTTGGATATATTCTCCATTGTATTTATACCACCACAGTGCATACCTTGCCATGACATCACCTCGATCCATAGTTCTTATTATGACTATTTAAACTTTTTGATTTTTTAACACTCTTGTTAGTATTAATGAAATTTTACCTCGTTATTCAGGTTTAGTTTAACCACCTAAAATCACAAAATGAATTGATAATTAGAAATTAGAACCAAATGCATAAAATCTAACAGAAAAGGGAACAAGAAGAAAGCTAAAAGCTTCACTTACCCTTTCTACCTTTTGCCCTAATGCTTGGTCTAATCTTCTCAGCACCTTTACCCTTATTGAGCAATCCTCTACTTCTTTTTCCAGCTGATGTTAAACCTCTAAATACTCTACCCTTATGGCCTCTTCCAGCGATCCAAGCTATCTTTGGATCAGATTTAATAACTGGGTGATGTGGATCAACTAAAATTACCTCAAACCACTTATACATTCCATCCTCGCCAACCCAATATGAGTTTAGAACTTCCAAGTTTGGATATTTTCTTGCTGCCTTTTCCTCAGCAATCCATTGTAAGCTCTTCTTTGGTGAATATTTGACTTGACCCATCTTACTTGGCTTTCTTCCGCCTCTCCACCTTGGTCTCTTTCTTCCGCCTCTCCTAACCCTAACTCTCACAACAACGTAACCTTGCTTTGCTTGATAACCCAAGCTTCTTGCCCTATCTAATCTGGTTGGTCTCTCAATTCTAATAATGCTTGGCTCTCTTCTCCACTTAATCATTCTAACCTTCAACAATTCCCCAACATAGCTCTTCTTTGGGCTTTTCCAAGCTTCTCTAATGTACTTGTACATTCCCATCTTCTTCACCTCGCTTTCACTGTTTGTGGTTCTCCGCAGAGCGGAACATCCCGCGGGCTAAACCCGCTTAGTCGTGGTGAGTTTAGAGTTTAGGTTTTTAAAGGTTACGATGGATTCTAAGTTTGCACTTTCCTTTTGCGATCCAAGAGTAGTTCTCCATCAATCCCAACATTCTCAGGAGAATTTTCCTTTATAAGCACAGTTATATGTCTTATTCCATAAATCTTAGATGCTACCTCTGTAAGTTCCCTAACTAACTTCCTCTTCTTTTCAATATCAATTGGTGGTCCTTCGATGATTATGGTCGGCATCGTATCACCCATTAAAATTTGCGTTGAAACATCATAAAAATTTCCTATCTTCCAAAACTTTTAAATACTAAAACCTCAAAAATAACGCCGATGCCAATGAGGGGGGATAGAGTTCTCAACGATTAAAGGTTACTTCTATGCTGATCCCCCTATTTGGCACTATCAACGCTTTTCCCCTTTTGAAATGCAAACTGTTTTAAGTTCCCATTTTAACAACTTCAAGGAGGTTAGGGTATGGTAGATTGGAAAGCAATTGAAGAAAAGTGGCAAAAGAAATGGAGCGAAGAGAAAGTCTTTGAACCTCAAATTGGTGAAAAGCCAAAATTCTATATAACGGTAGCATTTCCTTACTTATCTGGGCATTTACATGTAGGACATGCAAGAACTTATACAATCCCAGACGTAATTGCAAGATTCAAGAGAATGCAGGGATACAACGTATTATTCCCAATGGCTTGGCACATAACAGGTTCACCAATAGTTGGAATTGCAGAAAGAATTAAGCATAGAGATCCCCAAACAATTTTCGTTTATAGAGACGTCTATAAAGTCCCTGAGGAGATTCTATGGACATTTGAAGATCCAGTGAATATCGTGAAGTACTTCATGAAAGCAGCAAAAGAGACTTTTAATAGAGCTGGATTTAGCGTAGATTGGAGTAGAGAATTCCACACAACATCTCTACATCCGCAGTTCAATGCTTTCATAACTTGGCAGTTCTTAAAGCTAAAGGAGAAGGGATTAGTTGTTAAAGGAACTCACAGAGTTAGATGGGATCCTGTTGTTGGGACTCCTTTAGGAGATCACGACTTAATTGAAGGCGAAGATGTTCAAATCTTAGAATATATCCTAATCAAGTTCATCTTAGAAGAAAATGGTAAGCGTATTTATTTACCAGCCGCAACCCTAAGACCAGAAACAGTTTATGGAGTAACTAATATGTGGCTAAATCCAGATGCTACATACGTTAAAGCAAAGGTTAATGATGAAATTTGGGTCATAAGCAGAGAAGCCGCTTATAAGTTAAGCTTTCAAGACAAGAAGATTGAAGTCTTAGAGGAATTCAAAGGAGAAAAATTAATTGGAAAATGGGTCAAAAACCCAGTAACTGGCGATGAAATTATCATTCTACCAGCAGATTTTGTTGATCCAGATAATGCAACCGGTGTAGTTATGAGTGTTCCAGCACATGCGCCCTTTGATCATGCGGCATTAGAGGACATTAAAAAGAATACTGAGCTATTGTTAAAGTACGACATTGATCCTAGGATTGTAGAAAACATAAGCTACATTTCTTTAATTAAGTTAGAGGGATATGGAGAATTCCCAGCAGTTGAAGAGGCTCAAAAATTGGGTGTTAAGAGTCAGGAAGATAAAGAAAAGTTAGAGCAGGCAACAAAGAACATCTACAAAGCTGAGTTCCATAAGGGTGTGTTCAAGATAGAACCATACAAAGGAGTTCCTGTGAGCAAAGTAAAAGACCTGATTGCCAACGATATGAAAGAGAAAGGAATAGCTGATATGATGTATGAATTTGCTGAAAAGAACGTTATTTCGAGATTTGGAAATAGAGCGGTAATTAAAATTATTCATGACCAATGGTTCATAGATTATGGAAACCCAGAATGGAAAGAAAAGGCGAGAGAAGCTTTAGCCAACATGAAGATTTTACCAGAGTCAAGAAGAGCTCAATTTGAAGCTATTGTCGAGTGGTTAGACAAGAAAGCTTGTGCAAGGAAAGTGGGTTTAGGAACATCACTACCTTGGGACAGGGAATGGGTTATCGAAAGCTTGAGCGATTCAACCATTTATATGGCTTACTACACAATTTCAAGAGTTATCAACAAGCATGGAATTAAAGGGGAACAATTAATCCCAGAGTTATTTGATTACATATTCTTAGAAGAGTTCAGTGGAGCTAGGGAGGAAGAGCTAGGCAAAAAGACCGGAATTCCAAAGGAAGTTATTAGAGAGATGAAAGAAGAGTTCGAGTACTGGTATCCATTAGACTGGAGATGCTCAGCTAAGGACTTAATTCCAAATCACTTAACATTCTTCATATTCAACCACGTTGCAATATTCAAGAAGAAGCACTGGCCAAGAGGAATTGCTGTAAACGGGTATGGAACATTAGAAGGCAAGAAAATGAGCAAGAGTAAGGGTAATGTCTTGAACTTTATTGATGCAATTAAGGAAAATGGAGCAGATGTAGTGAGATTTTATATCATGAGCTTAGCTGAACATGACAGTGACTTCGATTGGAGAAGAGCAGAGGTTGCAAAGTTAAAGGGACAATTGGAGAGATTTTACGAACTAATAGAACAATTTGCAAGCTATGAAATCAGAGAAGGCGTTAAACTAAAAGATATTGATCGCTGGCTATTACACCGCTTAAACAAGGCAATTTATGAAACCACAAAAGCTTTAGATGAATTTAGGACAAGAACGGCATCTCAATGGGCATTCTACAGCATTTTAAATGACCTAAAATGGTACATGAGAAGAACTGAAGGAAGAGATGACGATGCAAAGCGCTATGTGTTAAGAAGCTTAGCAGATGTTTGGGTTAGGTTAATGGCACCGTTTACACCTCACATCTGTGAAGAATTGTGGCAAAAATTAGGCGGAAATGGATTCGTGAGCTTAGCTAAGTGGCCCGAGCCTAAAGAAGAGTGGTGGAACGAGGAGCTGGAAATTGAGGAGGAATACATCAAAGACCTAATTGATGATATCAAAGAAATTCTAAGCGTTGCAAAGATTGAGAATCCAAAGAGGGCTTACATTTATACAGCTGAAGATTGGAAGTGGAAGATAGCGGAGATAGTTGCCCAAAAGAAGGACTTCAAAGCGGCAATGAGTGAAGCCATGAAAGACCCAGAGATGAGAAAGAAAGGTAAAGAAGTTGCCAACCTCGTGAATAGATTAATAAAAGAGAGGGTCTTTGAAGTGAAGCGCATTGACGAAGAAAAAGCATTGAGAGAATCAAAAGACTTCATTGAGAAAGAAATTGGTTTAGAAATAATTATCAATCCAGAAGAGGATAAAGGTGGAAAGAAGAAGCAAGCAATGCCAATGAAACCTGCCGTGTTTATTGAGTAATCTAAATTTTGCCTTCTTTCTTTAGTTTTAGAAGTTTTTTGCCAAGTTCAGTCAAAACTCGCTTGTTATGTTCTACCTTTATTATCCCTGCAGATGATAAATATGATAAATATGCTACTAGAGTGTTTTTAGACATGTCTGTTTTTTCTTCCATTAACTTAATAATCTCCTTTGTTGTCTTTCCATTTATTTCTTCCAGATCAAATAAGTTAATTAATTTCATAATGTTATTTAAAGTGTAACCACTCCCTTTTTTATTTTTTATGTTCTCTTCAATTTCTTGGAGAATGTCATCTAATTCAAAGTTTAAGTTTTCAATATTTTCATGACTTTGTTCTTGCTGAATTTTTATTAAGTTCATCATTTCTAGAAGTCGAATCCTATAAGGTTCTAAAAGTCTTCTAATAAGCTCCTGCACTGTTATTCCTCTAATCTTCGCTTCAAGTTCCAAATTTTCATAAAAATCCTTCGGAAGTTCAATTTTAATTTTTATGATTTCCATGAAATCACCACCATTAATATTCATAATGACATTCCTCTGAAGCGCTGTATCCTTAGCTCAAATTCATTTGTTAAGCTTTCAAAGAATTTTTGTGCCTTCTCATTTTTTCGAAGTATCCGTTCAATTGGAGATTTCCTCTTTTTTGTTGCATAAAGAGAGATTCTTCTTAAGTCCGAAATTGAGTACACTACTGTATTAAACAATAATTCCTCATACAAAAGTTCTCTAAGTGGTGTATCTTTAAATTTTTCTTTAATTTTGTGTTCTAAATAATTCTTAACTTTTTTAAGTCCAGTAGTTACTCGTGAGTTTACATTATTCAGAACAATACCAATTAGTTTTGGTTTATCTTTTCTTTCATCAATAAGGGCATAATAGGCATAGAGAATTTTGTTTACAAAGAAAATTGTACCATTTACGTTCAGATCACCAAGGTCAGTAGGGACAATTATGTAATTTGACACTTCAAGTCCATAACGAGCAAATATCGGATCGGGTGGGCAATCAATTATCACATAATCAAACTTATCCAAACTTCTCTCTTGTCTAAAATACTGTCTAAGAGTTTCTGGACCTAATAATCCAGCTCCAAATCTTCTCAGGAATACATCTGCAAAGAAGTTCACTGAAGAAGGTATTATTTTTAGATTCTCCCTAACTTTATTGTTCTCAATAAGTTCTGGTTTTGAATATGGGAACTTTCTATTTTGAAGTAAATGATAAACATTCTTATTAGGAGTTGCCTTAAAGAATACTGATGTTAAATGGGCTTGAGGATCAAAGTCAATAAGACAGACTTTTTTATTTTGCATAGCTAATGATACACCCAAGATGGCAGATAATGTTGTTTTCCCAGTTCCTCCTTTTAAATTCACAATAGAAACAATATTTGTCATAAACCTCACCAAATATAAAATATTACGCTAAGAATTTAAAAATTTTTCACAATTTGACATAACATAAATAAGCCATTTTTTGAGCATAAGATAACAAATAACAATTATGCTATGTTTACTTAATAAAAGCAGTTAATAACTTAAAGGATTCACTCAAATACCTAATTCTCAACTTGTTAGAAAAGTATGATTGAAAAAAACTATAATGGCTTTTAAAATATAATAGGGATAAGGAATATAAAACTATTTTTCCCTTTTAGTAAAATGATAAAAGTAAAATGAAAGTCAAAAAGGAGAGAATCTTTTCATGATCTAATACTCCCTTTCCACTATGAAATCGGCGAGCAGTTCAAGATTTTTCCTTGCTTCGCTCTCTGGGAGAACCTTTAAAGCATCTTTAGCATCTTTTATCAGATCCTTTGCGATCTTTGAAGCGTATTCGATACTTCCATACTTTTTCAATAGCTCAATCGCCTTTTGAACCTCTTCTCTAATATCTTCCTTAATGACAGCATCACCTTTAACATCGCCAGCATATTTTCCAAAGACCTTAAAGAACTCCTGTCTATCTTCCTCACTTGCATTTTCCAAAAAGTGAGCAACTATTAAAGTCCTTTTGCCTTTCCTTATGTCGCTTCCCACAGGTTTTCCAAGCTTCTCCTCATCAGCTATTAAGTCCAAAACATCATCCCAAATTTGGAACGCAATTCCAACATTTCTGCCGTATGTAGACAAAGCTTGAATATATTCCTCATTATCAGTCCCGATTATTGCTCCAATAGTAGCTGAAGCATCAAATAAAGCTCCAGTTTTTCCACTAATCATCTTCATATATTCCTCAACAGTAACATCGTTTCTCGTCTCAAAGTCAATATCCATGGCTTGACCTTCACACAGCTCATTTGAAGTTTTTGCCATAACATCTAAGATTCTCACCACTTTTTTAGCATCTATTGGGATTTTTGCTATTGATTCAAAGACCTTTGAAAACAGCAAGTCTCCAGCCAATATAGCCAAGTTAATGCCCCAGAGGACATGAACTGTTGGTTTCCCTCTTCTTTTTTCATCCATATCCATTATATCATCATGAACGAGTGAATAGTTATGTAAAAGCTCAACTGCAACAGCTCCATAAACGGCTTTATTTGGATCTCCTCCCACCGCTTCACTCGCGCTCAAAACCACAAAGGGTCTAACCCTTTTTCCTCCAGCTAGTGGATAATGCCTTGCGGCATCGTAGAGCTTCTTTGGATCTTTTTCTGGAATAAGTTCAAATATAGCTTCATCGACAGCTTTAGCCTTTTCTTTTATTGCTTCAAAGAGAGATTCAAACTTTTCCATGTTATCACCCCGTTATCTCAACTTTATACTCATTCCTTGATACAAACACATCTTTTCCAATCAAATACCCTTCTTCTTCAGCCATTTCAGCATAGTGAGTAAGCATCCTAAATTCTCCGTGAGCAGGAACAATATTTTCAGGATTTAAAAGCTTAATTAAATATCTATGATCCTCTCTACTTGCATGTCCCGATACGTGTAAATCCTTAATCATTCTAACGCCTCTCATCCTAAGCTTTGTCTCTAAAGCATATCTCTGAGCAATGTTTAATGGATTTGGAATCACACCAGCTGAGAAAACAACTGTATCTTCCTTTCCAAGGTTATAAAGTTCACCATTAGCCATTCTTGTTAAAACGGCTCCAGGCTCTCCTTGATGTCCAGTAACTATCAAAAGATAATTTTCCTTAGCTTGGGCAACTTCTCTTAAGGTTTTTTGAACTGCATTTGGACTTCTAACCACTTTTGAGCCTTTCATTTTTATTAAACCCAATTGTTTAGCTATCCCCGTGTATTTTGCCAGCGAACGACCAACTAAAATAGCCTGCCTTCCCATTTTGTTTGCTATGTCTATAAGCTCTTGAAGTCTTGCAATATGGGAGGCAAAAGTAGTTGCTATCAACCCTTTCTCATCCATTCCTTCGTAGAGAAAGAAGTCTTCTAAGAGCATTTTTGCTACAGCTTCGCTTGGAGTTTTTGTTTCTTGAGCAACCCTTGTTGATTCAGCTATTAACACCTTCACTCCCTCTTGTCCTATCTCCTTTAGCCGTTTATAGTCTGGTCTTTCACCCATTGGATTGTTGTTATCAAACTTGAAATCACAGGCATAAACTATAGCTCCTTCTGGTGTATGAACCACAACGAAAGAGGTTTGGGGTATTGAGTGAGTTATCTGCACAAATTCAATAGCCAAATTCTCACTAACTTGGACAATCTCGCCATAATTTGTCTCATACATTGGATTGGTGACCTCAAAGTACTGCTCACTCTTAACTTCATTTTTTGTTAGCTTTATGGTGTAAGGTGTCCCATAAATTGGAACATTGGGATAATGGGGAGCTAACTTAGCTACAGCCCCAATATGATCCAAATGACCATGAGAAAATGCAATTGCGACAACTTTTTTGTTCTTAAGTGAAGTATCATCTGGAATTGCTCCAATCTTCCTAAGCTCTCTTGAACTCATCCGTTGAAAATTAACATCCTCATGAATTAAAACCCTATCAAGCCTTATTCCCATATCGATTATTACAACTTCTCCCTCATATTCTATGGCGGTCATGTTCTTTCCTACTTCCTCGTAACCGCCTATGGTGTAAATGGTAATCATTTCTGTTCCTCCTTTTGGATTTTAATTGAGACGGACGTTCGTCGGTCTCACTTATTGGTAGATGGGATTGAAACCCCATCAAGCTACATTATACTTGAGTAGAGAGTTTAAAAAGATGTGCCCTAAGTAAGAAAGAAAAAACTTAAGGAATAGCTCTTCTTCTCTCCCTTAAAAACTCCCACAAGTCAATTCTTTGCTCAAGCCATTCCCTTGCAAAACTCGCAATTACTAGAGGAACTTTTCTAAGCTCTTCAACGTTCCTTGCACCAACTAAGAACATAGCATTCTTAAGCTCGTCAATATATCTTTGGAGAATTTTAACTACCCCTTCAACGTCTCCTTTAGCTGCTGGCTTTAATAAAGGCAAGGCTATACCAGCTAAATTTGCTCCCAAGGCTAAAGCCTTAGCTATTTGGATCCCATCCCTCATCCCACCTGTCGCAATAATTGGTAGGTCAGTTGCATATCTAACTTCAGCAACACTTATAGCTGTAGGAATCCCCCAATCCCAGAATTTTAGAGCTAAATTTTTGCTTCTTTCGTCTTTAGCTCTATAATACTCAACACCGCTCCAAGAGGTTCCACCTAAGCCGCCAACATCTATTGCATCAATTCCAATGCTTTCAAGCTTTATAGCAACTTCCATTGAAACTCCGGCGCCTGTTTCTTTTGCTATTATTGGATAAGGGAACTTGCTTTTAAGCTCAGCTAAAGCTTTTAGAACGCCTCTATATTGTGTATCTCCCTCAGGCTGAACGCTTTCTTGTAAAGGATTCATGTGAATGGCTAATGCATCAGCTTGAATTGTTTCTACAGCTTTGAGGGCTTCATCAGTTCCATAACCTAAAACAAATTGAGCCGCTCCTAAATTCCCAACTAAAAAGATATCAGGTGCTACATCCCTAACGTAATAACTCTCCCAAGTCTCAGGCTTTCTTATCATTGCTCTCTGACTTCCAACACCCATTGCTATGTTTAACTCCTGAGCAGCTTTAGCGAGAGTTTTGTTAATTTTCCCAGCTATTTGAGAGCCTTTTGTTCCTCCCGTCATTCCAGCTATCATTATTGGATAGTCAAGCTTGTGACCGAGGAATTCAACGCTTAAGTCTATCTCATCTTTGTCAATTTCAGGTAAAGCTTGATGAACGAAGTAAATGTTTTCAAAAGCATTGCTAACATGAGCTTCAACCTGCTTAGTTAAGCAATGCTCTATATGCTCAAACTTCCTAATAACTGTGAGCTCTTCTTTGTCAAAATGCTCCATAAAACCCACCTCCTTAAAGAGAAACGCTAAGATAGGTTAAGAGGTTTTTGGAAAGGAATCACCAAGATTCTATGTAGATTTTTCCTTTTACTTAAAGTAATTTTTTATGGGTGATTTTACAATTATAGTTTTGCAAACCCTACTGCTTTGTCTTATTTACATACACAATGGCTGGAAATATACCATGGCTTTTTATGCATGTCGTTGTTGTCTTATTTAGTAATGTTGTTGTAATACACTCTGTTGAGTTTACAATCTTACCTCCATGAGCTTCGAAGAAAGAGAGATATTTAGAAATTATCTCCTCATTTGTTGGAATAAGTTCAACCGAATGGGCAGTTATATTAAAAATCGCCAAGTAAGTAGAATTTTTGATGTGTATTATTGCATCCTGTCGGATTATCGTGCAGTTGGGACACTTACCCATAACATAAAGAGTTACTTGCGGCTCAATTTTATAGTCATAAATGCCATTGTCATGAAGAATGCTTTCCATATTTGTGAGAAGATAAGCAAGTGGACTGATAGGTTCTTTCGATGTACTACCTTTTTGATTCTCAATAAACACCTTTACAGCTATTAATGAAAATAAAATGAAAAAGACGATAAGGTACTTTTTTGTGAGTTTCATCCCCTTCCCTCTTTTTCGGTGTAGGTTTCAATACTTAAAACTCTAACCTTGGCTGGACCTCTAATAAGATAAATAGGGCTGTTCTTTTCTAAGGCTCTCTGAATCACTATCTCAGGAATATTAAATTTATCTTTGTATTTTTCCACAGCTTTAGGGTTAATCTTGTATACAGTCCTTAGAGTACCATCAAAGTTAATTGTATATTTTCCTATACCGGATATCCTGTACTTAATATCTTGAATAAGTCTACCAGCAAGATTAGAATTTTTTATAGCAACTTCTGGGGAGTATGAAGAGGGTGCATCAATTCTAATAGTCATGGCAACGTTAACACTAGTGTAAGAAGTATAATACATCTTTGATATTACTTTGAATGTTGCATAGCTTCCTCTAACTTCTACAAACCAGCGGGTAAAATGTCCAACATCGCTCCCATATGTTGTCCATCTAAAATATACATTACCTGGGTCATTTAATACATCATATCCCTTTTTAAGGTTGTATGCAAATTGTACAGCAGTATATGCATATCCTACTCCATAGGGAAGGTTGCCAATGATAATTTCTGCAATATCTTGGGCAATGTCTTCAAAGTATCCTGCAATGCCTGAGTATGGAAATGCTCCTGCAACCTGTGGATCAGAAGGGTTTGCCAAAAATGAGAAGTCTCCTCCAACTTTTATAAGATCCACACCTTGTTTGACTATCATTCCAGGGTAGCCACCTTCTCTGTCTGCCCCAGCTGCACTCTCTTTGAATTGATATACATATCCGTATCCATCCCACCACCAATCATAGTACCTTTCCACTGCTGCACTATTATAAGTTGTTCCTGTTCCAAGAGGACTATCATAATACCCTGTGGCAACTCCCTCACTCACTAATATCCACTCATCAATGTTGCCCTCAACATAGCTTACCTCTGCCGTCATTCCAATTATTAACAGTCCTAACAAAATTCCCAACAATCTTTTCATGCTTGCACCTCCTACCAAATATTGCAATGACAATTTTGACTTCAAGACTTATAAATTTTTCTTTTATGAGTTGTAATATGATATACTTTTTTCCTCTTTACGAGTTTTTACTTTTCAACTATATACTCAAAAATCCTATCAGCCAAAAGAAACCCAAGTAAAAGAATGAACAAAAACAAACATTAGAACCTGAGCCTTGTGCCAACTTTCTCTCCTCGTATTGCCTTGTCCAGATTTCCTTTAACTTTTCCGTTTATGAAATAGACATCACAATACTTGGCAATTTTAAAAGCCTCTTTAAGCTTGTTATTTATTCCCCCAGTAACGTCAACTCCTGCCGAACCTTCAAGTTCTGGAATCTCTTTTATCTCTTCCAAGAGCTTTGCATCCTTGTGTTCTTTTGGATTCTTATCATAGATTCCATCGACATCCATCAAAAAGATAACTTTGCTCGGCTTAAGCATCTTTGCGAGATAGCTTACTATCTGATCTCCTGAGAGAATGTCAATTCCTTTATCCAGAGCTATTGCTGTATCTCCAAACAAAATAGGAATGAATCCTTTCTCTATTAGCCGTCTTAAAACTTCAACATCCCCATAAACAATGTGACCGTTTTCTATAAGGAATATTGAAGAAGATGAGACCGAATAAGCTGGCAATCTTTTTTCCAAAAACACCTGAATTATCAAGTCGTTAAGCTTTAGCATAGCTTGATGAGTCTTTGAGAAGCCGATTCTCTTTCTCTCCATATCTCCAACTAAACCCTCACGAATGTTGTATTCTTTGGCATTTGGATGTCCGAAGCTTCCGCCACCGTGAACAAGGATAAAGCCTTCAGCTGGATAAAAGTGCGCAATTTCTTCTGCTATCCTTTCAACTACCTCTTTGTTAAACGAATAAGGAACGTTTTTATCGCTTATCACACTTCCACCGAGCTTTATGAGTATCATTCAACTACCTCCTCAATTCTAAGCCCCTCTCTGCTAATCTTCGTTATCATTGGAAGTCCACCAGCGATTTTTATAGCTGTAGCAACTTCACTTTGCTTTCCTGGAGCTAAAGCATACATACAGCCGCCACCACCAGCTCCAGTAATCTTTGCTCCCAAAGCACCGGCTTCTCTTGAGGCATACACCAAATCGCTCAAGCTCTTAGTTGAAACTCCAAGAGCATCAAGTAAGCCATGATTAATATTCATGAGCCTTCCAAGGAGCTCAAACTTAATATCTTTGTCGTATTCTGAAAGTATAATCTCCCTAACTTTTTCCACCAATTTACCCATAGAATTTAAGATCGGATTTACTATATCAGGCATCTCTTCAAAGCTTCTCCTAACTTTAGCGACCAACTCCTTAGTGCTTCCGCTTGAACCTGTGTATCCAACAACTATTGGAAGCTCAACTACAGGTAAGCTTTCAAAATTGCCTCTTTGATAGTAAAGAAATCCACCAATTGCTGAAACTGTTGGGTCAATTCCACTCGAAGCTCCTTGAACCAAAAGCTCAACTTTGTGTCCGAGTTTGGCAATTTCTTCCTTTTTAAGCTCTAAACCTAGAAGCTTTGAAACCGCACCAATTGTTGCGACAGCTACGGCAGCTGAGCTTCCAAGCCCAGCACCAACAGGAATTTGAGAAGTTATTGAAACAGTTACACCTTGCTTAACGCTAGCCTCTTCCAGTACAAGATTTATTGCCTCTCTTACATAGCTCAAAACTTCAGCTGCTTTTCCGTAATCTGTTTCAAAGTAAATCTCCTTATCAGAGAATGAAACCGTCAATCCCGGAACTCTTATATCTTTTGCCTCTATTCTAATTCTTCCATTTTTGTTAAATTCAGCCCAAACATAAGTCCTTAAGTCAATAGCAGCTGCTATAGCGGGTTTCCCATAAACAACACTATGCTCTCCAAAGAGAATAATCTTAGCTGGAGCTGAAGCGAGAACCCTCATTTTTGTCCCTCCTTTTTAATAATTTTGACTAATTCACTCTCTAGTTTTGGCAGATCTGAGACTATAGTTTGCCAAACAATCTCTAAATCGACTCCAAAATAAGCATGAATAAGTCTGTCTCTCATTCCAGCAACTTCTTTCCAAGGAATTTGTGGATACTTTTGCCGGATTTCTTCTGGAACATTTTTGGCAGCTTCCCCTACAACTTCCAAGTTTCTTATGACTGCGTCAATAGTCTTTTCATCTCTTATGAAATCTCCAAAAGACATACCAGCAGTGTAACGTTTTATTTTTTTAATTGAGTTAATGATATCCTCAATATATAAATATGGGTCTCTCATACGTATTTCACCTCTTGGAGAATTTGCTTTCTAATTCGTTTCTTCAATGCTTTTTTTGTGACCAAATCAACTTTAACTCCAAGTAAATTTTCGAGATACTCTTGGAGCCTGATAAACTCAATGAATCCAATAGGCCTGTGAAATTCAACTAAAATGTCAATATCACTTGTTTCCTTTTGTTCTCCTCTTAAATACGACCCAAAGATACCAATTCTCTTAACTCCAAATTTTTTATAAAGCTCTTTTTTATGGGAAGTGAGAGTCTTTTGTATATCTTCAAGGGTTCTCATTCTATCGCCTCCAAACCAATGTAGTCATAGTAATAACACTTAAAATCTTCGAATTCTTCAATGGTTCTGTATGTGATGTCATGCAAAAACTCCCAATCCCTGCAGAACAGTACAACACCCTCTAGGCATTCCTTTCTAAGAAAGAGAGGTAGCAAGTTGAAAATCTGTATGTCGTAGTTATCTGGAAACTCTCCAAGAATCTTTATTCTGAATTCAAAAGCCTCTCTCTTTGTACCTTCATAATAAATGCACAAATCAACATCACCGTCCCTTCGAGCCTCTCCTCTCGCGTGAGAACCATACAGAATTATGAATTTAACTTTTCCCTCTTTATCAAGAGCAAGTATTTTCCTTACTGCGTCTTCAATCCTCATGGTTTAGAGTACGTTCATTGAATTTATTTTCCTTTTGGTTGTTCACTGGGAAATTCAGGATATCCTTCGGATTACTTCTTTTAGATATTGAAACCATACAAGGATTGTGCCCCCAATGGCAAATATAAAAACGAATAAGCCTATGACATTTACAAGCCAGTGCATTTCAAATGTACTGCAGGAAGAACAGCATTTCCTCGTTAAGTACTTTATACCAATGCCATATCCAGGTAACGCAGCTAAACCTAAGAGAACTGTTCCGCCTAAAGCTTTTACAGATGAGCTGTTGATCTCGGGGTAAAGTATAGCAAATAATATCAGCACTCCACCGACTATAAGGAAATACATGGCAGACTTTAAGATAAGTTCCACAGCATCTGAGTCATTGAAATAAGGATTATTCAGGTTAAGCAAAAATTCCAGCAGGTAAGCAACAGCAAGTATAAAAAGAAGAAAGCCTACACCTTTAAGCAATTTTTGGGCTATACCATCAATCTCCATGTTGTTAACACCCTTATGACTTTTTCACGCCCTCCTCACAACAATTGAAGCATAGCCAACTATCGCATCTGTGCTTCTGCTAACTTCATAACTTGTCGTATAGTGCAAAAGTTCTGCTTCATTAGCTTTGGCTAAGCGAGAGTAAACTATTGCTGCTGCAACTCCACCGGGTCCACACATAGTGTGATTCATCTCTCTAATCTCTCTAAACATTTCCTTATAATCAAGATTTAAGATCTGTCTAATTACCCTAAAGTCCCACTCCTTAATCCTACCAACCAAATCTTCTCCCCTCGCTCTGAATGGAACATATCCATAAGCATAGCCATAGTGCATCATGTCTGTGCTCGCTATTACCACGATATCCCTTCCAAGCTCTTTTTGAGCTTCAAAAATGGCTTTACCTAAATCTTCAGCAACTTCTTCATCTTGAATTCCCAAAGTTATTGGTACAATTTTGACTTCTTTCCCTGCTTTATCGGCTATGTATTGAATGAAAGGGAGCTGAACCTCAAGAGAATGTTCATATTTATGAGCCAGCTCATCTAAGTCAGCTATTCTAGAGTGCTTTGCTATTGACCTTGCAAGCTCTTTATCAACCTCAACTTCGCCTAAAGGTGTAATCCATTCTCCTTCCGGATAAATGGCTATTGGAGAACCCATACCAGTATGATTTGGACCCAAAATGACAAATGCCTCTGGAATGCCGTCCTCATAAATCGCTTTAAATGTTCTTGAGGCTGTGAAGCCTGAAAAGATGTAGCCTGCATGGGGAGCAACTCCTGCTTTTATGTCTCTCTTCTCACCAAGTTTTCCTAAATCTTCAAAAAAACGCTCAAGCATTACTAAAAGCTCCTCACCAGCAGGATAAAAACTACCTGCAACAACTGGATATCTTCTCATGAACATCACCAAAAGAAAATTAGCAAAAGAGGTTTATAGTATTTAGGTTAACTCTCCATCCACTCAGCTTTTCTAAAAGCTAAGTATCCAAAAGCAGAGAAGAGCACAAAAAGATAAGCAGAACTCCATGGTAAAGCATTTCCTATATTCAAAGCTTCCCTCATAAGTAAAGCCATGTGAGTTGTCGGAGAAAGCAAAGCCAGCTTTTGGAAAAAGAATGGAAGCTTTTCAATTGGATAATAAACGGGTGAAAACAGTGTTAAGACTATGTACAGCGTATCTGTCACTCTAAAGGCTGATATGACATCCTTAATCTTAGTTGCAAGATAAAAACCTAAAAAGACGAAAGAAAGCCAAGAAAAGGTAAAAATTATGAGAAGATAAGTCAAGCTGAGAATATTTGAATTTGTGAAAAGAACAATTAAAGCCAAAGCGACCAAAATTTGAACAAAAGAGCTGAAAGAAAAACCAATCGCTGTTGCGATGGTGAATTTTATAGGGTTTAGAGGTGTTGCAACGAGTAAATCCTTAAATTTTGAGCGGTAAAAAGCATTAAAATCAATGGGGATTTGTAAAATTCCAGGAGAAATTGCCATGTTTACAAAGGCTCCCACTAAAGCGTAAGGAAGATACTCTTTTCCTCCAATAAAGACCAAAATCAATACAAAACCAAAAACTCTGAGGAAAGCGTTAATTACTGTAAGCCTCTTTCTAAAGTATGCTTTGGCATAGAACTCAAGGATTTCAAGCATTTCAATCACCTACATAAAATAAGTCCTCTAAACCAATTTCCTTGATCTCAAAGATGTAACCTAAGGTCAAAAGCTCATCTTCAATCTTTCTAGGCTCTTCGTAGATATAAGCAAAGTTCCCTATTATCCTTGCATTTGGAAATAACTCTAAGATCTTTGCGTCAGCATTTTTGACAATAACTTTAAGCTTTAAATTACCAAAAGCTTTTTTCAAAAGCTCTTTTGGCTTTCCATGCTCAGTTATTTGTCCTTCTTTCATTAAAAACACTTTATCAGCTAAGAGAGCGATTTCATCTAAATAATGGCTCGTTAGGATCACACCACTATTCTCAAGCTTTTCTTGAATTAAGCTCCAAACTAAGTTCCTCGATATTGGATCCAAGCCTACGGTAGGTTCATCTAAAAAATAAAGCTTTGAATCACTTGATAAAACCATGGCTAAGAAAACCCTTCTCTGCATTCCACCAGAAAGGTTTTGGATTTCTTTATTTGGAATCTCAAGCCTCTCGATTATTTCTCTAGCTCTTCTCTCTGCTTGAGTCTTATTTATCCCTCTAATCCTCAAATAGAAAGTTATGTAGTCAAAGGGAGTAAGTGAGTATAGATAAGGTCGTATATCTTGAGGAAGAATTGCTATTAATCTTCTAATCTCTCTTGCATTTCTAATGATGTCTTTACCAAAGAGAAAAGCCCTTCCAGAGGTTGGTTTTAACTGTGTTGAAAGAATTCTAACTAAAGTGGTTTTTCCAGCACCATTTTCTCCAATAAAGCTTAAAACTTTTCCTTCAATTTCTTCCTCCAAATTTATTCCCTTTAAAGCCTCAACTCCATTTGAGTAAACCTTTCTAAGGTTTTCAAGCTTAAGCATGTCTCATCAAACTATTTTAAAAAAGCAGGGGTTAAAAACTCTTTCGTAGATAAAACAAAGCTTAAGAGAAAAGAAAAGCTGAAAGCTCAAGTTCTAATAATTCTCATTTCAAAGTCTTCAACAGGAACTTTGAAGTCTTCTCTGCTTTGAATAACCCCTCTATTGAGTAAGATTTCCCTAGCTAAAATCCAGTATATCAATGCTAAGGCTTTTCTACCTTTGTTGTTTGTTGGTATTGCCAAATCAACGTAGCTCAATAGATTTTCCGTATCAACCAAGGCAACAATTGGAATTCCAATTTCAATTGCTTCCTTTATTGCTTGATGATCAGCTCTTGGATCCGTGACTATTAAAACGTCTGGCTCAAAGAAGTTCTTAACTGCTGGATTTGTCATCGTTCCTGGTAAAAATCTCCCTGGAATTGCTTTTGCCCCAGTTACTTCACCAAATTTCTTGACTGGTTTTTGACCATAAAGTCTAACTGAAACTGCCAAGATTTTTTCCGGATCAAACTTTGCAAGGAATTTTCCTGCAACCCTTAACCTTTCATCTGTCTTTCTAACATCTAACACATACAAACCATCTTGTCTTACCCTGTAAATGAACTTCTTCATATCCTTTGTCTTTTGTTGGGTTCCAATATGTATTCCCGCTGCCAAGTACAAGTCGAGAGGAACTAAATACTCTTCCATCTTTTTCACCCCTCAAAAGTTATTATCCTTCCTTTTTCACCCAAATCCTCTGCAATCCTAATCAATTCATTTATTTTAGCAAGCGAATCTTTGTTCAGTAATATTGCGGGGCATTTGAACCCCACTGCAAGATGAGACAAAGCCTCATCAGCCGACTCAAAAGTTGCCTCAGCTAGGATTGGCATTATTCTTTCGGATTTAGCGTCATTAACCAAGTTGTAAACATCTGTGAGAGTTCCTAAATTGATAGGTTTTATTGAAAGCGTGTTGTAATATCTCCTATCTAAAATGTCCTTTGAGCGGAATAGGTTCTCTCCATCAACAAAGACCCCATGAGTGCTTGCTATTAATTCTAAATAAACCTCTTCATCGTCTCCAAAAGGTTTGATGTAAACAATGTTGTTATCCTCAACTAATCTCAACAACTCCTCAAGTTCAATTGGTTTAAGCTGGACTAGACCTAATGCTACTTCCAATCCCAACTCTTCTCCAGCTTTTTCTGAAGCTTTTGAAAGCTCTTCAATTGTCAAATTCTTTGAATGCTCTTCAATCTTGACAACTGCATCAATAACGTCACTAATTTCCATCAAGTCTTTAACCATAACAAAATACTCAAAGTTTTCATCCTTAGCAAATCCTATTAAAGGAACCGGCAGTTCTGTTGTAAATGTTCCTCCTAAGTAAGTGTATAAGGGTATTCTTTTGACATTTGAAGCGGCTTTAGCAACTGCAATTGAAACTGCTAAAGCTGTGTTTGCTCCAATGTGACTTAAATTGTCAGTTCCATCAATTTCCCACAAATAGGAGTCAATTAGCTCTTGATCTTGGGCATCAAAACCTACCAGCTCTGGACCAATTATCTCATCAACTTCACTAACAGCTCTATGGGCTTCGACTATATACAATGAAGGATTTTCCTCAACTGGAGCAGCAAATCTACCAAATCCACTACTTGTAATCACGTCAACTTCAATTGAGTATTTGCCGCCTCTGAGTATTGCCAACCTTCCAGTAATGTTCTCTATTATTGTCATTTAATCACCTTAACTTGCCCTTATAACGGTTATTGGGATTACACCCTTTTCAAACTCAAGTATTGCGGCGTCTAGTGGGGTTATGCCCTCTGGTACATTAATTAACACTGGAGCGCCCATAGCTATCTGTAATGCCCTTGCTCCTATTATACGAGCCTTCTCAAATCTTGTGTACTTAAACATGTTTATCACCTATGCAAATTTTGGTGGGGCCGCCGGGATTTGAACCCGGGTCTCCGGCGCCCCAGGCCGAGAGGATGGACCAAGCTACCCCACGGCCCCACCTAAAGAAATGTGGTTTTTAATATACTCTATAGTACATTATGTCATCGATAAGCTCAACATGAGTGAGCAACATTCTTCTACAGCAGTATCTTTCCAAACCTAAATCATCGAGCACTTTTTCTGGATCCTCTCCTTTTTCAACGCGCTCTTTAAATATGTAGTATTTATCACCTATGACCTTCCCACAGGTAAAACACCTTACAGGAATTATCAACCAAATCACCTTCTAAAGTTTTAAATGAAATTTAACAAAGGAAAGCTAACGGTAGCTCTTTTGTCTCTTAGCTCTTGGACCCTTTGTTGATCTATTTGGCTTGTGAGGCTCTGTTCTTCTTGAGTCACCAACGAGCATTGTTCTATCGTATTGCATGTACTTCTCTTTAAGGTTCATATCACCAGTCCACTCAACTAAAGCCCTAGCTATTGCAACCCTTGCAGCTTCAGCTTGACCCATGAACCCTCCACCACTAACTTTAACGTCAATGTCGACTTTGTTAACTATCTCTTCACCAGCCAAGAGAAGGGGCTCAATAATTGTGAACCTTGCAATTTCTGGCTCAATAATCTCAACCGGCTTTCCATTAATTCTAATCCTACCTTTTCCTTCTCTTATTGTCGCCCTTGCAATTGCACTCTTTCTCTTTCCAGCAGTTTGGATAACTTTCATGAGCATCACCTCAGAACTTTCCACCTAAATATCTCGCAACCTCACCAACTGTAACATACTTTGGTGTTTTAAGCCTTGACATGTGTGCCTCCATTATTGTTTCAAATTCCTTTCCTTCGAACTCCTTTGGAACTCCTGCATAAACTTTTAGTCTCTTGTATGCTTTCCTTCCTCTATCTGTTTTCCATGGAAGCATTCCTCTAACGGTTCTCTTAACTATCTCATCGCTCCTCTTCGGGTAAAATGGACCCTTTCTTGGATTTGTTAATGTTCTTAAGCCAATCCTTTGCTTGTACTTAGCAAATATGAATTCTTTGTTTCCAGTGATTATTGCCTTGTCAGCGTTAACTATGATAACTTCTTCACCTTCAAGAAGCATTTTAGCAACTTTTGAGGCTAATCTCCCAAGGATTAAACCCTCAGCGTTAATAATTCTCATGGCACATCACTCCATTATGATTACTCCACTACCTTTTGGATTCCTTTCAATTAACTCTTCAATTGTTATTGCCTCTCCACCAGCGTTGATAATCTTTTCCTTTGCTGTTTCACTGAATTGCCATGCTGCAACTATAACTTTGTGTTCAAGCCTTCCTGCACCTAAAACTTTCCCTGGAACAATAACCATGTCTCCTTCCTTAGTATAACGGTTGATCTTACTTACATTAACTTCCGCTCTCTGTCTCCTTGGTCTTTCTAAGCGCCAAGCTATATCCTTCCAAATCTTAACATTCTCTTCGTTTGACTTTTTCTTCAAATACCTAATGAGCCTTCTCAAATTAACATCTGTCGGACCAGTCCTTTTCATGAGCATTCCTCCATAAGAGCTTTTCCTTTCTCGCACCGAGGGACGGGGTGATCATTATTTTGGTGCGGGGGCGGGGATTTGAACCCCGGAACCCCTGCGGGACGGGACCCTAAATCCCGCGCCTTTGACCAGGCTCGGCAACCCCCGCTTAAGCCTATTCGCCTAATTTATGAAGTTCGCTTATAAATTTATCGCTCTTTCTCATCAATATTTTCAACGCAATGCTGACAATTTCTTCAACTGGCAATTCTCCATTGCTTTCAACGGTGAAGACGAATGTATTTGGTATTATCTCCTCTCTGATAAGAGTTCCCATATATTGGTCAAATTCCCTTGGCAAGTAAAAGCTCTTTAAAGTAGTTATGATGAGTTCATTTTCATTCTCTTCAATTGGTAACTTCCTTCTCTTTGCAATCTTCTTTAAGGTATTCCACTTTGGTGTTTCTTTACTTACATAGAGCTTTGTTAAGTACTTGTAGTAAGCAAAGCCTGGTTGCCACTTTGCGTGATCTTTTCCTCTTCCAAGTTTAGCATATGCGTTGAATACAAGCCTTTGACCTTCTGCAAGCTTAATTATCGGTATATTTGGATTTGCTGGCTTAATATCTGGATCATCACTCTTTAAGTCTCCAGAATACACCATTCCAGGACCTTCAGCTTCTAAAGACAATGTAACTATATATTCGTCTAAATCCAAAGCATCGAGTTCAAACCTATCCACTGGAGTAGTTAAAGGAATCATTGCTAAGCGATGAGCGATAATCTCATCAAACAAAGCTGAATCATTTTCGTAAAATTCAACTTCATCAATTGCAAAGGTTGGAACATCGCCAACGATTGTTCTTCGTAGGGAGTTTGCAAAAGTAACATCAACCCCCTCAAGGATAAAGCGAAGTGCATTATCTCTCTTTTCAAGAATTTCAATTTTCATTTTTCTCACCAAAAAAGAAGTTATAAGAGGTCAGACCCTTCTGCCTCTTCTACCGCCTTTAGGTCTTGTTCCATCGTGTGGGATTGGTGTTACATCTTCAACCCTGCCTATCCTGAGACCAGCTCTTGCTAAAGCCCTAATTGCAGCTTGAGCACCTGGACCTGGAGTTTTACTCTTGCTTCCACCTGGAGCTCTAACCTTTATGTGAACTCCAGTTATTCCCTTTTCTAATGCCTCCTCTGCAGCTCTCTTAGCTGCAATCATTGCTGCATAAGGTGATGGTTCATCCCTATCAGCTTTAACTACCATACCACCGCTCCATCTTGAAATTGTCTCTGCTCCAGTTAGGTCTGTGATGTGAATAATTGTGTTGTTGTAGGAGGAGTAAATGTGAACAACTCCCCATTTTTCCTTCTTCTTAATATTAACAACTTCCTCACTCATTGAGCCTCACCTTTAGCAGCTTGTTCAATAACTATTCTCTCTGGGTGGGATGAACTTGCAAATGGTGATGTCTTTGAGTACGTTATGTTATCTTCCTCCTCTCTTAACACGATATAGCTTGGTGACCTTATGATTTGCCCATTGATCTCTATATGACCGTGAACAATCAACTGTCTCGCCTGTTTCATTGTTCTTGCTAAACCTTTCTTAAATACCAATGTTTGAAGTCTTCTCTCTAGGATATCCTCTATGGTCAATGATAGAACGTCATCAAGCACTGCATTTTCAGGCAATATTCCCAATCTTATCAATCTTTGTAACAGTTGAACTCTTTCAACCTCTGCTTGCTTGCCTCTTGCTGCTAACAATCTTCTTGCCCTTCTTCTAAACTCTCTAAGTTGTGTTTCATGCTTCCATAGTTCCTTCTTGTTTTTTAATGCATACTTCTGCATCAAAACCCTTTCTCTATCCAATCTCTCCTTAATCCATGGATGAGAGGGAGTCTCATACCTTTTTCTTTGTCTCTTAGGATCTCCCATTCACTTCACCTCACTTTCTCCTTCTCCTAACACCAACTGTAGTTCCTCTTCTGAAGTTTGATTTAGTTCTTTGTCCTCTTACAGGCAAGCCAAGCTCATGCCTAATACCTCTGTATGCCCTGATTCTCCTTAATCTATTGACGTCTTCTCTCCATGCCATTACCAATTTAGCGCCAATTAAGTGTAAGTCTCTTCCGGTCTCATAATCTTTTGGTCTGTTAACTGCCCAGCTTGGAATTCCATGCTCTACTGGATTTGCCAATATTGCTTCAATTTTCTTTACATCTTCCTCTTTTAGATAACCAGCCTTTTGGAACGGATCTATTCCTGCAACTCTGCAAACTATCGTTGCAAAGTTTACTCCAATTCCCTTGATACCGGTTAACGCCCATCTAACCTGTTTATGCCCATCTATATCTGTTCCAGCGATACGCACTATGTGTTTGAAATCTGCCATTATAATAACACCTCCAAAGGTTAATCCCTCAAAGAGAGGATTTTGGCGCCGGGACGGGGATTTGAACCCCGGCGGGCAAACGCCCACGGGCTCTCAAGGCCCGCGCCTTCCCAGGCTAGGCAATCCCGGCATATACTCTATATCCTCCACCTTTTGCCAATTCCCTAACTTCGCTAAAGGTTTCATCCATTAGACCCTTAATATATTTTGCGCCTTGATTGGTGCGAATGACCAACTGTAAGAGACCTCCATCGTAGAGGTGTTTAGGGGCATTTATAACTATTTCCCTCAACACTTCTTTCCCAGCATGAACAGGTGGATTGGTAATTATTGAGTGGAATTTTTCATTTCTAACTGGTTCATAAAGATTTCCCCATCTGACCTCTGCATTCTTTACATTGTTGATTTTTAAATTTTTCTTCGCAATCTGGACGGCTCTTATGTTAATGTCTGTCATGAGGACATATTTTACAAAGTGCGAAGCCACTATTCCTATTGCCCCATAGCCACATCCCAAGTCCAGAACTCTAAAGCTTTCATCTAAAACAGCATTCTCAATCAATAATCTAGTACCTTTATCAAATTTTCCAAATGAAAAAACCCCACTCGCAGTTATAAATTTGAAATGATGTCCTCTAACAACTACTTCAATAATTTTTGTCCTTAAAGGAACACTTGGATTCTTGGAATAATAATGACTCATGGAGAATGGTTAAAGAGATGGCTTAAAAAGGTTATCCAAAAAACAAACATTGCCTCCAAAGAATAAACTTGAAAAATTAAAAACTATGAAAACTCTTTCTTTTCAAATGCCCTCTCCAAGACAAGTTCAGTCTTCTTATCAAAGAGCAGAGCTTTTTCCAAGTCTAAGACTATTCCTACCTTATCCCTAACATCAAACTTTTGCTCTTTGCTGGCAAATACTTTTACATAGGTTTCATCGTCCAAGACCACTGTTACTATTGTCTCCCTGCCCAATGGTTCAGCCGCAAAAACTTCTCCTACCAACATTGGTGGATCGGGCATGTTAGGTTTTAGCTCTATAACTTCAGCATCATGGGGTCTAAATCCAAGCAATACTTTGCTTACATCAAATTTTTTGAGAAGTTCAGCGTATTTTGGAGGTGCTGGTATCCTGCTTTCACCTATTAAGAGCTCTCCACTCTCCCTTATAACGGTAGATTCAACGAAGTTCATCGGTGGATTACCCAAGAAACCCCCAACAAATTTGCACCATGGTTTAGCATATACATCATCTGGTGTTCCTACTTGGAGTATCTCACCTTCCCTTATCACCGCTATTTTATCAGCCATAGCTAAAGCTTCTGCTTGATCGTGAGTTACATAAATAGCTGTAATTCCCAGCTCTTTCTGAAGCCTCTTAAGCTCTGCTCTAACGTTCATTCTAAGGAGAGCATCTAAGTTTGAGAGTGGCTCATCCAAAAGTAAAACCCCAGGTTCTTTAACTAAGGCTCTAGCAATTGCAACTCTCTGCTGCTGTCCACCTGAAAGCTGATAGGGATATCTCTCTAGAAGATGATCTATCTTAAGCATTTTAGCAACTTCAGTGACCTTTTTTTTGATTTCTTCCTTCGACTCCTTCTTAAGCTCTAATGGAAAAGCAATGTTATCAAAGACTTTCATATGAGGATACAGCGCCCAATTTTGGAAAACTAAACCAATATTGCGCTCCTTTGGTGGAAGCTCTGTAACATCCATGTCGTCAAAGTATATCCTCCCTTGGGTTGGTTTATAGATTCCCGCTATGAGATAAAGCAAAGTACTCTTTCCACTTCCAGAAGGACCTAAAAGTGCCATAAACTCTTTATCTTTAATTTCTAAATTGGCATTATCAACAGCAACAACTTTACCAAATCTCTTTGTGACATTCTCCAATCTCACAGTCACCATTCTCTCTCACCCCTTTATTCCTCCAGAATGGGTTTCAAGCAACAGCTTTTGAGAAGTTAAAAAGAATATTATTGTTGGCAAGAGATACAAGGTTCCAGCGGCTGCTATTAGTGGCATGTGAGAATACTCTGCTTCAAGGTTTGCTTCAATATAAGTAGCTAAAGTTGGTTCAACGAGGAAAGTTCTAACATATATTAAATCCTGCCATCCAGCAAGGAATCCAAAGAGCAGTATAGCAGCGATCCCCGGCTTTATTAGTGGAAGTAATATTTTTCTCCATACCCTAATCCTTGACGCCCCATCAACTATTGCAGACCACTCAATTTCCCAAGGTATTGAGTCAAAGAACCCCTTCATAAGCCAAGTAGCCATAGGAACTTCTAAAGCAGCTCTAGCCACTATAACGTACATAAAGGAGAATGTCGTCACTAGAGAGGGGCTTGAAGGTAAGCTAAGCCTGTAGAGCAAATAAACTCCAACTATTAAAGCAACCCCTGGGAAAGCGTGAAGCATGAGTAAGAACATGAGTAAGAACTTTCTACCTCTAAAGTTCATCCTTGATAGGGCATAACCAGAGAGGGCACTAATCAATGTTACAACACCAGCAACTCCAAGGGCTACTAAAGCAGTGTTAAAGGTGTATTTTAAGATGTTTTGTCTTATTCCACCTGTAAAGGCTAATTTTCCTTGTAAAACATTTATCCAGTTTTCAATTGTGAACCTAAATGATTCCAGGCTTAAATTTGTCATCATCTCCTTGCTAAAGCTTGAGAGCACTAACAGGGAAAATGCTAAAAAGAGGGGTATGCTTGCCATTAAAATTGCTATTGTAATTGCGACTTCAGTTTTCTTTGAACGAACCTCAACATCTGTCAGCATTATATATCCCCCCTTGGCTTTGCTATCATTCTTTCAAACTTCAGTATCTTGAGGGTTAGGAAACCTAAGACCGTTCCAATTATGGCTAAAATTGTAGCCGCTGCAGCAGCTAATCCTTGGTCTTGCTCCCCTCTTCCAAAGGCAGTTAGGAAGACATATAGAGACAAAGTTGTGCCGTAATCTCTATTTACCAATCCCCATTCAATCAGCAGGAAAGTGTGAGCATAACTTGTTATAAGACTCAAAAGCTGCCAAGTGAAAACGTAAAGAATGTGCCACCTTATCATTGGTATTAGGATCTTTCTTGAGATGCTCCAATTGGTTGCCCCATCAACCCTTGCAGCTATGACAAGCTCTCTCGGAATATGACTTAAAGCTGATGAAAAGACTATCATTCCAAAACTAACCCCAACCAAACCGTTTATGAACACGATTATACTCCAAGGTCCCCAAGGAATTACTCCTTGACCTAAAACAATCGGCTTATCAATTATACCAAGTTTTAATAATAGAGAATTAAGGGTTCCAATTTCACTTCCATGGAAAAAGTAGTACCAGACCAAGCTATAAACTGCGATAGGGGACATTCTTGGAAGAAGCCACACCAGTCTCAAAGTAGATGAGCTTTTTTCATTGATAAAGTAGGTCGCAAGGGAGATAAGCAATCCACCAAAAACATTTACGATTAGGGTTATCAAAACGAAGATGATAGTGTTTATCATAACTTGCCTAAAGATTGGATCATATTTTACCATGTGATAAATCCTGTAATAGTTATAACTACCTATAAACTGGCTCAAATATCTCTCAGTATTCCAATTTCTAATTGGAGTAAAGCTCATATAAACTGTCAAGACGAGAGGGAGAAGATAAAACACTATGATTATAACTAACGCAGGAGTAAGAAAGAAAGAAAGTTGAAAAAGATTTGAATATTTTTTCACTTATTTCACCCTCCTTTACTGTTTTTGCTCTATGGGAACTGCCAGTCCTTTGGAACTTCACCTACTATCTTGACTGATGCAGAAAGCTCTGGGTCTGCTTTTATTCTATCAATTAAGAATTGCACTGCTTCTTCTGGTTTCATTTCTCCTCTCAACACTTTGTCGACTGCATCTTTGAATAAATCAGCTAAAGCTGGGTACTTTGGATGTGATGGTGCTAAATGAGTGTATTCAAGCATGTAGCTAACATCTGCTAAGAACTTAGCATTTATTGGATGAACTGTTGCTTTTACTATATCTGCTATTTCAGCTTTAACTCCAGAGGATATGTCTATATTAAGGTTCTTCAAGTCATTTAGCCATTTTTCATCCTTGATTAGATCCTCAGCTGCCTTTCTAACTGGCAAGTGTGAGCTTATAACACTGTGTATTGCGTTTATGTCTGCATCGCTAGCCTTGAGTATCATTAGGAACGCAAGCTTTTGATAGATATCTTTAAGCTCATCGTACTTTGGATTTTGTGCACCGGCTTTTGAGTTAATCATCCAAACGAATGGTTGACTCAATGTTACTGGCTTTTGACCCTTCTCACCAGCTGGGAACAATGTGTAGTAGAACCATGCATCAACCTCTTCTGGTTTAAGTCCTCTTGGCTCGTTTGTCTTAGGATCAACGTAATAATCCTTGGTTTGCCACTCTGCCCAGTACCAAGTTCCACCAATGTCAAAGAGAGTATTTCCACTTACAATAGCTGGGTGTATTTGCTTTGCCCAGTCCCATGACATTATATCCTCTGGTAAGATACCATCTCTTGCAAACTTCCACTCAACATAGAGCCACTTGTAAACGGCAGGAACATCAAGGACTAACTTATCCTCGTTTTCATCGTAAAGTGTTCCACCAAAGGCAAATATAAATTGGATCAAATCTGGATGTGCAGAACCCTTTCTATGTATCAATCCCCACTCAGAGCAGCCCTTTTCCTTGGCAGCTTTAGCCTTTGCATATACATCGCTCCATGTAAATTCTCCATTTTTAACTTTCTCCTCTAGTTTTGTTAGATCAAAGCCTGAACACTTAGCGACATCTTTTCTAATGTAGAGAGGTCTTGCCTCTGTATCTTGAGGCAATCCATAGAGCTTTCCTTTCCACTTTGATGCTTCCATTAATGGAGTGTAGAAATCAGATAGTTCTTTCTCATAAGCTTTAGCATATTCAGTCACATCAAGAATATAGCCTTCCTTTGCCAAAGTTGGGATAAATGCATATGAATTTACAAAAAAGTCCCCAGCTTGTCCTATTGGCTGCTTACTCAAATAGTCTTGGAATAACTGTTGGAAACTTGCGACATAATTAGTATCTACAACTATCTTTACATTAATGTTGTTTTCATTAAAGACTTTGTTTATTCTCTCAGCGGCTTCAACAATACCATAGACTCTCATAACACTGTTTGGATCACCAGCTCCCCACACAGTAAACTTAACCTCATTGACACCATTGCTCTCAAGGGCTTTCCCTATATTAACAACATCTTTAACAAAATCGCCTGTTAAAGAAACTTCAACTTTCTCAGGGGTTGTGGGCTTTTCTGAGCTTATGCACCCACTGGCAATCGCTCCAAAAACCAATATTCCAACTAATAATACAGCTACATAGCCCCTCATTAACCATCCCTCCAAAGTTCAAAAATTTGGCAAATATTCAAAAAACCAAAGTTTTATTAGAAGTTCAGCTTTCACTAAAAATTATACCTTTAGATTTATAAATTTTTTTAGCAGCGCATATTTGTGTTAGTTTTTTACTCTAATTGAGCGAAATCCCTAAAAAATAAGCTCAAACAGAACACACTCGAGATAGAGAATAAAAAGAAGAATAATCAATTCTACCACATTTTTGGATACCAATCTCTTGGCATAAAGACTTTTTCAACATCAACGGCTATTCCCTTGCTTGAATTAAGCATTTCTCCACTTGTCATTACAGCTTTTCCCAGAGCTACAAGCTCATCTTTAAGTGTCATTATCGCAACTAAATCGCCTTTCTTAATATTTGCATTAACCTTAACAATACCGGGAACTGCCAAGTTTGCGCCATAAGTCACTGCAGCAACTGCAGAATCCCTAATCCAAACCTTTGGTAAATGTTCAACAGCTTTCTCCATTGGTTGAATTGCCTTCCTAAAATATTCCTCAATTCCATCGTCTTTCCAGAAATGATAGGCATCGATTAAATCGTGGAGCGTTACAAGTGTTTCATCCTCTTTAAAAGGACCGCTCCTTGTTCTTCTTAACTCAGCCATGTGAGCACCAACACCTAACGCTAAACCGATATGGTGAATTAGAGACCTTATATAAGTTCCTGCTTCAACTCCAACTCTAAAGAGGACATCTTTACCATCAATCTCCAAAACTTCAATGTAGTAGACTTTTCTCGTCCTTAACCTTCTCTTTACTGCACTCCTTAATGGAGGTCTCTGAATTATTTCCCCCTCAAACTCTCTCATAACTGCTAAGATTTTATCTTCGGAAACTTCATCATGGAGATGCATTAAAGCAACATATTCTTTTCCAGCTGGTAAAAGAGCTTGAACTACTCTCGTAGCATTTTCTAAAGCTACAGGCAAAACACCGCTAACCTTTGGATCCAAAGTTCCTCCATGACCAGCTTTTTTTAAATTGAAGAGCTTTTTAATCCAAGCAACTACTTCATGAGATGTAGGACCAGGAGGTTTGTCCAAATTAATCACACCAAACTTTATATGCATTTCAATCGGTCTCTTCTCTGGAGGAAATCCCCACTTTGGATTCGTTTCCGCTTTTTCATCTTTAATTAAAACCTCTCTCTCGATATCAGCTGGGAGTATTAACTTTCTCTCCTTTTTTTGTTTTGCCATAACTATCACCTGATGAGGGTTATATAACAAAGTAAAAATAGGGACTTATAAAGATTTGGCGAAAAGAAAAGTTCTAAGGACTTTTAAGAAAGGTGCATAAAGGGGGCTAAGCCCCTCACTCTAAGCTTATTCCTGCCTTTTCCAAAGCTTCCTTAACTTCCTCGTCGCTTGCACCTTTTGAAATTGAAATTTTCTCTGGAAGTGGTTCAATGTGCTTGATGTTCATCCTTCTTCTCTTAACTTTGTTCAAGCCTGCACCTGTAACAAGAACGAAGTTCTTGTCAATTATATCAACTACAACAACCTTTTGTCCGGCTCTTCTTCCTGCAATAATAACCCCAATTCTTCCAATATCAATTGCTGGCATTTCATTCCACCTCCTATTTTTTCTTTGCTCCCGAGTCGCCTTCGGGAGCAAGGTGGTCGACGGCGGCCTTCACAATTGCGAAGACCCCATCGGGAGACCATTTTGAAGTGTTTATAACCAAATCATAAATCGAAAGGTCATCTATGTCGATACCATATAAGTTTAAATACCTTTTCCTATTCTGCTTCTCCCTTTCAACAGTTTCCATGAAAGCGATATCATAGGGTTTCTTCTCTCTCCTCGCAACCCTTTCAACCCTAACCCTTAAAGGTGCTTCAAGCCAGATTTTTAAATCAGCTTCCTTAACCATCCAACCTGCCAAACGACCCTCAATGATAACGTTTCCTTCTTTTGCTGCCTCAATTTGTCTTCTATCAACTTCCCTATCAACTTCTGGATGTAATTCGGCATACTTTTGAAACTCCTGCAAACTCATTCCCATTTCTTCAGCCATTTGACGAAAGATTAACCCAGCATAAATATGTTTAAATCCATAGTGCTGAGCCAACTTTTTACACAGTGTTGTCGTTCCACTACCTGCTAATCCACTAACTGTTATCACTAATCCCCTCTTTGCCATACTGCATCATCTTGAAAATTTATAAAATAGGTCAGATTTGAGCTCTAACTTGAGCTTTTATAGCTCTGCGCATACAGCTTGGGCAGAGGTGAGGCATTGGTCTTTCTGGTCTCTTCTTAGTCTTTGGTAGCTTTCTCATTTCACTTGGTCTTCCTCTTGGAATCCCATTTAGGGGCTTTCCACAAATTGCACAGTGAGCTATCTTTGGCTTTTTCCTTTCAAAGTGAATTACAATCCTTCCTCCTGGTGTCCTAACGTATTTTCTTCTCCATGATCTTGATCTATACATTGGTTTCATTTAACACACCTCCTTGCTAAGCTTTTTGTTGAGTATTTTTAAGCTTTAGGCTATGCCATGTCGAGCAGTTTCCTCAACACCGCACCAACAACGTAGGAAGTTAGGATATACCATCCAAGGAATCCTATTTCATTTGCATGAAGGGCTGACTTGTAAAACTTGTGGAACATGTCAACAAGGAAGAAGTTGAAGGGTATTTTAACTATTGCGGTTTCAACGTAGTATCTTGCCAGCCAACCATAAAATATTATGAACATTGGAAAGCTCACAAGCATTGGTTTGAACATTGCACTCTTCATGACCTCATTCTGGAGCTTTAAAAGCTCCATCTGCTTTTGCTGTAATTTTCTCAACTTCTTCTCATCCTTGTTCTTCTGAGCTTCTTTCCATTCTTTTTGGAATTCCTTACTCATCTTCTGCAATTTTTTCATCTTTTCTTGGTCTACGAATATGTAATTTATTGCCGTAAAAAACACTCCCATGAATATACCAAATAACGTAGCCACCCACATTGGGTGAGTAGTCAATATCAATCCTTTAAATGCCGCATCTAAAGCTGCATATATTCCCTCAAGCATATTCTCTCACCGCCAAATCCAATATTTTTACCAACTCATTAACTGCTTCCTCAAGACCTTTATCTTCATGGTTTTCTATTATCTTTATAAGTGCATTGGAATACATCGCATAAGTAATTGCAGCTGCCCTATTTAAATCTTGGTGTCTCTTAATTTGTTCTTCAGTTTCGACATCTCTATCCCTCTTCAGGTCTCTAAGTCTTCTTCCCAAGATTTCACTTGGATAGGCTTCAATTATAACTATAAAGTTCGGATTTATTGTTTCTATAACTTCCCTAGGCAATCCCAACAGATAGCCCAAAGGTGTTTTGATAGTACAATGAGTATCCAATAATATTGGTTGCACTTTCGCCATTTCAGCTATTTTTTGAGCTGTTTTCAATTGAAGCTCCCTCTGAACTTTTAAACTCAACTTTCTCATTTCATCTCTGTGGGTGACTAAGCCTGATTTCACTGCTTCTTGAAACATTAAATCACCAAAGTTGATTAACCTAAACCTCGCCCGTGTCCTTTTAAGGGCTATCCTCGTAATCGTGCTTTTCCCAACTCCAGGAATACCGGTTATGACAACCACAAATGGCATTTAGCTCACCCAACAGGCAATTGTGACCATAATTTGATATCCAGATTTTTGACTGCCAAAAAAATAGAGGAGAATTGGGTTTAAAGGTTTTTTGGAATTTGTAAAAAGTGAGTCTAAAAATATATGGTATAAACAAAAAAGAGAAAATTCACTCTCCAAAGATTTTGCGTAACATTGGGAACATTTCACTAACCTGCTCCCTTGCAATTTCTTCATAGAATCTGTAAAGAATACCCACCGTCAACAGTATACCAGTACCTGTACCTAATGCACCAAGGAAGTCAGCCAATATTGCTACTGTTGCCAATGTAAACGAACCTAAGAAGGTTACATAGGGTATGTATTTATTCAAGACCCTTTCCAATATTCTTGGATCCCTTCTAAATCCTGGGATTTGAAGTCCCGCTCTTTGAAGTTGTCTTGCTATACTCTTTGCATCTAAGCCAGTAAGTTCAACCCATAGGAATCCGAAGATTAATGCCCAGAATATCGTCATTATTGCATAACCTAATGCCCTCCAAGGATCACCCATTACATGGAATATATCCCTTGGTGGAATTGTATAGAGCACAAAACCAGAGATTGCACGCCCTGTTTCATCAAATTGACCCAATATTGGATATCCAATCCTTACAAGCAATCTTGCCCAAAGCTGTATGTTAGCATAGAGAGCAAAAGTCAAAATAATTGGAATGTTTGAAACGTACATGAATCTAATTGGATATCTTCCCCTAACTGTGACTCTTCCATAGCTTAATGGTATTTCTACTCTCATGCTCTCCAAATAAACGACTATTAGGAATATTACAACCGTTGCCAAAACATCAACCATGTCTGGGAGGGTTCCTCTATACAGCGCTCCAGTAAGATCACCACTAACTATGTGTTGTATAAACGCTGGAATTGCACCCAAAATAGCTGGCTTTCCAGTTAAAGGATCAATAACTTGAGTTGTTGATAGAGGATTGAAAGCTCTTGTAATGATCGTTTGTGAAACTCCAGCTGCGATGAATAAACTAATACCACTACCTATACCCCATTTGCTTACCAATTCATCCATTATCATGATCATTATTCCACCAAATGCAAGCTGGAGCATTAATAGTATTTTTATACTCAATGCTGGATTACCAAAAGCACCTGCAAACACGTAAATAGCTGCTTCAAAGAAACACATAAACACTGCAAATACCTTTTGCAATGCTTGGTAAAATCTTCTATCTTCTGGATTGGAAAGATCCAATTTTATAATCTCAGAACCAACTAATAATTGCATAATAATACCTGCTGTAACAATTGGACCAATACCTAATGTGAGAACAGATCCGCTTTTACCTGCTAGAACAACCCTCAACGTTTCAAAATAATCTTGCACTCTTGCTGGCAAGCCAAACAATGGAATTTCAGCTAAAAGGAAGTACAATAATAAAACAAGCCCTGTCCAAGCAAGTTTCTCCTTTAAAGGAATATGCCTCTTTGGTCTTTCAATTTCTGGAAACATGTGTTCAATTTTATAGACTATTTCCCTTGCTCCCATGCTTAACACCTACCAAGAGTTAAAAAGAAAATTCAAGCAAGCAGAGCTTCTCCCCCTGCTTCAACAATCTTTTCCTGAGCCTTGGGGGAGAAAGCTCTCGCCTTGATAACTAAAGGCTTTGTAAGCTTTCCAGTTCCCAAAACCTTATCAGCAAATTGGGTTGTGTCAACTATTATCTTCCCACCTTCTTCATAGGCAATTCCCATTTGCATTAACTCATCCAAGTTTTCATCGATGAACTTTAAGTTCACAGTTATTACTTCTCTCTGAACTGCTTTAGGTCTCTTGAAACCGTACTTTCCTAAGTGATCTGGCATGTATTTAATGACCCAAGTCCATTTGGTCTTTTTTCTCTTTCCTGTTCCTGCCATTCCTCTACCGCCCTTGTGCCCTCCACCGCGGTGCTTTTTCTTACATCCCCATCCATGAGTGTGAGAACCTCTAAGCTTTCTCACCTTCTTTTTTCTCCTGATCATTTTCAGCACCTCACAACATCCTCTCAATTAGTTCCTTTATCTTCTCGCCTCTATATCCTAAGCTTCCCCCTTCTTTGAATGTTCTCTTTTTTGTTTTAAAGCCGCCTCTTGGTGGATGAAGTCTAAACACTGGCTTTAAGTTTGGCAAATCCTTTAAACTCTTCTCTCCTTTGATAACTGCTTCAGCAAATTCTTCAATTGTCATTCCAAGTTTTTCTTTTACATACTCATCTGTAACTGGTTTGTTTCCTAAAAGCTTTCCTCTTTTCTTGATGAGTTTAGCTAAGGTTTCTGCATCTATTTCTCCCCAAGTTATGTAATCCTTGGCTTTTTGAATCATGCCCTTGTATGAAGGTGTGTCGTCAACTATTACACAGTGATTAACCTTATGAAGCCTAAGCATTGCTAAGGTATCTTTCACTGGCTTTTTAACGCCAACTCTTCCCCCAACCCTAATTATAGCTATCTTTGTCATCTCTCTTCACCTCACAAGTCAAAGCTTTGGGGCATCTCTCTACCTATTGTGATACCATATCTCTTAATCATCTCTGGTTGAATAGCTACTTTGTTCGTGTTGTATAAGGCATCAAAAACTGCTTTTGCAAAGTTAACTGTTGTTCTTGTTTCTCCAAATGTTTGTGACCATGCATCTTTGATTCCTGCTAGAGATAAGATCTTCTTACCAACGTCACCGATAACTAAGCCCAAACCTCTTGGTCCTGGCATTAGTTTAACCTTAACGCTACCACTCTTTCCTTCAACTGCAAATGGTACTGAGTGTGGTCTTCTACATCTACACTCCCATGAACCACAGCCTCTCTTAACCTCAATTATGTTCATTTTAGCGTAGCTCAAAGCTTTCCTAATTGCAATACCTGTTTCCCTCCCATGTCCGATACCTAATCCAACGTAGCCATCTCTGTTTCCAACAGCAGCTAAAACTCTAAATCTAACCCTTCTACCACTGTCCGTCATTCTAACAGTCAAAGTTATGTCAAGTATCTCTTGATTTTCCCTTGAATTAACTTCTGGGAGTAGAATATCAACAATTTCTGGTTCCTTTATTTGATAACCCTTTCTAAATACTTCGCTTATATCTGTAATTTGTCCTTCCTTTACGAGCATTCCTAATTTAGTTCTTGGTTGCCATTCCTCTAAAACCCTTTGAGCGTAGTCCTTCCAGTTTTGACTCACTTTTCTCACCTCTTAAACTTCTCAATTATTCTCGCCTTAACCTCATCAAAGTGCTCTGGAAGTTTCTCAGGTTCTAATCCTTTAAGCAAGTATCCACCAAATTGTCTCCTGTATTTCTCCTCATCTTCTTCCTTAAGCATCTTTGCATATTCAGCTATAGTTTCTCCTCTTATTCTATCCTCACTTGGATAAATCTCCTCACTATGTGGAACGTTTAAGCCTGCATCGACTGCACCTTTTAGTATGGCGAAAATACTTGAGCCCTTTGTTGGTGGGTGTAATCCAATATCTAAGATCGCTTCGCTTATTCCTTTCTCTAAAGCTTTGTATCCAATAAGCAAACCTACGAGGTAAGCACTTGGAGTATTTCCGCAGTGCCCTTTCCAGCCAAAATCCCTCATTAGTTCTCTTGTATGAGCTGAAACTAAGGTTTTATCACCTTTTGGATCGTAAACAACAATTTGAGCTACATGATGGTTGAGTGTCTTCCTAACAACTAATCTTGGCTTTCCAGACTTGAGTAAAGCTAACCTCTTATGATAGTTAGTCTTACCCTCCCTCCTCCTTCTGAATGGAACTCTATATCTTGGTCCATGTGCCATTTATATCACCTCTTTAATATCTCCTTTTCCTCCATGTAGAGGTACAACTGGTGCTTGCTCTTGAAGTGACCGCCTTTAGCCATTATGTAAAGTCTTCTATAGGTTGATCTGTCGATCTTCTTCTCTTCTTTGAGCTTCCTCAACTCTTTTCTTAAAGCCCTAATAGTCATCATCCACTTCTCTTTTCTACCCATTCTTGCTGTTTTCTTCCCTTTCTTGCTTCCGGGTCCCCTGTGTCTCCCCTTTCTTCTCTCTATTTGCCTAACTTTAGCCCTTGCTCTGCTTGTTCCTTTTATTGGCTTCTTCTTTATTACTCCCTCTTTAATGAGCTTTCTAATGTCTTCCCTTGTAATCGCAGCGACTACATCTTCAATTCTCTCTGGGTCAATCCAAATTCTATTCTCGCCACACTTTAATAGTTCAGCAGCAATCCTCCTTTGCATTTCAAGCTTCATGGCTCATCACACCCTCGCATTTAAAACTTTAATTCCCAATTCCTTTGCTCTCTCAATAATTGCCATCCTCTTCCTCTTACCTACTGTGTGAGCGATTCTTGCTGCTTGTCTTTGTGGATCGAGCATTTCCAACTCTTTGACGTTGTGGATTAAAACATCTTCGTAGCCACTTGGGTGCAATCCTCTAACGAGCCTTGGTGAACTCCATCCAATGCTTGGGCTCCTTGCTTTCCCTTTAAGCTTCATTCTCATCTTGCTGTCTGTTCCTTTTGGTCTCCTCCACTTTGGATCATTCTTAAATTTATCAAAGCGCCACCATTCCTGTCTGAGGAATTTTGGCTTTTTCCTCTTGAGTTTAGCCCTTAATCTTAATAGTCTCGCTTTCTCATTCATTTCTCACACCTCAGAATTTTATCGGCTTTCCGGCTTTTTCAATTATATATATACCATCTTGGAAAACTCTCCTATCTCTTCCCGTAATCCTCGTGGCTTGTTCAATATTTGCAGCTGTTTGTCCAACTTTCTCCTTGTCGATTCCTTCAACTATTAGCTCTTGCCCTTGCACTTTAACAGTAACTCCTGGCAAGATTTGAGCTATTCTTGGTGCTTTTTCACCAAGGAAGTTCTCGATGTAAACTTTATCTCCTTTAACCTTAACCGTCATTGGGAAGTGGCTGTAGACAATTTTAAGCTTATATGTAAAGCCCTCTGTAACTCCTCTTATCATGTTTGCAATGTGGGCTTTGAAAGTTCTTGCAATTGCAATGTCCTTTCTCCTTGGAAAGTCTTTGTATACTACAACCTTCCCATCTTCAATGAATAACTTAACCCCTGGATAGCTAAACTCTCTCTCAAGCTCCCCCTTTGGACCTTTAACCTTAACAGTGCTATTCGTAATTTCAACTGTAACTCCCTCTGGGATTTCAACCTCTTCTTTTACCCATGCATCAATTGGCATCTCTCTCACCTCAGTAGATGTAAGCTATTAACCTTCCACCAATTCCCTTCTCAATGGCTTGCTTGTGGGTCATTACTCCTTGTGATGTTGAGACAACTAATATACCAAACTCGAATGCTGGGAGGAATCTCTTTTCCCACTTCTCGAACTCTGCAACTTTAACTGGAAATCTTGGCTTTATTGCACCAGCCTTGTTTATCTTTCCAATTAGCTGAACCCTATAAATTCCAGCTCTTCCATCATCTATAAATTCAAACTCACCAATGTAACCGTTCTCTTGCATAACTCTAAGAACTTCTCCAATAAGCTTTGATGCTGGTTTTATGTAAACCTCCTTCTTTCCAACTCTCTCTGAATTTGTAATGTGTGACAAAGCATTTGCCAATGGGTCAAGTAAAGTCATCTTTTCTCACCTCACTCGTATTTCCTAAAGCCTAACTTAGGAGCCATCTCCCTAAAGCAGTGCCTACACAACATTAAACCATGAATTCTAATAACTGGACCATACTGTCCACATCTAACACATCTTCTCGCTCCTTTTCCAAACTTCCTTACTTTTCTTCTGTTATAGTCAGCCTTAGCCATAATCATCCCTCCACAATCTCAACGCCAAACTCTTCCTGCATGAAAACAATACCTTCCTCCTTTGTGAGCTTGTGCTTTGTTGGGATGTGGTGCCTTCTCCTTCTTCTCTTTGCCACTCTAAACCCTGGTCTCTCCAGTGTGACACAAACGTCCATACCAAAGATACCTATTTCTGGGTCATACTCTACACCAGGGATATTAATATGCTCATCAATTCCAAAGCATATGTTTCCGTGCTTATCAAAACTTGAAGCCTTAAGCTTGTTATCAACAGCAGCCAAAAGCCTCTTTAGCATTTCATATGCTTTCTCGCCCCTCAATGTGACTTTAAGTGCTATTGGTTCTCCTCTTCTAATACCGAAGTCTCTGTTGGTCTTCTTAGCTTTTCTCCTGATTGGCTTTTGACCAACCAAGCTCTCTAACATTTTCTCTGCCTTTGTTAATCTTTCACCGCTCTCTCCAACACCAATGTTGATTGTAACCTTTTCAATTCTTGGTCTCCTCATTGGATGAGCTTCCCAATCAGCTAAAATTGCCTCTCTATTCATCTCGCTTCACCTCATGGTAGTGAAATCCTTGGCTTGTCCTTACCTATAACGAAGGCGTATTCTTTCAATGTGTCGAATAGCTCGCCTTCTTCGTCCTCAATTGTAACCACATCTGGCCAACCAGCTGGGAAGTGCCTTACTTCAACGATCTTACCCTTTCTTGCAACGTTCTTACCTTGAGTAACGAAGACGTAAGAACCAATTTCGAATGGAATAATTTCGATTATTTCTCTCTCTGGCATTTTCATGAGAAGTGTGTCAAATGTGTGATACTTGTCCTTTGTTTCATCGGTTAGTGAGCTCAGCTTAACTAAGTGATTGCTTCCATCGTGCAAATTAAGTTGTAAGTTTCCACCTTTAACCATTCTCTTGTTATTAACTTTCATTGGTTTGATTTTAGCCTCTTCCTCGCTTATTGGGTGCAAAATTAGCTTTCCAAGTCTATTTGGGAATACTCTATAGTGCTCTCCACTTGCTGGTATTGAAACTATATCCATAATACCTACTGGGAATTTGTAGTCTTTCCTAACTTTCCCATCAACAAGAACCTTACCTTCATTTAGAATCTTTCTTGCCTCTCTTGCTGTCTTTGCATAACCTAGATAGTCTCTAATTATGTACAATAGTGGAATTGAGGTTTTCATGCTATGGGGACCTGGTGAAGGCTTAACTGCCCATTTGAATGCTTTCCTTTCAATATACCATGAAGTGGGTGCAGCCAATCTCTTTAAGTGCCTCTTAGCACCTTTCCTCGCCATATTCAAGCCCTCCTCTCAATTATCTCTTTTCTCTTCTCATCATCTAAGTTGAGTTCAATTATCATGACATTTGAGGGATGCACTGGATAGAACACTTCAGTACCATTAACTTTCTTAACTGTAACTCCCTCGATGTAGATCCTATAGCGCTTTAAGTCAACTTCTACCACTTTTCCTTCATGACCCTTGAAATCGCCCCTCATAACTCTAACTTTATCTCCCTTCCTAATTGGAATCGTTCTAAAGCCATATTTTTGCCTCAATTCTGTTGAAAGAGTTGCACTCATAATTTTTTGCCTCAAATGTAGAGGAGCGTTATAAAGAAACTTCCTTTGCTTTCTTGGTTGTTTAGTCTTCAACTTCATTTATCTCACCTCACAATATTGTGCTCGCAATACTTCCTAACCTAACCCACTTTTCAGCAGCTTCTCTTGCAATTGGACCTCTAATTTCAGTTCCTCTTGGAACTCCATCCTCAGTTGTAACAACCGCTGCATTATCTTCAAACTTGACTCTCATTCCATCCAATCTCTTATATTCCTTTCTTTGTCTAACAATTACCGCTCTAACCACTTGGTGCCTTATATCTGGTCTTCCTTTCTTCACTGCTGCAATTACCATATCTCCTACTCCAGCTGAAGCCAATCTTCTCCTAACGCCTTTGTATCCAACAACACCGATTATTTGCAAAACCTTTGCACCTGAGTTGTCTGCACAGACTAAGTAAGCACCAACGGGCAAAGCTCTTGTTGGTCTAACTGGGCTTACACCTCTAGTTGCACCAGCACCTTTCTTTCCTCTCTTTGCCATCACAATCACCTCTTCTCTGCCTTCTCAAGAACTGCTACTACAACAAAGTGCTTTGTTTTGCTTAGTGGTCTTGTTTCAGCAATCAAAACCTTGTCACCAGCTCTTGCGTTAATGCATGGTGGATTGTGTGCATGGATTTTGCTTTTTCTCAACTCATAACGTTCGTATTTTTTGAGGTAGTAGTAGTGTTGTCTTTCCACTGTTACGGTCTTTCTTGGCTTGTCGCTAACTACTATTCCCTCGAATACCCTACCATGAATCTTTAAGTGCCCATGCCAAGGGCACTTGGGATCATCGCATTTTTCAGCGGGAGGTTGAATCCTCAATCCAATGTCTCTCATCTTTTCCACCTCTTTTTCAATCTCATCTCAGGTCTTCCAATTAGTTCTTTTCCTTTAATCAGGATTTTTTTATGGTCAATTTCAAACTCAATTTCAACTTCCTTTTTTGGAACAATCCAAACCTTTTCTCCCAATATGATGAGGGTATTTTTCGTCTCGTCAATTACATATCCCTCGATCCCTACGAACCCTGGATGAGAGCTCCTCACTATTTTTGCCTTCAATCCTATGAGTTCATGGGATATTAAAGTTTTTTTGGTCACTCTATTTCGATTAATTCCTCTGAAAATCCATATTCTGCCAATAAGTGCTTTACTTTTTCTCTGTGGTCTCCTTGAAGCTCTATCCTTCCGTTTTTTACTGTTCCTCCGCATGCCAACTTCGCCTTCAACTTTTTAGCAATTTCTTCCAAATCAAACTCTTTCTCGTCAATACCCTCAACTATTGTCTTGAGCTTTCCGTAGCGGGCCCTTTCTATGTATATCTTTATTCTTTGCTGCTCCTTCAAAACCTCCTTAAAGAGCATCTCATCTAAGGGATTTACAATTCTTGGCACCTAACCTCACCTTTTCTTCTCCTTAAGTTTTTCATTCCTGATTGTAAGCAGCCTGGCTATATCACGTCTGAGATTTCTAATAACCATAGGATTCTCTAAAGAGGTACCCATGGTAAGCATACCTCTCTCCTTACTTAATTCCAATCTAAGCTCCCTAATTTTCTTGTCAATCTCCTCAATGCTCATCTCTCTAATCTCACTTGATCTCATTGTTCGCTCACCTCTTCAACTGGCTTTTCAAGGATTTCAATTTCATCTGGAAGCTTTGCATCTGGTGGCATTATTGCAACTTTAACGCCTAAAACACCCAACTTAAGCAAAGCTTGGGCATAACCTTTTGAAACCAATGTTTCAGCTGGATTTCCGACTTTAGCCAAATAACCTTGATAGAATCTAACGCTCTTTGCTCTCTCGCCTGTTAGCTTTCCACTGATCCTAATTTCCACTCCTCTTGCTCCGTTGTTCATAATTGCCCTTATTGCTGAATAAGCTGCTCTCCTAAAGTGTATTCCTCTTTCAAGAGCTTGAGCTAAGCGAACAGCTTGAACCTTTGCGTTGAGATAGGGATTTTTGATTTCTTCAACTTCAATCTGTGGGTTCTCTAAACCAAATTTTCTCTCCATAATTCTGGTAAGCTCTCTTATTCTCCTTCCACCTCTTCCAATAACGAAACCAGGATTTTCAGCGAAGATTATGATCTTTGTTCCAAGAGGTGTCTTTTTAATGTCCAATCCCCCATAACCCGCTCTTCTTAATTCCTTTTCGAGGTATTCATCGATGATCATTTCCTTAACTGCTTCCCTAATAAAATATCTCTCGATTGCCATTAGCTCACCTCCTAATCTCCTCAACCACTATCTCAACATGGGTTGTCTGTTGGTTAAATGCTGTTGCTCTTCCAAATGCCCTTGGAATGTATCCTGGCAGAACTGGACCTTTGTGAGCTGCTGCATGGATTATCTTTAATCTATCTGGGTCCAATCCCTTTTGCTCTGCATTGTTCTTCACATTGAGGAGGATCTTTAAGATAGCCTTTGCAACTTTTACTGGGTACCTTCCAGGTCCAAAGCCTTTGCCTTTTTTATGCCCAAGTGAATCGTTAAAGCGTCTAATTGGAACTGGTCTCTTCAATGCAATGACATCCTCCAAGTATTTGATTGCATCATTAACCATCATGCCTTTGATCTCTCTGCACACTTCAATTGCAAATTTGGGGGAAACTCTTAGATCTCTACCATGAGCCCTTGCCATTCTCTCTGGATCAAAATTTTGGAAAGAGTAGCCAAGTTTAGCCATTTTAACTCACCTCACTTGATTGCAACGAACATTGAAGACCTTGTAGCACCAACACCTGGTGATCCGTGTTGGACCCTCTTTCTTGATAGAGCAAACTCACCTAAGTAATGACCAATCATTTCTGGCTTGATCTCGACAGGGACGAATTCCTTTCCGTTGTGAACATAAATCGTCATTCCAACCATTTCTGGAAGAATTACCATATCTCTGCTGTGTGTTCTAATTGGCTTCTTGTATTTTCCTCTTTTAGCTAGTCTAATTTTCCTTAATAGCTTCTTTTGCTCTGGACTCAATCCTCTCCTCAAGCTTCTCCTTTGTCTTGATGGGAAAAGCTTAGCAACTTCCTCAAGGGACATGTTTAAAAGCTCTTCAAGGGTGTAACCGCGATAACTAAATTCTTTCCTTGCCATCTACACCACCTCACTTCCTCACTCCTGTTCTTCTCGCAGCTATATGACCAACCTTTCTTCCAGGTGGGGTGTTTTTCGCTGTAGTGGTTGGTCTTCCTGGGTGTTGGTGATTACCTCCACCAAATGGGTGATTAACTGCGTTCATTGCAACACCTCTAACTTTTGGCCAATATCTGTTCTTTGCTTTCATTGCATAGTACTTCTTACCAGCCTTAACAAATGGCTTCTCTAATCTTCCACCACCAGCGACAACTCCTATGGTCGCCCTACAATGTGGCTTGAAGTGCTTTAACTCACCGCTTGGCAATTGAATAATTACTTTATCAGCCTCTCTTGCTACTACCAATGCATAAGTTCCTCCAGCTCTTACGTATTTTCCACCATCACCTGGAACAGCTTCAATGTTGTAAACGTAAGTACCCTCTGGAATCAATGCCAATGGTAAAGTGTTTCCAGCTTTTATTGGAGCATTTGGACCAATTGCTATCTCATCTCCAACCAACAATCCTTCAGGGGCTAAAATTAATTTTTCAAGCCCCTCTTCAAAAACTACCTTTGCAACAGGTGCTGTTCTTCCTGGGTCATGCATTATCTCAACTACCTTTCCAACCAAGGTTTTTTCTTTTGTTAAGTTAAGTGGGAGGTATTTTACAGCCCCTCTAAATCTGTGAGAGGGAGTTCTAAATGTAGGTGTTCCCTTACCTCTCCTTTGTTGAATCAAACTCTTACCCATTCTCACTCACCTCAGAATAATCCAATCTTAGCAGCAATTTCACTTGCATTGTATTCAGGCTTCAACTTAACGTAAGCCTTCTTTTCACCCTTCATTGTTATTAGAGTGTTGACTTTCTCAACTTTAACCCCATAGATTTCTTCAACTGCCCTCTTTATATCTTGTTTTGTTGCCCTTCTATCAACTATGAATGTGAGCTTGTTTTCCCTTTCAATTAGTGAAACTGCTTTTTCCGTTACTACAGGTCTAACTATGACTCTATATGGGTCCATCTATCTCACCTCATCCATAAATTTCCCTTAATCTCTCAATTGCTCCCTTTGTCCAAATCGTCAATCTTCCAGGGTGTGTACCTGGAGCTAAAAGCTCAACACCCAAGTTGTCAACCAAAACTACATCTACTCCTGGGTGATTTCTTGCACCTTGAATTATTCCCTCGTTCTTTGCAACGACAATTAGTGGCCCTTTAGCTTTCTTATATCTCCTTCCTCTCATCTTACCCTTTCCAGCCCTAATCTTTGTGTTCTTCTTTGCCCTTTCAATATCTGCCCAAATTCCTAATTTCTTGAAGATTTCCCTTGTTTGAGCAGTCTTGAATATCTTTTCTAGCTCATCTTCAACTATTAATGGAACTTGTGGAACATTATCGACTACGTGTCCTCTTGCCCTAACTAAATCATAGTTAGCGGTTGCAGCTATAGCACTCATTAAAGCTAATCTCCTCTCCTTCTTGTTTATTCCTTCCCAGATGATCTTCTCGACTTTTGGTGGGTGTGCTCTTCTTCCACCCCTTGCAAATGGGACAAATGCTGCAAACCTTGGTGGTGTCTTGATTCTCCTTACTCTTGCCATTCCATGACCCTTTCCAATTGATTCAGCGCTTGTTCTTTTACCAGCCATAGGATCTGTTCCCCATGGTTGAATTCTATGTGTCCATGAGGCAATTACAGCTCTTCTAATTAGATCTGGTCTGAAAGGAGTTTTGAAGACCTTTGGTAACTCAATCTCTTCAATTGGCTCGCCATTTAAAGAGTAAACGTAAACTTTCATACATCCTCACCTCATTGTTTTGACTCCCTACTAATATAGGTTATTTGTGGTGGCTCAATAGGAGGCTTTCTTGCAGGTGGTCTTATAGCAGGTCTAACTCTAATTATTCTCTTGATTGCACCTGGGATCGTTCCAGCGATCATCAAGAAGTCGTTCTTAACGACACCGTAGTGTGGAAATCCTCCTTTTGGTGTTATCTCAATCTCTTGATCATTGAGCTTAAGCTTTCCATCGAATCCGATCCTCAACAGTCTCTTGTTGAGTTCAGTCCTTGTATGGAATCCCATTTGACCAGCCATTGGAACTGTCCACATAACCCTCGCTGGGTGCCATGGACCAATTGAAGCTACTTTTCTCCTTGCTTTGCTATCCTTGTGAGACCTCAACTTAACACCCCATCTCTTAATTGGACCCTGGTAACCTTTACCTTTGGTGACTGCGATTATATCCAAAAGCTCGCCCTCTTTAAGAACGTCACTTGCCCTAATTTCCTTTCCAAGCTTCTCCTTCAAATATTCGAACTTCTCTTTAACGTCTCTACCACCAACGGCATATTCCATAACATCTGGCTTCTTTTTCAAGCCAATGAGTCTTGGTTGAGTGTGAACTAAAGCCCTAACTTCAACAACTTCTCCATCGTTAACCATGTCCTTTAAAGCTCCAAGCTTTTGTTCAAATACTTCTTGAGTGTATTCTTTTGGAAGGGTCTTGATTTTTCTCTTTAGGTCTGGGTTTAAGTTGGGTGCCCAAACTTCTGTTGCAGTCTCCAAGCCAAGGTAACCTTCTTTGTATGCTCTAATTCCATAGACAACCATTGGTGGAACTTCAATTATTGTAACTGGAACAAAGATTTCCTTTCCATTTGTCAATCTTCCTGGCCAATCGTCTATCATTAGCACGTGGGTCATCCCTGCTTTATATCCTGCAAATCCAAGTAACCTTACATCATCTGTTTGAGGCCAAGTCTTTATTCTAGGAACTATACGCTTAGCCCTTTTTCTTGGAGCAAAGCCTAATGAACCTCTCCTTGGTTTGCTAATCTTTCCCATTTCAATCCCTCCTTATGAAATTAAATATTGCCAGAGTGGCTAACACCGCTTCCTCCGTTCTAACGGTTTTTGTCTTTTGATTGGGAATCGTATTGAGGATTAAATCAAACTCATAATCCTCATTAAATTCTCTCAATATTTCCATCACGCCCATTCTCGGAGATCCAAACACGAAACCAATATTCCCCTCGAGAGGGGGAAGCTTAATTTTTCTTATATCTTCACCTTTACGAGATGTTGCTATCGCTAAGTTAAGCCTTGCCTTTTTAAGCGTTTTTGCCAGAGGCTTATTTGTTAAATGAACTCTATATCCCCAATATTCATCAGGCGGTCTTGTTATAACCACCTTAAGGGGATTTACGGAGACTATTTTAAAAGTCATCCTTTCTCCGTCCTCTCCCTTGCCCTCAACAAGGGCAAGTTCATCCAAGCCAATCTCGGCATAAACCCTTTTACCCCTTTTAACTATTACGCCTTCTCTATATTCACCAATTTTTGGTTTTTCTTTAAGCTTATGATGTGGGGTTCTTAATGGTGGAACAACGCCCACATACCTAAGTTCATCTTTCAGGGGAAATAGGATTTTGCGGAGATATTGAGGAGTCTCTGCATACTCAAGGATCAGCTTTATGAATCTTCCATCTTTTCCTCCGGCTTTGTAGATCCATATATGCTCAACACCAAATATTGCGCTTGCTCTTGCTATTTGCCCAATCTTGTATGTTCTTATCTTTGGATCTCTGCTTTCTTCAAGCAATGAATCAGGAATAAATATATGCCATGTCATTTTTAGTCACTATCTAAAGGGATGCATATTAAAGCTGTAGTGGAGTAAAAGGAAACTATTTAAAAGTCTTTCGAACTTTTCCACCCTCAGAACATTTTTCAACCATACAAAATTTTTGCAAAAGAACGGCAAGAGATAGAGGAGAAACTTAGGCACTTCTATCCTATCCACCTCCATTTTATTTTTGCTACCGAAGGAATTTCGTTCTCTTTTAACTCTCATTTTTATTACTCTATTAGATGACCAAGGCTCTCTAGTAGAAGAGGAGAATAAGGAGAAGTCAGAGAAAAGAGGAGGAATTCCTTCCCCCTCGTCATCTTCCACAAGAGATATAAACACCAACGTTAAAAAATAATTTCAGCTTAACTCTTATGAGGTGGATAACATGGGATTGTTTGACAAAATTGTCAAAAAAGAGGAACCTAAGAAAAAACTTGTACCAACAAAAGAAGAGTTCCAACCAAAGGATAAAAAGATGGAAGTTGATGTAATTCCATTTGAGGAAGATGAGATAGCAAAGGAGCTTGTAAAGCCCCAAATTAGGTACATAAAGAAGATTGTTGTCACCAGTTACTCTGATTTAGAAAGGATATCCTCTGAACTGCAAGCTGGTAACATTGTTATTGTTGATTTGACACCCATAGAGGGCAAGATAGAGATATTAGAGAAGGTCGTTGAGCAGATAAAGGGAATGACTCATGCCTTAGATGGAGGAATAGCTAAAATATCAAAGTGTGAAGCTAAGCTAATCGTGACGCCCCCAGACATAAAAATAGCTAAAGAGTGATCTTCCTCTATTTTTCTTCCCATGCATTTATAAAGCGATACTCTTCATACTTAGATAGGGTGAGGTTATGAAAGGCGAGATAAAAGAGACTATGCTGGGAGATTGTCCAATTTGCAAATCAAAAAACTCGCTAAAAGCCTTAATGTTCATTCATGAAATCCCATATTTTGGAAAGGTCATGGAATCAACGATAATCTGTGAAAAATGCGGCTATAGAAATGCCGATGTTATGATATTGGAGGAGAAAGAGCCAAGACTTTATACAGTTAAAGTTGAGGAAGAAAAAGACTTGTTTACAAGGGTTATAAGGAGTAAAAGCGGGACAATAGAGTTAGAAGAGTTAGGGGTCACAATAGAGCCGGGACCAGCAAGTCAAGGGTTCATAAGCAATGTAGAAGGTGTTTTGGAGAGGGTTAAAGAAACGCTTATAATGACGAGACATTTTAAAGAGCAAGAAAATGATCTTGAAGCGGTTAAAAAGGTTGATGAGCTTTTAGAGTACATAGAAGAAGTGAAAAATGGACAAAAATCATTGACCATAAAGGTGATGGATCCCTTTGGCCACAGTGCTTTAATTGGAGAGAAAGTCAAAAGCAGGCTTTTAAGTGATGAGGAGATAAAAAGCTTAAGCACTGGTCCCTATGTGATCTATGAACCAAATAAACAGCATTATGACTGATAAACTTCCAAAATTTCATTCTCTTTAACATTAATATTTCCCTCAAGTAGCAGAGCCACTCTATCATATTCAATTGCAAAATCAACATCTCTGCGATCTTTTTGTATTTTTCTTATCAAAGCTACATCTTTTCCCTTAACCTTATATCCCGGGTAAATGATGCCCTCAAGAACCTCTCCAATTATTGCAGGCTTTCCAAGAATGTTGAAAGTCCTTTCAACCCTAAATTTAGCCACTGGTTTCTTAGAGAAAATTTCAATTTCCTCGCTTTTTTTAAAAAAGCGTCTAATAAATGACAATTCACTCACCCAGCACATCAGTTATATCAACTACCACGGATTTTCCCAAGAGGAATGGAGCAGCTGCTTTTTTGATGGTTAATGATGCGGCACTTCCATGGGCACGTATTTCTATAACAGTGCTTGCTATTCTCCTAAGCTCTGGTAATGGATTAATGATTGCGGTCTCTCCAACGTCTTTATCAAAAAAGTAGAATGCTTTCCTCTTCTTATTTCCCAGAAAATATTGAAGTGCAGAAATCATGTAATAAAACTCAGATGGGGACTCCAAGAGATGGAAAAACCTTTCTATACCAAGAACTATGTTTATAGAGTTTTGAAGTTTATCAAACACCTCAAAACCTATTTCTTTGTAATTTTTGATATATACACTAGGTTCTGTAGCCAGATGAATTCTACCAACGACGTTTCCAACATTCAGAAATCCACCTGTTTTTATTACATAACAGTCTTTAAATTCCTCTTTGATACCAAAAAATTCTAAATGAGATTTTATTAGAAAGAGTGTGTCAAGATTGTCGTCAATTATAACAGGCAAATTCTTCATCCTAGCATATCTCAGAAGTAACAGAACCCCTAATTCAGGAACAAAAGAATGTTCATGTTCAAGTAGCACGATTTCGCCAAATTTTATTTTATCAATTATTTCAAAAATCTCGTCGAGTTTATCCATAAACTCCCCTAATATTGTTAATAAAAACTTGGATAAATAGATTTCGCTTCCTGATTTCAAAAAGGTAAAAACAAAAAACTAAAGCTTTACTAAATGAACTGAACACGATATGCACGGGTCAAACGCTCTAACTGTCTCTTCAAGCCTTTGCACAAAGGTCTTTTCGTCTAAACTGCCATAATTTTTCTTTGCTTCTTCATATAAGCTAAGTTCCATTATGGCATGATTAAGTGCAGTCGGGGTTATTATATTAGAATATGATATATTGCCTTTGGAGTCAATTTTATAGTGATGGATTAAAACCCCTCTTGGAGCCTCAACATACCCAATACCTTCTCCCTCTTGAACCTCAACAGGAACATTTTCACAGCTAAGCCCTTTATCCAAAAGCTCTCTTGCTATCTCTTTAGCTTTTTCCAAAGCATATACGAGTTCAATTGCTTGAGCTAAGTTGTTCAAACTAACGTATCCCTGAGATAACTTTTCCCTATGATCCTCAAATAGCTTTTTAGCCAGAGGTGTTAACTGTTCACTCTTGAGCATAACTCTTGGCAAAGCTCCTACCATGAATATATCTCCTTTATATTTGCTTTGTTTTGCAAAGCTGTAGGGCAAAGTCTTCTCCTCAATGTGCTCATAGTAGTCAAACACTTCCTCATCGCAAGCAATTAACTTATCTCCATAGAGATAACTATTTGTCGCTACAAAGTGTTCAGCTTTAGCACCATAAAACTTTAGATCAGCAAAAACATTCACTGCTCTCTTTGCAAATCTTAGCAAGGCTTCACTATTTTGCTCTATCTTTTCCAATTCCTCAATTGTAGGATATCTCCCAAATCCTCCCGGCTTTACATTTATTCCATGGATTTCTCTTCCACCTATAACTTCTCTAATATAATTTCCAAAAGCCTTTATGCTTAATCCCTCTTTAACTAATTCTCCATGCTTGCTTGCCATCTTTATTGCATCTGGATAGCCAAAGACATCTGGCGCAACTAGCAGATAGAGGTGCAACGCATGACTTTCCAAGAATTCACCTAAGAGTCCAAGCTCTCTTAAAAGCATTACTTCCCTTGGAACTTCAACATTAAAAGCCCTTTCAATGCCTAAAACTGATGCAACTGAATGCGAAAGGTAACAAATGGCACAAATTCTTGCCTCCAAATCTGGAACATCATAGTAATAGCGCCCTAAGGTTAGGAGTTCAAAGAACCTCGGTCCTTCAACGATCTTGAGCTTAACCTCCTTAACCTCACCGTTTTCGATTATAATATCCGCTTCTCCGTTTCCTTCAACCCTTGTGAATTCACCAATCGTTATTGTCACCATCTTAGCTCACCCCTTGCAAATGTCTTGAACTTTTTACGTATGTACTCTTCATCATAGCCAAGCTCTTTGAGAATCTCAAACTCACTCGCTGGATTGGCTTCCTTTGGTAGAGGTCCTCTACAGCCAATACACCCTACTTTGGATTTCACACAGATAGCATTGCACCCTCCAAGGGTTATTGGACCTAAACAAGGAATGCCTCTCTTTATTAAGACACACTCGTATTCGTTGAGTTTACACTCGATACAAACAGGATAGTCTTTTTTCGGTGGCTCAACGCCTTTTGCTATATCCATGAGAACTTGATAAACTTCATCTTTATCGTAGGGACAGCCGGGTAAAGCATAATCAACTGCAACGTATTCTACTATAGGCTTTGAATCTAAAGCCTTCATTGGATTTGCCCTGCTTCCATAAACCTTCTCAAGCTTTTCTCTGATTGATCCCTCAACACTTCCCTGAACATCTCCATGAGTTGCGCAAGTTCCTAAAGCTATCACATAATTTGAATTGTTCCTAACTCTCTTCAAAAGTTCTAAATCTCTTTGACAGGAAACTGTTCCAGTGATAATTGCCACATCTAAGTGGTCATGCTCTTTAAAGCTTGAAGCCATGTGAAATTCTTTAATCTCATAGAACTTTATAATGTCAAAGAGCTTCTCATAGAGGAAGAGTATATTCAATGCACATCCACCGCAATCGGTAAGCTCAAAAACACCAAGCTTAAGCATCTAAATCAACCCCCTCGTTGAGAGAGCTTCCCAATAGGTGAACACAGGTCCATCCTTACATATGTACTTTATAGAAGTGCTCGTTCCAACTATGCAGTGCCCACACTTTCCAATTCCACAGCGCATTCTTCTCTCAAGCGTCATGTAAATTCTCCCTGGAGAAAGCTTTCTATCTAAAAGCTCCTTTATGACGTACTTATACATAACTGGAGGACCACAAATTAGAGCGTAGGTATTTTCCACATCGAACTCCATACCTCTGAAAAGGTCAGTTACGACACCTTTGCACACCTTTGGGCTAAATCCCCTTTCTAAGTAAATACATGATGGACTTTCAACTTCATAAGCTAATTTAACAGTACATCCTATCGCATCCCCATGCTTAAGCAGATGAATTATCTCATCCCTGAATAAGATGTCCTCATAGCTCTTTGTTCCATAGAGCAAATATATATGTTCATATTTTCCACTGTCTATAGCATACCATAGAACCGAGCGAAGGGGAGCCATTCCAAGACCGCCAGATACAAGTATAAGTTCTGATCCTTCCATTTTTTCCATGGGGAAACCGTTTCCATAGGGACCTCTAATGCCAATCACATCTCCTTCCTTTAGAGTATGCATGTATTTTGTCATCCTTCCAACTCTTCTAACACAGAGCTGAATATATCCCTCTCTTGTGGGAGTTGAGCATAGACTTATTGGGAATTCACCGAATCCCCTAATGTCCACTATGACAAATTGCCCCGGCTTATATTTGAACTCCTTATTAGCTTCTGAATCAACAAAGCGCAAAGTAAAAAGTTTCTCTCTCGGTGTTAATTCTCTAATTTCTAAAATCTTTGCATCATAAGTCTGATAAGGGTTCATTTCAAAGCCTCCCTTACTTCATCCAAAACTTTAACGTGTTCTATCTTAGCCGGACAGAATTCGTCACATCTTCCACAACCAACACAGTTGAAGCCTGCTGATGGGTCAAAGTAACTCTTACAATAATAGCGGTGTCTAAATCTGTCCAAGCGAGTTGGTCTAAAGTTATGCCCACCAGCGACTAAGCCATGGCTTTCCATGAAACAAGAGTCGTATCTCCTTACCCTTACTCCCTCATAAGCGTTTACCCATAGGTCGCAAACTTCGTAACATCTACATGTTGGACAAACCATGTTACAGTTGCCACATCCAAGACATATCTTTTCGTATTTCTTCCATACCGGGCTTTCAAAGGCTAAATCAAGCATGTCTGCTAGCCCTTCTTTGTTTAAGGAGCGCTTAAAGGAGTTTGCCCTTTTTTCTTCAAATTCCCTGAAATACTTTAAGTCTTCTTCACTTATCGGTTCAAAAACTCCTTCATTTGCCCAAACAATCTCATGTCCCTTAACGCTTCCAACCCTAACTAAGTAGCCATCTGGCAATTCATGCAAGAACAAATCAAAGCCCGTCATGGCAAAATCTGTTCCCAAGCTTTTACAGAAACAGTATTCATCGGGCATACAGCTAATCCCTATTATTATTGAATTCTCCCTTCTCTTCTTGTAATAAATATCTACTGGCTCGTCTAGATATACCTTGTCAAGAATCTGCAATCCATGAATATCACAAGAATGCACACCAAAAAGAACTACTGGCTTAGTGCCATTGCTCTCTTCCCATTTTCCTTCTTTTAATTTTAAGAGCTCATCTCTCGGCTTTACAAAAAACTTCTTCGGCGGAAGCATTGTCCTTGTGTAATCAAGGCTAACTTCCTTCAGAGAATCAACTTTCTTGAAAGAATAAATGTTTCCTTGTTTTACTGGGGCGTTTATTTCCCCCCACTGTTTTAGAGAATTGAAGAACTCTTCAAAATTTTCCGAGGGTAGTTTTACATACCGCAAGATTATCACCCTTGTGGAATGAATCGTCAATTTTATATTTGTAAAATAGTCAAATTTAAGGATTTTTTAAACAAAGGGTACTTAACCAGAAGTTGCAGATATATACTTTATAGCACGTTTATAAGCATCAGTGTTACATTTTGCAGCAAATAAGCGAAATGAAAACTATTTGTTCTTAACCTATGGTAAACTATTTTTGGAAAGGGTTTTATATTGGTAAAGTTAAAAACACAATTTGGTGAGGCAGTATGTTTAAAATTCTGCACAAAGAGAAACTTGCTCCACAAATAAATTTGTTTGAAGTTCAGGCTAAGCGAATAGCAAAGAATGCAAAGCCGGGGCAATTTGTCATAGTAAGATTACATGAAAAGGGAGAAAGAGTGCCTTTAACAATCGCTGATAAGGATATTGAGAGGGGAACAATCACGATTGTTGCCCAAGAGGTTGGAAAAACAACCCATGAGCTTGGAACCTACAAAGAAGGAGATTATATTTATGACGTTCTTGGACCTTTGGGAAAGCCAAGTCACATAGATAAGTTTGGAACAGTCGTAATGATTGGTGGAGGTGTTGGAGTAGCCGAAATCTATCCCGTAGCAAAAGCCATGAAAGAAGCTGGAAACTACGTCATCTCAATTCTTGGATTTAGAACTAAAGAATTGGTCTTTTGGGAAGATAAACTCAAACAAGTTAGTGATGAAGTCATAGTAACTACAAATGATGGAAGCTATGGAATGAAAGGCTTTACGACTCATGCTTTGCAAAAATTAATTGATGAAGGGCGAAAAATTGATCTAGTGCATGCCGTCGGTCCTACAATAATGATGAAATTTATAGCAGAGCTTACAAGACCCTTTGGAATCAAAACAATAGTAAGCTTAAATCCAATTATGGTTGATGGGACTGGAATGTGCGGTGCTTGTAGGGTTCATGTTGGGGAAGAAGTAAAATTCGCATGTGTTGACGGACCAGAATTCGATGGTCATTTAGTTAATTTTGATGAGCTAATGCACAGATTGGAATATTATAAAGATTTAGAAAAGATTTCTTTTGAAAAATGGAAGAGAGAAAAGGGGATGGTTTGAATGCCAAGAAAATTGATCAAGGAGAGAGTTCCCACTCCTGAAAGACCCCCGGAAGAAAGAAGAAAAGACTTTAATGAGGTTAATTTGGGTTATACTTTTGAGTTGGCTAGGAAAGAGGCGGAGCGTTGTTTACAATGCCCACCCGAATATGCACCATGCATCAAAGGCTGCCCGGTGAAAATTAACATTCCCGCTTTCATTGCAAAAATAAAAGAGGAAGACATTAAAGGAGCATTGGAGGTTCTCTGGGCTAATAATTCTTTACCAGCTATTACTGGTAGGGTTTGTCCTCAAGAGGATCAATGTGAAGGAGTTTGCGTAATGGGGAAGGTCGGAATAGCTGTAAACATTGGAAAGCTCGAAAGGTTCGTTGCCGATTATGCAAGAGAGCACGGCATTGAAGAAGAACTCTTAAAAGAGCAACTTAAGGACATAAAATCAAATGGAAAGAAAGTAGCAATCATAGGATCTGGTCCTGCTGGTTTGACTTGTGCTGCTGAGTTGGCTAAGATGGGTTATGATGTTACAATCTTCGAAGCACTCCACAAACCAGGGGGAGTCCTAATCTAC
>MTLP01000032.1 GCA_002009975.1 Thermococcus sp. JdFR-02
GAAGGGTTTCCGACCGCTTTAGCCTGCCGCTCCCAATTGCCCGAGGTTCTTGCCCCGAAGTAGGGGCTGGACATTTGACAGGCAGACCAACCTACGCACGGTCCAAAAATTCTTCAAAAACCTTTTAATTAAAGCTGTTAACTTTTATTCGGTGGAGTTTTATGAATATATTCACTCTTTTGCAAGAGCTACGAGAGAAAGGACCTTTAACACCAGATGAAAGAGTCAAAAAATTTTTGAAAAAGTTACAATCACATAAAATTGGAGACTTCATTGAATTAGACGGCTTTTTATTATTAAGCAAACCCCCAAATCCTCCCACTCATGGTGTTTATTATTTACTCTCTCCCCTTTCTCCTTCAGAGATTAAAGCATCAACTATAAAGACGTATGTGGTCTTAAAATTTAAGGAAACAACTAAAATCGTTGGTAAGCTTGAAAGTGGCTCTTACGTAACAGTTTCTGGAATTTTAGAAGCTTATCCCTATGGAAACATGCGTATGATTATAGTTGATAAAATTGAAACTGAGAACTACCTCAAATACTGGACAGATTATAAAGAGTACTCCTTAAATAAGAGAGAAATTTCTGAAATGTTCTCTAATACATTCTATTCAGATGCAGAGATAATAGATAGCTTAATTTACTCACTTTTCTCCTCTCCAAACATAGCAAATTTTGAATGGAATGGCAACTTCATTTTTGGGAGCTTAACCTTAGAACGAAGTGAAAAGGTCTTAAAATCTGTAATTGGAGCTTTCTCATATGTTTATCGTCTACTCCCAAAAGAATTTCGACTAAGGGCTAAATGTGAAAAGTTCCCTTATATAGACGATGACATGGACATTGACTTTTTACTCACCTATCCAGAGAGCAGTTACAAAATATATGCTTCAACAAGTAAAAGGTATTTAAATTCCGACATTCCCTTGCCCAAATGGACATTGAAACACTTCAAGAATAGAGATGCAATTTTCCTAATTCCAAAACCCTCAAAAATTAGTCCAAAGGACTTTTTAGCATACTCATCAGAGACCCCTTGGATACTAAGAGAACCAATAGGTGTTGAGCAGAACAGGGAATTCGAACAATTATTTCCAAATCTGCTTGTTACAGTTTTAACATCTCAAATGAAGCTCGGAACTTTGCTTGAGCCTCCTCAAGAGTTTAGATACAGTTACATAAACTTCATTGAAAAAGCTCGTCAAGAACATGGCGAGATTATAGATGCTTTGCTTTCTAAAGGGATGCTCTTTGAGGTTAATAGACGCTATTTATTGACAGCAGACCTGTTCGGTGCAATGACAAGATTTGAAGGTAAAATGAAAAAATCCGCTATTAAAGAGTCTATTTGGTTGACAGAAGAAATTCTTGACAGATGGATAAATGAGCTAAGTGCTGAAGTCAAGTTAAAACTACTTAAGGAATATAGAGATTTCATGCCAAAAAGAGCAAGGAGAGCTGAGCAAGCATTAAAAATATTTGAAGATTTAGAGGCTACATCACCAAAAGGAGAAGTATTGAAAGAAGAGTTTTATAATGCACTTGTAAAATTTGGCTTCTCAAGTAAGCAAAGCAGGGAGTTAATTGAAAGGCTGAAAGCTGAAGGCTTTCTATTAGAACCAAGGAAGGGAGTGCTAAAATTAATAAGGCTGTAATGTAAATGAATTTTGGTGGTTATATGACAGTTTGGAGTAGATTATATCGCTTTCCACCAAGATATGGTCCAGAATGGGGAAGTGGAGGGATCTTTGGGCTTAGATACCACAAAGACGTTTTATACTTCACAGTTGCCTTTGAGGGAGAAGCGCACTTTGTACGGGAAAACGATGAAAGAATCTACGAGTTCGAGCTTGTTGGTGAAAAACCAACTTCAGGCGGAGATACATATAATGCTGTTGATGTCGTTGATGAGTTCATATATTTTGGTGGTTGGGTTCATGCTCCAGCAATCTATAACGGCAAAGGCGAAAGCTCAACGATAAGCTTTGTTAACAAATATTCCCATATACACGAATATGATGTAGAAAACGATGAAATAAGGCTTGTTTGGAAAGATTCTATACATCATCTAACGGATTGGGCAGGTGAAGTTAGTGACATAATCTATGATCCAGTTAATGACAGACTTTTAATTCCAAGAGAAGATGGGCATCAAAATCTGGGGATATATGCAATAGATAGAAAAACAGGAAAAGCTGAGCTTTTGAATCCTACGAGAAGCTTAAAAGGAACAATTTTGCATGACAATGCCTGTTTTGGAGTTGGACTTAACTTTGCCAATGGATTGGAGGGAATTCACTGCTTGGATTTAGTGACTCAAAAATGGGAAAAGTTTCCTCTCGACAGCTCGATTGATGATAACTCTATCATGAGACCGATTTTAGGAGACATTGCAAGTGCGTACAACAGATTATTCGCCTTTGTTAGAGGAGGTCTCTTTGTTGGAAATCCTTTAAATGATGAAACAATGAAATTTGCGCGTCTATTTGAATTTTACACAGCGTATGGACCAATAAGAACAAATGCTTTATCAATTGGAGGAGGAGTTTTAATAGCCTACAACTCAATTCACGATGCATTCTACAAGCCAAGAACTGAGCAAGAGATAAAGCTTGCAAAATTCACAAACACAATAGTTGGTCCAAGTGTTCTGCTTTACATAACACCTCCAATGGCTAAAATTGTAGGAGCTTTTGGAGCTAGAATTACGAGCATAGAAAAAGTTGGAGGAAAGATTTTACTTGGAACTAACACAACCCCAAACACTGGGGCATTAGATGCGACCCCACATGATACAGGGAACAAAGATATCGTTGTCTTAGACGAGAAAATACTACAAGAGAAACCACCAGAAGTTAGCTTTTCCTTACCTTTAGCGTTCCCATCAATGGCAATGCAATTTGGCGCTGGAACTTTTGGAGGAATTCCTCTCGAAGGCTACAAAGAACCAAGATTAATAATCTATTCAAGTAAAGACAATGAGCTGACAATTTATGAGTATGACTTGAGTTTACCACTAATGCAAGCCTATCAAGATCGTCTTGATCTCAAGAAAGGAAGAAACGTTATCGATTTAAGCTCCTTTAGCGGAATTGTTTCCTTCAAACTTAAAGAACCAGAGTTCAACGGAAAAGCAAGAATCGAACTGAAGTGATCTTTATAAGTTCCTCCTTTACAATTTCTTTAGGTGGTTTAAATGAGGCTTTTAGTTCTCGATTTAGACGGAACTCTATGGAATCATGAAGATGCTTCCCAATTGGTTCCCCCTTATAAAGCTGAGGGAAATAAAGTTATTGATGCTTATGAGAGAGAACTCGAGTTGTTTGAAGGGGTTAGAGAATTTTTAGAATGGGCAGAGAAAAAGTTCGTTCTTTCAATAGCGAGCTGGAATATGGAGGAAGTTGTAAAACCGATTTTAGAGATCTTAGATATCTGGAAGTACTTTAAGTTTCCAAAGATTGAGTATCATCCAAATAAAGCGAGTATGATTAAAAGAACAGTTGAGCAACTTAGAAACATTGGTTATGAAATCGATGAAATAATTTACATTGATGATAGAACGCTCCATGTAGAAGAGGTAAAGAGAGAAATTCCAAAGATTAAATTCATCCATATGTGGGTTGATGTTAAAAGCTTTGAAGAATTAAAAAGAGTTTTGGAGGGTTTATGATGGAACTTTTGATTGTTAAAGACAAACGAATTGACTATGATGGGAGTGCAATAAAAAGCCATTGGGCTTACAGAAACTTTGGAATATTGGGAAACTCGATAGTTGTTTTTAGGGGAAGGTGTGATGTTAAAGTAGAAGAGATGATTGATATCGAAGATTTAAGAGCAAACAAAGAGATAAAAAGTGACGACATGGTTCATTATATTATTGAGATTTTTGACTTTCCCAGCGTTCTTCTCGCTTCAGCACTTCAAAAGCTCTTTATAGCCAAGCTTTGTGAAGTTTTAGGCAATTATGACATAAAAACATTTAGAAAAGGTGATGACATTTACGTTAATAATAAAAAGCTCAGCATTTCGATTGCTACTGTCTCTCCAGTTAGCATGAAGATTCATATTGGAATTAATGTCGAAGCAAAAGGAATTCCAGTCGATGTAAATGCAGTTGGATTAAAAGAGATTGGAATTAAAAACATTGAAAAATTTATGGAAGAAAGCGGGAATGCACTAAAGGCGGAATTTGAGAAGGTAAAGAAAGATTCTTTAAAGGTTAGATGGACAGAGTAAATCTTTTTACCTTTTTTTGATAAATTGTTTCTGGTGATAATATGCAAAGGCAAACTTTAAAATGTCCTCTCTGTGGAGGGAGTGACTTTCAAGTCGAAGAAGGCAAGTTAGATAGCAAATGGGGTTTTACTGCACACAAAGTTAAGATAGTGATTTGTAGAAATTGTGGATATGTTATGATGTTTTACAAGGGAAGGACAATCTGGGACTTCGATTAAAAAGAGATCTAAGAACTAAAAACATTCCTGACACTCAAGAGAGCTGAATAAAAGTCATCTACTCTTACAACTATTTCCTGCTTTTCAATATTGCTTAAAGTTCCCCTTGACTTTCCAACAAGTTCACCATAAAGCCCGTTTATCTTGATTTTAGGCGAGTCTGAAGTAAGCTTTAGGAATATTCTGCTTGGTTTCCCATTTTTCCAAGTTAAACCAATCCTAAGCCCTGCTTTTGTCTTTTTCTCTTTTCTTAGTCCAAGCTTTAAAAATCTCAAAATATCCTCTTTGATGCCATTTTCTTTAGCTTTCTGCCTAAAATACTCCTTTGCCAGCTTCAAAGAACCAAGATTTAAATTATAACTCAAAACTGGAATTCCCAAGTCTCTATAAAATCTCCCTTTATACGCATAGATGGCAATTTCTTTCCCATTTTTCTTGTTCTCAGCTGCTATAGGTAACTCTAAGGATTTTTCGATGAATTTCTCAAGTTTTCTAGTCAAATCCTCAAAATGCTCAAAGTTTAGATAAAAGGTTACCCAGCTTCTCCAGAGTCGTGGAGGAACCGATGTAAAGATCAATCTCTCTAGATGATAAGTGGGAAGTGCAAATGCCAAGCTTAAATATTTGTCATTATAGACGCTCATGTTCAAAAATGCTTCCTCCTTAGGTAAAATGCAGAAATCACCATCTTCTTCAAATTTATTAGCCAGTAATAATCTTTTCTTTTGAATTTTCATCTCTCTGTTGAAAGCACAGACAACAGGTATCGGAGTCTCTATTTTGCTTTCTTTGTCATAAGGAACTCTAAAACCTGCTTTCAAAAGCTCTTCTTGGATTTCTAACGAAGCTGGAAAGAATATCTGAAGACTTTCTAATGGATAGCTTCCCAAAGTTTTTATATTTCCCTCCATACTATCACTTCCCACTACTTACCATTGTTTAAATTACAACTCAATAAGGTTAGATAATAAAAACTTTATAAAGTTTTCGATGAAAGTTCCCAAAGCTTAAAAACACTTTTGCTAATTTATTCTCAGCAAAGAAAAGGTGGTTAAAATGCACTGGGCTGATTATGTTGCTGAAAAAATAATTAAAGAAAGAGGGGATAAAGAGGAATATGTTGTTGAAAGCGGTATTAGTCCGAGTGGATATGTGCATATAGGCAATTTTAGAGAGCTTTTCACAGCTTATATTGTTGGAAAAGCTTTGAGAGATAAAGGAAAGAAAGTCAGGCATATCCATATGTGGGATGATTACGATTATTTTAGAAAGGTTCCCAAGAATATTCCAAAAGAGTGGGCTCAATATTTAAAAATCCCCCTTAGCGAAGTTCCTGATCCTTGGGGATGTCATAAAAGTTATGGGCACCACTTTATGGATCTTTTTGAAGAGGAAGTCGCTAAATTAGGCATTGAAGTTGAGTTTTTACACGCGGCAGAGCTCTATAAAAGTGGAGAATATGCCAATGAAGTAAGACTTGCTTTAGAAAGAAGGAATAAGATAATAGAGGTGTTGAACAAATACCGCGACATAGCAAAGCAACCGCACTTAGAAGAAAGCTGGCAGCCAGTCCAAATCTATTGTCCAAAGTGCAGAAAAGAGGCAGAGTTCGTAGAATGGGATGGAGAATGGAGGATTAAATATAAATGCCAAAATTGTGGAAGTGAAGATTGGACAGATATTAGAGATGGCAACGTTAAGCTTAGATGGAGAGTAGATTGGCCCATGCGTTGGGCACACTTTAATGTAGATTTTGAACCAGCTGGAAAAGATCACATGGCAGCTGGTAGCTCATGGGATACCGGGCAAGATATAATAAAAGAAGTCTTTGAAAAAGAGGGACCAATCGGCTTAATGTATGAATTTGTTGGGATTAAAGGGCAAAAAGGAAAGATGAGCGGTTCAAAGGGCAACGTTATTTTACTGAGCGATCTCTATGAAGTTTTAGAGCCAGGGGTCATTCGCTTTATTTATGCAAAGCACAGAGCAAACAAAGAAATTAAAATAGACCTTGGTTTAGATTTACTCAACATCTATGACGAGTTTGATAAGGTTGAACGCATCTACTTTGGTGTTGAAAAGGTAAAGAATGAAGAGGAAGAACAAGAGCTTAAGAGAACTTATGAATTATCAATGCCAAAAGTTCCTGAAAAATTACCAGCTCAAGCACCATTTAGATTTTTAGCTGTATTAGTTCAAATGCCCCACATAGATGACGAAAAAATAATTGAGATTCTGCAAAGGCAAGGACATGTCCCAAAGGAGATTGATGAAAAAGATACTGCCAGAATTAAACTCAGAATCCAATTAGCCAAGAACTGGGTTAAAAAATATGCACCAGAGCAGGTTAAGTTTGCTATTCAAAAAGAGCTCCCCAAAATTGAGATTAGCGAACAAATAAAGGAAGCTTTGAGGGAATTGGCAGACTATATTGAAAGCAAAGAAGATATAGACGTCAATGAACTCAACTTCAACATCTATGAAGTTGCAAAGAAAAGAGGAATTCCAAGCAAAGAGTATTTCAAAATACTCTACAAGCTCTTCATTGGAAAAGAGAGGGGACCAAGAATGGCTGGATTTTTAGCTTCGCTTGATAAAGAGTTCGTTGTTAAAAGGCTTAGATTAGAGAGTTAGTTTTTCTTTTTTCATCAACCTTTAAAAATGTCAAAGAGAATTATTTTTTGGTGGTGAAAACTATGGAGTTCAATCTAATCATCACTGGCGTCGGTGGTCAAGGTGGATTAACCCTCTCAAGAATTATAGGAAATGCTGCGATGAAAGAGGGCTACAATGTTAGAATTGGAGAAACCCTTGGAATGAGCCAGAGATATGGGAGTGTTCTATCTTATCTCCGTTTTGGTAATGAAGTTTATTCACCACTTATAGAAGAAGGCGAAGCTGACTTAATGCTCGCATTAGAACCTGCTGAAGCTTTAAGAAATGCACGCTTTTTGAGCAGTAAAAGCTATGTGATCGCAAACGCTTATCCAATTCACACAGCAACAACATTAGTTGGCAAAGAGAAGTATCCAGATTTAGAAGAAATTAAAAACGCTCTCTCCAAAATATGCCCAACAGATATGCTGAACTTCTATGAAGTAGCTGAAAAGATTAACCCAAGGACTTTAGGTGTTTTAATGCTCGGCTATGCTTACGGTAAAGGATTGATACCATTAAAAAAGGAATCAGTTGAAAAAGGGATTAAAGAAACTTTAAAGCCAAAATTGTGGGATATAAATCTGGAGGCATTTGAGGAGGGAATAAAGTTAGCAAAAATATAAAATTTTTAATCTCTCCTTTGATTGCACAAACTTTATATTCTCTTTGGAATATCTATAAATGTCTATATAGTCATGGTGATGTCTATGGAGTTTAGGAAAATTCAATTTACCGGACGAAGCTCATACATAATTTCACTTCCAAAAAAGTGGATAGTTGAAAATAACTTGAAGCAGGGAGACGTAGTGCCACTACTATTGAACCCTAATGGCTCAATAACAATCTTCCCAAAGAAACCTAAAGAGATAAGTGAAAGAAAGGAGTTGACAATAACAAGAGAAGTTTCTCCTGATATGGCAGTTAGATTGGTTATATCAGCATATATACAAGGGTACGACATTTTAGAGATACACTTTAAAGATGAGCTTCCCCAATACAAAGTAAAGATAAGGAAAGTAATTCAAAGCCTGCCAGGAATGGAGATTATACTAGATCAGCCAACGAGAATAGTTGCAAAGAGCCTTCTAGCGGATGAAGAAATAGACTTGTGGGAAATTCTCGAGAGAATTAATTCTATAGTAATCTCAATGCTCGAAGACTTAGAGCTAGTAAGACAAGTCGAAGACAAAGCGTTAATAAAGGACATCTATGACCTTGAGAATGAGCTCGACAGATTTTATTTCCTAACAATAAGAGCAGTGAGTAAAATACTTTCCAATCCTTCTCTGGTCAGTGAAAGCGAGATCATAAAAAAGGATTTTGATTTAATGGGGACTCTCTTTATAGTACGCAATATAGAAAGGATCGGGGATCACCTTGTAAGGATAGCAGAGAACTTTGACAACAAAATTGATACAAGATACATAAAGGAAATGTTTTCTGAGATAATAAAACAAATAACTACAAAAGACCTTAAGAAGATAGACAAAATAATGCTGGAATTGTCTAAAAAAGCAAAACAAATAGATTATAGGGAGTCTCCAGCAATGGATAGCTATAGAAGAATCTTGGAGTATCTCGAGAATATTGGCGAGACAATAATAAACATGGCTTTGAGTTAGAGGTCTGAATCAAGAAAAGATCAAATAAAGAGAGAAAGTACTTATAAAACATCTCTCTTCTCGCTTCCACAATATTTTTAACCTTTTGCATTCATTAAATAGTGGTGATCCCGATGGTAGCGATTATCGTTCATGGAGGAGCTGGGACTATTAAAAAAGAGGAAAGAATCCCAAAGGTCTTGCAAGGAGTAAGAGAAGCCGTTTTGACAGGATGGAAAGAACTAAGAAGAGGTTCTGCTTTGGATGCTGTAGAAGAGGCAATAAAGGCTTTGGAAGATAATCCAATTTTTAATGCTGGAACTGGAAGTGTTTTAACTATTGACGGCAAGGTTGAAATGGATGCGGCAATAATGCGTAGTAACTTAAATGCAGGTGCTGTTGCAAGCATTTGGGGAGTGAAAAATCCAATAAGTGTTGCGAGAAAGGTTATGGAGAAGACTGATCATGTTTTATTAGCAGGTGAAGGGGCAGTGAGATTCGCTCGCCTAATGGGATTTGATGAATATGACCCAACAACCGAAGAAAGAGTAGAACAGTGGAAAGAACTCAGGGAAAAGCTCCTTAAAGAGGGGAATATAACACACTGGAAGAAAATCAGCAAACTAATTAAAGAATATCCAGAGGTTTTGAGAAGTACCGTTGGGGCAGTAGCTTTTGATGGCGAAGAAATTGTTGCTGGAACTTCGACAGGTGGAGTTTTTCTAAAGATGTTTGGTAGGGTTGGTGACACACCAATTATTGGGGGAGGAACTTATGCTAATGAGTTTGCTGGTGCTTCATGTACTGGCTTAGGAGAGGTTGCAATAAAATTAGCCTTAGCTAAAACCGCTGTTGATTTTGTTAGGCTAGGATTAAATGCACAAAAAGCAAGTGAAGCAGCAATAGAGCTAGCTACAAAGTATTTTGGAAATGACACTATGGGAATAATCATGGTTGATCGTGAGGGGAACATCGGTTTTGAAAAGAACACCAAACACATGAGCGTTGCATACATGAAAAAAGGAATGAAAAAGCCTTTTACAGGTATCTAACCCTACAGGGGAAAGATATGGAAGAGAGAGCAAAAGATATTTGGCTTCTCCACTTTGCAACTTTCTTCTTCTTTATGGGATTAATCTCTATAAACCCCCTAATCTCACCCCTTGCAATAATATTTGGGGCTACACCATTAATAGTTGGGAGCTTAGCTTCCATATCTTCTGCAGTTTCATTGATATTTAAACCAATATCCGGGATTATAAGCGATAGGGGATTTAAGTTTGAAGTAATGCTCTTGGGAACTTTCTTAGCTGCTTTGTCTGGGATTATCTACATTGCATCTACACTGGTGCAGAGCATAACCATCTTTGCCATTGGAAGAGCTTTACATGGATTAGCTATGGCAATGTTCTTCCCAGCATCACTTTCAACTGCTGTTGATTTAGCTCCCCCAGGTAGGGTTGGAGAAACATTGGGATGGAGAAGCACAATGTTTGGAATTAGCCAACTATTTGGACCAGCCTTTGGGGGATTTATTGCGGATATGTATGGATTTACAATAGCTTTCCTCTTAACGGTTGTCTTTTCATTGATTGGGTTCATTCTCGTTTTTATTCCCTACAGAAAAAATAAAATGCTTGTAAAAAAGAGAGAGAAGGGCAAAGGTTTCAAAATTAAATCCCTCACCAATATAGCCTTTTTGATAGCTTCAATTGGAGTTTTTATGAATGCCTTCGCATATAGCAATGTGATAACGTTCCTCCCAGCTCTTTACAAAAGTATTGGGCTTGGAACAAGTGCTTTTGGGATTTATGCTAGTGTGGTCGGAGGTTTTAGCATTTTCACAAGGATCTTTGGTGGAAGAGAAGCAGACAAAAGAGGTCCAGCTTTGGTAGCATCCGTAGGATTTGGATTAATGGCTGGCGGGTTCATCCTTTTGAATTCATTTACAACCCCTCCATTATCATATTTAAGTGCAGTTCTTCTTGGTATGGGGCTTGGTTTTGTCGTTCCCGCGCTACAATTTTTAGCCCTAGGTAATCTTCCCAAAGAAGTTAGGGGATTTGGAGCAAGTATATACACAATGTTCTTCGATTTGGGCTTTATGAGTGGTCCGGTTCTCTTAGGCTATTATATCCAACTTAAAGGAAGTTATGAAGCTGTTTTTCCACTATTACCCATAATTACAATTTTTGCCCTAATAACTGTGCAAGTCGCAAGAATGAAAAAGTAATGAAAGTGTTTTTATACTTAAATCCAAAAGTGAAGATGGTGATAGCATGCTCATCCGTGTTTCATATGGAACTGCAATAGCGATGGGGTTAATAAAAGCCAAAATGCTTGCGAGACCAACTACCGCTTATTTGATGATATATCATGAGGGGAGATGCATAAACAACTGTGCTTTTTGTCCTCAAGCTAGAGAGAGCAAAGCTGATTTAGCCAAACTTTCAAGGGTAATCTGGCCCGCATTTGAGCTTAAAGAAGTTGTTAACAAAATAAAAGATGGAAACTTTGCAAGGATATGTCTACAAACGATTGATTATCAAGGGCTGGAAGAAGATGTATTAACATTATTGGGAGCACTTTATCCCCTTGATTTGCCTATTTCACTATCAATAACCCCTGTTGATAAAACTTATCTGAAAAAATTCAAAGAACTAGGTGTCGATTACGTTGGAGTGGGATTAGATGTTGCAAGTGAGAGGTTATATAACACATTAAAGGAGTCACTTTATTCTTGGGACGAAATGTGGAAATTTGCAAAAGAGATAATTAATATCTTTGGTGAGAAAAAAGCTTTTGTCCATATAATCATCGGGCTTGGAGAGACAGATAAGGAAGTGTTAGAAGTAATCCAAAGAGCCTACGACTTAAAAGCAGAGGTCTCAACTTTTGCCTTTACTCCAATAAAAGGAACTCGCCTAGAAAAATCAAAACCCCCAAGTCTTGAAAGATACAGAAAAATACAGATAGCCCACTATTTGATTAAAGAGAGCATTAAGAGAGTTGAAGATTTTGAATTTGATAATGAGGAGAACTTAACAAGCTTTGGGATTGGTGAAGAGGAACTTTTAAAGCTCCTAAAGGAACATGCCCTCATGACCCATGGTTGCCCCGGCTGTAACAGACCGTACTACAATGAAAAACCGGGCAAAGAGCCCTATAATTATCCACTAAAACCAAGAAAGGAGGACTTAAAAAAGATTCTTAAAAGCCTTATATAAAGTTAAATTCTCTTTTTAACAATGATATTTCCTTCTCTGTATGAACATCCTTAGAAATTGGAACTATCACTACAGAATTATTCAAAATTGCATGATCTTTTAATGTAGTCAAAAACTTAAAGACAGCATCAAAACCATTCTCAATAACCAAATATTCAAACCCATCAATCAATATTGCTTTTTCTTTATCCTCTTTATTTATGAACTCCACCAAAATATGAAGGAAATAAGGCAATCTTGTGGGATAAATAGACACATTTGAGTCAACTTTTGTTATCCATAGAATTGGGATTTTTGTGATGTTTAAGTTTTTCTTAATAAACTCTGGATGCTTTCGAGAAATAACAAGCCCAGCATAGTTAGATCTTAAAAGATTCAAAAAAGCAGAATATGCCTCTTCCAAATTTGAATAAAAGTAAACCCCCGGAGAAACTGTGGTATTTACATTTTTCTCTTTAAATTCCATAACCAGGGGTATAGCCTTGTATCTTGTTATTAAAGAGTGAACAAGCCCAACATATCCCGTTACAAATAAAACACTCCCCATAAGCATTAAAAGATTCGATATGAATTCATTCAGCATTTGAGTGAAGTGCTTGAAGAGTAAATAATCGATGTTTATAAGTTCAACAGCAACAAAAGTTATCATAAACAGTAAAACAAAATCATAGAACCTTCTGAGTTTTGGATAAGAACTCAAGAATTTATCCCTAAATCGCAAAGTGATTAAAGAACCCGTAAGCATTATTATTAACAAAGCTACTTCTATAGCAGAGATTAAACCTATCATTATTATCCCCAAATAATCTGCACTTTATAGATTAAAAATTTAATTATTATAAACCAACCAACATTTCAAGAACTTGCCTGAGTTCAGGGGTTCTTATATCTTTGGAAAACTCTTTTACCCTTTCCATATTACCTCTTGCAAGCTCTATCAAGGCTTGAGTGAAGGCATAAAGTTCTTCGTCATCCTTTAACAAACTTAAAATCGACTCCATATTCTCCTTCAACACATCGAGCTTTCTTCGTTCCTTTAGGATAAAGAGCAGGTCTCTGACCCTTGTGACACCAAGAAGATAATGATCCCTTGTTGGAGCATTATATAATGCTTTTAACGCACATTTTATACCTCCTCTATAGTTGCTCTCATCAAAAAACACCTCGGCAATTCTAAAACAACATTCAAAATATATCTCTGGAAGCTCATCCTTTGAAAGCTCCAATATCTCATCAAACCTCTTTTTCGTCGCCTCAAGATTTCCCACATTTTGAGCCTCTAGGGCTTCTCTAAAAAGCTGGGCAATCTTTCTTCTCTTCTCCCAACTTTCAAAATTTTTTAGGAATCTTGGCTCCTCATCCATACAAAATCACGCAATAAAATTTAGCTCCTTAAACCTTTTATTTTTTTCCTCCCCTGCTCTTTAGATAGGCTTCATAGAATTCCTCCCAGATTTCTTCAAAATCCTTTTTAACACGCCATCTTCTATGAAAAGCATTTAAAATCACTTGTATGTCTCTCTTTAAATATTCAAGACTCTCTGGATAAGCGGTGGGTAAGTACTGGGGCCAATCAATTATCAAAATGTCCCCGTCGTCCTTTAAAACAATATTAAATTCACTCATATCTGAATGAACTATCCCAAACTCAACAATCTTTTTGTACTCTGTAAGGACTTTGTTTAAAATTTCCTCTGCTTCTTCTTTTGTCAAATCTGTATCCCTAAGCTCTGAAAGTTCAACTCCATCAATAAACTCCATAACAACAACATGCCTATTCCAAGAAATTGGCTTTGGAACCTTAGCGATTGGAGAAAGTAATTGCAATGCCTCATATTCTCTCTCAGCTACTAAACGAGACACATAAAGCCAAGAAATATGACGCTTGTTCATAAAGTCCCTTCTATAAAGCTTAATCCTTGTAAAGCTCGTTCTCCCTATTCTATTAAACTTCACTGCTACTTTTTCTCCTTGAGGAGTCACCCCAACGTAAATATCTGCTTCCTTCCCAACCCCAATTTGGGTAGAGCTTATAGCCTCAATAACGCCTCTTCTGGCAAAGGTTCTAATTGCTAAAGTATCATATCCATGGATCGTGAGCTGATAACCTATATATCCAATATCTCCCCTCCTAAGTACTAGACCCCAGTTATCGAGCTTCCCTAATCTGTGAGAAGCGCTTTCAACATCAGTTCTCGCAAATTTTGCTATTACCTCTAAAGGAACCCACTCATAATAACGCATATTCAGCTCTACACCTCTCAATATCCTAAAGTCAATGTCCTTCAGCTTTGGATAAACTTCAAGAGCAATCAGTTTACTAACCATTTCACCACCGTGCTTAGCTTTGAAACAAAGACTTTAAATTGTTGTGGTACAGAGTCAGATAAATTTTTAAACGCTTAATTTTTTATCTCAAAGCATGAAGCGAAGAAACACTTTGTTGCTAGCATTGCTCTCATTAGGATGGATATTCAATTATGCTCATAGAATGGCAATTCCCCCTCTAATTCCAATAATAAAATCAGAATTGGGTATCACCAATGCCCAGGCTGGTCTTTTAATGACATCCCTTCTTCTACCTTACGCTCTAATTCAAGTACCTGCTGGCTATTTTGGTGATAGATTAGGGAGAAAAAAGCTTGTTGTCATCAGTATTCTTGGATATTCTTTAGCAAGCTCTTTTATGATATTGGCAAAGGAATATTGGCAGCTTTTAAGTGTTAGGGCTTTATATGGAATTTTTGCAGGACTTTATTATGCTCCATCCACTGCTTTAATCAGCGATATCTTTAGAGAAAAGAAGGGCTCCGCTTTAGGAATCTTCATGATAGGACCTCCAATTGGAACCGCAATAGCTCCTCTAATAGTCATACCAATAGCGTTAACCTTCGAATGGAGGATTTCTTTTGTAGTTTTGTCTTTAATGAGTGCCTTAATTGGGCTTTCCTTACTTTTTGCTATAAAAGGCGAAGTTCATGAAGTTGAAGGTCCCAAATTTCATATCCCAAAGCATATTTTCACTCTGAGCATTTCAAACTTTCTCGCTCTAATGGCATTTTTTGGAATGCTAACATTTCTTCCAGATTTCTTGGTAAGCAAAGGAGAAAACATTAGCAAAGCTTCCTTTTACTTTTCAATTCTCTCTGTAATTGGTATAGCTGGTTCAATTTTTGGAGGAATCTTCTACGATAAATTAAAGAGAACGAGCATTTTCATAGTTTTAGCCTTTAACGCCATCCTATCATTCATTCTAATTAGATTCACCTTACTTGTCATAATGCCTTTGTTGGGTCTTTTCTTCTATTCAGTTGGTCCAATTATTACAGCATACACTGCAGAATTAGCCAATAATGAAAACAAAGGTTCTGTTATGGGTTTTGTGAATATGATGGGATTTTTTGGAGCAACTGCAGGTCCTTACTTAATTGGCTTATTGATAGACATGCTGAGCTATGAAAAAGCCCTATACACAATACCCCTTTTATATATAATCTCCGCAATAATACTCACAACAGAAAAGAAAAATAAAATCAGCCATACATAACTTCATGCATAGCTATTTGTTGAGCCAAGCGTTGTTCAGCGCCAAGCACCTTCTCCACTGCTCTGATGAAGTCTTCATGAGTTATATAGCTCCTTCTTTCCCTAATTGCAAACATTCCAGCTTCTGTTGCAATTGCCTTTAAATCTGCACCGCTTGCTCCCTCTGTCATTTCTGCTATAACCCTTAATTCCACACCCTTGAGATTCATCTTCCTTGTATGAACCTTAAGAATTTCTAATCTTCCCTCAAAATTAGGTAATGGAACTTCTATTAGTCTGTCAAATCTCCCCGGTCTTAAGAGGGCTGGATCTAAGATATCTGGTCTGTTTGTTGCTGCAATGACTTTTACATTTCCTCTTGGATCAAATCCATCAAGCTCTGCTAAAAGCTGCATTAAAGTTCTGTTTACTTCTCTCTCTCCACCTGTCGTTTCATCCAAACGTTTTGCACCTATTGCATCAATTTCGTCAATGAATATTATAGTTGGAGCTTTCTCTCTTGCCATTTCAAAGAGTTCACTAACCAAACGAGCACCTTCTCCTATGTATTTCCTAACTAACTCGCTTCCGATTACCCTGATAAATGTAGCATTAACTTCATTTGCTATAGCCTTCGCCATTAGAGTCTTACCACATCCAGGTGGACCATAAAGCAGTACTCCCTTGGGAGGTTCAATTCCAACGTTTTCAAAGAGATCTGGATGTTTTAAAGGTAATTCAACAGCTTCTCTAAGCTCTTGAAGCTGCTTCTTCAGACCTCCAATATCTTTATAAGTTACAGCAGGTCTGTCAATAACCTCGAATCCAAGCACTGACGGATCCTTTGGAGTTGGTAAAATTTCAACAACAGCCATTGTTCTTTGATCTAAGGCTACCCTTATTCCAGGCTTTAACTTCTCTCTTTCAATCCAAGGTGCAACTCTCACAACAAATCTTGGACCATTGTAGTTTTGGACTATTGCTCTATCATCATCTAAAAGTTCCAGCAAAGTTCCAGCAAAAGCTGGAGGCTGCCTTAACCTAGACATCTCCATACGTAAGCGTGAGAGTTCTCTCTCCAATCTCTCCTTATCAGCCTCTAAAGTTCTCACTTGCAACTCAAGCTGTCTTATTCTACGTTTTAAGTAAATAATATAATCATCGTACTCTTCTGAAGTTCCAAATTTAGTCTCGTCAAATCCCATATTGTCACCCCTCAATAATAACTCTGCAAGAAAGACTTTTAACACTATCTCTTAAGAACTGCCCCCATTAGGTTCGCCTAAGATAAGTTACTCATAGGGATTTATAAAGTTTTGGCAAAGGGCAAAAATGAACGAAGTAACAAAGCATCACATAAGATTTCATCAACACCAAAACCCTACCTAATGCCTATATAACCAATTTTTACACTTCACCACTTCTCATAAGTACAAAAGTTTACTCGAAATTTTTATTAACAATGAATGCATAAATTGTAATGCTTAACCAAGGAGGGTTATTTAATGAGGATAGAAATCAAGCTCAAGCCTGAAAATAAAGAGACTATTCTACCCTTTAATTATAACTATGATGTATATACTCAGCTCCTCCAAAAAATTTCCCTCTCATCTCCAGAAATTGCTGAATTGCTTGAATCAACACATAAGGATTACTTCACATTCTCAAGAATTATGGTCAGAAAGAGAGAACTACTGCCAGATAAAGGTATAAAGATATTATCAGAGGATGTATGCTTATACGTATCTTCATCATTGATTGATATTATAAAAGCAATCGTTGAAGGTTTTATGGATAATCCCGTGTTAAGCATAGAAGGCTCAAGATTTATCATGGATGGAATTAAAGTTTTAAGAGAGCCAGATATTAGGGAAGGAACGCTATTTTCAACTTTAAGCCCAATTATGGTTAGAACAGTCAAATTTGAAGACAATAGGATGAAGATATGGGATTTATACCCAAACGAAGAGACGTTTCATGAAAAGCTAAGGAAAATCATGTTGATGAGGTTTTCAGAGATAGAGGATAGAATGCCGGAAGATAAGGAGTTCCATATAGATGTGATAAAGTTCAAGCCCGTTAGAATAAAAATAAAAGACTCCTACTATCGTGGTTCTTTAATGGTCTTCCGCTACTATGGTTCTATTGAAATAGCAAGGTTTGCCTATGAAAATGGATTTGGAGAAAAGACAAGATATGGCTTTGGAATGGTCAAAGTAATTGATGAAGGAGAAAAGCACCTAAGCCGAGAAGAAATTCAATCATCCACACTATAGCAACAAGTTCCCACTCCTTAACCTTTTTTATCCTCATTATCAAGCCTAAGAAGCTTAAATATGGAGGAGCTTTTAAAGTTCCATCTTTTAAAACCTCTGTTTTTCCTAATGGACGACCTTTGAATCTTATTTTTGTCTTTAAAAGGAAGTCAATTGCATGAGGTATTAAAAGAATTGCAGCAAATATCTCTACTTTTCCAATTATCCCAATCAATCCTATCAATGCCCCCAAGCTTAATGTTCCAGTATCACCAGGAAACACTTTAGCGGGATATTTATTCCACCATAGAAAGCCCAAACACACAAAGAAGCCAACCAAAGCTAAGCTTTTTGCACTTCCTTCTGCTATTAAACTTAAGAAAAACAGGGCTATTGCAGATGTTCCTACCTCTAGTCCATTGAAACCAGCTAAAAGGTTTATCAAATTAGCTGAGCCCGTTATGAAGAGTATTGCGAATAAATAATACAAGATCCCCAAATTAAATGAGAACAATATCAAATTAAGTTCTCCATCAAAATGCATGCTCACAATAGGCAGGGAAACAATTAAGCTCAGCAAAACCTTATGCAATTGCCTTAACTTTGTCAGGTCATCCAGTATTCCAATTAAACCAAAGAGCAGGAAAACTATTAGCGCTCTTGCTATGAAATAATCCTTTATCAAAATTGAAGCTAAAGAGAGGCTTATTAAAATAGCTAATCCACCCATTTCAGCCACTTCTGGTTTTTCTCGCTTATGAATGTCTCTTCCAACTATACCAGCCTTTTTCATCAAGTTAGCTATGTAAGGCGTAAGTGTTAAAGATAGCAATAATCCTATAAATGCCGAGACTAAAATCATCTACATCCCCTTACAAAAGAAAAGAGCTTGAATAAAATAAAGCCTTCGGTGAAAATTATGGACATTAAACTGGCAATATTTGATTTAGATGGAACACTGGTAGGTTCACCCATTAATTTTCAAGAAATCAAAAAGAGATTAAGAGAAAGATTAATCGAGTATGGAATCCCAGAGGAAATTGTCGGAGACTTAACACCAATGTATGAGAGCCTGTTTAGAATTGCAGATGAAGCCAAGGTTGACGTTGAAGAACTCAAAAAAATGCTTGAAGAGCTTGAAGTTGAAAGAATTAGAAAAAGCTTTATTTTTGACGGAGTTAAGGAACTCTTAGAGTTTCTAAGAGAAAGGGACATTAAATTGGCAATATTCACAAGGAACTGCAGAAGGGCAACTGAGCTTGCTTTAAGTATGCATGGCATAAATAGTTACTTTGACGCAATAATTACAAGAGATGATCTTCCCTGGAAAGAGATAAAACCCAATGGAGAGCATGTGAAGAAAATCTTGGAACATTTCAAAACCCCCCCAAGTAAGGCAATAGTAATAGGGGATCATGGATATGATATAATTGCAGGAAAAAGGGCTGGAACATTGACCATGCTAATAACATCTCACGAAAGCGGAAGAATGAGCTTTAGTGTAGAAGAGAGCGCACATTTTGAGATACCAACGATAAAAGATGCCCTGTTAGTATTTAAAAGGTTATTGAAGACCTTTGTAGTAGTTCCAGCATACAACGAAGAAATAACCATAGGAAAAGTTTTAGATGAACTACTGGCTTATTTTAATGCTGAGCATATAGTAGTAATCAACGATGGCAGCAGGGACAACACTAAGAGAATAGCAAAAGAAAAGGGAGTTCATGTCTTAACGCACTTAATAAACAGAGGACTTGGTGGAGCATTGGGAACTGGGATAAGCTATGCGCTAAAAAAAGGAGCTGAGATAATAATCACTTTTGATGCAGATGGACAACATTTAGTTAGCGATGCACTAAAAGTTATGAAGCCAGTTGTAGAAGGGAAAGCGGATTTAGCCATAGGTTCTCGGCTAATGGGTGATATTAGTGAAATGCCATTTGTAAAAAGGTTGGGCAATTTTATTTTAGATGCTATAACCGCTGTGTTTGCAAGAAAGTATGTTAGTGATTCCCAGAGTGGCTTGAGATGTCTTAATAAAGAATGTGCATCAAAAATTAAGATCACATGCGACAGGTATGCTGTGTCAAGTGAAATCATAATAGAAGCAAGTAAAAATGGGTGCAGAATTGTTGAAGTGCCTATAAAAGCAGTCTATACATCTTACTCAAAGAAAAAAGGAACAAATGTTATGGAAGGCATAAAAATCGCTGTGCAATTGCTTTTAGATAAATTGAGGTGAAAGCTATGTTGACGGTTCAGTATATAGCTATCGTAGTAACGGCTGGATTGATGATATATATCTTGGGTGAATATGGAAGAAAGAAAATTGAGTGGAGAGAGCTAATTTTTTGGGAAATTCTACTTTCAATACTCTTCATAATCGCATTGAAGCCTGAGGAAATTTCAATACTAATTAAGAACATCCTAGGAGTTGGAAGAGGTTTAGATGCTCTGTTCATCTTGGCTATAGGGCTTTCCTACCTAATGCTCTTTAGAATTCATCTACAGATTGACAGAGTGGAAAGAGAGATTACAGATCTTACAAGAAAGATAGCAATTGAACTTGAAGAGATAAATGAAAAACTAGAGAGAATTGAGAAGAAAGGCTAACCCTCTTCCACTTTTTCACAAAACTCATTCCCAAATAACTCCTCCAAAAAAAGCTTAACCCTTTTCCTTGGTAACTTAAACTGCCTTATTTTCACAATCCCCTTTTCTTGAGCTTCTTTTAGCAAAATCTCTGTAGCTTCATTTGGATATATTTCCTCATAAACGATTTCTTTGATTCCAGCATTTATGACAAGCTTAAAGCAGGTATCACAGGGAAAGTGTGTGACGTAAAGAGTAGCACCTTCCAAGCTTATTCCCTTGCGAGCAGCCATTGCAATAACGTTTTGTTCTGCGTGAACAGCCCTATGACAATGCCCATCAACTATTAAACATCCAACATCAATACAGTGTTCCATACCCCTTGGGGCTCCATTATATCCAGTGGCTAGGATATAGCCATCCTTAACGGCAACTGCTCCTACTCTTAAGCGAGGACAAGTAGCTCTTAAGCCAACGAGCTTTGCTATTAGCATGAAATACTCGTCCTTTGTGGGTCTTATCTTTTTTATCCTTTCTGCCTTTTCTTTGTCTAAGAAGATTTCAACAACCACTTTCTCACCTCAAGAAGTTAGCATTACAACATTTATAGAATTTTTGGAACATAATTCACTTCAAGTTATCCAGCAACTCCACGGCTTCAATCTCTACTAAAATTCTCAAGATCCTTTCATCATAACTTGGATGTGTAGTCATGAAACTTTTCTTCTGCTTTCTTTCAATGTTTGGCTCGATTCCCGGTAATGCACTTTCTTTAACAGTTATTCTCAAATCTTCGTAATATTTAAGCTCCTCAAGGGCATCTTTAAGATTGAATGGTCTGTCAAGTAAATAAAGCGCAGTTTCATCAGCCCTAAACTCCCTCTTTTTGAAGAAATTAACTCTTTCAATCTCATAGAGCACATAAAGAATTAATGAAACAAAAATAGCAAATTTGTGGTGGGAAAATAGAGAAGTTACAGCAACTAAAAACAGCATTAAGTATCTCCCATAAGCTACCATTGGGAATAAAATGGTGTCCCCATTCTTTATGTGTCCAATTTCATGTGCAGCGACTCCCAATATTTCATTCTCACTGAGAACTTCAAAAAGACCAAGGGATAAAACCAGTGAATTTCTAAATGAATAGGCATTTGGGATATAATCGTCTAGGATATATATGTTGGGCATGCTAATTCCCGCTCTATATGACATCTTTGCCACTGCATCATAGAGCCAAGGCATTTCCTCCCATTTAAGCTTTGAATAGTTTTTCTTAAGGCTGTTTTTTGTAATCCAAAGATATATTATAACAAGAGCTATACTTAAGCCTAATGTAACGAATAATCCCCATTTACCGAGGTATAAAATCGCTATCAGCACTTGGGCTAAAACAATAAATTTTAACATAATCTATCACTTCTTTATCTTAGAGAGATATGCAAATGTCGCCTCCTTAAAGTTGCTCATTAAGGCATTCAAAATGCTCTCGACAATCTTCTTCTCAAAATCCTCCCTTGTTGTTGTAATGCTGTAAACGTATCTCATTCCTCCCCTTCCTGTTTCCACACTCCTCTCTAAAAGCCCCCTTTCACATAGACGATTCATTAATATGCTGACTGTAGAGCGCCTTAAATCCTTATGGTTCTTCTTCAACTGTTCATAAACTTCTCCAGCTGTTGCAACTTTTACCTTCCACATATACTCCATAATCTCAGCTTCTAATGGGGGCAACACAGCTTTAAGACCTTCCGCATTAAGCTTAAATTCATGAGGTTCCATAGCTTATCACGCTCCTAAAGTTTGTTTTGCAATGAAATTAAATAAGTTTTGTGCTTATAGTGATATTCCAAAAAAGTTTGTCATTTTGTCAATTGGTGCGGGGGGCGGGATTTGAACCCGCGAACCGCTACCGGACGGGACCCTGAATCCCGCGCCTTTGACCAGGCTCGGCAACCCCCGCTCGAAATTAAATGCTACCCGTTGATTATTTAAGGTTTACTAAAAGCTAAGCTTAAATACATCAAAGCATAGACTTTTACTTTGGGTCACACTTATGCACATGACAATTTCTCCTGGACGGGTCAATTTAATAGGTGAACATACAGATTATACCTATGGTTATGTAATGCCTATGGCGGTAAATCTTTACACAATACTCGAAGGAGAAAAAAACGAAAAAATTGAGCTATATTCCGAAGTATTTAATGAGAAAAAAGGCTTTGAATTATCAGAGCTTAAAAAAGAAAATTCATGGATAGACTATGTTAAAGGGATCTACAAGGTTCTCTTCGATAAAAACCTACATCCCAAAGGCATTAAAGGAAAAATTGGTGGCAATTTGCCAATAGGTTCAGGATTAAGCTCTTCAGCAAGTTTTGAATTAGCAATTATAGATTTTTTGAATGAAGTCTATGACTTAGGACTCTCGAGAAAGGAAATGGCGCTGCTTAGTCAAAAAGCCGAAAATGAGTTTGTTGGTGTCCCCTGTGGAATAATGGATCAATTTGTTATAGCATTAGGAAAAGAAGGGAGAGCTATATTCCTAGATACAGAAACTCTTGAATATGAATACATAACCATTCCAAAAGACGCTCAAATTTTTGTCTTTTATACCGGAGTCAAAAGAGAGTTAGCAGATTCTGCCTATGCTGAAAGGAAAAAAATTGCAGAGAGGGTGCTCAAACGCTTGAATAAAACGTCATCAAAATATGTTGGTGAAAAAGAGCTGAAAGGATTGCCAAGATTTTATAAAAAACGTTTTGGCTATATAATTCGGGAAAATGAACGTGTTTTAAAAGCAAGAGATGCCTTAAAAAACAATGATTTGGAGAGTTTTGGCAAAATACTAACCGATGCACATTGGGATTTGGCAAAAAACTATGAGGTTAGCTGTGGAGAATTGGACTTCTTTGTGACAAGAGCATTAAAACTTGGAGCTTATGGAGCGAGATTAACTGGCGCTGGCTTTGGAGGAGCCGCGATTGCAGTAGTTGAGAGGGAAAAAGCCCAAGAAATAGCGGAAAAAATTCTGGATGAATACTTAAAATCTTTCCATTGGAAGGCTCGCTATTTTTTAGTTGAAGCCTCTGATGGTGTTAAAACTCTCTAGGGTGATTTTATGCATGCTTTAATATTCCACGCGAACTTGCAGTATGCTGAAATTCCAAAAAGTGAAATTTCACGGGTGATTGACAAATCATACACCCCAACCATTAATAAGCTCTTAAAGAATGAAGTGCCGTTTGCCTTGAACATAACAGGGTTCTCCCTTCAATTTCTGCCAAATTCGTTAATAGAAACGATAAAAGAAGGAATAGAGAGCAATTTGATCGAGATTACTGGAACAGCTTTTACACATGCAATTTTGCCCCTTTTGCCTTTAGAGAGGATTGAAGCTCAAATTGTTAAGGACAGAGAGACAAAGGAAGGAGTTCTCGAAGTATCTCCAAAGAATTTTTGGCTTCCAGAGTTAGCTTACGATCCAGTAATTCCTGCTATTTTGAAGGATAACGGTTACGATGAAGTATTTATTGACGGAGAAGCTATACTCTTCTCAAACATTCCAAACACCGCTATAAAAACCATCAAACCTCTCTATCCCCACTTGATAAAAGCTCAAAGGGGTAAAAAGCCGATTTATTTAAACTATCTTTTGGGCTTAAGAGAGCTCAAAAATGCCATAAAACTGGTATTTGAAGGGAAGATTATTCTTGAGGGAGTTAAAGAGATAGTCGGAATTCCTGTGTGGGTGGCTATAAACACGGCTGTCATGCTCGGAGTTGGTGGCTTTCCATTAATGAGCATCAAAAAAGTAGCGAACTGGATTAAAGGACTGGACAATATTATCCTCTATGGCACAGATTTAGAGTTTTATGGATATAGAGATATTGCAGGCTATATTTTAAAAATTGAGAGACTTTTGAAGCTTATAGAGGAGCTTAATGCTGAGATAGTTTTCCCAAGCAAATTAAAACTCAACAAAAAGCGTTTTTATTTAAAAACCTGTAGCTGGGCACCGGATAAAAGCTTAGACCTCTGGAGGAAAGATGAAGATAATAGAAGGTTAAATGAGCTTTCTTGGGAAATACACTCTTTCTTAGCTGAAAATAGTGATGCCCGAGGATGGGAGCCTTTACATGAGCGTAGATTAGATGCTTTTAAAGCCATTTATAAAGCTTGGAGGGAGAAAAATGGATAAACTAAGGAGAAAATTCTCCATAGTTTTGTTAGTTTTGATGGCTGCTTTTTTAATGGCTGACCAAAATCTTTTACCTCCAAATTACCAGCAGATAATGCAAGAATTCGGGATCAGCGAAACTCAAATGGGTTTTGTTTCCACAATTTTTGTCGCTACGAGTGCTTTGATAACACTAATTTGGGGCTTTCTCTCTGATATTGGAAGGAGAAAAAAGCTACTTGTCATTGGAGTCCTTATTGGAGAAATACCCTGCTTTTTAACCGCTTTTGTCCAAAACTATTGGCAGCTTTTACTTATGCGCTTTTTCACTGGAATTGGCGTTGGTTCAATAATCCCAATTGGATATTCCCTCATAGCAGATATGTTTGAGGAAGAAAAGCGTGGAAGAGGATACGCATACATACAAACAGCTTTTGGTTTTGGAACGCTCTTTGGAATGATAATAGCGGGATTAATTGTAAGCTGGAGACCTCCCTTCATAATAGCATCGGTTCCAAACTTTATATTGGCTCCCCTATTCTACATTATAGCTGAAGAGCCTAAAAGAGGAGAGGGAGAAAAAGTTCTAAGAGAGGTTCTTGAAAAGGGCTATGAATACACATACAAGCTTTCACGCGAAGCCGTTAAAAAATCCTTTCAAACCAAAACCAACATTCTAATTTTTATTCAGGGACTCTTTGGAACGGTCCCTTGGGGAGTTTTGCTTTACTGGCTCGTTTCCTTTTTAATTGTTGCTAGAGGAATGGCAAAAGATACAGCAACCTTTGTTTTATTGATACTTGGTATAGCAACCATAGTTGGCACTCTCGTTGGAGGCTTTGCTGGAGATTATTTTGAAAAGAAAATGAAAGGAGGAAGAGCAGTTTTAACAGGTTTGGCAATATTCTTAGGAATGCTGGCAGCAATTGGGATTGTAGTTTATCCTCTACCAAGCACTTTAAGTCTTAGGGGTTGGATAGTGCTAACTTTGTACTCAATACTCTTCCTTCAACTTGTAACATTTGCAGGACCTAACGTTACCGCCATCATATCCCAAGTAAACCTGCCAGAAGATAGAGGAACAGTTTTTGGAGTCTTCAATATCCTAGACAACGTTGGAAAAGCTCTGGGACCCTTATTTGGAGGATTTTTAATTGAAGCACTGAGAAATTCTGGCTATCCAAACACATTAGCCTATGAATATGCATTAATAATAGGCTCTCTCTTCTGGATACCATGTGCATTAGTTTGGGTCTGGCTTAGAAAGCAGTATCCTGAGGATAGGAGCAAGATTCAGGAAATTTTGAAAGAAAGGGCGGAAAAGATTTTGAGGGGTGAGAAAAATGATGCCCTTTGAGATGTTCAACAAAATGCTCGGAAGCTTAAATGAGAGAGATGCGCTTAGAGTGTTAATTCAAAAGTTTCTAGGAGTTGATCTAAACGAACCATTTAAAGATGTTAAAAAGATCCTCTGTATTCAACCTCATCCAGATGATTGTGAAGTAGCTATAGGCGGGATGTTAGCCAAGCTTTCCTTCGAAGGTAAAGAAATAGTTTATTTAACTCTAACAGATGGCTCCATGGGAACCCACAATTTAGACTTTTCTCCGCAAGAGCTTGCAAAGATTAGGAAAGAAGAACAGGAAAGAGCTGCAAAGGTCATTGGAGTTAAAAAGCTCTTATGGTTTGACTATAAGGATACAGAGCTGCCTTATTCCTTAGAGGTTAGAAACAAGATAATAAGCGTAATTAGAGAAGAAAAACCAGATATTGTTTTAGCACCCGATCCTTGGCTTTCCTATGAAGTTCATCCTGATCATAAAAATGCTGGATTGTTAGCTTTGGAAGCATCTTTCTTTGCTTCATTTCCTCACATAAATAGAGAAGACTTGGAAAAGGGGCTTTTACCCTATGATGTCCCTCTTGTCGGTCTTTACTACACCTCGAAACCCAATTACATAGAAGATGTCACAGACTTTTTCGATATTAAGCTCAAAGCTCTAAGAGAGCATAAAAGCCAATTTGAAAAGAATTGGCAGCAATGGGAAGTTTTCTTTAAAACCGTTGCAATGTTCTATGGGAAAAAGATAAATGCTTTCTATGGAGAGGGGATCAAGATTCTTCCCAAACTTTTGATTCACGTAACCCCATTTGCAGAGGTGATTTAATGAGAATAGCCTTCATAGGTGCTGGAAGCATTTTTACACCTCTAGCCTTATACACCATTTCCACAAGCGAAATTCTTTCTAAAGCAGAAATTTATCTAATTGATGTTAACGAGGAAAGGTTAAAGTTTATTGAAGCCGTTGGAAAGAAAATAGCCAAAACTTTCAAAAAAGAGCTTAAAATTGAGACTTTTCAAGATGTTAAAGCACTTAACAAGATGGGTGTTGATTATGCTGTGATCTCAGTTGAAAAAGAAAGATATAAGCGATGGAAGTTAGACTTTGAAATTCCGCACAAATATGGAATCAAACAGGTTTTAGGTGAAAATGGAGGTTTAGGTGGACTAAGTCACACTTTGAGAGTTGTTCCTTTAGTTTTAGACGTTGCAAAAGCTATTGAAGATGCTGACAAAGATGCCCATGTTTTCATCTACTCAAATCCAGAACCGAGAGTTGCTTATGCCGTAAATGAATACACAAAACTTAAGCACGTTTATGGGCTTTGCACTGGTTATTTAGAGAGGAAAGAAAGCTTAGCAGGGCTTTTTGGAGTCAAGCAAGATGAAATAAGCTTTATCGCCGCTGGACTGAATCATTTTACTTGGATTAAAGAATTGAAAGTCAAAGATAAAGATGGTTATCTCCTGCTTGAGGAGAAACTTAAGGAAAAGCCAGATTTTGAACCACTATCACAGCTTCTTTACAAGGTTTTTAACTTATATCCCTCACCAAGCGATAATCATGTCGGTGAATATCTGCCCTTTGCTTGGGAATTAGTACCTGAAGAAAAGAAAGGCTTGAAATGGATTGAGCGGACAAAAAAGGAAGGTGAGACCATTAGAAAACTATTGAAAGGATTTTTAAAAGGAATTATACCAAAATTTGCCTTCCAAAAGTTCATTCAAAATCCAGATGTGGCTATGAGCATAATTGAGGGGCTTGAAGGAAAAGAGAAGTTCCAAGAGGCAATAAATGTCCCAAATGATGGTTTAATTGAAGGTTTGCCAAGAGAAGCAATAGTAGAGATTCCAGCCAAAGTATCGCCCAAAGGGATAAAGCCAATTAAAGTTGAGCTTCCAAAAGAGATTACAGCTCTCCTGAGAGTTCAAGCTGAAATTCAGATGCTATCAAGTGAAGCCGCTGTAGAAGGGAGCATAGAAAAAGTTGCAAAAGCTGTTCTCTTAGACCCTGTGATGAACAATGCTAAAAATGGGCTTTTAGCAATGGCTGAGCTGATGAAAGTTCACTCAGATGCTTTACCTCAATTTAAAGAGAGCGATGTGGGAGAGCTTGAAAGATTATCCAATATTTAGGAGCCATCTCCAAATGGGCACAAACTGAATTTACCTTCCATTGATTTTTTCTTTTATTTCTTCAAGCTCTACACTCTCACCAATGTGTCTTATTGGACTAAGACATATTCAAGAATTTTTGTCTTAGTTGAGTGGGACACTTTGTAGCAGAGTTGCTGTTCAAAAAGTTAAAGAGAACCTTCTTAGATTATAGTTCCAATCCATACCTCCCAACCAGTTCATCGCTTATTATTTTTCTCTCTGCTATTTCCCCATAAACGTGAGCACTCTTTCTTGGTTTTCTCTCAAAGGTTTCAAAGTTGACCTCAACCAATCCAAATCTCGGCTCAAATCCTTCAGCCCATTCAAAGTTGTCCATGAAAGACCAATAGAAATAACCTCTAACGTCATAGCCCTCACTTAAGGCTTTATGAACGTACTGCAAATGCTGAATTATAAACTCTATTCTCCATTCATCGTCAAGAGTTGCTATTCCGTTTTCCGTTATATAAATCGGCTTTTCATAGCGGTCTTGAACCCTTGTTACTGCTTCATAAATTCCCTTAGGATAGACACTCCAGCCCATTAACGTTTTTCTCTTACTTAGATCAGCTAAGCTTACTTCTAAAAAGAGGTTAAATGGATTCCAAGAGTGCTTAATCTCATGAACTGTATAATAGTTAATCCCAATAAAATCAACATCACTCTTAGGAACTTTGTAAGTTTTTATAGGCGTCCTAACTTTGCCGCTCCAGATTGCATCTAAAAAGTACCAGTTGAAAAGGTTGTCTGCTTTTTCCTTAGCTTTAATATCTGCTTTGCTTTCACTTGCAGGTTTCATAATTGGAATATTCTTCACAATACCAACTTGAACTTTTTTGGACTTTAAGATCTCGTAAGCAATCGCATGTGCCCTTAAAAGATTTGCCTCAATTTTGCCAGCCCTTAAGGGATTCCTAATGAAAGGGGGCCAGTAACCTTGAATATATCCTGTAGTTACATAAACCATTGGCTCGTTAAAAGTTGCAAAGAGATTAACACCTTTTAGCTCTGCGATGCTTTCAACATATTTCTCCCAATACTTCAAGTTCTCCTCCTTTGCAAAGCCCCCTTTTTTCATAAACCACAGCGGGCTCGTAAAATGATGTAAAGTGATCATTGGAACAATATTATTCTCGTTAAGCAAATTAACGATTTCTTGATACCTTTGTATTGCTTCTTCGTTTATTTCGTTCTCTCTCGGAAAAATTCTGCTCCACTCAATAGAAAAGCGGTAAGCATTGTAGTTGAGCTCTGTCATAAGCTTAATATCCTCCCTATAAAGCTCCCAGTGATTGCAGGCTTTTCCAGATTTGTACTTTAATTTTCCGCTTTGCTCATAGAACCACCAGTCGTTGTGAATGTTGTCCCCCTCAACTTGGTGTGAAGATGTTGCAGTACCAAAGAGAAAGTTATCTGGAAACTTAAGCATTTAAGACACCAAGTCTTATATTACTTTAGCTCCAAATTAAAGTTGTGGTAATATGAGAGAGCTTCGCTATAATCCCCTAACAGGTCAATGGATAATGGTTTCAGCTGTTAGGAAGAAAAGACCATGGCGACCAAAAAATTTTTGTCCTTTTTGCCCAGGAAGCGAAGAAACCGGTTATGGCTGGGAAGTTTTAATTTTACCTAATAAGTTCCCAATGCTTGATTTTAAAGCTAAAAGACCTGAAAGTGATAAATTTTACAAAAAAGCTAGAGCAATTGGACAGTGTAGTGTGATTGTAGAAACGCCAGAACACGATTTGAATGATTTAGATGAGCTGTCTCTAGAGCAGATGATTAAGGTTGTGAAGCTTTGGAGAGACATAACTCAAAAGTTCATTGAGAATGAGAAAATAGCCTATTTAGCGATTTTCAGAAATAAAGGTGAAGAAATTGGAGTTAGCTTAACCCATCCACACGGACAGCTCTATGCTTTGCCTTTCATTCCTTTAAAAGCTCGACTAAAGATTGAGAACTCAAGGAAGTACTTTAAGCGATTTAAAGAGTGTCTTTTCTGCAGCATTTTAGAAGAAGAAAAGAAAGAAAGTGAGCGAATGATTTACGAAAACAGAGGTTTTGTTCTTTTCATGCCCTTCTTCGCAAACTGGACATTTGAGATCCATGTATACCCAAAAAGACATATCCAGTGGTTCACCCAACTAAATGAGAGAGAGCTTGAAGATCTGGCTGATATTTTAAGAGTGACAACTGGAACCCTAAATGCCCTTTTCAATGAGCAGATGCCATACGTTATGAACGTCTATCAAGCACCATTTAAGGGAAAATACGATTTCTATCATTTGCATATTGAGTTCTATCCTCTTTTGAGAGAGAAGGACAAACTAAAGTACGCTGCAGGAATTGAAATGGGAACTTGGGATTTCACATATGACGGTAATCCAGAAGAAAATGCTCAAAAGCTTAGAGAAGCCTGCAGAAAAATAGTAAAGAGACTAAAAACAAAGGGGAAATGTTACTAAAACTTCAATCCTGCGCTCTCATTAACTTTTTTCCAATTTCTACCATAGAGAAAAGATAACTTTCTAGGCTTTATCTTAGCATTCCACCTCTCTAAGAGATTCTTCTCTTTTTCAAATGCCCATTTTGTTAAGCTGGAGAGTTCTTCTTTTGCTGCTTCACCTTTTAGGTATCTGTCCCTAACATCGCGCTCCTTTTCAATGATCTTCTTCTGCAATGCATCTCTCTCTTTTGAGAACTCTTCAATGTAAGCTCTATAATTCGTTTGGAACTTTCTGTGAAAAGCTTCAAATTGCCACCAGTAGGTGTTGGGATCATACTTGTTTGTGGCTTTTTCTCCCAAATTTAGCGGTGCTTCGAAATAGAAGGGTTTGAAGATGCTTAAGCACGGAATGGAAGTTCCAGTGAACCAGTGAACTTGAAAGTTCTCAGTTAGCTCAGAAATTTGTGATGAAGCAGTTTGAGATGGTCTCGTTAAGCCTCCAAAGTGCATGCATATGTCTCGCATTGAACCTTTTTCCGGGTTAAATGGTTCTACTTGATGAGAGCGTAGAATTTCCATCATATATTCCAAGCTTATCTCTCCTTCCTTCTCCTTAAGTTTCTGGTAGGTAAAAGCCCTCCTTTCCCTTCCATAGGCAAAATGAGTGTAGAATCTATCGGAAAAATATTTTGCAAAGTTAAAATCTCTCTTCTCCTTAGCTAATTTTTCAACACCCTTAGAAGCTAAATCCCAATTATTGCCAATTGTTAAAGCATTGGAAATGCTGTACACGTCTTTAATTTTCTTTGTTACCCAATATTTTCCAGCGGTTTCTAAGACCCATGCTTCCTTAGGATCAGCGATTATGAAAGAGTTGTGATAGTAGAGCTTATGCTCGTAACTTCCATTTCCACCTTGCCCATATTCTTCAATAATTGAGATTATGAAATCTAAAGCCTCTTTTGCCGTCTTCGTTCTCTCTAAAGCCAATCTTATCATGTCCATTCCCAAAATTCCAACCTTTTCATATGGCTCTTTCGTAAAAACAGCAGTATTTCCAATTACTAAGCCAAACTCGTTAGCACCCATTTCTGCTCCCCACATCCACCAAGGGCGTGAGAGAATTACTGCATAGGTTTCCTTAACTTGAGGGAATTCAATGTAAGTGAGCTTAACTTTTTCTTCACTATGCTCTTTTCTTGGAATGAACTCTAAAATTTGGGCTTCATTTGGATCTCTATCACTGTTCTTGGCAAAAATCATCTCTCCATTTTCCGTAGCTTTAGGGGTTGCAATAAGAACATCACACATAAGTCACACCAAAGAAAATAGGAAAAACTAAGAAATAATGTTTTCTATCATCTAAACCTTCTCAAAGCCATCTCTGCGGCTATGGTTATTGGATCTATAGTTGGACTTATCGGTGGAGCATAAGCAGTTTCTCCATAGGCTATATCCTCAACAGTTGCGTTCTTTTGAGCAGCAAAGCTTAATGTCATTATCCTTCCCCAAACTCTTTCGCCACCAACTATTTGTGCCCCTATAAGCTTTTTATCGCTTTTCTTAAAGATTAATTTAACGCTTATTGGCTTTCCACCAGGGTAATATTCGGGCTTTGTTGAACCTTTAAATTTTCCAACAACAATGTCCAAGCCTTCCCTCTTAGCCCTCTCTTCTGTCATTCCAAATGTGCCAATTTCAAGCTCAAATAACTCTGTAATTGCAGTATTAAAGACTGGTCTAAACTTAACGCTGCCACCTAAGGCATTAATCGCCGCTACTTTTGCCATTCTAACAGCTGTTGTTCCCAATTGACTTAGTATCCTTTGTCCAGTTACTGCATCAATGACTTCAGCACAGTCACCAAGTGCATAAATATCCTTATCGCTTGTCCTCAAGTATTCATCAACTACTATTCCCCTGCTAACTTCCAAGCCTGCTTGCTTTGCTAAATCAACATTAGCCCTAACTCCAGTGGCAACTAAAACTAAATCTGCTTCAATCTCTTCCTCTCCAATCTTTACCCTCTCAACTGGACTACCAATTATTTCACTAACTCCAACACCAAACTTAAATTGAATTCCCTTTTCTTCCAGGTGCTTTTGAACAATTGAAGCCATGTCCTTATCAAGCATCGTAGGCAATAAATGCTCCAAAAGCTCAACGACTAAAACCTCTAAACCAAGCTCTTTAAAGGCAACTGCACCTTCAAGCCCAATTAATCCAGCACCGATTACAACAGCTTTCTTTGGTTTCCTCTTTTCAAGATATTCTTTGATCTTGACAACATCATCCATCTTCTTTAGTGTGAAAACGCCTTCATTTTCAACCCCCTTTATTGGAGGGACAAATGCTCTTGAACCTACAGCTAAAATTAGTTTATCATAAGGGACTTCTCCTTTATCGGTAATGACAACCCTCCTTTCCCTATCAATTGCCTTAGCCTCTGTTTCAAGCATTAACTTAATTTTCTGTCTTTCATAAAAGCTATTTGGAAAAACTACTATATCTTCAAGCTTTGGAATTTTGCCGCTCAAAACAAATGGCAATGCGCAAGGTGAATATTGCATCGTCTTTTCCTTCCCAATGACAATGATCTCCGCTTTTCTGTCGATTTTTCTTGCAAAAAGGGCAAAATTACTCCCAGCAGTCCCAGAACCTACGACCACTATACGCATCAGCACCACCAAAGAAATGGTCATTTAATAGGTATAAAAGGATATCCTTGAAAAGAAGGAAGGAGAAAAGCTAAGGCTCAACAACAGTTCCATTGTGCTTTCCTTTGATTACATCAAAAAGGTTTATTACATCTCTCTTTCCGACAACGAACGTCTTAATTTTTCCCCTATCAATAAATTTAGCGGCTAAAGCATCGACAACTCCACTTCCACCAGCTTTGCTCTCACTTTGCATGGCTATCTCTACTAATTGCTTCGTGGTTATTCTTGTCAGCTTCTTAGCATTAGGATTCGTCCTTGGATCACTATCATAAACCCCATCAACATTTGTAATTACAACTAAAAGGTCTGCTTGCAAATATTCCGCTAATAAAGCCGCAACTGCATCGGTTGTATGTCCTGGATGTGTTCCACCCATAATTGGAACCTTTTTGAGTTGAATAACTTCCCATGCTTTTCTAAAGTCGCTGACCACAAAAGGATAAGCCTTTTCGCCTAAAGCAGCTATCAAAAGCATCGCATTAGCTTTTGTAATGTGAATCCCTATGTAGTCCTTAAAGGTTTCATTATCACTAAAGGTCTTTGCTGCTTTGATGTAATCCCTTGAAACTTTTCCTCCTCCAACAACTACAGCCACTTCATGCTCTTCACTTATTTTTGTTAATTGGTAAGCAATCCTCTTAATAAAGTCTATATCTGGCTTATCAGGTACAAGAACAGAACCACCTATATCAAAGACTATCCTCATGACAACCCTCATGAAGATACCTATGGAGCATTTATAATTTTTTCCTTCAACTGTTCAGTGAATGTAATGCTCACGTTTTTTGCTGAAGAGTCTCAGCTAAATTGAGACAAACATCATTAACAAGCCTTTTCCAGCTGTACTTTCTATGAAGCCATTGCTCAATCTTTAATTGCTCCTTTTCAAGAGATTTTTCAAGATCTTCATAGGTGAGATTGAGAAAAAGCAGAATGTCGCACCATTCACATGTTCTCCATAAGTAGTCTGCTAGGTACTTAACGACATTCCTCCTCTTTGCAACCAATCTAACATTTGGTTCAGGAGGAGTAGGCAACTCAAACAAGACAGCTTCCATAACTTCCACTGATTATTATTTTGACTTAGTAGTATATAACACTTGACAAATTTAAAAAAATAAGCAGAAGAAACTACCCAATTTGGAAAGCAGCACTTCTTAGTTCTCCTCTTTCAAATCTATGGGGATCGTACCATTCAAGGTCTAATGGAACTTTTGTAACTCTTCCTTTTACTATGAGCTCTGCAATTCCCTCACCAACACCTGGAGCCATCATAAAGCCGTGACCGCTGAATCCAGCTGCTATGTAAAATCCATCTATATAGTTAATCTTTCCGATTGCTGGATTTTTATCTGGTGTCTTTGCATAGAATCCAGCCCATTGTCTAATTACGTGAACATACTTTAAAGCGGGGATTATTGTCGTAGCCCACTTTAAAACTTCTCTGAGGAACTCATAAGTTGGATTCATATCATAAGTGGGCCCATATTCAAGTCCAGTTCCACAGAGAACTCCTCCGTCTTCTCCATCTTGAAGTACATAGGAATCATTATAAGCAGGTGGACAGACCAGTGGCTCAATTTGTCCCGGTTCTATTGGCTCGGTTTTTACCAATTGATGCTTATAGGGCTTTATTGGGATTAATTCCCTATCTAATCCGGCCATTTCATTTATTATCGGTGCCCAAGCGTTTGCTGCATTGACAACTATATTGGTCTTTATTGTCCCTTTCTCTGTCTTAACTCCCCTAATTTCTCCGTTCTCAACGATTATTCCAGTGACTGGAGTGTATTCATAAATTTCAACACCCATCTCTCTTGCTTTCTTTGCAAAGGCAAAAACCGCTTTGAATGGACAGGCTTTTCCGTCAGTCGGGTTCCATGCTCCAGCAAGCACAAAATCGGTATTTAACGGTGGTACTATCTCCTTAGCTTCTTCTGGTGTTATTAGCCTTGTAGGAACACCAAATTTATTTTGAAGTTTTATGTTATTCTTAAAGGTCTCAACCTCCTCTTCACTTGTTGCCAAGAATAGGTATCCAGTTTGCTTAAAGTTTATATCGTACTCGAGTTCCTCACTTAGCTTTTTCCACCTTTCAATGTTGTATTTTTGAAGCTTTATGTTTGCTTCATCCGTGAACTGAGCTCTTATACCACTTGCACACCTAAACGTAGAACCGCTTCCTAAATAGCCCTTTTCCAATAGAACAACGTCTTCAACTCCCATCTTTGCCAAGTGATAGGCTATTGAGGTTCCAGTACTCCCTCCACCTATTATGACAACTTCCGCTCTACTCTTCATCTATCTCACCCACCAAAATTCCTACGGGGACAGGTCTCACAGGAGTTCTAGTTGCAGGCAACTTAATTTCGTCTGGCTTTCTACCTGTTTTTCTTGCCAAAATGCTTATTATCATTGGCATGCACGTCCTACCTTGACATGGTCCCATCCCAACCCTTAAAATGCGCTTTATCATCTCTATATCCGTCACTCCCTGATCTATTAGGGCTTCAATTTCTTCTAATGTGACTTCATTACATCTACAGATGATGATATCTTTTTTGCTCATTCTCTCACCACCTTAACAGCCCTAACATCCCAAGCAAGCTCTATCGGCATCTCAACTGTGATTACTGGCGTATCTCCTTTGCTCTTTTCTCTTGGAATTACTAAAACTACCTTTCCTTTTCCTACTTCCTCTCCAATTCTGTTTAGAAGGATAACCTCTTCCCCAATTTCTGGAACTGGTAATAGCTCGTGAGGCATCGTTACCCTGGCTTTGTCGCCTTTGTAGTGAATCATGAAGAAAGCCAACCCAGGGCAAATCTGAACACAAAGAGAACAGCCAACACATTTTTCATAATCAACGAGTGGAATTGCATTCGGGTTTTCCATGAGAACAGCTTCAGTCGGACAAATTTCTTTACACGGTGTACACGGTATTTCTTGCGGGCATTCCGGAATTGCAACCGGTCTTTGTCTTAATCTCTCCTCACTTGGAAGCTCTCCCAATACTTCCTTTAGCTCCTCAATGGTAACATAGCCCTTTGAGAGGTAGTTCATTCTACCACCACCTTTTCGAGACCCTTAAGAACCTTCCTTCCAAAGGGTCCACTCCTAAACTCATCCAACTCTTTTTGTGCTTTCTCAATCTCCTTTAACCACTCTGGAGAAGCAATGCCAGCACTTAAAGCTGCAGCAATTCCCGCAATTTTGCCTTCAAGCATTGCAGTGGTAGCTTCTTCAATTCCAGCACTATCGCCTGCAACAAAAATTCCTTTAATTGTAGTTTCTAAGCGCTTATCTCTAATTACAACATGTCCTCCAAGTTCTGGAGCGTATTTTATTTGACATCCAACTTGGTGTAAAAGCTCTATACTTGGTCTCAGACCTACAGCCAAGGCTATAACATCAACTTCAAAGACCTTCTCAGTTCCTGGAATTGGCTTCCAATTCTCATCAATTTGCGCAACAATTGCCCTTTCAACTTTTTCTTTCCCCTCAGCCCTCAAAATTGTGTGTCTTGTCAAAATTGGAACACCTAAGCGTCTAACCTTAGCTGCGTGAACAAAATAACCACCAATCTTTGGCAGTGCCTCAACTATTGCCTTAACCTCAACTCCAGCTTGTATTAATTGATAGGCTAAAATTAGTCCAACGTTTCCAGCTCCTATTATCAATACTCTATCCCCTGGTTTTACGCCATAGGTATTCATCAAAGTTTGAATTGCTCCGGCTCCATAAATTCCGGGCAAATCATTGTTCTCAAATGGGATCATTCTTTCCATTGCCCCGGTTGCCACAATAACTGCTTTCCCTCTAAACTCAACAAGCTCTTTGTTCTTCCTAACGCCCACAACTAATTTTGTGTCATCTTCTTGGAGCAAAGCAATCGCAGAAGTTTCTAAGAAAACTTTGATATTTTCCCTCTTCTTGACTTCCTCCTCAAGTATGTCAGCAATTTTAACTCCTCTAACTCCTGCAAATTGCTCCCTCTTTCCAAAGAACTTATGAGTTTGCTTAACCAATTGACCGCCAAGCATTGGATTTTCATCTAAAAGAGCAACTTTTGCACCTGCATCGCTTGCATAAATAGCCGCCATCAAACCCGCAGGTCCTCCCCCTATAATAACAATATCAGCATCTATTTTCTCAGGATCTTTCCACTTCGGCGGTTTTGCTGTTGTCGGCAACTTCGGCTTTGCTTTTTGTTTGGTTATTTGCATCCCATCTTCAACCAAAGTTATACATGTTCTTACGTTTGGAATCCCATTTACGGTCATTAAACAAGAAGCACACTTCCCAATTGCACAGAAAAGCCCTCTTGGTCTATCCTTTTGGAATGTATGTGCTAGAACCCTAATCCCAGCGGCATGTAATGCCATCACTATTGTTTCGCCTTCATAGGCTTCAATCGGCTGTCCCTCGAAATAAATTGTAACTTTTTTGCCCCGTCTTTCTTGAAAATTCAGAATAGGATGTTCAGTGAGGCGCATGGTAGGTTCACCAATGCAAAATTTAGCTATTTTATGTATATGAAAATTTCCTCAATGTTAAGTTTTTCACCTTTGGTTACAGCGCCAAAACATGCAGAATAGAAATTTGACAATTTAAACTTGTTAAAATACAAAAAAGAATTAAACAAACAAAAAGCTATCCCATTTGTATAGCTTTACTTCTTAACTCTCCTCTTTCAAATCTATATGGGTCATACCACCAAAATGGCAAATTGGTTTTCCCCTTAGTTATTAGATCAGCGACACCTTCAGCAACTACTGGAGCCATCATGAAGCCATGTCCAGAAAAGCCAGCAACAATGTAATACTCATCAATTTCATTTATTCTTCCTATTGCTGGATTACTATCTGGCGTCTTAGCATAAAATCCAGCCCAAACTCTTAGTATCCTTAAATCCTTAAGAGCTGGAATTATTTGAATAAACTGCTTCGTAACTTCTTTTAAGAATTCATAGGTTGGTGTTAAATCGTAGCCATGCTCTTCAAGTCCAACTCCTCCTACAATACCTCCATGGGCTGTTTGAGTAAGATAAGCATCCCTGTGTTTAAAGGATATCACCATTGGATTAATTTGCCCCGATTTCATTGGTTGGGTAATAATAGCTTGATGCTTATATGGCTCAATTGGTATAGTAATCGGCACTTCTGCCATTGCATTTATAAGCTTAGCCCAAGCGTTTGTAGCATTTACAACTGTTCCGGTACTAAAGAAGCCCTTATTCGTCTTTACTCCCTTAATCTCACCGTTTTCCACAACTATATCTTTAACTTCTGTGTATTCATAAATTTTAGCCCCAAGCTCTTTAGCTTCTCTTGCAAATGCCATAGTAGCTTTAAAAGGATCAGCCTTTCCATCAGTTGGATTCCATGAAGCCGCTAAAACATCTTCAATGTTCAAAAGGGGTACTATTTCCTTAGCCTCTTCTGGTGTTATCAGCCTTGTAGGAACACCAAATTTATTTTGAAGTTTTATGTTATTCTTAAAATCTTCAATTTCCTCTTCAGAGTAGAGTAGGAATAAGTAGCCGCTCTGTGTAAATGGAAAACCAAAATCTTCAGAGTACTTTTTCCAAAGTTCAACTGAGCGCTTCATAACTTGAATGTTTGCCTCATCTCCAAACTGCTGTCTTATTCCAGTTCCACACCTAAAGGTTGAGCCTGAGCCGATGAATCGCCTCTCTAAGACAGTAACTTCATATCCTCTCTTTGCAAGCTCATAGGCTAAAGCAACGCCAGTAATTCCACCACCTATGATCGTTACCTCACTCATTGGCTATCACCTTTATCTTTACCGGCTTGATCGGTATCCTTGATGTCGGGAGCTTAATTTCCTTCATATCCTTTCCAGTCTTTGCACTAATTACCTGAGCTGCTGTAACTATACAATATCTTCCCTGACAGAATCCCATTCCCACCCTCGTTAAACGCTTTATTATCTCCAAATCTGTTATTCCCTCATCTAAAACATCTAAAATATCCTTTAGAGTTACGTCACAACCACAGATGAATGTCTTCTCAGGATCAATCTTATCTAAGTTTATCATATTACCACCTCCTTTAACAGCTCAGCTTTCTCCCCTATTGCCTTCAAAAACTCTTTTTTCAACTCCTCAGAACTATTTTCTATTCCAAAAGACTCTAGAATGTAAGCTCCAACTAATCGTCCTTCTAAATAGTTTAGATAACTTCCCTTTATCCATGAAGCGTTTCCAGCAATATAAATACCCTCAATGATTTCATGTTTATCATTTCTAAGGGGCAGGTAACCACCAAGTTCCTCCACATAGGTTATCTCTGCTCCTACCTGCTGGGCTAAATTAATTTCCGGTCTAAAGCCATTGGACATAACTACTGCATCAACCTCATAGACATTTCCTTCTTCATCAATAACCCTTTCAACGCTGTCTTCACCTTCAACCCTAATAATTGGCTTTTTAATGGTTATAAAATCTAAACCTGCCCACTCAAACTCTCTAGCAGCTTCTTCAGGATTCTTCCCCACTATTGCTATTTTGTTCCCAGGCTTTATTCCAAAAACATTGAGAACCTCTAGGGCAAAGTCTATACGAAATACTCCCGGCATGTCATTGTTTTCGAAGAGCATGAAATTTGGGATTGCACCAGTAGCTATAACTACTTTTTTAGCTCTGATCTCAATGAGTTTGCCTCCTCTCTCAGCTATAATTAAGAAGAAATTTCCATCCTTCAAAATCCCTAAAGCTGTTGTGCTGGTTAGTGTTCTAACATTCTTTAGCTTTTTTATCAGTTCATTCTTTATTTCCTTTGGAGATTTGCCATCAAACTCCTCTATCGGGACAGTCCTTTTCCTAAGTTCACCGCCGAGTTTGTCTTTTTCTTCAACGATTATCGCATCAAGTTTATCTTGAACCTCAAGTGCAACCGCTAATCCAGCTATCCCTCCTCCAATTATCGCCACATCCGTCACATACAGCTCAGGCTTCTTCTTTCCTTCTTCTCTGGACTCAACTTCTTGTATTTCTTCTAAATACGTTTGTCTTTCAATTCTCATACCCTCTTTAACCTTGATTTTCCTCGCATCTTGATTCTTAATGCCATTTATCTTTACAAGTGCTGGTCCAAATGCAAAAGCTCCTCTTTTTCTCCCTATTCCACTTGTAGTTAGCCATCTTATTCCGTTTGCCAAAAGAGCTACTGCAACTTTTTCACCCTCGTAAGCTTCCAGCGGCTTTCCTTCAAAATAGATTGTAACCCTTTTACCTTCCTTTTTATAGAGATCGAGAGGTCTCATAGCCTTCACCTATGTAAGAATTTTCAATCAATAACAAACTATGGAACTCGCATAATATAAACTTTAGGTTTACAAATGATAGTGTAAAACAATAGGTTAAGAAAAAACAGAGAAGTTAGGTTTATTTAAACAATAAACTAAAAATTTATGGTGTTGATTATGGTCCTAGTCCTAAAAAGAAAAGACTTAGAGAAAATATTGTGCATGAAAGAGGTCATAGATGCCGTGGAAAAGGCTTTTCTCGAGTTTTTTAATGGAACCGCAAAAGTGCCCTTGCGGACAATAATTGATGTTGAAAAGCACGAAGGAACTATGCTTTACATGCCCTGTTATCTTGAAGGAAACGATGCTTTGGCAATAAAGATTGTCTCCGTTTATGAGAAGAACCTCAAAAAAAGATTACCTACAATATTCGCGACTGTTCTTGTAAATGATCCTGAAACTGGAAAACCTTTGGCTATTATGGAAGGAGGTTATTTAACGGCTATGAGAACTGGAGCAACAAGTGGAGTTGCTACAAAATATCTAGCAAGAAAGGATTCCAAGGTTGTTGGAATTATAGGTGCTGGAGTTCAGGCAAGAACCCAATTATGGGCAGTTTGTGAAGTAAGACATATTGAAAAGGCTCTTGTTTATGATGTAGATATTAAGAGGGCAAAGGTTTTTGCAGAAGAGATGAGCAAAAAACTTGGAATCGATATTGAAGTTGCAGAGAATAGTGAGAAAGTTGCCAAAAATTCAGATGTCTTAGTCCTAGCCACAACTGCAAAGGAACCTGTAATAAATGGAGAGTGGATAAAGGAAGGAACCCACATAACTTCAATTGGATGGGTAGGACCAAAGGGGAGGGAATTAGACTCAAAGACTGTAAAGAAATCAAAACTAATTGTTGACTCAAAGGAAGCCGTTCTAAGTGAGTCAGGGGATATAATTATCCCGATAAAAGAGGGAATAATTGATAAAAATCATGTCTATGCAGAATTGGGAGAAATAGTGAGCGGAATCAAAAAAGGCAGGGTTTCTGATGAAGAAATCACCCTATTCAAAAGCGTTGGCTTAGCAATAGAAGATGCCATAACAGCAAAATTAGCTTATGAAAAAGCACTTGAAAAGGGGATTGGCATAGAGATAGAACTTTGAGTATTTTCTTTTAACATTTCTCCATAGATGCATTTATATAAAACAAGTGTTAATACGAATTTTGGTGACATTTATGTTAGCCAAGAATATTTTATACGTTGTTGATACCCACACAGAAGGAGAACCCACAAGAATCGTTCTCTCTGGTGTAAGTGTTAAGGGAAAAGACATCCTCGAAAAGAGAAGGTATTTTATGGAAAACTACGATTGGGTAAGAACTGCTGTCTTGCAAGAGCCGAGAGGACATATAGATCAATTTGGAGCAATTGTTTTACCTTCAGATGTTGCAGACTTTGGGCTTTTCTTTATGGATACTCACGGCTATTTAGACATGTGTGGTCATGGAACTATTGGTGTTGCAACTGCTCTCATTGAGCTTGGAATTGTTGAACCTAAAGAACCTTACACAAATATAAAGTTTGAGACCCCTGCTGGATTTGTAGAAGCAAAGGTAAGGGTAGAAGATGAGAAAGTCAAAGAAGTCAGTGTAATAGATGTGCCGAGCTTTCATGTTGGGGAATTTGAAATTAATTATCCGGAAGTGGGAAAGATTAAGGTAGATGTTGCATTTGGCGGTAACTTTTATGTAATAACAGACGCAAGGAACTTTGGACTTAGAGTTAGAAAAGAATATATAACTAAGCTCATTCCAACAGCTTTAAAGTTAATAAAAGTTGCAAACGAGCAAATAAAAGTTCGTCATCCAAAAGAAGGGGTCGCAAATGAAATTAGATTAGCCATGCTTACGGACGAGCCTGAGAGAGAAGACGCGGATGGAAAGAATATTGTAATCTGGGGAAAAGGAAGCTTTGATAGAAGTCCTTGTGGAACGGGAAGTGCTTCAAGGGTGGCAACACTATTCTCCAAAGGGTTGTTGAAAGTTAGGGACACATTTGTTCACGAAAGCATAACAAAAACCGTGTTTAGGATTAGAATAGTCGACACAACAAAGATTGGCGAATATAAAGCAATAGTTCCAGAGATAACGGGAAGTGCATACATAACACAAATTTCTCAAGTGATAATAGACAAAAGAGATCCACTTTGGAGGGGCTTTTTAATAAGATAAAAAGAAAAAGGTCAAGCAGAGGCTTTTTCTTTTTCCTTCTCAAGGGCTAACTTAACAAAATAGATAGTTAGCCCCCAATAGAATCCCAACACAATTATCATTGTTGCTATAACTGAACCTTCCATCTTCATCCCTCCTCTGCAAGCCTTGCTTCAATCTTTGGCATAAATACCTTGCCAAAGAGCACATAGAGTATTATAAATGCTAGTATCCATTGGAATATTACCGTTCCAGCGCTAAATACTTCGGTTGGCTTCCACCATGTCTCTGGATACCATGAAATTGATTGCTTTAACCACCATAGTAGAACTATAGCTATGCTTATTGGAGAGACGTATCCAATCATTATGTCCCACCACTTGCCTATCTTAATATCTGAACCCCTGTTTGCAGTTTCTCTGTTCTTCTCTAAGCCTGTCTTCCACATTATTATTGAGAACACTATTGCACTAATTAGCAATCCTACACCCCAAACCCAGTCTTGGTTGTTTAACCAATCAAGGCTTAATGCAGCTGGGATTCCTATTATGAAACCTGCTATTGAACCATAGAGTGCTGCTTTTTCTCTTGGAATTCCAAAGTCCACGATGTTCTTAATCAAAACCTCTGCAATAGCAATCTGTGATGTAAATGCTGCAAAGAACAATGCTAAGAAGAACAATGTTCCAATTAATGCACCAGCTGGTATCTTGGGGAACAGCTCAGTCAACCAGATGAATGTTAAACCAACGTTACCCTCAGCATATACATCTAATGGGTTAAGACCTAACAATGGTGCGGTAACTGCAACTGTTGTGATAACACCTAGACCAGCCAATAGAGCAGCACTTGTATCACCGAATCCTGTAATGTGAGAGTTCAAGTTGATATCATCGTTCTTCTTTAAATAAGCACTATACGTCAGATAGATACCCCATCCAGCACCAGTACTCCACAGGACTTGACTGTAAGCTTGAAGCCATGCCTCAGCATTTGAAAGCTTTGAGGGATCTACCTTAAACATGTAAGTCAATCCAACACCTGCTCCTGGTAATGTAATAGCCCTAATTGCAATTACAGCTAAGATAATGAACAATGATGGCACTAAGAGTCCGGTAACTTTCTCAATTCCTCTTGCACCCCTAGCTAATGTATACCATGTGAATATCCATACAATAACTGCAAACAATAGAGGTTGATAGCTTGAGGTGAAGGCTTCCCATGTTTGCAGACCCTTACCTGCAACATAAGTTCCATATATTCCCGTCAAACCCTTTGTGAAGTAAGCTAATGCCCAACCACAAACAACAGCATAGTAAAACATAATTGCTATATTGACCCAAGCCACCCATGCTCCAAGCCAAGCATATTTCTTTCCAACGTACTTAGCAAATCCAAAGATTGTACTTTTACCCGTTTCTCTACCTATAACACCCTCTGCAATCAAAAGCGGTATTGCTACTGTAAACAGGGCAATGGTATACGGGATTAAAAAAGCACCGCCGCCATACATTGCCATCATTCTTGGAAAACGCCAAATGTTACCACTGCCAACCATTGCACCAATAATGGCAAAAATAAAACCAAGCCTAGTTGCCCAACTTTCTTCGGGTTTTTTAATCTCCTCCATATGGCTTCACCTATACATCTAAGTTTTAAAAAGTTCATCGAAGTATAATATAGCAAAATGATGTATTAAATTTTAAGTATTTATAGTTTTCCATGCTGTTCATGAAAATCTGGCGAAACTTTGAACTTTAAAAAGCTTAAAATGTCGCAACAAAGCTCCACTAACAGTTAAAAAATATTTCATAAAATAATGTTTTATAGGTAAAAAATAGTCATTTGGTATGAATTTCTACAATATCGCCATCTTCAAGAACGTGATCCGCACCTACCCTTTGTCCAGGAAATTTCACACTTTTACCCCATACCCTCGCATATTTAAAGTTCTTGGCAAAATCTTTGTGAATCCTTTTTGCCACATCTATAACTGTTGAACCCCTCTTCATTGCAATAGGCGGATACGCTGGATCTTCACCGGGAGATTTTGTAAATACTCTCATAACATCTGCCAACTCATACAACTCTTCCTTGAGTTTCTCTAGATTTATTCTTTTTGCTGCTGAGAGAGGTATTATCTTGAACTTGTCGTTATATCTCTGAATTAATCTCTCATAATTCTCCCTACTCCCCGGTGCATCACCTTTATTCGCTATAATTATTGCCTTCTTATAGACCAAACTTTCATCTAATGCCTCTGCAAAGTCTTCTAGAGTTATTGGCTCCTTCACAGTTATTTCAGCACTGTGTATTCTTTCCTCTCTAAGCATTTTCATGACTTCACTTATTTCACCCTTTATCCAGTCTTGACCATTGATGATTATTCCCCCACTTGGAGTTCTCTTTATCTCCACATTGGGTCTTCTCTTGTTCACCTTTATTCCAGCCCTTTCAAACTCTCTTAACAAAATCTTCATCTGCTTAATTGGATCATTGCTTAGGTCAACTATGATAGCAATTGCATCTGCATTTCTAATGACACCTAAAAGTTGCGTTCCCATTCCCTTTCCTAAAGATGCCCCTTCTATAAGACCCGGAACCTCTACAAGTTGAAGCTGAATGTCCTTATAGGTGAGCATTCCCGGAACCGGCTCAACGGTTGTAAAAGCATATTCCTCAATTTCAACGTCCACTCCAGTAAGAGCTTTTAGAATGGTGGACTTACCAACATTTGGCAAGCCAACCAGCACAATTTGTGCCGCTCCCTCCTTTTTAACACTAAAAGAATAGCCTCCCCCTTTTCTTAAGCTTTGTTGCTTTTCAAATTCCCTTCTAAGCTCTGCTAACCTTCTTTTGATTTGAAGCCTAAGCTTCTCTGTTCCCTTGTGCTTTGGAACTGTCGCATACATTTTTTCCAATGCCCTAATTTTTTCTGGAATAGTTTTGGCATTCCTATACTCTTCTTCAGCTGCCAAGTACTCCGCTGTTACGTTGGTAGGCATTTTATCACCCCACTCTCGCAGACCCTTTAGCTCTCGCCATTAGAACTTACATGATGAGAATTTTATAAAGATATGGTATCAGCAAACCTGAAATCTCTCTCAATTATCATCAAGTTTATATATTATTCCGAAAAATTTTAGATAAGGTGAGAGGATGAGAGCTGGCTTAGATGATACTGACAAAAAAATATTAAGGATATTACAAAAAAATAGCAGAACACCTTTAAGGGAGATTTCTAAGGTCGTAGGGCTTGCAGAGTCTACAATTTATGAAAGAATTAAAAAGCTTAAGGAACATGGTGTAATCCAAAAGTTTACTGTGATTTTAAATCCTGAAGCACTTGGATTCACAATGCTCTCTTTTATTTTAATTAAAGCCAGAGCAGGAAAATATTCTTATGTCGCAAAAGAGCTCAGCAAATATCCGGAGATTATAGAGATTCATGAAACCACTGGAGACTATGACATGGTAGTTAAGATAAGAACCAGAAGTAGTGAAGAACTTAACATGTTTTTAGATCAAATTGGAGAAATTGAAGGGGTTGTGGCAACTCACACAATGGTCGTTTTAAAAGTTCATAAAGAGACTACAGAGCTACCTCTATAGCGTTTTATTTCTCTTTTACCCATTTCTGTGAAGAAATGCTTATAAGCTTCCAATTTTAATATTTATCTAAACGTTTCAACTGAGGTGATTTAGATGAAAGTTCTGTTTCTTTCTGCAGTCGATTTTGAAGATTTGGAATTAATATACCCCCTACACAGAATAAAGGAAGAGGGACATGAAGTCTATATAGCGAGCTTTGAAAAAGGGCATATTACAGGAAAACACGGATATCAAGTTAAAGTTGATTTGACTTTTGACGAGGTTAATCCAGAGGAATTTGATGCCTTAGTCCTACCCGGTGGAAAAGCCCCAGAGAGAGTTAGAATAAATGAGAAAGCTGTTGCAATAGCAAGAAAGATGTTTAAAGAAGGGAAGCCCGTAGCTTCAATATGTCATGGACCCCAAATACTCATTTCTGCAGGAGTGTTAAAGGGAAGAAAAGGAACGAGTACAATAACAATTAAAGATGACATGATAAATGCTGGATGTGAATGGATAAACAGTGAAGTAGTTGTTGATGGAAACTGGGTAAGCTCAAGACATCCAGGAGATTTATACGCTTGGATGAGGGAATTTATTAAGTTGCTTAAATGATTCCCATCTATTTTCCAACTTTTTTAACTTTTAACAATGGTAATTCTTATATAGGTGCATTTCGAGATTCTGTTTTAGAATGAGCATCTAATATATAAGAAGTGAACACTAATACTTATTTGGGGGTGTTAATATTGGGAAAAAGGCTTTACAGAAGTAGAGAAGACAAAATATTCCTTGGCGTTTTAGGAGGAATTGCAAAATATTTTGACGTTGATCCTACATTGGTTAGGATTGCTTTTATAATACTGTGCTTCCTAGAGCCCGTGTTCATATTAGTTTACTTTTTGATGGCAATTGTTATGCCAGAAGAGCATGAAGAAAAGATATCTATTGAAAAAATACCTGAAAAAGCTGAGAAACTGGCAAAAGAAATTGAAGAAAGTGCAATGAGAATTAGTGAGAGGGTGGAGATTGAAACTACTAAGAAAGACAACTCAAAACTTTTTGCGGCTGCCTTGATACTTATTGGTCTAATGTTAATCATAAGAAGAACCTTACCCTGGACATTCTGGTTTTTGAGTGGGGATGTAATCTTAGCTTCAATCTTAGTGTTAATAGGCATATATCTCTTGGTTAGGGGGTGAAAATATGGGAAGAATATTAGGAATGTTTTTCTTTTTCCTTGGAACGCTATTGCTGTTAAAAATCTTTTATCCTCAATTTTCCTATTATCTTCTCCCTTATGCTTACTACATTAAGGAGGCATTCTTGGGAGTTGTATTAGTGTTCCTCGGCTTATATATTCTCTCAAAGAACAAAAATTGGAGAACAGCAGTTAGTATTGGATTTATCGCATACTTGGCACTTTTTCTTGTAATTCCAGACACAGATAACGAGTTTAACTTTGAATTTAGCTTTCCATTTAGAGAAAGAATAGAGGGTCAAACCACAGTAGTTGGAGAATTTGTCAACATATCACACATAGAGATGGATAGAGTGGTCGGCAATGTTAAAATAGTAAGTGTTGAGGGAGACACAATAAAAATAACGGCAAATTTTCCATTAAAAGCTGAAAAAAGAGGAGACATATTGGAAATTCAGTGTACAAGTGAATGTAAAATTTACAAGAATAAAAGAGCTGTTATTGAAATAGGGAGAGAGCTAAACATTGAGAGAATTTCAATAAAAGAAAGTGTTGGAGATTATCTCTTAAAGATTGAAAACTCACTAAAAGAGTTAAACATGCAAAATGTGGTTGGTGCAATAGAGATTCATGAGATATCAAGTGACGAAATAAACATCTCAAACTTTGTTGGTGACTTAAGCTTAGATGTTGAAAATTCAGAGAGCATAACACTTAGCGATGGAGTTGGGGATGTCACTATAACAGTTCTAGAGGACACAAAAGTGGAGCTTCAGCAAGGTTCCTCTCTATTGAAAATAAACACTGTAGGGGACATCTATGAAGGGTCAAAAACCTTGAAAATTTCTCTAAGCGACATTATTGGAACAATAACAATTAAAAAGATCTAAAGAATCAATTAAACTCGTGAAAGATCATGGAAACGTGGAAGATAATAAAATCTCTAACCTTAGGAGCACTGCTTGAAGCTACAATACCAAAACCAGGAAATGTAAACCGCTTTAGAGACTTTTATGACCTAACTTTTTATCATTTTCTCTTTGCAGATATTTGGATTGTTGATATTCTCTATGAAGCGGTTAGGGTTGGTTATCTTATACGAAGAGGAAAGCTGAACCCCAATGAAGCCCGCATTGGGGAGCTAATCAAAAGAGCAGTTCAAAATTCAAGGCAAGTGCAAAACCATAATCCTAATTTTGGAATAATAACGTTGCAAATACCCTTAGCAATAGCCTTGGGATACTCAAGAGATATTAAAGAAGCGAGAGAAGTCGTTAAACGCTTGATAGATGAATCAACAGTAAACGACACCATAGAATTTTATAAAGCGATAAGAATTGCAAATCCAAAGGGCATTCCGAGCGGAGTGAAATACGATGTGTATAATGAGAAGGTCTTTGATGAGCTTTTTAGAGATAAGATTAATTTAAAACGCTTAGCTGAAATCAGCTGCGAAAGGGAGTTAATATTTAAGGAATGGTTAAACGGTTATGAGCTCAGCTACAAAACATTTCTAAGGCTTTTAGAACTCACAAAAGAATCTTCCCTTGAAGAAGCAACCATACGGACTTTTTTAGAGCTTCTTTCAGAAAACATGGACACGCTGATTATTAGGAAAGCGGGAGAAGAGGAGGCTAAACTTGTTAAAGAAAAAGCAAAAGAAGTATTAAAAGGAAAGCTTGAATTGGAGGAATTTGATAAATTTTTAAGAGAAAAAGGGGATTTAAGAAACCCTGGGAGTTTAGCAGATATAATGGCAATTGCTCTGGGTTTGTTGCTTCTAAAGGGATACACTCTTAATCTTTAATCACCCTTATTCTCTTTGCTCCCCCCAATCCAATTCCAATTTGCTTTGTATCAAGGACAAGGGCATCTTCTCCAAGTTCTTCAAGGATTTTAACCTTTAAACCAGAAATCTCATTTACTCCCTCATCACCACCAAATTCTCCATCAACTTGAGCTTTGAAAAAGTCATAAGCCTCTTTACCAAACAAAACCAAATCTGGCTCAAAGCCTTCCATCTTAAGCTCGTTGGCTTTTTCCTCAACAGCACTTAAAACCCTTATCAGGTCTCCTCTCATAGTATCACCTTAATAGTTCCTAGATCATGAAGAATACTTAAAACTTTTCATGAAAAAAGTAAGAGGAGAACCTAATCCTTAATTATCTCATAGCTGTAAGTCACTTCCGTTCCGCTCAACTTCAAATGAGCTGAGGCAGAACAGTATTTATCTTGGCTTAATTTTATTGCCCTCTCAGCTTTTTCAGGCTTTACATCACCATATATCTTGTAATGTATGTGGGCTTTTTTGTAAATTCTTGGATATTCCTCTCTTCTTTCCCCCTTTATTTCAATTTCTAAGCCTTCTATTGGCTCCTTCATCTTTTGGAGAATCATGACAACATCAATTGCCGTACATCCAGCTACCGATAAAAGCAAAGTCTTCATTGGGGAAATTCCGTTTTCACCGAAGATTATCTTCCCTCCCTCTTCAACTTGAGCCTCAAATTTTCCGTTTCCTAACCATACTACCTTTCCACCTATCATCGAATCACCATATGATGTTCACAGTAAGTGTTTTTAATCACTTTGCTTTAGATGAGAGCATGAGTTACATCAGACCTTTTGACCCATGGAAATCAAAGCTCTGCACATGCCCCTTCAAATACACTTTAAACGTTTATACCGGATGTGACCATGCTTGCATTTACTGTTATATAACCTCTTACATCCCTAAAGCCTTTAAGGTTAGAATTAAGGAGAATTTGCTCCTTGAAATTGAAAGAGAGCTTAGAAAGCTTAACAAGCGCTTTATTGTATCACTTTCATATTCCTCTGATCCATACCCCACAATAGAGAAACAATTAGGAATAACAAGAAAAGCTCTCCAACTTTTTCAACAATACAACGTTAGATGCATGATTTTAACAAAGTCCGATATTTTTGAAAGAGATCTTGACATTTTAAAAAATTTAAAGTGTGCAGTTGGAATAACTGTCACAACACTAAATGAAGATATAGCAAAACAGCTTGAACCAAATGCCCCTTTGCCAGAAGATAGAATAAAAGCCCTTAAAAGTGCAAAAAAAGCGGGAATACCTATCTATGCAAGAATTGACCCGATAATTCCATATCTAACATGGGATGATTTTGAAGAGACAGTAAAAGCCCTAAGCTTTGTCTCTCACATAACTGTCTCAACTTTGAAACTTCGCCCAGATTCTTGGAAAAGAATGAAAGCAAAGTTCCCAGAGGTTATGGAGAAACTTGAGCCTTTGTATAAGAAAAATAAGCCAATTGGCGGTTATTATTACTTGCCAAAAGAACTTAGATTAAAAATACTAAAAGAAGCCGAGAATATAATAGAGAGCAAAGGGATAACCTTTGGTTCCTGCAGGGAAGGATATCACTCATATCCTACGTGTGATGGCTCTCATCTGGTTCCTCTGTAGGAGTCTCTTCTACATTCTTCTCTTTGATTCTCTCAGCTTCTTTTACGAGACCCTCAAATAGAGGAAGCATATCTTTCAAATATTCTGCATGCCATTGGATTCCAATAACAAACTTATCCTGCATTTCAATCGCTTCAATAATCCCATCACTTGCGTAGGCAACAGGTTTTAAACCGTTTCCTAACTTTTTAATCGCTTGATGATGAAAACTGTTAACCATCAAAAAGACCTCACTTGTACTCTCAACATCCAAGTTCTTTTTTAAGAGGTCAAAAAGCTTTGAGGTAGTCTTTATCCTAACCTCATGAACTCTGTAATCTGCAGGGACTAAATACTTCCCTTCCGCAAACCAATCATGTTTTATTGAGTGAGGTATATCAGCAGCTAAATCCTGATATAAACTACCACCTAAAGCAACATTTATAACTTGTATGCCCCTACAAATGCCCAAAATTGGAATGTTGTTCTCTATGGCTTTTTTAACTAATGTAATCTCAAACTCATCCCTTAGAGGGGCTAAAGATCTCAACTTAGCTGTAGCTTCCTCTCCATAGTATCTTGGATGAATATCCCCTCCTCCAGTAAGCAAAATCCCATCAACAATCGCTAAAACATCATCTACATCTGCAATCGGAGGTAATAAAATAGGAATCCCGCCTGCTTCCTTGATCCTCTTAACATAAGCTTCTCTAACAAAGATTTTACCATCCTTCCAGTCATAAGCAGTAGTTATGCCTATAATCGGTTTCATAATTATCACCTTAGTCACATTCTCAAAGAACACTATAAAAATGTTAAGTTAAAAATCGAAGAGAAAGAACTTACACTAATCTCTAAAACTTATCCTTATAAAGCTCTGCCAGTCTCTTAATGCCTTCAGCAATCTCTTCCTTGCTTGGTCTTGAGAAGTTTAGCCTTATTGCATTTTTACCGCTCTCATCAGTGTAAAAGGGCTTTCCTGGAACAACCACAACATGATATTTTTCCATTAGCTCACTTGCAAAGCTCATTCCATCAGCCCCTTCTGGAAGGAATAGCATAACGAACATTCCAGCTATGGGTCTTGTGAACTTAGCATTAGGTAAGCTCTCTTCAAGAGCTTCTATCATCACATCCCTCTTTTCTTTGTATCCTTGGAGAGCCTTTGAGTGATATTCCTCAAAATATCCTCTCCTTAGGTATTCCAACGCTATAAATTGAGAAATCGTGGGAGCACAGAAATCAATGGGCTGCTTTTCCATCAGAACTTTATCTAAAATCTCTCCTTCTGCTATTATCCATCCAATTCTAAAGCCCGTACCAAGAACTTTGCTTAAAGTTCCAGCAACTAAGACTCTTCCTTCCCTATCAAGAGATTTCAGTGATGGAATTCCCTTCTCTTCATATTTCATGAAATTGTATGCAGTATCTTCTATTATAAGAAGATCATATTTTGATGCTATCTCTAAAAGTTCTTTTCTTCTTTCTTCACTCATAGTAACTCCCATTGGGTTTTGACCTGTTGGAATTGTGTAAATGAATTTTATTTTCTTTTTCTTGGCTTTAAGCTCTTTGATTTTCTCCTCGAGCAGATCTGTTCTCATGCCATCTTCATCAACCAAAACACCTTCTACGCTTGCCCCCAACTGCTCAAATGCCAATAGAGTATTTACATACGCTGGATTCTCTGAAATAACGACATCTCCAGGCTCAATGAGAACCCTTCCTAATAAGTCGAGGGCTTCAGAACCCCCAACTGTAACTACTATATTGTCTGATGAAACTTTTATTTTCTCATATTTTTCTAAAAACTTTGCCAATTCTTCCCTAAGCTCTGGTATTCCATTTGTTGGCGTGTACATAACAGACTTTGGGTTATTTTCAAGTATTTCCTTTGCCAATTCAGCTAAAACCTTTCTTGGGATTAAATTAGGACCAGGATCTCCAGCGGCTAAGGAGATTAGTTTTATTCCCTGCCTTTGGAGTTGGGATGCCCTTTTCATAACCTCTGCCAAGGCAGAGCCTTTAATCCAATTTGCCCTGCCAGATATAAAACGTTCGTAGTTCATACAAACCACCCAAATCAACACTTTAGCATTTAGATGTTCATCATCATGATATTAATATTTATCTATGATGGAACATCTTAAACTTTCCAAACGAAAAGTAAATTTATGCCCTTTCATAATTACATTTGGTGATTTGTATGCCTAACATGGAAGTTAGAACTCACACCGCTCTTCATGTTTTAAAAGGTGCAGTGGTTAAAGTTTTGGGAAATGAGGCTAAATGGACTGCAAGCGTTTATGTTGATGGAAATCATGGAAGATTAACCGTTAAATTTAATAGAAAGCCAAGTAATGAAGAGATAAAGGAAATAGAAGAACTAACTAATCGGAAAATTAGAGAAAATGTGCCGATTAAGATTTATGACCTTCCAAGAGAAGAAGCAGAGAAGAGGTTTGGTGAAGACATGTATGACCTTTTCCCAATCCCAGAGAGCATTAGAAATTTAAAAGTCGTTGTTATTGAAGATTGGAACGTTAACGCATGCAACAAAGAGCATACAGAATTTACTGGTGAAATTGGAGAGATAAAGATTAAAAAAGTGCGCTTTAGAAAAAGCAAGAATCTTTTAGAAATAAGTTTTGATGTTATTTAAAAATAAAGTTTAAAAGAAGACGAATCATTCTTTCTTTAGCTTTTCACACTTTTCGACAAATTCTTTGAGGATATCGTAGAGCTTTGGTTGTCCAATTTCTTCGAGTTCGTACCTAACCCTTACGGCTGGTTTGTTGAGCTTGAGGATTCTTCTTAGGTCGATTGGTGTCCCAATTACAACAACATCAGCATCAGCCCTGTTTATAGTTTCTTCGAGCTCCTTAATCTGCTTCTCGCCATAGCCCATTGCTGGGAGGATAACCTCTAAGTGTGGGTACTTCTTGTATGTTTCCTTGATTGAACCAACTGCGTAGGGTCTTGGGTCGATGATTTCCTTAGCTCCGAACTTCTTAGCGGCAACGTAACCAGCACCGTACTTCATGCCACCGTGTGTAAGTGTTGGGCCATCTTCAACGACAAGAACTCTCTTTCCTTTAATTAGCTCTGGATCATCAACGAAGATTGGTGATGCAGCTTCAATAACAATTGCATTTGGATTTGCTTTCTCAATGCTCTCTCTAACCTTTTGGACTCCCTCTGGATAAGCCGTCTCAACCTTGTTTATTATTATAACGTCTGCAGCCCTAAAGTTTGTTTCACCTGGGTGGTGTGTTAACTCATGTCCTGGCCTGTGTGGATCGGCAACAACGATCCATAGGTCTGGCTCATAGAATGGGAAGTCATTATTTCCTCCATCCCACAAGATTATGTCAGCTTCTTTCTCGGCTTCCCTTAAAATCTTCTCATAATCGACACCAGCATAAACAATGTGTCCATGGTCAATGTGTGGCTCATACTCTTCCCTCTCTTCAATTGTACATTCGTATTTGTCTAAGTCCTCATATGTGGCAAATCTTTGGACAATTTGCTTTCTTAAGTCACCGTATGGCATTGGGTGTCTAATTACCGCAACCTTGTATCCTAACTCTTTCAAAATCCTTGCAACCTTTCTTGAGGTTTGGCTCTTTCCAGAACCAGTTCTTACAGCTGTAACTGCAACAACAGGCTTTGTTGATTTTAGCATGACACTCTTAGGTCCTAAGAGCCAAAAGTCTGCACCAGCAGCATGTGCTCTTGAAGCCAAGTGCATAACATGTTCATGAGAAACGTCTGAGTAAGCAAAAACAACTATATCAATGTCGTGCTCCTTAATTATCTTTTCTAAATCATCTTCACTCCAGATTGGGATTCCATTTGGATAAAGCTCGCCTGCCAATTCTGGTGGGTAAATTCTACCCTCAATATCGGGAATTTGTGTTGCTGTAAAAGCTACAACTTCATACTCTGGGTTGTTTCTAAAGAAGGTATTGAAGTTGTGGAAGTCTCTTCCGGCAGCGCCGAGAATCACAACTCTTCTTTTCTTTTTTTCGGTCATTTAACTCACCTCAAAACTATTTAATATGCAGAAAAGTGTATATTTGTAGCACCTTATAACCATTTTTGTTGCTTAATGACAAAATGTGTCAAAAAATCTTTGAAAAATACTAGAAACAACAAAAAGTCTTTCAGAGAATGTATAACAATGTTTGAGTAGCTATGGAAAACTAACCTCCCCTTTGGTAGACTGCCTTATTCTTAAATTTCCTCTTCAGCATTTCTTGAACTTTTCACTAGTTAGCTCTCTAAGAGCATCTGAAGCTATCCATTTGGCACTTTTTGAATCTATCTTTTGAATCTCCTTTGCTGTTTCAATTGCAGCTTTATTTAGGCTAATATTACGCTTTCCAATTTGCCTCAACGCCCAATTGACGGCTTTTTTAACGTACTTTCTATCATCTTCTGCCTCTTTCTTTATTATGGACAGGAACTCTAGAAATTCTTCGTCTCCCGCTTTTTTATCATGAACAGCTAAAACTGCCATCAAGACAAATCCAGCCCTCTTAACAAACTCTTCCTCTCTCGAACTCCATTCAACTGCCTTTTTATGAGCAAATCGGGTATACACAAAGAGATTATTACAACATTGATCGCATAAATCCCATGAATTAAAATCTCTAACCCAGTTTTCCATCTGCTCCTCTGTAACCATGTTCGGATCATCAATCATAGAAGCAAGTATGCGCGCCTCATGAATCCCTGAAGACCAAAGCTGCTGAGCCAAAGTATGGTCCTTACCTATTTCCTTTGCCAATTTTCTTAAATTGGGAACTGATATTCCATATGCTTTTTCTGTATTAATCCCAAATCTTTTCATACCTTCTACTGCCTTTTGATTGGACATTACTTCAAGCTTCTTCATAATTTCTCCATATCTCACTAACATCTCCTCTCTTAACAGCTTCCACAAGCCATTATATAATAGTTATTACTGAATCCACTAAATCACAAGTTATATAAGACAAGAAAAAAGAAAAGAATTGAGAAACTCGTTCTTTAAATAAGCACACAGGAGATGACTGTTTAAAGAAACTAAAGGATCAAATTTTCACATATCTAAGAAAAGACCGTGATTATACTTCCTTGGAGGTATGAGAGGTGAGGATTGAGATTAGAGAAGTTGATGAAACTAACATAGATGACATGATTTCAGTGTGCGATCCATCTACCATCAGTGAGGCATACAAAAAAGGAGTTGAGATTAAAAGAGCATGGCTTCTCGAGATGCTGAGAACGTATGAAGATGTTGGCTTTGTTGCGTATTTTAATGAAAAGCCTGCCGCTCAGCTCTTAACTTACCCTGAAAAAGCAGATCCAACGAGTTTAAGGAGGGAAAACGTTTTAGTTGTTAACTGTATCTACAATCCACTTTTAGAAGCTCAAAGAAAGGGAATAGCAAGGAGTATGGTCGAGAAGCTCATTCAAAAAGCAAGAGGAAAATATGAATTTTTGATCACTCACGCATTTGATACTGGGGAGTTTCTGTCCCAAGCGGACTTCTTTAAGAAGATGGGCTTCAAAGAGATAACTAAAGAAGACCTTTACTACTCTTTCAGCGGAAGGGAACTTAAAGAACCCTATTCTGGCTTTTGGAAAGAGGGAGGAGAATATAGGAGGAGTGATGAAGATATCGGCAGAATCATGATATTCTATGAGCCAGTGTGTCCTTTTTCTTATCTCTGGGCATATAGAGCAAAAGAAATAGTGAAAGAAATCGCTCCTGAATTCAAAATAGAGGTTTTGAATGGATGGGAACATCCAGAAGAGTTTGTGTCCAGAGGACGGAACTGGATGTTGGTGAACGGCATTCCAATAAAATCGCTCCCCATAGAAAGAGGGACGTTTAAGGAAGAAATTAAGAATGCGCTGGAAACTTAAAATTATAGGGATAAATGTGAGAAAATTTGAAAAAGATGTCAAAGAGCATCTAGGGGGATTACTTTTCGCAGCTGGGCTTGGATGTCCTTCAGTTTTTCACTAACATCTTCCTTATCCAACTCCTTCCTCAAACCGTAGAGCTCATAGAAAACTGGCAGTATCTCCTTCTCCTCGATAATGCCAAGAGAAACTGCAGTTTCAATGGCATATATCAAATCAACGAAAGCTCTTTGAGGTTCTTGGAGGGGTTCAGTGAGAATTTGTTTTATGGATTCTTTCTGCTTTTGTCTTAGCCACTCGTCTTCTCTCTTAAAGAACTCATCAAGCTCATCTAAATCTTCTCTAGAAATCTTCCATCCGCTTGCTTCGACATTTTCTTCCAGATGTTCTACCGTTGAAGGTCCGGTTAGGGCACATATTACCCCTTCATGGGCAAGAACCCAAGCGATGGCAACCTGCACTGGAGTTTTACCATATCTCTCTCCCAACTCCGCAAACTTTTTTGCTATTCTCAAGCCGTGCTGGAAGCGCTCCCTCTGAAAAAGTGGGTCTAAATAACGTATATCTCCGGGTTCAAACTTTTGATTTTCTTTAAATCTTCCTGTGAGTAAGCCTCTCCCCGTTGTGCTGAAAGCAATAATTCCCAAATTGTATTTCCGGTAAAGTGGCAAAAGCTTTTCATAAGATTCTCTTGCAACTGCACTAAACTCTGCAAGAGCTGAAAAGGGCTTTCCAAGCTTGCAGTATTCCTCCGCAACATCTAAAGGCAAGTGACCTACGCCGTAATATCGAATCTTCCCCTCTTCGATAAGATCTTCCAGCGCTTCAATGGTTTCCTCTATTGGTGTGGTTGGGTCATGGAAGTGAACTTGGTAGAGGTCGATGTAATCGGTCTGCAGTCTCTTGAGACTTTCTTCGCAGGCGTTTTTGATGTAGTCTTTGGAGAGGTTTGGCTTTATACCGCTCCTAACTCCAACTTTCGTGGCTATATAAACCTCTTCACGGAAGGATTTTACAATCTCTCCCAAAATTTGTTCAGCGTTTCCATAGGCTTCCGCAGTGTCAAAGAAGTTAACCCCAAGTTCATAGGCACGGTAAATCATTCTCTTAAACTCTTCAAGATTTTTTACTCCATAGACTCCACTTAAAGAATACGTCCCAATCCCTATCTCGGAAATCCGCAAACCCCTATGCTTTTGATATCTCACGGATATAACCTCCTACAAGTTAGATTAAACTTATTTTAAGCTCTGAAAAATGCGTTCTTTTAACGCTTTATGTTCTATTACACTGTATTGTGCCTTTATTTCTGACCTATTTTGCAAAAAGTATATAAGGGTTTGTCAAAATTATGCTGACTATTTGAAAATAATCACAACTCTGGAGGAAGATTTTAAGATGAACATTATAATACTTGGTTCTGGAGTGTATAGCGGAACCCCAAGACCTTTATGTGGTTGTGAGAACTGTTCAAGAGCTAGGAAATTTCCTTTATATAGAAGAACGCGCTTTTCAATGTACATTCCCAGGATTAGAGCGCTAATAGATCCCTCACCAGACTTACATTATCACTTAGAGCATATAAATGAAAAAATCGAGCATGTTTTCGTTACTCATGCTCACTTTGACCACATAGGTGGCTTACCTGAACTCCAGATCTTTAAGCACATTAAGCTTTATGGACATACCACGACCCTTGAAGTGGCAAAATACTTGCAAAAGCGTTTTGTAGGGGAGAGCAAATGGAATTGGAAGTATTTTCCATTAGAATTTAACAAGTGGTACGACTTTAACTTTAAGATTTACCACTTTAAAGTTATTCACCAGCCAATAGAAGCTGCCGGAGGATTTATAATCCAAATTGAAAACAAAAAGATTGTGATTACCGGTGATACTGGACCAGAAATACTTAATGATAAAAGAACATTGAAGGAGATTAGAAATGCTGACTTGCTTGTTGCAGATATGACGCATAAACACTCAATTTCAAATGCCCATCTTGGAGTTGATGATGCAATAAAACTCGCTCAAACGGTTAAAGCAAGGAAGACAGTTTTTGCTCACATAAGTCATACAAATTATACGCATGATGAGCTTGAAGAGAAGACAAAACCCTATCTAGTGGCGAGAGATTTCATGCACATAAACATTTAATTTCGAAATGCTGTCCTTCATTAACATTATTAAAAAAGATGCCTTAATAATGGTGGTGTTGCATCATGGTGATTTGTAAAGTTGTTGATATTGATGAGGCAATAAGTAAGATACCAGATAATGCAGTGATAGCGATTTCGGGCTTTAATATGCTCGTAGCTCCCGAATATTTGCTGCTTAAATTGTTTGAACGCTATGAAAAGACGGGACATCCTCAAAATGTATTCCTCGAAGTAAATCCTATACCTACCGCTCCAAACGGTGTTCTTGATAAGATTGCAAAGAAGATATATGAAGACTTAGACCAAAAATTCTTGTCCGGAATTTTAGTAACTTATCCCGGCTGGTCACCATACCTACAAAAACTTATCCAAGAGAATAGAATAGAAGGGTATACATGGTCTATAGGAACAGCTTCATGGTTTTTTAGGGAAGTTGCGAGAGGATTCCCTGGAGTAATAACAAAAGTTGGGATGAGGACTTTCCTAGATGGGCGTGAAGATGCTGGCTATTTAAATGAGTTGGCAAGAGAAAAGAAGAGATGTAAAGTCAAGACCATTAAAATTGATGGGGAAGAGTATTTACTTTACAAAGCCCCAAAACCCAATGTAACCTTCATAAGGGGCACGACAAGCGATGAGATAGGAAACCTAACCACAGAAAGAGAAGGCTCTTTTACAGATATTTTGAATATGGCTCAAGCGGCTAAATCACAGCCAAATCCTGGCATTGTGATTGCACAAGTAGAAAGAGTAGCTAGATTTGGCTCTTTGCATCCCCAAGATGTAAAAGTTCCAGGTCCTTTAATAGACTATGTTGTTATAGCTCCTCCTGAATACCATAAGCAGAGTGCAAACATACAATACGACCCAAGGATTTCTGGTGAGATAATACCTCCCACAAGCTTAGAATTGCTTTCAAAATCAGAGCTTAACACGAGAAAGGTCATTGCAAGAAGGATACTCTTAGAGATGGCAAAGCTGATAGAAGAGCTTGGAAGACCGATTCTTGTTAACCTTGGGATTGGAATTCCTTCAGAAGTTGCTGGGGTAGCAAATGAGGAGGGAATACAAGATCTAGTGTTTACCACGGTAGAGTCGGGACCTTTTGGTGGGGTTGCCCTTTTAGGTCCAGACTTTGGAGCTTCAATAGGACCTTTTGCAATAATATCGATGGCTGATCAGTTTGCTAACTATGAGGGTGGAATTATTGACGTGGCAAGCTTAGGCTTTATGCAAGTAGATGAGCAGGGAAATGTTAATCCCTCTATACTTCCAGGACGCTTACCGGGACCTGGTGGCTTTCCAGTGATTTCATATGGTTCCCCGAGAGTAATCTTTGCAGGTGGATTCACCGCAGGAAAAAGGGATATTAGAACAGAAAACGGTAAACTCAACATAGTGAAAGATGGTGACATAGCCAAATTTGTTAAGAAAGTCTATAAGGTAGTTTACAGTGGTCCAGTTGGTTTGGAGAAGGGACAAGAAGTTATCTATGTAACGGAGAGAGCAGTTTTTAGATTAACGAAAAAAGGGCTTGTTCTTGAAGAATACGCCCCGGGAATTGACATTGAAAAAGACATATTGAACAAGATGGAGTTTGAGCCAAAAATAAGTTCAAAACTAAGGGAGATGGAGAAAAGGCTTTTCCTACCAAGACCAATGGGTCTAAAAGAAGAAGTTGAGAGGGCAATTTGTCGAATTTAGTTTAAGCTCTTTATTGCTTTTAGCTCAACTTCGTTTCCTTTCATCTTTATTCTCACTATCATGTCTCCAACCTTATAATTCCCACCCTCTTTTACACCCTGCATTTCTGCAATTTGGATGAGAGCTTTATAAAATTCTTGAGCATCTGAAGAGGTTTCCCAAAGCGTTTTCCATATGAGAATCTTATGAGTGCTGTTATTCAATAGGACTACTTTATCTCCCTCCCATCCTTCAGCAACCTCATAAGCATTTTCAACCCCTAATTTGGTTGCCACTAAAACATAGACATAGAACTCACCAAGTCTATCTTCATGGATCAATTTGTAGTTCTTATCTACGCTTATTTCAACTTTTTTGGGAGCTTCTCCTTTCAAATATTTCTGTGGATGCATTATCTGTTCTGTCGAGCTTGGGAGATTTTTGTAAGCCTTATTTACGAGCTCCCAACCTCCTTGATCATAGAGGAATTTAACAAATTTTTCTCCATAGACATAAGGAAAGCTGCGCAAAGCTATGTGTGGATCATAGAGAGGAAGTTTAGTTGTCTTAAATACTCTTAAATTATGTCTTTTTGAGTATTCATCGGCAACTAAATCCGCATCTCCTTCGATTAATGCACTTACTGCAAGCCTTTCATCAAAAATTTTTGGGGTTGGAGGGTCAAAATACTCCTTTTGAAGCACATGTATAAGTTCGTGAGCGATCACCCTATAGGCTGTATCTCCGCTGTCCTTAAAGTTCTCTTCAATGATGTAAATCTTGTTTCCCATTGTAGCGGCAATCCAAGAAGCCCTATATTGCGTTGCAGCCCTTACAATGTCATAATCTTGAGGAACGAGCATTGTTAGTTTGTATATCTCTTCCCAGGTTTCTAATTCTCGATTTGCCCTTGAAGAAGTTCTTTTAGTTGCCCATTCAATATCAACGACTATAAATTGGGGCTCTCCCTTAAAAGTCAAGTTCCTTATCTCAGTGATTTCTTTGACAATTTCCATTGCTTGGGTTAAAATTTCCTCAGAATCACTTCGATGGGGTGTGTAATAGGTGGTTGATGCTAAAACTATCACCAAAATACTAACGATCACTGCTAAAGTGCTTCGGATTTGGATTTTCAACTAATCACCCCCTATCTCTTCACAAAGTTTTGAAAAGAGCCTTGCAGTGGTTATTAAATCTAATTTGTTGTGCTCGATTATAGGTATCAAAGGTCCCACGTTCTTAGTCTTCAAATAGACCTCATAGAACTCTGGAACTAAAGCACTTGGAACGTCATCTTTCCTTTCTATGCCAAATACGTGTCTTTCCAAAGTGACCAGCCTGCAGTTAGGGAGCTTTTCTCTCCATAAGCGCCTTGAAAATAGGAATACATCAAAGTTGGGCTTGTTAAGGTCTCCCCTCATTTTATGATAAGCTAATCTTTCTTCAATGTATGGCACATCAAACTTCCGCCCGTTGAATGTTACAAAAGCACTCTTATCCTTTAAATTGGGCAAAAATGCAGCTAAAAGAGCAGGTTCTTCTTCCAAATTCCTCGCAAAATATTGGTTTATCAATAATTTGTCGTTCATAATCTCCGCAACTCCAATCAATATAACAGGCTTTGCATAGAGTCCTAAGGTCTCTATGTCCAAAATCATGAAATCTTCTTTTCTGTGAAAAGCGGATGCATACAAAATTAGCGGATGAGATTTTTGAAATCTGCTGCTAATCCACTCAATAATACTATAGATATCGCGTTTATCTAAGAGTTCTAAAAACTTTGAAGCTTCACGACCAAATCGGGGATGCCTTGTAAGGTCTTCGATCGTTTTGTACCCCTTCTTTTTTAGCTTAGCCTCTGTTGCTTTTCCTATCCCATGGATTAGCTTTAAGTCTGACAGTATTTCCTCTCTCGCCTTTTTTGGGTCGATTGTTTTTAGGCTTATCCTTTCTTCGCTTCTTATGAGGTAACAAGTACCTTTCTCAGTCTCAAGCTCCTCTCCAGGAATTACATCTTCTAAGCTTTTCCCTCTATATTCTTTTAACAATCTCCGCTCTAATCTCTGAGCTTCCACATATCCCCAATCGTAAATGTCCATGTAAATCATTATGTTTGTCCTCCTAGAATAGGTGTTTCAAGGTTAATTGTATAAATTGTTTGTTGTTTTGATAGGAAGATTCTTTGGCTTTGCGAGAAGCACGGAATTGAGGATCCAGTCTTTCGTGAGTTTGAGAACATAGTATGGGTTAATTTAATAAGTATTGGAACATTTGCTGTTTCTTTGCAAAAATTAGAAAATCTTCAAAGAGCTTGTCTACGTCTTTTTCACACTTATCTCCGTGTTAAGGATTTTTGGGATTAATCTCATTAAAAACACTCCCAAGCCATCAATAAACCTCCAAAACTCTTTTTCTGGTTCTTTAGCAAACAGGACAAGCTCCTCTTTGAAAGCAATCTTATCTTTCAACCCCTCAAGTTCTCCCACGTTGTCTCTTATTATTTTTTCCACATTTGGATTATACTTTCCTGTGAACTCAACCTTTTCAAGTATCTCCTGTTCAAAATCCCTGTAATCATAGCCCACCTTTGAGAGCATGAACACATCATAAAAGTCCCTTGCTTTCTGGAACTTCCTTGTTAAAATTGCCCTTACCTTTTCCGTTAGAATCTCCCTTGGGTCATAAGCGAAGACCTCAACTGGTGAGTATTCTAGGAGTTCTTCTTCATAAAATGCTCTCTCCTCTGGTGAGAGTGAAGTCTCGCTAAGCAGAGTTCTCGCAGTAACAATTTTGGGCTCAAAGAACAGTTTTTCAAAGAATATCACCTCAACCTTAATTATCTCCCCTTTCTCGGTTCTCAATTCAAAGAACACTATTTTGCGATTCTCATTCCCCTCAAAATGAAGGAATTCATTGTCAAACTTCTTTCCCAAGTATGGCTCAAAAATTAGGCCTTGCTCTCCCGCTATCCTCTTCAGCAAATTAGCCACGTATTTAACTTCCTTAGTTATTAGCTCCCTTCGCTTTGCCCTTGAGAGCCACTCACCTCTGTAGTAATACGTAAAGTCCAAATCGATGCTGAAGCGGTAGTAGCCGAGATAGCACTTAACTAAGCAAGTGCCACCCTTGAAAAGGTAGTTTTCCTTAAAGTGCTCGTCAGAGTAAAGTCTTCTCAAAATCATGTGAAGGAGAATGTCTCTCTCAATCAGCTCAAGACTTTTAACGCCTGTCTTCTTTGAGACAAAGGCTACAAGCTCCTTAAGGTTCATAAGCTTCCACCACCTTGAGAACTGACCTAGGGTAATCTTTAACGTATCTTTTCAGCACCCTCTTGTCTGCACGTGGAAGATACTCTTTAAAGGTTTTTAAGGCAAGCTCCTTTGAAATAGAGCGGTAATTTGCCAAATAAATGAAGTCCAAGAGCGTTTTTTCAAGGTTAGAATATTTTATCACACCTTGCTGCTTGATTCCAAATTTTGTAAGAGCAGGTTTAATTTTAATGAACTCCACGGTCTCGCCAGCTATTTTGATTGGCTTTGTCTTCTTCACCGTATCGCTGATGACAAAAATCTTAGTGAAGTACTCATGAGTCACTCCATTGAACCTCAGGGCTGTAAAGAGTCCAAAATACCATCCCAAAGTTCCCTTTTCCATAACCATAGCAATTAGCTCGTAAACACTTGGCTGGCTGTTTGAGAGGAACTCCTCCAAAGTCTTAACATAATAAACTCCCCTAAAAATCCTAATTACATAGCCTTTGAATTGGAGGTAGTTGAGCCACTTGTCAATATCTCTTACACCGAACTTCTCACCAACAGCTTTTAGTTCATCCTTTGAAATTATCTTCCCACCAAATTTTTTGAGAAGATACTTATTTACAAGCTTCATGCCTTAAATTTAGTTCATAATCACTAATAAAATTTGTGGTTGTGAACTAAATTTGTTCCAATAACGGAACTATTATACCTATTCCACAAAATAATGGAAATTATAACAAGCTTGCAATTAACTTGTAATCTTCCTCTGGTAACTCTCTCATAGCTTTGCCCATCAAGTGACCGCTCCACTTCTTCTTGTTTGTAATGAACTTGAGTTTTGGAATTAAGGGCTTAAATTCAACTTCTCCAAGCTTTGTTGGTTTAACTTTCACTCTTAAGGGATAAGTCTCATTCAAATGTGGTGGAGACTTGAAAATTTTTGTTGAGTCCTGATAAGGCTCACTTACGACTTCAAAAATACCAACGATTTTTGGCTCTAGAATTTGTTTATCCCTTCTCTCTTGCTTTACATAAATGACAAGCTTATCACCAGGCTTAACTTTGGCGATGGTATTCTTGTGTCTCTTTGGTACACCCCAAACGTTCTTCCTTTTAATAACCTCCCAATTATCACGGTTTGTAATGCAGAGCCAGTAGGTCATAGGGATCACCAAAGTATTTTTGGGGATTCTTTGTAAATAAAACTTTTTAAAACCTAGCAATCGAACAAAAACCTAGTCACCGGTTAGCTTTTATTTTAACCCACGTGTCCAGATATTTTGTTCCAATACTCTCTATTCGTAATGGTATATCAGTGTAAAATAAGTCATTAAGCTTGATTATAATATTATATCCTTGGTTTCCATCCTCTAAGACGTTATCTAGTCGCTCTTGGATTGAAAGTAATTTAATTTTGTTTTCAATCTTTTCTTTAGGAAAGAATGCTATTTGCTGCCTTCGATAATAATTAAAGGAACTATTTTTATTTTTCGGATGTCGAATAATCCGCCATACCAGTGGATACATAAGTTTAGAGAGAGTATATTTAGCTTTTCCTTTTTTGGTTTTAACATTATAAGGCGCGTGTATATTTCCGTAGACTGTTCCTAATATCAAGTCTATGAATTGCAGCAAATTAGAAGCCCCATATAAGTCATTGTTATCTTTATAGGAATGATGATTAGAATCAACAAAGATCACGTTGCTGTTCTTTATATGTAATCCCTTTCTTAACATTATAGGGACTTGTCTTTGAAAATTGGGACTTTTTGATTGGGCCCCCTTATCGTGGTATATGTTTCTAATTATAACATCACCACCAAAAAAGAATTTTGCACCTCCTATAATAGTTGTACGGAAAAATCTAGAATAAATTGGAAGCAGGCTTCGTTTTCCTCCGAATTTTTTGTAGTCAATGTTGTTTAAATTAATTCCTAAAATATTAAAATAAACTAAATCTAGCCCCCTTTTATTGTTTTCTTCAATCAGAAATTCTATCCAGCTTTTTGCAATTTGATATTTGCGAGAACCGATTTTACCCATTTCGGTATAGTGTATCCGATCATCGCTCCTATAGTGGAGTCTTTTACAATCAGTATTTTTGTGAAAATTCGAACATAATTTTGGATCAACATGCCACTTACTCGACATTATGCATCTTTTCTTAAGAAGTTGCTCCACCAGTTCGTTTCTTTTGTTGACAGGAACAAATAATGCCCCAATATACATGAAATTTATTCTCTTATTAGGGTCTGGTTGTATTTCATCAACAAAAACATCAACTTCTAAAGATGACAATGTCTCACCACCAACTATTATATTAAGTAATTAAAATTTTGACTAAGAAAGTTATAAATATATTTGTGAAAATTATTACATAAACTACCAATATACAAGTTAAGTTTTATCACTTTGTTAATTAAAAATGCTACATATTAACGACGGTTCAAATCTCTTAAAAGAAACAGAAAAATTGGATGTTGTTGTATCTACTATTCTGACGGAAGGTACAAAATAATGGAACAATTATCCAAGTTATATCCCAAAATGTAAATTTCCTTGCTTTCTTCCCTTTCAAGAATCTTATTTAATCTATTTCTTAGAATTTTCTCTGTCCCGAAGAGAATCAACACTGGAATAACATAGTCTAACTTTTCCTTAAAACACTTTAACTTCATTATATCCGCCAAAATGTCATCGAAAGATCTCGATGCCAGTTTGATCTCAATAATAGCATAATTCTTGTCTTTCCTATTGGGAACATGAATTAGGAAATCAGGCATCTTTCTAGCACACTTTGGATAATAATACTGAAAACGTTTATCGAACTCTCCATGAAATGCTATCTTGCCTTCTCGTATTTCACTTTCTAAAAGCTTTCTCAATTGATAATAAAACTCATACGCTATTGGTCTTTCTTGAAATCTTACTTTCCCATTCTTATCTTTAGGAAGAGTGTAATTTCTTTTATCCATCATGCAAAGTGCTTTTATTACAAGCATCAGATATTTACCTCTCACGTTTTTCACCTTGAATAATCAATTTAAATTGCTCAATTAGGGATTTCACAATATTTTCAACGAGAACCTCATCCTCTATTTCAAAAAGTTTCTCACCAATGTAATTAGAAAACACCACTAAACCGTGCTTCTTGTTAAATTCATCCAGTTCTTTCCCAAGAGCTTCCGAGAAACGCTTCTGTTTCTCTTTAATCTCATTTAAACGTCCAGATTCCCCAGCTTTTTCAATGATATAGGGAAAATAATCAACAAAAAGATTGTAATCTGGCTTTTCTTCTTTAAAAGATTCGATCATCATTTTTATTATTCTCCAGTCTTCTTTTGAGAAATACTGTTTGAAATCCTCTTCATTCAGTTTAATAATCTTTAAAGTCTCTTTCATAGCATTTGTAAAACCAATGTAGCTCTTTTCGAGTTGATCAACGATTTTCTTTGCCTTTTCTTCCGGATCTTGGGCCTCAGTTATAAATCCATATACCGATATACTCCCAACAGCATAAGCCAAAGAATCTGCCAACTGCTCATAAGACCTAATTAGCTTTTTAGACGCTTCAGATAATAAAAGTTGCAAATCTTCCTCAAGCTCTTTCTTTTTAAGAATTTCAGTGATTTTTCCATAAAGAAAACCAAGAAGACGCAAATAAATTGATTGTTCTATCAAAAGAGTCACCTCTCAAAGCTTAACAATAGTCAGCTCTATTCCAGCATCCTCCTTGTATTGCTGCATTTCATAAACTTCCACTCCGCTTATCTCCATCACAATTCCGCAAAATTCTATCTGGTCTCCAAGCTCGGTTATCCTTGGCACCTCTAAGACCTTCATGCAATTGACCTTTGTTAAAGCGGTCTTAAGCATTGACAGTGCCAAGTCCAGATCCACAAACTCTTCGTTAAGGAACTTGCAGACATCTTCAATGATGATGCATTTCAAGCCCGATGAGTTTATTTTTCCCAGTTGTGCTTTCCTTATAAACTCTAAAGGCTTCATTGACTCAACATCATAACCTAAACTTTCCATGAAAGCTTTAAATTTTGAAAGATGTTTAGAGGGAAGAAAATAGAGCTTTGAAGCGCTCGTCATTTCTTCCTCACCTTTATGAATTCATCCAATCTTTTCTGTTCCTTAGCTTCCTCCATTTTCTCAATTGCAATTTCATGCAAACCTACATTGCATATTCCCACAAGGATGTCTTTTAGTCTGAGTTTTTCCTTTTGTAGATTCTTGTTCTTCGTTTCTTCTGGAAGAACCTCGTATAATGCTTTTGCAACTTCGCAGATGTAATGTCCGCCTTTTGCCAAGATGGTTGCTACCTTGTCTATACTTTCACCATCTTCGAGGGCTCTTATTGCTCTGTGGAGAATGTTGATCATTAAGTCCTCTTTTAATGACTTTTCGTCTCTCTCAAATGCGTTATAAAGCTTAACTGCTTTCGTTCTCTTTCCTTCCACATCAACTTTCTGGAACTTTCCAATGTTATGTTTGATCACTATTTCCTCCACTGGGTCTCCTTCAGTTGTGCCTAAAGCTAATGCTATCCTTCTTGCATCGTCATAGTCAATTATATCTCCATAACCTAAGCTGTAAGCCAATACATAGAACTTCGTTGGAGCATCGACATCACCTATATGCGGAGCAACTTTCTTGAGTGTGTGATTGATAACTATTCCAACAGCCCTGTTTAGTGCTTCATCAAGTATTTGCTCTGGTGTTCTTTCACCACTTGGATCTTTTACTGGCCATCCTTCACTGACTATTCTTAATGCCTCTGCCTGAGCACCCATAACCAAATCTGGACCAAATAAACCATAGCTTTCCAACTCTTCAATTCTCTCGAGGATTTTTTCGTCGAAGTCTCTCATGACGTCAGGGAGCCATGCCCCTTCTCCTTGCCTCTTTCTGCATACGAAGAGAATTGACGTTCTTAGTGCAGCTTTTCCTGCTATATGTAGGCTCCGTTCCATCTCACTTCTAACGCTCCACATTGCAGATATTGAGTAGCCCGCATCTAACAGAGCTTTAACTGTCTTAATCCAAGCTTCACCTGCTTTGTGAGCGAACCAGATTAATAATAGACCATCATCTGCTAAAGCATCTCTCATGTTTTTGAAAATTCTCTTAATCTTGTCCTCGTATCTCTTTTCTGCCAATTTTTTCCATCTAACTTCGTTGTAAACTGCTTCTTCGCTCTTTGGAACTTCAAGGAATTGATAAGCCTCTGGGTAAATATCCTTTAGAATCAGCCTAAACCACACATAGAAATAGTCTGAAAGCTCTCCATGCTGAACTGCTCCATAGTATGGTGGATCTATGAAGATCACATCCAAATCTTTGTATTTTTGAGTTGTTTCTTCAGCGTCCCCGTAAACAACTTCAACCTGAGAATTTGAGTCTTTGAGACGTTTAACAATTCCCCTAAGTGCCTTAATAGAGTTTCTTAATGCCCATTCTGCACTTGCATTAGAAGAAAGCATATCGAATTCTCCATAATCCCAAGTCCATGCATAAGCATGACTATCAAAAGTCCCTCTAATAACTCCTCTCGGTCTATTCCAGCTTGTTAAAGTTGAATTATAGTTTATTATCTTACCAAGCATTAATGTCAAATAAGCAATTATTGCCTTTGCATAGTCTTCTGCTTCTTCTCTGCTCTTTCCTTTTCTCAATTCTTCATTAAGGATTTCATTGTATGTTTCTTTAATCAGTTCAACCAACTTTGCATGAACTAAGAGCTGTCTTGCATTGAAGAGTTGGTAGAAGTGCTGAATTCCTTTAAGCATTGGTTCTTTTGTCTTTTCTCCAACAGGAATTTGCTGAATTGGAACTAACTCCTTCGCAACTAATTCATCCCATTGATTTTTCAGATCTTCCTCAGCTTTCTTGTAAGCTTCTATCATTTCTGGAGTTGGCTCGTAGTATTTTCTATTCTTACCTCCACCCATAACAACGGCAACCATTTTGTGAGGATGTACCCCTTTGTATTCTTGGGCTTCCCTCTCTTCAATGAATATTTTGTATTGCTCTTTCACTTTCTCTGGTTTGAGCACATACCCACAGCCCATACATTTGACTGCTCCTCTTGCTTGATTCCCTTCAGTCTCGAATTGAACACCTTTAAATGGTCCATCAGTTACTTCAACCAAGTCAATAGTGGTGTTCCCTTTCTTACGAGAACTTATTTTCTTGACTTTAACAACATGGAGCTCAATGTTATTCCCTTTAACTTCTGGATACAAAGCGTAACCCCGTTCCCTATCGAGCCATTTGCTCATTAGAATTGGTATCTCCCTTCCACAGTGAGTACACTTTACTGTTTTAACCCAAATATAACCATCTGGTTGTCCCCCAATTGGGTGAGGAGGATAATATTCCTTAACTTCTTCCTTCAGCTTTTTAATGAGCTTTTTGCCATACTTTTCGACATCAACAACTAATTTTTCACCATATTTCACAGGATACTCAAGAGAAGCCTTTAGAATTGTGAATGCAACTGGATTGTACTCTCCGGCAATTACTTTTTCATAGCCAACTCTAATCATTTCAAAGGGTATAGATCCACCCCCAGCCATAAAGTCTGCCCCAGTTAGGATTTTGACAGGCTTAATCTCAATATCATCAACATTAATATTGAACTTTGATAAAGGAGTAGGGTTCTGTCTTTCGGCAATTGAGTAATCAAATCGTTTACCAATAACTTTTAAAGGATCCCCTTTTATTCCCATGTGATAAAGAAGTTGTTTCCTAATTTCATCATTTATTTCAATTTCAGGCAGAACAGCTAAATAAGAAGCAATTCTTGAAGGAATTAGAGGTTTTCTTGTCCAATATACATGGAGGAAATAAATTGGGGGCAGTATATTTGGTCCTCCTCTTTCCCTACTTGCCTCAACACTTGCTTCAACAACTGGGAACCATTTTTCAATTAAACGCCTCATGTTTTCACCATCCCAAGAATAATTTATAACAACCCTTATAAGTTTGCATCATCAATAGTTATAAGAGTATTGGCTGAAATGGGTGGTTATCATGAAAAGAGTATGGGAGGTTCTTGTTCCTCATGATGAAGTTATCCAAGGAAAGCTCACCGAGAATAGTTTTGTTGGAAACTTGGGAAGCGTTTGGGAGAAGAGAGAACTCGGTAAAGATGTTAACGTTGAGGAGAGATACTATAACCCAAGAATGTTCATTGAGAGAACTTATCTCACATCCAAGATGAGAGAAGTTGTAACAGAAATATTCCAACGTTTAAACGGAGCCAATGGAAGACCAATTTATCATTTAAGGGTTGGACTCGGTGGAGGTAAGACTCACACATTGCTCTTGCTCTATCACTTAACAAAAAGCTGGAATGAAATAGGCCCAATCTTTGCCTCGAAATTTGGATTAAATCTTTGGTTGCCTCCAAATGTTAGAACTGTTGTAGTAGATGGGACAAAACTTGAAATCTTCGGTTATCCTTTCCCTGATGGCACTGAGGTAAAAACCATCTGGGGCATGATACTGAAGCAACTCGGAGAATACGATGAAAAATATGACTCTTGGGACTATGTTCCCTCTACAACAGTCTTAAAAGAAGCATTCAACAAAGCTCCAACGCTCATTCTCATAGACGAGCTAACTCTATACATTGAAAGACTTGACGAAGATAAACAAGAGAAAGTTAAGGCATTTATTCAAAACTTGACAACTGCAGTTGAAGAAACTTATACGACAGCATTGCTCATAGCCACTCCCGAGGGAGAATTTGAGAAAGCATTTAGAAAAATCAAGAACATTCTCGAAAGATACAGCTCAATCAAAATAGTAACCTCTCCTGATGAGTCAAAACACATTAGGAGAATAGCCCTCTTCAAAGGCAATTATTTCTTGGAAACTGCAAAAGAAGTTGCTCAGGCATATAAAGAAGCATATTTGAGAGAAAACATAACGCTTTCTACTGATATAATGGATATTATAGTTAAGAGCTATCCCTTCCATCCGGCCGTTGATATGCTTCTGGAAAAGCTCAAAGGCAGCAAAGAGTTCCAGTTAGTTAGGGATGAATTGAGATTCCTTGCAAGTTTAGTTTATTCAGTATATAAGAACAAACCCAAAGATGCTTACTTGATAACTCCTTCTCACATTGATATCACAGATGATTATGTAATGGCAGGAACGATAGCAAAAATTGGAGATGTTTTCCTAGTTAGCAGATTAAAAGGAGATTGGAATAGGCTCAATACAATTGAAGACAAAGAAATTGGAGATTTGGCAAAGAAAGTTCTAGGATTTATTGTGCTGAATTCTCTTGTTGAAACTGTTCCGGGTGAAAGTGGAACCGATAGAAATGCCATATACTTTGCTCTCCTATCTCCGAAAGTCAGCAAAAGCCTCCTTGACTCTGCAATTAACGAAGTCTTAAAACGCACTTGGTTCGTTTCAGTTGATCCAAACACTGGAAGACTATTCTATGGAAAACCAAACATCAACAAGATAATCAGTGATTACACAGAGACCATCAAAAACAAGAATCCAGAAATCTGGAAGGATATAATAAAAGAAACCCTCGATAAATGGCTTGATGATAATTTCAAAAAGTACATGAGGCATTCCAAGGAAAGAATCTTCCAAAAGAATAAAATCATAATGTGGGCCTCTTCATCAGACATGATACCTGACTCCAACGATTATGCTCTAAAACTTGCCTTTGTGAGTTGGGATAGAGCAGCCAATGATAAAGAAGAGGTGATCAAACAAGTAAAAGAATTCTTTGAATACTATGGAACCAGACCCAGAGAATATAAAAATACGGTTGTATTCCTAGTCCCAGATATAGAAACAACTGAAAAAGCAAAGGAGGTAGCATATAGGCTTAAAGCAATTGAACTCATCGAAGAGGAAAAGGAAAAGAATCCCGATCTGAAGACAAAAACCATAGAAAGATCACTGGAGCTTGAAAAGGCTAGAAATATTACACATTTAAGCCAACTAACTATATTGAGCTACAAATATCTTGTCTATCCCTATGGAGACCTAAAAGTAGATGAACTTGAAACTACTGAACTGTTACATGAGAACATACTTCTGAAAGTCGAAGAAAAGCTCCTAAATCGTGGAAAGGTCCTGAGAAACTTATCTCCTTCCGCATTAGTGGAAAGATACTGGCCCAAAGATAAGAAAAAAATAGAAGTACGTGAACTAAAAGAGTACTTCTACAAAGTCCCAAGCTTTGAATATGTCCCTAAACCAGAGATAATAGAAAAGGCAATAATTGAAGCTGTGAAATTGGGATTGATTGCATATATTGATGAAAGTGGAAAAGCGTACACAAAAACTTCAATCTTTAAGCTTTCAGACAGGGGTGTTTTAACAAAAGACGTAAGGATGATAAAATTAACAATAACGGTTAGAGACAAAGAAGGAAAACCTGCAGACAATATCGGAATATATGTGGACGGAAAAAGAATACGCTCAGGAGAAGCTTTAGAAGACCTTCCCGGTTCCAAACATGTGATCAAAATAGAGCTTCCCAAAGACTATGAATTCTTAGGATGGAGCGATGGAGCAAAAGAGCTTGTCAGAGAAGTTACACTTGAAAAGGACATTCATTTAGAGGCCCTCGTGAAAAAGAAAGAAAAGAAACCCAAAATAAAAATCACAATAAAAACTGTTGATTTAGATGGAAATGTCATAAATGCTCCAATAATAGTGGAATCCGAAGAAATTGGAAAAGAAAGCGGGTTTGGACATCTTGAAATTTCAATTTCAGAAGAAACCCCGATTAGGATCATAGTACATTCAACTGGAAATTACAGGTTCGTTTCATGGCAAGGAGGAGGAAGTAGTGAGGAAGTTACACTACGTCCACGTAGTAATCTGGAGCTAGTTGCACTGTTCAAAAAAGTAAGTAAGCCACCAGAAGGTCCAGAAGGTCCTATTGAGAGATGGGAATTAATTAGAGAATCTGGAACAATTGAGAAGGTTATAAGAACGATCCGTTCTAACCTAAAGAAAGAGACCAGATACGTTAAAATAACCATAAAACTATCCCTGAAGGAATTTATTGAGAACATAAATATCCTAACATCCCTAATAAAAGGAGGAAAGTGTACAATATCCTTACAATCCTCAATGCCACACTTAGGATTTGAAAAGCTGTTAATGGAAGCCGAGGGAGATCTAAGCAAGATAACTAATTTAAGACAGTTACTAACACAGGCTGGGTTCTTCTTTAAGGAGATTACGTTGAGAATAGAAAGAGAACTGGAGACACTTGAGATAGTAAAAGAAGTCATTGACATAGATGTCTTGGAAATTCTCCCCGCCTCTTCGGAGACGACTGTTGAAATGGAGGTGAAAACATGATCCCAGAAGCATTGCTGAAAAAAATAATCACAACAGAGAATCCAACAAAAGAAATAGGAAAGTTCATAGTAAAAGAATTCTCCAAATTCCTTACTTTCCCGGATTTTCAATATTATTCTGAATTTGAACAAAAAATGTCTTCATTTGAACAGTGGCTCTATGAAAATTGGGAAACAGAAGTTTATGAGTTACTAATTCCAGAGAACAAAGACGAGATAAGCATTATCCAAGCATTCCAAAGAGCATCCGAAATAAATGCAAATGTATTAATTGCGGATGGATTTAGTATAAGAGAGCTTATCTTCTTAATAAACGAATTTGGAGAAGATAGAGTCACGTATGAGTTCTCATATGCATATCCCCCCACAATAACTTCCAAAGCGGCTACAATAGTTTTTGGTAGCCCCACTATGAAAGAGTACTTCAATAACAAGGAGATCATCATAACCGGAAAACAATGGAAAACAAGGCTTATTGAAAATCCCATGGATCCTCCGAGAATAGGTCACGAAACTGGATTTGCATTTTATTCATACTACCCCGATGCCCCTTTGCATAACGCCCAGATTCATGGAACTACACTACAAAATATCGGCGAAGTCATAAAGAAGTTAATTAATATGATAAAAGAGCTTTCCAGATACACAGATTTAGTTATTACTGGGGATCACGGATACATCTTTTTAGGAAATAATCCAAACTTGTATTTATGGAAGCCTATAAAAAGTCCTCGATTCGGAGAAAACCTCAAAAAATCACCATATTTAATTGTGGAAAATGAAGCGGTTGCAATTGGTAGGTTCCATGCACTAAAAAGCAGGGATTCATTTATAACTCATGGAGGAATAAGCATTATGGAATCATTAGTGCCTGTTGTAATAATTAGGAGGGAGATCAATGGCACAGTTTAAATTGAGCCTTTCACCAAGACCGTCACTTAGAGTGTATCGAAAATCTGAAAATGGGGAAAGAGTATATTACACTAAATTAAAAGGATGGAAAGTTATCATCCTCAAAGAAACTCTCTTAAGTAGAATACCCGCAAAAACCGTGAAACAATATAAGAATGGCTTAATATTTTTTGAGATAGATGAAGAGAATGCTCTCAGAATCATTTTAGCTGCTCAAACAGTTAAGACTGTTATAAATCGAGAAAAAGTCAGAAAGATAGCCAATGGAATAGCAGAACTTCCTTCAGATGAAATCTATTGGTGGTATAGATTATACTTAAAATATGAAAGAAAGGCATTGAATGCTTTAAAGAGTGTTCTTGTTTAACTTTCTATGTATCTCTTAATATCAAATCTACCATTTGCAATTACATCCTCGTATATAATCCTAATTCCTGCTTCTGCATATTTTTCTAACTCTTCTAATCTTTGTTCTGGCGTTAAATTTGGATATTTGATTTTCATAAGAAGTTCCAATGTTCCATCTTTGTCTATAGAGTAGGTATTTATCAGTTCCTCTTTTTTGGATAATTCCTCTTTCTCTTCAAATATTATTCCAATTGCTGCTGCTATTTGGAATAAAATACTGAAAGAGGGAAAATACTCTTTGTATTTATTTATAAGTTCTTCATATTTATCTTTTGAACTTGTATAAATTTTTGGTTTAGTTCCTTCCCATACCATCTTCACTCACCCACTAAAACATTTGCTTCAAAAATAGATGATTCTCTGTTAACCTGATTTCTTACTATTATAAACTCCTTACAGATCTTGTCTTTAAAAATAGGAGCTATAGAATCAATTTCTGTTTTTCCATTTGGTCTTTCGTCTTTTAAAACTAAGAGAATTATTTGGTTCTCCATTTCTGAAAATAGCTTTGCTATATTTTCTTGGACATAAGGGCTTAACCTACCAAATAACGTATCTGTTATTATAGGTGCTTTAACTTGGGAATACTTATTAAGACCTAGAATAAAGCTCAAAGCGACAACTTCCATTTCTCCATATGAAATAGTGTCCATATTAGGTCTTGAACCATCTTTACAGACTATTTGGAACTTATAATTGTTTTTACTACTAAATTCAAAACCAGCGTATTCATCTTTTTTATTTGTTAGCTCTAAAAATATATCTGAAGAAGTCCTTATAATATCTTGTCTTCTTTTTTCAACTACTATATCCAAATACTCCTTTAATGCATTTTTTAAAGTGTCTACTAATCCAATTTTTGCTTCAATTTCTGATAATTCTGAGCCAGAAGAAATACGTCGCTTTAATTTTTTCTCGATCTTATTTTTCTCACTAGTTAATTCCTCAATTCTTTCAGTGACTTTCTGAAGTTCTTTTTCAAGCTTCCCAATTTCCCTCTCTAATTGAGATATCTTCTTCTCAATTTGATTGATTATTGCTATTCCTACATTTTTGAGCTTTTCACTAATCTGCTTAATTTGCCTTTTAACTTGATTTATTTCCTCTTCAGTTTCTTTTAGTTTAATACGAGATTCGTAAACACTGCTAATAGCTATTCTCTCAATTTTTCTAAGTTTTTCGAGCAATTGGGAATAAATATGGTTGTAGTATGCATGCTTTTTGTCAATTTCTTTTAACTTATCAACAACTTGAGGATGTTCCTCTTTTAATTCCTTCAGCTGTTCTTGTAACTGTCTAATTTCATATTCCTCAAAAATTATTCTTCCACATACAGAGCATTTGGATTCATTTAGTGTTTCTTCCAGAGACTTAATTATAAAATTAAGTTTCCTGAGTTTTTCTTGTTCTCTTTGTAATTCTGAAAGCTTCTTTTCTAATTGTTCCTTTGCATCAAGTAATTCCGGTTTAAGTATTAGTAGATGTAAACTTGTGCTATTCTCCTCAATCTCTTTTTTAATGTTCTCTCTGATTTTTTCTAGTCTTTCTAACTTTTCTTCCAACTTTTGTCGGGTATCTTCAAGATTTCTAATTTCTTCATAACTAGATTGAGCTAATTCTCTTCTTAATTCTGCTAGTCTTGCCTTTTTATCTGCAAGCTCTTTTTTAATTTCCTCTTTCCTTTTTTTGTAATGTCCTAGTTGAGTATTTATCCTATCTAATTCCTCAGATAATGATCTCAAGTGTTTTTCATTATCCAATTGCTTCTTCCTAAGTTTTTCTAGATCCCATCTAACATTTTCAAGATCATTAATTGCCTCACGGATTGATTTTAGTCCAAGAAGTAATTCAACAGAATCTCGTACCATCTCACCCCCTTGTTCTCTAGCAAGTGTTTTGACATCCTCTGCGTCAAAGAAAAAGAACCTACTAATTTCATAAGGTATTAACTGATCGATAAAATCCTGTTTATAAAGGACGTCACTGATTATTGCCTCTCCATCTACAAGTACCTCTAGGCTTTCTTTTATATTATGACCTTTTTTAATAGCTTTGCGTATAATGATATAAGTTTTCTTAAGTACCTCATCGTAGAAAGTTAACTCGACAAACATTTCCGCATCTTTTTCATTTAAAGCTTTATCATTAAATACTAGCTTTGTATTTCTTCCCCTTGAACCATATAATCCCCAGTATATAGCATCTAAAATTGAGGTTTTACCAAATCCATTGTCTCCATATATCCCAAAGATATGTTTTCTTTTTTGAGAACAAGTTTGTTCAAATATTATTTCTGTTAGTCCTCTGTATGGTTTAAAGTTTTTCATTGCAATTCTTTGTAACCACACTACCAATCCCCCCTCATTTGGTTAAAGTATCTATTTATGATCTCTGTTAAGTCTCTTTTAATTCCCCGTTTTTTTCCGATTTTTACGGCTTTTTCTTCTCTTATGACTACTTCAAGCAAGAGTTCTAGTGGGAGAGAATACTTGTTTGCTACTCCCTTTAATATCTCATAGACATCTTTTGAAAGTTCAAAATCCCCATCTTCATCAGAAACAATTACAAAGTTCTCATATTCATATATTTCAATAGGCATTGTCAAGTACCTCCTAATACGTTAATCCTTCTATATAACCTCGAAAGCTTAATTAATGTATCTTCAGAATCTATAGCACTTTCTAAAAATATCAAACTCCTATTAAGTTCCCTTTCAAAGATCTCAATCTCTGTAGGCTCGATCTCGTAATTATATGTCTCATCGTAGGGAAAAACAAAGAGATCATAGATGATAGCCCTATCTTTATTAGGAGCTTTTCTAAGTACCCTTCCCCTTCTTTGTATAAATTCTCTCGGATTTGTGCTACTTGCCAAAATTATTGCTGAGTCGCTTGCTGGAATATCAACGCCTTCATCCAGACATTTAATTGACAATAGAAACTTGACAGCTCCTTCCTCAAAAAGACGCAAATGTTCAATCTTTTTCTCCTTTTCTTGGATACCTAAGTATTTTAGGAACTTATATCCTCTTTTTGCCATTTCCTTTGCCAAGATATCTAACTGCTCCGTATCTTGGCAATAAATAAGGCATCTACCCAACTTATCTCTATTTTTCTCAATGATTTCTATTGTTTTCTGGATTTTATTCTCTGCTTTTTTGATTATTTTAGCTCGCTTTAGTAATAAGTTCTGGAGTAACATTGCCTCACTCTTGTCCTCCAGAATATCAAGAGCTTCCTTAAGTGAAGTGTCTTCTGACAAGTTGTACTTGGCAAGTATCCGTTTATAAGTACTGTAAATTTTTCTTGAGATCTCTTTGTATTGATATAATTCTTCATCTGTAAGAGGGACTATTTCAATGTGATATTCATAGGGAACTATCCTTTCATCCCTAATTGCATCTTTTAGAGAATATTCATAAATTATGCCTCCAAAATAATCCATAATCATTTTAGTTCCGACATCATCCCAGATCCTTATAGGAGTGGCACTTAATCCAAGTCGTCCCAAAGCGGGATCAAGTTCTTTCATGATTTCTCTGCTCTTTCGAGCACCAAGCCTATGAACTTCATCCACTACAAGAACATATTGCCCTCTAAGCTCCTGATTTATGACTTCTATGAATGTATCTGAACTAGCAGAACGAATTGTTGCTATTATGAATTTTTTACCATGTTTCTTTTGATATGCCCATATAAACTCTCTCAAAAGGACCTTCCAGTTTGGATTTTGACTTGAACAAATTATTATTGGTACATCCACAAAAACTCTTTTGATTTCCCTTATCCACTGGATTACAAGCTCTTTTGATGGAACCAATAATACTACAAATGTATCTTCAGGCAGGCGCTTGACTGCAAATAACGCTGTTAAAGTTTTTCCACTACCAGTTGCCATAGAGAGAATACCACACCTATTATTTTTATACCATTTTTGAATTGCCTCTTCTTGATGCTGCCATAATGTAATCTGCGATTTGGAAGCTGGATATTCAACAAAAACTTCTTCTGGATCAACTATTTCCTTAATCTCTGGAGGTGCAATTTTTATTAGTTCTCTTTTTACAGCCTCAGGGATTGTGTAAGTTCTCACTTTAGGGTTTGCATTGTTCCACGTAGCCCAAAATTCTTCCTCAGCTGAAGTTATATATTCTTTCTCAGCTTCTATCCAGCTTCTATGAACAGAAAAGGACTCTGCATTGTCAATCCATCCCCTTGCAGTTTCATTTATTGATCCTTCAATATGTAATTTGTTTCCGTTAAAATCCTCAAAAATCGCAAATTTACTATGCCAGATTGCTTCACTCTTGGTATCCTCATATATGATATCAATGTCATGGGGTATGGCTAACCTAATTTCCAGTTTTCCCTTTGAAACCAACCATGCAAGAACCTCAAGTCTCTTTCGTACTATAAGATCTTCAAGATTTATATTCTTAAGTTCTTCCAAGAGTTTTTGTTCGATTATCTCTGGAGGTGTTTTTAATCCTCTGTTAATTGCTTCAACATCTTCTTTAGATAACAAAACTCCTGTTATAAGATACATTTTTTCACCTTGATTAATAAAATAAGCAAGACCCCTTGCTGCTGCAGCTAATACTGAAGAAGAAAAGTACCCACTTGCTCTATAATAATATTTGGAATTTGCTATCACCGGAATAAAAAATTCAGTGAGGGTGTTATCTAAGGAAGTATACCTTTTTTTCAATTCTAATCTTTTGAAGTTTCCATCAGACTTAAATGGTGTTATCAAAATTATCCCCACTGAGAAAATAGAGTTCATGAATCTAATATACCTTTCGACTCGTAATAATGAGTAAACACCACACAACGAATATTAAATATTGTTCATTGAAATTTTGTGTAGTTTTATTAATGTCTTAGTGAAACATTGAAGACCGATTAACAGATCTCACTACAAAAACCAGATGCACAGCTAATAATATATAGCTGTAGGAATTGTGTGATTCTACTCCTCTCACAACTCTCCAAACTTTCTCTTAAACTCACCCAAAAGTATTGGGGCATATTCATATTTAATTCCCCACCTTGATAAAAACTCCTTGAACTCGAATGTCGCATCTATTGGAACCAAAACTATTCCCGCGGCAAGCTCCAGGGCATTGAGCGTTTGGATGATTCCTTCACTCTTATTTCTCCCTCTCAGGCTGTATATGAAGCGCACCTTCTCACTGCTTGTGAGATTAGAGTAGGAGAATTTGAAGAGGGTGTAGCCCTTAACATTAAGCTCCTCATAAAAGAACTTACCTCTTGTTAGAGAATATCCCTCGGCAAGAAGTGCAAAGCTGATTAAGTTGTTCTCACTGAACAGTTCCTCTAAAAGAAAGCCCTTAACATCTAGCTCCTCAGGAGAAAAGCCACTATTCTCGAGCATCTGTTTAAATTGGAATGCCGCTTTGAAAGGATTGCCATTTTTTAAAATAACCGCGATGTCTATATCATTTGGCGCTTCTTTTCCTTTAACAATGGAACCATAGAGAAGGATATCCCAAACATCTGGATTTTTTTCTTTAAATTTCTTGGCAAGCTTACTCAACTTTTTCTTTAAGTCTGATAACATCATTCCTAATCGCCACCAAAATCCTATCATCAACTTTTCTCGTATAGGTGTCACGGTAGTAAGGAAAGTAATAATTTAAAATTTCATAAAAGTCTGGATAGCGGAGCTTTAAAACTCTAAAGCGTTCTCCATGATTATCAGGGAGAGTTCTTAGGTCTCTCCAGAGAATATAATCACAAATAGCCACAATGGTCTTGAAGTACATCATGAAAGCGGCGTTACTTAACCCTTGCTTAAACAAAAGCTCAGCACTCTGGAAGTATTCATCTATGTTGCTTTTCAGGTCTTCAAGTCTGCTCATATTATCACGTTAATGGATTAACAACAAAGCTGTATAAAAGGGTTGTGGTTAATGAATTAACATCTATCCTTGATTACACCGAATTTGTTAATCCATTAACAAGTTGGATATTTGAAGGTGATTAACCCGGCACATATTTGAATAACAACCCATAAAAAATTGATAGTTGTTATTCAAATCCACTAAGAATCACTCAAATTTATCCGAAGTATCTCCTGCCCAGTATTTCTTCTATGTGGCATTCCTCTTTCAGTTAAGGTTAGATCCTTAAATGTTGTGTAACTAACCTATAAAACTCCCCTTCTTCTCTAATATATCCTCTCCTTTTGGCAATCTCCAGCAAAGGCTTCAAATCTAAAAGAGAGATGTTGTATTTGCTGGAATTGTTCACAAGCTCTGGCCAGGTTGCCTTTCCTCCTAAATCTTTAATCATTTTTAACAAAGCCTTAAGCTCAGAAGACTCACCTTCCATATACCCTCCCCCGCAATAGTAAAGCTGATTTAAAGAATAGCCCACTAAAAAATCGCAAACAAAATATTAAAACCTATTGATGCCCAAAAAACCTAAAAGAATTAAAAATTTAGAACTCTAATAGGATAAAAGAAACAAAATTATCCCTTAAATTCAACCATCTCCTCTTTTATACCTTCTTTCGTTATTATAACTACCTGGATTTTTCTCTCACCTGTGTAAACATCTCTCTTCCCAGCAGCCCTTACTGCCCTTATTGCGAGGTCTTTTGCCTCTTCTAAGCTCATCTCTTTTTTATATTGATCCTCTAAAACGGCAATTGCAAATGGTGAACCAGAGCCAGTTGCTGTAAATGTATCCTCAAATATCAGCCCTCCAAGAGGATCTAAATTTGCCAGTGTAGGCTCATCAACATAACCGCCTATGATAATTTGGACTATAAATGGAAACCACTTGCTTTCATTTAAGATGTTGCTCAAAAGATTCGCCATAGCCTTGGCACTCATTGGCTTTCCCCATGTGAACTGGTAATACCTTGCTTCAGCCTCTAGCATTCTAGCGAGCATTTGAACATCTCCAACGCTTCCCGCCGTTGTTATTGCTATTCTATCAGTTATTGGGATAATCTTCCTTATGTTGGTCGTCTCCACCATGTGATCAAGAGAAGCTTGAGTGTCAGCCGCTAAAACAACACCATCTTTAACTTTAATCCCAATAGTGGTTGTTCCAGTTTTTTTCATCTCCATGTTTTTCACCTCACTACACTATGCTACGTAAGAGAGGCTATTTAAAGTTGACCCAAAGAACAATCTAAAACACAAACTTAAACCATCACGAAGATGCAAAATAACCTAAAAAGGAGACATTTAAGGAAATGCTAGACTCACTGTTCTTCCAATAAATCTTTGCAGCTCTCACAGACCCACTTACCCTTTATTTCAAATAGGGTTCCATATTGACCACAAACTTCACAGAATCCATAAACCTCGGGCTCTTCTACTTCTTCCTCTTCCTCACGGCTGTTGAAATTTGCCAGTGCAGCCAATAAATCAGCGGCAGTTATGAATCCCACTGGTCTGCCAAGTTTAGTTACCAAAAGCCTTCTAATGCCCTTGTCCATCATTAAGTCAATTGCATCCTGTATCTCATAATCGTACTCTATTTTTACTGGATTCTTGCTCATTATCTCTTCTATTTTAACTTCCTTTGGATTTTTACCGACCGCAACTACCTTGTCCAGAATATCTCTATCCGTGACGATTCCTACAATGTCTTCCCCTTTCATAACAACTGCACTACCAACCTTAGCCCTAGCTAAAACTTTAGCAGCCTTATCGACGGTATCGGTTGGTTTTACAACCACTGCCTTTCTCCTAAGCACTTGCTCCACAGTAATTCTTGCCCTCATTGTTAATTCCCTCCACTATTCTACATGGGCTTTTATGGAAATAAATTTTAAAAACATTTTGGGACTAGAGATTTCTTCTCGATAAATAATATGTAAGCAAAAATGCTATGCTAAAAAACGCCACAATTGCCAATATTACTGAAATACCTGCTGGTAACTCGGCACCTTTTGATACTACTTCAGTTGAAGTGGGTGTAGTTGTAGTAGGGACTGGTGAAGCTGTCTTTTCTATCGCCATCTTCCTTATTTCCTCAGCAGTTTGTGTTATATTTTCTTGAACGCCCCATTCTCCAACAGGCTTCACAAGAGAATTCACAACCCTATAAACACCATAAGCTATAAACCCAGCGATGCTTAAGCTTATGATCTGTATCTTTTCAATTGTCCTTAAAATACGCTTTTTAAAAGAAGTTCTTGCAGGCATTAAAAGAATGGGCTTTGGAGAGGCTCTATAAAGTTTTACCTCCTGCAGTCTCTTCCCATACTTCTTTCCAGCAATTTCGATTAACCCAACACGTGACATTTTGTCAAGATGATACACGACCGTAGAAAGGGGCAAATTCAATCTATCTGCAACCTCAGAAGCGGACAAGCTTTCTTCCTGAAGAAGTTTAAGAATAGATAAAGCTTTATCATTGATTAAAATCTGAGCGAGCTCTTTAGCCCTCTCATCATCAACGCTAATTGTCTCAAATTCAACCATAAACTCACCTAAAAGAAAGTGAACAAACAAACTATTAAACTTTGCTTTTCACTTCAACTGAGCTTGAAGTAAAAATTTCTTAAATTAAAGATGATAGTGAAAAGGAGAGAAAAGCTAAATCAAATCATGGCTTCTCCAAGATTATCTCAATTGTTGATGTGTTTGCTGTCCTGCCGTCAGCTGTTGGTAGCTCCTCTGTGCCGATCTTGATTTCCTTAACTCTAACCTCTGGCAAGAATCTGTTCCTGACGATCTCTGCAACGTCTACTGCCCTGCTAATGGCTCTACCCCTTGCCTTAACACTAACTTCCTTTGCGCCCTCGTTGAATTGGGTTATAACGGCTAAAACATAGTTCATAACAGGCTTCTTTCCAATGTATACAACATGTTCCTCTGCCATCTTTTTGACCTCCTCGAAAAGTTTTGTCATAGCACTTTCGTAGTTATCTTATTAAATACTTTTCGGTTTATATACCAACTAAACCCTCAATTTTTCCATAAAATTATCAATTTTGTTAATTTTTCACATTACCCTGATGATATATGCATAAAAATGGCAAAAGAAAACAATTTTAAACCCTATTCTTACACTTATTTGGTGATACAATGGCTGTTCATCCTATTGATTATCGCTACGGTAGTGAAGAAATGAGGAAAATCTGGGAAGAAGAGACAAAACTCCAAAAGCTTTTAGATGTTGAAGCTGCTTTAGCTAAAGCTCACGCAAAAATTGGCAACATTCCTCTGGAAAGTGCCCAAGTAATAAGTGAGAAAGCAAGCACTAAGTACGTAAAGCTCGAGAGAGTGAAGGAAATTGAAGCAGAGATACATCATGATATAATGGCTGTTGTTAAGGCTTTAAGCGAAGTGTGTGGTGAACATGGGAAATACGTCCATTTAGGAGCAACCTCAAACGACATAATAGATACCGCCACCGCCCTACAAATAAGAGATGCTTTAAACATAGTTCTCAAGGATTTGAGAGAGATTAGGACGATTTTAAAAGAACTGGCTAAAGAGCACAAATACACGGTCTGCATTGGAAGAACCCATGGTCAGCATGCAGTTCCCACCACCTATGGAATGAAATTCGCCATATGGTTAGACGAAATTCAAAGGCACATAGATAGACTGGAACAAGCAAAAGAGAGAATTTTGGTTGGACAGATGAGTGGCGCCGTTGGAACAATGGCTTCTTTTGGTGACAAAGGTCTTGAGATTCAACATTTGGTCATGGAAGAGCTAAAACTGAAACCTGCAAGAATTAGCAATCAAATAATCCAAAGAGACGTTTATGCTGAATTGATAAGTATATTAGCCCTGATAGCCTCAACGCTTGACAAGATGGGATTGGAGATTAGAAACCTTCAAAGGACAGAAATTCTCGAAATCAGCGAACCTTTTGGTAAAAAACAAGTCGGCTCTTCAACTATGCCCCACAAGAGAAATCCAATAAGAACTGAAAAGATCTGCGGCTTAGCGAGAATTATTTACTCAAACGTTCTCCCTGCTCTACTGAACAATCCACTATGGCATGAGAGAGATTTAACAAACTCATCAGCTGAAAGAGTTTTATTACCAGAAACCTTTATGCTCTTAGATGAAATGCTCAAAAACATGAAAAAAGTTCTTAGTGGCTTGGAGTTTTTCCCAGAGAACATTAAACGCAACTTATACTTAACAAACAACCTAATCATGGCAGAGCCTTTAATGTTAAAGCTCACTGAAAAGGGCATGGGGAGGCAGGAGGCACACGAATTGGTTAGACAGCTGGCTATGAAAGCTTTTTATGAAAAGAGAGACCTCTTAGATGTTATTAAGGAGAGCGGAGAAGCGATGCAGTATTTAAGCAAAGAAGACGTCGAAAACCTAAAGCCAGAGAACTACATTGGCTTAGCCCCACAGATAGTGGATAACGTTATTGCGTACATAGAAGAGAAGGAAAAGCAAGAAAAGAATTAAACGCTCAACTCTTCCGTTTCTTCATATTTTCCTGACTTTTTGACAATTAGATAATAAATCACCGCTCCAATTATTCCAAGGAAGAAAGCCACTAAGACCCAAATCAATTTTTCTATGTCAGGCATTTTCTTTTGAGCTGTTAGGACATCGTATATAACCCAAATTGTCGCTATCAACCCAATTAATCCCCAAAGCATGAACCATATACCTAACATGGCAATTCCTAACATCTTTTTCCCTCCTGAAGTTGTATATCATAACTGTATTTTGAAGTAATATAAAAGATTTTTGCCAATATGTTAAAGAAATGCCCAAAAAGTTTTTATATTGACTGCGCAATTTAAAGCTTTGGTGTCTTTAAATGTTCAGGAGTGAGGGTCTTTGGATTAAGTATTGCTAAAATAAGGAAAATCGCTTTTGAGTTATCTTTTTCTATCGAAAATCAACTTCTGAATAGAATTCTCTCCAGTAATTGGCAGCTCAAAAATGCTGTTTTTGCTCTTACACTAACAACTATCGGAGGTGTTTTGTTTGGCTAGAGAAACTTGGGGAAGTAGAGTAGGTTTTGTTGCAGCAGCTGTAGGAAGTGCAGTAGGTTTAGGAAACATTTGGATGTTTCCATGGAGAGCAGGGACCTTAGGAGGAGCAGCGTTCTTGATACCATACTTGATTTTGCTTTTTGCGATTGGTGTTATAGCACTGACTGTGGAATGGACATTAGGAAGATCAACAAAAGGCGGACCTATAGTGGCGTTTCAAAAAGCAGGACTTCCAGGAGGCAAATATCTCGGCTTGCTCGTAAACATTGTTATGGTAATGATATTTGCATTCTATTCGCTCGTGCTAGGATGGATACTAAGATACTTCATAGCAGCATTAACAGGAGAGCTCTTAAAGACCCACCCAGGAGCGTTCTTCGAAGGCTTAGCCTTTAGCAAAGAAGCCATGATATGGCAGTTTGTAGTCATAATGCTGACCGTCGCAATAGTAGCACTGGGAGTTCAAAAAGGAATAGAAAAAGCAAACAAGATAATGATGCCCGCACTGTTTGCACTATTAATCATACTCGCTGTAAGAAGCGTAACTTTACCAAATGCCTATGAAGGTCTAAAGTTTTATCTATTGCCAGACATAAGCAAGGCATTAGCTCCAAAGACTTGGATGATAGCTCTATCCCAAATGTTCTTCTCATTAAGCGTTTTGGGTAACACAATGGTAGTTTATGGAAGCTATCTTAAAGAAAAGGATGATATTCCCCTTTCAGCAGTTGCAACAGCTTTTGGGGATACAGCAGTCGCTGTTACGGCAGGATTTTTGATCTTCCCAGCAGTATTTGCATTTGGTCTTGAGCCCGGAGCAGGTCCAGGGTTAGTCTTTGTCACACTACCAATGGTCTTCCAAAAAATGAGCGGAGGAACTTTCTTTGCTACGCTATTTTTCCTACTGCTGCTCTTTGCAGGGCTCTCATCAACGGTCTCAATGCTTGAAGTTTACGTTGACTCGGCAATAACAAAGCTAAACATGGATAGGAAGAAAGCAGCGATCCTCTTAGGTCTGTTAACATTCATAATTGGAGCACCATCAGCCCTAAGCCCATATTACTTTGAGAGTATTCTAATAAACATCTCAACAGTCTACATAGGACCCTTGGGAGCATTGATAGCGGCATTAGCTCTAATCAAGTTTGGAATTGAAAAAGCATACGAAGAGGTCAAGAAAGGCGCATTATTTGAGGTTCCAACCTTCTGGAAGCCTTGGGTGAAATATGTATATCCAGCCGTGATAGTGCTGATATACCTGTACACAATATATGGAATGTTGGGAGGGTGAAAAATGGATGCAGTCTACATAATTGCGGCAATAGTCTTAGTAATAGTCTATGGCCCTTTAATATGGGCTTTAAACAAACTAATGAAGGCTGAGCGAGCCTCTTCTTAATTTTTTATTTTTAGGTGAAACCCATGATAGCTTCAAAACTAAAAGATCTCTCAAAGATAAAACACGATTATGGAAAAGAACCTATCAAAAACAAACTTTTAGACTGCTCTCTTGGAAGTAATCCTTTTGGATGCTCACCAAAAGTTATAGAGGTTTTGGAAAGCATTAGGCTTGAGGACATATACAGATATCCCCAATCTAATTACAAAACTCTAAAGGAGAGATTAGTCGAATATTGGGATAACGAATTCAAAGTTGATGACTTATTCATTGGGAACGGCTCTATGGGATGCTTAGAGAAAATTAACAAATTATTAAAGCCCAATTCAACAGTTCTCGGCTATTCGCCCCAATTTCTGCCATATATAAACGATGTTATTGCCAATGGTGCTGTTTATAAATATGTCCCATTAAAAAAGGAGGAAGATTTTGAGATAAGAATAGATAAGATAATTGAGAGACTGTCAGAGAATGTTGCTTTTCTTTATGTTGATAATCCAAACAACCCAACTGGACAAGTTATAAAGCTTAAGGACATAGAAGAGCTTGTAAAGGAAGCCGAGAGAAAAAACATCGTTGTTATTGTAGACGAAGCTTATGGAGACTTTATGCCAAAAAAGAACTCTGCAATAAACTTAAACTATGAAAATCTTGTGGTTGTTAGATCATTCTCAAAAGGATTTGGATTGGCTGGAGTTAGGATTGGTTATTGTGTTGTTAAAGGCAAAGTTTTGAAGAGACTAATTTCAAAAGTAGATATCCCTTTCTCAGTCACAGCAATCTCTGAAAAAATTGCTATAAAAGCGCTGGAGGATAGAGGATTTGTGAAAAACTCAATAAGAGAAGTGAGAAAAAGGAAGATTAAGCTGTTAAAAGCCTTAAGTAGGAAATTCCACATAGGAAAAACAAGCTTTAGCACGCCAATATTTCTCTGCGGTGGAAGAGATGCTACTTACTCCTATTTTCTTAAGAGGGGGATACTAACAGTTAGCGGAAAAGAATATTTGAATTTAGATGATTCCTATGTTCGCATAAGAGTTCCCAAGGAAGTTGATGAACTTCTAAGGAAAATCTCGCTGTTTTAATTTTTAGTTACCTTTTGTTATCTTATTGAAACTGTTGGCTATCTCTCAGTTAATTCCATAAATCGCTACGCAATTAAGTTTTTTAATTGTTACTTTATAATTTTTTAATTTAAAACCCTTATTAATCTTAATTATTAACAAATTATAAAGGTAATTTAATATGTTCTAAAGTTTTATAAACCTACAATAATAGAAAATTAAATACATAAACACATCAATAGTATAAAATCAAAAAAGTTTACTACTTAAATGCTTAATAAAAAATCGGATGAACAATAGTGGGCATAGCCCAAAGATAAGCAGGGTACGAAAGATAAGAGTTTTTTTCCTATTTATGCCCGACTTAGCAATACAATTTCCTATTACAATTCATGGTGGTAAAGAAATGCTCTTAACTTTGAACAACAAGTATGTAAGTATGAAGGGATCATAGTGCGATTGAAAAGTGTCCTTTTGTCTTGGAATACTTATCACAGCTTTAATTATCTTATCAATAAGTATGAGTGTTTCCCTATCAACTTCATTGCTAAATTCACTGGACAAGCTTGTTCTAATTTATTCTGTTGTTTTATCTCTCCTTTCTATTGTATTTTTTTCTCTGCTTTTTCTTAGAAAGAATGTTAGAGAGCAGTATTCTCAGGATATAAAACAAATATCTAACCTAGAAAGGGAGTTCTTAAGTGTGGCAGGCATTTGGGGAATATTCTTATTCTTTATTGCCTTAATTTTAGTAATTGTTAAATTGCTTAGGGAGTTTTGGAGGTTCATAACCCACTTTTTAATGCTCATTCTTGTACACGAATTTTGGATATAAGGTTCATTATATCCAAAAACTATGAACAAATGAATACAAAGAAACAAACCCAATCATGTGAGAGTTTGAACTAAAAAATGAGAGAAAGGATATTAAGATCCTTTATAACTCCTCCACAAGCCAATTATGAATGCTGGACCAAGAAGCAATACTGGTGTAGCAATGCTTTTCATGTATAGGTAGAATGATGTTGCCCCCATTCCAAAGGATGCAATATTCAGCAATGCCATAAGCCTTTTGTCCCTCTTATTTCTCGTTATTATATCTGAACCTACTTGCTCTATTGACCAAAATGCCAGGAGGATGTATCCAAGAGCTGCTGGAATAGCTAAGAGTTTTGAAACACCACCTGAGAATGCCCCAATAAATAGGATCACCAATGCTCCTCCTGCATAGAATATAAATCCTAACAACTCTATCATGTTATCCCTTCCTATATTGTTACCAATAAACATTTTTAAATGTTTTTCGAGAACATGTTGGCTTACCATCTTTAATTGTAATAGTATCTGTGATTCTAATTCTCGAGCTTAATTGAGTATTTTTATCAAAACATTATCTTTCACTTTCTGCATGCATATTTACAACCATAAATAGTCAAAATTTTGAATTTTTTACAATTCATAATCTTAATAAAAAACTTTTTGATATCATAAAATGAAAATCTATATGCGAAGCAGTATTACAAGCATCAATATTTGTCATAATTATAAACATCAACAAATCTAAAATTCTTAACATTATAATAAGTAACAAATTCATCAATAAATTGAGAGATAAAGCAAGAGAGGTGTTAATATTTGCATATGCACAAAATTTTTAAAGTATTAGGTAAGCCTAATAATAGAGGTGAGGAAATGCAAATAGCAGTTAGTGGAGGAAAAGGAGGAACAGGGAAATCAACTATTGCCATTAACTTAGCCATAGCTTTGAAAGAGCATTTTGACCTTGTTTTAGCAGATTTAGATGTAGAAGCACCAAATGATCACTTGCTTTTGGGAGTTGAACTTCAAAATGAAAGTCCAGTGAATTCATTCATACCACACTTTGATTATTCAAAATGTATAAGGTGTAAAAAGTGCGCAGAAGTTTGTGAAGAAAACGCCATAATAACAATGAGAGATGGAACGCCTTTTCTAATGCCCACTTTATGCTCTGGCTGTAGGGCTTGTGAAATAGTTTGCCCAGTTCATGGAGCTATTTTAGAAGGACAAAAACTTATGGGTTATACTTACGAAACCCAAACTCCCTATGAATTCCCCTTAGTTACGGGTAAACTTCTTGAAGGTGAAGAAAGGGCAATGCCTATTGTTGTTGCTGCAAAAAGAAGAGCAAAGAAACTCAACAAAGAGCTTTTAGTAGTCGACACTGCTGCTGGAACTAGTAATACAGTTTCAAAAGCTTTGGAGGACTCCCAATTAATAATAGCTGTTACTGAACCAACGCCTTTAGGTTTACATGATTTAGGGTTAATTTTAGAGTTAGCGAAAATTATGGACATTGAAGCGTGGATAATTATTAACAGATCTGATTTAGGACCAAAAGAACCTATAAAAGAGCTTGCTGAGAAGTACAGTGCCAAAATTGTTGGTGAAATTCCATATAGTGAGCGCATAATCAAAAGCTACGTTGAGGGAAAACCCATTATTCTAACTGGATGTGAAGAGTCTGAAATTTTCAGGGGATTAGCTAAAAAGGTTATCAAATACTTGAGGTGATGAAGATGCAAATTGTCATTGCGAGCGGCAAAGGAGGAGTTGGAAAATCAACGGTAAGTTCATCATTGATATACCTCCTTAAAGATAAGCATAAAATTATAGCAGTTGATGCCGATGCTGATGCACCTAACTTAGATTTGCTCTTTGGTGTCGAAACGTGGGAAGAGAAAAAAGAACTAACAGGGGCTAAAGTAGCTAGAATTAATCATGACAGATGTATCAAATGTGGTATCTGTGCTGAGAGATGCCCTTATGAGTGTATAAAGCTTATTAACGGGAACTATGTTGTTAGTGACATAACCTGTGAAGGATGTGGAGTTTGTGCTTTGGTTTGTCCTGTTAAAGGGACAATAACTCTTGAAGAGGTCCGCTCTGGAGTAATAAAGAAGACGACAACTAAGTATGGTTTTCCCTTAATTTCCGCTCAATTAGACGTTGGAAGACCAAATTCTGGTAAATTAGTTACAGAAGAAAAGAATTGGGCAAAAAGAATTATGGAAAAGCAAAGATTAGAACATATGATAGTTGACTCTGCCGCTGGTATAGGCTGTCAGGTTATAGCGAGCGTTGGGGGGGCAGATGTAGCAATACTTGTTGCTGAGCCAACGCCAGCATCGTTAAGTGACTTAAAGAGGATTTACAAAGTTGTACAACACTTTAGAGAGCCCGCATACATTGTAATCAACAAAGCTGACCTAAACCCCGGGTTTAAAGGCATTCATGAGTTTGCAGAGCAAGAGGGAATACCAATTTTAGGCGAGATTCCTTATGATAGAGCCATTCCAGAGAGTATGATAAAAATGAAGCCAGTTGTTGAAGCCTTTCCAGATTCGAAGGCAAGCAAAGCTCTAAAAGAAATTGCAAAGACTGTTGAGGAAGAGATTCTAAAAAAATGAATATCCAAATTTTGCGGTTTATGATTTTCCGGAGGTGATGTCCAGCTTATCTCGACAGTCTCCTATCAATCAAAATCCTTAAATAACATAATCACGATTATATAATCATGATTATGCAAAAGTTTGTGAACAGAGAAAATGAACTCAAAGTCATAAGAGATAACATCAAAAAAGGAGCTTTTATAATCATTTATGGAAGGAGAAGAGTTGGAAAGACCAGACTCATAGTTGAAGCTACTAAAGATCTCACAACTATCTACCATTTATGTATGGAAGAAGAGCTCAGCGAAGCCTTAAGAAGACTCAACTTGAAGCTTTTTGAACTCTTCAAGGACGAAAGCTTGATAAAGAAGCCAATAGCATCTTTTGAAGATTTCTTTGATTACATAGCTGACAAAGACTTAATCCTAATCTTCGACGAGTTCCCCATCTTGGTGAAGAACTATTCTAGAATCTTAGGACTTTTGCAGGAGTTTTGGGACTTCAAGAGGAAGGCTAACAACAGTATAATCCTCTGTGGTTCAAGTATCTCAATGATGGAGGAAATTCAGAGCTATAAAAGCCCTATTTACGGAAGGAGAACATTATCTCTAAAGGTTCACCCTTTAAAGTTTAAGAACCTTAGAGAATTCTTCCCAAAATACTCAACTGAAGATTTAGTAAAAACCTATGCCGTTTTGGATGGAATTCCTGAATACCTATTGCGCTTTGATCCAAACGAGGGCTTCATGGAGAATCTCACAGAGAACTTTTTTAAAAAAGGCTTTTTATATGAGGAAGCAGAGCATTTGCTTAGATATGAACTTAGAGACTTAAGCACCTATAACACAATTCTTGAAGCCATATCCTTTGGATATAGAAGTTTCTCAGAGATTAAGACCAAAACAGGCTTAGATAGTGCAAAGCTTTCAAGATACTTGAGCATATTGGAAAACCTTGGTCTAATCAAGAGAGAGACTCTAATAACACTCACTCAAAAAGAGAAGCTAAAGAAAAGAAACGCGTTATATCAAATTAATGACAATTACTTCAACTTTTACTATTCGTTTATATATCCTTTTAAGGAGGAAATAGAGATTGACCTACTCGATGAGCCATTGAGGAATTTTGAGAGGAACTTTAACAGATATCTCGGCTTCATCTTTGAGAAAGTGGCTAAAGAATTCTTAATTGAGCTTAACAAACAAGAAGCCTTACCATTTAGATTCACTAAAATTGGTAAGTGGTGGCACAAGGGTGAAGAAATTGACATTGTAGCTCTCAACGAGAGGGAGAAGAAAGCTCTCTTTGTTGAAGTCAAATGGAAAGAGCTAAACCTCAGGGAGGCAAAAGGCATTTTGAAAGACTTAAAAAGAAAAGCAGAACTTGTAAAAGAGCTCAAAGACTACACGAAGCACTTCACTATTGTTGCTAAACGCATCAAGGGAAAAGAAAAACTTGATACTTTGACTTTTGACCTAAAGGATTTGGAAAGTGTTCTCTGAGGAGATATAAATGTCAAGAGAGAACTCACCAAGCAGAAAGACAACGAGCATCATGATATTTTACTTGCTCGTCTATCTAATTGTCTACGGATCGACGTTTGTTATAAACTCCTATTTGAAAACCTCTCACGTTCTTTTATATCTCACAACAACGATTGGAACTATATTAGCAGGGATGTTTTTAGTTGCTCTTCTCATATTAAAGCTAAATAACGAAAAATTAACTCCCTCAGTTTTTGGAATTAGAAGGTACAACTTAGGTAGCAGTTTTTTATTGGCTGCAGCCCTTTCAATGCCCATTTCTCTGCTCTGGCTCATAGGCATGAAAATTGTGGGTATTGATACATTATTAGTTGCTGCTAAACCCTCTTGGGTGACTTTTCCAATTTCGTTAGGAATCTTGATCTTTGCAGTTCTATTTTGGGTTTTAGTTGGCACCGTTGCTTTTGCTTTTTGGCAGGCTTTTCCCTATGAGCTCATGCATGGTATTTCTCCTAAATTTGCAATACTTTTGATAGCGATTTTATGGTCTGGACTATACAATACGCCCTTACTAACTGAAAAGCTTGATCCCGCTGACATTCTCTTCTTTGGCTTCCTGTTCACTTGGGTTTATCACAAAACAAGAAACAGCGTAGGGATTGTGATAGCGTATCTTTTGAATGAAAATCCCTTGTGGTGGGTAATAGCGGCAATATTTGGAACAAATATCAGAATAGCATTCGTGATTTTTCTTATTTTTAGAGCCTTGATATGTGCTATATCGCTGATATTAATATTTGAGAGACTTTACCGATAAGCATAAAGCTAAGCAACTTGTTAGTATCTTTTAAGATGGCGAAGTGTGAACTATGTGGTTGTGAGTTTGAAGAAATTAGCAAGTCAATTGGAGTATGTGTTAACTGCCTTAGGAGAAACCCTCAAAAAGCTTTAGAAAAAGTTATAAAGTCTCATTTCAGATGGCGCGAGCTGATAAACCTACCTCCTCTTCCTCCTCAAGAAGGAGAACTTTCCTGCAAAATCTGCGTTAATGAGTGCAAAATTCCAAGAGATGGCTCCGGCTACTGTGGTATAATATGGAACAAAGGGGGAAGGCTAACAACGATAACTGGAAGCTTTAACAAAGCTTACCTGCATTGGTATCTTGATCCTCATCCAACCAACTGCGTTGCTGAGCCCGTTTGCCCAGAGAGAAAACATTATGGCTTTTACAATTTGGCTGTTTTCTTTGCAGGCTGTAACTTAGATTGCCTCTTTTGCCAGAACGTTCAGCACAAATACATGATAAAGGATGGGAAAGTAGACCTCCAAGAAGGCATTGTTTTAAGTTTTAATGACCTTTCAAATGTAGCGATGAGGAATAGAGTTTCCTGCATCTGCTATTTTGGAGGAGATCCAACGCCGCACAGCATCTATGCACTTAAAGTTTCGAGAGAAGTGCTAAAGCGTTCAAAAGAAGGCAATGTAACTAAAAGGATTTGCTGGGAAACAAATGGCTTGGAGAATCCAAAGATAATGAAGGAAATGGCAAAGCTTAGCCTTGAAAGTGGGGGGATTGTTAAGATTGACTGGAAAGCTTACACACCAAGCATTTACCAAGCTTTAACAGGCATAAACGGAGAAAAAGCTCTAAAGAGAGTTAAAGAGAATGCTAAACTTGTCTTAGAAATGGGTAAAGAAAGAGAACTTCCTCTTTTAGTCGTTAGCACTTTAGTTGTTCCGCACTACATTGATGAATTTGAAGTGTATAATATAGCTAAATACATAGCTGATCTAAATCCAGAGACGCCTTATGTGCTGCTGGCTTTTGCTCCCCAGCACTTAATGTATGATGTCCCAACAACAAGCAGAAGACAGATGGAAAGTGTTTACAAAGCCGCATTAGAGGCTGGATTAAAAGAAGTTTACATTGGAAATATCTGGCTACTCAGATAATTCCTCTCCTTTTGGAACTTCGTTCCCCTGAGCTAAAATTATCAGCTCTCTTCCCTCAACGAGCATTTGAGCAACTTTCTTCCTTGCTGAGCTTAAAGCTCTCCAAATTGTTCCTCTCGAAACACCCATTCTTTTTCCAGCCTCTTCTTGCGTTAAGCCCTCATAATCCACCAATCTTAAAGCCTCAAACTCCTCATAACTCATAAAAATCGGTGGTTGAGGAGGTCCAATAGGTGGGCGGGCTGGATAAAAGTGCTTAATTTCTGGAATAAGACCTATGAAGCGTCGCTTTCTTCTCCTTCCTCTACCTCTTCCCCAAGGCATTTTAACACCTAAATTAAACTTTCGGAGGTTTAGTTTATAGGGTTTTGCCCTCACCTCAACCTTAACCTGAGTCTTTCTGTAGTATGGAAGCAACGCGATAAGTAAATTTATGAAGCATCGGAAACATGAAAATATTCGGGATGATGAGATTGAGCAGGACATTCAATCCAAAACATAAGCATGTTCTAGAAAGCTCCGAGAGAAAAGCAATACAACCTCAAGAACCATTAATTGAGGTCATCATGAAAGAGATAGGTAATAGGGGTTCAGCTATTGACTTTGGTGCAGGGACTGGATATTACACCATTCACTTAGCCAAAATCTTCGAAAAAGTTTATGCTGTGGATCTAAGCTGGGAAATGCTGGAAATCCTCAAAGAAAAGCTTGAAAAGGAGGGAATTACAAACGTTGAGCTTATCCAAAGCAGTTCCTTACCAAATATAAAATCTGATCTAATCTTTCTCTCAAATGTTCTCCATGAACTCTCCAATCCTATGAAACTTCTGAAAAAAGCATCGAAGTTAGGAAAGTATATTTTAATCGTTGACTGGAAGAAGGAAAAAACTCCTTTTGGACCACCGTATGAGCACAGAATCAGCAAGAAAGAAGCAGTAAAGATGATGAGCGAGTTCTTTAGAGTTGAAAGTTTTGAAATTTACAACCATCACTATGTTCTTTTAGGGCAAAGCAAATTAGAGGATAATCCTTGAAGATGATGGAATTCCGAACTTTCTCCAAAATATCAGCGCATAAGTCCAGAAAACTATTCCCAATACGCCAATAAGCTCTGGAATTGCAACGCCTTTAAACACACGTATCGCCCAGAGTGCTAGAATCCAAACAATCAGAAAGTCAAGCACAGTGAAGATTCCAAACTTTCTCGTCTCTACTTTCATAAGTGCATCAATTCCAATGATCAAGATTCCAAAGCCCGTTAAGAGGAAGAATCCCAGGCTAACATTGTTGTGTGGTGGAGTTCCCTCTGGAAAGACTCCTATTAAAATTAGCGAGACTAATCCCGCAGCGAAGACACATGCACCAAGCTTTTTAAGGATGCTTTCACTCTCTTTGAGCAAACCATAGGCAAAGAACACACCCAGAATGCCTGCTAAGATTAAGCTCATGTTTAAAATGTAGTTCTTTTCCAAGCCAAGCCTTCCAAGGTCGCTTATGGCGTTATTTTGAAAGGAAAACCAAGAAGAGTGAATTATAACAGCCAATGTAACTCCACTGAGACCAACCAAAGGTGCTAGAAGTCCAGCATAGAGGTATTTGCGCTCCATAATGTTCATCAATTTATCTATACTCTCATCCTTCATTAGTCTTTTGTTCTCCCATCGATAAAATAGCTAGTACAAAAAGAAAAACTATGTGGTCTTTTCGTAATATGCTATTGAAAAGTCTCACTTTTCGTAGAACACCTGATACATCTGCACGTACTTCTCCTTTTCCAGCAGAAATTCATCGTCTTCTGGATAATACTTTGCAAGTTCGGGCTCATCGCCCGCGAACTTTTTAATTGACTCCATTGAGTCCCAGATAGTTACGAGAAGGAAATGAGCCACTTTGCCCTCATCTTTTCGTGTGAAATATAGTTTTAGTAAACCATCAACAGAACTATAATCCGGCACTACCCTTTCAATCAAGAACCTCTCGTAATCATCTGCTTTCTCAATAGGAACTCTCCCGTGCCACAACCTCATAATTGCCAAAATACCACATCTCTTTACTTTATAAACATTACATGATATATGAACATTGTGCATTCAAATAATTAGGATTGATAAATTGGAGTTCTGATGATTTTACCATCCAATCATACTTTCAATGCCCATTTAGCACTTTTCCAAAAGCTGATTATCCCTATACCGCTTCCCACAAGCCAAAGAACGGCGAATATAACGAACTTGAGCTCATGAAATTGCACTTCAAGGATTGAGAACAACACTGCCGAGATCGTGAAAATGAGAGAAAGGACAAACAGCTGATAAAAATCAAGCTCACACTCAAGTCTTTCTATGTCTTCTCTCTTTGACCTCTTCAGTGCTCTGTAGATTAAACAGAATGTCAAAGCATAGAGTAACCAGATAACAGCCTGAGGCCCTATTTCTGGTATTGCTGCTGGATTTATCCCAAAACCTAAAACTCCGTAGTATAACAGCAACACCGGAATTAAGAACTTAAGCTCCCTCTTTGTAGGAAGAAGTTCTTCCATATCACCGTCTCTACCGAATTTTTGCCTCCAAATGTAGATTAAAAGAAGAATAACTCCAAGCGTACTTACAGCAGATGTGAAAGATGCAAATGGTGATGGAGAGTTAGAGCTTTCGAGCATCCCAAATATAAAGGCAAAAAAGTAGGGTCTTTTGAGTAGTGTGCTTGGCAACACCTTCCTCTTAGATGTTAGCAGTTCAGCAACGCCTATAGGGAGTATAAAGGACATAAATGGGTGCCAGAAGAGTACTATTACAAGAACCTCAAAGATGCCTATGCCTCCAACGTGAATTGGCGACTCCCACTCGGGATTCCACACGACTTTGGTTATGTATGCCTCGTAGAGTCCAAAAATAACACCTGCTAAGTAGAGTGTTTCGAATCTTGGTTTCCCAAAGCGGTAAACAATTGAACCTAAAATTAGAGTGTGGAGTCCATAGAGGGGAAGAATTACAAGTAGTCCCCAGAAAGTAAAGAAAGGATAAAGAGTTGCTCCTATCGTAACTTCACCAAAGAAAGCTGAGAATGAAGCAATGATGAGCCAGAAAAAAGCCCTTCTCACCATTTCACCTCCACAACTCACCAACTCTTTTTTCAAGCCACCTCTTCTTTTTACTTTATGAGTTTTGACATATAAGAGGGTTATGGGTGTGAGAGTAGGACAAGGATAAAAATGAAACAATATGCAATTCTACTCTCCGACTGCTTTCTGTGCGATAAACAGTACAATTTTGGAATAGTGTTCCATTTCATGCATTTTTTCTCGTCCTGAGAGGCGAGGCTTTCAGAAGAGTAATTATTGAGAATTATAATAATTGTGGATTTTTCACTTTATATCTTGGTGATTGCAGAGGATTTACAAGTTTTATTTTGTGTGAACGGGTTATCCTAACAAGTTCTTCAATAGCACTTATCAGTTGAACGGATGCTTTTTTAGATTCATCCCAAGGCTCTGAGATAATAACCTCAAGTTGAATTGTTTCTTCACCTGAGCTTTTGATATCTTGGAGAATTGCCTCTTCTTGAGATGGAGATGGATAAAAATTGTGTGTAAAGTCTTTTCCTCCGTATATTTGAATCTGTGGGAATTTCTTAATGACTTCTTTCAAAAATTCTGCGGAAATCGATGAGACTTCTATAGCCATTACAAAATAAAGACCATCAAGTGTATATCCAACAACTCCATAAGGAAACCCAAATTCAGGTGTTGGATAATGTGCTGGCTCAAATTTACCATCAATAAGGATATAATTCTCAATTCCATACACTAATGGTCCTACAGAATATCCTTGTTCTGCAAGTTGTTTTCGTACATCTTCTGTGGTTTCCCACATTAAGTTAAATAATTGATGAATGCTTTTTTTGTGCTCCTTAACAAATTTAGTAAACATTTGGCATATCCCCTTTGTTCTAATTCTTGTTGCCTCTTTATCAATATAATTTTCCTCATTTGGTTTTTACCTAAGATTTGGTGGTAAAATAATAATGGCTCCCCAAAACACAGACTTCCTTTCCTTTAACGTCTCTTCATAGACTTTTCTCCATATTTTTCTACCCTCTTTTGTTAGCCTTGTGATATTTGTTCATGAAACACCTTAAACAATCCCCTTCAAATAGGTAATCTGCCAAACTCAACCTCTAAGGTTTGTGTAGTTCTCCATATAAACGCTCCCTCTCCCTTAAGAACATGCTTTCTCATATCTCCCTGTGGAACACCGTTTGCTTCATAAATCATGCTCTGCATGTCCGGATCGTTGTAAAGTACAAGTGTTGGACCGGGGGTGTTGAGAAGATTCTCCACAACGTACCTAGTTCCTAAAAGGGTGACTCTTCCCCTCATCGGCTGGGTCAACAGTGGAATAGCGGCGCTTCCAGGAGTTGTGTAGAACAGAACTGCAGCATCGTCAATTCCAATTAGGGTATTTCTTCTATCTCTCACCGCCGCTGCAAGAATCAAAAATGCCATTCCCACTAATGTTATGCTGTAAGCATTGCCAAAGTCCACTAAAATACTCTTTCCAAGCTCTGGAGGTTCACCTTTAAAGAAGACCTCATCCAGAAAAGTGTAGCTCTCCCGTATTACCTCTCCATAATGCGCCTTAGATGTAGCAACCTCTGAGGTGCTTTTAATCTTGCCCGCCAGTATATCTGAGTAAAGTTTATCCGTGAGCGATCGATCCAGTCCATAAATTGTTTGAATTATTGTTGCCGCAGTGTAGAAATCCTTTATCAGCCCTTTAGCCACCATTTTTATAGGATCCAAACCTGTTTCTTTATTGTCCTCTATCTTTATTACAGTATCAAACTTCTCTTTGGGATGTTTTCCCCTTGTGTCAAAGAAGATCAGACCATAACCCTTCTCCAAGAACTTGTCTCCAATATAGTCTATGATTTTGGTGGGGTCATCATCGATGCCAAAAATCTTCAGTGTTCTACCGTGATAGGCAGGATCATAGTATATCTCCTTTTCTTCGTACTCCAGAATTTTTACAGCAAGTTTGCTGTATTTCATAAAGTCTCACCAAGTTTTCATATGACATATGAAGTATAAACAGTTTTTCATTAACTTCATCACGTCACTTTCAAGAGTTACTTCTTAATTCTGGTATAAAAAAGAAAAACATCAAAATACAGAGTTTAATCTCCCACCATCAACGGGTATCATTGCACCATTTATGTACGAGCCGTATTCACTTGCCAAGAAAGCCACGAGATAGCCAATTTCTTCTGGCTCTCCCAAACGACCAAGGGGTATAGACTTAGTATATTCGCTTAATGCTTCCTCGAGTGTTTTTCCTTCCCTTACTGCTCTATCCTTTGCTAATTGTACTACCCTATCCGTTCTTATTATACCCGGCAGTATGCCATTTACGGTTATTCCATATTTTCCAACTTCTTTGGCTAAAGTTTTCACAAGCCCAGCCATTGATATTCTAACAACGTTGCTTAATGCTATGTTTGGAATTGGCTCTTTTATGGCAACACTTGTAGAATAAATTATTCTCCCCCATTTTTTCTCAATCATTTTTGGCAAAAGTGCTTTTGTTAGGTAAACAGCGGGATAGAGAAGTAAGTTTACAGCTTTTTCCCAATCCTCCATTCCCATCTCCATAAAGTACCCGGGTTTAGGACCTCCAGTTGAGAAGAAGAAAATATCTATATCTCCAATATCTGCTATTTCTTTCACGCTTTTCTCTAAATCTTTCCTCTTTGTTAGGTCTGCGACAATATAAAAGGGCTTTCTTCCAGTAAGCTCTTTAATCCTTGCTTGAGCTCTCTTCAAGTTTTCCTCGCTTCTTGAAAGTAGTATAACATCAGCCCCAGCCATTGCTAAAACTTTTGCAACACCAAAGCCAATCCCTTTAGAAGAAGCAGTTGTAAAAGCTAACTTTCCATTAAGTCTTATCTCCATAATATCACCAATAAAATTTCATTCTTAAAGAATTATAAAGTTTTCACAACCATTATTTCCTCGAAGAGTTTCTACTGGGTAATTTCCTCATGTAGAACCTTTTCCCTTCATACTCAAGTTCAATAAGCTTTCCCTCATTCAAAAGCTTTTCAACGATTCTCCAATCAACATTTGCTTTCCTTAAAAGTTCCTTCACAGCCTCTTCTCTCATCGGATGGACGCTTGTAATACTTAACAAGTCTTCTTCAATGTTTCCCGTAAAAGTGAAGGCATTTCCTTCGTAGCCAATTAAATATTCAACTCTATCAACGACTTTTGCAAAAGTTTGAAATGCTTGGTTGATAATTTCTTCTTTTGCTGGCTTAACCCATTTTTCCGTTGGGGGTCTAGTGGGAATTGAGATATACGCTATATCGGGCTTTAACTCTTTCAAGAATTCTGCTATCTTCCCAAACTCATCTCCATAATTTATTCCATCAATTAGCATAGTTTCCGTTACAAGTTTACCTTTGAACTCTTTTCTAAACTCTATCATGCTCTCCAAAATCATATCAAGCCTCAGACTTTTATGAGGTCTGTCTATTTTTCTCCACAGCTCTTCACTAACAGCATCAATCTTTAAAGAGACAAAATTAAACCTTAGTAACTCTTCTCTAACATCATCACGCCAGATTAGAGAGGAGTTCGTTAAAATTGCAAGGGGAATTTCAAGTTCTTTTAAAAGCTCAGCCTCCTTTCCAAGGTTTACATCCAATGTTGGTTCACCATCTGGAACAAAGGTAATATAGTCAATTCTCTCATTCCTTGCCTTTGCTTCTTCAACTTTTTTCTTAACATCTTTAAAAATAACTTCTGGCTTATAGAACTCTTTCCTTTTAACCTCCATCCTTAGGGTCTTCCCAACTTGACAATAAACACAAGCATAAGAACAAAACTTGTCGGGAATGTTGTTTACTCCAAGACTTTTTCCAAGTCTGCGAGAAGGAACAGGACCAAAGGCAATTAAAGTTTTCATGATGAGCACCAAAATTAGGTTAATCTAACACTCTTTAAGGTTTTTGTTTCAATTATTACCCTTTCAACTCAATTCTTCGCTTTACTTTTTATTTTTTGATAACATATTTTGAGACAGAGAAGAAAAATAAAGTCTAAGAAAATCTAACGTCATTAGATGGGCAAGAGTATTTGCCCAGAACAAGCCTCTTGGTGTTAAAATTAACCTGTTCCTCTTTATCTCAATCCATTTCCTTTCAAGTGCTAAGCTTATTGATGATGCAAAGTTTGTGATCTCAGCCTTCTTAATGGAAATTTCTCCCTCAAATAGCTTTGATATTATCTTTTCACCTTTATAAAGCTCTTCCGATAGTAGGAAAGTAATGGGAGTATAAGGACTCTTGATGTAGTGTCTTGTATGATGCGGATGAAAGATAGAGTGATTCTCTACATGACCCCCTGCTCCAGGACCAATACCTAAGAGCGGTTTTTCGAGACGCGTAAAGTATTTCGAGTAGTGAAATTCATCTTTTCCATTAGAGAAATGATTTATTGAAAGATGTCTGTAACCGTGTTCTAGTAAGTAGTTATAGGCTTCTAAAAAGTCTCGTTCGTTCTCCTCTACACTTGGATGTGGATATGAGTTCATAGCTTTGTTATAAACAAGAGGGTAAATCGATATCCCATCAACACCAACTTTAATAGCTTTCTTAACATCATCTAGCAAGATATTCTCATATGGTGTGTTATAAAGCAGATCAACTGAAACAACTTCAAAATACTCCTTTGCCAGCTCAAGCTTTTTAATCACTTCCTTTTCCTTGTTCCACCTTCCCAATATTGCTCTCATCTTATCATTAAAACTTTGTACTCCAAAACTTATCCTGTTAATACCAAATGATGCTAGGATCTCAGCTTTGTCTTTATTAAACTCGTTTATTGTGCTTTCAACGCTTATTTCTATAGGTTTATTGCTGTTTTCATAAATAAAATTCAATATTCTTTTAAACTCCTGAGTGGGTAAAAGAGTTGGAGTTCCCCCGCCAAAATATAAGACTTCAACTTTAAAGCTTCTAAACTTCCTCAATTCTCTCAAAATTGCACTAACATAATGTTCATAGGGAAGTGTTGGATATTCCTTATAGAGTATGCAAAATCTACAATTTTGTAAGCAAAAAGGAACATGAATATACATTGCACCCTTTCTATTCTTAAATAACTGTGTCGGCTTAGTATCAACTTTCCTTCTAAAGTTATTGAATGGTGCTAATGCATGATGATGGGTTTTTATCCATACGATGTCTTTCATCCTGAGCTCCTCCTAGTAATTAAAAAAGATAGAGAAAGCGTGATGCTCATGGTCACTAAACTTTTACTGGTTTCTTTGAAACATCCTTAACTGACAAGTACGCAAAGATTGAAAGAAGCCCTAGTACTAGATAAGATGTTACATCATCCAATGGAGTCCATCCAATGAAGTCTTCGCTCTTTAGGAGATATGCTTCAATCGCATCAGCACTAATAACAAGCAAAGCTAGTATGGCTAGTCCAATGCTTAAAATTGAGCCGGCATAAAGATAGGATGTTGCTTTAAAGTCATTTTTCAATGCCTTTTTGAACCCTGTTAAGTAAATTGCACTTATTGTTAACAATACAAAACCAACAAATAAATCTCCTGTTGGGGACACTATCACTGTCGTTTCTCTTCCAAAGTAGCTTAAGCTTTCTATCATGCTGTAAATAAGATAGAGAAAGCCAAAGATTAAGGTTAAATATTTAACGGTTTTTTTCATAGTAATGCACCTCCCATTAACACTATCACTAATGCCACTAAGTAAGCTAACAGCAATTCATAGAGAAGAGCAAAGAGTGCCCATTTTGTTCCAGCTTCCTGCTTAATTACACCAATTGTAGCAACACAAGGGACGTAAATTAGAACAAAAGCCATGAAAGCAAAAGCGGCTACTGGAGTAAAAGCACTACTTGATGCTAAAGCATAAGGTAAGCTCTCTTCTCCAACCCCATAAAGTATTCCCATTGTTCCAACAACAACCTCCTTAGCAAGAAAACCAAAGAACAAAGCCACTCCAGCTTTCCAGTCCCATCCAAATGGTTTGAATATTGGTTCCAAGGCACGTCCTATTGTTGCAACCCACGACTTTGCTAATAATTCACCACTTTCAAGTGCGTTTGAACCAAGATATCCACTTGGTCCAGTGACTGATAAAAGCCAGACTATAATCATCGTTGCAAAGATTATCGTTCCAGCTTTTTTCAAGAATTTTTCTGTCCTTGTCCAAGTAACTCCAAATATTGTTCTCCAATTGGGTTTGTTATATGGAGGCAATTCCATGACAAAATGCGAAGGCTGTCCTTTGAATATAAACCCCCTAAAGAGCCAAGCAAGGATTAAAGCTAAGAGTATGCCCAAGATATACATGCTTGTTATCACCGTTCCTTCTCTTCCCATAAAAAATGCCCCTGCGAACAGAGCATAAACAGGTAAACGTGCACTACATGACATTAAGGGATTAATTAAGATTGTTAATATTCTGTCCTTCTCATCTTCAAGTGTTCTTGTTGCCATTATTGCTGGAACATTACATCCAAAGCCCATTATCATTGGTACAACGGATTTTCCATGTAATCCAAATCTGTGCATCACTCTATCCATAACAAAAGCTGCCCTTGCCATGTATCCGCTATCCTCAAGCCAAGAAAACACTAGGAATAGAAAGGCAATCGGAGGTAAAAACACTAAAACACTCCCCAGCCCTGCTAGTATTCCATCTCTTAAAAGTGAAGCTAAAGCATCATTGCCTATACCACTTCCAACTACACCACCAAGCCATCCAAAGAATGCGTCTATTATATCGCTAAACGGTGCTGAAACGTCAAAAGTAAATTTAAATGCCATCCACATTAGGCTGAAAAATACTGGAATGCCTAGATACTTGTGAGTGAATACTTCATCAAGCATTTCAGTAAAGGTAATTCTTTCTTCTTTCTTAGTAACAGCTTTTTTTGCAATTTCACTAATTATTTTATACCTCTCATCAGCTAACGCGAGTTCGATATCATCATATTTTTTGTGCAAATCGTTGAACACATCAATTAAGGTTTTTAGTACATCATCTCTCATTTTACTCTTTTCAATTATTGCTCTTACATCGCTATCTTCTTCTAATAGTTTTATTGCAAGCCATCTCAAGTTATACTGTCTAGTTAATTTCTCATCTTTTTCCAAAACCTTAATTAGCTTCTTTATATAAGGTTCGAAGTTTGGATATTCGACTATCGGTGGTTTTTTGTCAAGAGATTTTGCGATTCTTTCTTTTAATTTATCAATGCCTTCTCCTTTTGAAGCAATTGTTGGAACAACAGGAACACCTAATAACTCTTCAAGTTTTTCTGGATTTACATTATACCCTTTCTCTTCTGAAATATCAATTTTGTTTAAGGCTATAACAACATTTGCCCCAATTTCAAGAAGCTGTAAAGCCAAATAGAGATTTCTTTCGAGATTTGACGCATCTATAATGTCAACAACAACTTTTGGTTTCTCTTGGACAATAAAATTTCTTGCAATCTTTTCATCAATAGAATAGGCGGTTAAACCGTAAACTCCAGGTAAGTCAACAACCCTAAACTTTATTCCTTTGTGCTCAAGTTCTCCTTCTTTTTTCTCAACTGTTACTCCAGGCCAATTACCAATGTGTTGCCTTAAACCAGTTAAAGCATTGAAGATAGTAGTCTTACCAGTATTGGGATTCCCAATTAAAGCTATTACTACTTCTTTCATTCTTTCACCTCCACGTAGATTTTCATAGCTATACCTCTTCCAAGAGCAATTTGTCCTCCTTTGACTGAAATAATTAAAGGGCCAGCCATTTGATTCCTAACAACGAAAATTTCACTTCCTGGATTTAGTCCCATATCAACGAGTTTTCTAAAAATTCCATGTCCTCCAGCGAAGTATTTTAGGATCACTCTCTTTCCTTCTCCTACAAAAGCTAATGGAAACATTCACTCCACCTCTATATATCCAGCTTCTTCAAGTCGGAGCGAAAGTTTATACCCTCTAACTTCAATTTCTATAGGATCTCCGAGTGGGGCTCTCTTAATTACCCTAATTTTAGTTCCTGGTGTAAGCCCCATGTCTAAAAGACGAGTCTTAGGACCTCCAGCAATTCTCCTAACTTTTACAACTTCTCCAGGCATAACTTCATTCAATCTCATATGCCCACCCCCATGGACACTTTCATACATATCTGTTAGGTTTTCCTAATAATCTGTGATTAGTCTAATCTAACAATCTTTAAATAGTTTTCTGTTTGTAAAGGAAACATACCCTATATGAAAACATGATTTTTAGGTTAGTCTAACATGATTAGGAATTCCAAATAACATACTATCTAAAATACAATTTGTACAAAATAGTTTGAAAAACAAAAATTTAGATTTCCTTTTCAAAATATTGTCCTGAAATCATTCAATATTTAGTTTCTGTGCATATGCCTATAAGCGCTACTCTAAAACTCTATCACCTTTCCAACATATAGGGGCTCAACGTTTTTTCCAAAGGTGTGCATAAATGATGCAATTGCTTCAAAGCCCGTGCAATGTCCTGCATAAAGTTTTTGAACACCTAACTCCTTTAGACCCCTTATTGCATCCTTCAGCAATTTCTCGTTAGAGCCTATCAAATGAAAACCTCCTATTAGAGCTTTAACAGGTTTATTCAACAAGTTTTGAGCATGCATTATTATATTTAAGATTCCACTATGGCCACAACCCGTTATTACTCCCATAACATCTCCTAAGTCTAAAATTAATGCCATATCATCTCTAACATCATCTTTGATTAACTTTCCATTCTTAACCCTATATCCAACCTCTCTGCTCCAAGTCTTTCTTTCTATTTCTCCGCTACTCCAAATATTTTCAACTATTTGAAACGGTTCTTTAACCAAAATAAATTCTGCACCAAGAGCTTCAAGTTCTTCTTTAGAGAATGGCAAGCTAATATTTCTTAAATGTGGCTTTAAAGCAACTCTTTTGACAAAAATGTCTGGATGGGCAACTATTGGTAGGCTTTTGCTTCTTCTCTCTAATAATGCTTTTATTCCACCTGTATGATCATAATGTCCATGAGTTAAAAAGAGGTAATCTATTTTGTTTGGGTTTATATTTAATGCCTCCATATTTTTAAGTAAAGTTTCTCCATCTGTGCCAGTGTCAACTAAAATTCTGTAATTTTTATGCTCTATTAAAGCGGAAAATCCATGTCCACCAAGAAAGCCTTTTTTGAATCCGCTGTGGTTCTCAAAGAGGATTTTTATTTCCACTGGAATCACCAAACTAAAACTTTGCTTTATTTCCTGCCCTCTTTCCTAAAATTGCTTGAGTTAGTTTCCCTTCCAAATAGGCCCTAATAGCTTGCTCTACTCTCATGTTAGCTGGTGCTGAAACAAACTTTATTCTAGCTGCTTGAAGAACTTGGGATGAATTTGGACCAAAGACTCCGGCTATTACAACATTGGCACCTTGGTTAATACAAAATTGAGCCGCTTGAATACCAGCACCCTTTGGAGCACTATATCCTGGATTTTGGACAACCTGAACATTTATAATATCTCTATTTTCAATGTCAACAACTGTAAAAGTTGGTGTTCTTCCAAAATGCTGATTAACAAAATCATCTAATCCACCTTTTACAGTAGCTACTATGAAGCGCATCTTACTCACCTCATAAAAATATCAAAGAAAGTTAGGGAAATCTAACTTAAAAGTTTTTGCTTATGCACAAAATGGTTGATGAGACCTTAATAATAGCCCCAATAAGGTCTAACTCTTCTCCAATAGAATCTGCAATATCCCCTGCCATAAAGCCATCCAGGTCTTTGCCAAGGTGGAAGATAGCTAAATGGACCATTTCCAGGCCAAGATTTCCACATCCACCATCTTCCTCTTCCCCATGGCATTGAAATCACCTCCTTAAAGGAATAAATGAGAGAAAAATTTTCACTAAAACCACCATCTTCTACCTCTTCCTCTCCTACGTCCTCTTCCAAAGCCTCTCATCCCTGCACCAAAACCATAGGTGGGATATGGAGGCATAGGTACGGTAGTTTGTTGTGAGTAATCAGGGAAATACATTGGTGGTACATAAGGAGTTGCTGTTGAAACTTGTTCCTGTGGGATTTCGCCTTTAATGATTTTTTCAATGGCTTTTTTTATTGATGTTCCAGCGGGGAACGTGTAAATCCTAATTCCAGATGCTTGTAGAGCATCGTAAGCGTTAGGGCCATATTGACCTGCTATTACCGTGTCAATGCCTTCATTTATGAGCATTTGCACAGCCATTATTCCAGCTCCTCTTGGAGCACTCATAGCTTGATTTTGGATTATTTTAACATTTTTTATTTCTCCATTTTCAACATCAACGATTGTAAAAGCAGGAGCTCTTGCAAAGACTGCTGAAATAGTATCTTCCAAGCCTCCTCCATTTGAACTAGCAACTGCTATCCTCATCTTTATCACCTCATTATGTGCATATGCACAAAATGTTTATAAATTTTTCGGGCAGCCTAATTTACATTGGGATTTATAAACCAAAAGAACAAAAAATAAAAACGATGTACCTGAAGAAAGAGCTAATTGAACCAAGGATTTATCAAGAGGTAATCTTTGCAAAGTGTAAAGATAAAAACAGCTTAGTTGTTTTGCCAACTGGACTAGGTAAAACATTAATAGCTCAAATGATTGCTGATTACAGGCTTTCAAAATATGGTGGAAAAGTTCTAATGCTTGCTCCTACAAAACCTTTAGTCTTGCAGCATAGGGAAAGCTTTGTAAGGCTCTTTGATATTCCTCCCGAGAAAATCAATGCTCTAACTGGTGAGAGCAATCCAAAAGAAAGGCAAAAAATTTGGGAGAGGAGTATTATAATAACCGCAACTCCCCAAACTATTGAAAACGACTTAGTTGTAGGAAGAATAAGCCTCGAAGATGTTGTTCTGCTAATCTTTGATGAAGCCCACAGAGCTGTTGGAAACTACGCTTATGTTTACATAGCAAAGGAATACATGAGACAAGCAAAGCATTCACTAATTTTGGGTTTAACAGCGTCTCCTGGAAGTGAAGAAGGGAAAATAAAGGAAATATTGAAAAATCTATACATAGAACATGTGGAAGTTAGGACTGAAAATTCTCCCGATGTTAAGCCTTATGTTCAAGGCATCAAGTTTGAATGGGTTAGAGTTGACTTACCAGAGCTTTATAAGGAAGTTAGAAAACTTTTAAGGGAAATGCTCAAAGATTCTCTAAAGCCATTGGCACAAGCTGGGTTAATTGATAGTTATTCTCCAGATATTCCAAAAAAAGAGGTGTTAAAAGCGGGGCAAATAATAAATGCAGAAATTTCAAAAGGCAATTATGATGTTTCGCCTCTCCTAGTTCCTCAAGCAAAAGCAGTGAAACTCCATCACGCTATAGAGCTTTTAGAAACCCAAGGTTTAACAGCTCTAAGGGCTTATTTGAAGAAACTCTATGACGACGCAAAAAGAGGAAGAGTGAAGTCCAACAAGGAATTGATGAGTGACTCCAGAATGAAAAAGGCAATTTCTCTTTTGATTCAAGCAAGGGAGCTTGGCTTAGACCATCCGAAGATTGATAGACTTAAAGAACTTGTAAAAGAACAGTTAGAAAAGAAGTCGAACTCAAAAATAATTGTTTTCACAAACTACAGGGAAACAGCAAAGAAGCTTGTTAAAGAGCTTAATTCAATGGGTGTGAAAGTTTCTCGTTTTGTTGGACAAGCGAGTAAAGAGAACGATGTTGGAATGACCCAAAGAAAGCAGAAAGAAACCCTTGAACTCTTTAGTCAAGGAGTTTTCAACGTATTAGTTGCAACAAGCGTTGGCGAAGAAGGTTTGGATGTTCCGGAGGTTGATTTGGTAATTTTCTATGAGCCTGTTCCATCAGCAATAAGGAGCATACAAAGGAGAGGAAGAACTGGGAGACATAAACCTGGAAGAGTCATAATTTTAATGGCAAAAGGAACAAGAGACGAGGCATATTATTGGAGTTCTAGGAATAAGGAGAAAGTTATGATTTCTCTTCTCAAAAGGGTGAGTGAGATGGTTAAAAAAGAAAAGCAAAGCTCTCTCTTAAGTTTTGTTAAAAAGGAGGAGAAGTCACCTAAAGAAAGTGAAGAAAAGACTGAAAAAGAGAGGCAAATTTCATTGGAAAGCTTACCGATAAAACCCGTAGTTGTTAAGAAAAAGAAGGGAAAAATTGTTGTTTATATTGACAGTAGGGAACTAAAGAGTGAAGTTCCAAAAGTTTTGAAAGAATTAGGAGCTGAGATTGAAGTTAAAACACTTGATGTTGGAGATTATGTCGTAAGTGAAGAGGTTGCAATAGAGAGGAAATCCGCTAATGATTTTATCCAGTCAATAATTGATGGTCGCTTGTTTGAGCAAATGAAACGTCTAACAGAAGCTTATAGAAGACCTATCCTTATAATTGAGGGACAGCTTTATGGGATTAGAAATGTGCATCCAAATGCTATTAGAGGTGCTTTAGCTGCAGTTGCTCTTGATTGGGGAGTTCCCATTTTATTTGCACAAGATGCCAAAGAAACGGCGAATTATATTTACTTAATAGCAAGAAGGGAACAGGAGGAAAAGAAAAAGGAGGTAGCCTTAAGGGGAGAGAAGAAAGCGTTAACTTTAGCCGAAAGACAACGTCTAATCGTCGAAGGATTACCAAATGTTTCTGCTACTTTAGCTAAAAGGCTCTTGAGGCATTTTGGAAGTGTTGAGAGGGTTTTCACGGCAAAAGAGAGCGAGCTTATGGAAGTTGAAGGAATTGGAGAATTAAAGGCAAGAGAAATTAGAAAAGTAATAACGGCACCTTATGTTGAAGATGATGAGCAAATTGGATAATCCCACGCATCAAACTCCTCTGGGATAACTCCGGGTTTAATCCCTATAACCCTCGCACATACATTAGCCCTTCTTTCATTAAGCCTTTTGGTGCTGTTAAATACCAAAGTAAAGGCTCCATTTCGTTTAAAGAGTTTAATTTTGATAGCTCCTTTTGTGCTGGTTAAAAAAGGATAATCTTCATACACCACATCTGGATAAACATTGGTTAAATTCCAACCTATTGGATAGTAAATCCACAATTCCTTGGGAGTTAGGTTGGCTAAATAGTGAGCAAAGACAACTTTTTGAGTTCCCAAATTAATTACCGCATGATCAACAAGAATTCCAAGAGGTTCATCAGGTGGAGTTATCACAAGGTTATCTCTTTTTAAAGTCCTATTCCAGATACTTCCGCTACCGTATCCATGACCTTTCATTGTTTTATAGTAAAAGAACATTTCAATCTGATAGCCTCTAATCCTGAAGACCTTTTCTGCAACAGTCCACACATAATTTGGATTTCTTGTTTCTTCATAAGCTTTCAGTAACATCTTAGCAACATCATCTCCATTAAAGTCAACAGGTAGTTGAGAAATGTACCTTTCCACCGTTTCAGATAAAGTGTAGGGACATAAATCAATTCTAGGGGTGAGAGTTGAAGTGGGAAAAACTGCAATGCCAATAACAATCCCAATAAGAATACCAACTGTAAATTGCAATAATCCTTTCATATTTATCCCCATCATTTTTACTTCCTTGAGTTATATAAACTCTTCTAAAAAGTGTACCCCGGGGGGAGCGGAGGGAACTCACAGCTCGCCTCTCGCTCATTCCCCACGGTTGCCCGGGGCATTAATAAGTAGAGTGAATAAAAATTAAATTTTTTGTTGATGATACTAACCAATCCTCCTTTCAAGCACTATTATCAACACTAGGATTCCCAAAAGTCCAAGAACTGCTAAGTACAGCTTTTTAGTTCTAAGTTCTTCAACGATTAAAACTCCTTCCTTGACCTCAAAGCTTAATTTAACATCTCCCTCCCCTTTAACTGCTATCGCTAAGAAGTCTTCATCACTTCTCACATTTATTTCCCCATTAACATCTTTCCCTTTTAAAGCAAAAAGGGCTTTTTTCAAATCTGTTGACAGTGGATCAAATTCCTCTTTTTCGCTATTTGGTGTAAAATAGTAAGCCCTTAATTCAACCTCTTTATCTGCTTCAAGTTTTATTCCAAGCGCTTTACCCCTTAAGTATGTCGCGTTAATAATAAAAACTTTAAGTCCCTCTCCAAATTCCTTCTTTTTAAGGCTGAATGAAAGGTTTTTTGGATAATTAAGGTAATCCGCAACCAGTAAAATGGAATTAAAGTATCCTCTCCCCTCAACCATTATCATATAATCACTTGCATTGAAAATAACATAATCACTTTGTCCTTTAGGCTGTTGTGAAGAGACCAAAATTTTCCCATAGCTATTTAAAATGTGGAGGGTTAGATCTTTCCCCTGTCTAACATATCTCCCATAAAGAAAGGCTATTAAAGTCCTATTGTCGCTTTCAAAGATATATGGTGGGGTTATATCGCTTCCAACTACTCTATAAGGCACGCCTATATGGTGAATTTCACTCGTGTAGTTCATCTTCAAAAGCCAATTGTCGCCATATACTGGTAAAACTCCCCCACCTCTTATCTCAAGCCTTAGCGGAAGCTTAATCCCTCCAATTGTCAAATTGAAATCTAATACATCATTAATTCTAAAACCTTGAGGAAAGGTAGGCAAGGTTAAGAGCAGAAGCACCTGAGTTTCTCCCAAAACTTGAAGTTCATTTATTTGCACATCTTTATAATAAAAGCTCACCTTTATTGATTCTGGAATCCCTTCAATGCCTAACTCTACTTTCTCGTTTCCCTTTATGTTTATAATATAACTTGCACTTCCTCCCAAGTATGTCTTTGCATAAGTATTAACAGCTTTAACTTCCAACTTTTGTTCTAAGGCTATTGGAATAGTTGCAGAAAACTCTTTTGATGATACTAAAACACTTAAATACAAGGCATCTTCTGGAACTTTAAACTCAACAACAACTTTTTCATTTGGCTCAATTTTGACGTAGTGATAATATGGATCTCCAATGATTACGGAATTCTGCATGATGCTTATTTTCCCACTAAAGGGCGTTTTACCTTCGTTTTCAAGCCATAACTTAACCTTATTTCCCTCCTTTTCAGCTTTAACAAGAGAAACCTCTGGAGGTTCGAAATAAAAGCTCTCCTGTGTTATAACTCCATAATCGAGCAATATTGTACCCTGATTTATATCACTTTCAAATTCAACTTCCCTGATCTCTTTACCTTGAAGTGTCATTCTTCTTGTTTCAATTGTTAAACCATTGAAAAGAAGCTTTAAAGTAATATTCACACTTTCTTTTCCGTGATTTTTCAGGAGAACATTAATTTTCTCATCTTTCCAGATTTTCTCAATTGTCACAAGCTCCTCAAGTGTTTCAATAAAAATCGTTTTGCTTATCTTTGATCTAATAAGAGAGAAGGTCAAAATGTTTGAAGGAGGATTTTTTAGGATTATAGTATATTCCTCACCATTTTTCAACCTCAAAGGAGTTTCTTTCAGCAAAATATTTCCTGCAGTTATCTTTAGTGTATCATTTAGATCAAAGTAGCCGGTGTTTTTAATCCTGACTTTTAAATAAGCGTTAAAGCTCTCTAGAACTTCCACGCTAAAGTCTCTTTTCTTCAAAACTTCGATCTTAGAATAGTTGCCAAAGATGTGTAGAGTTAAGAGCAATTTTTCAATATCAAGTCTTCCAATGGTGTAGTTCACTCCATCTATACCTAATGTCTCCCCAAAAGCCAGGGGTCTTGAGAAGGTTTCATTTGGAGTTTCAACACTTAGAAGAACTAAGCTTGGATCATTTTGAGCAACATCAAATGTCACTATGCTATCATCTACAAGCAAAACTTCATCTATCCCAAACTCGATAGTGTAAGCATAAACGTTTCCTATCAAAAGTGTAAAGAGAGTAAAGAGCAATATTTTCTTCATTTCTCACCCCTCGTACTCCTTTCTGTAGATGGCTAAAAGTGTGAAAATTATCCCCAAAATAATCACGCTCAAAAAGAATGTCGCACTAACATTTGGATCTCCTTTGTAAATATCCAAGCCTGTGTGCAGAGTAAAGCTCTTTTTAAGCAAAACCCCAATTTGATAGCTCAAATTAAAGCGTTCTGGATCATCAAAGAAAGGCAAATTTGGGAGTATGTACTGCACTACAAAAATTACTGCAAAGCTTGCTAAGGATGCATACAAAGGTCTTGCTATTGCAACAGATAGAAGCATTGAAAAAGCTCCTAAGCTTCCAAGAAGAAGCAAAGTAACCCCTAAAGCAAACAAAAGATCATTAAAAGTTGTTGTAATTCCTTCAAAACCTGCTTTATAAAGCAAGGTTGAGTAGATTTGCATTACTAAAAAAGGCAACCCATACAGAATCGCTAGACTACTCATTCCAGCAAAAAATTTTCCCAGGACAATCTCGCTCTTTTTTATCGGCTTTACTAAAAGCAACCTCATTGTTCCCCTATCAATTTCACTCGCTAAAAGGTCACTCATTATGATTATCGCTATTAATTGCCCTATAATGCTAACCCAGAAATTTATGAGTGATGAGGACATGACAATTTGGAATTCCCTCTCAAGTGGCTTTGCACCGTATTCTGTAATCTCGCCATGGGTGAAGAAGTAAACTACCACTGGGAGAAACATTATCGCGAGCATTATCTTAAATCTCCTTGACTTTAAGAGCCTTAGGACTTCATTTTGATACAAAATCCAAATCTTAGGTTCTCTAATCGTGTCCCCACCTCTATGTTGAACTTCTCCATCAGTATTCTCTCAAGAGGGCTTGTATGTGGCTTAAAGAGCTTTAGCTTAATTCCTTCGCTTGCTAAATAATGCGGAAACTGGAGGAAAAATTCTTCTAAAAAACGAGGCTCTATTCTTGCATGCAAAATATTATCTTCTTCCCATAGTTCTCTAACATAAGATTTTTCACTCAAAAAATCTATGACCCTTTCATTATCAGATGTTAGGATGTCATATTCATTCTCCTCTATTCTTGTGAGCTCTGAAATTTTTCCTTGGGCAATTAGTCTCCCTTGATTTATTATCCCAACATAGTTGCACATCCTCTCAATTTCACTTACTATGTGGGAGCTTATGAAGATAGTTTTCCCTTCTTTTTTAGCAAGTTCAATAAGCTTCCCTATAAACTCTATTCTTCCTAGGGGATCTAAATTTGCTGTTGGTTCATCTAAGATTAGAAGTTCTGGTTCACCAATTAAAGCTGCAGCAAAAGAAACTCTCTGCTTTTGACCAGAGGATAGCTCTTTGATTTTGTTGAATGCCAGCTTTCCAACACCAACATAAGCTAAAAGCTCCTTTGTTTTTTCTCTCGCCTCTTCTTTGCTTAAGCCAGATAATCTTCCAATGTAGATTAGAAATTCAAAAATATTCATCTCCTCATAAGCTATAGGAACCTCTGGCATATAGCCAACTCTCTCCATGATCCTAATTCTATCCCGCGGCATGTCTAATCCAAAAATCTTTATCTCACCATAAGTCGGTCTCAGGGCATTTGTGAGCATTTTTATTGTGGTTGTTTTTCCAGCACCATTTGGACCTAAAAATCCATAAATAGAACCTTTTGGAACCTTTAAGTCAAGATGATAAACAACATTACGCTTTCCAAAGAACTTAGTGAGCTTATGGGTTTCTATGATATACATCTCAACCACACGATAAAAATCTGAAAGGGAAGTATAAATATTCTTTGTTTTAAAACTTTCATGAATATAACTGTAAGGAATACTCCCTTCTGAGATTAATTACTCTCACTCATGAAAAAGGTTATATATTGCCTTATTTCTAATATAAAGCGGTGAAAGATATGAAAATTGTTGAATTGGATATAAAATTGCCATATAATGAAAGAGGAAAAGTTTTGAGTAAGATTTGTGAAAAAGTCAGAGGTAAAATTAAAGACATACGCTTCCTACCTCCTACCCTTCTAGGAATCAGCGAAATTAGAATGGAAATTGAAGAGGAGAACATATCAAAGCTCCTTGAAGATTTGAGAAAAATAGTTAAAGAAGGAAATCTCAGCTTCAAGGTTCTTGCTGAGGCTTAACGCTGGACTATCGCTCTAACTCCAGCAGATGCAAGCACCAATAGTTCGAAAATCTTGTAGGCTTCTATTATATCTTTTGTTTCATATTCAACTGTTTTTCCATCTATGCGCTTCACCATTGGCAAAAGCTCTGCTGCATCAGCCATTTCACTTCCTAAAAATCTAATCTTCACTTTTACGGGATAGCTTGTTTTTAGTGGCTTAGTTTCACCAGCCTTAAACTTTTCTACTCCTCTTTTAACTGCTTTCCTAATTTCTTTTTCTAATTTTGAAAGACTTGGACTTTTTGCCGAATATCTTGATAGGGAAGTTTTGAGAACAACTCCTTCTGCCCAAGGTGTAAACTTCCTGACATCTTCCTCAATCAACTTTGCATCTCCCGCAACCAAAATAGCGGGAACATTGTAATGCCCAGCAACATAAGCGTTGAGTAAAAACTCACTCACCGGAATGCTGTTTATTTCAATCCTATCTATTGATGCTCCGCTGTAAGTGTGGTCAAAAGTCGACTTTGGAGTTCCTGCTTTTGAGTGATAGCCTAAGAAAAGGGCGACATCACATTCTTCAACATAAGCAACCATGCTTAAAGGTCTTGGAAAGCCTCTAACGATCTCAACGTACTCTGGAAGTTCATCAATTAACAGATTTACCATAGGACCATGGCTATCGGCTATTATTACTTCATCGAAACCGTTTTCCTTCAAAGATTCAGCCGCTACAAGGGTAATTTTAGTCGCTATTTTTCTCGCTTCGTTGTAAAGAGTGCCTTTAACAAAGAGATGCTCTCTACTAACAATATAGGGCATTCCTTCTAAATCAATTGAGATAAACACTCTCATAATATCACCAAAAGGATTTAAGAAAAGGGAGGATATAAACTTTAAGGCTTAACTTCTTTAACGCCCTTTACAAGATTTTCAAGAATCTTTTGAGCTTTTTCTAAAGAGCCAGCTTTTTCCACAGCTGTTCCTGTAACCACTATATCAGCACCACTTTGGGCAACTTCTCTAGCATCTTGATAAGTCCTTATTCCTCCACCAACAATTAGAGGAACGTCTAAAACGCTTTTAACCGCTTTAATCATCTCATTTGGAACATGCTTTGGTGCCCCGCTTCCAGCTTCTAAATAAATTAAACGCATTCCCATGTATTGACCAGCTAATGCATAAGCAGCTGCAATTTTTGGCTTATGTCTCGGAATTGGCTTTGCATCACCAACCCATCCTACTGCCTCACCGGGCTCAACAATAAGATAAGCCATTGGAATCGGTTCTAATTTATACTGCTTAACTCTAAAAGCTCCTAAAGCTTGAGCGCCTGTAATAAAGAAAGGATTTGTTGAATTTAAGAGACTCATGAAAAACAAAGCATCTGCATATTTACTTAATCCTCCATGAGAACCTGGGAAGAGTATAACTGGCAGATTTGAATTCTCTTTTATTGATTTTACAACATTGTCCAAAATTTCTCCTTCGGCACCTGTAGAGCCACCCACCATTATTGCATCAACACCAAGCTCTTCACTCATTTTAGCCAGTTCAGCCGCTACCTCTGGAGAAACATCATCTGGATCAAGCAAAACAAAGTGAAGCTTTTCCTTTTCAAGTTTTTCATAAATATAACTTTCAACTTTTCCTATTTTTATCCTCATTTCCTACCCTCCAAATTTTTAATCTCATCCCTATTTTTAACTATTTTCCACGTTAAGTTCAACTTTTTCAAAATGTCTCTCAAAGCTTCATTAGGCTCCTTTCTACCAAAATAATACAGATTTGAGCTAATTTTTAAATCACTCGCTCCAAAGCCCTTAACAGCTTTTCCAAATTTTGAAAGTTCATTTGAAAGCTTTTCCTCTAAACGTTCTTCACAGGGTATTAAATAAGCACTTAAAAGTTTGCTCTCCTTTAAGAGGAAATCAATGTGCCAATGACTCCTTTTTTCTTTTTTGAAGTGCCTTTCAACCCTTTTTTCAACAGAATTCATTGCAGAACCAACATAAACATAATAGCCCTTTTTAAGTTCGAAAGTTTTCCTCTTTGTTTTTATTCTCTTATCTTCATCCAGCCAAATTACAAGGAAATATGAACCTTTCATGGAGCAAACTTAGGAGAATGTGAACTTAATTTTTGTGGTCTCTTCACTATCCCTATATTTATAAAGCTAATTGAGTAACTTCAACTGAGGTGCAATTAATGGATAAAAAGAAGAAGCCCAAAAGAGCCATAGAGGAGTTCCCATGGCAGGAATATGAGAAAGAGGAATTTGAAGAGAGGTTCCCTTACTTGGCTAAAGAACTTAAGGAGACTAAAGGTGTTGCCATTACCAGATATCGCGAGAGTGAAGAGGAATTCCTTAAAGAGGAAGAATTCGAGAAAATTGACTTTTCCGAGTATACTCCTACTGTGATTGACTTTTTAAGGCGCTGTGAAACAGATGAGGAAGCTTTAGAGATTATAAATTGGCTTGAAGAAAGGGGAGAAATAAGCCACGAATTAGCTAAGGAATTAAGGATTAAACTTGTAAAAGAGGGAGTTAGATCATTTGGACCTAAGAAAGAATGGGGATGGTATGAGAGACATGGAAAGCATTAACTGAAAAGCTCTTTTCATTTGGACAAAATATCCAATGTAAAGCACCACCTTTCTCTTTGACAATGTTTAAATAGTGTTTCATGCTAAGAAAATTCGGTGGTGAAAATGGAGCGTTCAAAAGTTAGGATTCTCATTGCCAAGCCAGGTTTAGATGGTCACGATAGAGGGGCTAAGGTAATTGCAAGAGCTTTAAGAGATGCTGGTTTTGAAGTCATTTATACTGGAATTAGGCAAACTCCAGAACAGATCGTTGAAAGCGTAATCCAAGAAGACGTAGATGTTTTAGGATTGAGCATTCTTTCCGGTGCTCACATGGTTCTAATTCCAAAGATTCTAAAGCTTTTAGAAGAGAAAGATCTTAAGCCAAATGAAGATGTTTTGGTAATTGCTGGTGGGATTATTCCACCAGATGATGCTCAAGCTCTCGAAAATATGGGTGTTGCAAAGGTTTTTGGTCCTGGAAGTCCAATTGAAGAGATAATTGGGTTCATAGATGAAAATGTTGCGAAGCTTAAGAAATTTAGAGCATAAAATCCAATACGTTTATAATTTATTTTGGACAAATAATCCAAGTTGGGGTTAGAGATGATCAAAGATTTGATAGAAAGAATGCTCAAAGGGGATAAAAAAGCAACTGCTCGCCTAATAACTCTTGTTGAAAACGATGAAGAAAAAGCAAGGGAAATTGTTAAAAAAATTTATCCTTTTACAGGAAAAGCATACATAGTAGGTATAACCGGCCCTCCTGGTTCTGGGAAATCAACACTCCTAGATAAGCTCATCAAAAAAGCAAGGCAAGAGGGAAAGATAGTTGGAGTTATAGCTATTGACCCAACCTCCCCTTTTACTGGAGGAGCTTTATTGGGGGATAGAATCAGAATGCAAAGACATTCTACCGATCCAGGGGTTTTTATACGGAGTATGGCTACAAGAGGTTCTTTGGGGGGCTTAGCAAAAGCAACCAATGATGCAATTAAAGTTTTAGATGCCTATGGTTGTGATGTTATTTTTGTCGAGACAGTTGGAGTTGGACAAATTGAAGTAGATATAGTTAAAACAGCAGACACAGTTGTTTTAGTCACTGTACCAGGTTTAGGAGATGACATTCAAGCAATAAAAGCAGGATTAATGGAGATTGCAGATATATTTGTAATAAACAAAGCAGATAAAGAAGAGGCTGATAAAACCCTATTTGAGCTTGAACTAATGTTAGATCTTGAGAGAGAGAAGTTTGAAAAGAGAGGATGGAGACCAAAGGTTATTAAAACTGTTGCAACCTTGAATAAGGGGATAGATGAACTTTGGAGTGTAATAAAAGAGCATGAAAAGTGGCTTAAATCTGCAGATAAGCTAAAAGAAAAAAGACGTTTTAGAGCAGAGGAGGAAGTAAAAACTATAGTTTCTGATTTTATTGTGAGTAAAGTGAGCAAAGAATTAAAGAATAATGAATTGTATGAACTAGTTGGAAAAGTTGCCAATAGGGAGCTTGACCCTTACACTGCTGCTGAATTGATTATGGAGAAGACTTTGGGGGTGAAGGTATGATAAAGAAGGTTGACCATGTTGGAATTGCTGTTAAAAATTTAGATGAGGCGGTTAAGCTTTGGGAGGCTTTGGGATTAAAGGTTGATGAAATTGAAGAAGTTCCAGAGCAAAAAGTTAGAACTGCAATATTCCACGTTGGAGAAAGCAGAATAGAGCTTTTAGAGGCTACAAGCGAAGATTCACCAATAGCTAAGTTCATAGCAAAGAGAGGAGAAGGAATTCACCACATAGCTTTAGGTGTTGATAACATAGAAGAGCATTTAGAAAAGCTAAAAGAGCAAGGATTCAGGCTTATTGATGAGAAACCAAGAATTGGTGTTGGTGGAGCAAAGATAGCCTTTATCCATCCAAAGAGCGTTAATGGTGTTTTACTCGAACTTTGTGAAAGGGAAGAATAACATTGTTTAACTGTTCCATTTTGTAAGTATTAAGTTGATTTTCTTCACTCTCTTTTTCATGCGTTACATTAGTAAAGGGTAAAATTTATATAGGGGCAAGCACAACATAACGTCAAAATTGTTGTCCCACAGCAATATTGTTTCTAATAAGCAATTGCTTATTATTTAAATAAGTTACCGGGTTACAACAGATCTTTCGGGTGGTGTTTATGTTAAGAATTATGCATAATAATTATCCCTTAAAAAAGTCTCTTCTGTCAGTTGTGATTCCCTACTCTGAGCTTGATAATTTTATCAAAACTCACAACGGTAGAAAGAAGCTTGTCATAACTCGAAAGCCTCTAACGGATAATAAAGATGCAAAATACATTTGGGTTAGTAAAGTTAAGCATCCTAATGCTATCCATCCATCCGATCTACACATAATTGAGCAAAAGGTTTTGGAAACTTTGAATAAAGAGTCAGTAATTGTTGTATTAGATGCCTTTGAATACATTATGATGGAGCAAGGACTAGATACAGCGCTTAAATTTGCCTGCAAGCTTAGAGATATGGCACTTTTAAACAACTCTAACTTTGTTGTGACAGTAGGTGAAGGATTGGAAGAAAAAGAACTCGCCCTTCTTAAGAGAGTCATTGAAGGATGAGCCATTGTTTTTTAAACAATTACCTTATGTGTCTTTTAAGATCGTTTAAACATTGTATTAGTCTTTTTTGGCTAAAGAGTAAGTGGACAAACTGGAAGGTAACATATATATAAGACTCCAGCGTTGTAATTTTTTAGGTGTGAAAGATGCCTTATATTGAGAAACTTGAAATGAAAGGCTTCAAATCATACGGAAATAAGAAAGTAGTTGTTCCATTCTCCAAAGGATTTACAGCAATTGTTGGAGCAAATGGAAGTGGAAAAAGCAACATTGGAGATGCTATTCTTTTTGTTTTAGGTGGTCTCTCTGCAAAAGCTATGAGAGCTTCAAGAATTAGTGATTTGATATTTGCAGGGGCTAAAAGAGAATCCGCAGCAAAGTATGCCGAAGTTAGCATTTATTTCAACAATATGGATAGGGGGTTCCCGAGAGACGAAGATGAAATTATCATATCGAGAAGAGTTTATCCAGATGGTAGAAGTGTTTATTGGATAAATAGGAAAAGAGCAACTAGGAGCGATATTTTGGACTTGCTTAGTGCTGCAATGATCTCACCAGAGGGATATAACTTAGTCTTACAGGGAGATATTACGAAGTTCATCAAAATGAGTCCTATTGAGAGAAGATTAATAATCGATGAGATTTCTGGAGTAGCTGAGTATGATACTAAGAAAGAAAAAGCTATGAAGGAATTGAAGCAGGCAGAAGAGAACTTAGCAAGAGTTGATTTGCTCATTAGAGAAGTTAAGAAACAATTGGATAAACTTGAGCAGGAAAGGAATGATGCTTTAAGGTATTTGGATTTAAAAGACCGCTTAGAAAAGGCAAAAGTCACCTTACTTGTTGGAGAAATTAAAAGGCTTGAAAATTTCATAAAAGAAAGTAAGGAAAGAGATGCTGAGATAGAAAGCGAGATAAAACAGATAGAAAGCCAGCTGAGTAACATTGTAAAGGAGATAATAGAGAAAGAGAGGACTTTAACAGAAGTTGAAGCTAGGCTCGAAAGCGAAAGTGGAGAGGAGCTTTTGGAGATTACAAAGGCAATAAGCGAAGTTCATTCAAAAATTGAGATGGCAAAGAAAAACATTGAAATCGCTAAAAAGGAGATAGATGACAGCCAAATTAGACTCATTAAGGCTAAAGATGAGCTTAAAAGAGTTTCAGAAGAAATTGAAAAGAGTAAGTCTGCTATAGAAAGATGGAGCAAGAGAAGAGAACAGTTAAAGGTGAAAATACAGGAAAAAGAAGCGGAAAGAAACGAGCTAATTGTAAGGCTTGGAGAGATTGATAAGAACTTTACGATAGCAAAGCAGGAATTTGACTCTTTAACTGAAGAACTTGAAAATGCGAGGAAGGAGTACTATATAAAGCAGGGAGAGATAGAAAGGTTAAGTGAGGAGATAGAGCGTCTTAAGGCTAAAATCTCTCAAAATAACACAAAGAAACTTACACTAAAAGGAAGAATCGCTGAATTAAAGGAGAAGCTCGAAGAGAAAAGGAGTGAACTTGGAGAGATAGAGAATAAAATGCAAAAAGGGGAGCAAAGACTCAGAAAGATCGAAAAAGAAGTTGAAGAAAAGCAAAGGCAACTTCAAAAAGTTGTCGCTGAGCTTGATAAGTTGAAGCAGGAACTAATAAAGCTTGAAGCAAGAAAAGAGGTTGAAAGAAATAAAGCAATAGAGGCTTTAAAGAAAGCCAATATCCCTGGTATTTACGGCTCTTTAGGAGAATTAATCTCCGTTAAAGATGACACCTATTTTACAGCAATTGATGTTGCCCTTGGTTCTCATGCCGATAATATAGTAGTGGAAGATGATAAAGTCGCTGAAAAGGCAATAAAGTTCTTAAAAGAGAAGAGGCTTGGAAGATTAACATTTCTACCTTTAAACAAGATAAAGCCAAGGGGTTTAAAAGAGAAGCCTATGCTTGGCATTCCAGCAATAGAGATGGTTAGTTATGATGGCAAATTCAAGAATGCTGTAGCCTTTGCGTTGGGAGATACTTTAGTAGTTAATGACATGCAAGAGGCGAGAGAGATAGGAATTGGAAAAGTAAGGATGGTAACGCTGAGTGGAGAACTATTGGAGAGAAGCGGAGCCATTGTTGGCGGTTACTATAGACCAAGACAAAGGATTAGTGTTAATACTGAAGATCTTAAGAAAAAGGTGCAGAGCTTAGAGCTTGAAAAGGAAAAACTTGAAAGCGAAGTCAATGCCCTTAAAGTTGAATATAAAGGCTTGGAGAGAGAGTTGTTTGAGCTTAGGATGAAAAAGAGCGATGCAAGTAAGGATTTAAGCATTTTACAGAGCGAACTCCAAAGGGCTATCAATGAGGATAAGCTATTAAAAGAGGAAATAGAGGAAAGTGAAGCACTAATCAAAGAACTTGAGAAGAAGATATACACTATTAAAGGTGAAATAGCAAAGCTTAGTGGAAAAATAGAGCGCTTAGAAAAGAGAAAAGAAAAGCTGAGGAAAGCGTTGGACAATCCCGAAGCAAGAGAAGTTAACCAAAAGATCAGGGAAGTTGAGCACGAGATAGGGAAGCTTAAGGAAGAGCTAAGCAAAATTGAATCAAAGCTTGAGAATTTGGAGATAAGGATAAATGAGGAGCTAATACCAAGAAAGGCAAACCTTGAAGAGGAAATTGAGGGACTTGTAAATAGGATAAACGCATTTAAGCAGAGTATTGCAAAGAACGAAGAAGATATTGAGAAGCTTAAGGAGGAGCTTGAAAAGTTAAAGCAAAAGGAAGAGTCGATTAAAGCGGACTTAAAGGCTCTAAAAGACGAGAGAGATAGATTAAGACTGGAAATATCCAAGTTAAGAGATAAGAAAGAGAGCTTAAGAGAGCAAATACAAAAGCTTAGCATAGAGGCAAACACCCTAAAAGTTAAAATTGCTCAATACACTGCTCAACTCCAAGAACTTAACAGAGAGCTCAAGCACCATGATGTAAAGCTCGTGAGGGAGATACCTCTCGATTTAGAAGCATTGAGGGAAGAGATTGATAGAATGGAAGAGGAGATCAAAGAATTAGAACCCGTGAACATGAAAGCAATTGAAGACTTTGAAGTTGTTGAAAGAAGGTATTTAGAGCTTAAATCCAAGAGGGAACAGCTTGAAGCTGAAAAGGAGAGCATCTTAGAGTTCATTGAGGAAATAGAAAGTCAAAAGAGAAACGTCTTTATGGCAACATTGAATGCAATAGCAAGGAACTTCTCAGAGCTATTCGCAAAACTCAGCCCCGGAGGAGAGGCAAGGTTAATTCTTGAGAATCCAGATGATCCATTTAGCGGTGGATTGGAAATTGAAGCAAAGCCAGCAGGAAAGGATGTTAAAAGAATAGAAGCAATGAGTGGTGGAGAAAAAGCATTGACAGCTTTAGCCTTTGTTTTTGCAATCCAGAGATATAAGCCAGCACCATTCTATTTGTTCGATGAAATAGATGCCCACTTAGATGATGCAAACGTCAAAAGAGTTGCCGATTTGATAAAAGAAGCATCACAAAAGAGCCAGTTTATAGTTATTACACTAAGGGATGTCATGATGGCAAATGCAGACAAAATCATTGGTGTTTCAATGAGGGAAGGTATTTCGAGAGTTGTAAGTTTAAGCTTGGAGAAGGCTATGGAGTACTTAGAGAAAGCAAGACAGAGAAATGCTTTAGGTGTTTAAAATGGAGCGCAGATATGAGGAAGAGATAACTCCAGTGGATATACTTTTACAACTCGTCATGATGGGAAAGGTTGACCCATGGAATATTGACATAGTTGACCTGACCGAGAAATACCTTGAAAGGCTTAGAGAAATGAAGGATTTAGATTTGAGGATTTCAGCTAGAGCAATTCTTGCCGCTTCAATTCTTTTGAGGATGAAAACTGAGGCATTACTTTATTCAAACAACGAAGAAGAGGAAGAAAAGAAAGAGGAGAGAGTTCATGTTCAAGTTGAACCAATAGTACCTCCAATTAGGAGGTCTGAGCGCTATTATACTTTGGATGATTTAATTGAGGCTTTAATGGACGCTCTGGAAGAAGTGGAAAGAAGGAAGCCAAAACCCAAGAAAAAGGTTCAAATTGAAGAAGAAATTTTCGTCATTGATGACTTTAGGGTTGACATTGAGAAACATGTAAATAGGCTCTATGAGATAGTCAAAAAGCTCTATGAAGAGACTAAAGAGATGATAACCTTCTGGGAGCTCGTCTTTGATCCAAGCCCAAAGATAGTTGCAAGAACTTTTCTTTATCTGCTATTTTTAGCAAACATGGGCAAAATAGAGCTTATCCAAGAGGAACCATTTGGAGAGATATACATCTTACCAATAACAGAAAGCGCTTAACTTTTCAATTTTTAAACAAAATAAGAAAAAAGAGCTTTATCTTGTAATTTGCACTTGCTTCATCATCTCTAAGTATTCTGGATTCTTCTCAAAGTATTCTCTAATTGGAGCTAAAAGTTCCACTAAATATTCTGCAACAGCATTCTTTAAGTCTAATGGATGAAGTTTACCTTCTGCAAAGTCCCTCTTAAGCTCTTCCATAGTATGATAAGTTACATCCCCACCAAACTTTGCTGGTCTATGAATTGTAAACTCAATCGGCTCTTCCCTAAAAATTATATGCTCTGCCCAGTCTAAAACTGGATTGTAGTTAACTTCTTTAGCTGGACAAAAAGCCTTTCTCAACTTTTCTCTAATTTCTTTTGGTGTATCATGAATAAATACTGCTGAATAAGGCTTTGATTTACTCATCTTCATTTGGGACCTCATCTCTTTTAGCTGTTCTTCACTCTCAATGGGCCATATGGGTGGCTCTTGGAGACCTAGCAATAGGTGGTGATGGATTGCAATTGGCTTGTATTTTTCATCGCTCCAAATCAAAGGTTTGTACTTAAGCTTTGTAGCAACTTCCCTTGCAATTACGTGGGCTTTTCTTTGATCCATACCAGCATGGGCTAAGTTAACACCTTGAACAAAGATATCAGCAACTTGCATTACTGGATAGATAAGCTTTGCAAAATCTATTGCTTCACCCATCTGCCTTCCTAAAATTGTGATTGATCTCTTAATTCTAGCTAAGGTTGTGTTTTTTGCTATATCAATCACAGTCTGCCAGTATTCAATGTCATCTAAAATCTCACTCGCTAATACAAATTCAACCTTATCTGGATCTCCACCCATAACTTTAATGCTCTGTTTCATTCCTTCCTTGAAGTAACTCACGGCTACTTTTTGGATAACTTCCAAATCTCCACCTAATTTGTCATTAATCCATGAATGCCAGTCAGCCAAGAAAATTCTAGTCTTTACACCAGCTTTTTGAAAGTCAGCTATTTTTGCNCCTGCCATTAAACCAGTTCCCAAGTGTATAAAACCACTAATCTCAAAACCAATGTAGTGTTGTAGAGGAACACCATTCTCTAACAACTGCTTCAAATCTTCAACTGTTAGAACCTCTTCCACTGGTTTTCTTATAATCAAGTTTAGTCTCTCTTCAATATTCATAACATCACCACCTTAAGCCAAAGACGTCTTAACCCTTTAAGTCTTTTACGTTAATGTTGAGAGTGAAATACTCGACAAATTTAATTCTAAATCGACTTTCAGATGATTTAAAATTTGACTTTCATATGTTAAGCTCATTCATGCTCCCTTTAGTAATAATAAAGGCATTTGGGATTATTCTAAGTCAATGGTGTCATAACATTTATAACTATGATGTTTACTAAAATTTTATTTGGTGAATACCATGAGGAAGTTTGCCATAATTTTGTTAGTACTAATGTTTTTTGGAGCTTTTAGTTTTGTATTTGCAAGTGCTACAACGGTAGCAGTAGACTTAGCACATGGTGAAAACGACAAATATCTCGCAAGCGATGCTATTGATAGGGATACAAATGAAACTTTAGCACACGGAATTGTTAAGACCATAACAGATGTAAAATGGGGCTATTTTGGCGATCCAACACAAGCAGATGTCCTTGGGATAACACATCTTGGAGAAAAGATAACTGCAGATGCTTTAAAGAATGTTGACGTATTAATTATTGGACAGCCTTCAAGTCCCTTTGAACCAGATGAAGTCCAAGCAATTGCTGAGTGGTTTAAGCAGGGTGGAAAGGTCCTTTGGGTTGCTGGAGATAGCGACTATGGTAGCGGTGTTCAAGTCCAAGATGTTGTAAACTCAATTCTTGATCAATTAGGTGTCGGCAAGTTAAGACTTGACCTCTGTTCAGTTGAAGACCCAGTTAGCAATGCGGGTAGGGGTTATAGAGTAGTCGGTGTTGCCAACCCAGATGAAAACACACCAGGAAGAGCATTAATAGTTTCAGGATTCACAAAAGGTGGAAAGGTTCTCTATCACGGTCCAGGTGTAGTTGCATGGGTAGATGAGAACGGAAACTGGCAACAATTAGTTGATGGGAACGTTCCAGAGAATGTTTACAGAATCGTCAAGACAACAGAAAACGGACAAATCGTTGAGAACAACGACCCACCAGCTTACGCCTACTTAGCTGGTGATACTGGAGTTTTCACACTCCTAGCAGCTGAAGTTATTAAATTTGGAGACAAGCAAAGCGTGTTAATCGTTAGCGGTGAATCACCCTATGGTGACTACGAGCCAACATGGTCACCAAAGTATCACGGAGTTCCATTGGATGGTCCAGTCTTCGTTAGCAATATACTTCACTGGGCAATAGAACAAGCAAGCAAAGTTGAGCAACCAATCCCAACAGTAACTGTTACCGAAACCGTAACCAAGACCGTCACTGAGACAGCCACCGAGACAGTAACAGAAACAGTCGAAGCTCCAGCTAAGGGTGTTTGTGGTCCTGCTGCATTGCTTGGACTAGCACTAATACCACTGCTTCTAAGAAGAAAGAAGTGAAATTTCTCCCTTTCAATCCTTTATTTTTAACATTTTCATGAAACAAAAATTTAAAGAGCTTTTTGTTAAACTTCATCAGAGGTGATTAACGGTGAAGAAAAACCTCGCTTTGCCTATAATTATGCTACTTTTGGTTAGTGTCATTGCAGGATGTATTGGGGGAGGTGAAACTCCCACTACAACAACACCTGGAACTTCCGAAACAACTGCTTCAACAACCCCCACTGAAGAAATAAAGAGAGAGCCAACAAAGCTCGTGATTTTAACAAGACATGATACCACAATCCAGATGTTGGTGAAACAACAGTTTCTAAAAAGCGAAATCGCGAAAAAATACAACATAGTTGACCTAATATTTAGAAATGCTCCTGCATCACAATGGAAAGTTTTCATTGAGAGAGGACAAGCTGACATAGGTTGGGGTGGAGGACCAACGCTCTTTGATGACCTCTTTAAGCAAGGATACCTAGCTCCAATTGACGATCCTCAAGTTTTGGGACTACTCGGTACTGACATACAGGAGAGCATTGCTGGAATGCCAATGGTAAGGAAAGGAGATGATGGAAAAGTTTATTGGATTGCCGCAGCATTGTCTTCCTTTGGTTTCACAATCAACAAGGATGTTTTAGCTAGATGGAACTTACCAGCTCCAGAAAAGTGGGAAGACATAGCAAGTGAAACCTTTGCCATTGATCCCCCACAAGTTGGAATTGCTGATCCAACAAGAAGTACCTCAAACACAAGGATTTACCAGATTATCCTCCAAGCCTTTGGATGGGAAGAAGGTTGGAAGGTATTAACAATAATCGCGGCAAATTCAAAGATTTATGACGCAAGTGATGCAGTTAGAGAAGCTGTAATTGCTGGAGATATAGCGGTTGGAAATACGATTGACTTCTATGGTTACACTGCAATGAAGCTCAACCCATCTTGTGTCTATGTAGTTCCAAAAGGAGAGAGTGTCATCAATGGTGACCCCATTGCTCTGTTAAAGAGTACAAGAAATAAAGAAGCAGCACAGGCATTCATTTATTGGGTATTAACCGAAGGACAAAAAGTTTGGTTAGATGAGAACATTAACAGAATGCCAGTCAATCCAAAGATATTTGACACACCAGAAGGGCAAAAGAGACCAGATTTGAAGAAAGCTTATGAGTTAACACTAAAGACTCAAGGAATTCAATTTGATGATGCAAAAGCTTTAGCAACTGAGAAAGCTTTGCAATACTACTTTAAGGCTACCTTGGTTGATGCAAGCCAAGAACTACACAGAGCATGGGTTGCATTGGTTAAAGCTTACAAGCAAGGTAAGATAAGTAAGGACAGATATGAGCAATTAAGGGCTATGCTCCTAGAACCCATAAAGTTTAAAGACCCAGACACCGGTAAAATCGTGACTTTCACAGAAGAATATGCGGCAAAGATAAATGATAGACTAGTTAAGGATGCTTCATTTAAAGACCAATTAATGCAAGAATGGAGAGATGCTGCAAGAGAAAAATACAATAGAGTATTAGCGGAGGTGCAAGGATGAGAATAAGCAAATGGAGTGAAAAACTCTTTGGGACTCCCTTGTTTGAGCCCCTTGTTGCCTTTTCTTTTCTATTTCCGTTATTGTACTTAGTTGTGTTTTTAATTGTTCCCGTCTTAGCAATGCTTTTTATAGCCTTCACCTATGAAGGTAATTTCTCACTTCACTGGTTTAAAAGCATCTTAGGATCAAGCTATTACATACAGCTCCCTCCACAGGGAGATTTTGTTACTAAACAGGTAACCGCGACTGGTGAGACCATATATTTAATTAGGGGAATAGATTTTGGGGTTATAATCAACTCCTTAGTCGTCGCATTCTTTGTAACTCTATTGGCTTCATTAATAGGAACCATCTTCGCATTTGTGATGGCAAGATATGATTTTAAAGGAAAGAACTTCTTTAGAATTGCCTTGTTTATTCCCCTTTTAGTCACTCCCTTTGTGAACGCATATGTAATTAAAAGAATGTTCATAGAATATGGTCTTGTGAATTTCATCCTTCATGACATCTTCCAAATTCCCTTTAGGATTAAAATAGATGGTTTAGTTGGTGTTGCCTTAGCTCAGGCAATGGCTTACTATCCAATAGTTTATCTAAACGCTTATGCAAGCTTCATTAACATAGACCCAACTTTGGAGGAACAAGCAGAGAACTTGGGAAGTAAGAGCTTTCACTTATTTAGAACAGTGACATTTCCCTTAGCTCTGCCTGGCATAGCGGCTGGAGCAACCTTAGTATTTATATTCAGTTTGGAAGACCTAGCAGCTCCAATAGTTTTCCATGGTGATCCTTTAGCAAAGAAATTGATGTCATTCCAAATATTTAGCAAATTCATCAGCGAATTTGGTGAAAGAAGTCCAGAAATAGCTGCTTTATCAATTATTATGCTCACTTTAGCCATTCTAGCGTTCTTAGGCATTAGAAAATACGTTAGCCTAAGGCAGTATGCGATGCTCAGCAAAGGTGGAAGATGGAAACCAAGGGTAAGTGACCCAAGACCATGGCAGAAGGTTATAATTTACGTGCTTTTATTGCCACTCTTATTGTTCACAATATTTCCACAAATCGGCGTTGTTCTCCTAGCTTTCTCAAAGCAATGGAGTGTTACAGTTCTACCACACGGTTTCACCACAAACTACATCAAAGAGATGATAATAAATCCAGACGTTAGAAGATATATTGTAAACAGCTTAGTCTATTCAGGTTCAGCAGTCATTTTAATAATCTTGCTTGCAGTAACCTCTTCATACGCTGCTGGAAGATTTAAAGGCGCATTAAGTCCAGTGTTGGAAAGTATCGTCATATTGCCAATTGCCGTTCCAGGTATAGTTGTTGCCATGGGATACTTTTACTTCTTCTCAAACCTATTCCCCAACACAATCTTAGACCCAGTGAGCATTACATTTAATCCAGCATTCGTGCTCATACTTTCCTATTCAATTAGAAGACTCCCATTCGCAGCACGTTCTGTCTATGCTGGATTGCAACAAGTGCACGTGTCATTAGAGGAATCATCTCTAAACCTTGGTGCATCGAGATGGAAAACTATAACTGGAATACTGCTACCATTAATTTCGCTGAACGTCTTTGGCGGTGGAATGCTAAGCTTTGTCTATGCGATGAGCGAGACAAGTACAAGTATTACCCTAGGTTCGATTGCAATAGAAAAAGCTCCAATAACGGCGTTTATGAAAGATATAATGCTCTCAGCGGCAGGAAGTGTTAATATTGCGGCAGCGTTGGGTGTGCTGTTAATTACAGTCCAAATAATTTCAATAGTTGTTGTTAACATAATAACCAAGCAAAGATATGCCTTCATAGGTTTAACATGAGGTGAGATTATGGTTGAAGTCAAACTCAAAGATGTTGTCAAAACCTTTGGAGAAACAGTTGCGTTAAAGGGAGTAGATTTAGAAATAAAGCATGGAGAGCTATTTACATTGCTTGGACCTAGTGGTTGTGGTAAGTCAACTACTTTGAGAATCATAGCTGGTTTAGATTTCCCAGACAGGGGAGAAATATGGTTTGACGACAGTGAAGTGACATATCTAAGCTCAAGCGAGAGAGGAGCAGTTTTGGTTTTCCAAAACTATGCGTTATGGCCCCATATGACAGTTTATGACAACATAGCCTATGGTTTGAAAGTCAGGAAGCTTCCTAAGAGTGAAATAGATAAAAAAGTCAGATGGGCTTTGGAATTAGTTAAACTCGAAGGTTTTGAGGATAGATACCCAACACAGCTAAGTGGTGGACAGCAGCAGAGAGTTGCAATTGCTAGAGCCTTAGTTGTCGAACCAAAGCTTCTCCTTTTAGACGAACCTCTCTCAAACTTAGATGCAAAGCTTAGGCTCGAAATGCGTTCAGAGATTAGGAGAATTCAAAGAGAGCTTGGAATCACCGTTATATACGTTACCCACGACCAAGAGGAAGCAATGGCAATAAGCGATAGAATCGCTGTGATGAACATTGGAAATATTGAGCAAGTTGGAACACCTAGAGAAATCTACGAACAACCAAGAACAGAATTTGTCGCATCATTTATGGGTAAAACCAACGTTATTCCAGCTAAAGTGGTTGAAAGAGAGGAGAATAAGGTTACTGTTGAGTTTGAAAGCTTTAGACTTGATGGACTAACATACAACGAAAAGAACGACAATGTGGTCATAGTTATTAGACCAGAGCGTATAAGCTTACATCCAATAGAAAATGCGGTTACTTTAACGGGCAAAGTTGATCTTATAGAATACTATGGATTCTTCATTGAAATCGTTGGCCTCTTTGGAGAAAAGAGGATCATAGCAAGAACAATAAGTGACAAGGACATTAAAGGTTTAAAACCTCAAGGAGAGGTTACCTTCTATATTAACAGGGAAGACATATTAGTTTTGCCAAGACAACAGCTATAACCTTCTCTTTACCCATTATTTTGGTGATTTTATGAAGGATATTTTTGAAGAGGGAAAAGTATACGAAGTTTTGCTTGTTACCAAGAGCAATGTAACCCCCATTGGAGTTGTTAGAAAGGGCAATAAATTTCATTTTAAGCTCTTTGGTGGGAAAAGCTTTCAGGAGATTAAAAATTCACCTTTTGCTGTACTTCATGTAATTCAGGATGTTGAGCTTTTAATCAAAGCAGCTTTGAACATGGAGTTAAATATAGAGTTTGAAGATGCAAAAACAGTTCCAATCAAGAGAATTAAAGGAATGCCAGCTACAATTGAGGGTAAAGTGGAATGGAAAGAAGAGCAGTGGAAAGATGAACTTGGAGAAACGAAAGTTCTAAGTTGTGTTTTAACTCCCACATATCAGGAGATGTCTCTTATTCCAATAAAACCTCTAAGCAGGGCAGATTACGCACTTTTAGAGATGGGAGTTCTTTTGACTAGACTTTTTGTTGCTACAAGGAAGAATAAGGTTGATCTTGCGAGGAAGATATATTCAAAAATTTGGGAAAACTATCAGCTTTACAAGCATTTAGGTGGAAAAAGTGAACTTGCTGAAAAAATTATCGGTCTAAGTGTGATTTCCGTGAGATGGAACACATAATGTCAATCTTTAAACGCTTGTTATTGATTTATTCACAAATTTGTGTTGGAGTAAGGTTTTATATTTTAACAACGCAATTTTTCTTTTGGTGGTATCTAATGAGAAAGGCACTTGCATTGCTTTTGGTGTTTATGACTTTCTCTTTAATTCAAGTGGTTCCAATAAAAGCAGAAGTTTTTCCAATGGATGTTGTGACTTTCCCTGCTACCGGAAGTCCAGCAATAGCAAAGCCTGGAGAGACGATAACATTACAAGTAGCGGAAGGCGTCGAGATAACTTCACTTTCGATAATCTCAATCCTAAATGGTCCCTATGAACTTCCAATAGTTAAAAAAGAAGGCACTAGTATAATAGCTAAAATACCAGAAAATGTTGTTCCAGATGCATACTTCCTGCAAGTTAAGTCAAATAAAGGGGAAGTCATAATTCCCAATGGTGTTTGGGTTCTTGAAGAATATCCAAAGGTTCTCAGGATTGCACATGGAAGTGACTTACACGTGACAAGTGGAGCAAAAGTCGGTTATGTGAAGGGAGAGCAGTTCTGTAGAAGCATCTTCAAATGTGGAGAAGGTGCAATTCCACTAAATAGCTACGTAGCAACAGACAGCTTTTACACATACTGGGCAATGAAAGATGTGGATGTTATTGTAGCAACTGGAGATGTTGTAGATACAGCTGGTGATTCAAAAGGATACCAATTACTTGTAGATACTATTGAAAATGCTGTTGCTGCTGGAAAGCCAGTCATAGTCATAAAAGGAAACCACGATGATCCACCCCAGTACTATGCAAAGCTTATTGGTCCAAAATACTTTAATCTGACAATTGGAAAGTTCTTAATTATTGGACTAGATAGCAGAGGAGAAGAAGCTCATCCAGATATGGCTCAGTTAAACTGGATGGAAAAAGTTTTGGAAGCTAATCCAGACAAAATACCCATTATTTTGGTACATCATCCCTATTGGTACACAACTCCAGAAGGAAGAAGTGGAAAGATTGAAGGATACAGCGTCTTTGATGATTGGGAAACAATTGCCCCATGGGTAAGCTGGTATTGGATCGGAGGTCCTGAGAGAAAAAGTGAGGACATTGCAAAGCGTTTCTTGGAGGATGTTGAGAAATACAACATCAAACTTGTCTTATCTGGTCACGTTCACGCAGATTATGTACAAGTTTACATTGACAAGAATGGAAATAAGCACTGGTTTGTCACTTCAACTACAACTGGAGCACCAGATAAGAGAGAAGAAAACAATTGGTACGGTTCAAGAATAGTTGAGATCGACGAGGAAGGAAATGTGAGATTGCCAGGAATTGAAGAGATGTTTGGAACAATATTTGGACCTTTAAGCTCTTATCCAGTTCCTCAAGAGTTCATGGTAATTAGAAAGACAAGCGACTTTGGATCAGCGGTTAAGTTCATAAACGGATTAGAGGAAATCAGCGGAAAATTTGTTTTGGTTGTTCCAGAGGGAGCAAAAGTTGATGACTCTGCTACAACTGTAAAATACAAGGTCTTAGGAGAAAGGACAATTGGAGATAAGCACTACATGCTCTTTGAGATAACGATTCCAAAGGGAGAGAGCCAATTGGTTGTTAGCAAAGGAAAGGACACCAAAAAACCAGAGATTAGCATAGCTTACACCTCCCCATCAAAACCAGTAAAAGGAAGACCCTTCAAGGTTTACTTTAAAGCAACGGATAATTTAGGAATAAAGGATGTCTACATTGAAATTGAAGTAAACGGAGAGGTTAAGAGATATCCGGGAGAACCAACAAAAGGAGATCCAAAGGGAGAATTCTTCCTAGCCCAAGTACCTGGCGTTAAGTCAGATAAATACATAATAAGAGCCGTCGCAATAGACTTCTATGGAAATAAAGCCACTGCAGAAAAGGGAATAGGAATGGAAGTAACAACTACAACGACGGCAAAACCAGAGCAAACCGTGACTGAGACAGTAACTGAGACGGTTACCGAAACTACGACTACAACTACAACGGTTACTGAAACTACAACAGTTCCAGCTAAGGGTGTTTGTGGTCCTGCTGCATTGCTTGGACTAGCACTAATACCACTACTCCTAAGAAGAAAGAAGTGATTTTCCTATCTTTCTTCTTTATAAAATCTTTTTAGCAATAGCTTCATCTTTTCTAAGGTTACAACCCTCATAGAGTCAAGCATCCAATCCGGTAAATCCTTCTTTATTGACCTCCACAAAAGGCGATAGTCCAAAACTATTATTGCTCCCCTTTCTTCTTCACTTCTATGCACCCTACCAGCGGCTTGAACCAATTTTCTATGAGCTGGAAGATAGTAACCATAATATCTACCTTTTCCAGGGAATTTCTTTTCAAAATACCTTATCTGGGCTTGAACTCTTGGAGTAGGTCTTGCATAGGGAATCCCAACCAAAATCACACCATTCATCTCATCTCCACTATAATCTTGTCCCTCACTATTTCTACCACCAGTAACACCCAACAAAACACCACCATCTCTTTTAGACTCCTCTTTAAACGCTTTAACCAAGAGATCATTTTCTTTTGAGGTTGCGTTCTTTTTTTCGATAAAGACTTTTTTCCCAACTTCCTCCTCTATTCTTAGATGTAAATTAACTGAGATTAATCCCTCTAAAACTTCATAAGAAGCTGTAAATACTCCAACATTCTTTGGAATTATTTTTGCAGCTTCGATTATGTAATTGGACAATTTTCTGTACAATTCCAAGTTTCTTTCCTCACCTCTCGTTGAAACATCCTTAGCAACTAAAACAATTGCATTTTCTTTCTTTACCATTCTTGGAAACTTCTTTAGCTTAGCCTTTATCCCCATTATGTCTGAAAATGCTTCTAAAGGTGTTAAAGTTCCAGACATAAATATTGCCGACTGGACGTTTTCTACAAACTCCAAAGCTTTTGAAGGATCCAAAGCCACTAACTCCAAAGAAAAGCCTCCATTAATCTTACTCATTATAAACAGGTAATCTTCCCTTCCAATAACAGAGAGCCAATTTACCAAAAATTCTGCTGTCCTTCCAATGTAAGACCTTGGAGGCTTGTTCTTTTCTATCTTATCTTCCCTAACAGCATCTCCAACCTCAAGCATTGTGTTTAAGAATCGAATCAAAAACTTCTCATCAATTCCTAAAATGTCAAAAACGTGCATAAAAATACTTTCTGGTAAAATTGGGGTTTCAGTTATATCCCTATCTTTAAGCTTTTCGTCGTAAAGATTTTCAAGACCTTTAAGAAAAATGCTCAAAAAATTAGCTATCTCATGTTCCTTATACTGTTCAGCTTCTTTTATTGCCCTTAAAATGCTGATAACACTTAGTTTATCGCTTAGAGCTTCAATAGCTTGATTTGGTAAATTGTGAGCTTCATCAAAAATGACTATCAAGTCCGACAAATCAAGGTCAAAATACCTCAGGAAGTTCTCTCTAATTGGGGGGCTTATCATGTAAAGATAACTCGCCACTATCACATTTGCCTTTAGCGCAATCTTGCGCGTTAGCTCGTAAGGGCAGAACTCTAAAAGTTGGGAATACTTTAAAACCTCAATTGGCTCTGAAGGATTTCCCAAGAAGTAGTTAGCAATCTCCTCAAACTCTTCCTTCTTCTTTTTGACATTCTCGTAGAATGGACACTTCTTGAGCTTCTTTAAATTTTTACAAACTATCATAGCATTGTATGCGTCGGGAGCAAAGTTGAGTATGTACTGATGAAGACACAAATCTTTTCGGCTCCTAAGCGCTACCCCACCTATAGGATTCTTTTTGTTTATGGCTTTCAGCTCCTCAATAACCCTATCCATCTGCTTATGCGTCCTTGCTAAATAGAGAACTTTGTATCCCAAGCTTAGAGCATAGGGCAAAACACCGGCTAAAACACTGATCGTCTTTCCAAAACCTGTAGGAGCTTCAATAATCACGTTTTCTCCATTTCTAACTACCTCATCAACTAACTTGATGAACTCTTCTTGGTTCGGTCTTAACGTTGGATATGGGAAATAATCGCTCATGTTCTCACATAGAAAAAGTTATTAATTAAAGGGATTTTATATTTTTCCCAAGAACGAATGGAGGCTTAAATATGGACAAATATACTCAAAAGCTCATTGAAGAGGGGTTTATATCGCTGTTACTCGCTTGGCTTAGTTATCTCTTCTTCTATCAAAATCTTCTGCTCTATAAATGGCAAAAAGGATTGCCTTTACCATCCAAGACCCCATTTGTCATTGCTGGAGTACTAATAGGAACAGGATACTTTTTATATAAATGGAGCAGGCTAAAGGAAAAATTTAAAGAAAGTAAAAGCTTCAGATTTTTAGCTCGTTAATATGCTCTAAAACCTTAACCATCAACTCTACACCAGCGTCAACATCCCTTTCATCAACTACCTCTGTATTTGAGTGTATGTATCTTGCAGGAACACTAACTGCTCCTGTTGGAACACCTTCTTTGTTCAGGTGAATTGCTCCAGCATCTGTTCCTCCACCAAGGAGGATGTCCCATTGATATGGAATGTTATATTTCTTAGCTAACTCTTCCATCCACCTTACTATTGTTGGGTGGCAAATAACTGAGCGATCCATGATCTTAATTGCAGTTCCCTTTCCTAATTGTGTCACTTGCTTGTGCTCTGGTGTTCCTGGGACATCAGCCGCTATTGTAACATCAATTGCAAATCCATAATCTGGCTCAATTCCAAAGGCACTAACCCTTGCACCTCTTAAGCCAACCTCCTCTTGAACAGTTGCAACAAAGTAGATATCTGCATTTGTCTCCTGCAGTTTTCTTGCAGTTTCAACTAATGTATAAACGGCAATTCTATCATCAAACGCTATGCTAACCAAGCGATGCTTTCCTAGTCTTTCCAGCCTTCCATCCCATGTTATTATTGTTCCAATCTTAACGCCCATCTCTTCAGCCTCTTCTTTCGATTCTGCACCGATATCAATGAATATTTGATCCCAGTCTGGGGCTTTCTTTCTCTCTTCGGGCTTTTGAATGTGTGGAGGTACTGAACCGCCAACACCATAGATGAACTTGTCCTTTCCAATCCAGACCTTGAATCTTTGAGCAATTAAAGTCCTTGGGTCAATACCACCGATTGGGGCAACCCTTAAGAAACCATTCTTTTCAATAGTTGTTACCATTAAGCCTATTTGATCCATGTGAGCCGCTAGCATGACTTTTGGTCCATCGCCCTTCTTGTGGGCTATAATGTTACCGAGCTTATCAACTTTTATTTCATCCACATAATCTTTGAATGCTTCAACTATGACATCCCTAACTCCCAAAAACTCATATCCAGAAACACCCGGAGCTTCGACTATTTTCTTCAAAAGCTCGTAATCAACCATTTTAACCACCTCATTCGTTTAGATGTTCATCTTAATGGTCGAGTTGGAAATATTTAAAGGTTTAGGTGAATGAAAGAAAAATATAAGACCTCAGACGTCAAACTAAAACACATGAAACAGAGAGAAGCAACTGGAATATTAATCACAATTCTCTGGATCCCTATGGTATATCTTCTGAAAGACACAAATTGGTTTCTTCCTTTACTATCATTCCCTTTTACAGTTATACTCGCCCTTCTTGTTCTAAAGGAATTTCAAGTTAGATATAAGCTCTTTTTTACAGGAGTAATCATCTCTTATTTAATATCCATAATCCTATGGATAGGTCGAGAATATAATCATATCAAGACCTTAATCAGCCACGATCTTGATGATGCCCTCTCCTTGCTTTTTGGAACCTCTCTAGTTTTGGCTTTTTATGTCTTCTTATTCTTTATTGGATGGGTGATTTATGCGCTTAAATTTGAGGAAAAATCCCAAAATTTTAAATCTTAAAAAACCATTTAGTTTTTATGTTGCTGAAGCTTCCAATAATTGACTGTGTCTTTCTTGAGAGAATTAACCGCTTTGTTGCCTTAATAAAGATCAATGGGAAAGTTAAGAGAGCCTTAATCACAAATACCGGTCGTTTAGAGAAATTTATGGTTAAAGGGAGAAAGGCTTTTTGCATGCCAAAGCAAGGCGGAAAAACAGAGTTTATTCTAATTGGATTTGATGAGGGAGAAAAAGGAGCCATAATAGACACGAGAACCCAAGCAAAAGCCTTTGAAAAAGCCGTTGAGATGGGTTTGATCACTTGGCTTAAAAACTGCAAAATAAAGCATAAAGAGGTTAAAATTGGAAGTTCTCGCTTGGATTATTTGTTGGAATGTAATGGGGAAGAGATTTGGGTTGAAATGAAAAGTGCGGTATTGCGTGAAGGGGAATATGCAATGTACCCAGATTGCCCAAGTATTAGAGGACAAAAGCACATAAAGGAGTTGATTACCCTAAAGGAACAGGGAAAGAAAGCAATGATTCTATTTATATGTGCATTGCCAAATGTGAAAAAGTTTAAACCCTACGAAAAGGGAGATCCAGAAATTGCAAAGCTTTTAAGATTAGCAAAGAAGAAGGGTGTTGAAATTAGGGCAATTGGAATTAGTCTTTTGCCAAGTGGAGAGGTTGTTTTAGAGAATGAAAACTTAGAAGTTGAGGTTTAGAGAGATGGTTATTGTTAAAGGCATTGGCTTGGACAGCTCTTCAAAAATTGCCTTTCAAAGTCACGCTCATACTGACCATTTTGTTAGCGGAAGACTTATTATAGCTACAAAAGCAACGAAATATTTAAGCCACTTAAGAAAAGGTGGCTTCTACAAGGTTTATCCTTTCAATAAGAGCTTTTATATTGGTGATTACAAAGCTAAGCTATTACCTGCAGGACATATGTTAGGTTCTGCACAAATTTATATTGAGTTTGACGAATTCTCACTCTTATATACAGGGGATGTAAAATGGTTTAAGCTTAGAACCGCAGAGAAAAGTTGTTTTAGAAAAGCAGATGTCCTGATGATTGAAGCAACATACGGTGTACCAATGTTCAATTTTCCAACTCCAAGAGAAGCTGAGAAAAAGTTAATTGCCTTTGTTGAGGAAGCCTTAGACAGGGAAAAGACACCAACACTCTATGCAAATCAAGTTGGAAAGGCTCAAGAGCTTTTAAAAATTCTCGATATTCATGGTTATTCTGTCAAGGCTTCAAGACAAATAGTGAAGTTTGCAAAGGTTTACGAAAAGTTCTGGATAAAATTTAACAATATCTCAAAAGATGGGGAGGTTACTTTGAGAGGTGTGAAAACTCAAAAACCTGAGAATTCTCTTTCTCCTTCCGAGCTTTATGTCTCTGGCTTTGGTCAATTAAAGTTAAGCAACCATGCAGATTTCTGGGAATTGATGAGAATCATTGAAAAAGTTAAGCCCAAAAAAATATACACTCTCTATGGCTACGCTGAAGAATTTGCGAGGTTATTAAGGGGATTGGGATACAATGCAGAATCTTTACGTAATGATGCGTTACCACTAAATATTTATCCCTTTAAAGGATAATTAAGTTTATGAAACGTAATTTGTTAAAGGGCTATAATGCAAGAAAAAACAGGTACCTTCTCCTTATGATTATTAGGAATAAGCGTAGAGTAATTAGGAAAAGGGAACTAGTATTTGAGATGAAGCTTCAAAAGATGCTTGATATTATAGATGCTGTAGAAAACTGGGTTGAAGTTGCAGATATCGATAATTCACTTAAATTAATGTTTCTACATTTTCTTCGAAGCTTTACCAGTAAAATTTCAACTTTTACATACAGAGATACTGCAAAAAATCTTTTTTATTTTGAGTTGAAAGATTTAGAACGCAAATTAGACTCCTTGGCAGATAAGATATCTCAAAAAAGTCCCTTCTTTAAAACCCTGTATTTTAGGCTTAAATTAGCTCTGGATGAGTTTTATAAAGAGTTTGGCATAGAGAGATAGGTATTCTTAAATAGTAATATTGACCAAGATACAGTTGGTGAGAATTCGTGAAAAGCGGAATCAAATTCTTTGATGAAAATATCGTAAAAGATGGGTTTCCAGAAGGATCACTAATTCTGATTGCTGGAGAACCAGGGGCAGGAAAAACAATTTTTGCTTCTACATTTGTTTATAACGGAATGGCAAAATTCGGAGAGAAAGGGATTTACGTTTCACTTGCAGAGACAAAAGAAGACTACTATGAAGAAATGAAAAAGCTTGGGATGGATTTTGAAAAGTTTGAAAAAGAAGGCCTCTTCAAATTTATTGATCTCGTTACTGTAACCTCTGAAACTATTGAAAAAGAGATTGAGCTTATAATGAAGGAGATTATAACTTTCCAACCAAAGAGAATAGTTATTGATCCTATAAGTGCTTTTGCACAACTTTTGGGTGCTGAAAAAACGAGAATCTTTCTTCATACAACCTTAGGACGTTTTATTAAAGCTTATAACACTGTCACCTTTTTAATTGCTGAAAAACCGCTTGGGAGAGAAGTTATTGGATATGGCGTTGAAGAATTCATTGTTGATGGCGTGATTATACTTAAATATATCAAAATGGGAGAAATAACCAGAAGGGTCATGGAAATTCCAAAAATGAGGAAAAGAGATATTGAGAGAGCTCAATACGAATATGCAATAACAAATGAAGGTATTGAATTCTTAGCTGTTCCAGAGCTTATTAGGGGAGAGAAAGAAGCATCCATGGAAAAAGTAACCACAGGAATCAAAAAATTAGATGAGCTTTTGGAGGGTGGTGTTTATAAAGGCTCCATAACTCTTTTTGTTGGAATGACGGGTACGGGAAAAACCACCTTTGGTTTGCATTTTGTAATAGCAAATGCTCTCCAAGGGCGAAAAGCAGCTTATGTATCATTTGAAGAGCCAATAGGGCAGGTAATAAGGACAGCAAAAAACTATGGGATGCCAATTGATGAGCTTTTAAAACAAAACTTAAAGATGTTTAGCTGGGTTCCAGAGGCAAGAACACCAGTTTACACCTTCCTAAAACTTAGAAGGATAATAGAAGAATTTGAACCAGAAATTCTCGTCATTGAAAGTTTAACTGCTTTAAGAGAACATATGGACGAAAAAGAACTGATAAAGATGATTCGCTATCTTAATTTGCTTGTAAAAGAGCACGACATAGCCGTTTACATAACTCTAAATGCAGAGACAGACTTTGAAACAGTTCCATTTACAAAAGCAAGCACATTGTCAGACAATATAATCGGCTTAAAATACGTGATTAAAGGAGATTCTATAGAACGCAGACTTGCAATAATTAAGTCAAGAGGTTCAAATCACTCAAGGAAGATTTACAAATACGAGATTACCGATAAGGGGGTGGTAATTTATGAATGAAGCTCAAAACGTTGTCATTAAAGCCGTCATTTATGCAATAGAAAAAGCCGACCCTACACTCAAAAATCTTTTGGAGTTTCATTTAAAGAGCACAACAGGGAAAGGATTTGAATTAGCTTATGAAAATCCAGAAGAATTTAAGAGAAGTGTTTCTAAGCTCTTTGGAGAGTACAGTGGAAGGTTATTGGAGATGCTCATTATAGGTTACTTCAAAGAAAATGTTGGACTTAAGGGAGATGTAAACAACTTAGAAGAGCTTGTTGTTTACCTCAAAAAGATATATGGTGAGTAAAGTGCAGTCCAATCCATTAGACATTGTAGCAGCATCTTCTAAGAGGATAACCCCAACTCTTATTCAGTATGAAGTCGGAAGCGAGGTTGAAATTATAATTTTTAACCTACTCTCAGAACTCAAGAAATCCTATGAAAAGATAATAATAGTTTCATTCTACGATGCATATGCAACACTTTTGAGATATCTGAACAGTGTCTTCAATCCCCAAAATGTTCAGGAGGTTTTTGATGATGTTTATTTGGTCTCAATAAGCCCTCTTCTTGAAGTGAATTTAAAGCCCAATGATGTGATAAAAGCCGACCAGCATGAAATAATCTCTGGAAGACTTTTTGAGATTACAGGATTAATAGAAGAAAAATCCTTAATCCTGATCTTAGGTCCCGACTTTTTTGGCATCAAGATTGGAAAGGATTCATTAATAGAACTCGTACCATCCCTAATGACCACTTTAAGCAGAAAGAAGGACCTCAACATAATAATAACGCTAAATATCAAAATTTTTCCAGAGAACATAATTGAGATAATAAACAGTTTTGCATTTAACGTTATCAAACTAGGAGTTGAGGTGAGTAATTCCAAAATTAAACGCCAAATGACCATTTTAAGGAGTGTTTTTCTCGAATACAATCTTAAAAGATGGTACTATAAACTTTTAGGCAAAACTTTAATTTTTACCCCCGCTTTTTCAGAGGACTAATTTTTTAAGCACTCTTCTTTTTTACCTATATAACCAACTAGGGGTGATGTTCATGGAGGTTAATCTAAATGAGCAGAAGGTTGTTAAAGACATTAAAATTGAGAAAGGAATGAATGTTAATCAGATTACAAAGCAACTTTATGAAAGCGGGGGCTTTGTTGCAAAGAAATTTGGCTTAGCTGTAGAGATTCTCGAGAGAATGGTAAAAGATGAAAACACGTTTAGATTTTTGAGCTTTCCAGCTTGTATAATGGCAACAGGAACGAGAGGAATTATAGTTGAACTCATTAAGAAGAGACTCTTTAATGCTGTAATAACGACATGTGGAACCTTAGATCACGACTTAGCTCGCTTATGGAAGCCCTATTATCATGGCTCATTCTTAATGGATGATAGAGAACTTCACAAGCAGGGAATTAATCGTTTAGGAAACGTATTAGTTCCAAACGACAGCTATTGGGTAGTTGAGGAAAAACTTCAAAATATACTCCAAGAAATCTATGATGAAGGAAAGAGAAGGTTAGCTACTTACGAGTTAATTTGGGAAATAGGAAGGCGATTGGAAAATGAAAAAGGAAAGGAGAACAGCTTGATATATTGGGCTTATAAGAACAGGATTCCAGTTTTCGTGCCGGGAATTACAGATGGTGCAGTTGGATATCAAATTTGGCTCTTTGCTCAAGATAAGAGTGATTTCATCATTGATGTTTTTAAAGATGAGAGCAAGTTGGACGAGATAATGGCAACTCTTGATAGGGAAAACAAAAAAAGCGGCGCTTTGATGATAGGTGGTGGAATAAGCAAGCATCATACAATTTGGTGGAACCAGTTCTACAAAGAAGGCTTGGATTACGCTGTTTACATAACAACAGCCGTTGAATGGGATGGCTCATTAAGCGGAGCAAGAATAAGGGAAGCTGTATCTTGGGGTAAAGTTAAGGAAGACGCAAGATACGTTACTGTTGAAGGAGATGCAACACTCTTATTACCATTCATGATCGCCGCCCTTTTGGAAAGGCTCTAATGCAAAAGAGGAGAAGGAGTTATCTCTTTTAATGGGGCTAATGCCCCCATATTCCCCACAAATTTTTGGGACATAAAAAGGGCTTGCTTTAAAATGAAAAGTTGAAAATAACACATAGAATGGATTTAAAACGGAACACAAATTAAGCAAACTAATTCTAAAAAACTAACTTTGATCAAACTTTTACTTAGCAAAAGTTTGTTAAGAAGGGGGTAATAACCCGCCCAAGTTCATTGAATCCTCCTTCGGAGGTACTCCCCGGGCATTTTATAATTATGTGTCATTACTAAAAAGCATTTCGCTTCAACTTGCCTTGAAGTTTTAGGAATTCTTAAATCCAATGAGAAAAATATAACAAATGGGGATAATTATGAGAAAGAGATTCTATGTGAGTGTGTTAATTTTGATAATTCTTGCATTAGCTTTTGTTATAGGGAATTATTTTGGAGGTGTTAAGGAGAGCCCTTATGAAAGCTATTCTGATCAAATTTATACTCCAGCAGCAAAGAAGGGCTTGAGTTTTGAAATTCTTCCTCAAAAACAAGTTCAATACACACCAACAGCTACGCTTGCAACTCCCGAATACAAGCAAGTTACAAGTGAAGTATTGGTTCAAAGGCTTAAGAAGGATTACTACATAACAATCCAAGACGATGATCCAATAAGCGTTGCAGAAGCGATAAAGGAAAAGGTTTCTTCCTTAAACGGATATGTAATAACAGAAGAACTCAGCAAAAGTAAAAGCTTAACAGTCTATTACCTTGAATTTAGAATACCAAATGATGCCGCAAGCGAAGAAGAAATGGGAACTTTGTTAAAAAGTTTCAACGTTAGAGAGCTTAGACTTGAAAGTGAAGACGTTACAAGCAGATATAATCAAATTATTGCAGAAATTCAAAGCTTGGAAGAGGAGTTAAAGCATTTGCAGGAGTTTTACAGCAAAGCTGAAGATGTAAATGACTTAATGAACATTGAAAAAAGGATAAGCGAAGTTAACTCTCGTTTGAACTACTTGTATCTGCAAAAAGATTATTATGAAAAAGTCACCGACTACATCACGTATCATGTTAGAATTGAAAGCAGAGAAGAGCCTGTTTTTGAGGCTGAACTTAACCTCATGAAAACTATATATCAGGCAGTTTATGCATTAATACTTATAATTAGAGGGTTAATTGCATTAACCATAATATCCCTGCCATTTGTAGGGCTTTATCTCCTTGGAAAAACGATATACAAAAAATACTACAAAGCTATCCAAAAAGAAAAGGAGTGAATTTAATGAGAGTTGAACTTAAATTCTATCATTTGGAGGAGATACTTAAAAAAGCCAAGGAAAGTAAAATTGAGATCTGCGGATTTCTTCTCGGGCAAAAGAAAGGAGAAAGTGTCATAATAGAGGAAATAGCTTTTGCTGAGAACAAACTCAACTCACCAGTTGAATTTGAAATTGATCCATTAGAAATCGTGAAAATTCTCGATTACGCAGATAAAAAAGGTCTTGAACCTGTTGGCTTGTTCCATTCTCATTTATGTAAACCAATACCTTCTGGAAAAGACATTAAAGGCATGAAAAACTGGAGAAACATTTGGTTAATAGTTGACAATAGGGGAAATTATGGAGCTTTTGTTTTAAATAAAAACAATAAAATAAAAGAAGTTGAAATTTTAATAAAGAAGTGAAAAACTTTTAAGATATAAAAGACAAACTATGTTCCTGGTGAAATTATGGATCCAAAAGCGAAGGATGCGATGATGATGCTAAAAAATTCATCGCCAGAAGTCATAATAAGCTGTGTAATAATAAATGAAACAAAGGAAATGGAACTGTATAAAATGCTTTCTCATATTGCGCCTGAAGTAGACGGAGCAATCTTTTTTTCTGGACTCTCAAAAGAAGTTAAAAGAGTAAAGGAATTCTTAGAGAAAGTTTACGGCAATCTTTTTCCAGAAATTGATATTGTGGAAGATGTTCCAACTCCGGTCAATCTCATAAATCCCGAGGAGTATTTGGAGGTTGAGAGTTATGAGAGTCTTCTCCATGCTCTTCTGGATGTTGAAGAAGAGGTGGTAAGATTTTATAGGGAACTTTCAGGAAGTTGTAGTGATAACGATTTAAAGAAGCTTTTGGAGTTCTTATCTCAAATAAAAGAGCGTCATAGAGACCTAATAAGAGCAGAATATGAGCTATATAAAAAATTAAAAGGAGCTAATCGATCTTAATCTCAATCCTACCTTCTCTGTAACCTTTCATCGAAGAAAGCAACCCCCTTATGGTTTTTTCAACCATTTCCTGAACCCAATCTTTCATGGGTAAAACTTTGCCATCAATTTTGACTGTCACCTTAGGCTTTGAACTCAAAACAACACAATCTTTGAGGGTCTTTTCTCCTTTAACAATTAGTTTAGCCATGTTATAACAATCAAAGCCGCACATATGGCAATCAATATTTGGAAGAATAAACCCCCTTTTCTCAATTAAATCTGCAAGTGCTTCTGGTTTTGTTAGAGCGTTTATTATTGGCAAACCTCTAACTTCACCTTCCATTTCATTAGCGAAGACTCCACTGACGGCTATTGCCAATTCATCATATAATTCTTCAATGTCCTGCTTGTTTCTTGCACAAATTATTTTTGGAACATGTTTAATGGATTTAAATCCCTCTAAGAGCAAGAAATCAACATCAGGCATCATAGAAAGGAAACCATTCAGGTCTCTGTTTTTAAAAAGTAATGCCTCTGTATCATTGGCTTTAACTAAAACGTAGTCAGCTATCTGGTTAAAGCGCCAAGTATCTGATCCTTCCCTATCAAAATTGGCATGCATACTTTTTGCTATCCCAACTCTATAACCTCGCTCCGTCAAAACCTTTGCAACTTTTTCAATAACAACAGTTTTTCCACTTTTTTTGAATCCCACAAAAGCAACAGCCTTCATTTAATCACCTCACTCTAACAGCATTAACCAGTTCATATCATCAATTTTGACAATTAGGGCTTTCCCTTTATTACCCGCTATGTCAATGACATCTTCCAAAACCAGTATTTCCTCGTCAAATTCTTTTAAAATTCCTGTGAAAATATGATCACTATTAACTGAAACAGCAACCTTTTTTCCCACCCACCCCTTTAAAGTCTCATCAAGTAGAAAGGTCTTCACTTCTTCAACCATTCTCACCACCTTGCTAAGATTAGCATAAAAGGATTTAAAGTTGTTTGTTTGAATAAAATTTAGTGATGAACCTTTGACATGCTGAGTAGTGATGAATACGGGAGTGTCTGATCAAATTTTAATAATCTTTGCTTTTCCATTTTTTTCAAGCCAATCTAAGAGTTTTTGGGCAAATTCAAACTTTTTCCTCTTAGTTTCCCATATTGGAACATGATTTGAGAAATTGGGCTTACTCCACTTCCCAACTATTTCACCAAAATCAAAACCTATTAGATAAATTTCTTTAGCACCCAAGGCTTCAGCTAAGAAAGCGGCTCTATCCCCATCTGTAAAACCGCCAAAGTTGTAAATTATGTCTAAAGGCTCAGTTTGGCAAGTTCCAAGAACATTTTTGAGCCTTGGAACAAGAGCTCTAAGCTTTTCAATATTATCACCATGAGCATGAACCACAACAAACGCTCCTAACTCATTTGCTTCCTTTATATCTTCAAAACGCCCATCTAAATCGGTGACAATTATGTGGGGAGTTAAGCCATATTCAAGAAGAGCAGAGGTTGCACCATCAGCAGCAATAAAAGTTCCTTCTTCAAAGTTATAACACTTTAATGCATCTTCTAAGCTTGGAGCGGCACCAAAAATATAAACATTCCCTTTAATGACACGCTTAAGAGTTTCAGCATCTATATAATTCTGATTTTCGATTAGAAGCTCTCTCAATATGAAAGATGCTTCTCTATCCTCCTTTGAGTTAAATCCCATAACCCTTACAATCTCGTCGTAAAATGGTTTCCATTCTTTCCATCTCATGTTCTTAAATTTAGCATTACTTTTTAAATTTGCTTTGTTTATTTGGTACCATCTTGAATCCATTAAATGCTCAAATTTGTTACTTTTAACATAATTATGTTGAAAAAATTTAAATCCATCAATGCTCTTTACTACTCTTTGGTGAACTAATATGAAGAAGCCAGTACTTTCTTTGTTCTTAGTTAGCTTGTTTGTACTTGCAGTTGTTGCCAGTGGGTGTATTGGTGGAAAAGAAACAACACCTACCACAACTACAGGATATGCCGAACAAATAGTGATTGGTGTTACTGATAAAGTTACAGATTTAGATCCAGCAAATGCATATGATTTCTATACGTGGGAAGTTTTGAACAACGTTATGGAGGGTTTAGTAAAATATAAGCCCGGAACCTTAGAGATTGAACCTGCTTTAGCTGAAAAATGGGAGGTAAGTGAAGACTCCAAAGTTTGGACGTTCTATCTAAGAAAAGATGCTAAATTTGCAGATGGAACACCTCTAAAGGCTCAAGATGTTGTTAGAAGCATTGAAAGAGTTATGAAAATTAACGGAGACCCAGCATGGTTAGTTACAGACTTTGTTGAAAAAGTGGAAGCAAAAGATGATTATACCGTTGTGTTCTACTTGAAAGACTCCATATCCTACTTCTTAGCCTTGTTAACAACTCCCCCCTACTTCCCTGTACATCCAAATTATAAACCAGACGCTATTGATTCAGATCAAACAGCTGGAGGAGCTGGACCATATAAGATCGCAAAGTGGGTCAGAGATGAAGAGTTAGTTTTAGAGGTTAATCCAAACTATTACGGTGAGAAGCCAAAGACTCAAAAGATTATTATCAAATTCTATAGAGATGCCTCAACTATGAGATTAGCCCTTCAAAATGGAGAAATAGACATAGCTTGGAGAACTTTAAGACCAACTGACATTGAGAGCATAAAGAAAGAAGGGAAGTTCAGTGTTATTGAAGTTCCTGGAGGTTTCATAAGATATCTATGTTTAAACACTCAAAAAGACCCAACTAAAGATGTAAAAGTCAGACAAGCCCTAGCAGCAGCAATTGATAGGCAAGATATTTCAAACAAAGTGTTTAAAGGAACTGTTGAGCCATTGTACAGCTTGATTCCAAACGGAATGTGGTCACACATCGATGTATTCAAAGAGAAATATGGTGATGCAAACGTTGACTTAGCAAAGAAACTCCTAAAGGAAGCTGGCTATGATGAGAACAATCCACTTCAAATAGAACTTTGGTACACTCCAACTCACTATGGTGACACAGAGGCAGATTTAGCCCAAGTGTTAAAGGAACAATGGGAGAACACTGGAGTGATTAAAGTTGAGATAAAGAGTGCTGAATGGGGAACCTACGTTGACTACGCGAGAAAAGGTCAAATGATGGTGTATCTTTTAGGTTGGTATCCAGACTACTTAGACCCCGATGACTATACAACACCCTTCCTAAAGAGTGGCGCCAATAAGTGGACTGGGACTGGATACAGCAACCCAACTATGGATGAAATACTAACAAAAGCTCAAACAATTGTTGATCAAAAAGAGAGAGCTAAGTTCTATGAACAAGCTCAAAAAATCTTAGCTGAAGATGTTCCATTTATCCCATTAATACAAGGAAAACTCTACGTTGTCACAAGTCCAAAGGTTAAGGGAGTTGTCATTGGCCCAGACATGATCTTTAAGTACTACACCCTCTATAAAGAGGCTTGAGCTTTTCTTTTCTTTATCTTTCTTCTTATCAAAACCTACGGGTGGTTTAAATGGCGAGGGGAGTTGGAAGTTACATAATAATAAGAGGTTTAATGATCATTCCCACGATTTTGATCCTCTATACAATTGTATTCATCTTTTTAAGAATTTTACCTGGTGATCCTATTTTAGCTGTTGTTGGAACTAAAAATATTCCTCCCGAGCAGTTAGCCCACTTAAGAGCTATGGCTGGTCTTGATAAGCCATTATATGTACAATATTTTGATTACCTCTTTAGGATGATTAGAGGTGATTTTGGAGTTACATTAGCTTTCCCACAAGGAAAGCCCGTTTGGGAATACTTAAAGCTCAGATTTCCCGCAACCTTGGAATTAACTATCTTCTCGTTCACAGTTAGTGTGTTGTTGGGTTTAATAACCGGTGTAATTGCTGCTAAAAATAAGGGAACAAAGATTGACACATCTATGCGGATTTACAGCATAGTTGCGTATACCCTTTTTATTCCATGGTTTGGTATGATGCTTCAATATTTATTTGGAGTTCACTTCCATCTCTTGCCAACTTCTGGAAGAATTGACCCTGGAATAGATTTGCAAAGAATAACTGGTCTCTATGTTTTGGATAGCATTTTAACAGGCAACTGGGAAGCATTTACAAGTGCAATAAGACACTTAGTTTTGCCAAGCATAACCTTAGGAATGGTTTTGAGTGGAGCATATACAAGGTTGGTCAGGAACAACATGGTAGATGTTTTGAGCCAAGATTTCATACGCTCCTACCATGCGAGAGGTGTTAAGCACTGGAAAGTGACCCTCTATGCTCTAAAAAATGCGTTTATTCCAGTGATAACTTTAATGGGGCTTCAATTCGCAATCCTCTTAGGTGGTGCAGTTTTAACAGAAACTACATTTAGTTGGCCCGGAATGGGGACATTCATAGTGGATAGAATTGATTATAGAGATTACAATGCTATTCAGGGTGCAGTTGTTTTCTTTGCATTCTTCGTGGGCTTGATAAGCTTAGTGGTTGACGTGATTTATGCTCTCCTTGATCCAAGGGTGAAGTATTGAGGTGATTTAAATGGAGATCATAACTAAAATTGTGCATCCAATTTTTGAGAAAAAGCCTGGAAGAGGGCTTTTAATTTTTGGTTTAGCAATTGTGATCATAGTGATTTTAATGGCAATTTTTGCTCCACTTATAGCTCCATATGATCCAACTAAAACAAGCGATGATTCTTTTCAACCCCCAAGTGCTGAGCATTTAATGGGGACAAACAGGTTAGGACAAGACGTTTTCTCAAGGATCGTTTGGGGTTCAAGAATAGTTCTTTATGTTGTTTTTATCGCAACCCTGCTTTCAATGAGCATAGGAATTCCCCTTGGACTAATATCTGGTTATCATGGCGGAAAAATCGATAGAGCTTTAAGTATCATAATGGACAGCATCTATGCATTCCCTGCATTAATTTTAGCTATAGTTATTGCTGTAGTCCTTGGTCCAAGCCCTATAAACACGGCAATAGCAATCTCATTTGTTTACGTTCCAACTTACTTTAGAATGGTTAGGGGACAGACCTTAAGTTTAAAGGAACAACTATTTGTTGAAGCAGCAAGAGCAATTGGTGCAAGGGACAAGGAAATAATGGTGAAATATATATTGCCAAACTTAGCTCCAACCGTTTTGGTTGTGTTTACATTAAGTGTTGCAGATGCTATTTTAACAGAAGCTGGATTAAGCTTTCTAGGTTTATCCGTAACTCCTCCAACGCCAGACTGGGGATACGATCTTAGGGTAGGACAACCATTCCTTTTGGATGGCTATTGGTGGTTAGTATTTTTCCCTGGAGCTATGATCATGCTTTTAGCAATGGCGTTCGCTTTGATAGGGGAGGCTTTAAGCGAAAGGATTTCCTTAGCAACGAGGTGAGCAAAATGAAAACAATAATTGATGTTAAAAATCTCAGCATTTATTATTATACCTTAGCTGGAATTGTTAGGGCGGTTGAAAATGTATCCTTTAGTATAGGAGAAAAGGAATGGGTTAGCTTTGTTGGAGAGAGCGGTAGTGGAAAATCAACAGTAGCCTATGCAATTCTTAACTTAGTACCCTCTCCAGGAAAAATTGTTAATGGAAAAGTTGTCTTTAATGGGAAAAACCTATTAGAGCTTGATGAAGAAGAAATGCGGCAGATTAGGGGAAAAGAGATAAGCATGGTGTTCCAAGATCCAATGACAAGCCTAGATCCTTTAAGAAAAGTTGGAGACCAGATAGCAGAGGTTTTAATAGAACATGGAGCTGAGAAGGAAGAAGCATTTGAAAGGGCAAAGGAGCTTTTGAGGATGGTTAACCTCCCAGAAGATAGAATAAACTACTATCCTCACCAACTCAGTGGAGGTCAAAGGCAAAGGGTTGCAATTGCGATGGCTATGGCTTTCCATCCAAAGCTCCTTATAGCAGACGAACCAACAACGGCTTTAGATGTTATAGTTCAAGACTCTATAATGGACTTAATTGCAACATTAAAGTCCAAAGGGACAAGTATTTTCTTTGTTACCCACGATATCTCCTTAGCTGCTGAGAGGAGCGATAAAATAGCCGTAATGTATGCAGGGAAATTGGTTGAATTTGGAAAGGTTGAACAAATACTTGATAATCCTTTGCATCCTTACACAAAAGCTTTGCTTGAAAGTGTTCCAGATGTGTGGAGCGAAAGGAAAGTTAGTGCTATCCCTGGCTATCCACCAGATTTAAGGAATCCACCAAAAGGATGTCGTTTCCATCCGAGATGTACAATCTTCAAGATAAAGAAAGAGCTTCACGGAATATGCAACGAGTTAGAGACAGAACTAATTGAAGTAGAAAAAGATCACTTTGTTGCCTGCCACCTTTATAGGAGGAGATGAAAATGAGTGAGCTCTTGAGAGTTGAGCATCTTAAGAAGTATTTCCCTGTAAAACGAAGCATCTTAGAAGTTCTAACCAAAAAAGAAGAGAAGTTTGTGAGAGCAGTTGATGATATTAGTTTTAGCATCGAAAGAGGTGAAACCTTAGCTTTAATTGGAGAAAGCGGTTGTGGTAAAACAACAACTGGAAGGGTTATTTTAAGACTAATTGAGCCAACAGAAGGTAAGATAATCTTTGACGGAATTGATATTACTAAATTAGGAAAAGAACAGCTTAGAGAAATAAGAAAAAGGATGCAGATGGTTTTCCAAGATCCATATGCAAGTTTAAGTCCAAGAATGAAGATTGGAGATGCCATAGCACATCCACTTCTAATTCACGGATTAGCTGATAAAGAAGAAGCTAAAGAATTAGCATTACAAATGCTTAAAAGAGTTGGATTAACGCCAGAAGATGAGTTCTACAACCGTTATCCTCACCACCTAAGTGGAGGACAAAGACAGAGGGTCGTTATTGCAAGGGCAATGATTCTAAAGCCAGATTTTGTTGTAGCAGATGAAGCGGTTTCAATGATCGACGTTTCAATGAGGGCTTCAATTTTAGAACTTCTAGAGAGCTTTAGGGAGGAATACAACTTAACAATGCTTTTCATAACTCACGATATAGCGGTAGCTAAGCTCATAGCAGATAGAATTGCGGTTATGTATCTAGGTAAAATCGTGGAAATTGGACCAACAGATGAAGTTTTGAATAATCCAGCACACCCATATACTTTAGCGCTAATTCAAGCTGTGCCTTCAATCGTTAAACGGGAAAAGAAGAAGATGATCGAGATTACCGGTGAAGTTCCAAATGCTGTAAATCCACCGAGTGGCTGTAGATTCCACCCAAGATGTCCCTTTGCAGATGAACTTTGTAAAACTAAGGAGCCAGAGCTAATCGAGATTGGCAAAAATCACTTTGTTGCTTGTCACCATCCCGTAAAAGATTAACTCCGTTTATTCTTATTTCTCAGCTTTCTATCAATCTTTATCATCTCGTTCCATTGTCTGCCGGGCCAATAAATTTGACCACATTTTGTGCACACATAGAATTCATCATACTTCGCATAGACGTTATGCGGTACTTTAGATTTAATCTCCTCTTTTTCAGCTTTTCTTATTAAACCATTACACTTCGGACATCTTGCATTTGGTGGAAAAAGCTCCTCAAAAGTAAAGCCAAAATTTTTGAGCTCTTCAAACTGTTCTTCAAGCTTGTTTGAGCGTAAAAGAATGACTCTTCTGCTCCTTTCAGCGAGTCCGCTATCTCTCGTTAGAATTAATCTATCTTCCTCCTCCGCTATCTTTAAAATCTCGTCATCATCAACTAAGCCATAGATAACATCATAACCATAAAGTCTTAACCATCTAGCCAATCTTCCAAGCATTGCATCAGCTATCAGTTTTGGTTTCATTCTCATCAAAAATATTGGTTTGTCTTTAAGCTAAAAAGCTCTTTTGGTAAAGGCTAAAATATTAAAATTTGAAGCACAGAGTTTATCAAGTGATGAAAATGATACTGAAATTAGCCAAGAAAAGAAAGACTGTTAGAAAGTTTAAACAAGAAAATGTTCCTGTTGAAAAACTTTTAAAATGTATTGAAATTGCAAAAGAGGCTCCTTCTGGAATGAATGCTCAACCATGGCATTTTCTGATAGTCAGTGACCCAATAGTTAAGGCAAATATAAGAAGGATGTGTGAAGATGGTGAAAAGACTTTTTATGAAAGGGTTAAAGGAGAGTTGGGAGAATGGCTTAAAGATAAAGGATTTACTTGGAAAAAGCCGTTCTTAGAGGAAGCACAGCTTTTGCTTTTAGTGTTCTCCTACACAAAGGCTCCATATTCAAAGGAGTCAACTTGGTTAGCTATTGGATACCTTTTGCTTGCCCTTGAAGAAGAGGGATTAGGAACAGTTACATATACTCCATCAAATCCAGGAGAAATTGCAAAATTAGTGGGGGCACCAAAAGAATATAGGCTTGAGACAATTCTGCCCATCGGTTATCCTAACGATAAAAAGCCCAAAGAGCCTAGGAAAAATCTTGAAGAGATTGTGAGTATGAACAAATTTGAGAATAACATTCAGCCCTTATTCCATTAAAAATCTCTCAAATTTTCTCAAAATTTCTATCTGTTCTTCAGTTTCAACAGCTGAAGGCTTAAAACTCCTCACTGTAATTATTGCATCTCTCCAACTTAAACCCCTATAATAAATAAGATAAGCAGATGCTATCGTTCCACTTCTCCCGCTTCCGCCTAAGCAGTGAATTAGAACTTTCTTTCCTCTCTTAGCTCTTTCATGAATCCATTTAACTATTTCATAGAGTTGCTCTAAAGTTGGTGCACTGAAATCTTCTATCGGCGAGTATAGAACTTCAACTCCATATTTTTCCCACTCTTTCAAATCGTACTCAAGCTCATACTCATAAGTAAGCACAACAACTGCCTGAAATTCCCTAGCCAGCTCTGGAATCTCTTCTTTATAGGGCATAGGTGAAAATGCAACATTTTTAGTTATGAATTTTGGATAGACCATAATCATCACTAAAATTCTGGTATCCTTATAGGAGCCTGCAGCTCTTTTTCATTTGCCTCTAAGTTGGTCGCAAGCATTTTAATTCTCTCAACACCTTTAATTTCTTTTATATATTGGGCAACGCTTTTAGGAACCAAGTCTTCCCAAGGTTCATCCTCAATCATTCTCCTCCTTATCTCTGTTGCTGAGAGAATGTCTTTTCTGAACATCGGTTGAACAAGAACTTTATACCCCCTCTCCCTAAAGAGCTGTGCAACTAAGGAATTTCCCGTAAACACAACTTCAAACTTTGGAACCATTGCTTCCACATAGGGTGCCCAAATCGAGTTGAAATTTATATCTGGTAACGGAATCAGCATGTATTTTCCCCTTTCAACTCCAGCTTCATCTAAAGCTCTAATTAACATTTCCATTCTTTCACTTGTTGTAAACGGATTTTTTAAAGTGTGACTAACTTGAGCACTTCCAATTCCTATTATAAGCTCATCAACTTGCTCAAAAATAAATTCCAAAGCTTTCAAATGTCCATTATGAACAGGCTGAAAACGACCAACGAAGAGTCCCCTCATAGTAATTTCACCTCCAGCTCGTCTCCAACTTCAACATTTAAAACATCCTTTGCAGAGCCTTGATTTACAGCTATCTCCAAATAATCATGGCTACCTTTTAATGCTAGAAGTTCTCCTATATTTGCTTCCCCATAGGTCTCCCTGTATGGAATCCTTAATCCTCTAACTTCAACATAGTTTGGCTCTTCATAGTCTTCAAGGTTTAAGACCACATTTCCAAAATCATCGATGTATATCACCTTTAAAATCCATGAGTCGTTTCTTTGTTTTGGCTCTAAATCAAGCCTAATTATATCTTCCAAGCTCATTTCTGTTCCCAGTCTGCTTGGCTCATACCCTAAGTCGAGTAAAGCACCAACGGGACCAAAAACGTCTCTTCCATGAAAAGTTGAGCTAATTTCTCTTCCAATTATCTTTTTTATCTTTCCAAGATCAATTTCATAAACACTTACTGGTCTTATGTGTTTTAATGGCAATGTTGCTAGGCCATTGTCTGGAACAACCAAAAAGTGATCTCCCTCAATTATCAGACCTTTTCTTGAAGTTCCAACCCCTGGATCAATAACTCCAACATGAATTGTGTTTTTTGGGTAATACTTCACAATCTGTTCCATCACAAAAGAGCCTTCCAAAATGTTGTGCCTTGTTATTGAATGGGTGATATCTACTATCTTAGCTTCTGGGTTTATTGTTAAAATTGCCCCTTTCATTTCGCCAACGTAAGGTCCTTTAAGACCGAAGTCTGTTATTAGTGTAATCATTGAACCACCTAAAACTTATTAAGCGGTAACCCTTAAAGCCTTTTGGAGGTGGAGAGATGATAATCCTAATTTATCACAACATTAATGCCACTCGCAAACTTGAAGAGATGACCAAGATAGCCTTCGGTTTTGATGTTGATTTGTTTGTAGTTTCAAAGCCAACGGGTTCTGCTGCTCAATCGGGAGTACCAGAAATCCACAAGCAAGCTTTTAGAAAGGGAAAGAATATTTTGATTGTTGGTGATTTGCGTGATGCTATTGAACTGATTCAACCAGATGAAATTTATACGATAACAAAATTTGGAGAAAAACCAAACTTTGAAGAACTTAGAGAGAAAGCTAAGGAAAAGAAAGTTGTGTTTGTTTTTGGAGGAACTGAGCCGGGGTTATCAAAGAAAGAGATTGAGCTTGGGAAGCCTATAAACATAAAATGGGAAATCGGAGAAATTGGAGAAGCTGCAATACTCCTTTATGAACTCAAAAGGTGAGCATTTTGAAAAAGATTGTATCTCTTTTATTAATATTAATCATAATCGCATCGGGTTGCTTAGTAAAACAGCCCGCTGAGGTTAGATTTGAGATAGATAAAAAAATCGTGCAAACTGGAGAAACATTCCATTTAATCGTAACTATAAACAATACTGGAAAAGTTGCGTTTATTAAAATGGAGGATTTAATAGAGCTACCAGAGGGATTCACTATTCTGCAATCCCCTTCATTTCCAAGTCCTTTGAAAGTTGGTGATGTAACAGAGTTAGTATGGGTCATAAAAGCCCCCTCCACTCCAGGGGTTTACACAATAAAAGTTCCGCTAAAATTTATTGACGAGTTGAATCGCCCTTGGGGATTCTATCAAGAGTTCACAATATCTGTAGTAAAGAAAGGAACTCCACCTCAATATTATGGAAAGCTTGAGGCTTCTTTAAACCTTCCTCAAAAATCAAGTGGAGGTTCTATATTAAATGTCACCCTCACTCTAAAAAATAGCGGAAATGCTCCAATTGAGATTAAGGAGATTTCACTCAAACTGCTTGAAGGATTAGTTGTGTTGAATCAGCCTCAACTACCTAGGAGCATAGGACCGAACATGAACTATGTGATTACCTACAAGGTTAAAGCGAGCTATCAATACATTTCGGGCTACATAACTGTAATAATAGATTACATCGAAAACAACAAAGAAAAAAGGAGAATTGAGAGCCAGTTCTTGGAAATTACATGGAGACCATGGCTAAAACCTAAAGATGTTCTTAAAGAAGCTTATGGGGATAAATACGTCTGGATAGAGAATGAGTATCTGGTTGATGGTTATTGGAGTAGCAAGTTTAACTCCACATCATTTGTTAATCTCAACTCATTAAGAGATTACTCACTTCCTCTTGTTTTAAGCTCTAAGTCTGAATTCGAAGCTGCAAACATAATATACAACTGGATTAAGGAGAACTATAAACTTGGAGATGTCACGATAACTTTAGATCCCTTAAGAATTATAGAACAAAGAAAAATAAGCTATGCTGAGAGTCAAATTCTCTTTACAGCTATGATGCGCTCCATAAGTGTGCCTTCGAGAATAGTCACTTTATACAACGGCAGCGACTGTACCCTAAGACCAATTTCTGAGTTCTATTATGAAAACAGCTGGTATATTGTGGATTTTGAGAACAACTTTATTGGAAGTAGGGATGATTATATAGTCACTCCATACTTCCCAAAGATCTATCAGCTTATAACTAAAGAAAATTACAGGATAGTTGCTCAAGCTCCAGAAGACCTTGAAGGTCATGAACACTTAGAATTAACCCCTGATTATTTAGCAAACCTCAAAGATAGACTAAAATCAAAGGTCGAGAAGAAATTCAACCCAACTTTGAGACCAAAGTTTACAAAGATGCTTGCTGACATGAGCGAAAATGAACAAATCTTCACGCTATTCTTATTTGCCTCTGCACCAGAGAATGAACTAAATGAATTGTTTTCAAAGTATGATCCAAAAGAAATTTCCAAGGGAACAAAAACACTTTATGAGTTCTATAAAGATAAGGAATGGCCCGAGAACTTCATTAAATACTGGTATATCCTTAGGGGGGTTTACAAGTGATAGTTGTCCTAAGATTAGGACACAGACCTGAGAGGGATAAGAGAATAACAACTCACGTTGCTTTAACTGCAAGGGCTTTTGGAGCAGATGGGATAATAATTACAACAAGAGATGAGCATGTAGAAGAGAGCGTCAGAGATGTGATTAAACGCTGGGGAGGACCCTTTTTTATCGAATTTAACGAAAATTGGAGAAAGATTTTAAGAGAGTGGGACGGAAAGATAGTTCATTTAACCATGTATGGAATACCTGTTGATGAAATTTTACCCAAAATAAAAGAGGATATGAAAAAAGGTGAAAACTTGCTAATTGTTGTAGGGGCAGAAAAAGTTCCAAGGGACGTTTATGAGCTTAGTGATTACAATGTTGCAATTGGAAACCAGCCTCATAGCGAAGTTGCAGCATTAGCCGTTTTTTTAGACAGACTTTTAGAAGGAAAAGGTCTTAAAAAAGAGTTCAAGGATGCAAAGGTTAAGATAATACCCCAAGAAAGGGGAAAGAAGGTAATCAGCTTGGAGAGTGAAGAACATGCTGAACAAGTATAGACCTCTTGTCAAAGGCTATCTTGAGGCGATTGTTAAGCCTTTAGCTAAAATCGGGATAACTCCAAACATGCTAACTATAATTGGGCTTTCAATAACTCTAATTGCTTCTTACCTCTTTGCCTTAGGGGATCAAAGATTGGCAGCTATATTTTTGATATTTGGCTCTTTTATAGATGCATTAGATGGCAGCTTAGCAAGGCTAACTGGAAAAACTTCGAGGTTTGGAGCATTTTTGGATTCAACTACAGACAGAATAAGCGATGGAGCCGTTCTTTTTGGAATAGCCTATGGAGGATTAGTTAATTGGGAGATTGCATTTATTGCTTTAATTGGATTCTATTTGGTTAGTTATGAGCGTTGTAGAGCAGAATTAGCGGGAAGCGGGAGTTTAGCGATAGGAATAGCGGAAAGAGCCGAGAGGTTGATAATTATAATATTGTTTGCTTTAGTGAAGAGAGTTGAGTTAGGTGTTTACATTGCAACAGCTTTAACTTGGATAACCGCTTTGCAAAGATTAATAGAAGCAAAGAAAAGGCTTGGCTAGCTTTAATTTCAAAAATCAAAAAAGAAAGTATTATCTCTTCACAAACCAGCTCTCCAATGTAAATTGCCTTCCTGCTCTAACCGCTTTTTTAAGTCTTTGCAATCCGTTTTTGACTCTTTCTTCACTAAAGTCATGTTCATCGCACAGGAATTTTAGAACTCCTTCCTCATCCGGCATTTTCCATTCAAGTTTGTATTCATCAGTGACAGGAGGATTTAGGAAAAACTCTTTAATAGCGTACAAATCAACGTCGCTGTGTTTAATATAAAGTGCAAAGGGGTCTTTTTTATACTTAACAATCTCTAGAGCTTTTTTTGGTCCGATACCTTTAATTCCACCTGGATTGTAATCTGTTCCAACCAAGATTGCCAGTTCTATTAGCTTTTCCCTTGTAATCTTAAGTTCCTTCAAAACTTCTTCCAAAACTATAAGCTCTGGCTTAATCTCAACGTAAATGTCCTTTCCTGGCAATTTTCTTCTTCCCGTAATTGTAAGGTTTCTAACCAATCTAGGCGTTCCAAACAAAAGAGAGTCGTAATCCTGAGATGCCGATGCCCAAACGTTGCCTTTTAAGACCATATAAGCTGCTTGAGCTTCACCCTCACTTGGTGCTTGAACCCAAGGAATCCCCATAAGCTCTAAAAGCTTCTTTGCATCATTGATGAGCTGTTCGTTAACCTTTGTAGCCCTTTGAGCGTATTTTTTAGCCTCTTCAAGTTCTCCAGCTGCTAGAGCTTCCTCCCATTTCACTTTAGCCTCTTCTCTCGCTTTCTCCCTCATTTCCAGTTCCTTCTTTTTGAATTCTGGAGGCTTTCCATCAAATACGTATGCAGGCTTTATCCCTGCTTCCATAAGGTTTATAGTTCTATAAAAAAGTCCTGATAGGTGAGATGTTATTCTCCCCTTCGAATCCATTAAAGGCGTTCCATCTCTTTGTCTAATCGTAGAGAGAAACTGGTAGACAGCATTAAATGCATCAATAGCAATTTTTCTGCCATTGAGATTTTCAATTTCAATCTCTTTTTTAGGAATTAACTCACCAATAGGAACTCCCATTATGCCTCACCCACTTTAATATATAAATATCCCAACACAAATATAAGTACTGCTATTGCAAAGAGCTTTATTGAATCCAACTCTTTAAAATCAGAAGTAACCACAATTTTTTGAATTAGAGCAACAATTCCAACTTCAAGAATGTGGCTTAAACTTACACGGTGCTGCCTTAGGTAGATAATCAAAATGCGGTAAGTTTCAATTAGTATAATCGTCACAAGAACATTGGCAACTAAGAATTTTGGCTCCACAACGTTGTATGTAAGCTTAAAGTTCAGATAAATGGAATAAAGAGTTAGGTAGAGTATGAAAAAGAGAAATATCATGACGACTAGGTCAAAGGCAACCTCTAACATTTTTCTGAAAACTTTATGAACTTGAGTATATTGAGCTATTTTTTCCTCCTCAATTCTTGTCATTGGCATCAGCCTACCGAAAAGGCTCATCACCCTTCAGTGAGGGGAAGGCTCATCATCACTTTTACTTTCTGTGTTTAACTTTAAAACATTGCTTCCTTAATTAGTTTGTGGGCATATGACTCAAAGTGATCTTGGAAAGCTACTGATGACCTGCAAATGCATATAAATTTTGATTCCTCTTCAAAGTTTTCAATTCTTAATTTTCATGCATTTTGAAATTGAAGCCTTTTTAGTACTTACTTTTTTTTTCAAAACGAATTTTACTATTATAAATCAAAAAATTTAAATAGCATAATAGATATAACAGTTATGAAACTTCCTGTGGTGATGTCAATGCAATGGAGGTTGTTCGGTGTTTTGTTACTTGGTTTGTTGGTTTTGAGTTCGTTTGGTAGTGCGGCAGTGCCAAGTAAGGGAGTTTCTCCAGCACTTGCTGAAAAAGTTGCCAGAAGCTATGTGCAGTGGATTGCTGTCAACATCCCTGACTTTAAAGAGTGGAGGGATGTAACTCTTGGAAAGCCTGTCACGTATTATTTCCCTAATGGTGAGAAAAGTGCTTATGAATTTGCAGTTTTCAAGAACGGTAAGAGTGTTGGGTTTATTCTTGTTTCGGCAAGAAAAGACATGCCTCCAGTTTTGGAGTTTAGCAAAGCAAAACCACCAAGCTGGAAGTTAGAGAAAGTTAAAGAGCTTGCAGAAAAGAAGGGTTATAAAACTGGGAGACTGCTTTATTATGGAGCACTAACCTACAGCATTGATATTGGAAATGGGAAAGCAATAGGATTAAAAGACATGAAAATGAGAGAATATCCAATGAAAGTGGAATTAAAATTCAACAAAGAAAAAGCAAGAAGCACAGAATCATACACTTCTCTATCTTTGACTTTATCAACAACTCCTATATTTTTAGATGGGAATAGCATAGAAGGAGTGCCCGCATGGACATCAGAAGACGATGGAGGATCGAGTATACAATACCCCAATAATGTGGGTTTAGCATCAGATCCATGGGATGATTGGGATGGTTGCTCTCCAATAGCTGCTTCAATGGTGATTGCATATTATGAACCCCAATTACGAGATGATTGGAACAGAGAAGCAATTATTGATATTCTACACCACACTATGGGTACAGACTATAGCGGAAGTACAGTACCCTGGAACATAGATACAGGGATTGATTGGTTTGATGACGAATATAACGACTTACGCAATCAAGGAATAGTAAGTGATCCACTTTATCACACATTTGATGGATCAAATGATTACTATGTTTCTCAGGATGATGTCATTAGAGAAGTCGACAATAAGCAACCCTTTGTGTTAAACATGTTTCCATATGGTAGTAGCTTAACTGAAGGGCATTCTGTTACAGTAGTGGGATACTCAAGATGGTTATATTCAGACGGAACATCCAGCTGGATAGTGATGTATCTTGAAATTCATAATACTTGGGATTATTATGCTACATACATAACATTTGGAGACTGGACTACAGCGGTAGCAACATATGTAGATGCCTATTGAAAATGTACACCTCTCTTTTTCATTTATTTTTGTTTTAAAAAGTAGGGGTAATAAGCCATGAAAACGGAAACAAAAAATACAAAGAATAAGAAGAATAAGGATATCCTTGTCATAATAGTCTTGCTATGCGGCATTGTGGTGCCTTTCCTCCTTCAGTATGTATTAATTTTTATAGCAGAGCTCTTTGGCTTAAGATTATCATTTTTCACAGCTTTTATTATTCCCGCATTAGTCGCTTCGTTGCTCCCAGCATTCTATGCAGAAATTTACATTAAAGAGTCTGACACTGCAATAAAAGCGTTTACAGCAACATTACTCCTCGCCTTTTTCATACCATTTATACTATCACTTAGAACAGGCCCAAGCCCTCAAGTGGCAGCTTACCTTACAATATCCCCAAGAGATAGACCCGGCTTTAATTCGCAAAATCATGAATGGCTTGAGGAATATTCATTTCTACCAAAGAACTACAACGGCTTATGGGCTGGACAAGTTTCAGATTATTACATAGCAATTTACACTTGGCGGGAAAACATTTTCTTGGGAGAATATCTGTGTAGGAAAGCCTTCAACTCCGCAGAAAAAGAATTAAAATCCAGGGAGTTTAAAGAAGTAAACCTAACAATTCGGAGAGAAGCCTACAGGAAAGCTATCTTATCAAACAAGACTAGTCTAGTTTACATCGAATGCTCTAAAAGACTTGGGTATCAAAGACTGATCTTTCTCGTTGGAACAGCCAATAAAACCAAAGAATTTATCGAATTCATTGAAAATCTTAGATGATAATATTTTAAATCTGCATTTTTAGGGTTTTCACAATTTCAATAATGTTCTGTCTTTTCTTGTTTCAAATTGGGTAATGATACTTCAACAACAATTGTTCAAAACCATGATTTATTTTAACAAGTGCCGATAGGACAATCGGCAAAATGATAAGGGAAAAGTTATAACTATTTTGCTCTAACTTTTCCTTGTAAAGCTAACTGAGGTGGAAGAGATGAGCATAGAAGCCCTTTTCAAGCCAAAAAGTATTGCTGTCATAGGTGCATCAGGGAAACCTGGAAAGATAGGTTATGCAATCTTGAAGAACTTAATCGAGTATGGCTATGAAGGAAAAATATACGCAGTAAACGTTAAAGGCGGAGAAATAGAGATCAGTGGGAGGAAATTCCAAGTATACAAAAGTATTTTGGATGTTCCCGATGAAATTGATATGGCTGTTATAGTTGTTCCAGCTAAGTTCGTTCCTCAAGTTGTTGAGGAATGTGGAAAGAAAGGCGTTAAGGTTTTGCCAATAATTAGCTCAGGGTTTGGTGAACTTGGACCAGAGGGCAAAAAGGTTGAAGAACAATTAGTCGAAACCGCTCACAAGTATGGCATGAGAATTCTTGGACCAAACATCTTCGGTGTCGTTTACACACCAACTAAGATAAACGCTACATTCGGTCCTAGAGATGTTTTACCCGGAAAACTTGCCTTAATATCACAAAGCGGTGCTTTGGGAATAGCTTTAATGGGATGGACAATTCTTGAGAAAGTTGGACTTTCAGCATTAGTTAGTATTGGAAATAAGAGTGATATCGATGATGCTGACCTTTTAGAGTACTTCAAAGATGATGAAAACACTGGTGCAATTTTAATCTACATGGAAGGAGTCAAGGATGGTAGAAAGTTCATGGAAGCCGCTAAAGAAGTTAGCAAAAAGAAACCAGTCATTGTTATTAAAGCAGGAAGAAGTGAGAGAGGTGCAAAAGCTGCAGCTTCACATACAGGTTCATTGGCTGGAGCAGATGCAATTTATACTGCAGCATTTAAGCAAAGCGGTGTCTTGAGAGCTTTAACAATTGGCGAAGCTTTTGATTGGGCAAGAACACTAAGCAATTTACCAGAGCCACAAGGAGAGAACGTTGTTATCTTGACAAACGGTGGTGGAATTGGAGTTATGGCAACAGATGCTGCTGAAGAAGAGGGATTAAAGCTCTATGACAATCTAGAAGAGCTTAAAGTATTTGCAAACCACATGCCACCCTTTGGAAGCTATAAGAACCCAGTTGACTTAACAGGTATGGCAGGCGCTCAAGCTTATGAGGGTGCTGTTAGAGATGCATTAGCTCACCCAGAGATGCATGCAATAGCCGTTCTTTACTGCCAAACTGCAGTTTTGGATCCAAGAGACTTAGCAAGGATCATAATTGAAGAGTATGATAAGAGCGGAAGAAAGAAACCATTGGTTGTTGCAATCGTTGGTGGAATTGAGGCAAAAGAAGCTATTGACATATTAAATGAAAACGGCATTCCAGCGTATCCAGAACCAGAGAGAGCTATTAAGTCATTAGCCGCTTTATATAGATGGGAACGCTGGAAGAAGAGCAAGAAAGCGTGAGTTTTTCTTTTAATTTACTTTTAATTTTCCCTAAAACTTTAAAGTTTTGTAGAGATACATAGTTTTGGTGAGTTTATGTTAATCGCTTTAATCTCTGACATACACTCTAATTTTGAAGCTTTAGAAGCCGTTTGGAAAGAAATCAAAAAAGCTGACGTGATTTTTTGCATGGGTGACTTAGTGGGCTATGGAGCAAATCCCAATGAAGTTGTTGAGTTCTTTAAAGAGCAGATGAAAAAAAGAGAGATCCTCTGTGTTCGTGGCAACCATGACAATGCTGTCGCTTTTGGCATTGATTGGGGCTTTAATCCCTATGCAAGACTTGCAGTTAGATGGCATCAACAAGTTATGACCACTGAAAATCTAGAATTTTTAAGGAAGTTGCCAATTAGGGAACTCTTTACTGACGATACTGGAAGAACTTACCTTTTAATTCATGGCTCCCCAAGAGTACCTTTAGACGAATACCTTTTTCCTTGGCTTCCAAGAAGTGAATTTAGAGATGTTCTAAGCCATATGAAACAAGATGACCTAATAGTTGGGCACACTCACATGCAGATGCTCATTGAGATGGAAGGAAGAAGAATCATTAACCCTGGAGGAGTAGGACAACCAAGAGATGGAGATTGGAGAGCAGCTTATGCTTTCATTGATACAGAAACTCAAGAAGTAGAGTTTAAAAGGGTCGAATATGACATAGACAAAGCAGTGAAAAAGATAATAAACGCTGGATTACCTGAATTCTTAGCCTATAGGCTTTATGAGGGATATTAATCAAAGCAAAGAAAGTGGGATTAAGTTGCTCTATTCCCTCGTAGTGATGCCCCTAAGCTTTGACTTAACTGTCAATCTTGCTGAGTCAATAATTATCACTTCTCCTATGCTTTTTACAGCACTAAATGGAATTAAAAGCAATCCTTCATGATCGGTGACAAATTCGCTTGTGTCCAAATCTTCATCTGGTTCTGCAACTATAACCAACAACTCTCCTGTCTCTTCATCGAAGCTTAAATCGTAAACCCATCCAAGCCTTACACCAGTATCACTAATCAACTCAACATCCCTAAGCTTTGATGCCCTTATCTTTACCATCGTTTTCACCTCAAAAATTTAAACCACGTAAAATAATCCATCTTTGTGTATAAATTATTTTTCCTTACAGCTTTAAGGGTTTTTATTGAGAATCAACTTATGCATTTAAAAGTAAAAGAGAAATTAGCCTGTAAGGTAGTCAATTTTCTCATAGGGTTCTCTCCTTACGGCTTTCTTACTCTCCTCAAAGCTCTTGTAATACTCGAGTATATATTTGTCTACGCTTGGTCTTACCTTTTTCAGAGCTTCTTCAAAGTCCCTTCTTTTAACAACAAGACTTCCTAAGAACGCTTCACTTAGCTCCTCGAATATACCAGCTCTCTTCACTCCTTCTTTTAGTGCTCTTCTCATTGCTGCCATTGCGGCTTCCCTAACCACTGCCGCTAAGTCAGCACCAGTATAACCTTCAGTCTTCCTAGCAATTTCTT
>MTLP01000007.1 GCA_002009975.1 Thermococcus sp. JdFR-02
TCAGGAGCAATTGCCGGAACCCTTATCAATTCCATCAAGGTATTAACCATCTCATCCCCAAGCCTCTCAACCTCCCAAGAAACCTCAGCCAAAACACCACTTTCCATATTTTCTTCCCCCACCTAACATTTGTTATATCTGATTTGTAAGATTTGGCAAAATAATTAGATAGAAAATTACATTTTCAGGTCTCTAGCTAACTTTGCCAAATCTTCTGGGTAAATTACTTTTCCTTTATCCATTATCTGAACATCATCTATCCACACTGAAGAGTTTAAGCAAATACCATCTGTATGAGAAGCTGCTGGAATTCCTCCTGGAATATCAGGGACTAATCTTGGCCCAATGTTGCCTATTCCCCATTCTGTAGCTCCCCAAACTCTTTCATCTTCTACTATATTTCCCGTGAGCTTAGCTCCTGGATTGAAACCATATGAAATGTGAGCAAGTTGATACATGTTTGGATCATTAAAACTCTCAAGCCATGCTGCAAACTCTTGAGCATCTTTTCCTCCCTCAATATTAACTATTCTCCCCTTTTCGACTTCTAATTTTATAGGTTCTTTAAGTAGTCCTATTGGGGGATAAACTGAGCCATCAAAAACTATTGTCCCATTTATCGTCTCTAGCTTTGGTGTCCAACTTATTTGTCCTGGTAACATTTCATAAGTTCCTTTAGGAACGTAGCCAGAGTGGACTATTGGAGGCCTTAATGGGTGATTTTCAAACTCAACATCTGTTCCTGCAGGAGTTGTAATCCTCATTCTCTTTCCTTTTGCTGTTATTTCAGCAATCTTATCTAAAAATTCAGAAAGCTTTTTCATATCAACTTTTCCAATAACACGAACCATCATGTCAGGATTCATACCTACCAAACAGATATACCTTAATTCTTTGTTTTCTTTTATTACCGTATCAAATACTGTAGAATAAAGTATCCACTGATAGTTAAATTCAATCCAGACATTAACTTCCCTCAATGCCCCAATTAGGGGCTTTTGGGGTAACATCGGGTCAGCTGCTTTTCCAACTCCATCTGGTGTTGCAATCCATATAACCATTGGCTTTGCCCCTGTTTCAAAAACGGCTCTTGCAGTAGCATTTACAACCTCTTCACTAGAGAGAGTGTCTGCTGTTATAGCGACTATTTCATTTGGTTGAACATCAAGAATGTCTCTCACAAGTCTTCGAGCTGCTAAACCCAGTTCGAACTCATATACCCTCATTCTTAATCCTCCACTACTTGTTTAACACAAAAGATTTAAACAAAAAAGAAAAGGATTTACAAGGGATATTCTCACTTCTTTCCAAGTCTTAGCGTTGATGTGAAGAAGCTAACCAATGTTGACCCTGCTATCAATCCGGCACCTAATACATATAGAGCTTGTTGCCCTTCTTCCTTGTATATATGCCTTACAAGTAGTCTTATACCTATAGCTACTAGAACTGTTACACCTGCTATTGGGTACTTTATTAGTAATCCTGTGGCAAATAGAATACCCAATTGCCTATCTGGACCACCGATTGCTTGTACTATAGCTCCAGGTATAGCCCACATGAGAAGGTATTTTGCTATTTGGGGACTTGCTCCTGCTTCTATCGTAGCAACATATACCCTATCTACTGGAGGTACGAGATCTTGAAGGAGATAGTACTTAGCAAATATTGCAACCATAATTGCAGCAACAATGAGTCCTGTTAGTTCTGCAAAGTATTGTTGTTTTCTTCCTTCCAATTCAAATTCCTTGTCCTTTCCTTCTCCTCTAATTATCCAACCTGTCTTTAGATCATAACCCATATCAGCAAAAGCTGGACCTGTTGATGCTGTGTATCCCACTAATAGTCCGAGAGCAGGGGCTGGGAATCCCATTAGTACACCTAATATAAGGAATATAAGAGCTGTGGCAAATGCTGGGAACCAGCCTGCGTGCATTGCTGATAATCCAACTATCAATTCTGATACAATGGCTGCAGCAGCTGCAAATATTATCCACCAAATGAACTTTCCAGCAGGCATACCTGTGTATAATCCTCCCATTAGGGCGAGAAGTAATGCTACTCCAAGGTATAAAGCAAATCCGCGACTTAGTCCAAATCTTATATCTGCCTCTGTTCTTGTGAATACATACCCTTCTGATTCTTCCTCGTTCATGGATTTTCTCTTTTTGGATATTATGAGAAGTATTTGTATCAAGGCTACAAGTCCCGCACCAATCATTATACCATGTGGGGCATAGTATTTGTTGATGTCTACACCAAATAATTGAACTGAGTACCCTCTCACGATTAGACCAATACCGAACATGGTTAATGCCCAAATATTTCCAATCCATGCAACACCAGCTATATCAGCAGGGATTTTGAAGAAAAATCTTACTACTGATCCTGCTATTATTCCATATACTAAAAGCATAGCTCTTTTTCCTTTTTTAGCAGCAGCTATTAGGGTCTCTGCAGTAGCTATTCCTGGTGGCCATGGATTTTTGGCTGGGAATACCCTTGAATCAAAGAGCCAATACAACATTGTCATATCAATGATTGCTGCTAACGTAGCTCCTATGAGCATGGGTATAACAAGATCAGGTCTTTTAAGTAGCCAGGCAACACCTACGGGTAAGAAGATTGCATTTGCGGCTCCAAATGTGGCACCTGAAATTGCGGTTTGTACCAAGTTTTGTCTGTTTAAGTCTAAAAATTCTCTCAATATTGCTATTGGGATTCTCGCCACTAAGATAGCGATTAATGCACCAATAATGGAAGTGTTAGTTGAGATGCCCAAGCGTGTAATTAGCTCTAATCCTATTATAGCACCTAATACTGCCATTGCAATGTTCATTACTAAGATTTTCCCCTCAAATGCCGAGGGGTGTTTCTTTTTTCCAACTTCCTCCATCTTATCTCACCTACTAACTTAAACCATAAGTTTTCCATTTCTAAACAAATATTCTCCATCAATCAAAACAGTGGGTTCTATAATTATCCCATCCAAATGTATCGGAGCTTTTGTTAATCCACCAAAGCCGTAGTTGCTTCCTAATGCTATATGCACTGTTCCAAAAACTTTTTCATCTTCTAAAATGTTCCCGCTTATTCTTGCCTTTGGATTTGTGCCAATTCCAAATTCTGCGATATTTTTCGCCTCTTTCCCATATTTTGACAAAATTTTCTCCAATCTCTTTGCCTCATCACCTCCTTTAATTTTTTTAACAAAACCATCTTCGATGGTTAGCTTGATAGGAGAGGATAAAACTCCAATACTTGCCATAGAACCGTCTATAACGACCACACCATTGGCAGTTTCTTCCAAGGGAGCAATATATGCCTCGGCTCCAGGTAAGTTTCCACATTCTCCGGGTTTTCTATAAATTCCTGTGCTTCTTCTTGCTTTTCTACCTTTTATTGAAAATGTTAAATCTGTTCCCAATTTAGTTGTAATATGGACTTCCTCCCCGTTATCCAGAATATCAGCAATTTTGTTTGTTAATTCCAGAATTTCGTCATAATTAACATTCATTGTCCTAATGAATATTTCCTCTGTAATTCTAGGTAGAGTAGCTACTCTCACACCTTTTTCACAAGCTTCCTTCTTTGCTAAAGTATGAGTAATAGACTTAGATGTCGGAGCTAAAACGACATCTGCACTTTTCATAGCCTCTGCCACTGGTTTTGGAGGCTCTTGGCCGTGTATTTCCCTAGGAAGCATTTCCATGTAAATAGCCTCGGCTCCGAGTTCTTTCGCTTTAGCCCAAAGATGCACCCCAATATTTCTTTCCGGTTCATCTGTTACAATTAACACTGTTTCTCCTCTTTTTACACCCATACAGTCTCTTAATGCTATTTCACATGCACTGTAAAGCTCTTTATTTATTTCAAGGCGAAACATTAGCTTCCCTCCACTAATTCTCTAATAACGTGAGCCATCAAAGTTCTGGGAAGAAGAACTGGTTTTTTGGTAAGGTCTTTCACAATTTCCTTTGCTTTTAGATTGTATCCAATGCAATCCAAAACTATTAAATCACGGTCTTTCAAGGCTCTTGCAGCTTCTTTGATCTCTTCTTCTTTTCCTAGATATGGCGAAACAGCTAATATTTTAGTTTCTACGCCAGTATAGGACCATTTTTCTTTTGTTTCTTCAATTTGATCAGGAGAAGGTATAATAACCCCTAGTTTGCCTTGTGGCAATATTGACTCAACAACTTTTAGCAGAAGTAAAGAGGGCTCTATTAGGAGCTTTTTAGATTTCAATTCAGGAAATTCCCCTGTGCATAAAATACCAATAACGTCAACTTCCTTTTCCAATTTTTCAATGCATGTTTGCAGATGCTTAACTATTTTCTCCCTGCTTAGTTTGACTTGAGTTCCATCTCTCAGCCTTGTGACTAAAACATAATCTCCCTCTTTCGGAGCTAATTTTTGTATTTCTTCGAGAGTTAAATCATCTAAAGCTCCACATTCGATTATCTCAACATCTCCTAAAATTGGAGTCATTTCAGGAACAACATCTACTCTGGGAGACTGTCCAATAGTTACAAAACCTATTCTCACTCTTTTGCCCTCCCTAACGTTTGTAAATGTTTCATAGAACCGTAAAGCTCTACTAAGCGCTTAAACTCTTCTTCATCATAGAATTTCACTTTCCCTTTTCCAAATCCTTTAGCAACTTCAATACAAAATCTTGCAGCCTGATCTATATCAATCTCATGACTCGCCCCGCTTGCGCTTCCTGGTACTGCAACTTCAGAAGTTATTGCCACTCCAACAACAGGAGCATCCGTTGCCGTTGCCGGTTGCACTATGCTATTCAGGTGATAGATATCATTTCCATATGGTGTGATATCTTGCATAGTTATGGGCACAACTGCAGGAAGCTTTCCAGTGACAATTTGCATTATATCTAAAAGATCATCACTAACTTTTAGTATCCATCCTTCTTTTACTGTTGGCGTTATGGCGATTCCCTTGATATTAATGATTCTATTTCCTCTGGTAGTATCGATAGAAAGAATTGCATCCATTCTTGGATCAACTTCATACTTGTTCATTGTCGCAATATCTACAGGAGAACCCATAAAAGGAACTGGTTCATGAGGTTGAGTTGGAGCGTTAGGGCAGATGTGTGTTGCTATTATAACGTCTCCTTCTAAAATGTCTCCATTTCTTTTCATATCAGCAAGTTTTAGAGCTACAGAGATTGCTGTAACTGCACCATCTGCATCTGAAACAAGACCGATAACCTTTGGTCTAGCTCCAATACCGCCTAATCTACCAATTATGCCAAGAGTTGGTGCTGTTCCTCCTGAACTTTTCCCATTTTTTCCAGGAATTACAATTTTTATAAAATCAGTTGAACCTCTTGGACCCTCTATTGTTTTTACTTCTATATTTTCCAATCCCCTTTTCCCTAAGAATTCAGCTACCTTATATCCGCTTACATAAGCACTGTCTAAGAGTTCATAAGCCTCTATAATCTGCTTCAACATTTTTAGCACCTCAAACTACTATCTTTTTTCCTATTGTCTTTTCAACTTGTTTCAAAACATCAAGATCCTTAACACCTGCTCCGAGTAGAAGTTTTTCTTTGGGAACAACCAAAATAGCGACTTTTTGACCCTTTTTAATTTCAGCAGAGCTTAGGGGTAAAGAATTTTCAACATTGATTGTGACAATTAAGTCTGGAAATGTTCCAAGACGCCTTTTACCGGATTCTAAGGTCATATACTCATTCCAAAATGTTATTTCATATGTATCTCTTCTATTTCCTTCAATTAAAATAGAGCCTATATCAAATCCACCTCTCGTTTCAAGTGTGCAGTCTTTTACAACTCCATAATCAATGAATTTGCCTCCTAAATATTTGAGAATTTTATTTATCATTTCCTCGACATTATCTTTATGTGCTTGTATTATTTTACCAACTTCTATTGCTTGGGTTATTCCTCCAACTGCAGCATTCTCTTTAACGTATTCTGGGAAAATAGGATTTCTTGTAACTGCCACTAACCCACCAGCTTGAACCGCCGCTTCTCTAACCATTTTCGAGGCTTTTTCTAAGTTTCCTTTTACAAAAAGTTCAATATAGCATCCCTTCTTTTTATCACCTCCCACGGCAGTTTGAATGGAAGTATATTCTGGAAGTTTATGGAGTCCCATTGCTCCCATGATGCCTGTTGGATGCGCTCTCCCATCAGCTGGGGCATCGATAATAGGAATTCCAAGAATAGCAGATTGGATCCATCCGTTTATCGTTGAATATCCTCCGTTCTCTGAGGAAATTATTCCTCCAACTTCCATTTTTTCTATTTCAATCAAGAGTTCGGTTGATTTTATCATATGACTTGGCATAAGATACTTCTCTTTAGCGGCAGGTGCTCCAACCATAGAAGCAGTTACAATGAGAGAATCTTTTGGAACACTATCAATGTCTATTATAATAACATCTCCAAGCTCGATTGCAAGCTTTGCATCCCTTAGACCCTGCTTTAAATCTCCTCCACCGCCACCACCAAAAAATGCTCCTCCTAAAACAGCGGCTTCTGCTAATCTCTCATTTATTTTAAGCTTCATTTTTCTCCCCCCAAATATTTAATCTCTTTAGAGAATGTAAAGCAACTGTACCAGCTGCAATTACAGGGTCAATAATAGGTATCTCAACCCTTTTCTCAAGAATAGGAGCGATTTTTATTGTTGACATACCAGTGCATCCTAAGAGTATGACATCAACCCCTTTTTCTTTTAGTCGTTTTGCAGCGTTTATTGCCGCATTTTTTCCCAGTTCAGTCATTAGATCTAGTGTATTCGTTACTCCTTTTGGATGATCTTCTGCGACTAAATGATCTCCGAGAATTTCTTTAATGACCATTGGAGTTTCTTCAGTTAAATTCAATACACCAACTTTCTCTCCATACGCTAATGCCAAAGAAGATGCAGCAGAACCGGCACCTATCACAGGTATAGAAACCCTCTCTCTTACTTCTTTAACTCCAGGATCAGCAGCACAACTTATAATAATTGCATCAACACCCTCTCTTTCAAATTCTTTAGCCAACTCTATAATTTTTGGTTTTGCTATTTTTTCCGTTTTAGAATCGTAGATTCCTTGTGGTTGATTTTTAATACACTTACTAATGACCTTTAATTCGGGATATGCTCTCTCTATTATCCTCCCATGCACATTTAAAAGTTCTTCATCTGTTATAGTTAGAACTCTAATTAATCCAACTATGTACTTATGCATGCATATATCACCATCGAGTGTGAAACCATGATAGAATTTATCTATTATTGAACCAAAGTGTGGTTCAATGTTTTTGTTATTGGACTAATTTTTCATTAAAATTTAGTTCAATAATCTAAAAATTTAAGAACATAAAGATACCGAATAAGATATGATAATAGAAATTTAGGTCAAAGTTGAGGGAAAACAAATGAAGTTGTCAAAAAAAGATTGGGAGATAATTCGTCTACTTAAGAAGAATGGAAGAATAAGCGATGCTGAGATAGCTAGGAGGATTGGAATGTCAAAAACAGCGATCAGATGGAGGAGGATAAACCTACAAAAGCGCGGATGTCTTATGATATCTGCATATCTTAGATTTGACAAGGTTGGGTTTTCGTATGCCATCGTTTTAATTAAGTTAAAGGCTGATGCTTTGAGAGAGGATATTCTAAAATTTAAACAAAAGCTTATGGAAAATCCAAATGTTTTTGAAGCTTATGAAATAGCGGGAGACTACGATATACTTGCAGGATTTTTTGGTGAAGATGTGAACTCTCTTCATAATGTCATTGAAGATGCAGTACGAGGAGAAAAGGTTATCAATGACTACAAGATTCTTTTTGGTATTAAAACATTGAAAGGGCTTGAAGTCCCGTTTTATGATGCACTAGGTCTCTAATTTCATTCAAGACGAAGAAAGGCTAATAGGTAAGTAGATGTAATTATGAACTGTGTAAATGAATCTATGAATAATAGCTTGCAAAAAAGTATATAACTCTTGAATTAGCTGATAATATGAAGGACTTTATTAAGTTCCTATTACCGATGATGAGTGTCATCCCAGCCGATGGAAAGATGACGACGTAAAATCCCCACCTGAGGTGTTCAAAAGTGTTTAGCATTTTTAAGAAAAAAAAGAAAAAAGAGGGAATCCCAATTTATATGAGTGAGCCTACAATCCTCTACAACACAAAAAGTGAGAAAGCTTGTGTTGAAATAATAGAGAAAAATTTTTCTTCATCTAACATTATTGTGCCATCAAAATATGGTTTAAAGCCAACGGAGCATTTGATTGAAAAAGCGGAAATTTTTGTCGCTGTTGCGATTTTAGGAAAGTTCACATCTTTAGTAGTTAGAGAGCTTGAAATTGCCCAGACACTTAATAAAAAGATCTATACCCTTGAGATAGCCCGTAAGGGAGACAAAGGATTGGCTTATGCATTGGTGGAAGGAATTCCAGAGGAAATAGAGAAACTAACTCCAGAGCAGACAAATGAGCTTTATGAGACCTTTAGAAGGGAGGATTTTTCAGGTTTTATGAAGCTCTTCTTGGGGGAAAGAAAAAGTAGTTGGTAATATTTCTTTCAGAGTGAAAGCTTTTTATTCTCTCACTCTTATTTTTGCTTGGGGTGATAGTGTGGCAAGATTTTTCGTTCCTAAATCTCATCCTCGTTATTGGAGCTTATATTATAGGCATAAACTCGAAGAGGCTTTAGAAAAGGGTATTTTAGCAAAAGCTGGTTTAATAGCCCATGGGAGAGGGGAAGCTTTTGATTATTTGATTGGAGAGAAAACAATTGAACCAGCAAAAGAAGCAATAAAAGCAGCGGTTGCAAAGCTTTTGTTAGCTGAGCATCCCGTGATTTCAATAAATGGAAATGTCACAGCATTAGTTCCAAAGGAGACTATTGAGCTGGGAAAGGTTTTAAATGCAAAACTTGAAGTAAACCTATTTTATAGAACCTATGAGAGGGAAAAAGCGATAAGAGAGGCTTTTAGAGAAATTGACCCAAATGTTGAACTTTTGGGCATTGGAGAAAATGCGAACAAGAGAATCCCTGGTTTAGATAGCGAAAGGGGAAGAGTTGATGAAAGGGGCATTTGGAAAGCTGACGTTGTTTTGGTCCCCTTAGAGGATGGCGATAGGACTGAAGCTTTGGTCAACATGGGCAAATTTGTCATTACAGTTGATTTAAACCCTCTTTCAAGAACGGCAAGAATGGCTGATATTACGATAGTTGACAACATAGTTAGGGCTTTTCCGTTAATGATAGAAGTTGCAGAGGAACTTAAGGAGAAGCCAAAGGAAGAACTTGAGAGAATAGTAAATAACTATGATAACGAAAGAATCCTTAATGAAATCCTGATGCACATGAGGAACAGATTAGAGCAATTAGCCAGGGAAGGTATCTGGAGGAAGGAGTTATAGCTCTTTTTCCTTCTTTTCAACTAATCTCCTTAATGAGACTATTAGATCGTTTTCAGACTCTACCTTTGAAATAACGAGGGGGACTCTTTCTCTCTCCGCAATCTTTACAGCCAGTTCATCTAACTTCTTAACTCCATGCAAGACAACAACCGCTGGCTTCATACCTTGAACTCTTATGGCTATCATTGGACTTCTTCCAGTGGTTACCTTCGTAAAAACTAATGCTCTCTCAGTAGTCCATCCATAGAGCTTAAGGAAGTCATCGCTGCTCATCTCTAAAATAGCCTGAATACTATCAATGACTGTGTAACCATAAATTTTTCTATCAATCAGATCCATGTTTGCAACCACTTCTCCTTTAGCGGCATCAACTATGTCTCTAACAGTAGCAGGTAATGCGAATTCTCTCATGTCTAAAATCGCACTTGTTGGGAAGTCGCTTCCTAGGGTTTTACTAAATGCTTTAATAACATTTCCTCCTTTTTTCTCGTCAATTTCAAGTAAAGCTTCAACAAATTTTCTTATAGTGGAAGCTCCGGGGCTTTTTCTTCTTCCCCCTTCGTAATCACTTATAACTGAAGAAGAAACGCCTAGATATTCGGCTAGTTCAGTTTGGCTAATTCCAAATATCTCACGCCATTTTCTCATAGTTTTTCCAGGGTCAGAGGATAAAGTTATTTCTCCCGCTATTCTCTTAGCTAAAGCTTCTTTCTCTTTCTCTAACATGGTTTATTTTTTGGAATTAACTGCATATAAAGATTTCGACGTTTGCCTATATAGAGTTCAAGAATGACGTATGAGATAAAAGAACTGCATTGTCTTCAGTAGAAAAAGAGAAATTAGAAGTCAGAAACAAAGTTTGGAGGTTGTGGAGCGAAGCTCCGCTATGGACTAGAAAACTGAGGAAGGGGTAGAAAATGTAGTTTTTCTAATGAGAAAGGAATCTCTCTTCTGGTGGGCCCGCGGGGATTCGAACCCCGGACCTTCGCCGTGTGAGGGCGACGTCATAACCAGTCTAGACCACGGGCCCCTAAAGTTCCATGCATATACTTAAAATCCCCATTTATAAAGTTTTTGAGAGGTCTAAGCCCACTTTAGTATTTCTTTTGGAGCATCTGCAAATTCCACTAGATATTCGGCTTCAACTATATGCAATTTGCCGGGAACAATTAACACATGTGGCTGCTTCCCAAAGTCTTCTTTGAGCATATCTTTAACAAATCCAGCCTTAAGCGTTGGATTTAAAGAGCCAGCCCTTGCTAAAACAACAACTAATGTTTCTAGTGTAAAAACCTTCTGCTTCTTCATATCTTCAACTTGAAGCAAAATCTCCATAGCTTCATTTGCTGTCATGTATTTTCCTTTTTCTGCCTTTATGTCCAAAAATAATAAGGTGTGAAGCCCTCGTTCCTTGTTCTCTCTGATTACGTCATAATGACTCGTTGGGAACCAGTTTTTTTCTGGGTAAGCAACTGTGGCGGATTTTCCAAATTTGTAAATATGCAAACCAGTTATTGATATTGCAGAATATATTGAGGGAGCATGGACAACATAGCTTTCAATTCCCATTTGCTTTGCCCTTATCCTTAAATCATTATGCGTAGTTGCCACCATCGGGTCTCCAGCCGTTAGAAATGCAACATCTTTTTCTTTTGCCTCTTTTAAAACGATCTTCTCAAAATTCAGTTCAACGTCTTCTCTATTCAAAAGCTTTATGGGTTTTCCAATCAACTTTTGGATTTTTTCTATTGTGGTTCCAGCTAAAAGGGAGGTGTAAAATTCTGCAAATACTAAATCACATTTTTTTGCAATTTCCAGTCCTTTTAGAGTTATATCTTTTTCATCATAGAGACCCAAGCCTATGAAGTAAATTGCCATCACTACAACCTCCTAAGTTTTGATGAATCACCAGAATACTTTGTTTCCCTTTATCTTTATGTAGCCCAAGCTTTGCAATTCTTTAAGGAAATCTTCTAAGGCTTCTTCATCATAATAGATGTTTATCTTTTCCTTCTTTCCTTCAACTATGATTGGCTCCCTTTCAAGAATTGCCTCTATAAGCTCGTTCTTTTTTCTCTTTTGCTTCACAAGCTCCATAATGACATCTGCTAAAACAGATTTTGCAATACCAACAAACATCGCTTTAACTAAAGATTCATCTGTTACGTATTCTTCAGCTATTTCTAAAGCTCTATGAATTAGCTCTTTCTCGACTTCTAAAACCTCCACAAAGTATCTTCTCAAAAATGCAACCTCGCTTACAAGCTGGGATCCAATTTTCTCCTCAATTTCGTCCAATATCTCCTCGACATCATCAATTGGAAATCTAATCTCTATTTCAAGGTTATCAAGTTCTGGCTTCTTTAAGAGCTTCAATTTCCCATCTTCTTCCTCAATTGCTCCACTATCAATTAGAGCAGTTAGGAGAATCAATCTATTTATATCAACTTCATTAAAGACTTCCTCTATGTTCTTGCTCTCATTAACATTCCATTCAGATAGAAGAGCGTTAAAAGCTCTTTCAATCTCTTCAAGCTTTCCTTCTATAACCTCCCTCTCGCTTATCTTTTTGACCTTTTCCTTAAGCTCTCCATACCTGCCTTTAATGAGAATGAAGTGTTCAATATCCCAACTGAACTCCTCCTTAGTCTTGTTCATTATTCCAGCCTTGCTAAGCTCCTTAGAAAGCTCCTCCATACTCTCTTTGTTCAAAACCTCGAATCTCATTAATTTTCACCAAGCAAAAGTAAAAACTCTTAAGTTATAAATCTTTATTTTGAAGAAGATAAGTCAAAAGCTTCTTCAGCGGTCTATTGTCCAAACTCTGTAAAGTTTCCTTTATCTCTTCCTCTAAACCCAAATTTCTGTTTACATAGAGATAGAGGGCATATGCCATTAGCTTTGGATCACCTTCATTAACAATTTTAATAGCCTCTGAAAGAATTGGGCTATTTAACAACTCATCAGCCAGTTTTAGTATTCTCTCATCGTTTCCTTCTCTTAGTGCATCTTTTAACGGATTATAAAATGAGCTTATCACTATACGAGCACTTCTTTCCCTACTTTCTAAATAATCAATAGGACTCTCTTTTTGCTCTTTTCTGAAGGTTCTCCAAAGGATGTATGAGAGTGGAAAGAGAACCAATGTTGCAGTGATTATTATATAGAAGGTTGTAGGAATGGGAATTCCCCTAGCATATCTGCTTTTTATGTAGATGAGCAATAACAGTCCCAAGAAAATCCATATGAAGAATATCATGAGATAGTAAACTGAAGATTCTTGTCTTCTTTCCCAAGTTTTATATCTTGATATTGCCCCTGTTTTTTCCATTAGAGCTAATCTCTGCTCCACAAACTCTATCTCAGCTTCAAGTCTTTTAATTCTCCTTTCAATCTCACTAATAACCTCATTAATATGCATCTTTCTCGCCCAAGATTAGTTTGGTTATCTTCTTACTAACAATATCTAATATGATTTCCCCTTTATCCTTTGTAGCCTTACTTGGGTCATCATTAACGCCATCTGGAAAAAGCTCAAGCCCGATATCTCTCCTTATCCTTCTAACTTTCGTTGTTCTTTTTTCACCTTTGGCTTTATCCATCTTTACAAGCTCTGGCTTTATTGCTAAGATGACAGATGTTTCATCTTCTCCCGCATGACCTTGAGAAGAACAAACACTTAGGATGTCTTCTCTAAAATCTATCCACCAGTTGATGATCCATACCTCAACATCAAAATTCTCTGCAACCTTTTCACTTGCTTCAATAAGAGGATATATGTTCCCTCCATGTCCATTCATCAAAATTATTCTCCTAAATCCTTCCTTTGCAAACTCCTCTATTACATCCTTAACATAAGCACGTAAGGTTTCTGCTTTTACATTTATCGTACCGGGATAGACGTTTAAAACGAAACTATGTCCATAGGGAATTGGAGGTGCAATTAGAATATCTCCTCCTTTCTTTCTAACTTCACCTTCAACCCTTTTTGAGATTTCAATTGGGGCTAATACGTCAGTGTTTAGAGGTAAATGCTTTCCATGAGCTTCAATACTTCCAATTGGGATTATAACAGTGCTAATCTCTTCCCTTATTTTTTCAAACTCATCCCACGTTAGGTTTTCCATCATCATTGCATTTCCCCATTATAAAATAGAAAGAACTTCTTCATAAGCTTTCTCAATTTCTTTAATGACATTATCCCAGGAGTATTTCTCTTCAACCGCTTTCCTCCCGTTTTGACCGAGCCATTTTCTTAAGGATTCATCGTTTAACAGCTTTTCAATTGCGTTTTTAAGCTCAAGCTCATTTGAGGGGGGAACTAAAAGACCGCTTTCACTTTCTTTAATAACCTCTGGAATTCCCCCAACGGTTGTAGCTATTATTGGAACTCCAGATGCCATAGCCTCTAAAATTACTATTCCAAAAGCTTCTGCTGTTATTGAAGGCAAAACGAAGATATCTGCCATTCCAAATATCTTTGGCAACTCTTTTGTTGGTACGTATCCAAGGAACCTAACCCTGTCTTCTATCCCTAAAAACTTTGCTTGAGCCTTTAAAAAAGGCGAAAGTTCCCCATTTCCAGCCATAACCAATGTTGCATCTTTAATCTGTGAAAAAGCATTTAGAAGAACATGAGGACCCTTCCTATAACTCATTCTGCTTACATATAGAATAACCTCTCCTTCTATTCCAAATTCTTCTTTTATCTTCTCTTTGTTCCAATTTGGGTGGAATGTTTTATCGTCAACCCCATTTGGTATGATCTCAACCTTTGTATCTGTGAAATGTTCTATAAATGCTTTAGCAGCTTTACTTACTGCAATAATTTGATGTGGATACTTTAAGTAGTGGCTGAACAAGGGAAAGGTTAATCCCAAAGCCTGCCACAATTTCGATTCATGAGCAAAGGATATACTGTGGGTGGTTAGAAGGGTTCCCTTTCCAAGTGTTCTTCCAGCTTTTACAGCTTTTAATGCAAGAGGTGTAAATGCATGATGGGAGTGAATTATGTCAAAATCCTTTAGAAACTCGTTAAGCTCTTGGGTAGATTTAAGACTGTACGTTACGTTAATCCCAAAAATTGGGCTTATAACTCCGGGAATTTTAATTAAATCAATGTTAAACCTTTCCAGCTCTTTTTCCTTTCCGGTTTCCCAATTATTGGTAACTACTGCGACGTCATGTCTCCTTCCCTTAAGCTTTAATGCTAAATTATGCATGTGAGAGGCAACTCCACCTATCTTTGGATAATACCAATCGCTAACTAATGCTATTTTCACTTTTACTCCCTCCAAAAGAGCTGTAGAAAACTATTGCGCCAAGTATAGAGTAGAGATATTGGAACAAAAGCTTGTAAGTGAAAGCAGTTATTGTTGAAGTTGTAGATGCTCCAATGCCTAAGACGAGACCGAACTCATTAGCACCAACTCCAGATGGAATGCCGCTTATGCTTGCAAACAGAACACTCATTATAAATCCGGTTAAGGCTTGTTTTATTGAGATCTGAAGCCCAAAGGCTTTGCCAACTACGATGATGCCGTAAACTTGAAGAAGGATTATTATGAGGGATAAGAAGAATGAAGAACTAAAAATTTTCTTATTTTCTTTTGCTTTGCTCCAGCCATGATATAAGCTCTCTGCATAGCCCCTTAAGCTTGAGACTAAACCCCTAAGTCCAATATTCTCCCAAATTCCAAGGAGAGAGTTCACCGCTCTGTAAATACCTTGTTCATACACCAATGCAAAGATCACTATAATCATCATTAAAATTCCCACTTTTGTGAGTCCAATGAATATGAGGGCAAATGACAGAATGACCAAAAGCTCTGTACTGAGTCCTATTATTAGGGTTGATAGAGCTTTGAAGTAATCTCCTCCAACAAGCTTTACCTTTGCTATATGCCCAATGCTTGGAGGTAAAACTGAGATCAGATAATACCCGCTTATAAAAGCGAAAAGCGTTTTCTTAAAGCTTGCTCTCTGAACTTCTTTGAGGAAGATGTACCATCTCAATGTGGAAATTAGCACTGTTAGAGTAGAGAGGAATAACGCTATCAGCAGATACTTTGGAGATGCCCTTTCAATTGCCATACTCAGTTCATAGGGGTCAATTTGTTTATAGAGGTAGGCTACTGATATTGTAAGTGCTAGGAGGCTGAAGAGCTTTTTATCTATTTTCAAACTACCATCACCTTGAGGATATATAAAACCACTAAAGCTGTCATTAAACTGTCAAAAACTTTTGGATTTCCCCTCGTGTTAAAGGCTACCATTCCGACGACTAATGAAAATGGATGCAGGAGGTAGAGCATAATCAGGATTGGTAAGGTTGAGAATATGTAAACGAATTTTTTGGAGAGATCTTTCCCTATAATTATTGGAGTGGTTCTTAGATTTGCTTTTAAATCACTCTCGTAATCTTCCAGATGGTTTCTGAGTTCCATGGCAAAGGAGTATAGGAGTAGAGCTACTGCAATTAGAGCTTCCTCCCTGCTTAATGCACTATCTATATATGCAGCATACATAAATGGGAAAGCCCCGAAGAAAATCCCATGTGAGAGAACATCAACTACTGGACGAGCCTTTAATCTTGGAGGGGCTGAATAGAGGGTTGCTAAGATAACCATTAAAGTGTAAATTAGGAATGCTTCCTTTCCCACAAAATAGGAAAGGGTGATCCCAAAAATCGCCAACAAAGCAGAGGATATTAATCCAGCTTTAAAACTCAGCTCTTCATTGGCTATTGGATTTTTCCCTCTCTTTCTTGGGTTTAAAATATCAGTATCAACATCAAAGCAGTTGTTTATAGCAAAGGCATAGGCGACATAGAGAACAATAGATATCAAAACGATAATCGATTTTACAAAGTTCGCATGATTAATCAAGAGCCCAAAGAGTCCTATTCCTATATATGCCCTGCCATCTGGGATCCTTGTGTTTTTAAGCATTGCTTTCATCATTTTGTCCACCGTCAACTAAATTAGTGGAAAGCTTTATAAGTCTTTTCACCATAAAGTGAAAAGGTATGAAGAAAAATTTTCATAGTGATAGAAATGGAAGATCTGCTGAAGTCCTTCACATCCCTTATTGAAAAATTTGAGCTAACAAGCTCTGAGATAAAGATTTATTCAATTCTTTTAAAGGAAAATCTCACCCCAAGGCAGATATCAAAAAAATTAGGCATTTCTGAAAGGATCGTTAGGGAAAAACTAAAGCATCTTCTTGAATTGGGGCTGATAGATAGGGAATTGGTTAACAGGGGATGGATTGGGTACATATATAAGGCAAAGGATCCTAAGGAGGCATTAAACACATTATTCAGCAAAGTTGAGGAAGTTATCAAAAACTTAGAAAAGGAAGCAAATAGAATATTTTAATCAGGCTTTTCCTTCTAAGAGATCTTTAACATATTTTGGCATTTGGAATAATGTTTCATGTCTTTCTGGGTCGTAGTAGAGTAAATTCAAATCTTTTGCTCTATTTACTTTTACTTCTTTAAAGTTAACCTCACCTTTGACACCAACCAAGAAAGACCAAGGTGAAGCATAGCCAATAACTGGGAAGCTGAAATAGTGCACTTTGTCGAAAACCTTCTTCATGTTGTTGTAGGCATCCAAAAGCTCTTCTGTGAATAGATAAACGCTTCCTGCTTGGGTTATGTACAAACCTTTTTCATCTAAGGCGTTGTAGGCACTTTTATAAAATTCCTCACTGAATAACATCTTTGCTGGTCCAACTGGATCAGTTGAGTCTACTATTATCACATCAAACTTTTCTTCCGTGTTTTTTATGTACTCTATTCCATCTCCAACTATAACTTCAGCCCTTGGATCATCAAAGGCTCCTTTATCAATCCCTAAGTACGAGCGGGAAACTTCTATAACCTTCTCATCAATCTCAACCATCACAGCTCTTTCCACACTTTTATGCTTTAAAACCTCCCTTAAAGTTCCCCCGTCTCCACCTCCGATGATAAGAACCTTTTTTGGATTAGGATGAGCAAGCATTATGGGATGGACTAAGGGTTCATGATAGCTCTCTTCTCCCTCGGTTACGAGCTGCACTGTTCCATCTAAAACCAAAAGCTTTCCAAATCCCTCAGTTTCATAAAGCTCTATCTTTTGATATTTGCTTTCAATCTCCAACAGCTTTTCCTTAACCTTAAATGCCACGCCATATCCTCGTGGATACCATTCTATAAAATGCATAAACTCCCCTCCCAGCTAACCTTTAGCTCGCTTGAATTTAATAGAATAAATTTAATGAGAACAAAAGAGATCATTCCTCCTTTTTAAATAGAAGACCTCTATCAAGCTTGACTATCGTAGGATTCTTACATTTTAGCTCTTTTATTATGTATTCGCTGGCTTTCACTGGCATTGTGTGATCACCACAAGTGTAAACATCAACACTTGCATAACCATGCTCTGGCCATGTATGGATTGAAATGTGACTCTCAGAAACTACAACAACACCAGAAACGCCTTGGGGTGAAAACTTGTGAAATCTCTTATCGATTATTGTGGCATTTGCCAGTTCTGCAGCCTTAGTGAGGATTTCTTCTACCTTTTCTATATCGTCTAATATTTGCGGGTCGCATTCGTAGAGATCTAATATGACATGCATTCCAATTGGACTGTCCACAGTTACTTGAGCCATCGCCCTCACCTCCATCCATCTCCACCACCTCCAAAATTGTGGATCAATATGGAAACATCACGACTGCAGCTATTGCAGCAGCGGGCTTATCTTTGACTGTAATTTCAGCAACTGCGACTTTAAACTCCTTTAACTTCCATCCTCTAACCCTAAAGCCTTCCTCAACCATTTTCTTTACCATTTCCATAGCTTCCTCTTTTGTACAGTAGCCGCTGTATTCGTAAATCAATCCTCCGCTGTTGTCTTCACTAAGTCCTACCCCTAAAGCAGCACTGATAGTTGCGTTTGGCTCATCACTTTCAATGTGAGCATAGACTGTAGGTAAGAGCATTCCAATTGGTATTTCTGGCATTTCATCTATCCACTCTATATGAGCGGGAATTATACTGCTCAGTTTAACTAAATTAACGTTTCCGATACCCATTTTAAGAAGGGCGTTATCGAAGGCATTTAACTTTGTTCCACCCTCCGCACTCGCAGCCACCATAATGGCTTTTTTTGGTGTTATCCAGCTCATTTTCCCTCACCTTGGTTTTTCTCTATGATTATTATTTAATTTTTGATTTAACTCCAAATTATCGTAATATTTAGGTTTCAATTAAATATGGGTTGAGCATTCCTTTATAAGTCTTTCGTTTTCAGTCAAATAACGAAATAGCTTGAAAAAACCTGATATTTTCGAAAATGGCTCGATGCTTACGGGTAAAAATTAATAAAGCCCGCTGGAAATCTTGATTAGGGAAGTTGTTCAAAACTTAAAAGGGAGAGATTAAGTTGTAGAACTCTCTTCATCGTTGTAAAGCTCTTCTCTTACTGTTATCTCGTCTTCAAATCCTATTGAACCTTCCAAAGTCTGAATTCTAAACATGTATGATTTGTACCAATTGTATGTTGGTTTGCTTTTTATAGGTGTCAGTTGCCAAGCTTTTGTTTCTTCCTCATAACCCCAGTTTACATATTCGTTGAAGTTCCGTATTATGTCGGTTATAACTACATTGAACTCATTGAGGAGGATTTTTTGGATCTCTCTCCACTTATTTAATGAACTCTCTCTTCTCGTTATTCCAAAGTATCCAGCGCATCCGGGACCTTTTAGGGTTGCAATACCCCGACCAATAAAAGCTCTAATAGCGTGAACCGTTTCTGGAGGATCTGTTATGAAGGTGTCAAACTTTCTTAGAGCATATTCGGGGAGAGGTTTTCTTAGATCAAATGTAAATATATCAATGTTATTAAAGCCAATTTCATCTGCAGTTTTTTCGATGAAGCTTATCAAACGCTCATCTATATCTAAAACAGCTATCCTCTTTGGCAAACCAGAAAGCATTAATGCGATGCTGGTTAAATCATCATCACCAAGCACAAATATTTCCTTATTTTCCAAGTCCCCTCTTGTATGCATTAGGGCTATTCTCGCTATCGTTGTTTCAGGAGTAACGTATGCTTGATCAAATTCATGTTTTGGTTGTGGTCTGTCCTTTACAAGCTCTTTAAACTGCTTTAATAATTCGTTTAGAATATTAACATCAACCGTCTTCCCTTCACAGTACTTGCAGCTTAAATCTTCCCTTTTTGCAATCCCATACTTTTCCACCAGCTCTTGTCCTTTTAGTGTTAAAATAACCTCTCTATTGAAATCTAAGTAGCCTAAGTCATGAAGAGTGTTTAAAACTGCTGTAACAAGTGGCAAAGGTTCTTCACTTAAGTCAACTATCCTCCAGAAGTCCTTACTTGCTAAAACCGCTCCTAAAACATTTTCGATAGTTCTCTCATAAACAGGGATTTTTGTTTTCTCCCTAACTTTTGCTACAATTTCTCTCACGTTAATCCCCCCAAAAGTTTGTTTTTAATATGAGATGGGCAAAACAGCCCGACTAAGCTTCACTTTGAGGTTTTTAAATTTAAGCTTTTTCCTCTTTAAACCCAAAAATTCAAAAGTTGTGACTCATTTTTGTAAGATGGTGATGCAATGCTTAAGGTAATTGATAAAGATTTCATAAAGAGATACAGGGTTGAAAAGTCCTTGTTAGCCTTGGAGAGAGTTAAGAATTATCTTAGTAAGGAAGCCTATGAAAAATTAAAGGCTTTAGCTCATTTTAGACTCTATGGTGAGGAGTTTGAAAAAAGCGAGATAGATGAAGAAATAGTCGTCGCTTTTTCTGGAGGAAGTGACAGCACGGCAACTTTCTTAATTTTGAAGTGGGCTGGATTTAAAGCTCTACCCGTAACAGCTTTATTACCTCAAATCCCAAAAGAGAAAATTAGAAAAATTGAGGAATATGAGGGGGTTTTTGTTGAGATAGAGAATTATGAAGAAGCCATGAGGAAGTTGATAAACAAGGGTACTCACCCATGTGGGAGATGTCATGGAATGGTAATGGAGAGCATTGAGAAATTTGCAAAGGAGAGGAAGATTAAGATAGTCGCCTATGGAGATATGTTAAGCACTGGCACTCCGTCAATTTATAAAAGAAGAGATGTGATAATATTGAACTTTCCAGCTTTTCTTGCCTTAGATAAAAGGGAGCTGATCGAAATAATTGGGGGAAGATATGATTTAAAGTTTGGATGTCCTTTATTAAAGGAAGCGTTTGAAATAAAGCCTTCTCTAAAGTTATTTTCAATCCAGAGGGTATTAAGAGAGCTTCGGGCTAATGTGATAGATGAGGAGATAGCAAAAGCATTGATACTTGATATAATGCATATTACCCATTAGTGCTCCATAAGGTTTAAATTTGCTTAATCCTAAGGCTTCTTTGGGTGAATTTAATGGAAGAAGAAAAAGAAATTGGAGAAGTTAAAACTCAAGAGCAGCCTCTAACTGAGGAGCTGATCTTGGAGAAACTAAAAGAAGTTGTTGATCCCGAGATTGGTATAGATGTTGTTAATCTTGGCTTGATCTATGAGTTGAAGATAAGACCAGACAACACGGTTTATGTTAAGATGACGATGACTACTCCCGGGTGTCCATTAACAATGTGGCTTTTGAAAGCAGTTGAGGATAAAGTTCTTCAAATACCCGGGGTTAAGGATGCCGAAATAGAGCTAACCTTTGATCCTCCTTGGACACCGGATAGAATTAGTGAAGAGTACAAGAAAAAGTTGGGCTTGATGTAATCTAACTTATTTTCTCTTATTTTTCTCTGCTTTGTGTTAAGCTATTTTAATTTTTTTAGGATAACCAAATTTCACGAAAGGTTTATAATAAATGTTTGTAAACTCTTTTGTGGTGATGCCAATGGCACAATGGAAAGTTAGAGTTGATAGAGACGTTTGTATTGGAGATGCCATCTGTGCAAGTCTTTGTCCGGATGTTTTTGAGATGGATGACGAAGGAAAGAGCGTTCCAAAGGTTGAGATCATTGACGAAAGCCTTTATGAGTGTGCTAAAGAAGCTGCTGAAGCATGTCCAGTTAGCTGTATTTACATAGAGGAGGCTTGATCTAGCTCTAATATTCTTTGTCATTTTTCTTGTTTTAAATTCTAAACAAACCTTTTTTGTAAACTTATGGTTAAGAAAAAGCTTTTAAGCAGTTTTTTAAAAGAGCTTTTGAAGACTACTCGGAGGGGAGTCAAATGAAGGTCTCAATTGATAAGGATGCATGCATTGGATGTGGAGTCTGTGCTAGCATTTGTCCAGACGTCTTTGAGATGGGTGACGATGGAAAAGCAAGGACATTGGTTGAAGAGACAGACTTAGAGTGCGCACAAGAAGCAGCTGACAGCTGTCCAACTTCAGCAATTACAGTTGAGTGATTCTTTTTACTTCTTCCCTTCTTTAAATATAAAAAGAAGAAAGCATCATTCTAAGTTTAAGTTAAGCTTTTCAGCCTGCTCTAAGACGTATTTCCTAATCTCTTTTGCACTTGGCAATTTAGCAACGATTTTTCCATCTTTTATCAGAGGCTTTAATAGGGGTTCGACTTTACCTTTACAAACTGGACATTCATCGAGCTCTTCACTTGTTAGGGTTTTAATGTAATGTCCATTTTCACATCTCCAGACTTGCTTTCTTCCACTTAGCTTTCCTCTCTTCGTTATTGGCTTTCCTTCAACTTCAACTATATCTAAGGAGAAATCTATCGGTTTTGCACTTGCTATTGAACCACCAACACCAAAGGCATCCGCTACATCGACTAACTCTCTAATGCTCTCTTCATCTAAGCCTCCACTCAGGAAGATTTTAACATGCTTGTATCCTCTAATATCAAGTTCCCAGCGAACTTCTTCAATTATGCGCTTAAAGTTTCCTCTTCTTGAGCTTGGGGTGTCCAATCTTACTGCATTTAACCGTTCTCCCAATGCTTCAGCAGCCATTAAAGCTTCAAACTTTTCATCACAAAGCGTATCTACCAAAGCAACCCTCGGAACTTCCTTTTCTACAACCTCATCAAAGTATTCCCATGCCTTAACTTGGTCTCCAACTACTAAGATTAATGCGTGAGGCATTGTGCCAACTGGCTTTTCTCCTATAAGTTCAGCACCTAAAACTCCACTAACACCGTCACATCCGCCAATAAATGCAGCTCTATCAATCATTGGTGCAATAGCTGGATGCATGTGTCTTATTCCAAAACTGTAGACAGGCTTAAAATTAGCGGCAATTTTTACCCTTAATGCAGCAGTTGCAATTCCACTTGCTTGGCTAAGCATTCCAAGTAAAGCGGTTTCATAAATTCCGAATTCTTTATAATAACCTTCAATTTGAAGAACTGGTTCATAGGGGTGAAAAATAGTTCCTTCGGGCATTGCATAAACGTTAACGGGTAATCCCTCTAAAAGCTTTGCAACTTCTTCAATTCCAGCTAAGACTCCCCATTTCCAACCTTTCGGTAAAGAAGTTGTTGAAACGTCAGCAAAAACTTTCTTGTGGATCCCTTTAGCCTTTAAAATTTTCTTTGTTCTAATGAAGTAAACGTCAGTAGTTTTTCCTGCTTTAATCTCATCCTCATGAGCTATGTGGAAATCTTTCATTTTTTCACCTCCAATGTTTAGTTTTTAGCAGAGTTAGAATTTAGGGTTTTTGGTGGACAAAAATGGGAAGTTTAATATAGGCAAATGACTTTTAATGAAATTAATATCGAGAGGAGTCATATGTACTCTTCTTGATATGTTGGAGGGACCATAAATGAAAAATAAATCATTTGTTTTGACTATTTTGGTCTTAATGTTATTTGGCACTTTTTTGACTTCAAGTATAAGTGCAGAAAAAAGTGGGAGTTATGGACTAATATATTCGACGTACTTTGGCTGGACAACGTCTTACGACAAACTTGTTAGTGTTGATGTAAGGAATGAGCAAGTCTACGTGGTGGGGAATTTTCCAATACGCGGGAAAGGAAATGAAGTTTACTACGCAAAGCTAACAAAGAGCGGGAGAGACGTGGAATTCCTAAACTTCTTTGGAGGTAGCAAAGATGACTCAGCATTTAAGATTAGGGTTGATAATGGAGGTAATATTTACCTCTTTGGAACCACTATGTCTGAGGATTTACCCGTAAAGAATGCTTATCAAAGAAAACTAGCGGGAGATGTTGATTTCTTCCTTGCAAAGCTTAGCCCAGAGGGGGATATAATATTCACAACTTACTTCGGAGGCAAGGGGAAAGAGGAACCTTTAGACATGGAGATTGACGATGAAGGAAATGTTTACATAACAGGGATGACTTATTCAGATGATTTTCCGACCATAAACTCCCTCTTAAGCTTTTCAAAAATTAAGGAGTATTATCCTCTTGGATCACATCCATTTATGGCAAAATTTGACTCAAATGGACAGCTGATATTTTCAAGCTACTGGTATTTGCTCAACATGCAAATAGCTCCAGCTAAAAGTGGATTCTATGTTGGAGGTTATACTGAGGATATAAATTATCCAACAATGGGAGCTTTTGATAGCTCTTGTGGAACAAAGAAGGGAAAATGTGATCCGTATTTTCATAATGGTGACATAGCAATCACGAAATTTGATGACAACCTAAACATCGTTTATTCAACATTTATTGGAGGAAGTTCACCAGAGATTTTAAAAGACATCTACGTTGGTGAAGACGGTTATGTCTATGCAGCTGGAACTGTTGTATGGAAAAATGCTGATTTTCCAGTAAAAAATCCAATAGATGTGAAAAAAGAAGGAGATGGGGCAGATTATGGTATAGTCTTTAAAATGACGCCCAACTTAAAGGTGCTTGTTTATTCAACCTACTTCCTAAGAGAATCCCAAGTGATCTCTATAAGAGCTGATAAAGAGGGCAATACATACATAACCGGAGTAACTGGCTATAAGAATGCTTCACATTTAATGACATCTGATGCTTTTCAGAAAGAGAAGAAGGGACCAACAGATACGTTTTTTGCAAAGTTGAGTCCAAATGGAGAGCTGTTATATGCTACGCTCTTTGGAGGAACAGGAGATTCCTATCCAATTGGAACAGATACACCTAGTGAAATTGCTATTGAAAATGGGGAAGCTTATATCGTTGGATGGACAGTAACGTGGGATTTCCCAACAACAAGAGATGCATTTAAGCAGTTCAATAATGATCCATGGGGTTACTATTCAGAAGGATTTCTTGTGAAGTTTGGTTTCAACGATTACAATCCAAAGATTCCTAAAGTAACAATGAATAAAACAATCTCAATAGGAAAGAATGTTTTTGGAAGAGACATAAAGGAAGTTAGTGGTGGTTATATAATTTTGGGAGTCACCGATTCTCCCAGTAAATACACACCACTTCTTATAAAAACAGATCTAAGCGGGAATCCACTTTGGGTTAAGGAGTATGGGGAAGTTGCAGGAAACTCATGGGGCTTTTGGAGCTTGATTGTTGACGATGGCTATTTAATTTTTGGAACCACAAATGGAAAAGCTACGCTCATAAAAACAGATTGGGATGGAAATGTCGTGTGGAGCAAGAACTATGCGGAATACGGAGACTTTCAGAGGGGAAGAGACATGATAAAAACTCAAGATGGCTACATTTTAATGGGTGTTACTAATGGAACTCGGGGAGTTTACAATGATTTGTTCTTAGTAAAAGTTGATAAAAATGGCAATACTCTATGGAAAAGCTACATAGACGTTAAAAAGGTTGGAATAAGTCCTGACTTGATGCCCTACCAAATCAAGAGGACTAAGAATGGGTACATAATAGTTGGGGAGACTGTAAAGGATGGCTTAGCAACTGCATTCGTTATTAAAACCGACTTAAAAGGTGCTAAAGAGTGGGTTAGGTTCCTTGGAACAAACAGTGTGGGAGATAGAGCTTATAGCAGGGGCTTTTCAGTGGAGGTTGTAGATGACGGCTATTTAATTGGAGGCTTGGTGGATGATACTTTCTTTGGCGGAGCGGACATGTATCTAGCAAAGCTTGACTTCAATGGAAACATCGTTTGGGAAAATGTTAAAGGAAAGATAGATGGATTTGAAAGTGCATATAAACTTTTGAAATCAGGAGACAGCTTTGTAGTGCTTGATAGTAGTGGAGACACAGTTTATGAGGGAAGAAGAGGATATTTCTTCAATTTCAATAGTGATGGCATCAAAGAATACTCCATAAAGCTTGACATGCCTAAGGACGATTATGCAGAGGACATGGAAAGAGTTAGTGATGGATACCTAATTTTATTCTCAAGCAACTCATTTAGCGAAAACTTTGATTTATGGTTAATTAAAATTGAGGCTCCCAAAATTATACCATCCACGCAAACCTCAACAACTATGACAAGTACTACGTCCTCATCTCAAACACAAGAAAAGCAAGTTTCAACAGAGGAGATTACAGAAACAGCTAAAGAACTTGCTACAAGTGCAACAGAGAGGGCAAAGGAAGTTGCAACAGGAATCTGTGGTCCAGGTGTAATTGTCGGTTTGGCTTTACTTCCACTACTGTTTAGGAGGAAAATTCGCAGATAAGAGAGCTAACTCACTTTTTGCCTATTTTTATCATTTTTTATTTTGTGCAATGACAGATAATTTTAAATACTATCTCAATCAAATTACAAACCGACCAGTCGGTAGGTGATAAAAATGAACCTTATAGAAAAAATCGCAAGATTCACGTCCAATCACCCCAAAAAGGCTATAGCTTTGACTTTGATTTTGACGCTTATATTTTTGATCCTTTCATCAACTTTAGAGATAGAAACAAGCTTGGAAAGCCTCTTTCCAAACTATCCCGAAGTGAAAATTATGGAAGGGATTCAAAAGGACTTCGGCAATGAAGAGTCAGTTATTATTCTTCTCCAGGGGAATGATGTTTTAATGCCAGAATCATTTAAACAAGTAGCAGAGATAGAGGAAAAGCTCTGGAAAGATGAACTCGTTTATAATACGCTTATAGACCCTAAAGATCAAAGCATAATTTCGCTACCTTCACTCTTAGCGAACTATCGGCTTGCAATGAAGGGAAATTTTAATCCAACTTGGAGGCAAATAATTGAGGAAGTGCGCTCATTCTCTTCAGAAAAAGAGATTAGAGCGACTTTAAAAGCTTTTTTAGACGATTCAAACGTTCCTCAAATCATGAAGGATTATGCTTTAGCTTTTCTTCCAAAGGGGTTTAATGAAAAGGACATGGAAGCAAATAAAATGGTGATTTATGTTTCTTTGAATGGCTCCACCTCAGATGAGGAGCTTCAAAAAGTGGAACTTAGAATAGAAGACATCGCTCACTCTGCTAAAGGTCCAAATAAGGCTTTAGTTTACGGTTTCAAGCTTATAGATTACTACTACATGAAGACTGAGGAAAGATTAGCTCCCGCTTTTTTGATGGCACTCGTTCTCATATTAGTGGTTATGATAATAAATTTCAGACGAGTGAGCGACATCCTTATAGCACTCATCACGCTCTTTTTGGGAATAATTTGGACAATGGGTTTTGCTGGTCTCATGAGGTGGAAAATTGACTTTATGGCTGGAATGGTGCCTATCTTAATTCTGGGTCTGGGTATAGATTTTTCGCTCCACGTTCTCATGGGCTATAGGGAGAGATTGATTCAAGTGAAAGATCCTAAAAAAGCCACATATTTAGTTTTAGCGACCTCAGGAATTGCATTTTTATTAGCCGCTATCACGACGGTAGTTGGTTTCTCATCTAACGGTATTTCCGATGTCCCAAGCATGAGGCACTTCGGGTTTTTAGCGGCATTTGGAATATTCTCAATTTTTCTCTTGAATATGACGTTTGTTCCAGCCCTCAGAGAAATTTTGGATTTAAGAAAGAGCGAAAAAATCCCAAAAGTTTCAGATGGGAAAAAAGTAAGGAGAAATGGTATCGTTAAAAAGTTAATTTGGCTTGTTAAGCATCCCAAGGTGTCTGTGTTGCTGTTGTTATTTATATTTGCCATTGCCATACCAGGTTTTATGGCTGGATCTAAAATGAAAGCTTCTTATGATCCAACAGGTGAATTAGCTTCAGATTTTGAAATTACTCAAGCTTACAATACCCTAAACGAAGAATTTGAAGTTGGAACAGAGACGGTCTTCATAAGGGTTGATGGTGACTTAACAGACCCTGAACTTTGGCGTAATATAGCGAGCGTTGTTGAAAACATAAGCAATGATAGTTACGTTGTAAAGCAAGGAAGCAAAGCAAGAGCTGAGTGGCTTTTAACTGTTATTCCAATGCTTTTAATGGAAAATCCTAAGCTCGCTCAAGCTTATCTTTTAGTGGATAAAGATATGAATGGACAAATTGATAAGGATGTAACCCCAGAAAAACTTAGAGCTTTCTTAAATGCGCTATACGAGGAGAGAATAACTAGATACTTTATACATAGAGATGCGAATGGAAACTTTGATTCACTTTTAATCAGGGTAGCTACGAGGACTAAATTCGGTTATCATGGGAAAGTGCTTTTAGAAGAATTAAGGGAGGACTTTAAGGGGATTGATGCTGAGATAAGTATCACAGGGACACCTATAGTGTGGGCTAAGGGATTGGATGACATAAGGGATTCGATGGTTTACTCTATACTCCTCTGTTTAGCGTTTGCATTTCTAGTGCTTCCTGTGGCATTTTATTTTGCACATCGCTCAGTGCTTCTTGGTATATTAACAGCTATTCCGCCATTAGTGACAATTGGCTGGTTATTTATGACTATGAAGCTTTTGAATCTGCCTTTAAACCTCATGACTGCCACAGTTGGGGCTATAATAGTTGGAATAGGTATAGATTACCCCATTCACATAGCTAATCGCTGGGCTTTGGAAAGGAAAAAGGGCAAAAGCTTAGAGGAGTGCTACGCTATATCTTTAGCAAGCACGGGTAGAGAAGTATTCTTCTCCGCAATAACGACACTAATAGCTTTTGGAATATTTATAACAATTCCTATTCCAGTTATTACTCAATTTGCTACAACCATACTCTTTGGCTTAATATACAGTTTCATTGGAGCTGTAACTACCTTGCCTTTGCTCTTGAGAATCCTTTGGCACAGGGGTGATTGAATGTCAAATTGCATATGCATAATTTATGACACAAAAAGGGGCTCTACAAGACAGATTGTAGAATGGATGGGAGAGGCGGTTAAAGATAGAGAGGTAAAAATTATGCAGGTTAACGAAGTTAAAAATCTAGATAAATGTAATTTGGTCGTAATTGGAAGTCCAATTTACTATGAGCGCCCTTTAAAAAGCGTTCTCAGATTTTTAGAGCTGAATGAAGAGGAGCTTAGAAATAAAAAGATTGCAGTATTCATAGTTTGTATTGCTGAAATATTTGGAAACATCGGAAGGGAGTATGCTCAAAAACGCTATGTTGGAGCATTGCTTAAAAGAATCTCTGGGGATGTTATCAAAACTGGCATCATTAAGGGATGGTTCAAAAATCCTGATTTTTCCCAAAAAGAAAACGCTCAAAAGTGGATTAGAGAGGTCATTAAACTTGCGGATTCAAAATTTTTAAATAAGTTTCCAAAAATATCAGGTGAGGAAGAGCCATGAAAAGGAGAAATGCCAAAGAGAGAATTTTAAAAGCTGCATTTGAGCTTTTTAGCGAAAAGCCATATGATGAGGTTACTGTAGATGAAGTTGCCAAGCAGGCTGGGGTTTCTAAAGGAGGACTTTTTCACTACTTCCCTTCAAAATATGAACTTGCTAAAGAATCTCTCTTTTATGGGCTTGAAAGATGGATGGGGGAGATATCTTCAAAAGTCCTTAGCATGAAGTCACCTGAGGAGAAGTTTAGAGCACTGATAGAGTACTCCGTTGAATTCATCTTGAAGAATCCTAAATTTTCCCGCTTTTTCTTGGAGGTTTATGAGAAGAGTATTGAAAAAAAAGAGCTAGAGCAGTGGATTAGTTCCTCTTTAGAATATTTGCAGCTTTTTGAGGGAATATTTAGAGAGTTAGGAGTTTTAAATCCAAAGATTAGGGCTTTACTCTTCGGAGCACTTTTAGATGGTTTAGCCTTTGACTATCTATTAATGGGCGATGAAGGGAAGAAATACTTCGATATTGAAGATATTAAGAGGGAAATCTTTGAAATTTTCACTGGAAAGAGCTAATCAATTGAAAAAGGAATCTCTACATCTTCCCCCCTTTCTCTTTTGTGCAACTCTTTTCTGTAAGCTTCCAAAGGTTTATCCTTCTTTTTGAGAAAGCGTGCAAAAGTTAAAGGTTTTTTCTCAAGTTCATCAAAGAATTCTGGATAGCGCTTATCTCTTATTAAGTGATGGTCAAGAATAATCTCTGAGTTAGTTTCGTTAATTATCTCATTTAGATTTTTTAACCCAATTTTCCATGCATCTTTAACTCTATAGCCCTCTAAATAAGTTGGAGGACCTCCTATGATCAAAATGTCTGGCACTTGTTTTATTATCCATTCCTTGGCCTTCTCATTTAAAGCTTGAGTATCGCTTGCATGAACCAATCTTTTAGTTCCGTCGTCAATCATTACCATAATCACAAAACCAAGCTTTGAACCTTCACTACCATGAGAGACTGGAGGGGAAAACTCCATTATGAATTCCCCTAAGTCAAAAAACTTTCCATCCGCATATTCAATTTTTTTGGCTATTTTGCGTGCCTCCTCTAAAAATACCCATGCCCTCTTTTTCTGACTAAAGTTTATGTTTTCAGTTGGATGCTTTATAAAAAGTGTTTTGCCCTCATAAATCTCCCTCGCTTTTTCAGAGGATGAACTTTCATAAAGACCTTCAAAGAAAGGTGTATGATGGTCATAGTGGTAATGTGAAATAGTAATGATATCTGCCTTTTTTGCGTATCCCTGTATTTTTTCTCTCGCTTTTGTCAGTGCTTCAAGCTCAAGTTTTGCTGGTGGAAGAGAGTACCTTCTCGGACCTAAAGCTACTCCAGGATCAACTAGAATACTAACTTTCTCAAGTTTTACGAAGGTTGCTAAGCTTCTAACCCCTAGGCTTTCCGATGCGAGAGGGATTATTTTCATAGGCTCACCTTAATTAATTTGAGAAATTATGAAATCTTGAGGCGGGAGGGCTATAGTCCGCCTTCTGTATTGGGGAGCATTCGACTAAGCGGCTTACCACGGGAGTCACACCGGGAACTCATCCTCCCTTTTTAGCCTTGCACCCCGCGGGACAGCCGTTTCACCGCTCCCCGACAAATCGTCTGCGGGTTAACTCGGGAGCTGTCACCAGCTCCTTTCACCGCTTTCATTCTCATCTTTGCCGGGACGTGTCGTTTCTGCGCTGTTGCCCTGCCTTTCGGCAGGTGCCTTACGGCACCGCGGCCCCGGTGTGGTGGGCGGAACTTCCTCGGGCATAAGCCCGACAGCTCCCAGCCCTCCCACCTAATAAGATTTTAGAAAGAACTATTAATAAGACTTTGGTTACTTTCAGATAATTATCGCCTAAAGAATCCAAATTTCTTTGGCTTTTTACCTAGTGGAGATTTTCTCTTTGGTTTTGGTCTTTCTCTTCTCCTCCTAGTTTTTCTGGGTCTTCTAAGTGCATAAAGCAAGAGAGTTGTAACAATAACTACTGCGGCTAAGCCGAATTTATATAATGGATATTCCACCTTTTTTTCGATTTGGGTAGTTGGTTGGATAGGAGATGATGTTGTGGTTGTTTTTTCTGTTGTGGTAGTTGGAGTTGGCGTTTCCCACTTAAACAAAACTTCGCCCTCTTTTACTATCTCCCTTTCAAAGCTCATAAGCTTGAATTCGTAGAACACCTTTTCCCTTTCGGGAACATCGAATGTAAGCTTTAGCTCATTTTTTCCGGGGAGGAGTAATAAATCACTCTTTCCTTTGTAGAGGATGCCCTTTCCGGTGTATATCTTATATTCTACACTTCCTTTCACTTCCATGCTGTTTGAGTTTATAATAACTAGGGTGAAATCTGCCTTCTTTTCATTTTTCCATTGATTAATGTTTATCTTCTCAATTTTTGGGATTGCTATGACTTTATAAAATGTCGAAACCTCCCCAAGGAGAGTTCCATTGTAAAAGATCTTTGCGGAAACCTTCATATCCCCCGATTTCTCTGGATAGAGCTCAAATTTATAAACGTTGGTTCCTTTCCTTAACTCAACCCTTTTAACTTCTTTTCTTAGGAGCTGGTTGTTCTCCCCATAAATCTCCAAGGTTATATCTATGGGAATGTTCCTTTCAGAGGTTATGGTAACATATGCTTCATTTGCTTCATCTTCCAAAACAGATGTGCTTTTTAATGAAATGCTGGAAATTTCGACTCCAAATTGAATAAAGTATTCCTTTGAAAATATGTAACTACCCCCTTCATAGCTTAACTCATAGATTAGCTTATATCTTCCAGATGGTATATTGTAAGGAACCAGAACTTCTAACTTAACTATGTTGTCCCCCTTTGTAATGTTTATCATCTGTTCCTTAATCGAATACTTTTTCCCTTCTCTTTCTAGGTATGCTACAGCTTTTAGAGGTATAATGGTCCGCTTTAAGCTCTCTACATGAGAATACACTACTATTGTTTCTCCATTTAGAGCATAATTTGCACTTAGAGGCCTCTCTTTAACATAAGATGATGCCTCCTTAAATATTAAAGGCTTATCTATAACGTTTACAGGGACCCTAGCAGTTATGATGTAAACATCACCGGAATGCAAAAAGCCCCAAAAGGTTAGGAGCAGTTGATATCTGCCAGCTTTAACACTCTCATTAGCTGAAAGCTTATATTTAATCTTTCTCTCTTGTGTGGAGTTCCAGTTGTGGTATATTTTCTGCTCAAGTTCTAATGTGAACCCTTTAACTTCGTTAAGCCTCTCATCAACAACCTTATACTCTTTGAAGCTGACGATATCAAAGTTCAGCTCTGCATCATTTGAAAGAGTGAAGCTTCCTTCGGTGTAATCCCCGCTTAAAACGTTTATCTCTCCTGTAGTTGAGAAGGTTATAAACTGTGCAGAGGCAAAAGGAAGTATCGCTAAGAGCAGTGCTGAAATAAGTAACATCCTTCTCATTTTCTCCCCCAAAATATTTCTCCCTTAGGATATAAAGTTCTTGCTGTGCATGAACTAACTTAGCAGAAGAAAGACTCCTATGACAGTCATACCTATGAATGCAACCATACTTAGCTTATAAAGAAAAAGCTTGGAGAACTGTTCTCTAACTATCAAGTTGATTATGCTAAGCATTGCACCATAAAACGTGCTAAAAATCCCCAAAGCAAGCTTTAAATCAACTTTCAAGATTAGCAGAATCCCTAAGATTGAGCCAGCTAATACAGTTATGTGTGGTATAGTGAACATGTAATAATTCAGCAGTACTTTGTTCTCTTCCATTTCCACTCACTCCATGATAAATGCGTATGTGGTTGTCGTTGGAAGCTTTCTTCTTATCTTTGGTAGCAGATATCTCGGCAAGGTTACTTCACTCTTTTCCTCCAAAATGTCATAAGTTCCAAGGATTTTTTCAATAACCTTCACTTCAATTTTTCCATGAATTTTAAAGTAGCCATGCCAAACAGGAGTTAACTCTAACACTATAGGGAGAAAGAGTTTATCCTTTTCCCATTCATCTATGAGGGATGATAGGAATAAAAGCTCCTCTTTCTTGAAATAATGCTTGCTTCCATCTCTAAGTTCAACTTTTGGTTCATCCTCTTCGAGCAATTTGGCTAGGCTTTTTCTTGTTTTTGGAAGATGAAGATTAATCCTCGAAATCTCTTTGTTTAAAATTTTGTCAATTTTCATGGACAGATCCTCAAGATGTTAATTTAACAAAATTAAAAATTAGGCGTGTCTTGCCTCAAGTAAGGCTTTAACCCTCTTAAGCCTAAAGAAGTTTTCTCTCTCAATCTCATCTAAGCGCTGGCTTATGAACTTAACCGTTGCTTCCATCCTTGGGATTATTATGTATTCCAAGGCATTAACTCTTCTTTTGGTCTTTTCAATTTCTCTTGCCAACCTTTTGAGTGTTTCCTCCACTTCTGCAAGCCTCACAGCCACATCTAAAACTTCCTCAAACTTCTGAGCGGCAATATCAACCCTCGAAGATGTAGAAACAAAGGGATATCCTCTTTCATCTGGCTTTCTCTTAAAGCTTTCAGCTTCAATTAGGGGGACTGGAACGCCCATGATATTTCTTTTTCTAATTGTTATTTCGTTGTTTGGCTTAACTCCCAAAGCAACTTCTTTAAGTTTCAGCAATCCAACGTCAATTTCTGCTAATCTTAAGGCTGCAAAAGCCTCTTCCATCTTTTGAGCAAGCTCTTTTCTTAATGATAAGGCTTCATCATAGATAGTAAAGAATTCCATAATTAAAGCGTCCTGCTTTTCTTTGAGTAGCTTGTGACCTTTCTGGGCTAACTTGATTCTTCTCTTTAATTTAAGCAATTCCATACGTGTTGGCTTCACTTTGAGTATTTCTGGCATTTTTATCACCTCAAAAAATTAGAGAGCTAGGCACTTCTGCCCTTGTACTTGGGGTGATACTTTTGTATGTACTTTGGCTCGATTCTCTTAAGCTCGCTCTCTGGAAGCATGGATAAGAGTTCCCACCCTAAGTCGAGAGTCTCAAAGATTCCTCTATCCTCATCGTAGGCTTGAGCTATGAATTCCCTTTCGAATCTATCAGCAAAGGCTAAATATTTTCTATCAATATCTGAAAGTGCTTCTTCACCAACTACAGCAACTAAGTCCCTCAAACTTCTACCTTCTGCATAAGCTGCATACAATTGTTGGCTCAATTGTGGGTGATCGTCTCTTGTTCTTCCCTTACCAATACCATCTTTCATCAATCTTGAAAGTGAGGGTAAAACGTCAATTGGTGGATAAATTCCCTTTCTGTGCAAATCTCTACTAAGGACAATTTGTCCTTCTGTAATATAACCCGTAAGGTCTGGAATTGGGTGAGTAATGTCGTCATCAGGCATTGTTAAAATTGGCATTTGTGTGATGCTTCCTTTTCTACCTTTAACCCTACCAGCTCTTTCATAAATTGTTGCTAAATCTGTGTAGAGGTAACCTGGATAACCTCTTCTCCCTGGAACCTCCTCTCTTGCTGCAGAGATTTCTCTCAATGCTTCACAGTAGTTTGTCATGTCTGTGAGGATAACCAAAACTTGCATGTCGTAGTCATAAGCTAAATATTCTGCGACTGTTAATGCCATTCTTGGGGTGATTATTCTTTCAATAGCTGGGTCATCAGCTAAGTTCAAGAATAGCACAGCTCTTTCTATAGCTCCAGTCTCTTCAAAGCTCTTCTTAAAGAAGTTAGCCTCTTCATAGGTAATACCCATTGCTGCAAAGACGACTGCAAACTGTTCTTCTTCACCTAAAACCTTGGCTTGCCTTGCAATTTGAGCGGCTAATTTATTATGTGGTAAACCTGAACCGCTAAATATTGGCAACTTTTGACCTCTAACGAGTGTGTTCATACCATCTATAGCTGAAACACCTGTTTGGATGAAGTCTCTTGGATAGGCTCTAGCTACTGGATTTAATGGAGCACCGTGAACATCTCTTCTGTCCTCTGGAATTATGTCTGGACCTCCATCGATTGGTCTCCCAATACCATTGAATATTCTCCCAAGCATATCGATTGAGACTGGAACCTTTAATGTTTCACCGGTGAACCTAACTCTTGTGCTTTTAACATCTAAGTCTCTCGTTCCCTCGAAAACTTGAACAATTGCCAAGTTTTCTCTAGCTTCAAGCACTTGTCCCTTCCTTTTTCCTCCATCAGGCAGCTCTATCTCAACAACTTCACCATAAGCTACTCCCTTAACTCCTTCGATAATCATTAGAGGACCGTAGATTTTGCTAATTGTGGAGTATTCTTTTCCAACCATTTTGTTCACGCTCCATACTTATTAAAGAGTTCTTCAAATTGCTCTTTTGTTTCATCCATGAGCTTTGCAATTTCCTCAACATTTGCCTCATACTTCATTCTACCAATCTTTTCCCTGACTGGAAGTTTGGCTATCTCTTCAACTGGGATCCCTCTATCAATTGCTTGCATTGTGTATTCATAAAAGTTGAGAAGTGTTTTCATCATGGTTATTTGCTTCTTTGGTGGACAATATGTATCAACTTCATGGAAAGCATCCTGTTGGAGGTAATCTTCTCTAATCATTCTCGCAACTAAGAGAATTGCCCTCTCTCTATCTGGAAGTGCATCTGGACCTACGATTCTAACAATCTCTTGCAATTCGGCTTCTTTTTGTAATAGCTCCATAGCTCTGTCTCTTAAAGCTTTCCACTCTAAATCAACATTACTTTGCCACCAGCTTTTTACAGCATCAACATAAAGTGAGTAGCTCATTAGCCAGTTAATTGCTGGGAAGTGCCTTCTTCTTGCCAAATCTGCATCCAATGCCCAAAATACCTTAACCACTCTCAATGTGTTTTGGACGACTGGTTCACTAAAGTCTCCACCCGGTGGTGAAACTGCACCGATGACACTAACACTTCCCACTCTTTCATCACTTCCTAGAACCCTAACTCTACCAGCTCTCTCATAGAACTCGGCAATTTTACTTGCAAGGTAAGCTGGATAACCCTCTTCACCAGGCATTTCCTCTAAACGACCTGATATTTCTCTCAATGCTTCAGCCCATCTTGAAGTTGAGTCTGCCATTAAAGCAACATCATACCCCATGTCTCTAAAGTACTCCGCAATTGTAATTCCAGTGTAAATTGAAGCCTCTCTTGCTGCAACAGGCATGTTTGAAGTGTTAGCAATTAAAACAGTTCTCTCCATCAATGGCTTTCCACTTCTTGGATCTTTTAGCTTTGGAAACTCCTCAAGAACATCTGTCATCTCGTTACCTCTCTCACCACAACCAATGTAAACTACAACTTGGGCATCACTCCACTTTGCTAATTGATGTTGTGTAACAGTTTTTCCACTTCCAAATGGTCCTGGAATTGCTGCAGTTCCTCCCTTAGCTTGTGGGAAGAAGGTGTCAATTATTCTTTGTCCTGTAATTAATGGAACCTCTGGAGGAAGCTTTTCTTTATAGGGTCTCTTTTGTCTTACAGGCCACTTGTGATACATCTTTAGCTCTTTTATCTCCCCGCTTGGAGTTTTTACTTTTGCAATAACCTCTTCGATGGTGTACTCCCCTTCTTCCGCAATCTCGACTATTTCTCCCTCGACATGTGGAGGAACCATAATTTTGTGCTCTATTAAGCTTGTCTCTGGAACAACACCCAAAATATCGCCGCCAACAACTTTATCGCCAACTTTTACTTTTGGAGTGAAGTGCCATTTCTTTTCCCTATCCAAAGCTGGAGCAGTTAATCCTCTTGCAATGAAGTCACCACTTTTTTCTCTAAGAATTTCAAGAGGTCTTTGAATACCATCATAAATTGAGGTAAGTAATCCAGGACCTAATTCAACACTCAATGAAGCACCTGTTCCAATAACGGGTTCGCCTGGTTTAATACCTGCAGTTTCCTCGTAAACTTGTATAACAGCTGTATCCCCTTCTAAACGAATGATCTCACCAATTAATCCCAATTCACCAACCCTAACTACCTCGTACATTCTGCTTCCTCTCATTCCATCGGCAACTACCAAAGGTCCAGTAACCCTAATTATTTTTCCCATCTTTTTCACCTCTTAATTTCTACACCAATGGCTTTCCTAACTATTTCCCTCAATTGGGCTTCACCATATATTGAACCAAACTTATCGGGAATTTGAAGGATGATTGGGAACTTAACTTCTGGGATTTCAACTCTCTCAGCTAATCTTTCTGTAATAAGTATTATACCAACATCTTCCCTCTCAATGAGCTCTTTTAACTTGTTCTTAGCCCTTTCAGTTTCTAAGGAAGTTTCTCCAAATGAATAGGCTTCGTGAACTCCTGCAAGCTTAAAGCCGAGAACTGTATCCATATCACCCATTAAGACTATCTTCATGGTATCTCACCTATAATTGTCTTTATTTTCTCTGGCTTTATTTTATCTTCGATTAGCTTTGCTATTGCTTTTAGCTTTCTAACTTCACTTTCTTTTTGCAGGATATAACTGACTGGTACAGCAACGCTTAATGGGTAAAATCTTGTGAACTCAATCATTTTTCTCCTTATGAACTTCTCAAAGGCTACTTCAAATGAAGCAAGATCACCTTTCTCCAGTTCCTCTCTTACTTCTCTAACTATCTCTGAATATTTCGTTGAGTCAAGCTCTGCTAAAGCCATGCTTAAATCTTCAACGTTCAAAAGTGTTTCAATCGTCCTTTGGCTTAAGCTTCCTTCCATTAGGAGCATTGATTTAATCTTTTCAGAACTTAATCTGTGAAGCTTTGCCCTTAAGATTGTTAAAATATTTATCTTGTCTATCTTGAGTTTTACGAATTCCTCGAGTATCTTCCTCTCTTCATCTCCTCTTGAAAGTGCAAAATTAAGTAGCTTTAGATAATGCATCCTGTAAAGCTCTGTTTCAAACTCTTCGACGCTTATTTCCTTTAGAAGAAGCTTTTGATAAACTTCTTCATATTCTGTACCCTCAAGAATTACCAGAATTTCTTCCATTGTTTTAGCTTCTGCCATTGCTTTTATCTTTTCAATCATAGTTCCAAGCTCTGCTACATAATCCCTAGCAACTTCTCCATAAAGTTTTGCTTTTACGACAGATGAGATATTTCTAACATCCCACTCTTCGAGAAGCAAGTTAAAAAATTGCCTAACCCTTTTGGGCAATATTTTGAACATTAAGGCATAGGTATCTGCAAGGGCTTCATCAAAAGCTCTATCAATTGTTTCTGCGGTATATGAATTTAATTTGCTTAGATATGGCTTGTAATCGCTATCTTCTAAATTCATAACAAAATTATTCAAAGTCTTTGATTCTGCAAGTTCAGAAAATCTCTGCTCAGTGAAGAATCTCGCTTCCATGGCTCTAATCCTTGCGTTTGGGTAGGAATATGGAGTATATTTCCAAATAATCCTGCTCGTTTTATATCCTATCCAAGTAAAAATCAATGCTAATGTTGTGTCTAAAATGCCTGTTATGGTGTTTATCTCCATAATCTTTCACCCAAAGAGTGCTTTTGCTATTATACTTCTGAGTTCGCTTTGTAACCTTTCAATTCTGGCTTCGAAGGTGTTATCAACCCTCACATTACCTTCTTGATTCTCTACCACTACCCCTCCAATTGTTTCTCTCTTGGTGCCAATTTCAATGCTAATTTCTTTCCCTAACTTCTCTTTAAGGAAGGATTTTACCTCTTCAATATTTCCTGCTATCATCTGTAATGTGGCTTCATTGGAGCTAATTCTTACCCTAGTTTCTCCCAGCTCTGCAACAGCTTGCAGTATTAAGTTTTTAACTATCTCAAAGTACTCTTCTTCTGGTAGTGATGAGAGCCTTTCTTTGAGACCCGTAAATACTTCGTTTATAAACGTCTCTTGTGTTTGCAGCTTTTTCCTTCTAATTTCAAGCTTTGCATTTGCTATGATTCTGCTCTTTTCAATCTCTGCTTGTGTTTGAGCTTTTCTTATTATCCATTCCGCTTTTGATTGTGCTCTACGTTCTGCTTCTTTTTTTATCTGCTCTGCTTGCTCCCTTGCCTCGTTTATGATATAATTTATCTTTTGTTCTGCTTCTCTGTGGATTTCATCGATGATCAGTTTTGCTCCTTCCATAGCTTTTCCTCCTTATGGAATTAAGGAAAAGGAGTAGCTCAGAAGCCTACTCCAGTGATTATCATTATCAACGCTCCAACTAAACCGAATATAGCCATTGTCTCAGCCATTGCTGCAAATATGATACCTTGTGTAAATGTCTTTGGATTCTTTGAAACTGCACCAATACCGGCTGATGCAATGATACCTTGTGGAATTGCAGATAAGCCTGTTAAACCAACGGTTAAACCAGCACCTAGGAGAATTGCAGACTTGATTATGTTTTCTTGTGTTGAATCAGCGAATTTGAAGGTTCCACCGAGGATTCCTGAAACCAGCAATATTAAGAACAATGTAATTAATCCGTAGATACTTTGTGTCATTGGAAGACCTTGCAAAATCAAAGCATTTTTAAAGTTTTTCTCATCTTCCGCAACAGCACCAGCAGCAGCTGCTCCAGCTATTCCAACACCAAATGAAGAGGCAGCTCCAGCTATTCCAGCTGCCAATGCGGCACCTAAAGCTACATAAACTATTGGATCCATAATCCCACCTCCATCTTTTAAACCTCTATCTCAAGTTTGGATATTCTTCTCTTTGATTTAAACGGTTCAAACCTCTTACCTTCTCCAGAGTAGAAGGTTCCAAAAAATTCAACATAATGAAGACGAAGAGCGTGAACAAAAGCTCCTAAAGCGTTTATTGCAGTTGAAAATAACTGCCCTCCTGCAAAGAGTATTAACGCAATTGCCATTCCTATTGGCACCGGACCAATCTTAACTCCCCAGATCATCTCAACTAAAATGTTGATTACCATGGCTATACCCGATGTTGCTAATGCCAATGCCATTAACCTCGCATAGCTTAGCCAGTTTCCTATGAACCCGAAGAAATCCGATATTATTAGCAATGCTGCTAATCCTCCATTTTTAAGCTCTGAGAGGATAAAGAGCACAAATCCAGCTCCAAAGAGACCTTTTGCAATAATATCTGGCATCATCCCTTGCATTGAGAGGATAAAGCTCACAACTCCAAGAATTATGAGCATCCATGAAAGTTGGTCTAATATAGCATCCTTAACTTCTCCATTTTTGAGCTTTACAATGAACCCTAAGGTATAGCCTATAAAGAGATGCATTAACCCTATCGCCAGTGCAATTCCAAGGACTATTAAAGCGTCCTTTAGTGGGTCAATCAGCATTGGTACTTTGAAACCCGCCCTTTGTAGTATATCTCCAAAGTAACTTCCAAATAGAATACCCATGAGTATTGTGAAGAATGAACTCCATAGCAGGATATGTGAGAATTTGTAAGTTCCGTCTTTTAAGTGTTTGTGTCCTTTTATTAATAGAGCCGCTGTTATTCCAATTATTAAACCATAAATTGCATCTGTTAGCATGAACCCAAAGAAGAAGGAATAAGTAAACGCTAAAATTGGTGTTGGGTCAAACTCGTTGTATTTTGGAACACCGAACATCTCCGTAAGCATCTCAAAGGGTCTTAAAGGCTTTGGATTCTTAAGCTTGATTGGGATATCATCAAGTTCATCTTGGGTTGGATTCTTAATGCTTGTGTAAACTTTCCCCTCTGTAATTTTCTCAATTCCCTTTACAATCCTTAAAACTTCACTCTTTGGAATCCAGCCTGATAATGCAAAAGTCATGTTTGTCCTTACCAAGTTACTTAAGATGTTGGCTTTATCTCTCTCATTTTCCATAAGTTCTTGGTAGAAAGCTATCTTATCATGGTATCTTTCTGCTAGTTTTTGTGCTTCTCTCTTCACATCTTCAAGCCTTCTCTCTTTTTCGGCTAATAAGTGTCTGTATTCCCTAATCATTTCTCTTGGAGTGCCTTTACCTTCAGGGATTTCTATTCTTTCAAAGGAGTACTTAGCTAAGATTGGATTAGCCTTATCATAATCCCTTCTTAATATTACAAATACAACCAAGTACTGGGCTTTCATTTCTTTCTCTACATGAACTAATCTACCTTTGAGAGCAGTGTTAAGTTCATCTATTAATGGCTTGAACTTCTCTCTATCAACCAACCCCGCAACTATCTCAAGCATTTTCGTTGATCTTAGATAAGAGATGTCTATGTTTAGAAGGGATAGGAGCTCCAAAATACTTATGTTTGTTTTTATTCTTTCAATCTCAGTGCTTAAGGTGTTTAGCTTTTGCTCAATAGCTTTTATCTCTGGTTCAACCTTTTCCAAAAAGCTCTCAACCTCTTTTACTAGCTCTTCGATTCCCTTGTATTTATACGGTTTTTTAACCTCTGGTGTCGGGAAGAAAAACTCCTTTATTCCTCCCTTTGTCTCCGTTTTAAATGATTTTAAAAACTCTGTTAGGCGAGATATTCCTATACTGTAGGATGTTGCTTTACGATAAAACTCATTTGGAACATCTTTTTGAGCTATTTCAACACTTATTTCCCTAATTTCAACAACTCCCTCCTCATGGAAATAGGTTAGGAGCTTATCTTTATAGCGATTTAAAGTTATAACCTCAATTTTAACCATTTCATCGGGTTTAAACATCTTAGATCCCTCTTATTAACTTTATCGCCTCGTTAATGGCTTTTTCGAAATTTTCAGTTGCTTTGACTTTAAGATCTTCAAGCTCCTTCTTGCCACTTTCTATTATAATCTTTGCTTCACTCTCCCCTTCTTTCTTCTTTTCCTCGATTATTGCTTTAGCTTTCTTTTCTGCTTCCTCTAAAATTCTTTTCTCTATTTCTTTTGCTTCCTCTTTAGCTTTCAAAATAATAGCTTTTGCTTCCTCTTTTGCCTTTTCAATACGTATTTCGGCCTCTTTTTCTGCATCTACGATTTGCTTAATAATATCTTCCATGAGCATCATCTCCCAATGATAGGTGAAAATAAGGTACATTTTTGGCTATGATGATTAGTTTAAATAGTTTATGCTCATATAACATGGCATTTCTGCAAATTGCTTGCTAAGGGTGAAAATATTTTCATCATTATGTCAAGAATATTGAAAATTAATGAAAGATTATTCAAAAATTTTTAAAACAAAATGTCAAAAAGAGAACAACATTGATCAAACTTATTCTTCAGACCTCTTTCTTTCAAAGATATTCTTAACGTCCTTTAAAGTGGTGTTTCTAGCAAAAACAACTATTTGTCCCTTCTTTGGAAGTTTTGTATCTCCAGAGGGTATTATTAGGTTTCCCTTCTCGTCATATATTGCTACAATTAAGGAATCTTTTGGCAGTCCAAGTTCCTTTACCAATTTTTCTGAAACTTCATTGTCACCATTTATTTGGAACTCTACTATTTCGGCTCCCTCTTTTGGGAATATAACTCTGTTGAATCCGGGAGTGAGGATACTCCTAAAGATGTAGTTGGCGGCTATTTCTTCAGGGCTTATTACAAAATCAAAGTATCTCTTTAAGTCTTCTACCTTCTCAAAGACTTCCTTGTTTTTTGGATTGCTAACCCTAAGCACGGTTATTACATTTGGGTTCAAATGTTTGGCTAGAATACACGCTAAAAGGTTTGCATCATCTCTACCAGTTAAGGCAGCAAATGCATCGGCTTGTTTTATGTTTGCTTCTTCAAGGGTCTTTTGGTCAGTTGCATCGCCTTCAATAACCAATCCATTAATGAGGAAAGAAAGTTCCTTAGCTCTCTCCTTTTCCATCTCTATTATTGTGACATCATGACCCTCATTCTCAAGCATCTTCGCAACCAAGTATCCAACTCTACCAGCCCCCATAATAACAACAAACATCTAATTCACCTCTTTTTCGCTTGAAGCAACACCTTAGCTATCTCTGCATAGGCTGGTCTTGTTATGGTTATACCAATTAATACTCCAAGTATTGTTGTGAAGGCAAATCCTCTTAGTCCACCAACGAAGAATTTGAACAAGAAGCTCATTGCTACTATTGTGGTTGATGCTGACGCTAAGATTACAAAGAATGCCCTACCCATCCTTTTCAGCATGCTGCTCCTCTTAACGATTCTCTCCTTTCTTTCACTTCCTAAGAGTTCATCGGTAATAACTATTTGCTGGTCAACGCCGGTGCCAATTGCCGCTATAATTCCGGCTATACTTGGCAAATCTAGGTTCCATTTAATTAACGCAGCGATTCCAAGTATTATTATAACTTCACTTAAGCTTGTCGTCACAACTGGTACAGCGATACTAATCTTTCTGTAGTGAGCATATATAACAAGTCCAACAACTATTAAAGCTGCTATTCCCGCTATTAGAACTTGTTTCTTAAAGTTCTCACCCAATTCTGGAGAAATGTATTGAGAACCTTCCACATAGACCTTTATTGGCAGTGATCCACTGCTCAATACTACCGCTATGACTTGAGCTTCGTGTTGGGCTATATATTGATCTGGAGCAGTTCCAGTAATTTCAACGTCTGTTGAAGGTACACCCCTTGCCAATCCTTCACTTAAAGTATAAGGACCGTATAATCCTAAAGCTCTCGTTATGACCTCTGTTAGATCTTCATTTGTTCCCCTCTCAAAGTATCTAACTTTTATCCCCTTAGCATCGAGTTGTTCTTTTAGACCACTATCAACATCTATCAGCACTATCAATTCCTTGTCCTTAGCCAAGCTCATAATTTCATCGATACTTTGATTTGTGTATGTGATGGTGTCTATATTGAAAGCTTTTTTAATACGCTCTGTTAGAGGCATTGCTTGAGGAGCCTTGGCTTTAAATTCATTTGATGTCATTAAAGCGTAAACATCTGGAGAGACTACTAAGAGGGAGTTCTTTGGAGGGTCTAAAAACATGTCAACTGGATAGTTTGCTTTTCCTTCAGCTATTTTAGCAAATTTTTCTGCTGCAGTTTTTGAAATCCTAAATGGGACATGCCATTTGTAGTATCCACCAGAGGGTTCTATACGAATGTTAAACACTTGTTCTATATCCTCTCCAGTTGCGAAGATTTCTCCCTCAAATTCTGCAAAGAATACACCTTGTCTCTCAATAGTTTCTTTTATGCTTTGGGCTTCCTCTTCCGTAACTCCTGCAACTTTAACTAAAATAAACTGGTCTCCCCAAGGTTGAATCTTAATATCCTTTACTCCAAGCTGATTTAATCTCTTATCTAAAGACACCCTAACTTGCTCCATTGTAGCAGAATCCACAGGTTTTTCCAATTTTACAGTTATAGCGCTCCCACCACTTATGTCAAGACCAAAAGTTAATCCATAAGCTAAAAGTGAAGCTATTGAACCCATGATGAAGATTAGAAGCAGTAACACTCTTCCATTAAGTAGAACTTTTTTCCAGCTCATTTGGATCCCCTCCTAGCTAAATACCACTTAAGAACACCAGCATTTAATATCCATGTGTTCATGAAATCCGCAAGCAAACCAAACATCAGAACTATGGCTATCTCGTCAATTACTTTAGCTGTAGAAAAGAGCCATAGGGAGAATAGGGCGCCCAATGTGGTTGTAGTCATTGTAAATCCCGTCTTTACAGCCGAAAGATAAGCTTCTTCAACAGTATCTTCTTTTCTCTTTAGAATTTTGGTTGTTAAAAGAATATTGCTATCAACGGAGTAACCTATCAACATTAACAAAGCCGCTATGGTTGCTTGACTTAATTGTATACCAACTATGCTCATTAAGGCTACAGCTACTGTCATGTCGGACAGTGCAGAGAAAATAACGGTGAAAGAAGGCACTAATACTCTAAAGAATAGGAAAACAACGATAGCCATTCCAATAAATGCCAACGCTATTGCCTTTATTCCTTGTTGCTGTGCCATTTGACCAAAAGTAGGTTGAACCTCTGTGTGAGCATATTTAGCATCTGGAAACTTTTGCTGGAGAAGCTTTATCACATCATTTGGATCTATTGTTGAAGGAGCATAGATGTTTAAACCACTCCCACCGATCCCAGAAAACCTCTCCACTCTAACTTCTACATTTAGATCATTTGATAGGTATTTAGCGATGTCATCTGGATTTGCATTAACCCCATAAGCCGTTACAACAACGCCACCTTTCAAGTCAATACCCAGTTGAGGAAACTTAAAAGCAACTATCAACACCGCTATTAGGAATATTACCAAAGGATAAGTAATCATTTTTTTGTATCTCATTTCAGCGAGCTTTTTCAAATGTTTTTCTAGCATTAACTCCACCCCGCATTATTTTTAGGACTCTCAAATAAATCTTTTTCCATTACAATTGAATTACTGTTGGTGAAAACTATCTAATACTATTTAAATTTGTGCTTAACATTAGGTATGTATAATGGTGATGGAGATGTTTGAGAAGGGTTATATTGATGGGAATTATGTTAGGGTTTCGAGGGATGAGCTATTTTCATTTGTTGTGAAAGTTCTCACAAAGCTTGGAGTTAGCAAAGAAGATGCAGAAATTGTTGCGGACAACTTGATAATGGCTGATTTGAGGGGGATTGAGAGTCATGGCGTTCAAAGGCTAAAGAGATACGTTGATGGGATTCTAAGCGGGGGAATAAATCTGAAGCCGAACATTAGGATTGTCAGGGAAGGGCCTTCTTATGCGTTGGTTGATGGTGATGAGGGATTGGGTCAAGTTGTTGGTTATAAGGCGATGAAGCTGGCGATTGAAAAAGCCAAGAGGAGCGGCATTGGAGTTGTTGTTGTGAGGAACAGTAACCATTATGGTATTGCTGGATATTATGCTTTGATGGCTGCTAAGGAGAAAATGGTTGGAATAAGCATGACGAATTCTCGTCCGTTAGTTGCTCCAACTGGTGGGGTGGAAAGGTTTTTGGGGACGAATCCGATCTCAATTGCAGCTCCTACTAAAGGAAAGCCTTTTCTTTTGGATATGGCTACTAGCGTGGTTCCAATTGGGAAATTGGAAGTTTATAGAAGGAAGGGTAAGCCTATTCCAGAGGGATGGGCGATAGACAAAGAGGGTAATGTGACTATAGAAGTTGAAGACGTTTTTAATGGAGGTGCTTTGTTGCCTTTGGGTGGTTTTGGGGAGCTTTTTGGTGGGCATAAGGGTTATGGGCTTAGCGTAATGGTTGACATTTTAGCGGGGATTCTAAGTGGTGGAACTTGGAGTAAGCATGTGAAGAATACAAGTGATAAAGGTAGCAATGTATGTCACTTCTTCATGGCGATTAACATTGAAGCTTTTGTTCCTCTCGAGGAGTTTGAGGAGAAGATGAGCAGGATGATTGAGGAGTTGAAAAGTTCGAGGAAGCATAGGGATTTTGAGAGAATCTGGATTCATGGTGAAAAGGGTTTCTTAACAGAGGAGACAAGACTTAAAATTGGAATCCCAATTTACAAAAAAGTCTTGGAAGAACTGAATGAAATAGCAGATAGTCTTAAAATAGAGAGGTTGAAAGTATAGGGTGGTGATTTTATGGCTAAGCTAACTGAAGAACAAAGGAAGAGGCTTAAAAAGGATGCCTTAGTTTATCATAAAAATAATTTTCCTGGAAATGGAAAAATAGAAGTCATTCCAAAGGTTAAACTTGAGGGTTTTTACGATTTAAGTTTAGCCTACACTCCCGGTGTGGCAGAACCATGTAAAGCCATAAGAGATGGAGAAAGCTACGAAGAGTATACGATAATCCCAAACACCGTTGCAGTTGTGACAGATGGGACTGCAATATTGGGCTTGGGTGATATAGGCGTTTTGGCGGGAATGCCAGTAATGGAAGGAAAGTGCGTTCTATTTAAGGCTTTAGCTGGAGTAGATGCTTTTCCAATTTTAATTGACTCGAAGGATGTTGATGAAATTGTAAACACTGTAAAGCTCATAGCTAAAGGTTTTGGAGGAATAAATCTTGAAGACATTAGTGCCCCAAGGTGTTTCACTATAGAAGAGCGCTTAAAAAAAGAACTCGACATTCCAGTGTTTCATGATGACCAGCATGGAACCGCCGTAGTAACCTTAGCTGGGTTAATCAACGCTTTAAAGCTTGTTGGAAAGAAGTTTAGTGAAATAAAAGTTGCAATGAGTGGTGCAGGCGCAGCTGGAATTGCAATAGCAAAGACTTTGCATCATGTTGGGGTTAGAGACATAATCATGGTTGACAGGAAAGGAATAATTTATCAGGGGAGAAAAGAGGGAATGAATCCATACAAGGAAGAGGTTGCTAAGTTCAACAGAGAAAACATTAGCGGTGATTTAGCCAAGGCAATGGAAGGTGCTGATGTTTTTATTGGGGTAAGCGTTGCGGGGTTAGTTACTAAAGATATGGTTAGAAAAATGTCCGATGATGCAATAGTTTTTGCAATGGCAAACCCAGTGCCAGAGATAATGCCAAATGAAGCTAAAGAGGCTGGGGCAAAGATAGTTGCAACTGGGAGGAGCGATTACCCAAACCAAATTAACAACGTTTTAGGATTCCCGGGAATATTTAGGGGTGCTTTGGATGTTAGGGCAAGTGACATAACGCTAAATATGAACATTGCCGCTGCTGAAGCTATTGCAAGTGTTGTTAATGAAGATGAGCTTAGTGAAGAATATATAATTCCAACACCTTTACATCCGGATGTATTTCCAAAGGAAGCAAGAGCCGTTGCTGAGCAGGCTATTAAGGATGGTGTTGCAAGGAAGAAAGTGAGTGGTGAATGGGTTGAAGAACACACAAGAAAACTCAGGGAATTTTATAACACGTTAATTGCACCAATAAATAGAGAGAGGAGAAAATGGGGCTTTTAGCTCTTACTTTATTTTTCTTGCATGTGGGAAAAGAGTCAATTACTTTAAAAACATTTGTTGACATTATGAATTCTTAGGTGAGTGTGATGGACACCATAGGATATCATTATATTGTCGAAGCATCAGGATGTGACGAGGATATACTAAGAGATCCAAACAAGATAAGGGAGATTTTCATAAAAGCAGCAGAAGTCGGAAACATGGAAGTTAGATCATCATACTTTTACAAGTTTTCCCCAACGGGAGTTAGCGGAGTAGTTATAGTTGCAGAGTCTCATATTTCGATCCACACATGGCCTGAGGAAAAATATGCGGCTATAGATGTTTATGTTTGTGGAAATAAAGCAGATCCGGAAAAAGCGGTTGATTATATTCTAGAGGCTTTTAATGCAGCCTATGCCCACGTATCGGAAGTAAAGAGAGGTATTAAGGAAGACGATGAGACGTTTACTCACATGATCCTTACGTGGGAAGAAAAGCTCGATAGAAAAAACAAAAACTAAAAAATCACTCTAAAAGTTTTTCAATTTCCTCTTTTAGCTTTTCAATCTTTTCTTTAAGCTCTTCGAACTTTATCTTGTAAGGCTCAAGTTCTTCAACCTTCTTTGCCAACTCTTCTTTCTCTTGCATTAACTTTTCTCTCTCACTTTCAAGTGCTTGTAGCTCCATGAGCTTAACTTTTGCTTGTGTTAGTTCTTTTTCAAGTTCTTTCTTCTCCTTTTTTACTTTTTCAAGCTCTGCTTTTATTTTATCTAGCTCTTCTTTTAGTCTCTCAATTTCTTCTTTTGCTTTTTCAGCTTCAGCCAAACTTATTGTTTCCTTCATCTTCTCAAGCTCTGCTTTAACTTGCTCATATTCGGCTTTAAGCTTCTCGTATTCACTCATTAGCTTTTCATACTCTTCTTTTGCAATCATATCTTTTAAGCCACCTTTTTCTATTGCTTCTATTGTTTTGATTAGCTCATTAAGCTTTCCTTGCTTTATTAGCTCGTAGGTTTCTCTAACTAACTGCCCAGCTTTGCTCTCTCCTTTCAGGTGCTTTCTAATTGTTTGCTCAGTTCTTCCAAGCTCTCTTGCAATCTCACTTGTTGCCATTCCAGCTTTTTCTCTTGCAATCGCCCCAGCGGCAACTGCTAAACTGTCAACCCAAGTTAATCTTTCCGCTGGATCTTTTATGAGCTCAATGACCTCTGGTCTGAAGAGTGTTGCAAATAATAAGATACTCTCCAATTGGTGAATCTCTTGTCTTCCAATTGGATTTAGGGGAATCTCAATTTCCATTTTCTCACCCCCTTACACCTTCAACACTTTGTCAGGGTAAACAACTATTCCTTTATCGGTAATATCGAATGGATGTCTCCTCATTGAGTGAGAAGTTCCCCTCATCTTCCACACAATTAATGAACGTTTCAATTCTCCCCCAATTTCGTCTAAATCTAGTCTAATAATCCCATCTACTCCATGTTCAACTCCAGGTCCTCCAAATCCTCTCTCACCAACACTAATTTGGCTTACAAAGATTGATGTACATCCCGTTCCGGCAAGGACTCTCTTTAGTTGGAGTATTATACTCCTTGCCATTGCAGGTTTGTTTATGTAAAGTGTTGTGACTGAATCAACGACAACCCTTTTAGCGCCTATATCTTTAATAGCTTGCCTCAAAACATCAATAAACTCTCTAATATCTGTTAAATCATGGACTATGTATTTTTCGTATTCTTTTGACTTTCCTATTCCTGCTGTAAAAGCATCAACCATTGCAAATAATCCCTCTTCTTCGTATTTTTTAACATCCCAGCCAAATTGAGACATGTTTTGTCTAACCTGAACTGGATGTTCTTCTAATGCGACATAAATCCCTGGCTCTTCCATTTGAAGACCATTCCATAGGAACTGTTGTGAGAATATTGTCTTTCCTGTACCCGGTCCACCACTTAATAAAACAACATTTCTCTCTGGGATTCCTCCATATAGGATTTCATCCATCCCGGGAATCCCAGTTTTTACTCTCTTTATCACTTATATCACCTCCTTCTTTGAGAAAAGTGATTTTAGCTTAATCACAGAAGTAGCAGGTTTTAATTACCAAAAGGTATTATAATTTCTGGGTATATAAATTTTATGCTGGACTTTATTTCCGATGCCGCCTTATGAACTCTCCAATGTCCGTTATGTTCTCTATGAAAACTTTTTTCCTCGGCTGTATCCTCCCAATTCCCAGAATTGTCCAATTTTCATCTAAAATGACGAGCTTTCTTGTTCCTTCCCATTTATATTCTTTGATGCCTTCTCTTGGGATATCCTTTCCAGTTGTAAACAAAAAAGCTGAACGAGGTTTTAAAATAGCGTAATTTTTGCTTATATCAACAAAATAGAAGAACTCGACGTTTGGATAAAACCTTTCAACCAAGTTCTTGTCAGTTTTAATTGTCCCGACAAATGTGCCAAAAGAGTAAGGCTTGAGCTTCAAATTTTCAATCTCTTTCCAAACTCTCTCATTCACAGCATAAACGTCTTTAAACTTCCCTTCAACTATTCCAAAAAATTCATGTTTAAGCTCGCCATATTTTTCCGCTTCCCTTAGAATTAGGTCAAATTCATGCGAGGAAACCCTTCTATATCTCAGCATTGCTCTCACCATTAATTAAATCAACAAACCCTTCTAAATTACTTTTATCAAATTCCTCTTTAAACTTTAGTCCTAATTCTGCTATTTCCTCTCTTGTGATTGTTTTGCCTTTTCCAATTCCAGGGCAGCTTTCGTCATAGTAAAGCCAAAGCTTTTGACCTTTATATTCAAAAGACTCTTCCCCTTCAATACCTAAGGGCTTGTGAGAAACCATAAAAGGGTAGATTTGGCAGATTAATGGATTATAGTCATGAATTTTACATTTCCCACTCTCTGGGTCATGGAAAATGCAACCTAGATCCCATTCCCTATAGGCTAAAATAAACCTAATTTGCTCATTTTCAGTAGTTAGCACTACAAAATCCTGTGGATCGTGGTGTTTAGCTATTCGCTTTATATCATAGAGAGTTAAATAAATGAACCTCCCCCTGCAGCAATCTAAACAAAACTTGCACTCAAAGGCTATATCATCCTTAAGTGGTTTTGGTTTGAATCTCACACAATCACCTCACCAGATTAATAAGGATACCAGCTTAAAGCATGCCCCTCCTTAGTGATTTAACATTATCTTTATCAATTTATATAACAATATGCCAATAGCAAATCCAGCGAGATCAAAAGTAAGCACTGCAAAGGCTATAACACCTGTGCCTTCCGCAACAGCCTCTGGTGGAACTTGATGTAGCCAGCCCATAATACCTGACCAAAGGGATACAGTGATCCAGGAACCAAATACAGAAAAGATAGAAAACTCTATGAGCGGCATCTTTATTTTTAAAAGAAAGAAGAATGTCATCAGAGAAACCCACAGAATGGGAATTATGAATATCATAACTCCCTCAGCTTTAGTCCAAAATGGCAAATAAAACCAACCAATGCTTGCAATAGGAAGAAAAATTAGAAAGTAGAGGAAGTGTTTTTTCATGATATCACCATTTTTTAATTCTTGTTGCATAACCATCATTGTATCCATACTGATCAGCAACTCTGTTGTCTAAATAGTACCAATCTGGATACACTACCCATGGAGAATAATAGTAGCTTGCAATAAGCTCTTCAACTTCTTCCCAATCAACACCAACATGAGGAAAGCCCTCATCATGATGAGCTGATCCAACAACTTTTCCGTTATAGATTACCCAAAGTATTACATGATTCCTTTCAGGTGTTCCAGTAGGATGTGTCGCCATGTCATCTCCCTCTTCCCATCTCCCTCCTCCATATTCTGGTGGATCGTATATATATTGGTTATAAGCATAAACAAAGTCCCACCAACCATTACTATCGAGTACATCCTTTACTTCTTCTTTTGTTCCACCTTCCCATACTAAGTTTATGGGACCTGATCTTTTGTAACCTTCAAGCCATCCAGATGGAGAATATACTGGTTTCCATGTCCATCTTGGTAAATATGGGTAATAATTCCACCAAGGATATGGATCATTTGGCTTAACAATAACTGCAGTGGTCTGGTAGGATTTCATGGGCACTTCCATGCCAAGCATAAGTTTAATGCCTTCAACACCAAATGCTTTTATTAAAGTTCTTCTGTCAATCTTTAATTTTGTAACTTCATAAAGCTCTCACTTCCAAATTTCTTTTTCAACTCTGGGCTTATATAAATAGTTTCTTGAACAAGCTGTCCATTCTCATATTTGAGTTTCTCAATAACCATGACGTTGTAAGTATGCTTTGCAGCCCATTCTTCCCAAGGATCACTCGAGGCAGTTGTCAACTCTATATTTGCAGCAAGAAGAAACAAACCAATCAACATTGCAAATAACTTTCTCATGCTCGTCCCTCCATAAGCTTCTGCATTAGTAAATAATACTTAGTTTCTTATAAGTTTTTCTATCTATTAGTGTTAATTTATTACATTTTTCTTTGTTATCCATAATTTACTTTTTAACTGTAACTTTATGGTGTTTTTGAGTCAAAAGAAGCTGAAGTAAAGGAGTAAACAAACTTGATCATTAGGTATTCAAATGCGCATCAAACTCTTTGCTCTTTCCAAAGTCAGCATAGGTTTATCCAGACGCTTGCTCACATAAGGTCCATCTTTTCTATAGCCAAACTTTCTGTAGTATTCTCTAACGCCAATACCACTTATAACGAGCATCTTCTTCCTATCAAATTCTTCCTTTGCTATTCTCTCAGCCTCAGCTATTAACTCCCTTCCGTAGCCTCTATGCTGCCACTCATATTTTGGCTTTTCACCAATCGGAACCAAAGGTCCATAAACATGGAGTTCTCTGATTATAGCAGAGGGGACTCTATTTATCTCCTTCCTATGGGCTTTTTCGCTTGGAATTCTAAGCCTCAAGAAGCCAATTAAAATGTCGTTTTTAACATCTTCAAAGCTCAAAAAGATTTCATGACCTTCGCTTGCTTCGTAATCCTCTCTTAAAAGCTTGATGTGTTCAATTTCTGGTTGAATTCCAAACTTCTGCATCATGTGTCCAACTTCTCTAAATCTAATCTCTCTCGGTCTTATTCCTTGCTTTACAAGTTCATTAAAAACTAACTGTCCCAAATTTGAGTGTTTAACTCCATCGACTATTAATTGGACTGGAATATCCCTTTGAATTCTCATAACTCTAACCCATTTTGGAACGAACTTCATTACCTCAACAATGAGCTTTACAGCTTTTTCTGTATCGTAAGGTTTGTATTCTCCACTCTTCCACCATTGGTATAGGGTAGTGTCATCAGTCACGAGGGTTGGGTAAATCTTTAACATATCAGGTCTAAAGCGCTCATCTTCAAAAATTGTTCTAAAAGTTCTTAAATCTCTTTCAAAGTTGCTTCCAGGTAAACCTGGCATCATGTGGTAGTTTATTTTCAATCCAGCGTCTTTTAGGATTCTTGTTGCTTCAACCACATCTTCAACTGTGTGTCCTCTTTTAACCCTTTCATAAATGAAATTGTAAACAGTTTGAACTCCCAATTCAACCCTCGTTGCTCCTAAGGCGAGCATTCTATCAACATGCTTTTCCTTTGCCCAATCTGGTCTCGTCTCGAAAGTCATTCCAATATCTCTAACTTTAGCCTTCTCATTTTTCCTTTGCACCTCTTCAAGGTAATAATATCTCTTTGAGTGTGTTTTTTTCCAAGCCTCTTTGAACTTTTTATCCTTGAAAACGCTCTCATCTTTGTGAATTAAGATTCTCTCAAGTTTATCTTCCAGATCATCGATGTCTTTGAAGTAAACAAAATCATTCATTGCTTTCAAAGCTTCTTTAACAAACCACTCTTGATAGTCTAGATCCACCGAAGGAAAAGTTCCTCCCATTATTATAAGCTCAACTTTGTCTACATCATGCCCTATGTCATAGAGCTGTTTTAAGCGGCGCATAACTTGTAGATATGGATGGAAAGAGCTTTGTGCTGCTCTTAAAGCCGCTGGTTCCTTTCCAGTATAGCTTTGGGGAGAACCTATTGTTGGACCTCCCGGACAGTAGATACATCTTCCATGTGGGCATGGAAAAGGTTTTGCCATAATTGCAACAATAGCAACGCCGCTAATAGTTCTTGTTGGCTTTTTCTTTAGGAAATCTTTGAAAAACTCCCTATCCTCTTTTTTCATAACTCTTAAGATGTCAGCGTTGCTTGGAATTTTGCTTAAATGGTATTTTCTCGCTACAATAACCTTAAACCTATTCAACTCTCTCCTATCTCTAATCTCACCATTTAAAACTGCTCTTGCCAACTCCTCGCAGGCTTTTTTATAAATTTCATCCATAAATGACACCTCAATGATAGTGACTTGTTTTTAACCAAAGCGGAGATGTTTAAAAATGTTGCTTTATTGGACAAATTTGCCGAAAAATATGTATATTCACTTTGTGAATTGTTCAGTGGGTGAACAAAATGACCGAGCTTTACGAAATTGTTAGGTTTTTGGATGATTACTTAAATGTCAAAGAGTGGGAAGATAAATCAAGGAACGGACTTCAAGTTGAGGGAAAAAGTGAAGTAAATAAAGTAGCTTTCGCTGTAGACGCCTGTATGGAAAGCTTTGTTAGGGCAAAATCCCTAGGAGCTGATCTCTTAATAGTCCATCACGGTTTGATTTGGGGAGGAATTGAATATGTTCGCGGTTTAGTTCAAAAGAGGCTCAAGTTTTTGCTTGAAAATGAGCTAAGTCTTTATGCAGCCCATCTGCCCTTAGATGCACATCCAGAAGTTGGGAACAATGTTCAACTTTTGAAGCTCTTAGATTTAGAGCCGAAAGAACCATTTGGCTATTATCACGGTGTTCCAATAGGTTACGTCGGCTATTTTGAAGAGCCAAAACCTTTGCCATTAGTTGCTCAAATACTGGTGGAAAAGCTAAAGACAGATTACGTTAAAGCCTATGAGTTTGGAAAGCAAGAAATAGAAAGTGTTGGTGTTGTTAGTGGTGGAGCAAGCTTTGCAGCTGCAGAAGCTGTAGAAAAGGGATTAGATTTATTTATAACTGGAGAATTTGAGCATGAAGCATACCACGTCGCAAAAGAAGGGAATCTCAACATTATTTCGGCGGGGCATTATGCAAGCGAGACTTTAGGCGTAAAAGCGTTAATGCCGTTAATAAGGGAAAAATTTGAAGTGAAAACTGTGTTTATAGATCTTCCAACAGGGTTGTGATTTTTGACTTCTATTTCTTTACCAAATATCTCTCTATTAGTTCTACAGCTTTTTCTGGCTTTACAAGGCTAACTTCCATTTTAAGCTCGCTTTCAATAAAATCTCTAACCCAACTATTTTTTAGTGGATCGCTTTTAAAGGGATAAATAAGGATTAATCTTTTAAAGCCAGCACGATGAGCTTTTAAAGCATTGTATAGCACTCTTTGCTTTATCCACTTGTAAGAATTCTCAAATTCAATTGCAAGTATCTTTTCTTCATCCTTTCCAAGAATAACCAAATCTATCCTTGCCCCATCTTCTGTATAAAACTCCTTATAGCTCTTAAGCCCCTTATGTTGCACTGAGCCTTTATCTCTCTCAAGAGGGTTTTAACTTTGATTTTCATGCCTCCTTAAAAAAGAGAAGTAAAAAAATCAGGCAATTTTCTTTTTAAGCTCTTCTAAGGCTTCTTTTGCTTTTAAGATATTCTTTATCTTTCCTTGAGCTAAATCTTTCTTTCCTCCACCGCCGCCGCCAGCTATTGAGGTTATAATCCTTATTAGTTCACCAGCTTTGAAAGGTAGTTCATCTCCGACAACGACTACTACCGCATTTGTGTCTTCACTTATTACTGCAATTATTCTATTTGGCTTCTTTAACTTAAGTGCGGCTTCTCTTAAGTGGTCTAGGTCTCCTTCAACGACATCGCCAATAAATTCAATGTTTCCAATCCTCTCTACTTTGCTTTCAAGCTCATAAACCAATAGCTTTGCTAATTCCTTCTTTAGATTTTCAACTTCCTTCCGTGCCTTTTTCCATTCTTCGAAGAACTTTTGAGCAGTTTCTGGGAGCTTTTCAGGTGGAACTCTAAATACCTCACTTGTCTTCTTTAGTATTGCCTCGCTCTCTTGCATCCATTTAATTGCTGCTTCTCCACATGCAAATATTATCCTCTCAACACCATCTTGTATCCTCTCAGTTCTTAAAATCTTTATTGGACCTATTAAGCCTGTATTTGACAAGTGCGTTCCACCACAAGCCTGAACATCCCAATCTTCTATTTTAAGCACTCTAATAACTTTTCCTGGAACTACTCCACCTTGGTAAAGTCTAAAGCCATACTTTTGCTCTGCTTCAGTTCTTGGAAGCCACTCCCATTTAACGTTTCTATTCTCCATTACGATTTGATTTGCCAAATGCTCAATTTTTCTAAGCTCTTCTTCACTGATACGTTTGTAGTGAGATACATCTAGCCTTGCCCACTCCGTAGTTAGTTGTGAACCTGCTTGCCAAACATGCTTTCCGAGAACTCTGACCAGGGCTCCCATTAGGACATGAGTTCCCGTGTGATGCCTCATGTGCTGGATTCTTCTATTCCAATCAATCTTCCCGTGAACTTCTTGACCTTCTTTGAACTTCTCGGGATTTTCAACTTTGTGAATAATCACCTTTCCAACTTTTTGCACATCTAAGACTTTAACTCCCTCTATTTCACCTAAATCGCAAGGTTGTCCTCCACCTTCTGGATAAAATGCTGTTTGGTCTAAGATGAGCCAATCATCGATTATCTTAAGCACCTTTGCATTGAACTCTTTCATAAATGGATCCTCATAATAAAGGGTCCTTGTATCTGGTAAATCTTTGAGAAGCTCAAAGTCTATGAGTTTTTCTTCTTTTTCTGCTTCCTCTAAACTCTTCTCAGCTTCTTTGGCAACTAATGTGTAGAAGTTGTCTGGAACGTGAACTTTCACACCTTCTTTCTCGGCGACTTCTTTAACTATTTCTGGGGTTAAACCATGGCTTTCATAGAATAAAATAAGCTGTTCAAGTGGAATTTCGCTTTTTCCTTCTTTCTTAAGTTTTTCAACGTTCCTTCTAACTAAGTTTGTCCCTCTCTTTAGCGTTTCGAAATATCTCTTTTCCTCGACATTTATCATGTCTAGAACAACATCTTCCATCTCTTTGAATTCTGGGAAAGTCTTGTGAAGAGCTTTAATGTGCATTGCAACTATCTCAGCTAGAGGAACCTCTAATCCAAGTTCCCTTAGATGCCTAATGCTCTTTCTAATTAAGAGTCTTGCCAAATAGCCAGCTTTAACGTTGGAAGGGACAACCCCATCAGCCAGCATGAAAGTCAAAGCCTTTGTGTGATCTGCTATAGCATATATTAGCTCATAAGGTCTCACTAAGCTCTCAAGTTCTTCCATACTAATATCTACTCTCTTTGCAACTTCTCTTCTTAGTATTTTCAAATCTCCCATGTCTTCGATGTCAAACATTCCAGCTAAGCGGGAATTTTCCATTAAAATTCTTTCGTCTATATTATCTATACCCGCCATTTTCTTTAATGGCTCAACTACATAACCTAAAACAGCATCATATGCTGTAGGTGTCCCTTGGCTCATCCAGACTAAACGTTCAAGTCCATAGCCGGTATCAACGACTTTTGTATCCATTGGTATGTATTTGTCGCCTTTAATCTCAACAATTTGTGAAGGATCAGCATTTTCTGGGGCTTTCTTATACTGCATAAAGACCAATGTTGCAACTTCTAAACCTTTATACAATACCTCAAAAGCTGGTCCAGCATTTCCTCCTCCTGCCCATGGGTTTTCCTTAAAGGTTATCTCCTCTCCTTTCATTCCTAAGTCTTTAGTAAAGAATTCATAAGCGTACTTTACAGTCTCGTCCATCCAATATATTGGTTTTCCGGGGTAATTAAAGGCATGATGAGCCATCATTTCGAAGATCGTGAAGTGCCTACCTGTTATTCCAACATTGTCAATGTCTGTAAATCTAATTGAAGGCTGAGAAATCGTTAAGGGATTTGCTGGTGGGTCAGCTTCTCCCGTGATTACCCATGGTTGAAAGTCCATAATTGAAGCTCCTACTAACAAGACGTCATCTCTCCATCTTGGTAAAACCGGATAGCGTTTTACTCTACCATGATTGTGCCTTTCAAAGAAGCTTAAGAACTTTTCACGCATCTCTTCTAATGTGTATTTTTTCGGAATCCCTGGTTTTCCGATGAATTGGTATTCATCACAAGGTGGATCTCCACAGGTCTCTCTATCGGGATCTAATGTCCAAAAGGGTTTGCCACAAACTTTACATGTCTTTCTTACCCATCCTTCCTCTTTGAACATTCTTGTTGACATGTCCATTCTCTCACCTTCTTTATGATTAAAGTTCACAGAATAAAAAGCATTCGCTTAGTAAAAGAAAGCACATTCACATATAAATATGTCACTTTTCATCTTCCTCGTTTATTATGACAATTGGAAGCTTTATCTTCTTTATAGCCTCTATTAGTTGTTCATAACTTTTCTGAATCCTACTGAGCTTATATCTCAAGTTTTCATTTTCTATCGCTAAGCTATTTACTTCTTCAGTTTTTGTCCTTATCTGTGCCTTCAGTTCTATTATCTGCTCTTCAGGTTCAATAACAGAACGCTCAAGCCTGTCAATTTCTTCATACAAATCTCTACAAACTTTTCTCTTTAAACTTTCCATTTTTAACACCGGTCAGACCCGCGAAACATCATCACTTATTTCAGTGGGCTCCAGACTCATCATTCCTCTTAGGGGTATATCTCAACACCTATTATACTTTTTTGCAATTAAAAAACTTTCAATGATTTCGACAATTTGACTAAATGTTCAAAGAATACTCCAAAAACCTTAAATATTTTGACAATATTTAAAATACATTTGTAAAGTACACTAATGCAGAAAATCTCACGTTATAGTACAACAGAGTCCAGAAAATCCCAAATTAATAAGGAGGTGTCTATATGGGAGCTATAATGGAATTTATTAACTGGTTGGATGGTATGGTTTGGGGTCCTCCCATAATGATTTTGCTTGTTGGTACAGGACTCTTCTTAACCATTGCCCTAGGAGGAATTCAATTCCGCAGGATTGGATGGTCAATTAAGTTTACTCTCTTTGAAGGAAGAAAGAAACAAGGTGAGGGTGATATCACACCATTTCAAGCATTGATGGCAACTATTGCCGGAACAGTAGGTATAGGGAACATTGCTGGTGTTGCAACTGCAATTCATCTTGGTGGACCTGGAGCACTGTTCTGGATGTGGGTTACAGCTTTAGTAGGTATGGCAACGAGATACTCAGAGGGTCTCTTAGGTGTTGCCTTTAGAGGCAAGTTACCAGATGGAACGATGATTGGTGGAACATTTAACTTCCTTGAAAAAGGTCTTTCAGAGGAAAAGATTTCACCGACTGCAAGATATTTAGCAGCAGCCTTCATGTTTATATTCGCAGTGTTTATAGGCTATGAAGCCCTCGGACTTGCAGGAGGGCTCAAGATTCTGGCAATAATAATTGCTCTGTTCTTCTTGGCATTAGCGCTCCTTCTTACAAGAGAACAATCACTGCCAAGCCTTGGAAAGACATTAGCAATACTCTTTGCATTATTCGCAGCAATTTCAGCATTTGGTATAGGTAACATGACCCAAGCTAACTCACTAGCATTGGGAATGAAGGTAGCGTTTAACGTTCCAGAATGGGCAAGCGGAGCATTCTTTGCATTCCTGACATTTATAGTCATCGTAGGTGGAATTAAGAGAATCGGTGAGGTTGCAGAAGGATTAGTGCCATTCATGGCAATAATCTACTTCATCTTCGCAATTGGAGTATGGATCAAGTTTGCTGGACAATTACCAGGTGCAATTGCGCTAATATTTAAGGACGCATTTACAGGAAGCGCAGTTGCTGGAGGTGCAGTTGGTACGACCATAAGGTGGGGTGTTGCAAGAGGTCTGTTCTCCAACGAGGCAGGTCTAGGTACGGCAACGCTTGCTCACGCAGCTGCAAGGACAGATCATCCATCAAGACAAGCTCACGTTGCAATGCTTGGACCATTTATCGACACACTTATCATCTGTTCACTTACTGGAATTTCAATCGTGGCAACAGGTGCTTGGCAAACAGACAAAACAAGTACAGCATTAACCCAAGAAGCATTTGCAAGAGCCTTTGGACACATCGGTGAAATAATGGTCGTTATCGGTGTCATACTCTTCGCATACTCAACAGTTCTTGCATGGTCATTCTATGGAAGGCAAAACATCATGTACTTGGCTAAGTGGATTGAAGGAGATCCAGAGAAATTTGCAAAGCTCTATCCAAAGCTCCACTTGATCTACAACTTGCTGTTCGTGATCTTTATCTACATTGGTGCAACAACAGTTCTTGAAAATGTCTGGACATTCTCAGACATGATGAACGGTCTCATGGCAATACCCAACTTGGTTGGTTTGATACTGCTTTACACAGTTATCAAGAGATACACAAATGAATTCATTTCGGCGAATCCATGAATTTGAATTTTCCCTATTTTTTAATTTTAACTCAAAAGTTTGATTTAAAATATAAATACTGAGGTGATTTTATGAATTTTAAAGAATTTCCCAGGATAGTTGTTAAACCCCCGGGACCGAAGGCTAAAGAGTTAATAGAAAGGGAAAAAAGTGTCATCTCTTCTGGTCTTGGAGTTAAACTTTTCCCTGTTGTCCCTGAAAGGGGTTTTGGCGCGTTAATAGAAGATGTTGATGGTAATATTTTTATAGACTTTTTAGCTGGTGCAGCTGCGGCTTCAACTGGATATGCTCATCCAAAATTAGTAAAAGAAGTTCAAGAGCAAGTTTCTAAAATCCAGCATTCAATGATAGGTTATACTTACAGCAAAAGAGCAATAGAAGTTGCTGAAATCTTAGCAGAGAAAGCTCCAATTAAAAATCCAAAGATACTTTTTGGTTTAAGTGGAAGCGATGCAATGGACTTAACTATGAAAGTCGCCCGTTTTGCAACAAGAAAACCTTGGTTCATCGCCTTTATTGGAGCTTATCATGGACAAACCTATGGTGCAACATCCATAGCTGCATTTCAAAGTTCTCAAAAGAAAGGTTTTTCTCCGTTAGTACCCAATGTAGTGTGGATTCCATATCCAAACCCCTATAGAAACGTTTGGGGAATTGACGGCTATGAAGAACCTCAGGAGTTGATAAACCGCTTTTTGGACTACCTCGAGAATTACATTTTGGCTCATGTTGTTCCTCCTGATGAAGTGGGCGTTTTGATTGCAGAGCCAATTCAAGGTGATGCGGGAATAGTGGTTCCGCCAGAGAACTTCTTCAAAGAGTTAAAGAAGGTTTTAGAGGAACACGGTATTTTATTGGCAATGGATGAAGTTCAAACTGGAATTGGGAGAACAGGAAAATGGTTTGCAACTGAATGGTTTGGAGTTGAGCCGGATTTCTTGGCTTTTGGTAAAGGAGTTGCAAGCGGAATGGGACTTAGTGGGGTAATTGGAAGAGCTGAGCTAATGGAAATGACAAGCGGGAGCGCTTTGCTAACTCCCGCGGCAAATCCAGTGATTTCAGCAGCAGCTTATGCAACGTTAAAAATAATAGAGGAAGAGAAAATAATAGAGAATGCTCAAAAAGTTGGAGCATTCATATTCAAACGCCTAAAGGAGATGCAGGAGAGATATGAGGTTATTGGAGACGTCAGAGGAAAAGGATTGATGATTGGTGTTGAGATTGTAAAGCCAAATACCAGGAAGCCAGACCCAGAGCTTACAGGTAAAATATGCTGGAGAGCCTTTGAGCTTGGATTAATTTTGCCGAGCTATGGAATGTTTGGAAATGTCATAAGAATAACTCCACCCCTCGTTATAACACAAGAAATAGCAGAAAAAGGTCTAGAGATCATGGAGCAGGCTTTAAAAGATGCTTTAGCTGGAAAAGTTACTCACAAAGTTGTTACTTGGCATTGATGAATTTTCTTTCATGATTTATTTTTTAAACTCTTTTTCTAACTTATTTTCAGGTGATAAGATGGGACTCAAAAAGTTCTTTGCAGAATGGAGGAATAGATGTCCATTCATCAGGGCGATAGAAAAGTGGCGCTTTGAAAGAAAGAAGAATAAGTTTGAGGTAAAGAGGAGTAGAAAATAAGAAAATTCAAAGAAAAACATTGCAAACATCAACATCAGCTAGGTCGTCATCTGAAGAAAGCGAAGCGCATCACAGCTCAGCAATGGGTTTAATTATAATTCAACTCTAACTAAAGCCAAATATTTTTTAAATCTTTTATCGTAATTTTGCTTTGGTGTTGGTGAGTGAGGGATGAGTTTAAAATTATTGTTGAGTTTTTTAATGTTCAGCGGAGTGTTTTCTTTAGTTATCGTTGGGATGTTGTGAGCTACTTTATTGGGCTTTTGATTCAGATCATGGTCATGGGGATTTTTGCGAGTCTTGTAAGTATAAATGTAAACATTGCAAAATATGGGACCACGAGTTTTCTCCAATTCTTTCTTATTGGTTTTATTGTGCACAACCTAATTTTCCTTCCAAGGGGGAGTTTGTCAAGATTTATTGTTGGACGGAGTTTTCCAATGCTTTATGCTTCACCCACAAGTATGCTCACAATATTTCTCGGAGTAAACGCATGGAACATTGTATGGAGCTTGCTAATTTTAGCTTTAATAACTACGACTTTTGTCCTCTTTTACAAATTAACACTTCACTTGAACTCTGGAGCAATATTGGTAATTTTGAGCGGTTTTGTTCTAATATTTGCCCTTGATTTGTTCTCTGCGGGATTTAAGGTTGCCACAAAGGCAAGACAAGACCCCTTAAACTGGTTTTTAAACATTACTTCACAACTTGTGAGTGGCTTGTACTTCCCACCTGAAGCTCTCCCTTGGTGGCTTCAACCAATATCAAAAATCCATCCTGAAAGATATATTCTTGAAATGGCGCGCTTAACAATGGGAGGAGGATACTCCCTAAGCCAGATTTATCCAAGCTTAATCAACTTAACTATAACCACCTTGGCAATGCTCCTTATTGGGTATATAACCTTTAAATGGGGTGTGAAAAAAGCTATGCAACTTGGAACCCTCGGTCACGTTTGAGGTGATAAAATGATTGAAGCAATGAACTTGACAAAGTATTATCCACCACCATTCAAGGGTTTCCTCGATTTAAAGAGTCTTAAAGACTTCTTTGGAGCACCAAGAGAAGAAATCCCGGCTCTGATTGATTTGAACTTCAAAGTTAAAGAGGGCGAAATTTTTGGACTTTTAGGTCCCAATGGAGCTGGGAAGACCACTTTTTGTAAAATTGCCAATGGATTATTACTTCCTACTCGAGGGCAATTACTAATTAATGGTTATGATAGCGTCAAAGAGCACAAAAAAGTTGCCAAAGATATGTTTACAGTTTTCACTGGGGAAAGAGATATGTGGGGAATTTTTCAATGGCGCTTAAGTATTTACAAGAATTTACGCTTTATTGCGCGTTTGTGGAAAGTATCTGAGAGTGAAATTAATAAGCGGATAAATTATGCTCTGGATTTGCTGAATTTAAAAGAGAAAAGGAATGAGTGGTATCAAAAGCTTTCGGCAGGGATGAAGCAGAAGGTGTATATTGCTTCCGCATTAGTAATCCAACCAAAAGTCCTTATTTTAGACGAGCCAACAGTGTTTTTGGACATTATAACTAAGAGTGAGATTCACAATGCGATTTTTGAACTTGTGAAAGAATTTGGGACTACTGTTATTCTGACCACGCACGATTTGCATGAAGCTGAGAAGTTAAGTGATAGGGTTCTGCTTTTCAGCAAGAAGCCAATTCTTGAAGGAAAGCCTGAAGAAATTAGCAAAAGACTTGAAGTTGAGTTCGATAAAAAGGTTGTTGCTCTTGTTAAGGGGAATGTTAAGTGTGATTTTGGGTTTAAAGTGCAGTGCTTCTCTAAGGACAATGTTACGAGGATTGTAGCTTACTTACGAGAAAGTGAAGTTGCTCAGTTCTTAGATGGATTATCTAAATACAAAATTCTAAGTCTTAAAGTTGAAGAATTAACACTCGAAGATGCATTTCTATTAATTTTCAATCATTCTAAAAAAGTAGAATAGAGTTAATTACGTAGAGTATTACTACTAGGCAGAAAAATTTATAAATATGAAGATATATTCCTATATATAGTGAAAATTCATGAAAGCAAATGATAAAAAGCTCGAGATTTATATATTTACAGTTGAAGATAAGTATTTTCTCCTTTCTCCTCCAACTGGTATAGTTTTTGAAATTGATAGAAAAACTTACGAGTTTTGTAATACTGTTAGTGTATTCGGGTGGAGTAAGAGTAAGGAAGAATTTGTGAGGAAATATTCTGAGAGTGATTGGGATGCTTTAATTAGTGAGATTAAGACTGATGAAACTTTGAACAAAATCTTTTTTGGAGAAAAACCTAAGCCCAACCTTCCTCTTGGAAGTATTAAACCAAAACTCTCAAGCTTATCTTTGAATGTTATGGAGGATTGCAATTTCGCTTGTGTTTACTGCTATGGTAACGCAGGCACTTATAACACTCCAAACACTAAGATGGATTTTGAAACTGGGAAGAAAGCCATTGATCTTCTTATAAAGGAAGGAAAGCAAGTTGTTAATATCAGCTTTTTTGGTGGAGAGCCTTTGCTTAACTTTGCACTTATTCAAAAGCTCGTTGCTTACGCTAAAGAAAAGGCTAAGGAGCATAATAAAACCATCAACTTCAGCATAACAACAAATGGTTATCTTATTAACGATGAAGTTATTGACTTCTTCCTTGAGAACAACTTCACGGTAACATTGAGTTTTGATGGCCCAAAGGAAATTCAGGATTATAACAGATCTCTGAGGAGTGGTGCTGGAACTTTTGATGTTGTTTCAAAGAATGCCAAGAAAATGCTTGAAAAAGGAGTCAAGGTTAGTGTTAGGACCACAATCTTACCAAGCCAGCTTGAAAAGTACTATGACATCTACCGCTTTTTTGTAGATTTCGGGTTTAGAAGTGTCCACTTGGAAATGGCAACAATAAACGAAAAGCCCACGGAAGAACACATTGCGATAATCAAGGAGGCTCTGGAAAAAATTGCAAAGGATGAGTTAGGACACTACAAGGAAAAGGGGATAGTTTACACTAAGTTAAGGGATATAGTGAGGAGCATCTACTCCACGGCAGTCAAACAGTATCCTTGTGGTGCAGCGAGGACTTACTTTGGAGTCTCTGCTGATGGAACTATCTACCCCTGTCACAGATTTGTTGGAATGAGCAATTTTATTGTTGGAGGTGTTGATGACTTCAAGTGGGAGAACGAGTTTATTCAAAAGATCCTCCACTTCACTGTGGACAAGAGACCCTACTGTAGGGATTGTCCAATAAGGATGTACTGTGGAGGAGGATGTATTTACAACAACTTCTACTATAATGGCGACATTTTCAAGCCTGATGCGTTTCATTGTGCGTATATGGAAGAGTTGTTTAAGTGGGGTGTTTGGCTCTACTCAAACCTTGATGAGGATTGGTTGAATAAGGCTTTTTCACGCTCACCCCGTGAAGGGGTGAGGGATGAGACACAAGCCGATGAATCCGAACAAAAAAGAAAGGGAGGTGATGGAAGTGGCGTTTAGAAAACTGAACAAAGAAAGAGAGACAATATCACCACTATGTGCGTGGGTTGATATCTGCATAGACTACGACTATTGTGTTTGGGACGATTGTGGAAAGTTTGATGTATGTATATATGACAACTGCCTTGCGGATACTGATTAAAACTTCATACAGGAGGTGTTACAAATGTTTAAAAAGCTTAATAATAAAAGCCAAAAGACCCAACCATCTCCTGAATGGTGCATTGACATCTGTATAGGTGGCGATGTATGTGGAGCATGTGATACAGCATGTGATCAGAATGACAGTTGTATTACAGATGGATGTATATTTGACTGTTATTTAGACATTACACCCTGAAGGTCTCGTTGTTAATTTTTTATTTTTATAACCTAAACAAAATATGGTGAGGAGAATGCTCAGAGTATTCATCAAAAAAGCACTGTATGATAGAACTGTAATTCTTGGTGTTTGTCTTTTTCTCATATTCTACTTTAATATCCTTTTGGGAGTGAAGAACTCTACTTATTTTGAAAGCTGGCAATACTCAAAACTTGTTCTTAACTATTTTAGCGACATGCCTTCAATAGTTATTTTAATCTTTGCAAGCATTTGGGGTTCAAGAAGCATAAACACCGAGTCTTTGCCATTGATTTTAAGTAAACCCCTTTCTCGATATAATTACTTACTTACAAAAGCCATGTCCTCTTTTTTATTCTTTTTAGCTTTGTCTCTCTTGTTATATCCAATTTTATTACTTTCTTCTCTTGCTTTTGGGACCTCTATCAGCTTAAACCTGAGCTTTGTACTAATATTTGCTCTATTTCTCTCTGCTTTCTATTCTATTGGTATGCTCATCTCAACTATAACTTCTCCTAAAAAAGCTCCTGTAGTAGCACTCATTATAGTTATCTTATTTGTATACCTAGAATCTACATTTCACCATACAATTGAAAAAGAAGTGCTGAGGATGTACAATATTACCCAATATGATATGGCAAGATATTTTGCTACTAACGAAAAAATCTTTTGGAAAATTTCAAGTGACATATTTGCTCTTAAAGTCAAGAAAAGCTGGGAACAGTTTTTTAATCCTTTCACCCACTTTAGAATTTTGTTAACATATATAATGAGCAATGGAAACTTATGGAATTACTACCATTCTCCTGAAATATATTCTATATTCCAAATGCCTATAAAAGCGTGGAGAGCCTTGGGTTTTCTAATTCTCGATACATTATTACCATTAGTTATAACATTAAAAATCTTTAATCAAAAAGATTTAAGGTGATAACATGTGGTCGTTCAAGCTTGAAGCAAAGAACAGCTTGAGAACTAAAAAGTTTTGGTTAACAATAGTGCTGATCTCTCTAGTGTACGTTATAGCCTTTAGGGAGATAAAGGACAACCTTAAAGCTACTACTAACCTCCAGGGGGTGTTGACTTTCAGTCTAATAGGCTATATACTTGCGAGTGCTTTTTTGTTCATAGGGTTATATGTCCTTATTTTAGGAGCTACATCAATCAACGGTGACCTTGAAAATGGAACGGTTCAGATATCCTTAAGCAAGCCTGTTAATAGAATACAGTATCTAATCGGAAAGTTTCTTGGACAGTTCGTTTCAATCATTGTTGCACTTCTTTTCGCTACACTCCTTTCTCTTGTCATAACAAGATACTACAGCATATCCATAACAGTCAAAATAATTTCTGATCTTACAATAGCCAATGCTCTCACGCTCCTCTCAATGCTTCAGCTACTCGCACTCGGCTTACTTATCTCAACCTTCATTCGCTCTCAGAACACTGCTATCAGCGTTGTTCTCATCCTCTTCCTTGTTACCGGATTGGTGGCACCTCAAATAGTCGACAGCATGGCAAAAGACAGAGCTAGAGAAGAGTTCCACATCAAAACACCTGAAGATGCCATGAAGATGCCTGTTGAGGAACGCAACAAGTATCACCAACGTCAAATAGAACTCCAGAAGGAGTACCACTTAAGATACCTGTTCTACATTCCTCAAGTGCTCCTTGAGGATATAGTGATAGATATGCAGAGAACCACTTTTATCAAGGGGAAGATCAGAACAGAGTATATCAGGGCTTGGGACGCCATCAAGAACAATCCTTTGAGGGTCTCTCTTCTTGTGGGACTAACCTTGGTCTATCTAATCATGGCAGTTTTTCGCTTTGTTAGAATGGACCTGAGGTGACAATTGTGTTGAGAATTGAGAATCTAATCAAGATTTACAAGGATATTAGGGCTTTGGATGGCTTGAATTTGGAGGTTAAAGAGGGGCAGATTTACGGATTTTTAGGACCTAACGGTGCCGGGAAGACAACAACAATCCTGAGCATTCTTGGAATGATATTCCCGCAGAAGGGCAGGATAGAAGTGCTAGGTGAGGAAGTCTTCAACGGAAAGTTCGATGAAGAGAAGCTCATCAAAGTCAAGTACATGATTGGTTACATGCCTGAGGACGCTACACTCTGGGATTTTTTAACGCCAATGCAGACGCTTGACATTATTGGTGAAGCTTTTAAAATGTCCAAAGCAGAGAGGCAAAAACGCTCAGAGGAGCTTTTAAAGCTCGTCGGCTTATGGGACGTCAAAGATAAAAAAGTTGGCAAGCTCTCAAAAGGAATGCGCCAGCGTTTATTGTTGGCACAGGCGCTCATTAATGATCCAGAACTTTTAATCTTGGACGAGCCCATGAGCGGATTAGATCCAAAAGGTATTGCTGAATTCAAAGAGTTGATTAGGCAGTTCAACAAGGAAGGAAAAACAGTCTTCTTTTCATCGCACATCTTAGCTCATGTCGAAGAAATCTGCGACACTGTTGGCGTTATTGTTAAAGGAAAGCTGAGAGCCCAAGACTCTTTGGACAATATTAAAAAAGAGTTCTTAAGACGGGCTGGCCACACGATACTGATTGAGACAAACAAACCCATCCATATAGATCTTGAGGGAGTCAAAGTTGAGGTTATTGGTACTAATAAATACAGGATTATCACAAGCAAAGATGTTAGGGAAGAACTCCACGACTTGATAGCAGTTCAAAACGCAAAAATTCTAACAATGCAGATTAAAGAGCCGAGCTTGGAAGAAATATTCCTAAAAATGATCGAATAAAGTTTTTCATGTTCATCCCGTGAAATAATGAGGCATATGCTGATGAGACAGATTTAAGGGAGGTGGGGGATGAAGTTGGAGATTTTAAACAAAGAAGAAACCCTTAAAGGAATGCTACCAAACTCCTGCCTACTCCAGCAGACTGGATTTGTTGGTGGCTAGAGGACTACTGTGATCTTCACGAGCCATATTGAATTATGAGCCAATTGTTCCTCCCCACTTTTTTTAATTATTTAGGGAGTAGGAGGTGCTACCTTCATAATTCAAGCACAGGATAATAAAGGAGGGAGTGTATTGAACCAGAGAGTATTTTTAACAAGTGTTAAAAGAATATCAGAGATTGCAATAATCTCTATTTTAATTCTGCTTATCCTGACATCACTGACTGTTGAAGCCAAGAAGAAAACCCTTATTAACAATAACATGAACCTGCCTCTTTTCTTATGGTACGCTTCAAACAAAACTGCACAAGAGGAAGCCAAAGTACTTGGAATGAATCAAACAGAGTACTTAGAGTACGTAATCCTTAGAAAATTCGGTTTGAACAAACCGCTCTATGTCTTGATTCCCCAACAAATTAAAAGCGCGATAACTTATATTGGGCAGAATAGGGAGTATATACTCATCTCCACTTTTAGAACTGTTCTTCTTCTCCTACTCGTTCAAGGTTTTATCTTGGTATTTGGTCTGCTCATTGGAGTTCTAGCTGGTTATAAAAGAGACGGCTTTTTGGATAAGCTAGTTTCAACATTGGCGCCTGTGTCAAACGGAGTTCCCAGCTGGTGGATTGCGGGCATGTTACTCCTTATTCTTTCTCTCAAATTTAATCTATTTCCCGCTTCGGGATATATGTCAATACCTCCAAAGACGGGTCTTTATTATTATTATCTTGATATTGCTAAGCACTTAGTTCTCCCATTTTTAGCCCTCTTTCTAGCTCGTTTCTGGGAATATGCTTTTATTGTTAGGAGCTTAATTTTTGAGGAGTTCAAAAGGGATTATATACTCGTTGCTGAAGCTAAAGGTGTTCCAAAAAAGAAAATTTTATGGGGACATGCCCTAAGAAATATCCTTCCCTCATTCCTTACCTTCACAACATACAACTTTCTCGACCTGCTCACAAGTGTCTTTGTGATTGATATAGTTTTCGATTTAAGAGGACTTGGGACTTTGTTAAGGATAAGCTTTTTCAGAACACTTGTAAGTGCTAGGGGAATTTTCACAACATTGAGACCAGAGCTTTTCCTTTCTATTTGTATTATTATCATGATCCTGTACTTGGTTGTATCCGCAATCTTAGAGACCCTCTACATTTACCTCGATCCAAGAATTGGGGGATAAGTAAATGATTGAAGAAAAATCCATTAAATATGGTTTCCTGATCATAACCTCTTTCATCCTTTTATCTCTCCTAACTCCCTTTATAGTTCCTGAGGAAAGGGTTAAGTACTGGAACGATGGTAATTACTGGATTAAGAATCCTAAACTTGCGCCACCCAAGTGGTACAACTATTTTACAAGCAAAGACAGAACACCAACTGAGATTCTCACTCCAAAACAAAAGAAAATTGAGAATTTTAATTCTTTAAGGATGTACAATTTCTCCTTTGAATATGACTACACTTATTATGTTCCTCCTCAAGATATTTGGATAAATCTTAATGTTAATTCGAGCAATGCACTTTATGAGGTTTCCTTTATCCGTCCAGATAGGATCAATATTCTGCTCCTTCAAGGGGAAGTCCAAAAGGGAGAAATCTCCCTAAAAACACGTCAAGAAGTCAGAAAAACTGTCATGAACTTTGCAATGGAGAAGCTTGATGTAAAGACATTCAACCAGCTCACCTTCAATCCCTTTGAATACCTTTTTTCATCCAAAAGCGGAAATCCTCTGAAGGGTGTTTATAGAATTGATGTTGTTATTTACTCTTTTAATCAGAGTGATGTTATTGAAGAGCCGAGCATTAGAATTGTGGGAAGTTGCTATGGGATTTTAGGGACTGATAATATGGGAAGAGACTTATTTGTGGGTTTTATATGGGCTATGAGGAATACACTATTTTTAGCTTTATTTGTCGCTCTCTTCACAGTGTTTTTTGGAACACTCTTTGGTTTAATAACTGGTTACATAGATTCAAGATTAAGTAAAGCTCTTGAATTTGTAAACAAAGTTTTCCTTGCTCTTCCTGTTCTTCCAACTGCTTTAATCATAACATATCTCATCTCGGTTCAGAGTGTGGGTAAGAGCGTGGAGCTTTCAACATTTGAGTTTTCAATTATACTGAGTGCATTACTTTGGGGAAAACCTGCACGGAGTATAAAGGCAATTGTTGAACAAGAAAAGGTTCAAGAATACGTTACTGTTGCTGAAAGCATTGGTGCAAGCAAATTCTATATTCTAAGAAGACATATATTGAAAAAAGTCCTCCCTTACTCTTTTGCAGTTCTCTCAATAACAGTTCCAAAGGTCATTGTTCTTATTTCGCTTTTTGGATTTTTTGGTATCGTTCCTGGGATTAATTGGGGCTCTTTCATGGCTGAAGCATTGGAAAGGGGTGGATTTTATGGTGGTGTTTGGTGGTGGATAATTCCACCAGGATTAGCAATAGCCTTGATTGGGATTGGCTTCGTCTTGATAAATAAGGGAATAGAAAAATGGTTAGGAATATAGCTACGCTAGCATTTCTTTAACTTCCTTAGCTATCTTTTCAATTTCAATGCTCTTCTGTTCTCCGCTTATCATGTCTCTAATAGTTGCTTTTCCTTCAGCCAAATCTCTCTTTCCAAGTATTATCACGAGAGGTATTTCAACTTTATCTGCATATTCTAAAGCCTTTCTGAGCTTTCTCCCTTGTAACTCATACTCTGCTTTAATTCTTTCTTTTCTTAGCATTTGGGTTATTTCAATAACTTTCTTTTTAATTTCAAGCTCTTTTCCAATATAAACAACCAAAACGTCAGAGCTTAATCTAAGGTTAGGTAATAGACCTTTGCTTTCTAAAATTGGGATTAAACGTTCAATTCCAATGGCAAAGCCTGTTGCTGGGGTTGGTTTTCCTCCAAAGACCTCAATTAAGTTGTCATATCTTCCACCGCCACCAATTGAACCTATCCCCAAATCGTTTTCTGCAATGGCTTCAAAAACTATGCTTGTGTAATAATCAAAACCTCTCGCAATTCCAAAGTCAATTAAAGCATAATCATAAACGCCGTAAGCCTTTAAAAGTTCAAAAAGCTCTTCTATTTTCTTCAGCTCTTCTTTAGCCTCTTTGCTTGTAAAAAGCTCGTAAGCTTTTGGTAAAACTTCATCTGGTTTTCCTTTAAGCTCAATTAGAGAGAACACCTTTTCTATTGCATCATCATTTAAGCCGAAGTCTTTTAACGCTTCTATAAACTCTTCTCTGCTCATCTTATCTTTCTTATCAATCAAGCGCATTAAGCCAATATCATCTTTAACGCCAAGCATTTTAGCGAATTCGTCAAGGAGAATTCTATCGCCAATGTTTAGTGTGAAATCTTTTAGCCCAGTACTCAAATATGATTCAATCATTAAGGCAATAACCTCAGCATCGGCTTCAATATTTGGTGAACCTATTAACTCTACCCCAGCTTGCCAGAATTCCCTTAAGCGACCGCTTTGTGGTTCCTCATAGCGGAACATGTTCGTTATATAGTACCACTTTACTGGTTTTGGAGCGTTTTGAAATTTATTTACAAATAAACGAGCAACACTTGAAGTTAAATCTGGTCTTAGAGAGACATCTCTGCCGCCTTTATCTTTAAATGCATACAGCTGTTTTACGACCTCTTCACCGCTCCTCAATTGGAAAAGCTTCGTATATTCAAAGGTTGGTGTTAGGATTTCTTTAAAGCCATAAACCTCAAAAACTTCTCTTATTCTCTCAAATACATATCTTCTTTTTACCATATCCTCTGGAAGCAGATCCCTTGTTCCTTTGACTCTCTCAATTTGTTGCTTTGCCATTTCTCCCACCTAAAGGCATAAAGCATAGAGCAGTTAAAAATTTTGTTAATACCCTTTTGTCACATTAACAAAGCTAACTTTGAGTACTTAAAAGTTTTAGGAATATTCCACCAACACCCTCTACCATCATCTGTGCCCCTATTGCCATGGTGAACAAACCTATGATCCTTATGAACACTCCTAAAGTTGTTTTCTTTACATTCTGAGCTAAATATAACGTGACCACCATTATCAACGCTGTTAATCCGATTGCAATTAGGATTGCAGATGTTGAAATTGCTATTCCATATTCAGCGGTTAAAGTTATTGCCGTTGTTATTGCGGCTGGACCAGCAATTAAAGGAGTAGCAACTGGGACTGCAGCTAAAGCTAATATATTTTTCTCCTTTTTTAGTGTTACCATTCCACCGCCTTCCAAAGCTTCCAAGCCAATTTTAAAAAGGACAAAACCTCCAGCAACTTTTAGGGCATTTAAATCTATGTGGAATATCTCCTGGAGGATTATCTTCCCAGCTAAGGCAAAGACTATTAAGAGCAGAAAACCGATTAGGTTTGCCCTAATAATAAGCTGTTTTATATCCCTTAGATGGAAATCTTCCTTGAGTAGCGTAATTAACAGGATTTTATCGCTTGGATCAATCATGATGAGCATTAAAAGGGCACTGCTGAGAATTTCTGCAATCATTTTCCTCACCAAAGGGTTTTAAACAGGTGCGCTTTAAAAAACTATGGTTTTGCAATGATGAAACCGGCACTGGATGAATGGTGATTAGTGCTCGGTTGTCTGAGCAGAAAAGCAAATAAAAAAGGGAATAAAATTCATCCCCTTTCCTTAACAATCTCATCTGCACTTTTGCCTTCAACCATAAGCTTTGTCCATTCCTCAAGCCATCTTGAATAATTCTTCTCTATCTCTTTTGGATCGAGGGTTACTATCTTATCAGGCTTTACAGCGTATTTGAATACTTCTGGCAGAGGGGCATTTTTATTTGCAGGGAACATCCAATTGGTTAATGGAATCTCCTTTTGGAATTCCTCGCTTAAAACAAACTCAATGAATTTTTGGGCTAGCTCTTTGTGCTTTGCTCCCTTTACTAACCCAATGCCTTCAATTTGTGGATATCCACCTTCTTTGAAGATTATTGCTCCAATATTTGGCTCTTTTCCACCTGCGTAAGCTGAATAGGCTGGATCTGTGGCATAGCTAACAAAGAGAGGAGCTTCTCCTTTGTCCCACATCTCCCATCCAGAATCCCAGCCTTTTGTGATTGTGTATATATTTGGCTTTAGCTTTTCCCAGAAGTAGAGATATCCCGGATCTCCATAGACGGCTATGGTCCAAAGCAAGAAGGCTGCTCCAGTTGAGCTTGTCCTTGGATCTTCGACTATTAAGCTTTTGCTCCATTCTGGTTTCAATAAATCCTCAAAGCTTTGTGGTGGGTTTTTAACCTCATCTTTACGGTAAACCACCGCTATGAATCCATAATCAAAGGGGACTACATGATAAGTTGGGTCAAAAATTAACTCTTGAGGAACAACGTCAATATTGCTTGGCTTGAAAGGCTCTAAGACACCAGATTCTATAGCTTTAGCTATTAAATTGTTATCTATTCCAATAACTACGTCAGCCCTTGGGTTGTCTTTCTCAAGAATTAGCCTGTTTAGAACTTCTCCAGCATCTCCAAGTGTTATCAACTTGACTTTTACCCCATATTTTTCTTCAAACTTAGGAATTGTTGCATTTGCTAATCCCCAGCTTACAAAGCTGTCGTAAGTATAAACTACTAATTCCTGTTCTTTTGGACTCTCTGTCTCTGAAGTTTCTTTTCCAATACACCCAAATACTGGGACAATTAAAAGCATCAGGCTTAAGAGCAATGCAGCTTTTTTCATACTCTCACCCCTATAACAGATTTTTCAATTTTCAAAAATTGGTAATTAAAGGAGACTTTTAAAGCTTTGCTTACTTTTTGTTAATGCATGGATTGGGCGTACATGTATATGAAGTAGGAATAAACAAGCATTAAGAACGCTCCAACCTTTCTATCGACTTTATGACCCAAAATAAGGGAGGATGTTAATGTTAACATTACTAGCATTGTTATTGGCATAGTGAAGGTTATAACACTTCCATCAACTTGTATTGGTCTTATGATGGCGGCAATACCTATTACCATTAGAATATCCAAGATATTTGCACCGATGACGTTGCCAACGCTGATATTTGGTAATCTTTTAAATGTAGCCGTTAGAGAGTTTGCAAGCTCAGGTAATGAAGTTCCCACGGAAACCAAGGTGAGACCTATCACAACTTCCGGGATTCCAAAGGCTCTTGCAAGTGTTACAGCACTATTCACGACCATTTTAGCACCAATCACAACAACCATACCGCTTAAAAACATTATAACTGCTTCTCTCTTAGGATTTCCTCTACTTTCATTTACCTCTCCAATGCTGACATGTTTTTTGTAAAGATAATACAAAAACCCGAGATAGATTAGTATTAGCGAAAAACCTTCAAGACGTGAGATTACTCCATTATACATCAAAAGCCATGCATAAGCTGTTACAGCAACCATAAATAAAGAGTTACGCCAAGCTATCTCCTCAACTTTTAGAGGTCTTATTAAAGAACAGATGCCCAAAATTAATGCGATGTTTGCTAAAGCACTTCCAACAGCATTTCCTATGGCAATTCCGCTCTTCCCTATATATGCCGCCATTGCAGAAACAGTTACCTCTGGTAGGGTCGTTGCTACACTTGCTAAAACTAATGCTATCAAGAACTCGCTAACTCCAAAACCTTTAGCAACTCTTGATGCTGATTCTACAAATTTATCACTACCCTTTATCAGGAAGGCTAAACCTACTATGAATATGATTATCTCTTTTACCATCTTTCTCGTCCCATGCAACTAAAGGAATGCCATGATTTAAAATGTTATCCCTCATAGCCTTCAGCTTTCTCTCCTCTGCTTTCCATTTTTATAACGTAGTCTGCTGCATTTTGTAGAGCTACACTGAATCCCGGCTCAATTCCGATAATCACAGCTTCCTTCCCTTTCCTTTTTGCTTCACTTATAATTGGTAAGAAATCGGCATCCCTTGTAGCCAAAGCTAAGACATCAACATCCGAATTATAAATCAACTCCATTGCTTCTATAGCAACTCTAACATCTGTATCTCCAGCAACAATAATAGGTTCAAAACCTTGGTTCACGATGGCTTCAATCAATCCTTGAGGAGCGTATTGGTTTAAAACAACCTTAGCAACTCTTATTTTTCCAAGTCTCTCTAAAGCTTCTTTAATATCTTCAAGGTGAAGTCCAAATTCCTTCCTTAAAATGTTTGGACCATCAATTATCAATCCCACTGACCTTTTTGTTTCCTCCTTCTTTTTTGGCTTAACCTCTTTAGCTTCCTCACCTTTCCTTAGTATCTTGAAGAGCCTTTTTCTCATCTACATCACCCTTTGGTGTTAAAACAATAACATAATCTGCTCCATGCTTTAAAGCAGAGCTAAATCCTGGCTCAACACCAATAACAACAGTTTCTTTCCCTTTTTCCTTTGCTTTGAGAATTATTGGTAAAAACTCTGCATTTCTTGTGGCTATTGCTATGATGTCTATATTTGGGTTGTAAATCTCACGCATAGCTTCAACTGCTAACTTTACACCAACTTCTCCTGGAACAACTATCGGCTCAAAACCTTGATTTGCTATTGCTTCGATTAATCCTTGAGGAGCGTATTGGTTTAGTATCACTTTTGCAACCCTTATATTGCCCAACTGTTCAAGGGCTTCAACTATATCCTCGAGATGTATTCCAAATTCCTTTCTAAGGATATTAGGACCATCAATCAAGAGGGCGATTTTTTTACCCCTCTGCATCTTTCTTTTCATAGTTGCTATACTCTTAACTCCCTCTTTTGTTATCGAGACGATTCTCTCCCAATTGGTGGGCATACTATCACCACATCGAAATTATCATCTATACATTGATTTTAGTTTAAATTTTTGTTAGAGAAATATAAAAGGATTAGCTTTGAGGTCAATCTTTCAAATTAATCACATGCTTATAGTAGTACCAGAGACCTCTAACTATATCCCTGACTTCAATCATTGTAAACATTGGACTCCTCTCTATGAGCTTTGCAGTTTCTTCCCATGTGTGTGCCTGTAGAATGCGATAGATTAGGAGGATAATTTGACGCTCATCTAAATAGGGTTTCATCCATCCATCAAGGAAATAGAGTTTTACTATTGGCTTTACTGCATCTAAAACAGTATCATAGGTCAAAACTTTGCCAACAAACAGCTCCAATCTCTTCTTTTGAGTCCTTGTTAAGTATATTGGGTAATCCACTGCCTCTTCAAATGGGCTTTCGAACAACCATCTTGCGATCTCAGGCTCTAAATCTCTATGTGTATCTCCCAGCCACTCTAAAAGCCTAATCCTAAATTCTGCATTTGCTTGCTTAACGATTTGCTTTGCCCTTTCACTTATAGGCTTAATCACGATAGCCGTATATTCCCCACTAACGGGATTTCTTGAAGGACTTAAATGGACAACTGCAAATCCATTTCTTATCCAAAATCTAATTAACTCCTCACTTGCACCAAATCCGCTTCCAACCCAATCTAAATTTTTCTCTTGGGCTTCTTTAATCAAAAGCTCTAAAGCTTTGCTTCCCAAACCGCGATCCATTGCATCTGGATGTGTTGCAATCCTAACAACCCTATAACCTCTAAGCTTTGCAAACTCTTTTGCATAGTGATGCTTCACCATCATATCTGGAATGATATTTCCCCTTGGCTTGTAACCTTTAATCATCTTTTCAATTACTCCCTTTGGAATTCCTCCCTCTTTGGCTATTTGTACAGCTGTGACTATTTTTCCATTCTTTAAGCGAAGTACTCTAGCTTCATGATGAGGTGCATCTGCTAACAGAGCTACATCGCTTGGTCTATTTTTATAATGAGCTAAAACATAGATTCCAACGAAATTTCTTAGGTCATCTTCACCTTTTCCTTCAAACCAGTTATCCAAGTTAGGTTCCTCAAAATAAACTTCTTTCTTCTTAATTAGCTCATAGTCTTCTTCCGTTAGCTGAACAGGTTCTGCATCAAGCAGTAAGACATCAAAGAGCCATTTTTCGATAGGATCATCATCCGCATATCTAATTGGCGTTGATAGGTGTATCTCTTTAAATCCTCTCTTTTCTCTTGCTTTTTTGAGGAACTTAACTGAGAAACCTCTTCCAGCACCTTCATAACCGTGAATCGTTGAGGAATAAATTACCTTATCCATAGTTAGATACTTATGCAAAATAGGAACGTGAATTCCAGCGGCTTCATCTAAAACATAAACATCAGCACTCTTTTTGAAGCCTTGAGCTGGTGGGTAATATCTGAGCCCAATTTCTCTAGCATAGATTTCTTTTATTAACCTTCCTTCGTAGACTACCTTAACTCTGTAGCCAAGCTTCTCTAAGCTCTTCTTTGCAAACAAGAAAAGACTTTGGACGTTAGCTAATTCTGGAGCTGTGATTACTGCTCTAAATCTCTTTCGCTTAGAGCTTAAAGCTAAACCAACAACACCAATTCCAACACTAACACTTTTTCCCCTTCCTCTGTCTGCTGTTAAAACAACCATTCCATTCTCATTTGAGAGGGATTCTAAGGCTTTTAAGACCTCAACTTGACCTTCCGTTAGACATATCTCGTAAAGCTCTTTTGGGAACGTTATTTCACTTGGAATTTCTGGCTTCTCTCTTTCAAAAAGTCTTGCCTGCTTCTTCTCTTTTTCAGGAGCTTTTAGGATTTTTTGATTTTCAGCGTTCACAATGTAAATTCCTTCATGTTCGTTGAATTTCCTAATCAGACGTTTGTTGAATCGCTTTTTTACATCATCGATTGTGTATGGGGGGGTGACTAAATTTTTATGAAAGCCAGTCCACATTTTTTTCCATTTTTCAAAGGGATTTGTTAGAACAAAGATCAAGCCTCCTCCTCTAACAGTTTCGATTATCCTTCCCAAATCATTAGGGGAGAAGTCATAGCTTAAGTCTAAAACAAGCATGTCAAAGGTTCTTCCTAAAATATCTTCGGTGTATTTGAAGGGAATAGCCTCAACTTTAACTTTATCTCCAGCTAAAATATCAAAGTGTTTTCTAAACTCCTCATATCTCGCCCTTCCAAAAGTATTTTCCCCCAACGCATCGGTTGCATAAAGGAGAACAACATCTTTCTCATTCTCATCTCTGAGCTTCCTCTCGATTAAATCATCAACTAAAGATGCCAAAACATTAGCAGCCGATCCTCCCAAAATTCCAGCAAGCTTTGCTTTATTTAGAGTTTCACCTTGTAAAATTATCATTCTCCTTTGAAAGCTTTCTAAAGCTTCAGCTAGAGCTGTTTCGGTGAGCTTTAGAAGTTCGTCTTTCACTCTCTCACTCCTGGCGTATTCTCTCACTTCTTTATTAAAACGCACTTTCACGGTCATGGCTCATCCCTAAGCTTTCTTCTTACGTTGGCTTAATAAGATTTGGGAAAAGTTATATACTTAAACCATTAAAATCTTTATCGAAACATTAAGCTGAAGGTGGAAAACATGAAAAAGCTTGAGATTAATGATTTGGGAAAGTTTAAGCTTGTTCACAACTTGGATGTCTATAAAAATAAAGCAATTTTCGTAGTTACAAGTATAGACCTTGAAAAAGATGACTATTTTAGCAGACTTTATCTTTACGATGGAAGGAAAGTCTTTCAGTTTACCTTTGGACCAAAGGATAACAACCCAAAATTTTCTCCTAATGGAAAACTAATCGCTTTTACATCAAAAAGGAATAAAGAAAGCAAGGAAAGTGAGCTTTACATTATTTCAACTAGTGGCGGAGAGGCAAGACTCTTAACAAGGTTCAAGTATGGGATAAACTTCTTTGATTTCTCTCCAGATAGTGAGAAACTCTTAGTTCTAAGTCCTGTTGAGATTAAAAGGAGAAGAAAAAAAGAGAAAAGCGATGTTCATGTTATTAAAGAAATCCCCTTCTGGTTCAATGGCATTGGTTGGATTTATGGAAAAAGGTCTCAGATCTTTTTAGTCGATGTTGAAAGTGGCAGAAAGAGGAAAATAACAAGAGGAACTTTGAACATCACCTTCGCTAAGTTTAATTCAAAAGGGGATAGCATTTTCTTCATTGCTCAAGAGGATAGAGAAAAGAAGCCTTTGATCAGCGATTTGTTTGTTATGGACTTAAAAAGCAAGAGAATTGAAAAGCTAACAGATTCAACAATGAGCATTAATGCCTTTGAGTTCGTTGATGAGGAACGTTTGGTTTTGAGGGCAAAGAGCTTGGAGAGAGGACTTCCAACAAATACTCACATTTACTTGTTTAATGTTGAAACAAGAGAAATGAAAAAACTTACGGCTAAGCTTGATAGGAGTGCCTACAACTCATTGAACAGCGATGTTAGAGGAGCATCAAGAAATCTGCTTATTTACAAGGATGGATGGATTTATTACATTGCAACTGATGGTCCAAAGGCGAATCTATTTAGGGTTAATTTAGAAGGGGACATTGAAAAAGTTATCAGCGGAAATAGAAGTGTTGAAACCTTTAGAATTGGCAAAGGGATTTTCTTCATAGCTCAAAATTCTACAACCCCCACGGAGCTTTATTTGTTGAGAGATGAAAAAGAGAAGAAGCTAACTAACTTTAATGATTGGATTAAGGAGTATAAGCTTTCAGAACCAGAACATTTTAGAGTTAAAGCGAGTGATGGTGTTGAGATAGACGCTTGGATCATGAAGCCTGTTAACTTTGAAGAAGGAAAGAAGTATCCCGCCGTTGTTGAAATCCATGGAGGACCTAAAACGGTCTATGGCTATGCTTTCATGCATGAATTCCAAGTTTTAGCGGCGAAAGGCTTTGTTGTGATTTTCAGCAATCCAAGAGGAAGCGACGGTTATGGTGAGGATTTTGCAGACATAAGGGAGCATTATGGTGAAAGAGACTACCAAGACATCATGGAGGTTGTTGATGAAGCCATTAGAAGATTTGATTTCATTGATGAAGAGAGAATAGGAGTAACTGGAGGCTCTTATGGCGGTTTCATGACCAATTGGATTGTAACTCATACAAATCGCTTCAAAGCGGCAGTGACTCAAAGATCAATAACAAATTGGATTTCTTTCTTTGGAACAACGGATATAGGCTATTACTTTGCTCCAGATCAGATTGGAAAAGATCCCTGGGATAATTTAGAAGGATATTGGGAAAAGTCACCTTTAAAGCATGCCAAAAATGTTGAAACGCCCCTTTTAATAATCCATTCAATTGAGGACTATAGATGCTGGCTGACTGAAGCACTGCAATTCTTTACAGCTCTGAAGTATTTAGGCAAGAGAGTTGAGTTAGCTTTATTCCCCGGAGAAAACCACGATTTGTCAAGGAGAGGGAAGCCAAAGCATAGAATAGAAAGGTTAAAGTTAATTGTCAGCTGGTTTGAGAAATATTTAGCTTAACTACTCTTCCAGCATTTTAAATTCTTTTTTAAGCAAAGCGATTTGTTGGGGAGAAAAGGCATCTTTTTCTATAATCACCGCTATGAATGATTTTGTGAGCAGGGCATGGTCTTTTAGGGTCGCTAGCATTTTAAACACACTCTCAAAGTCATTTTCTATAACGAGATATTCTATCCCATCTATCAGTATTACTTTGGGCTTTCTCTCTTTTTTCATGAATTCTACAAGAGAGTGAAGTATAAAAGGCAAACGAGAAGGGTGAATTGAATTTGGCGCTTCAATTTTTGTTATCCAGTAGATTGGAATATCTTTAAGGAGTGTGTGTTTCTCTTTGATGATTATCGGGGAATCTCTTGCTAGGATTATCCCAGGGTATTTGTCTATCAGGTTTAAGAAGAAGTTAAAGGCTTTTGATTTACTTGAGAAGAGATAAAGTCCAGGGGAAACATTAACATCTCCCAGAAGCATGCCTCTTGCCTTAACTAATGGTATGTCAATATATTTCTCAGCATATTTTGAAAGCCACAGTGTTGTTGAAGTTACAAATATGATAGCAAAGAGAGTATAGATAAGGAACATCTGCTCTAAGCTGAGATTGATTAAGGGTTTTCCATCAATATAAATATCATTGAAAATGTCTAGTATAAACCCTATTATTGCGATAAACAGACCCAGAATAATGCCCTGATGGAAGAGTTTTATTCTAGGATACTCTTTAATTATAACCTCTCTTGTTGCCAAGAGTTTGTAAAATAGATAAATTGAACAAATAAGCGCTATTAGGGGAATAGCAAAGCCAGGATTGGTATAATCTATACTTAGCATAGTGCGACTAATAGTTTGAAGGAGTATAATAAATTTTCTATAAAAGATAAAGAGAAGCACGTTATCCTAAAAATCCTCTAAGCATGGCTAGATTTAATATTGTTTCCTTACTTATCTCACCTGTTATCACTCTTTCAGTCATCGCTACATACTCTGAATTTTGCTCGATTCCCCATTCTTTAGCAAGTTCTACAATTGGCTTTAGGAATTTAAACTTTTTAGCGGCATTTGGGTTAAAGTGTGCAAAAGCAAAGCTTAAATCTCTGTAAAGTCCTTTGTAGTACTCGCTAATCAATTCGAATTCTTTTTCACTTAAAGCATTTAATCCCAAAATCTCGGGTGGTATTCCTAAGGAATAAAGCGAGGCTGTAAACTTTATTGCCCTTGGCAAAGCTGAACCATTAACCTCTCTTGCATAACCAAAAAGTCCAATATGGAGCTTTCTCTTTCTTCTTGAAGGCACAAAGTTGGCAACTTCCCTAATATAGGGAGCTAGAACCCTAAGCTGCTGTGAATACTCATCTTCGTATTTTGTCAGAATTTGGAAAAGCCTCTCATCAATTGGTTCTGCTTTCTTTCTTTTTGTGTTTTTTATCTCCTCTATTGCTTTCATGACCTCTTTTGGAGGGTTGTCGTATTTGAAAGAACTCTGTATTGTGAAAGTTTGAGTGCTTGGGTATTCTTCCAGTACACCCTTAACATTATCTGGCGTCAAATGCCCTCTAAAAGGAGCTCCTCCAACGCCAACTATTGGATAAATGTCAATACTTATCTCCTCCTCAAGTTCTTGAAGTTTAAATAGGGCATATTTGTCATAAATAACCGCGCTAATTAGTCCATAGTTCATCGCAGGATCACTTCTTGCCAAAAAGACACGCTGATACTCAAAATCCTTTCCATCTAAATACTCCTCAACAATTTTGTGTGCATTTAAAATTGCTTCTTTTGTCTCAAAAAGCGGAATTATGCTTATTTCAGTTGGATAAAACTCACCGATCCATTCATAAATCTTAATATCAAAAACCCTCTTGTACTGCTTTCCAGCTATGTATTTGGTGTAAAGCTCATACACCCTTTGAATTTCTTCAAATGAGGTTGTCATTGGTAAAATAACCTCAAAAATGGGGGCAATCTCGTCATTATAGAAAATTTTAGCATAATCAGCCGAGCGTGGAATACTCTCCAAAGTTTCAAGCAAAAGCTTTGCTTCTGCCTTTTCAACACTTGGGTTTGGGACTCTTGGGGTTAAGCGAAACTCCTCTCCAAGTTTGTGTTTTTTAAAGAATTCCCCATACTTTTCAAGGAGCTTTTTTATAACAAACTCATCAACTTCTTTACCTTCAAAATCCCACATTTGTTCTTCTACTCCCAAAACACTAAAAGCATAGAAAGCTTCGCTTATCTCATCTTCTCCCCCTAAAACAGGCTCCTTCGCAAAGAAGGGTATAAAAACGTTGTCAGGATGTTGAGTACTCATTGTTCTTGGTATCAAATTTCCCATCCAAAAGTACATTTTAAATCTAAATTTAATACTTTCGGCAAATTTTTTGGAAAAATGACAAGGTATTTTAAAAAGCTTTTTAAGTGAAACTCCCTATTTCAATCCATGCGCGCTTACATTTTGGCATTTAAAGAGAGGGCATTTGATAACTATCTCTTGATGATAAATGATGAACCAATAGTTAAAATAGTTGAAGAAAGGCTTTTGATGTGTAAAAGAATTGATGAGGTTTTCACGATTGTTAGAAAAGATCAGCTGAAACGCTTTTCACTTCATGTTTCAAATCCAATAGGTGTTAAAGCAAAAAACAAAATTGAGGCTTTATATAAGTTTCTTCCCTCTTCAGGCGAAATATTTTTGATTGAAGGGAACATGCCTTTAGTGATGCCCTTCTTGGTAAACTACCTCTCAACACTCTTTTTAGATAATGAAAGCGAAGCACTAATACCTTCTTGGAGCGATAAAACACTTGAAGTAACTCACGCTTTTTATGAAGCAAAGCCCTTAAAGAAAGCATTGGAAACCTGTTTAGCTGAAAATGAGAAAAAGCTTGGCTGTATGGCGAAGCATTTAGATTATGAAACGATTAGCATTAAAAAGTTAAGCAAAAGAAATGTTAAGGTAACTTTGAGCTTCTTTAAAGTTAGAAACTCCTTTGATTTGAGGTTTGCTGAGGAAACATTGAAAAAATTAGAAAAGGAGAGTAGTTAGATCTTTACAGCCTTCTTAACTTTGTCCCCTATCACAACGGCAAGGAAGGCTTTAATGACATCAAACACTACGAAAGGAGCAACACCCAGTTTAAATGCCTTTACAAAGTCTCCACCCATATAAAAACCAAGTCTAAGCCAGCCGAGGAGGTAAATTACCGTTAAGCCCAGCAAGCATGCAGTCAAATGCCACACTAAGCCTTCTCTTTTCTCGGCAATGAAGCCTATTAAAAATGCCGCTATTGGAAATGCTATAATATATCCCCCAGTTGGACCGTAAATATGGACAAAACCTCCACTAAACCTTGCAAACACTGGGAGTCCTATAGCACCCATAAGTACATATATGAATTGACTTAAAAAGCCTAGTCTTGCTCCTAAAATCAGAGCACTCAGGAATATGACTAAAACCTGAAGTGTAAATGGTACTGGACCTAATGGAATGGCTATTTGAGCACCTACTGCTGTTAAGGCGGCAAATAAAGCTGAGAATGCTACATCTCGAGCCTTCATTTTATCACCTCAAAGTTAGAGCATTCGTTAACTTTAAAAATTTTATGGTTAACAATATTTAGTGCTAGGTCATGAGAGAGAAGATACACAAGCTTGCGGATAAGGTCATGAATCATGAAACATTAAACCCTGATGAGAAAAGGTTTCTCTTTAGTGTTCCCAATGAGTACATACTTGACCTAATAAGCGCTGCTTATAAAATAAAGCTTAAATTTCGTGGGCAAAGAATCTCGACTTGTAGCATAGTAAGTGCCAAAACTGGTTTTTGCTCGGAAGACTGTGCATTTTGTGCTCAATCAATTAGAAGCACCTCAAAGATTCAAAGGCATTCACTCATCCATCCAGAGGAAATTTTGGAGGCTGCAATAGATGCTGAGGAAAGCGGTGCCGAGAGGTTTAGCATAGTAACGAGTGGAAGAGGATACAGCGGCGAAGAGAAGGAATTTGAGAGAATTTTAGATGTAGTAAAGCTTATTTTAGACAACACAAATCTAAATGTGGACGTTTCATTAGGCTCACTCAGCAGAAAAGCTGTCGAAAAGCTTGCAAAAGCTGGTGTTAAAAGAATTCATCACAATATTGAAACTTCAAAAAGCTACTTTAAAAATATCGTTTCTACACACAGTTTCGATGAAAAAATTGAAACTATAAAAACAATAAAAGAGCTTGGATTGGAGGTTTGTTCGGGATTCATAATTGGAATGGGCGAGGATGTTGAAGACAGAATAGAAATAGCTGAAATTTTAAATTCGCTAAATGTTGATTCTGTTCCAATAAATATACTGATACCAATAAAGGGAACTCCTCTAGGAAATCTAGTACCCATAACGCCCCTAGAAGCTTTGAAGAACATAGCAGCATTTAGATTTCTTATGCCCGATAAAGAACTAAGACTCTGTGGTGGAAGGGTTCAAAATCTCAGAGACCTGCAGATATTAAGCTTGTTTATAGTTGATGGAATACTCATCGGTAGAAAGGCTTTGACAACAGGAATAAGAGATCCAGAATTAGATATTACAATGATAAAGGACTTGGAATTTTATTAACTTCTAATTCCCCTTCACGGAGGAGATTTGTTCCTCTCTTTTACATATGTAAGAAATATAATCAGAAATCTCAAAAGTTGACATATTAACAACTAAGTTAGCATAATCAGAAGAGGAATTATTATAAAGAGCTTCTTTCTAACAGTTAGACATGTCAATGAAAATTAGAGCTCATCATCTTCTGTGTATGCAGGGATTTCAAGGATATGGGTATAGCAAAGAATTCGTAGAGAATATGACTAACATACTTGAGAGATTAAGTTCAAATCCAGTATTGGAGATAGTCGATGAATGTGATGAAATTTGCTCTCATTGCCCATACAATATAAATGGTGAATGCAGAAAAACATCAACTTCTTCTCAGACGGTCAAAAGCATGGATATTAAAGTTTTGAGAAAGTTAAGCTTAAGAAAAGGAGATAAAATTAGAGCAAAAGATGCTCTTTCTCTTGTGAATGAAAAGCTTGATTATGCGTCTCTCCAAGAAATATGTGGTGATTGTGAATGGAAGGAAAAATGCCTGTTTTTCATAAGAAAATGCTCAAAGACAGCAAAGTAAAGCGTGAACTCTTAAAGGCTCTTCATGAAAGAGAAGTGGTTTCAGGTGATGCAATAGCATCAAAGTTAAATATATCACGAGTTGCTGTGTGGAAGCATGTGAAAGAACTTATTGAGCTTGGCTACGAGATAGAATCGACACCAAAGGGCTATAAACTTTTAAAAGAACCAAACAAACCCTATCCATGGGAGCTAAATGTTAAGGCTTACTATTTCTTAAAAATTGACTCCACAATGAACGTTGCTAAAGAGCTTGCTGAAAAAGGAGAGGAAGAGTGGACTTTTATAATTGCGGAAGAGCAGACACAAGGGAGAGGAAGATTGAAACGGTCTTGGGAGTCTCAAAAAGGTGGCTTGTACTTTTCCGTAATTTTGAGACCAAAAATAAAGCTTACAGAAATTGAAAAAATTTTAATTCCATCATCGCTTGTAGTTGCTAAAACAATTGAAGGATATGGACTAAAACCTCAAGTTGGTTCAGCTGGAGATGTTTTTATCAATGGAAAAAAAGTTGCTGGAATATTGGTTGAGGCTGAGGGAGAACTCGACATGGTTGATTTTCTCATACTTGGAATAGGTGTTAATGTGAACAACGATGTTCCAAAAGAGCTTAACGCAACATCCCTAAAAGAAGAGTTAAGGGAAGAGATAAATCTGCTTAGGTTTTCTGAAAAGCTGTTTGAAAATCTTAAGAAAGAAGTCGAACGGTTTAAAAATAATCCCAAAGAGGTTATTGTGGAGCAAAAGAAAAGCACAAATTTTTAAAGTCTAAACTTGAAATTCAAAGCGATGATTGAGGTAAGGAACCTTTGGCATATCTATGAAGGTAGAAAAATAGCTCTGAGGGATGTTAGCTTAGCCTTTGAAAATGAGATAGTTGCGTTAGTTGGTCCAAATGGTTCTGGAAAGACAACTTTAGCAAAGCATTTGAACGGTTTGTTAAAACCTACAAAAGGTGAGGTAATTGTTGATGGGCTGAACACAAGAGAGCACAGTGTTGCAGAGCTTTCTAGGATAGTAGGTTACGTCTTCCAAAACCCAGAAAATATGTTCTTTGAGGAAAACGTTTTTAAAGAGGTTGCTTTTGGTCCAAAAAATCTTGGATTGAGCGAGGAGGAGATAGAGGAGAGGGTTAAGTGGGTTTTGAAGCAAGTAAACCTTGAAGGATATGAAGAGAGACATCCCTATGGATTAAGTGGTGGTGAAAAGCAGCGCTTAGCCATAGCCTGTATCCTTGCTATGAATCCGAAATATCTAATTTTAGACGAGCCAACAACAGGTTTAGATGAAAAAAGTGCTGAGAGTGTTAAGACTGTCATCAAAAAGCTATATAGGGAAGGACATGGAATTCTGTTAATTACCCATGAGATGGAACTTGTTTTGGAGTTAGCGGAAAGGGTTGTTTTACTTTATGAGGGACAAAAGCTTTTTGATGGTAGTGTTGGTGAGTTCTTTGCTCTAAATTTGAGAGATTACTATCTAGACAAGCCAGAAATACTGAAAATTAGTGAAAACTTAAATTTGGGTTTCATAAGAAGTGTGGGTGACTTTTTAACCAAGCTGGAGGAATTGCTATGATGTATAACTTCTACGTGGAGAGAGATTCGATCCTGCACCGTTTAGATCCTCGGGTTAAAATAATTGCTTCAATTCTCGGAATAGCATCCATGATTCTTTTTAACAGCCCAACGATGCTTTTCCTACTTTTTGTAAGCATCTCCCTGAGCTTAGCATTTTTAGGAAAAATAACTTTTAGAGAACAGTTAAGAGTTTTAAAGCCACTCTTTCCTTTAATGATCATAACCATTGCAATATGGCCCTTTATATTAGAACCAGCCAGCTTCGGACTTTTCATTGGCTTTGGATATGCTTTAAGGTTAGCCTCTATGGCAATGATAACCTTTGGACTCTTAATAACAACGTCTCAAAGGGAGCTTATTTTAGGATTTATAAAGCTAAAAATGCCCTATGAGATTGGTTTAACACTAACAATCGCTTTGAGATACATTCCTACTCTCTTTGGCTTAGCTCAAAAAATAACCGATGCACAAAAATCAAGGGGATTAGAATTGGAGAAAGGTAGCTTTCTCACCAGACTCAAAAATACAATCCCAATTTTGATCCCCTTAATAATTTCGGCAATTAAAACTGCTCATGAGCTAAGCATAGCCTTAGAGAGCAGAGCATTTGGAGCTAATAAAAGGAGAACTTTCCTCTACACGATAAAAATGAAATCAAGGGATTATTTTGCTCTGATTGTTGTGCTTTTCTTGTTTGGCTTAGCCCTTTATCTACGCTATCAGCTTAACATTGGCTACATTAAGCTTTATTAGACCATTATCAGCTTGACTTTTTTATCTATGGGAACGCTGTGCTCTCCAATGTTCTTTATAAACTTTGGTGGTGTCTTTAAGATGCTTATGTTCATTCTGTAATGTCCTCTATACCCCGAGGTTCTTAAAACGAGAAGATACTCAAAGAGTTCGGGCGTTAAGAATAACCTCCTAAACTCAGCATTTAGATTTAGTTCGTTTATCTCCAAGGTATTGTGGGAAATGATCATGAACAACCCCTTTTTATCCACGATTTTTCTCAAGTCAATCAGCTTTTCCTTAGCTATCCCCTCTAAAATTCCAAAGTTTGACACAAAGATGAATGAATCTTCTTCAACCAACTCTAAAGCAGAAATCAATTCATCCAATGTATATATCTTCCCCAAGAAAATGTTATCATTAGTGGGGGAGAATTTTTCCAAAAGTTCGAAGGAAAAACCATTTGTCGGTTCCAAATGATATGCTGTCTTATTTGCATTTAGTGCATTTGAAAGGGAGGAATATTGCAAAACAGCATGAGAAATAGCATCTGTGGTTATTACACCAGCTATGCTGCTCTCTTCTATAAAACCAACTAAGGGGGAGATTTCTTCTATTAATGCAACCCCGCTCTCTTTTTTAGTAGTTGGTTTATAGAACATGACCCTCAAAAATTATCCTCTACTTTGGGATATTTATACTTTACCGAAAATAAAACTGAAAGTCAAAGGGCAGCTATTAAGGAAAGTCCAACGATTATACCCACGATTATCATTAGCACGAATGCTACTACTATTGCAAAAAGCCAAGCAATCACTGCTTTTCCCCAGTTGGTATTGAAAACTGTTTTTACAACCCAAAGAAAAGCTATTAGTCCTATTAATCCTCCAATTACTGGAATTATATTACCCAATATCCCTGAAAGAAGCATGCCAACTAATGTTGCGATAAATGCTTTTCCAAAGCTTGCATCCTCGATTTTGGCGAATCTTGCACCTATCCAGAGGAACACTGAATCTATTGCTATCATTACCAAAAATACGATAACTGCCATAGCACCTAAGGCACTCATCATTGCTCCAAACCCATAGGGTGGCATAGCATCACCTAAGTTCTCTCATATTTGCAAAGGCTATATAGCTTTGCCCTATGTGACAAAGGATAAAACTAATAAATGCTCCTTCACAACTTTTGGAGGGCTTAAATGGAATTGGTGGTTATAGGGCATGTTTCAATTGATCACATTAGGTTTCCAAAGAAAGAGGAAATACTTTTACCGGGAGGAGCAGCGGCAGCTGTTGCAACTTCTGCAGCTTTGAGCGGTGCAAAGGTTGGCTTAGTAACTAAAGTTGGAAGAGATTTCCCAGAGGAATGGATGGAGAAGCTAAGAACTGTTTTAGATATAAAAGGGATTCACATTCTCGAGGGAAAAACGATTAACATTTACATGATTTATCACGAAGATGGCACGGTTGATGCTCCAGTTGATATGGGTGTGGCTCAAAAGATGGGGGAAACAGAGATCCCAGAGGAATATTTGAATGCAAAGATGTTTCATATTGCCCCAATTCCACCAGAAGAGCAATTAAAATTAGTTAAGCGTTTAAAGGGGAAAAGAATAAGCATCGATTTTAATCCAACTTATATGGAAGATTACAAAACTAAAAAAGAGCTTCTGAGAGAAATAATATCAAAAGTTGAAGTTGCTTTCCCAAATGAGAGGGAAGCTTTGACAATAACTGGAAAGCGAAACTTAGAAGATGCGGCAAGAGAACTTCACAAGTGGGGAGCTAAGCTTATCATAATAACTCGTGGAGAAAAAGGAGTTCTCGTTTATGATGGGGAAAAGTTTGAGCACTTCAATTCCTTGCCTATAGATGAGATAGTTGATCCAACTGGAGCTGGGGATGCATTTGCGGGTGGATTTTTAGCATATTACGTTAAAAATAAGCCATTAAAGGAATGCATAACTCAGGGGCTTTTTAGAGCTAAAGAAGTCTTGAGGAAATGGGGAAGCTGGAGCGTTTAGCTTTTCTCTATTTTTACGCTAAGGAAAATTTGAAAGTTGCTCGTTTAGAAGAATGTAACAAAAAAGCTTTTAAAATTCGCCTTCAGATGTTCTAAACATGTCCGTAATTGATTCAATCAGAGAATTTTTGTGGGAATACTTCATAAGACCCATGTACACGAGAGAAGGTTATAATGCTTACAATACTCTTGTCTATGGCTTCCTCTTAGGTGTTGGCATAATCTACTCCTATAAAATTGTTGAAAGGCTTAAAATTAAAATCGATGAAAGGCTCATCTATTCGGTTGCTCCTATGATAGTTTTTGGCTCAACAACGAGGGCTTTGGTTGATGCTGGAGTTTTGCCCAAAAATCCTCTAATTTTAACTCCCGGAATATTTTTCACAGCATTTTTCCTAATACTCCCTGCTTTAGTCATCGATTCAAAAACAAAGAAATATCCCAAAATAACGGTTGCTTGGGGTTCCTTGCTAAGTCTAATAGCTCTTTATTTATTTGTAACCAATGTTGAATATCCAAAAGCCCTTTATCTGACAATAATATACACTCTAATCTTTTCAATTCCCTTACTTCCATTCTACAAGAAAATTGATAGGATATTTTTCTATGCTCTCTTAGCTCACATGCTCGATATTGCTTCGACTTTGGTTGCAATTGTTTATCTTGGCTACTATGAAGTGCATTGGATTGAAGGCTGGCTTTCAAAAACTTTTGACCCTTTTGTCCTCTATCCTTGGAAATTGTTCATCTTGGCAGTTATTTATTATGGCTTAAAGTATTTAGTACCTAATGAAGAAGAGAGGAGATTTTGGTACGTTGCAGTGTTTATCTTGGGCTTTGCTCCCGGAGTTAGAGATACCGTGCAAATGGTTTTAATGGGTTGAGTTTTTAATTCTTCTTCCCTCTTCAAGCTCCCTCTTCAAAATCTTGGCGTTTTCTTCAACATCTCTTAATCTAAAGACCTTTGCAATTCTCTCTATAGCTTCAAGCTTCCTTATTATCCCATCAAGCCAAGTGAAAACGTCTCCGGGATAGAGGATTAAAGAATACTGCCTTCTAAAGTACTCGGCAATTTGTGTTGGATGTTTGCCATTCCTTCTAAGCTCAATTATGAGTTTGCTCACTCTTTCCATTGCATATTCTGTGCATTCTTTTTCTTCACACATGAAAAAGTCCTGATAAATTAGGAAAAGCTTATCTTGAATGTTTGCACTAACTTCTGGCAAAACTTTATCCAGCTCATCTAAAATTGAGGCAAAGCTTGGTGAGAAGATATTACTCGAGAGCTTCCCCCTAACGGCACTCTCTAATTCTCTCTGCAAAACACCTGTTAAGAAAACGTTTTCAAATGGCAACAGTTTTATGGCTATCTCCTCAACCTTCCTCTTTCTTAGGTTCTCTCTAATAAACTGGGCTTCATTTGGGAGTAAAAAGCTCATAGACACAGCTCTTCCATAGGGAGTGACATTAATTAGCTTTCCTCTTAAACGAACGAAATCGAATTCCTCAAGCTTCTTCAAAACTGCTTCAGCGTTTTGGTTTGCACCTAGGCATTTGCTCTGCAGTTCTTCCACATCATCTAAGTGAGAGAACAAACAGCTATGGGCTAAAACTTGGTCTTGCTCAAGCTCATCACTCCATTCCACAATAACAGGCTCAATTGGTGAACTTAATAGTTTAAAGGCTATTTCATCTTCACTTTGCTCCATTTGAGCCGAATATTTCTTACCTGGCTCAACTATGAGGTAAACTTTCCCTTTCTCATGAAATGTAGGCCTTCCAGCTCTTCCAAGCATTTGGTAGAACTCTCTAACGCTAAGCCACTTATTTCCCATTGCCAAGCTTTCAAAGATGACTTGAGACGCAGGAAAATCAACACCAGCTCCTAAAGCTGCTGTAGTTACTACCACATCAAGCATTTGAGCTTGAAACTCCATTTCAGTTATCTTTCTTTGTGCGTAAGGTAAACCGCTGTGGTATGGCTTAGCTTTAAGTCCTCTACTTGTCAAAAAGGCTGAAAGCTCATGACAACGCTTCCTTGAAAAAGTGAAAACAATACTTTGTCCTTTAAACCCTTGAGGTGATTTCCTAAGGCTTTCCGCTTTACAAAGCTCCGCTATATAACGCCATTTATCGCTCTCGTTTCTTGCAATAATTATATGCCTCTCTAAAGCTACAGGTCTTTCATCGTAGGGGACTAACTTAAGGTTAAGCTCTTTTGCAAGATCTTGAGGGTTTCCAATCGTTGCACTTAAGCCTATGAACTGGGCTCTCGGATAGAGTTTTCTCAATCTTGCGATTAATCCATCTAAGCGAGGTCCCCTCTCTTCGTCATCAACCATATGAATTTCATCAATAACTATTGTTCCAATTTTTCCCAATTTTCGCCCAGCCCTTAAAAGGAAATCAACACCTTCGTAAGTTCCAACGATTATTTCAGCATCTATTCCAGTATCAACAACTACAAGCTCATCTCTCGTCTTAATTCTGCTCATCCCAACTCTAATGGCAACTCTTAATCCAAGCTTGCTATAGCGACGCTTAAAGTCTTCATACTTTTGATTAGCTAAAGCAACAAGAGGAACTAAAAAGAGCATTTTTTCTCCTTTTAAAGCTCTTGGAATTCCTGCTAATTCACCAATGAGGGTTTTTCCACTTGCCGTTGCAGAGACTATTAAAAGGTTCTCCCCATCTAAAAGCCCATTTTGGATTGCTAAACTTTGAACTGGTAAAAGCTCATTGATTCCTTCTTCTTTCAAAACCTCTTTAAATTTCTCTGGAATGTTGATTTCATCAATGCTGAGTCTTTTAATTTTCAAGCGCTTTGGCTTAAGCTCATCCCATTTTGTTATTTCTGGATTTTTTATGGGGTCAAAGCGGGGATCAAAAACGGCCAAAACTTTATCTAAATCTTTAAATCGGTTCAAAAGTTTTTTTGCTTGGTCAAACATTGCTATGCTTCTAAATCTAAAGCGGAGCTCATTTTTTAGCTCTTCCTCAGCACAGCTTTGGCAGATATATTCTCTATGAAACCTTATTTTATTCCCTTCTGTTAGGACTGTGATATGACCATTTAAGAGGCAAAACCTGCAAAGATTCGCCTTCTCAACTTGCTTATTTTGGAGTCTCTCTTTAAAATAGCGCTCTATTTCATCATCAACTTCCACTAAAACAATTCTCGCTTTTTTTAAAGCCTTTTCAATCTCCTTTGGATTTTTATACTCACTCTTCTCAAGAACTTTAAATAACCTATTCTCTCGCATTATAAAGCGATAAATCTTATCTGCTTTTAACTTTTGCATTTGAGACAGCTTTTCAGGTTCTTTTTCAATGTAATACGCTTCAAGTTCATTTTTCTTTCTGCCCTTTCTCACCACAAAAAGCATTTCTCTCACCGCTGAAAAGCTCGCAAGTTTGGTTTATAAGCTTTTAAGTTGATCATCTACGGCGAGGACTTTTTCTCTTTTCAAAAGTTACCCCGTTCTCTTTGATTGTATCGAGGATCACGGTAACCTTATACTTTTTTAAATTCGCCTTTAATACGGTGTTCATTAGATATTCAACGAACTTATTAAGCTCACTCATATCTTTGAAGTTTGCCCTTATCATTATCGGGAACTCTCCAGTTTTTCTGTAAATTCCTAAAACATTTTCAAGTCTTCCAATTGCGTAAAGCTGTGTATTAACATGGGGACCATCCCTAATGACCTCTATTTCTATAATCGCTTGAATAAATTCGTTAAGAAAAGTCGGTTCGACTACTGCAGTGTAACCTTTAATTGCTCCCAATTTTTCAAGCTTATCAATCCTGTTTTTTATGCTTGCGGGACTTAATCCCAATTTAAAACCTAACTCAGTTAGAGTTATTTTTCCATTTTTTCTAAGTTCTCTTAAAATAGCCTCATCCTTTTCATCGAATGCCATTTTCATCAAAGAAAAAATTAGAGGTTAGAGGTTAATAAGTTTATTCAATTGTGTGTAGTTGAGGTAGAGTTGAAACTTTTATTGGTTCTCCAAATGCTCTATCTCCTGCATCTCCTAAACCTGGTAAGATATATCCTTTGGCATTTAACTCTCTGTCAATCTTTGTTACAAACACTTCAACCTCTGGAAACTCTTTTTTAATTCTTTCAATTCCTTCTGGTGCTGCTAGGACTCCTAAAACTATTATCCTCTTTGGAGTTCCGTATTTTTTAACCTCTTGTATCACTTTGATTAAAGTTGAGCCTGTTGCAATCATTGGATCTGCAACAATCACCGTATCCTCTGGTCTTATATGTGGAATCTTGACATATTTCATCTCTATTTCAAATTTTGGTGGCTTTCCTCTGGAAGCTGAGATAATTCCTACCCTTGCATGCTCCAAAACTTTAATTAGCCCTTCCATTAAAGGAATTGCTGCTCTAAGGACGGTTATGATGACAACGTTTTTCCTATCTTTGGCAATAACTCCCTCCGTTTCTTCCAGTGGTGTTTCAACTTTAATTTTCTCAAACTCCATAGTTTTTGTTAGCTCATAACCCATGTATCTTCCAAGCTTAACTAATCCTTTCCTAAATGCTATACTGTCTGTGTTTTTGTCTCTAAGCTCTGTTAAAACTTCCATCAAAAATGGGGAATCCTCAAAGGAATATACACCTTTCCAACGCTTATCTTTCCTCATTTCCCTCACCTCAAGAGTTGATCTAAAATTATAGCGGTCAAAGCTCCAACAGCCATTCCAGATTCTAAAATGCTCCCAATTATTTTAGGAAAATGCTCTAAAAACTCTGATGGAAGTTGTGGAGAGCCTAAACCAACTATTAAAGCACTTGCAATTATCAGCATGTTCCTATCGTTAAGCTCTACTTTTTCCTTTATTAGCCTAAGCCCTGTAACGCTTATCATTCCATAAAGTGCTATAGTTAAGCCGCCCAAGACTGGAGCTGGAATTGAAGCCAATATCCCAGAGAATTTTGGAATTAGTGAGAACAGGATTAAGATTACTCCGCCTATTTGAACAACTTGTCTGCTTGCAACTTTTGTTAGAGCTACTAGTCCTATGTTTTCTGAGTAGCTTGTCGTTCCACATGCTCCCAAAAGTCCTGCAATTGAACATGCCAAACCTTCACTCATTATTCCCCTGTTTATGTTTGTGTTCGTTATCTTTGCTTCACTTATTGCCGAAATAGCATGATAATCACCAACACTCTCGATTATACTCACCATAAAGGCAAATAGGAGTGTAATTATTGCTGTAATTTCAAAGATTGGCACTCCCCATGGCAAGGGCTTTGGAATGCTAAATGCTGGCAATTCTTTAACTAAGCTTAAGTCTACCATACCAAGGACTAAGCTAATGAGATAACCAACGAAAGCTCCAACAATTACGGGCATAGCCCTTAATGAGCCTTTACCCTTTAGAGCTACGTATATTGTGGTTGCAAATGTTGTCAAAGCTATAAATGAAGCCTTTGGAATTGAAGCTCCAGAAGGATCAGCAAAAAAGTTGAAGGTGTATTTCACGGCTACATGGGCTAAGCTAAAGCCTATGAGCATTATTGTAACTCCTGTAACTAGTGGGGAGAATAGCTTTTTAACTTTCCCCACAATTCCAAATCCTCCAATCAAAGCTTCAAAGATTCCGCCAGCAATTAGAGCGCCTTCAACCGCTGCCAACCCTAAGCCTTTGCCAATGCTTATTAACCCTGGAATAAATGCAAAACTCGATCCTTGAACTATTGGATATCTCGACCCTATGGTGGTTTGCAAAAGCGTCGCTATTCCCATTGCTAAAAGTACCACTTGAATCATAAGAGCTATATCGCTACTTTTAAGTCCTATCGCTGTTCCGACTACCAAAGGAACAGTTACTGTTGCTCCGAACATTGCAAGAACATGTTGAAGACCAAGAAGAACGGCTTTTTTATATTCAACTTTGTCCTCGATTCCAAATCTTATTCCATCGCTCATTAAAAGCCCGCTCAAGCTGTGAGAAATTTTGCTTAAAAAGTTTTCGGAAAAGGTAAAAATTAACAAAGATATGTTAATCTCCAACTTCTGATGGAGGAATGTTATCTTCCCTTATTGGAATTAAGCAAAGAAATTCGAAGGTCTCTGAATCTTCATTTACAAATTGATGAAGTTCATTAGGCTTTATGAATGCGAAACTCCCAGGAACGAGCTTTATCTTTTTTCTTCCATCGGTTAAGTATCCTTCACCTTTAATCACGAATACCTCATGCTCCCATTCGTGTTGGTGTAGGGGGCTATGACCGCCTTTTCTAATAACAAAATAACGCATAGCAAAGGTTTTAGCACCAATTTTTGGAGCTATGAGCCACCTGATTGTTGTATTTTTGACGCCTTCCATTTCAACTTCTTTCTCTTCAATATCTTTGTAGTGGGACACAAACATAATATCACCATAAAGAATAGCCTTTAATACTTTTTAAAATTTCTAAAGTGAAGTTTGGCTTTCGCTCCATAACAGCTTTAAAAAATGAAGAACAATAGTTTTTCTTAGGTGGAGCTTAATGAAAAAACTATTGGTGTTGTTTTTAATAGGTTTGGTGTTGTTTTCAGCTGGATGTGCTCAAAAACAAGAAACACAAACTTCAGCTGCTTCATCCCCAACTCCAACTCAAACTCTGACAGAAACCGTAAAACCTACAGAGAGTGAAACAATTACAGAAACCCAAACAACAATTGCGAAAATAAAGAAGGAGATCAATTTTAAGGAGTATAAGAGAGGAGAAATAATTGCCAACTGGGATAAACTTTTTGATACTAGTGTTATTTATGTTAGCGAAGGTTATGAGGACCTGGTTAGGTACTATTTCCCAAATGCAAAGATAAAACCTGCCAGTGAGTTCCAAGAGGGGATAGCTATTCTCTCCCCAAAAGATGCAAGGGAATTGCTAAGAGGAAAACCAATGCTAATAACGATAAATGATTACTTTGGCTACGTAACTTACAAGGTTGGCTACAAGTTCATTGGCGAGGATATTGGAATGATGATTGCTTACAAAGAAGATGGTAAAGACAGGCTCATTTTCACAGGAAATGGAAAAGCTGGCATAGGATCTTCCATTAGATATGCAATGGAGCTTAAAGAGGGTAAAAGACAGCCCAACCCAACCTATACCCTAAGAAGGGGAGAATTTGAAGGAGTTGTCGTTAAGGAAATTGGAGACAATGATTGGGATGGAATAGCGGATGAAGATGAGTACTGGGTTCTAAAGGAGATTTATTTCAAAGAGCCTTTTATTTATAATTGGCGTATTGTAAAAGGAGAAAATGTGACGGTAAAAGGAGGATTTATACGGCTTGTCAATGGTTCTACCGTCTATATAAGAGCATTAGGGTTCAATATAAGCGTGGAGATTAAAGGATCTAAAAACGCCGCCATAGCATATGTAATTGAGAACATCAATCCGAAGATCATGGAATTGCCCCAGGGCATTGAAGTTGGGGAGACGTGGATTAAGTTTACAACAAATAAGGAGGAGTTTAACATCTATGCTAAGGACATTGATGATTACACCTTCATTGCATTTGGTGATAACAGACCCGGAAGTGGTAAAAAGCAGCCGGAAGTTTTCTTAAAGCTCATGGATATGATGAACAATGAAAACGCATTATTTATTGTGAGCGGTGGAGACTTGGTTTATTCTGGAAGGGTGGATGAATGGGGCGAGCTAATGAAAGTTTGGAACTTTAACAAGCCAGTTTTCATTGCTCCAGGTAATCACGAATATCAGGGAGAAGGTGTTAATGTTTATCATAAACTCTTTGGACCCGGAGATTACTCGTTTATTCTGGGCAATTACTACTTCATCTTTATAAACAACGTTGAAAATGGGTATAAGCTGAGCAAATCCCAATGGCAATGGTTTGAAGGTGAGCTTGAAAGAGCTAAAGTTCTTAACAAAACACCAGTAATCATTATGCATGCTCCCCCAGTTGATCCAAGACCAGGAGGAAAGCATTCAATGGACGAAAAAGAGGGTAAAAAAGTTCTAGAGTTGATGAAGCAGTACAATGCCTTTGGAATTTTCAGTCATATTCATATTTACTGGTATGGAGAAATTGATGGTGTAAAATTCCTAGTTACTGGAGGTGGAGGAGCTCCACTGTATGCAAAAGAAGAGGAAGGAGGCTTTTACCATTACGTGAAGATTAATGTAAACGACAAAATACAGGTGGAACCAGTTAAAGTTAGCTAACCTCTCTTTTATGTTCTTTTTTGTTCTTTAATGCCTCAAGTTGGTTAGAAAGGTTATTAAACTCTTAATGCATGAAAGAGCAATTGGAGGTGATATTATGCAGCCTCCTAAAAAGAAGAGACCTCTTGAGGAGGAAGAGTTTGAAGAGGAGTTTTTTGAAGAAGAGGAAGTGGAATTTGAAGAGTGGGATGAGGATTGGGAAGAGGAAGAATTTGAAGAAGATTGGGAGGAAGACTGGGAAGAGGAGTGGGACGAGGACGAGTGGTAGTTTCTTTTTGTTAAGGTCTGTTTGACTTTTGATATATATTCTATATAGTAATTTCTGGATGTCTATATTCTATTGCGGAAAACTATTTATTTATCCCCTCTTAGCGGTATTTGGTGGTGATGATGATCGATATAGCTCTGTTAACTAATCCCTGGTTTTTAATCACGATAGTTGTTGGTCTTTCTATGGCTTGGGCAATAGGAGCTAATGATGCTGCAAATTCAATGAGTACCGCTGTTGGTGCAAGGGCAATAACTCCAAAGCAAGCGGTTTTAATCGCTGCAGTTTTAGAGTTTACTGGAGCCTATTTCTTTGGAAAAAGCGTTACTGAGACCATAAGGAAAGGTATAATCGATCCATCTATGATAAGCGAACCAAATGTATTAATTTATGGTTCAATAGCCGCTCTTTTAGCGGCAACCCTTTGGTTGCTCATAGCAACGAAGTTCGGTTTGCCAGTTTCAACAACTCACTCAATTATAGGTGGAATAGTTGGTTATGGTATCGTTTATGCTGGATTTGGAATAGTAAATTGGGGCAAAATGACTCAGGTAGTCTTGAGCTGGTTCCTTTCACCGGTTTTTGGTGCAATAATGGCATATGTTGTATTTAGGACGATTAGAAAAAGTATTCTAATGTCTAAAGATCCAATTAAGAGTGCTAAGCGTTATGCTCCAGTTTGGATTGGGTTAGCCTTTGTTGTTATTGGAACTATGTTTTACATTAAAACCCTGCATGGAAAGGATATAATAACAGCTTTAAAGTATGGAGTTTTAGCTGGATTCTCAGCTTTCTTGATAAGCTTCTTCTTATTGAGGAATCATGTTCTAACAAAAGATCCCTATTTAGCAGTTGAGGGAATATTTAAGAAGGTTCAAGTCTTAACTTCTTGTTATGTGGCTTTATCACATGGGGCAAATGATGTTGCAAATGCCATAGGTCCAGTTGCGGCAGTTTATGCGGTTGCCACAATGGGTTTAGCTGGAATGAAAGTTCCCGTTCCAAAGTGGATTTTGGCAATGGGTGGATTAGGAATTGCAGTGGGTGTTGCAACATGGGGTTACAAGGTTATGGAGACCGTTGGAAAGAGGATCACAGAGCTTACAAATACGAGAGGATTTAGCATAGACTTTGCCGCTGCAACGACTGTATTAATTGCTTCACGCCTGGGTATGCCAATTTCAACAACACATACTGTAGTAGGTGCTGTTATTGGTGTTGGATTAGCCAGAGGAGTAAAAGCAATAAACAAGAACGTCGTTAGGGATATTATAATCTCATGGTTCATTACAGTTCCTATAGCGGCAATAATTTCGGCGATTATATTCAAGATTTTAATGTTTATGGGGTGAGAAAATGCAGGTTTGGAAAAAACTCTTTGCGAAAAGTCCTTTTAAACCTATGATAAAGCATGCAGAGGTTGTTTTAGAAACGGTTGAAACCTTAGAGAAGGCTTTGGAGTTGTGGGATCAAGGTAATTATGATGAAATGGAAAAAGTAGCGGTTGAGGTTGATCACTTAGAGGATATTGCGGATAGAATAAAAGAGGAGATTAGGGATAGCTTAAGCTCAAAACTTTTCATGCCGGTCAACAGGGGAGACATTTTGAGATATCTTCACATGCAAGATAAAATTGCTGATGCTGCAGAAGATGTTGCAAAATGGCTCTTAGTGAAAAGACCCGATGGAGTTCCAGAGGAAATTAAGGGAATTCTAATAAAGATGGGAAAGGAGAGTATAACTGCTGCAAAGCTCGTTTATAATGCCATAGTTCAGTTAGATACAGTATTGGAGAGTGGGTTCAATGAAAGAGAAATAGCTAAGGAGTACGAGCTTATAAAACAAATTGAAAGTGTCGAAAACAAAATCGATGGATTGGACACAAAGCTTATGCAACTTGTCTTTGAAAGAGCCAATGAGCTTAGCTGGGGAGAAGGGATTTACATTTTAAACATCGCAAGATGTTTGAGCAGTATCTCTGATAAAGCAAAGGATTCCGCAGAAAGAATAAGGTTGATGATGTCAAAATGACTACATAACACAGCACTGCTCTATTATCTCCACTTCTCTAATTTTCATCGCCCATTCTATAATTTTTCTTGGAGGATTTGTTATTCTATCAACGCCTATCAAAATTGCCCCTTTATCGAATTCTAAACGCCATTTGCCAAGGGGTCTCATGCATCCTATACTTAGCTCACCATTAAACTTTTCTCTTGCATATTTGACAACTTCCAAGCTTTCTTTCACGCTTGGTTTTTCTGCATTTTCCATCTCGGTACCTTTAGTTGGGATTAAAACATCTAAAACAAGGACATCAATTGGATATTTCAAGAGCATGTCTATAGCTTCGTATTCCCACCAAATTTTTCCAAAATCTAAGCCTATCGTTATGTGAGGAGCAACTTTAACTCCATTAGAGGTTAGGATATCTAAAATCTTAATGTAGTCCTTAACTGTTTTGTTGATCTTATAAACCCGCTTTATAACATCGTTATTTCCAACAAAGTCTAAAGAAACAGCGTCTACATATTTAACCCATTCTAAATCATTTTCGTCAATAAAGCCAACGTGAGCATTTAACTTTAAACTCGTCTCTTTTTTTATAAGCTTTATTTCATCGGCAAACTTGTCTAAGGGAACTTTTAAGCGTTCATCAAGTCCTCCACTCAAGAGACAGCCAACATAACCTTCGCGTTCTAAGTGTTTACAATATTCTACCAGATTAAAACGCGTAACTTTCCTCATACCCTCTAAATAGTGCCTATTGCAGTGAGCACAGTTTAAAGAGCAATAAGCACCTGTTAAAGAAATAGAAGGAAACTTAGAGCCAGGAATGTAAATTTTGAGCTTTTTTCGTAAAGAGTTCATTTTTTCACCCGTCACTTCATAAAATTCCACTTTTCGTTTCCATAGCGCTCCTCTATGAGTTTTTCTGCTAATTCAAGTTCATAATCGGTCAATTTGCCTTCTTCAAGAGGGAACTCTTCAAAGAACTTGCTTTTCAAGAGCTCATAAACTTCTCTGCTACTCATTTTAATGCCCTCTTTTTCTAAGGTGGTCACCCTCTGCCAGATGCTTTTTATTCCCTTGTCTTGGAGCTTCTTCTGTGAAACCTTAAGAACCGATACCAACGTTTCCAAACGTGTTGCATACATAAAAGTCCCATGCTGTAGAATGACTCCTTTCCTTCTCGTTTGTGCTGAACCACTTATCTTTTTGCCATTAGCTATTATATCATTTAGTCCGGAGAACTGTGCATTAATACCGAGTGCTTTTAGTGCTTCAACCAAAGGAGAAGCTAAAATGCGGTAACTCTTTTCTATGTTTTTCAAGTCTGGGTGAGAGTCTTCTTTAATAATCACGCTGTACGTTATTTCTCCATATTCATCGTGGAAAACGCTTCCGCCACCTGTAATCCTCCTAACAACTGGAATATTGAGCTCTTTGCATTTTTCTAAGTTAACATCGTGCTCGATACTTTGAAATCTCCCCATAGTTATCGATGAAGGCTTGAAGATGTACAATCTAACTGTGTCCTCAACTTTTCCTTCGCTTCTAGCAATTAGTATTGCCTCATCAATAGCCATCTGAACCTCTGGGCGAGCGATTATCAATGGAACAAAACGCATGACTTTCACCTATTCAATATTTGGTTTTATCTCCTCAACCTCTTCTAAAATTTCCTCCTCTTCCTCTTCAAGTAAAAATTGTTCTTCTAATCTTTCCTCAATAGCAACCTTCTTTCTCTCCTTCATTGTTAGCTTTTCAGCTTCAGCAACCATGTTCAATAAGACAGCAGCAACTCTTGCAGCAGTTTCAGTTCTTAAGGAAGCCTTGGATTCAATTCCTTCGTTGTGGATTATCATGCTTACGTTTGCAGGTCTAAAATTACCGTTGGAGTCAATATGAGGCTCCCACAAACTTAAAGCTATGTACTTATCCTTTGCTCCCATGTAAATCCTAATAGTATATCTCGGTTTGTTAACCATAATATCACCGCTTTTTAATTATTCATTATCAATTAAAAATCCTTTCTTGGGCATGTCAAGTTACTATGGAAAGACATAAATAGTTTTCAGAATAATATTGATTAAGGTGTTTGAAATGAATTTAGCTTTTGTAAGATATGAAGAGCTTATGAATATTGAAAAGACTGGTCGTTTGATTGTTATGGAGTATGATCCGCTATGGAATTTGGAAAAGCAGTTTTTTAAGGTTGTAGAATTCATGGTAAATTCTGGATATGAGATTGTTGTAACTGACATCTTGGACGAACTAGCCATTTATTCGTACCAAGCTGATGTAAAAGGGCTTGATTATTCGATCATCAAAAAGATTCCCGTTGTTAAGGTGGGTGGTCATAAAGATATTGGAAAGGTGATTGGGAAAGTACCTTTAGAAAGCTATTCAATGATAAAAAAGAAGTTGGCTGAGTCATTTTCTTCATATTTTAAAAATGAAGGAGTGGTAGTTAACATACTTCTTGGAATTGAGAAATATCTCTTGCTTTTAGAGACACATGAAGCGGTTTCTATGATACATGACATGGTTCTTACATCTGCATTAAACAAAAACTTCGTGAATTTGCTACTCATAAACAAGGATGTGCTTGCTGGTATAAATGAGGGAGTAAGAGCTATGCTTGAAGAAGCCGCCTCTATGTTGCTCATTCCAAGAAAAAATAGGCTTAAGATAATTAAGTCTCCTGATCCAGCATTAGTTGGAAAACATCTTTTGCTAAAGGAAGAGAGAATGGCTGAGATAGCCCTTGAGCAATTTTTGAATTATTTACTGCCAAAAGAAACTGTTATTATTAACTTCAGATCAGTCGATACTCCCTATGAACTTGTGAGAGGAATACTGGAATGGGCTAAGGGCTATGACGTAATAATAACAGACACCTTGGATAATCTTGAGATTTACAAACATTTCTTGGATGCTAAAGGGTATGGAGATTTGTTAAAGCGTGTAAATATAATAAAAATTGGTGGAGTTTCAGAGAAAGGCAATATCATAAAAAGAGTTAACCTAAGCATAAGTCTCTCGGGAAGAGATGAGTATATGAAAGCCATTAGTAGTGTGACTCACAAAAACAAGAAGGCTCTTAATTTAGTTATAGGTTTAGAAAAAGCTGCCCTGCTTTTTGATAGAAGAGGTGTGCTCAATTTACTAGACCATTTAGAATATGTGCTCTTGGAAAAGCCTAGGAGTGTCTTTGATATTGCACTTGTGAACTTGGATATAATAGAAAAAGCTAGGATTGAAGTAAAAGGAATGGCAAATGCTCTAGCAACAACCATATGTGTTGTGGAAAGGGAGAATGGGAATCTATACCTAAAAGTCTTAAAATGTCCAAAGGAAGAGTTAATAGGAGTAAGGGTAATAACATCTTGAGCGATGATGAGATGTCACCGGGCGGAGAAATGAAGAAAGTAGCCACCACTGAGCGGTCAGACGCCGATTAGTTCATCACCTTTCAGCAACCTACCCTTAACATCATCCCTACGCTAACCCAAGCTTTTCTTTTATAATCATTGGAATGTAGCCTATTTTGGGGAACACAACTAGAGCTTTAGCTTTTATAGCATCTTGAGGAATGCAATCTATCATGCCATTTTTAGTTGGATAGAAATCTGGGAAAGGGTTATTATCTCCCCAAGTGACAAAGCAAAGCTTTCCATTATACTCTTTTATCTTCCTAACCCTATGAATTATTGGGTATTTTGTATAAGGTCTCTCATACACAACTACATCTCCGATTTTTATTTCTTCTGGATTTACTCCCTTTAAAAGAACCACATCCCCTCTATAAAAAACAGGTTCCATTGAACCGCTAACTACAATAACTAGAGGCGCATCGGTATGAAGAGCTATTTTGAGTCCACTGTGAAGTGCAAAAACGAGTATTATTGAAATAACAAAAAATACAGCGGTTTCTTTTATCTCCTTGACAGTTCTTTCTTCCATTTTATGGCCTCCATTAAAGTCTTAATCTTCGTGGGAATTGAACCAATTGCAGTACAGGTTTCCAAACTTACTCTCTTACCATCTGTTATATCGAGATGATACTCAGCTAAGCTAAATATCTCTTTTGGTAATCCATGTCTCCCGAGTCCCACTATTAAGAGAAAGCTCTCTCCTTTTAAAGCTCTTTCTGCAACTTCCACTGCTCTTATCTCCTTTTCACTTTTTGGTTTTCTCGTTGTAGCAACTGTTTTTCCAAACTGTGGTGGAAAACCTCTTTTTGGAAATTCTAAAAGATGAAATTTGTTTCTTTTTGCCAATTCTAGAAGATAGCTACCGCTTTCACCTATTGTTGTATGCTCACTAATCTTTTCAGCTAAATCGAGCGCTTTTTTCTCTTTAAATGGAAAGCCAATTAAAGCTAGGTGAAAGTCAAAAGCATAACAAATCGGTGCTGCTCTTGCTATAGCCCTTAGATGAGCCTCATGTATTCTGTTAGGATCATAGGAGTTATATAGTGCTAAGGTTAGCATAACTACCACCGTTTATCAAATTTTGACCAATTTAAAGTTTCAATGGAGTGTTTATAAGTGTTTAGCTGCTTTGTTATGATAGTTACGGAAACGGTTAAATATTTATTTAACAATCCTTTTTTGGTGGTTCTTGTGATGATTTTCGATGCCCACTCTGATTTACCTACATACATTTATGATGAAAGGAGAGAAGGAAAGAGAAGGGTTTTGGAAAAGCGATATAATGAATTTTTTGGGAAGGGCAGTATCTGGAGCAGAGTCATGGCAATATGGACCAGACCAGATAAAAGATCCTCCGCTTTGAGATACAACCTAGAGGTTCTTAATGTGCTTTATAAAGATGTCTTAGAAAGTGACAGTTTTGTGATAGTGACTTCAGTTGATGAGATGAGGAAAGCGATAAAAAACGGCAGGGTAGCTCTGTGGGTTGGCTTAGAGGGTGGAGAGCCAATAGAAGACAGCTTAGATCTGTTGGAAATATTCTATGAACTCGGCTTGAGGGTTTTAACCTTAACATGGAGCCTTAGGAATGCAATAGGTGATGGAGTTTTTGAAAGAACGAATGGTGGCTTAACTAACTTTGGAGTTGAGGTTCTTGGAAAAGCTGAGGAATTGGGAGTTTTAGTTGATTTAAGTCATATAAATGAAAGGGGCTTTTGGGATGCCTTAGAAACTACGAGCTTTCCAGTTATAGCTTCTCATTCAAATGCTTACTCTCTTTGTAATAATTCGAGGAATCTTAAAGATGAACAGATTAAGGCTATTGCCGAGAGAGATGGCGTAATAGGCATAAACGCAATCCCGAGCTTTATTGATAAAGAAAAGCCAACTTTGGAGAAAATGATCGAACATATCGTTTATACTGTGGATTTGACTGGTTATAAGCATGTGGGCTTTGGATTTGATTTTGTTTACTACTTGAAAGGATGGAGCGGAAAGAGTGTTGAGGACTTTGAGAATGAAGCAAAAATACCTACCTTAATTGAAAAGCTCAGAGAGAGGCTTAGTGAGAAAGAAATTGAAGCTATAGCTTTTGAAAACTTTGAAAGGGTTTTCGAAAGAGTTATTGGTTAGCAAACTTTTTAACATCTCCTTCTTTAGTCTCTTTAAGGTGAGGGAATGAAAGTTGAATTCAGTGCTTACTTCTTAACGTTCAGAGAAGCGAGACGGTTATTGTTAGCGAGGGGAGAAGTAAAGCTAAATCTAGATTTGGGGAAAACAAGGAAGAAATACCCTCTTATTGTAGAGGAAGATAAAGTTATCTTTCCAGATGGAAGTGAAGTTGAGAAGGAGATTTTGGAGAGAATAGCCAAAGATGAAGGTACAGTTTATTTTGTTAAAGGAGGGGGAGTTTTTAAAGCTGCAATTGCGAAAGAGGGATTTTACAAGCTTGTTCCAACAATTCCACCAACTATAGAAATTAACGGCATTAGAATGCACCGCACTAAAGATATTACTCCCTTAGAAGACACGTTAAATAAAGTGAATACAATAAAGCCAAAGGAAGGCGAGATGATTTTGGATACCTGTATGGGTCTCGGGTATACTGCAATAGAAAGTGCGAGGAGGGGAGCGTTTGTAATAACTATTGAGAAAGACCCAAATGTGATTGAGCTTGCAAAGCTTAATCCTTGGAGCTATGAGGCCTTTCACTCACAAAAAATCCAATTGATACAGGGAGATGCATTTGAGATAATAAAACGCTTTAAGGATGAAACCTTTGATGCTATAATCCATGATCCACCAAGATTTTCTTTAGCAGGTGAGCTTTACAGCAAAGATTTTTATGAAGAGCTTTTTAGAGTTTTAAAAAGAGGTGGCAGGCTTTTCCATTATGTTGGGACTCCCGGTAAAAAATACAGAAGAAAAGATCTTCAAAGGGGAGTAATGGAGAGATTAAGAAAAGTTGGCTTTAAGAACGTGAGGAGAGTGGAAGAGGCTTTGGGAGTTGTTGCTTGGAAAACTTGGGAAGAACCTTGATATCGAGATTTTTGGAAGTATTTAATCAATGGTCTAATATCTTCTTCTCCTTAAAGAGCGAGGCTTTTTACAATGTAATAGTTAGATCACGATGTTATTGGCTACACTAATTACTATGTCTGGTTGTTTTATTTTAACATTTTTAAAACTAACTTGGGTTATCCGATTAAGCCTTAAGTAATCAATTTTTACTTCTCATTTTATTATTTAAAAAGAAAAAATTTAATTAATACAAGTTAGAAAAATTTATAAAATTTGGACGTATAATCTTTAATGTAAAAATTTGTTAGAGGTGATAACAAGTGAAGTGGAAACCAATATTAGCATTGTTATTTGGGTTGTTAGTGTTAGGAACAATTGCAGGAACAGTGAGTGCAGGATCAGGATACTGGAAACAAAAGGGAAATGTTGGGCATGGATTCTATGAAGATCCTCTTATGGGATCTGTGGATGTGTATAATAGTGTTGCACTCGAGTACTATACAACTGCAGACTATATTGAATCGTTTGGAAAATGGTTATACTCTTTTAGAGAAGTCTCAGTGGGGGCAACCAGAGCTGGTGGTGAACCTTGGGGAGGAATAGTAAAGCAGAGTTTAGAGCTTAGAAAAGTTGGCGGTAGTGAATACTTTTCCTTCATGACTAATTTTGCAGATGGAAGAGTAGCAGCGGCGTGGCCATATTCTGGAATTAGCAATTACTTTGAGGATATAGCTCTTAGCGCAGCTGAACTGGCTATTGGGCAAATTTCGTATGTAGGATTTGCATTATCAGCTATGGATTTTGTAAACGCTCTGAAGGAGGGATATGACCAACTTAATAATCCGGGGAACTTATATGTGGAATGGACAACATACGGTTCTGATGTAGGGCATTTTGCAAGGTGGTATGTTGAGGCAGATCCAAGTAGTCTTATAGAATTTTCGGTGATATCCAAGATGTACTATAATCCTTGGGACAGTGTGAATGTAGGATTTTACGTCATGATTGATGTTCCAGATTCTCCAGAAGTTTTCTTGGCAAGTTCTGTGAATAAGGCAACATTAGTAAATAATGCAGATGGAATCGAAGAATATTCAGTATATTTTGGAGATCATAAGACAAAAATATACAAAATACCACCAAGTAAGCTTGAAGAATATGGGAGAAAACTCAATATTCCTAAAGAAATAATAGAAAAAGCCATAAGCTCTAAGAGTTATGTGTATCATGTTGAGGGTATTCCAGGAGTTAAGATAGTGCGCTCTTTCAGCTATGTGGAAAGAAATCAGGGAGATAATGCGTTTAAGCCTTGAACCTATAGTAAAAGCGAGGGAGTTGTATGAATAGGAAGCTCTCTTTAGTTTTGCTTTTTTTAGTTTTAGTTTCTGCATTGTCAGTTTACTATTCTTATCCTAGAAAGAAGCAAGAAGTAAATAGATCTAGCATACCAATACCCCCAGCAGACTACCTTCAAGATCTTTTTGTTCAGTCTTCAGAAGGTAGGGAACTTATTGAGGGGAAGGAGTTTGATCTTGATCATAGAGTCATCTATTGGGTGAAGGGAGATTACCCAAACTACACTGTTGTAAGAGCTAAGGCAATATTTTGGGTAGGAGGCGAGTGGATAACTACCCCAGTCTCTTCGTCAGAGTATATAAGAAGATACACTGGAGGAGATCCCTACATAGTTGAATTTGACATGATTAACAAAAAGATACTCTCAATAGAGAAAGCAGATGAGAAAAAATTGCAAGAATATTGGGCTATATACTACAAACACTGTCAGGTTTGCGAAAATCTCACTGGTTACAATGTAATAGTCATAATAGAAGAAAACTAAGAGGGGGTGATAATGTTATCATGTGGGAATCGTTTATAAACAAATTGCTAGCTGTTTCGTTCTCTTTAATCTTCGTACTTATCTCATATAAAGAGGCTAAAAAATACTATCACTCCCCTATTAATGCTATCATAGCCGTTTTATTGATATTAATCATCCCCAGCACTATAATTGCTACTTTATGGAACCTTAAATTGGTTAAAAATGAGAATATATTACCACCAGCCTATGCGATCTTAGCCGCTATTGGAGTAATGGTTAGTGAAAAACTATTTGCAAAACACAAAAATGAGAAAGGGTAATGTCATGCCTCTTTTTTCTCCAGAATCTCCTCAATTGGGAATCCTTTTTCTCCTTTAACAAGCTTTCTAATGAAGAATTCAAGGATTAGTTTGTGTCTCTTTGCCCTGTGCCTTGGAGAACCCCTTATGCTATGCCCATGGGCACCTTTTTTGAATATCGCGATGTAAGCTTCCTTCCCATAGTCCTTAAGAACATGATAGAACATTACCGATTGATCCAATGGACAGCGGTAATCCTCTAGGCTGTGAATTATTAAAATTGGTGCTTTGACATTTTTTGCATAAAAGAGTGGGCTTAGCTTTCTATAGTTTTCATTTTCGAGTGGATTATCTCCAATTTCCTCCTTTTCAAACCATAAGCCTATATCTGAAAAAGCATAACTTGTAAGCCAGTAGCTTATGCCATTCTCGCTTACAGCAGCTTTAAAGAGTTCACTTTGTGTAACTGCCCAGTTGGTCATAAAGCCACCATAACTAATCCCGGTTATTCCGATCTTTTCCCCATCGGCATTTGGTTCGAGCTTAAGAAACTCTTTGATTCCCCTAAGAATGTCTTAAAAATCCTCCAAGCCAGTTCTTTCTAAAACTTTTAGTGCAAAATCTTCATCATAGCCATTGCTTCCCCTTGGGTTTACAAAAACTATGTAAAATCCCTTATCGGCTAAAAGCTGCATCATGTAGTGGAAGTAATAGCCATACATCCCTTTAGGTCCACCGTGGACGAAGACAATCACTGGAGCTTTTTCTCCCTCTTTGATATCAGGCTTTAAGTACCATCCATCAAGCTCCAATCCATCAAAGCTTTTGTACCTAAAGTGGTTTACTGCCCTAACCTTTACGCGCTTTAGAATTTCACCGTTATAATCAGTCATCTGCTTTAATCCCCCATCCCAGAGGAAAACTTCGCTTAACCTTGTATCGGTTTGTTTTAACAGAACAACTTTTCCATCATCACTCACATCAAAATCAACAATCCATGCGTTTTCATCAACTACTGGGATTTTTTCTTCCCCTTTAAGGACTTCAAGAGTTACTTTTCCTTCCTTGGCACTTATGAAATAAACGTCTCCTTGAGCATCAAGCTTTCCACGCCAGTTGTTATAGATAAAGCGCTCTGTTAAAGGCTTAACTTCCTTGCCATCCCATATATAAAGATAGTCATGCTCGCTAATCTTTTCCTTCTTTGGCTTTCCTATCAAGAGCAAGAGCTTTCCATTTGAATCAATAGCCTCAAAAGAAACCTTTTCAAAGAGCTTTTCGCTGTTTCCATCTTTGTATGCATAGATGTCGTAAAATTTAAACAATTGTAGATTACCATCCTCGCGATGCGGCACATTATAAATTACTTCATCACCATGCCATATTCCAAAGGAGAACTTGTCTGTTGTAAATTCCTCTAAGACCTCCTCACCCTCGGTGTCGTAAATCCAAAAAGTGGTCTTCTCCCCATCAAAGAAACCCTTGTTATCAAACCAAACTGGTACATCATCTTCAAAAATGAAGTCTTCGTCCTCCCTTCTCTTAAATCCCGTTATCAAAACTCTCCTATCATCTTTATTCCAGCTCACGTTGAGGATGTTTTTCACTTCCATAAGCTTTTTAGCACTCATTGATCTTAAATCTACGAGCCAGAGTTCGTTTGTCTTTTTCTCTTCATTTGGTCTAACAAAAGTCAGCTTATGGACACTTGGGGAAAATCTTGGCATCGTTGCATTCTCAACATATTTCCTTTCTCCGCTATTAATCTCCTCGATGACGATTGTATTTTCATATTTGTTATCTCTCATGTTTGCTTTTGTCAAGACGTAAGCTATTTTCTTTCCATCTTTTGAAATCTTAACATCACCTAAGTAGGCAAACTTTGCAAAAGTGTTTTCATCCCATTCGAATTTTGTCATAACGTTATCACCTAAATGTTCAAGAAGTTTTTAAAGTATTTAATCCTTAAGGTTATGGAAGGGGAAGAAATGAAGGAAGAGCATGTTGTTATTGTAATCTTAGCTGTTGGTATTCTCATTTCATTGATAACGAGGAGGTATATAGGAATAGTGCTTTCAGCTATTGGGATACCTTTGTATTTGGCATATATTTCAAGAGAGCAGAATATTTTAGCAAAATCAAGGCTTTTTGAGAGGGATTTGTTTTTGATGATGACCGTAACGATTTTTATAGTATTAGCCTTTGAGTACTTTTCTGATCCAAGGTTAGGACTGGTTGGAATGGCTCTCTTTATACCCATCGTTTTTTATGTCCTTGATAAATTAAAGACTAGAGAGTAATTTAAGAATTTCCTTGGTATTTTTCTCCTTTTTGTAAATTGTCAGTGCCTTTCTCATATCTTTTAGGAAGCTTTCATCTATCTTAAATCTCTCCCTCACTCTCCTAGAAATCGCATTTTCAGAGAGGAATACCACAGATATAGCCGCGGTTAGATTCTTTGGCTTCCTTCTTAGACTCGCCTTTTCAAAGTCTATTATCCAAACATCGCTCTTTCCTATGATTATATGCTTTCCTCCCTGAATCTGTCCATGATCAATGTTTAACCCATCAAGTGCAAGTGTTTTTTCAAAAATCTTCAACAAATGATGCTTTTTAACATCTGCATAGAGAATTGGAATTCCTTCTGCAAATTTTCTAACTAAATAATCCAATCCTTCAAACTTTCCTGTAAAAAGGAGTTCTGGAATGATATTTGTCCCTTGTAGAATTTCAAGGATTTTTGCCTCTTTTTCTATGGTTTTTCTTGGGGAATCTTTCCTCTGGAGTTTTATGAGAATTTTTTCATTTTTAAGCTCTCCAGTGAAAACTAAGCTTGTATTACCCTTAGAAAAGGGAGTGATATTCTTTATTCCCCTTTCTTTTAAATGTTTGTAAAACCTCTCTAAGGTTTCTTCATCGATTAAATGACCTATCATGGCATTTCGATAACCTTAAATACCTTGCAAGTTAAAATTATTTTGGTGGTAAACTATGGTGACTGCATTTATTTTGATGGTTACAGCAGCAGGGAAGGAAAGGGAAGTTATGGAGAAGTTATTAGCTATGCCAGAGGTTAAGGAAGCTTATGTAGTTTATGGGGAATATGACTTAATAGTCAAAGTTGAAACAGATACACTAAAAGATTTGGATCAATTCATAACAGAAAAGATAAGAAAAATGCCAGAGATACAGATGACATCAACAATGATAGCCATCTGATGAACTTCCCACTCCTAAATCCTTTCTTTTCTATAGGCTATTTGTGAATCCTTAAGTTTTTAAAACTTAAACAACCAGCTCTTTTAGGTGGGTTGAAATGCCGTACCTAGTTATTGAGCATCTTGAGGAGATAAGTGAGTGGCTCTGGCTTGAATATTCTCATGTAGCTAAATGGTGGAAAGATAAGCTCATTTTTACAAATGTTAGAGAAGATGAAAGGGAAAAATTAGCTAAACTTGGGAGCGTTATAAGTGAAAGTGTCACGAAATTTCCTTTTGATAGGTCAAAGATCATCGTTTTAGATCTGCAAGCAAAGGAAGAGCTGAAGCCTGAAGACATAAGCGAAGACACCATAATCGTCGTTGGCGGAATTTTAGGAGATGCTATTCCAAAAGGGAGAACGAAAGAGTTCATAACCTCAAAGATGGAAGGAGTAAAAGTTAGGCACATAGGAAAGCCGCAATATTCGATTGATGGTGCTTCAATCGTGGCAAAGCTTATTGCAGATGGAAAAAGACTTGATGAAATAGGATATGAAGAAAATCCCACGATAAAGCTTGATGAATTCAGTGAAATAACTTTGCATTATGCAGTTCCAAAGTTGAATGGAAAGCTTTTGTTAACGCCGGGGTTAATAGAGTTGCAGAAGAGGGAGCTTGGGTTTGATGAAGATATAGATGATGAAGAGATTGAGGAGTTCTTTGAAGGAAATAGAGAACTCTGAGGTGAGTTGAATGGTTAAAAACTTTGAGCTTCCAGAAGAGTTGATTGAGATTCTCCAGATACTTGAGTCTTTGAATGCAAAGGCTTATCTAATAGGTGCAAGAGCCCTACTAATGCACGGTGCATTGGCAAGGACCACAAGAGATATAGACATTATGATAAACGTGGAGGATCTGAAAATCCTGCGCAGTGAATTAACAGAAAAGTTAAGGGAGAAAGGTTTTCTTGTTCAATGGCGTTCATGGGGATTGCTCGTGAAAAGCAAAAGTGGACTAGAAATAGACATAAATACCCCAATGCTTATTCTCGATGAAGAATTTCAGAAAAGGGCTATTCGAATATGGAGAAACTTCTACCTTCCTTCTGTGGAGGATTTAATTGTCACAAAGCTCATGTCACTGGAAAGAAAAGACTACGCCGATATTAAAGAAGTATTCAGATTAGCTAAGAACATTGACTTTGAATACCTGTGCAAAAGGATAAGCCAAGCAAATCTTAAGAGGGAGTTCAACAGAATAGCCAGCAGGATAGGTGTAAGAAAATGCTGAAGCTATACCATATATTACCACGTGAAATTCTCAGAATTTTGGCTAAATATAATTTCCGTCTTGTTGGTCCCTGGAAAGAGTATTATCTGGCAAAAGGGAATGTTTTCTTGATACGTGAGCTACCTCTCAAAATTGCCTTCAAAGGGGAGGATAAGAGAATAATAGATGAATTGGAACCTTATGCCGAAAGGATAATCAGGAGCAAGAATAAGGTCTCATTTAAAATAGGAAGGCACTGGGTTATCCTGGAATTTGAGGATTAAATTTATTCAAGATGAAAAGGCATTTTTCACATTCCAGAGAGTTCTTTAAAACAATTTAAAACAAAAGAAAGGGATAAAATCAACGTTTCTTTCTTCTCAAAACACCCAAAGGCAAAAGGGCGAGTGCAATTAGGGAAGCTGGACCACAGATTGCCTGAACACTGAGGCCTTTGTTTTCTTTGGGTGGGACGTAGAAAGTTATCTCCGAGCCATCTTCAAAGACAATTTTCCAGTAGCCGGGACGGCTTCTGTCTGGGCAGGGGACTGCTGGGAGGTGATAATAATATTCTCTTCCTGAACTTTTCAGCTTTCCTTCTGCATAGAATCCCTTCCCATATAGAACTCCATTGGGGTCATAAATTCCTACAGTTTTTGGTTTCATCCAATACTCGCCTGTATCACCATAGTTATAATACTTGTGCTTTGTAGTCTTAAAGGCAATAGCTTTATCGAGGTCGCATTTTTCCTCGACAAGTTTTTGCAGATCTGACGCTATTGTTTGGTTGCTTGTATCCATGAACTTTAGCATGTTAACTTTATACCTTCCACTACTATCCTTTTCGCCAATACCAATCTCATAGAAACTCCAAGCATTTGCAACTGGGAAACTCAGAGCCAAAACAATCAGTAGAAGCACTAGCGAACTTTCTAAACTCTTAAGTCCCATTCCCTTCTACCTCCGGGTATTTATGTATTTCCCTTCTACCGAAGGGTTAAATATATACAAAAGTGACACACAGCAACATTATTGTTAAAATCCAAATTTTACATAGGGTGTAAATTACATGGTTATGTAAAAATGTAAGATCATCTAGGGAAACTTGATGGAAGACCCAGTGCTGAGAGTTGTTGCAGGGGAATTAGATTCATAAAATTCAAACAACAATGCCTTCTCTCAGAGCTTCCCTAACAATTCCAAGGCTTCTCTTCTTCCGTTCAAACTCCTCCGGAGTGTAGCACAGAATCTCAAAATCTCCAACAATGCCAGCGTTCCACAAAGCCTTCAAAACATCGCTTGACCTTTCGGTGAAGTGCTTTCCTTTAAAAGTCTTGGAAACGACAATAATGTCGTAGTCGCTGTCCTTGAGATAATCTCCTCTAATCCGAGAGCCAAAGAATATAATTTTTGCATCGGGATAGTGTTGCCTTATAACCTTTGCAATCCTTAAAGTCCAAGTTTTTGCCTGCAAAATTCAATCACCTTCTTGGCTTTTCGAGATGTTCAATCGCCATTCGCTCATTGTAAATCTTTGCCGGAACTTCATTTGCAGCATCAGGATACCTTGTAACGATGTACTCTGGATTCAAATCAAGAACACCATCAATTATCTCCTCGTCTTTAATTCCAAGTTCATTTGAAAGTCTTAACAAACTGTGAGTTTTCGGAGGGGATTCCCTTTTAACCTCAATATACAAAGCTTTCAAAGCTTTTTCAGCAGCTTGTTGAGAAAAAACACGCTGGCGTAATATCTTTTAACCTCAACTAATGCCTCAGCAGTTTTTAAATCTTCCAATGCCTGTTCCCATAAAAGTTTCGCTTCGTTTCTCATGTTTATCACAACAACTCTGCATGAGTGGATTTAACTCTTTCTCCACTTCTCACTAATCTCTTCTATTTTCTCACTGACCTCCTTTCTGTCTTTCTTAATCAACAACTAGGAAAATTTCCTGAACACTGCCATTACTTTTTGCTAAAAGCTTTAATCCGGTTAGAGTTTCCCTAACAACTTTAATCTCAGAGCCCCGTGAATCGCTTGCATAAGTCCTTCCGGGAATTACTTTCTTGACTCCTCCTATTTCAGCAATCTCTTCAAGAATCGATAAAATGCCCTTGAGGAGATGATGTTCAAGCTTGACGCCTTTTTTGATGTGCTTGGGCATCTCTAAGCCATCTCCACCCATTATCAAGTTTAAAATCCGTTATTTTATCCTAAATCTGCATTTATAAACTTGATGTAGCCTACTATAAACATGCATAAGAAAGAACTCAACATAAGAATTAGATACTGCCACACAAAACTTAGAGCCTCCCAAAGAGAACCTTCCCACCCCATTGTGTAATCTGATAGGACAATGTCTCCGTTGGCGTTAATTCTCATGCCTGAACTCTCGGGCATAGTGTTACAATTCCCAACGCACACTTTTCTAACGGCCATTTTTGAGATGATTCTTTTATACCATTCTCCCGGCACAAAGAGTGTGAGCTTTCTGTATATGTAGTCTGAGTTTTCACGGTACCGGATAATCATATCATACATGTCTATTTTTTCATTAAGTGTACCGCTGATTTTTATTCTCTCTTCAAGTGAAGTTAAACCACCCGTACGCTCAATGTTTACTCCATAGGGTTCAAGTTCTTCCTGTAGTTCTTTGAAAGCAATGTTGCTAGCAGCTTTGAACACAAAGAATGGATATACCATCTCAACAAGTATTACAAGGAGTAAACCAAGAATCAGTGTGTTTTTCGGGTTCTTAATTAAAATCGAGATAAATATGCCGGTGCTCAGATAAATGAGGGTATAAAGAAAGGTTATAGGAAAAAGCACGCTCAAAACTTTTAAATCAAAGAGCGTTACGGGAATGCCTTTAACTAAAGCCAAACCAATGCCTGTTATGTAGAAGATTAAAAGACCGATAAATACTGTGGCTAATGCTCCCAAAAACTTACCGATATAAAACTGATCTCTATAAAGAGGATGGCTTAAAGTTACCCTAATAGTCCCCTTTTGGATTTCTTGGTTTATTAAGTCAGCACCAAGAAGAATGCCTAGGAAAGGTACCACTTTTACAAGAACTTGGTGAAAGGGAAGGAAAATCCTTGTAAAGGGTGAAATCATGCTTCTGAGCTTGCCTGCGAGCTGTAGGAGCTGAGGATCATCAAAAGCATAGCTCCCAGAGGAAACATTGTAAATTGCTAAAACCGCAAATCCAACGAAAATCAAAAGTATCCCTGTAAATCTCTTCGTTTTTATGTTTGTTTGGATATCCTTTAGTGCTATATTAACTATTGGACTTAAGTTCATAGTTGTTAATTTGAGTTTTAAATTTAAAAATTTATTGACAAAAATTTTATATACTAGCAAGCCGAAATAATAAACGAACCTCCCTTGGAGGTGATGAGATGAGGAGGTTGCTCGCAGGAATGCTCCTCCTCGGGAGCCTCTTTTTGAGCTTAGCGGCGGCCGCAAATGGAATATCTCTACTGAGCTGTTGGTACCCATGGGACTACGACACTGATGTTCGCCAGTGGAATGATAATGAGTGGGTCTGGGCAGGAGTTCGCGGACAGGTTGAGATCTGTGATGGACAATTTCAGAGAATCCTTACAGACACCGTGAAGCATACTGCATACTGGAAAGGAGTAAACGTCATTGATGTGGTTAAATATAAGTCTCCTGAACGTGCAATAACCCAAATCCATTACAGAAGAACAAATGGCAATGAGGGATACGCAACGGCATACATACCAAACTTCTACCGTTAGGGGGCAAATGTATGAAAAAACTTTTCATCTTTATTTTTTCCTTTCTGCTCCTTTCTCCTGCTTATGCTCTTCCTTCATGGTTTAAGGAAGGGGTTTATGTGAAATATGCCCTTCTGATGCCCAATGATAGGAATTCAAAAGAATTTCACCTGTTCTTCCTCCATCCAGCTTTAATCAGTCACGACGTTTATCAAAAGCTTTTACAGGTTAATGAAAGGTGGAAGGATGCCCCAGAGGTTAGCAAAGTGCGGGAAGATAAGCTCATTGGTCTTTCTGTTTATGGGAATGTTTTTCTGACTTTTAAGGTCATTAATGTTACTGAGGAGAGTGCACTGATTAATGTAACTCTTGAACTTTACAACATCAGCGTAAACTTCTGGCGTCCTCTGGATGCCTTGAATATTTCCACGCTTTTAGTTCTTAATTTGACGGATTTAACTTACAGGGATGAGAATGGAAGTGTAATTGGAAGACCATCATTCTTCATCGATCCCCAAAATCCACCAAAGACAGGGGATTTATTTGCCAAGCTTGATATACCCGGCGTGTATGTTGAGGATGACCTTAAAATAGGGAACATCTCCTATACTACACACATGAATCAAACCCTTCTGACTTACGCCAGAAACTTCACCCCACCCTACATAACTGTAACTGCTAAACCCGTCTCAATGGCTTGGATAACTAAGGATAGCAGTTTGTCAGGGAGATACAGGTTTAGAGCAACTTATGACTTCATGAGTGGCGTAATGGTAGGGTCTCTTTTTACAATCTCCCCAGAGTTCTTGGAGATGGGTGTTGTTTTTACTACCTTCATTGACTATACTGCCACAAGGAATCTTGAGGAGCTTCAAAAGAACGGAGAGGATAAGGTTAAATGGTGGCTTCAAGGGTTTAATCTTTATGAAACTAATATAGAGTTCTGGGAGCCTAAAAAGGTTGAAGCTCCAGAAAGCAGCATGAAGTACTTCTTTATCGTCGGGCTTTTCTTGTTGATCATAATACTTGTAAAAAGACTTATGGGGGAAAGAAAATGAAGAAAACATGCGTTATCTTACTCACGATGCTCCTTCCTTCCGTTTACGCTCTTCCTTCATGGTTTAAGGAGGGAGCTTACGTAACTTATGCAGCATTCCCTTATAGGGATAGACCATTTCCCACGGCAATAATGCTGACAGAGAACGATGCCATTCTGGAAGCCCATGGAAACGTCACCTTAACATTCAATATAACCAAGATATCCGGGAGCATCGCATATATAAACGTAACTCTCAAGCTTCTTGATGTTGAGATAAAACCCGAAGGAGAGCGCTTTGGAGAGATGGTATTCTCTGAGGTTTTAACCCTTGATCTGAAAAACCTAATGTACGTAGAGAATGGAACTCCCGCTGGAAAGCCTATCTTTTTTATTGACCCAAAAAATCCTCCTCAATTGAATGAAACAATCTTCGGAACCGGTATGAGAGTTGAAAATGTGACTCCCTCATTCCTTGCCCCAATAGTTTACGCTGGCAAAGTGAAAAGCGGTGTTGAACTGGAACTTAGGGGATACAACGCAACTGCGGAAGTTTCGAGAATCCTCGGCATTGAGGTTAAGGGAACATTCTACGACATGATGGATGGCGTAGAGAGGAGCACATATGATAACTCAACGGGTTTGCTTCTCTGCAATTTTCCTCCCGTTACCTATGAAATAAAGAAAATGGGCTTTAGATATGCCAACTTTTATGACCAGCTTGCAATGCACCGTTTCCTCGTGCAGCTGAAGCGCCATGAAGTGGTAAAGGAGAACCATGCCTACTGCGGCAGGGGGATGAACCTCTACAAAACGAACATTCCCGTGCCCTTTGAAGAGTACGTGTGGGTTGAGAGTGAGCGGAATTGGAAGGGCATGCTTATTGGAGCGGCGATAGGGATATTGGCGATCATTATCGTGCTCATAAAAATCCGGAGGTGATAACTTGAAGACGCAATTGAATTGGGAGCTAAATGATCACCTGAATCTGCTTGTCTTTATATTTGGTTCCGTACTTACGGGAATAACCTTCCATATTCACCTCCTTGAAGGGGGAATAAACTTCTCGGTTAATCCCCCAACTACCTCGCAGATATTTCTCGAATCGATGAAAGCGCTTGGATTAAGCTTCCCACGACTGGCAGAGGATATCTACACGATCTTGGTAATTACAGGAGTTCTGCTTTCTTCACTTACACTTCGCTACGATAAGGACACTCGGTTGGCTATGAGCATCTACAGCCTTCCTGTAAAGAACTACAAGCTGGTGCTGGCCAAGTTCATTGCATCCTTTATCCTCCTATTTTTGTCCGTGATTATTCCTTTCTTTCTGACGTTATTCTATACCTACGGGGACGCTCCGAATCTGCTTAAAGGAGCATTGTTTGGAGAAGGGTTTTTCATTAGTTACTTCATATTTTGGTTGCTGGCGTGCGTATACGTGATATCTCTCTCAAGCCTGATAGCGGAGCTCTCGCCCAATCTGTTTGCATCGCTCCTTGGAGGTATAACTCTGCTGTATCTCCCAAAAATACTTAATACAACCTATCTACCTCCAGCAGTGCTCAATTCGGCATTTCTAACTTCACAAACTGCCTTTGATAGTGTGGCTCAAAAAGTTCTCATGCTGGTGGATAAAGCCTTCGTTTCGTGCATTCTAATACCCTTGGTGTTGCTGGGGATGACACTCTTAATAAGTGAATGGAGGGATGTGGTGTGAGGCTGTTAAAGGCTATCTTGATTTCGATTCTTATCATCACAGTCTTTTCACTTGCTACCCAAGAGAAAATCCTTCAGAAGCCCTATTCACAGGTTATCTTAACGGGAAGAGGGTTCGTTGTTCCTTCTGCAAGGGTTATTCTCCTAAACACGAATCCCAAGGGGGGCGAGTATATGATTGCAATCTTTGACCCCGAAGCGAATAAAACGATATTCTCAAGACGGACTGATAGACCGATTAACGAAGAGGTAACGCTTCCACATTCTGGACCTTACTACGTTCTTATAGATTCCGAACTCCCCGTCGTCTGTGCTCTTAAAGGCGTGGCAAGCTATCCATCAAAAGAGATTTTGAACGTTGAATACGGCATGGGTGGAGTTTCTGCACTTTTATTGGCTGGTATAATTCTCTTGGAGGGAAAAAGAAATGATAAAAGCTGAAAATTTAACTAAAAGGTTTGGAAAGCTCACTGCTTTGAATTCCATAAATCTCGAAATAGAGGAAGGCTTCACCCTTATACTTGGTCCTAATGGAGGTGGAAAATCAACGTTCCTCAACCTGTGTGCCGGTATTTATAAACCCACAGAAGGGAGAATTGAGGTTTTTGGAGAAGAACCGTGGAGCAACGAAAAAGTCAAGAAACAGATTGGTGTTTCTTTTGATCCTCCTGCTTTACCGAAGCACCGCACAGGCTTGGAGTGGCTTTCATATATTGCCGAGTTCAAGGGAATTGAGAAAAGCGAGATAATAAGTGTTGCCAAGCTGTTTTCAGTGAAACCTTTCTTAAACAGAAAAATTGGGGAATACTCTGCTGGAATGCTTAAAAGACTAAGCCTTTCTCAAGCTTTTCTTGGCAATCCAGACCTTATCTTACTTGATGAGCCATTGGCAAACCTTGACTTCAAAGGGATTAAAGAGATAACGGAGGTTCTAAAGAGGATTATTGAAGATGGGACAAACATGATTGTAGTTTCCCACATATGGCGACCTCTCATAGACGTAGCCAACAGGGTCGTTGTAATTGCTGCAGGAAAGGTAGTTTTTGATGGCGAGCCTGAGGATATTCTGCCGAAAATTGGAGAAATTTAGGAGGTGGTAATGTGAGATGGTTGAGAGCTGTTATGATTCTAATCATGTTCCTTGCACATGTTCCCCTTGGGTTATCTGGAAACGATGTAATGCTTAAAATTGATTCGGTTCCGGTAGGGGCTGAGGTTAGCATTGAAGGTATGAATAACACTTTTCGCACTCCAGTTATTTTAAGCATGTCAGAGGGAAAGAGGATAATAAAAATTTCCAAAGGAGCATATACGGTTCTTTACAACCTCTCCATTAGCGAAGGGGAAATTCTAACGCTCTTGGTGGACTTTAGAAAGATAGAAAAAGCCATTGGAAAGGCTTTCATAAATGTCACAATAAAATACGGCTTCAACATAACGGTGCCAACAAAGGAAAAGGAATATGAACCTCCAATGGCTACTCCAACTTGGGAGGGCTGTGGAGGAATAACAATGGAAGGATCGAGGAACCCACCAATGGTAATCTACCAGTTCGATCCAGAAGACCCTTATTACCAGCTTGTCCTCAACAACACTCCCATAAGACTGCAGTATAAGAATATAGTGGGATGTATCGTCGTTGAGAAAATTTTCTACCATGGGGAAGGTTATACAGTGATTGGAGGCGGAGGCTGGGATAACGCAACATACATAGCCCCGACAGCATTGTTAACCATAAACTCAACGCCCCAAAATGCCACGGTTTACATCTTCGACTTTCACAGATTCGGAGAGTGGTTTACACCGATGGAGTTGAGAGTTCCCGTGATAACAGAACCTCAAATGAACGTTAGGGTGTACACAAAATATTCCAACCTTACAATCCCGTATATCCCAGAACTCCATGCATACAAGATTTCCATAGGTCATAATGGTTATCCCTTCTTTGAAGGATGGGTGGATTTGAAACCTAATGAAACACTCACCCTTAACGTTGATCTCGGGCTTCTTAAGGAAGCCGTGACCGTTAAAAAAGAAGAGGGTGTATTAGAAGTGGTCAGCCAGCCAGAGAATGCAAGTATAACGGTGAAAGACGCTCAAGGGAGAGTCTTGGGAAGCGGGACTTCTCCCTTAAGGATTGAACTGCCTCCAGGATTTTATGTTATCTCGGCTTTTATGGACGGTTATGGTAGCGCTGTAAAAAATGCAACGGTGTTTTCCAATAAAACCATTAGAGTATATGTGGAGCTTAACCCTACTCCCGCTAAGCTTTCTATAGAAAGCTCTCCAAGTGGTGCAGTAGTGTTGGTGGAAAATAAGAAATGCACAACTCCGTGCAATCTAACAATCCATGCAGGTGATTACAATATCACAATTAGAAAGGAAGGGTTTATTGACGAGAGCAAAAGGGTCATTTTAAATCCGGGAGAAGAGGTTAACTTAACTTTCAATCTAACCCCCAAGCCAAGAGTTATAATAAAGACAACACCTTCTGGAGCAGTTGTAACTGCAGATGAAACTAAAGCATGCACAACTCCATGCAACATAACACTTGATCCCGGAAAGCACATCTTAAAGCTTGATCTTGACGGATATGAAAGTGAGATAGTGGTTCTTCAACTGAATAAAGGTGATGTTGTACCGATAAACATTAAGTTACGCCCAGAGCAAGATGCATTCAATAACTTTAAAGGAAAACAGAATACCAATTTAACTACCACTCAAAAAGATATAACAAAAACTCAACCAACAAATCTAGAAACCTCAAACTATGGGAAGCTTTTGTTCATAGTAGGGATACTAGCACTATTAATAGCAATTGGCATTAGGAGGTGAAAGATTGCCCAAGATTGATTCTTTCAAGCTCCTGATTTTATTCCCAGAAAAAGTAAATAGTTAGACTTTTTTCCTAACCTTCACGGCTATTCCTCTTCTCGCTTTAATCATCTCTTCTCCATTTAGAACAGCTTTCCCAACTCCAACAACTTTTTCATCTCTAACCACGCCTACAATATCATCTGGTCTAATTTGAGGATCAGCTTCATTAACACCAACAGCGAAGACATCTCCCTTCAAATCGAAATCAATCTTAACGTAATAACTCCTTAGCTTATCATAAATTCTCTGCATTCCAAAAGGAGTTATGCTTATTCTTCCCTCTTCAAAAGTTCCTGTCTGCTTATTTTCAACAAATATTCTAAGCATCTTCGAACCTTTAATGTTGGCATTTTCAGGTAAAATAGCTTCACCTGCACCTAAGCCAAAATAGAAGTCAAAGACTTTCCTAATGTTTTCTTGGAAGCGGTAAGTTCTCTCTTCTTTTCCAGCAACTAAGTCAAGGTTTGGTTCTCTAATGGTCTCTTTTAAAGCGTTTAAGCTCTCTTTACTTGTTGTCCCCTCTTTAATGGGCACAAAGGTTATTTCTCTTCCGCTCATCTCACTCGCTCTCTTCGCAACTTCAACGTAGGCTTCATCTAAATGAGCAATGATTGGAATTTCTTTTGGATACTTTTCTAAGGCTTTTGCAAGCAAATTGGCAGCAGAGCTTATCTCCTCCTCGCTCCAATGCCCCGTAACGACTATATCATATTTTGCTAACCACTCCCACTCTCTTGGAACGACACCGAAAGGTGAAGTTAAGATCAGCTCGTGCATGAGATAGATACCATTCCCTAATGCTTCTTTTAGGGCTTGTCTGTAAAGCATGTGACTTCTTGATCTTGAATAAGGCTTCTTAGCCGAGCATGGAAAAAGCAAGAGCAATTTGACATTTTTTGGTGGTTCAAAGCGCTCTACAACTCTTTGATGCCACCTCTTTACCTCTGGTCTGTTTTGGGATGCATCGCTTATGAAATAGACAGTTTCCTTTTGGATTGGAGTGTACTTTTCTAAGTATTCTCCATACTCCTTATCCGCGATCCTCAAAATTCCCGCATTGCTTTGTGTATAGAAGAAGTTCTCAACTAAATATCTCAGTTTTCCTTCTTTAAGGGCTTTTTTTACTAAGTTTATAATCTTCTGAGCCCAATCTAAAGAGTTTTCCCCATCTTCCCAGAGTATTGGGGCAAACGGAGTAAAAGCTTTTTTTCTAAAATCGTAAAGCTTTAAGCTTTTTGTGTCAAAAGCATCGACACCAAGATAAACGGCTAAGGGATAAAAGAATGGCTCTAAATCAGTTATTATCATTAAGTTTGGATCCTTTTCTCTTATTAAAGCCAAAGTTGCAACGAATCTTCGATAATCTTTAACTAAAACTTTTGAATTGCCCAAATAAATCGCTTCAAATTGATATTGACTCAAAATTTTATTGAGGAACTCCTCCAGCAAATCTAAATACCTAATTGCGGGGAGATAAAGGGCATTAAACTTCGAGTAATCAACGTTGTATAACCTGCTGAATGCTTTTTCAACAATTTCAAATGGGGCATAAAAGCTAACGTTTATTGATGGAGCTAAATTTACATCAAACTCATTAAATTCCTTAGGATAGAAATAGGAGTTAAAGGGTGATAAGGTAAAGTCTAACCCTGCTAAAGCAGGAGTTTTGATTTTTCTTTCTCCAAACTTAACTAACCCAAGCCTTGCAGGACCTTCGTGCTTCAGTATTTCCATATTAAATCACACTAAGTTATAACGTTGCAACAGCAATATTTCATCCAAAGTTAGTTTTTCTCCGCGCTTGAACTTTTCTAAAGCTTCTACTGCTTTTTCGAAGGTTGCATCTCTCTTTGCTCTCATTCTTGCAACAAGCTTGTAAGCTATTAGCTCCTTGTGTTTCTCGTCATACTCCATTATTCTCTTCTCTACATCCCTCAATTGTCTTCTTATGTCTCTGATCTTCTCTCTTAGCTCCAAAACTTTCTTGTGGTATTCATCTGCCTCTTTCTTTACTTCATCTGCCCTTTGGAATGTCTTTATCATTTCTTCATGGAACTGCTGGCTTTGATTTGCTAACTTTTGTATTTCCAAACTTATTGCTCTCCTTGCTTTCTTTAAACTCTCAATCTTCTTCCTCGTCTCTTGAAGTTTTTGATGGAATCTATCTGATTGTTGAATTATTTCAAGCTCAGTTGCTAAAACCTGGATTTGATCAACTATTTGTTTTTCCCTTTCAGAGGTTATATTTGGATTTGTCTGTAATTCCCATTCGAGCTTTTCAATTCTCTCTTCTATTTTCTCCTTAGGCATTTTTAACCTTCTAAGCTGATTGTATTCATCTCTCTTTGTTCTATACTCAACAACCTCTTGATATAGGAGGTCGAGCTTTGCGTTTATCTCCTCTCTGTTTTTCTTCAGCTCCTGTATCTGTTTATTAACATTATCTCTCTTCTCTCTCAATTCTCTCGCTTTCTGTCTCAACTGTTGAACTTCTCTATTTTTCTCATCTCTTTTTTGTATCCAAATATTCAATTCCTTTTGTAACTCGTCTAACTTAGCTTGGATTTCCTTTTTCTCCTTCTCCAATGCTTCTATCTCCTGCTTTACCCTCTTTATCTCTTCTGGATCTACTTTTACTTGCATGGTCTCTTCCCCTTCCACAATTTTAGAATAGCTAATCATGATCTCACACCTTTATTTAAGCCTCAGCTAAGAGAAAAGGCAGAAGTAAATAAAAACTTTTTGGATATTAAAAACTCGTAATTGGGAATGAAGACAGGCATAACAGACTTTAACAACTTTATTTTATCCTTGTTGGGCATACAATATGATACACAGCAAATCAAGAAAAAAGGTTACTCAAAATGATTGTAGGGGATAAAGAGGTTGGAATTTAATCTCTAATCACTTGTGTTCCTGTTTTTTGTTTTAGGGCTTGGACTGCTTTGTCTAAAGCGGCAATAACAGCCCTCTCACCGCCCCATTCAACAAATCTTATTGCCGCTAAAACCTTCGGACCCATGCTCCCCTTTTTAAAATGCCCTTCCTCATAATAACGCCTCAACTCGTCAAGTGTAACTCTACCAAGCCACTTCTCATCTGGCTTCCCATAATTAATAGCAGCACCATTAACATCTGTTAAAATCATAAAAACATCAGCATTCACAACCTCAGCCAACCTTTCACCGGCCAAATCCTTATCAATCACAGCCTCAACACCCTTTAGCCGACCATCCTCCTCAACAACCGGAATCCCTCCACCGCCGCTGGCAATGACAATAAAGCCTCTCTCAACCAAATCTCTAATTACGTCTTTCTCCACAATATCCTTTGGACCCGGTGACGGAACGACCCTTCTCCAGCCCCTACCAGAATCCTCTATAACTACCCAACCTTTTTCTCTAGCTAATTTCTTGGCAGTCTCCTCATCATAAAAAGGACCTACTGGCTTGCTTGGGTTTTGAAAAGCCGGATCGTCTTTATCAACTAAGACCTGAGTTACTATTGTTGCCACGGGCTTATATAAGCCTCTTTTCTTAAGCTCATTGGTTATTGCTTGCTGAATCATATAGCCGATTTGTCCTTGAGTCATTGCTCCGCAAACATCCATTGGTTGGGCTGGAATATTATAAGCTTCTCCAGCATCTTGTTGTAACAGTAGATTTCCAACTTGAGGACCGTTGCCATGAGTTATTATGACGTCATAATTGTTATCGAGAATTATTTCAACAATCTGCTTTGCAGTTTTTCTAACATTACTCATTTGCTCCTCATAAGTTCCCCTCTGACCTCTCTGAAGAATAGCATTCCCGCCCAAAGCAATAACAACCCTCTTCCTCATAACAACCACCTCGCATTTGTAAACAAAATTTTGTCGATTCTTGATAAAAGGGTTTGTTAGTGATAAAATGCTTTATTTGGGAAAAACTTCGGGCATCTTCAGTAAAATTTTTATGAATGTAAAATACCTACCAAACACCTTTAAATTCATCAAGTTAAGTTATTGAAGGGGTGCTAAGTGTGAAGGAATTTGTTAATAAAAATGCAAAAAATATCCATGAGCTCTTGAATTTCATTTGGAGTGAGATATTTAAGCTTAATGAAGAACTTAAGGGGAACTTAAAACCTTTGGATCTTAAAGTAGAGCCTGTCGAAGAAGTTTTTAATGCTTATATATTTTTAGATGGGGAATGGAAGGAAATGCTCTATCCTCATCCAGCCTTTGAAGTTAAGCCACAGGGTGAAGTTGGGGCAACTATTCAAGGATTTTACTTTGTATTTGGGATTTTGAGGGATAAGATAACAAAGGAATTTATAAAGGAATTTCTTAATGAATTCCCAAAAAGCTACATCTATGGAAGTGAGAGCTTTTTGGAGGATATTTATAACTACAACAATCCTAGGAACTATGAGGAAGTTTTTGAAAAAATAAAAAGTGGAAGAGAGATACTACTCAATTTTGAAGTCGAGATTAGGGACTTTGAGAATCCGAGGAAAAACTTGAGGGAAAGCTTAATGAAATTTATAAACTTGGCTAAAAAATACAACCTTCTGGAAAGCTTAGAAGAAGAGGAGATTTGAGATGAGCTATTTAGAAGCTTTTCCACAGGAGTTGCAGGAATATTATAGAAAGCTCTTTGGGAGTGAGGCTGATATAATAATGCAAAAACTTAGAGAGCCTGTGGAAAAGTACTATATTCGAGTTAATACGCTAAAAATAAGTAGAGATAAACTCATAGAGGAGCTTAAGAAAGAAGGTTTAAAGCCAAAGAGAAGTCCTTACTTAGAAGAGGGTATTTACTTTGAAAGGGAAGGACCAAACTTTTCCGATGATTATAATCCAAAACTTCCAAAGGTGATTGTGAATAAGTTTGCGGCTGAAAGTGTTTATCAGGGCGCCCAGCTCTATGCTCCGGGGGTTTTGAATGCTGACAAGGGAATAAGAGAGGGAGAAGAGGTAGAGATAAGGGATCCGAGGGGACTTTTGGTTGGTATTGGGATAGCGAGAATGGATTATAAAGAGATGATTCTGGCTAAAAGGGGAATAGCAGTTGAAGTTACTTTACCTAAGTTCAAGTTGCCAAGCTTAAGTGAACTGAAGAGCTACGAGAAAGGTTATTTCTATGCTCAAAGCCTGCCCTCTATGGTTGTTGCTCATGTTTTAGAACCTGAAGAAAGTGATGTTATAATTGACATGACCGCTGCTCCTGGAGGAAAGACTTCCCACATTGCCCAGCTTTTACAGAATAGAGGGGAAATAATCGCAATTGACAAATCAAGAAACAGACTTAAAAAGATGGAGGAAGAATTGAAGAGATTGGGGGTTAAAAACGTCAAACTCATTCACATGGATTCAAGAAAGTTGCCAGAATTGGGGATTGAAGCCGATAAAATCCTTTTAGATGCACCATGCACTGCTTTGGGAATAAGACCAAAACTTTGGGAAACAAGGACTCCAAAGGATATAGTGGCTACAGCGAGATATCAAAGGCATTTTATAAGCGCAGCGATTAGAACCCTTAGAAAAGGAGGAGTTTTAGTTTATTCAACCTGCACGCTAAGCTATGAAGAAAATGAGGAAAATGTAAAATACATGATAAGTAAAGGACTAAAACTTGAGAGGCAAAGCATTTTTATTGCCAGTCATGGAATTGGGATTCATGAGGTTCAAAGGTTTTATCCGCATAAGCATTTAACCCAAGGATTCTTCATTGCAAAGTTGAGAAAGGCATGAGGTGATTTGATGAAGAAAAAACATAAGCTGCCAATGATAATCTTGGGCATTGTGCTTATTATTGCTTTAATAATTTGGGCAGGAGTTGAGGATACAATTAGAATTGCAAAGAGCGCTGATTTGAAATTCTTTTCCTTTGCTATATTAATGCAGTTTTTAGCTACTCTTGCTTGGGCTTTGAGGTGGAGAGTTCTTCTTGACAGATCTGGTGCTAAAGTGAGCCTAATTACTGTTTTAATGGCAACTATTGTTGGAGTCTTCTTTAACAATCTTACCCCAGGTGCGAGAGCGGGTGGAGAGCCAGCAAGAACTTATTTAATAGGTAAGAGGAGTAACAAAAGCTATGGAACAGTTTTTGCAACTGTTATGGCTGATAGGATTTTAGATGTAATCCCTGTAATGGTTTTCACTTTCATAGCTTTCAAATATGCTCTTAAAATTGGTGTCCCCATACTTTTAACTGTCCTTGCAATCTCAACATTGGTTCTTTTGATAATTTTGGGAATAAGTCTACTCCTTTCAATAAATCAAAGATTGGCAATGAAATTTTTAAAGGGAATAATAAACCTGCTGAAGAAGATATTTCCAAAGAAGTTTGAGGGGATTGAGGAAAAGATTGAAGAAAAGCTACAAAAAGCTATTTTTGACTTCAGGAAAACCCTTCTGGAGCTTTCAAAAGATCCAGTAGTGTTAGGTAAGAGTTTATTCTACTCCTTTGCCCTTTGGGGTTTCATGATATTGAGGAGCTATTACGTCTTTGAGAGCATTGGATATCATCTCAGCCTTTACAAGATTTTAATGGTTCAAATGGCCGGAATTGCTTTGGGAATGATAAGCATCTTGCCTGGAGGCTTAGGAGTAACTGAAGCAATAAACTCTGCATTGTACTTGAGCTTGAACATTGATAAGAGCTTAGCAGTTACGGCAACAGTTTTGGATAGGTTTATATCCTTTTGGCTACCAACAATAATTGGGGGAATGATAAGCTTTTACTTGGGTGTTAGGCATGGAGATCATTGACATCTTAGCCTGTCCAAAGTGCAAGGGGGAATTAGAACTTAAGGACAACTGGCTTATCTGCAATTCTTGCAAGCTAAAATATCCAATAGTCGATGGGGTTCCCCTTTTGGTTGTAGATAATGCTAAACCGCTGGAGGGTTAGTATGAAATTTGGAGTAGTTGCTCGGAGAGATAAGGAAGAAGCTCTAAAATTAGCCTATAGAGTTTATGACTTCCTGAAGGTTAGCGGTTATGAGGTCTTTGTTGATCCTGAAACTTATGAACACTTTCCCCATTTCAGCAAGGAAGATTTAGTTCCTTTAAATGAGATGGAGGTTGATTTTATAATTGTTATTGGTGGAGACGGGACTATTTTGAGGGTTGAGCACAAAACAAAGAAGGATATTCCGATTTTAGGTATAAACATGGGGACATTAGGTTTTTTGACTGAGGTTGAGCCAAATGAGACTTTTTTTGCATTAAATAAGCTTATGGAAGGAGATTTTTATATTGATGAGCGAATTAAATTAAGAACGTTTATAGATGGGAAGAATAATGTTCCAGATGCCTTAAATGAGGTTGCCATTCTAACAGGTATCCCTGGAAAGATAGTTCATCTTAAATATTACGTTGATAATGGATTGGCGGATGAGGTTAGGTCTGATGGTCTCATAATTTCCACGCCCACTGGTTCTACTGGATATGCAATGTCTGCGGGAGGACCATATTTAGATCCGAGAATAGATGGCATAGTTATAGCGCCTTTAGCTCCAATAGCTCTAAGTTCTCGTCCAATGGTAGTTCCAGCAACTTCTACAATTGACATAAGAATTTTGACTACAACGAGGAATATTATATTGGCTATAGATGGTCAGTTCTATACTTATCTTTCACCAGAAGTTGAGATAAGTGTGAGAAAATCTCCCAGAAAAACAAAATTTGTTAGATTTTCGAGGGAGGTATATCCAAAGTATACCCTAAAAATTAAGAAGAAGTTTTAGGGTGGACTTTTACAGGTTCAAATTCTCTCAAAAGAAAAGAAAGTTCTCTCTCATCAAAGGCTCCTTCCCTTAAGATAATGACAATTGAAGAACCTGCCAGCATTGCATAATCTTTCAAACTTGTTACGAACCTGAACACAGCTTCAAAGCCATTGTATATAGTCAAATACTCCAAACAATCAACGCATATAGTTCCTCCACCAGCTTCTTTTAGGAACTTCACTGTGAGATCTTGAATAACGTGAAGCTTTGTTGGAGGGATTCCTCTATCAGAACTTTGTGTTATCCATAAAGTGTTGAATTCTCCATTTAAACTACTGTAGAAATGAGAACTTCTGGTTATTATAAAAGCGGGAGTGTCTATGAAGTTTAAAAGCTTTTTAACACTGTCTTCATCATTGTACATGAATAAAAAGGCTCTTGGATCTATTTTCGTGTTTAAAGGTTTTTCACGTTTGGGTATCGTTGGTATGTATCTTGCCTCCAATCTGTGGACATAGGTAATAATTGTGTATATCACACCGAGAATTGAGATAAAAGATAGGATAGATGTGGCATTGCTCGCCCAAGAGAGATGCATGAAGTCATCTAACAGAGCAATCAGCCTAGCAAGAGCCGCTATACTTAAAAATAGTGCTCCATATCTATTAAACATATCAAGATCTTCTGTATACCTCCCAATTCTTTTGAGAAAGAATACTGTAGCATATAGGATTGCAAAGAGCAGAATTAGGTCTGTTATAAGAGCCCAAAGAGGGACTATTAAGTCCATGTTACCTCCACCTCATCGGTTCTAAACTTTTGTTTGACAATGGTATCTTTAAGCTCAAACTTTATGCCCGCTTTGTACATTAGAAGACCAGTATAGGCTATCATTGCTCCGTTATCCCTACACAGGTCATAGGGAGGAACATAAAATCTTGCACCTCTATCCTCAGCCATTGCACTTAGCATTTCTCTCAGCCTATTATTTGCTGCAACTCCTCCAACTAAAACTACCTCATCTTTTCCAGTATGTGCTAATGCCCTCTCCGTAACTTCAACCAAGGCTGCAAAAGCAGTCTCTTGAAAAGAATAAGCAATATCTTCGATTTTATACTTTCCACTTTTAAATTTTCTAACCGCTTCAGTTAATAATCCTGAAAAGCTTAAATCCATTCCTTTGACAGCATAGGGGAGTTCTATATATTTCCTCCCTTTTTTTGCTAATCTTTCAATTTTAGGTCCGCCTGGAAAGCCCAAACCAACTTCTCTCGCAAACATATCTAAAGCATTCCCAATCCCAATATCCAAAGTCTCCCCAAAAACCCTGTACCTTCCACCCTCTAAAGCTATGACTTGAGTGTTGCCACCACTAACATATAGACCAACAGGATCTTTTACATCACTTACAAGTTTAACAACTTCAACGTGGGCTATACAGTGGTTAACTCCAACTATTGGCTTGTTGTACTTTATTGCTAGTGCACGAGCAGCTGTTGCTACAACCCTTAAGCAAGGACCTAAACCGGGACCTTGAGAAAATGCAATAACATCAATATCTTCAATGCTAACTTCAGCCTCTTCAAGGGCTTTCTTTAAGAGAGATTTAATTAACTTGGCGTGATGCTCTGCAGCTTCTTTTGGGTGTATTCCACCCTTTTCAGTTTTGAACATATCAAATATGTTAGCTAACACCTTTTCTTCTGTTACAATGCCAACTCCTAATGTGTGTGCGGTTCCCTCAATTCCTAATGCAATCATGTTTTAACGTTTAGGTTTTTGTTTTAAAAAGGTTAAGTTTGCTGTATTGTATAAAACAGGTTGAATAAATATAAAACTTCTGAAGCTAATTAATCCAGACCTTGTTGAAAAGATATGGAATTTTAGGAGCTATTATGCTCTGTAAATTTTTTCATTAAAGGTTACAAAGTCTGTCCATGCTGAATGTGCAAGGAACTTGAATTTCAAGTTAGGTTTATTGCCCCTAAACGCTTCTTTGTTATATGTATAACCTACAACTTCCCCTACAAACCATGTATGATCCCCATACTCTCTTGCATCAATAACCTTGCACTCCATATTGGCTAAAGCCTCTTTTATGCTTGGTGTCTTAATCTTCGTTGAAGGGACTAAACTTATGCTCATCTCCTTAAGCTTCTCTGGTCCACTCTTCGTTCCGGCGATCCAAACATCTTTAAGCATCTCTAAACTTGGCACACTAACTACAAACTCCCTATATTTACTGATCAGCCTATGGGTGTAGCGTTTTGGAGATATGGCAACTCCCACTATGAATGGATCATGGGAAAGAATTGTAACCCAGTCCGCTGCCATAACATTTGGCTCTTCATGCCCTGAAACTATCAAATATGTTCGCATAGGATACATTAGGCGATACATTTTCCTCACCAAGAATAATTAAAAATTCAAAAGTTAAAAAGCCTTCCTCAAACTCAGCCAATACAGAGCTTTTACTGCTCTCTCTGGTGTTGAAAAGTTTTTGATTCCTTTCTCGGCTAAGAGTTCAACACCCTCTTTAACCAACTCACCAGCCATGAAGTTCACAATTATGGGCTTCTTGCATTTAGCATCTATTATGGCTTTTGCAATTTCTTCAGATGGGAGGAATATTGGTGGAACGCAGATAACTAAGATGCTATCAACGTTTTCATCTTCGCAAACAACCTCAATGGTTCTTTTGTATCTTTCATAATCAGCATCTGCTATCAAATCGATTGGGTTTTTAGTTGAGCATTGAGGTGGCAAAAATTCTTTGAGCTTTTTAATTGTCTCTTCGCTTAGCTTTGCAATCTCTAATCCCAAGTGCTCAGCTTTATCTGTTGCCAAAACTCCAGGACCACCTGAGTTCGTTATTATTGCTATTCTTTTACCTGCTTTTTGATACATTTCAAATGTTTTAGCAGCATCGAAAAGTTCTTCCATCTCTTCAACTTCTATAGCATTAAACTGTTTAAAAGCCGCTCTATAAATTTCATAACTTCCAGCTAAAGAGCCTGTGTGACTTTGCGCTGCTTCACTTCCTTTCTTGCTTTTGCCAGCTTTTAGAATTATTACAGGCTTCTTTGATGTTGCATATCTTAAAGCTTCAATAAACTTGCGTCCATCTTTAACACCTTCAATATACAAAGCAATAACCTTTGTGTTCTCATCGTCGGCAAAATACATTAAAAAGTCGCTTTCAGTTAAATCGCTTGCATTTCCATAGGAAACAAAAGCAGAAAAGCCTATTCCTTCTTCATTGCCCATAGCTAAGGCTGCCCCTCCAAAGGCGCCGCTTTGTGATATTAAAGCTAGTCCTCCTTTATTTACCTTAACCTCAAAAGAGCCATAAAAGTTAGCATAAACCCCAAAAATCCCAGCACAGTTTGGTCCTATTATCCTAACGTTTTTTTCTCTTGCTTTCTTTAAAAGCTCCTTCTCAAGTTCTTCATTTCCTATCTCGCTAAATCCCGCACTAATAACAACTGCACCTTTAATTTTATCCCCAATTTCATCAATCAGTTGGGGAACGAACCTAGCTGGAATGGCTATTATAGCAACATCAACGCTTTCATTCAACTTTGATTTAATTTCAAAGCTTTTTTCATTTATTTCAACTTTTCCACCTTTTGGGTTAACTAAGACGATTTTACCATCAAAACCACCATCGACAACGTTTTTTGCTATCTCATAGGCTATAGCTCCCTTTCTAAATGAACCAAAAATAGCTACAGAAGAGGGATAAAAGAAAAAGTCCATTACTTCACCTCCTTTGGAAGTCCTCCTCTCTTTTCTTTACCCTTCTTTTTGCCTCCTCTAAGGAGCAATAGCAATGCTATAATGATTATTACAATTCCTATTGAGCTTCCGATCAGGAGCTTTTTGGTATCTTTTTCCTCGGTGATGGTTATGGTGACCAATCCTTTTTCTGAATCATAGGCGAACTCTCCCTCAGCAACTTTAACCTCATTGAATTTGAAAGGAACTTCAATTTCAGCTTTCCATGTTTTCTTAAATAGATCCTCTCTAAACTCTATACTTGGTTTAGCTTTTCCAAAGACTTTTACTCCATTGTCAGTTGTTTTTGCATCTATCTCAACTATTTTCATCGTTCTGTTAAATTCCTCTAAGAGCTTAGCAATGTGATAATCTTGAGGCTTAACTCCTGAAAACACAGCGTTAAAAGACACTATTCCTGAGAAAGTGTCATAACTAACTTCCAAAACTTTTGTGCTGTTGTTTAAAAACTCTTCAAAGGGAATTATCTTTGTTTTATTTCCCCTTTCTTGTTTAAACACTTCTTCATTGAAAGTTAAGACGACTATTGGCAAATAGTCTCCATCTTTCCATGTTGCAACGTTTTCAACGAGTTCCTCGGGGGCTGGGGCTAAGTTCACTATGTACATATCCTTAGGTAGAAGCATGGTTAATCTTCTCCATCTATAGCTGAAAACTCTGTTTTTGTATAGAAACGTTAGGGGACCATAGACTGATGCTTGAAGCGTTTGATTTTTTGGAATTAAATAGTTGTACCACTTAAATTGGACTACTGCCGTCCAGTTGCCTGTTATTTTTACAGGACCTTCCTCAGGAGCGACCAGTAGAGCATCTTTGTATTTTTCCCCAACTTCTCTTCTAAGATTCATATAAACCAATGAGTAAACCAAGGTATAGAACTCTTTTTCTGCTTTGTCTTTTTTGTCTGAAGCGGTTAAATTGTTCAGATAGTGGATATAAAAGTCGTCTTTTAGCTCTACATTTAATTTGAAGGTTGCGGCTCCAGATTTATACACCGTGACATACATATCTATATCGAAAAGAGATTGTGGTTCATAAGCCATTGTTGGGCTTAGGATTAGTAATGTTAACATAAATACTAAAAGCCTTTTCACATTCTCACCCCCTAAGTTTTTTCAACGGTATATACAAAAATTTATTGGTATCTCTCTCAAAAAACAAGTGGGGTATAGCAATGAAAAAATACAAGAAAGTTGTGGTCGGAGGAACTTTTGATCATCTTCACTTAGGTCACAAAGCTTTGCTTAGAAAGGCTTTTGAGGTTGGTGAATACGTTTATGTGGGACTAACTTCAGATGAGATGGTCAAGAAAAAGAAATTTTCTGAACGAGTTTTACCTTATGAGAGAAGACTGAAGGATTTAATAACATTTTTTGAGGTGAATAAGTTTAAAAATTATCGCATAATTAAGATTCACAATGCAATAGGATTTGCAGATAAAATAAAAAGCTTAGAAGCAATTGTCGTGAGTGAGGAAACTTACAAAGGGGCTTTGCTTATTAATAGGGCAAGAAAAGAGAAAGGGCTAAAACCTTTAGAAATTGTAAAAATTGGAATTATTAAAGCCCAAACTGGAAATAAATTAAGCTCAACATTAATTAGGGCTGGTTTAATAGATCCTTTTGGAAAGATGATAAAGAAAGTCAAAAAACGATGAGGTGCTTGAAATGAGGGTTGTTACAATAGGTGCTGGGCTTGGGGGATTACTAACAAGTGCGTTTTTGGCTAGAAATGGTTATGATGTGGTGATCTTGGAGAAGTCTCCTTATGTTGGCGGGCGATTTACCAATCTGCCCTACAAGGGATTTCAGCTTTCAACTGGGGCTTTACACATGATTCCTCATGGTGAAGACGGACCTTTAGCTCATTTGCTCAACCTTTTAGGTGCGAATGTTCAAATAGTTAACTCAAACCCAAAGGCAAAGTTCCTCATAGAGGGAAAAATTTATCATTACAGGGAAGGCTGGAAGCGTTTAAGCTTAAAAGAGAAAGCCAAGACATTTAAGCTTTTAGCAGAGATTAAAGCCGACAAGCTTCCAAAGGGTGAGGAGGCAAGGATGAATGCTAAAGAGTGGATAAGCGAGAAAATAGGTGAGAATGAGTTTGCTTTTCTCTTCTTGGAAAGCTTTGTTGGATGGGCAATTAGTTTAACTTTGGAAGAGATTCCAGCGATTGAGCTTGCAAAGGAGATAAAAGCCGTTCTAAAATGGGGAGGGCCTGGGTTAATAAAGGGTGGCTGTAAAGCTGTAACATCTGAATTGGCTGAGATAGTAAAGCAAAATGGTGGAAAAATTTTAACAAGAAAAAAGGTGGTCGAGATCGAGGAAAATAAGGTTCTAACAGAAGATGGAGATGAGTTTAGTTATGATGTGCTGATTTCCAATGTTGGGATAAAAGAAACGGTTGAGCTTTTTGGGGAGGAAAACTTTGATAGAGATTTCCTAAGAGTAGTGAAGTCTTTAAAACCCGCGGAGGGCATTAAAATTAATGTGGCTTTGAAAGGAAAGCCTAGAATTGGAAATACGGTTGTTCTTACATTAGACACTAAGAGAATTAACGGGTTTAATGAGCCTTCTTCAATTTCGCCAGAGCTTGCAAAAGAGGGATACAGCTTAATAATGACTCACCAAGCTTTGAAAAGTAAAAATCTTGCAAAGGAACGTAAGCTTGGCATTGAGGATTTGTACTACCTCTTTCCAGAACTTGACAAGGAAGGTGAGATTCTTTTGATCCAAACTTACTTGGATGGCAATCCGGTTAATAGGGTAGCTTCTGGACAAGAGCATTTGGAATTTCCAATTGAAAACGTATATATTGTTGGAGATGCCAACAAAGGTGAAGGAGGAATTGAAGTAGAGGGAATTGCCCTGGGAGTTATGGAAACACTTCAAAAGCTTGGACTTGAAAGATTTGATGAATGGTATCTTTAATACAAGTGAAGCGTTTTTCTGATGTTTTTAGTCTTTGAGTTTTTTATCTTTGCAATTCTTTTAAAGTCTTATTGGAACGATGTCGAGCGCATTTGCATCGTCGTAAACAATTTCCTTTCAATTCTTTTAAAGTCTTATTGGAACGTTGATTGAGTACTCAAACATTTTTGATAATTTGTTGAACTTTCAATTCTCTTAGAATCTTATTGGAACAATGATGCAGTCCTTTCTTGAAAACCTCACCACCAGCACTTTCAATTCTCTTAGAATCTTATTGGAACAGGTTAAGATCTTTTTTGAGTTTGCCTTTGGTTCCCATCTTTCCTTTCAATTCTCTTAGAATCTTATTGGAACATTCAGCCCCTCATCCCCATAGCCCCAGCCATCCACCTTTCAATTCTCTTAGAATCTTATTGGAACTATTGGGTCAGCAGGCTTAGAAAGATGACCTTTGTAAGGGCTTTCAATTCTCTTAGAATCTTATTGGAACTATTGGGTCAGCAGGCTTAGAAAGATGACCTTTGTAAGGGCTTTCAATTCTCTTAGAATCTTATTGGAACAGGAGCGAATTTCCCTCCATTTTCCCAATAGGATTTTAAGAGAGCTTAAAATATATAAAGCTTTTTACGAAGGGGTAAAAATAAAGGATGGATATACCTCCAATTGGGCTTTGAGTTTCAACGCTTTTGACATTTAAATGTCATAATTTTGAGTTTTGATACAATGAACAAGAGTGAGCAGATCCTTTGCGCTCTGATGAAAAGGTTTTGAATTTTAAGATTCCTCTTTAAAATGTGCAAATTTTGATGTTCTAACTTTCTCATTAGGGAAACTTAAAAATAAGCTTAAAAACTCCAACTTGAACAAACTTACACATGATTCTAGTTCAAAATTCGTTAAAATTATCAAAGCTCGGCTTTTTAGTAAAATCATGTTATTAAAGACATCTAAAATGTTCAAACATCTTAATTTCATTAATAGAACATCAATTTTGGTTCAAAATTGAAAATAAGCATTTGTAATGAGGAAAGAAAAATATTCGAAAAGGAGTAAAATTCATGCTTTGCTCTTTAGAATCTCTATAACCTTTTCAGCTATTTGAATTCCAGCCCTCTTTTGAGCTTCCAACGTATTTGCACCTATGTGTGGCGTCAAAACAACATTGTCAAGCTTTGTCAATGGGTGGTCTTTTGGTAGTGGCTCTTCCTCAAATACATCCAATCCAGCACCGTAAATCCATCCCTCTTTTAAAGCTTTAATTAGAGCCTCTGTATCAATGATTGGACCCCTTGCTGGGTTAACAAGTATTGCGTTCTTCTTCATAAGCTTGAGCTTCTCTTCATTAATTAGGTGCTTTGTGCTTGGCAATAGAGGAACGTGAATTGTAACGACATCGCTCTCTTTTAATAATTCATCCAACTCGACAAAGGTTCCTCCAACTTCCTTTGCAAATTTTTCGTTCTTGATTACATCATAGAGCAGGATTCTCATTCCAAAGCCCTTTGCTATCTTAGCAACTTGATATCCAATTCTTCCAAAGCCAATAATTCCAATGGTTTTACCTTCAAGTTCAATTCCCATAGCTTGCTTCTTTGCCCATTCCCCTTCTCTAATCTTTCTATCACTAAAAGCTACTTTTCTTGCAACCGCTAAAATTAATGCCCAAGTTAGCTCTGCAACACTTCTACTTGATGCGGCTGGAGAATTAACAACCTCAATTCCCCTTTCCTTCGCCGCTTCAACATCTATGTTATCTAATCCAACTCCAGCCCTTCCGATGACCTTGAGCTTTGGGGCGTTCTCAATAACCTTTCTCGTTACCTTTGGCTTGCTCCTAACTATTATTGCATCAACATCCTTAACAAGTTCCAAAAGCCTTTCTTCACTTGGATACTCTTCAAAAACAACCTCAAAACCAGCATCCTTTAAAACCTCAAAAGCCTTTTCATGCAAAGGTGCAGCAACTAAAACCTTCATATCAACCCCTCCTTTTTATTGCCATGAGCATAACTTGATCAGATGCATCTTCGGCTTTATCGGCTATATCCCCGATCTTTGTTATTACCTCATTCCAAATTATCTTTGCGTAGGTTGTCATTTTCTCACTTTCAAAAATCTTTTGTAAGAGCTTCCTCTCTATTTTATCTGCCTCCTCTTCGTCGATTTCAACTTTCTTTGCATAGTCCAATGCTTTATTTACATCCTCATCTAGGGCATTTACAGATGTTATTAAATCATCGTACGTTTTTATAGCTGCATTGAGCAATTCTATCACAAGAGGTGCTAATTCTTTAGGAATTCTTGGTTTAGCCAAAGTTAAGCTGTGAGCAGCACTCTCAGCAGAATCTGCAACTTTGTCTATTAATTCTACCAATCTAACGTAGTCTCCTCTGCTTGCTGGTAAAAAAGCCCCCTCGTAAAGCATCATCTCAATTTCTCTCCTTAATGTATCTGCTTCTCTTTCATGTTTTTCGACTTCTTTAACTAATTCTCCTGCTTTTTCGAAATCTTTCTCCAAATAAACGCTAACCAACTCTTTAAAACTTTCTAAAGTTTTCCTTACAATGTCTAAATGAGCTTCTATAGCTCCAAAGACATTTTTCTCTTTTCCACCGAATATGGGCATTTTTCATCCCCTCGTAATATGTCACCTTCTGGGTTTATCTATTTTACTTAATTTTTCCTTAGCTTTAATAAGAGCTACTAAAAGAGAGTTCATGGGAGCACTTAACTCAAGTTTCTCAGCATACTCTACGATTTTCCCATTTATGTAATCAATCTCTGTTTTTCTCCCTCTAATTAGGTCTTGATACATAGAATTGTAGTTCTCTTTAGTTCTCTCAAGCGTATCAATTATAGCTTCTAGTGGGTGCTCCTCAAATTTAATGCCCAATTTTTGAACCACTTGACAGCCTTCCTTCGCTATCTCAACAAGCACCCCTTGTAAGTACTCATCCTCAAGTAGAAACCCATTTTTGACCTCTAATAGTGCCCCGATTGGATTTATAGCGGAATTTACAATTGCTTTAAGCCAAATCCAGCTTATTATGTTGTTGCTCACCTTAGTATCAATTCCAGCTTCATTAAAAACTTCTGCAACTTTTGTTGCAAACTCACTCTCCCCTTTGGGATATAGACCAATGTGTGTAATCCCCCTTCCTGTCCATCTAACAACTCCCCATTTTTCAAGCATTGCCCCATTTGTTGTTGTCCCTCCAAGGACATTCCTCGTATATTTTAAGGCTAAATCCTCATTGCCAATTCCATTTTGTATGCTCAAGATCCAAGTGTCTTTATCTATGATATGCTTAGCACACTCTAATGCATTTGCAGTTGAATAGGATTTAGTTGCTAAAATTAACAAATCAGGACTTTTTTCAGGAGCATAAGTTAATGCTTCAACTTTAACGGTAAATTCTTCGATTCCTCTTATTTTTAATCCCTTTTCTTTAATTGCTTCAACATGCTCCTCTCTACCTATCAAAGTTACATCGTTTCCACTTCTCGCCAAGAGACCACCGAAGAGGGAGCCAATTGACCCAGCACCCAAAACATAAATCCTCATTATCTACACCCGCTTTTTGCTAACCAAAAGACTTTTTAAATTGCCTCAATAAAAGGCTTTTCGATGACAGTAGAGTTTGCTGTAATTTTAGTTGAACCTGAGTATCAGCTTAACATTGGTTTTGTTGCTAGAAGTATGAAAAACTTTGGGGTTAGGGAGTTAATTCTTGTTAATCCTAAAGTTAAGATATCGGGAGAAGCTTACAAATTTTCGGTCCATGCCCAAGATGTGCTTGAAAATGCAAAAATTGTTGAAAGTTTAGAAGAGGCTTTAGAGATGGTTGATCTCGCTGTGGGAACAAGCGGTGTTAGTGGAAAGCAGTATCTACCGGCAAGAACACCTATTACCCCAGAAGAATTTGCAAAGAGGGCTTTTCTTTACAATGGCAAGATTGGCTTAGTTTTTGGAAGAGAGAGCAGAGGATTAGATAACAAGGAGTTGGAAAAGCTTGATTTTACGGTTACAATTCCAACGAGTGAGGAATATCCAATATTGAATCTAAGTCATGCAGTTGCTGTTCTTCTTTATGAAATTTACAAGCAAAAGCTGAAAACACTTGAAGTTAAGAACCCTTTAAGAAAAGCCAGTAGGGAAGAGAGGGAGATGTTTGTTAAGCTTTGGAGAGAATTGATTGAAATCGTAGGCTATCCAAAAGATCTATATAAAAGGCACTATGCTGAGATAATGATGAGGAGGATTTTGGGAAGATCATTTATCTATGCAAGAGAGCTTCATTCTCTCTTTGGTCCATTGAGATGGGCAATTACAGAGTTAAAGAGATGTAAGGAGGAATAAAATTGCTTAGCGTTGAAAGTTTTAGGATACTTGATAAAGAAATTTGGATTGGTGTTATTTTTGATGAAAAAATAGATGCCATATCGTTTTCTTTAGATGGAGAAGAGTTCCTTAGAGAAAGGATACACAGTGCTAAGGTTATGCTTGAGAGGAGGAGAGTTTTGGTAGAGCTAACCCCCAAAAAGAGCGAATATCCCAAATTAATTTATGAAATTTTGAGGGGTAAGATTGAAAATAGTGAAGCATTGAAGCATCTCAGCTTTAGAGGGGTAACTCCTTTTGAGCGGAAAGTTTATGAAACTTTAACGTTAAAAGTTAAAAGAGGTCAGACCATAACTTATGGAGGATTGGCTAGATTAGTCAAAACCTCTCCGAGGGCTATAGGAAATGCAATGCGAAGAAATCCCTACCCAATAATTGTTCCCTGTCATAGGATCGTCTTAAAATCAGACTTAGGGAATTACACTCCAAAAAGAGAATACAAGGAGTTCCTGCTGAAGCTAGAGGGGGTGTTATGATGGACAAGCTGAAAGCCTATTTGATAGGATTTGTAGTGCTGATTTTAGCTGTAGTTGCAGGGATAATTTATAAATGGGGCTTTTGGATGCTTGTAAGAATCGTTTTGAGCCTTGGATTCTTGGGATTGACTTTAATGCTCGGCTTTTTCTTAGCACTAACACTTTATGCTGAGAGCTGGAAGTATGCCCTTTACTTGGTTGCTCCAACAGCATTGAGTGCATACGCGACTTATCTCAGCGTTACATGGCAAAAGTTAAACATCGTTGGTGGGATAATAGTTTTGTTCATTTTGGGTTTAGTCTTTGGAATTTGGTACATCAGCGAGCCTGATTTGGGATTGCTTGACCGATTTAAAAGTCCAGAAACGCTCGAAAGAGAGGGAAACTACAAGGCTGCTGCGAGAAAGTATGAGAAAAAAGGGAACTATCTAAAAGCCGCTGAAATGTATGAAAAGCTTGATTGGATGGAAAGTGCAGCGTGGGCTTACGAGAAAGCTGAAAAGTATGAGAAAGCAGCAGAGATTTATGAACAACTTTACGAGAAGGAGAAAGACACGTATTATCTAAAAGAAGCCCATGAATATTGGAAGAAAGCTGGTAACATGAACAGGGCAGCAAAGGCTTTGGAGAGATATGCTCAAGAAGAGCCTTGGTTCTGGGAAGACGTTGCAAAGCTTTATGAAGAACTTAACAATGAGGAGAAAGCTAAAGAAGCTTGGAAAAAAGCTTTAGAATACTACATAAGTGAAGCCCAAGAGGAAGGAGTATTTTGGGAGGATGTTGGAAATATTTACAAGAAGCTTGGTGAGGAAGAAAAGGCAAAAGAAGCTTATCAAAAATTCCTTGAATACTGCTTAAAGGAAGCAGAAGAGGATGAAGCATGGTGGAAGCATGTTGCAGAGACTTATGAGCTTTTAGGAGAAAAAGAAAAAGCCCAAGAAGCATGGAAGAAATATGAAGAGTACAGAAAAAGAATAATGCAGCCAGAAGAGAGCGAAGAGGAGGAGAAAAAGGAAGAAAGTAAGTAATTCTTTTCTCTCTTTATCTGAATCTTTTTGAGGAAGTTATAAAAACTTAAGTACTCAATTTTCCTTAGCTTTAGAGGAGGTAGTGAAGATGTTTCCAATGAAAGGTATGAGTCCAAAGCAAATGCAAAAGATGATGAAGCAGCTTGGAATTAAAATGGAAGAGCTTGAAGGAGTTAAGGAAGTTATAATTCGCTTTGAAAATAAAGAGATTGTCATAAAAGAGCCTGCAGTTACAATGATAGCTGCAATGGGAGAGAAGAGCTATCAAGTTGTTGGAAAAGAAGAGGTCAGAGAGATACTAAACATCCCAGAGGAGGATATAAAATTAGTCATGGAGCAAGCAAACGTTGACTATGAAACTGCAAGGAAGGCATTGGAAGAGACAAAAGGTGATTTAGCGGAAGCAATTCTTAAACTGCAAGGGGCTTAACGGCTATTTTTCCTTCTATTTACCGTACTTCTTGGATCATTTTATATTGAATCATGGTTTGAGTAATCTGTTTTTACTTTTTTGTTTTGGGATGTTTATGTTTGAATGTTGGTGGTTATAATTTTCATACTCTTAATTGTTCGTAATTGGAAAAGTATTTATACTACTTCTGCTTATAGTATTGTTAATTACCCTTGCTTGGGGGAGCGGAATGCAGAAGTGGGTAGTTTTGGGCATTATTGGGTTGTTGGTTTTTAGCAGTTTTGGTTTTGTTTTTGCTGGTGGTTGGGAGGAGAGTAATGCTAAGCTTTCAGCAAGTCCCGGAACTTGTAATACTTGCAATTCCTGCCAAGATTTTGACATCGACAAGGCTTTGAGTGAGGTAAATGCAAAAATTGAGAACTTAACAAGAGTAATTAACCAGAAAGAGGCAGAATT
>MTLP01000009.1 GCA_002009975.1 Thermococcus sp. JdFR-02
GCTGCTAGGATTGTTGCTGAGACTGTTAGGACTACTTTGGGTCCTAAGGGTATGGATAAGATGCTCGTCGACAGCCTAGGAGACATAGTAATCACAAACGATGGAGCTACTATTCTTGATAAGATGGATTTACAACATCCAGCTGCTAAAATGATTGTTGAAGTTGCAAAAACACAAGACGAGGAAGCAGGTGACGGAACAACAACAGCAGTCGTAATTGCAGGTGAATTGTTAAGAAAAGCTGAAGAGCTAATTGATCAAAACATTCACCCAAGCATAATCGTTAAAGGTTACACATTAGCATTGAACAAAGCCCAAGAACTTCTTAAAGAGATGTCCTTAAAGGTCACACCAGACGACGAGGAAGTCTTAACAAAGATTGCAATAACTTCAATAACCGGTAAAAATGCTGAAAGCCATAGAGAACACTTGGCTAAGTTAGCGGTTGAAGCAGTAAAGCAAGTTGCAGAGAAAGCTGGGGATAAGTTCCTCGTTGATATTGACAACATAAAGATTGAGAAGAAGGAAGGAGAGAGCGTAGAAGAGAGCCAGCTCATTAAGGGTGTCGTTATTGATAAGGAGAGAGTCCACCCAAGAATGCCAAAGAAAGTTGAAAACGCTAAGATTGCATTAATTAACGATGCATTAGAAGTTAAAAAGACTGAAACTGATGCAAAGATAAATATTACTGCTCCAGATCAACTCTATGCCTTCTTAGAGCAAGAGGAGAAGATGCTTAAGGACATGGTTGATCAAATCGTTGCCACTGGTGCAAATGTTCTCTTCGTCCAAAAGGGTATTGATGATTTGGCTCAGCACTACTTGGCTAAAGCTGGTATTTTGGCTGTTAGGAGAGTTAAGAAGAGCGACATGGAAAAGCTTGCAAAAGCAACAGGGGCAAAGATAGTAACGAATGTAAAAGACCTAACATCAGAGGACTTGGGTTATGCAGAAATCGTTGAGGAAAAGAAGATCGCTGGAGAGAACATGATTTTTGTTGAGGGTTGTAAGAATCCTAAGGCGGTTACTATTTTGATTAGAGGCGGTACTGAGCATGTTGTTGATGAGGTGGAGAGAGCAATAGAAGACGCAATAAAAGTCGTTAAAGACGTTATGGAAGATGGAGCAGTTCTTCCAGGTGGCGGTGCAAGCGAGATCGAGCTTAGTATTAAGCTTGATGAGTTTGCAAAGCAAGTTGGTGGAAAAGAGGCTTTAGCAATTGAAGCCTTCGCAGAAGCATTGAGAATAATCCCAAGAACATTAGCAGAAAACGCTGGATTAGACACAATAGATGTCCTCGTTAAGGTCATAAGTGAGCACAAGAACAAAGGAAAGTCAATTGGTGTAGATGTCTTTGCTGGTGAGCCAGCTGACATGGTAGAAAGAGGCGTTATTGAGCCTTTGAGGGTTAAGACACAGGCAATTAAGAGTGCAAGCGAAGCGGCAATGATGATCCTAAGAATCGATGACGTCATTGCGGCAAGTAAACTAAAGAGTGAGGAGAAGGGCGGTCAAGGAATGCCCGGTATGGGCGGCATGGATATGATGGGTTGATGCCTTTCTTTTCTTCCTTTTAACCCTTTAAATCAAAACTCTTTTATGTTAAAATTCATAAACTCTTCTAGAAACGTTAAGAGGTGGATTTAAATGAAAGCTGTTAAAGCCACTCTTTTATACGATGGTTTAGGAAATGTGAAAAAAGATGTCTATGTTGTTTTTGAGAAGGAAATCAAGAAAATCGTAAAGAAAAAGCCAAAAGACGTAGAGATTGTTGCAGAAGGAGTTGTGACACCAGCTTTCATTGATGGACACTCCCATATAGGTATGGAAAGATACGGTGAACCTTACCAAGAGGGGGAAGCAAATGAACAAATGGATGCTGTTTTACCATTAGTTGACGCTTTGTATTCAATTTACATGGATGATAAAGCATTTAAGCACTCAATTGAATTTGGAGTGCTTTACTCATCAATTTTGCCAGGAAGTGGAAACATCATAGGTGGAAAAGCTGTACTGATTAAGAACTATGAAAGAGATATTGAAGATGCTTTTATGAAATACGTTGGTGTTAAGGCAGCTTTCGGCTATAATCCGAGATCGACCAAAGAGTGGAAGGGAACAAGACCCTCAACAAGAATGGGTGCAATCGGAGTTCTTTTAAACTGGCTAATTAAGACACAAAAAGCAATTGCTTTGCTGGAGAAAGGCAAAAAGGAAAAGGAGGAACTTGAGCCAACAGTTGAAGCTTTAATTCCTGTATTAAAAGGAGAAGAACCTTTAAGGGTTCACGTTCATAAAGAAGATGATATTGCTGCATTGTTAATGTTAAAGCGTAGGTTTAACCTCAAAATCACGGTTGAACATGCCGCAGATGTTCACTCAAAGGAAACCTTTGAAAAAATCAAAAAAGAAGGTGTTCCTGTAGTTTACGGTCCCTTTGATGCTCATCCATATAAGGTTGAACTGAAACACGAGGATTGGAAGAATGCTAAGTATCTACTTGAAGTCAAGCCTCTCTTTGGATTAATGAGCGATCACCCAGTTACTTTGCAAGCTAATCTTTATTTACAATTAAGGCACTTTATAAGGCTTGGAATGAGCAAAGAAGAGGCAATAAAGATTATCACGCATAATAATGCTAAAATCCTTAGAGTAGATGACATTTTAGGAAGCATCGAGAAGGGCAAGTGGGCTTCATTAGTAGTTTGGAATGGTGACCCATTCCACGTAGAGAATTATCCAACGCATGTATTCGCTGAAGGGGAATTGATTCACGAGGCAGAGTTTTAGTTTCCCTTCTCTTCTCGTTCACATTTTGTGAACAGTTTGTTCATGATTTGTGAACTTAACTTATGCAACATGCGATTACACTCGACAGGGATTTACTTGAGCTAAGAGATGAGAAAAAGGAAGTGGAACTTTTTGAGCATAAGGTTAAAGTTTTGAGGCCTGAGGAGTTTTAGAAATGATTTGGGGTTTTGTGGTTCTTGTGTTTCCAACTCAAGAATTCCTACGAGGCTAGAACATGATAAATGTCTTTCTTTGAAAGTCATTGAGATATAGGCCGATGTCACATTTATTTCCCACTGATAGTGTGGAAGGTGACGAAAGTGTGAATGTGTGATATTCATTTTGTTTTTCTTTTCAAGAAGAGATGTCATAATTCATTTCTCAAACTTCAGTATGAAGTTTTGGGTTTTTGCCTCTGTTGGTGGAGCCAGCTTTTATACTCAGTGTCTTCCTCAAATTTTATTGAGGAGGTTATCTGTAGCTTTGTGAGTTTTGGAGGACTAATTACTATATTCGAGAATCCTTTAATTTTCATGGCCTCTTCAAGTATTTTAGTTAGATCGTCAATGGAATTTGCACTTCTTGCTTTTCGTCTTAGCTCTAATAACTGCTCTAATTGGTCTTGCAAAATCCTTTTAGTGGCTTCATTGCTTAAAAATGGAACCATAACAAGAAAAGCTATCGTTACTGTTAAATAAATCCCTATCATTTTTAGAGAGAATACATTTATTACTATTAATAGCCACTTGTAAAGAGCATAAATTTCCAATACCGCTCCAAATCCAAGCAGGCCCCACTGAGCCCATTTATTTTTTAGAATCTTTCTTAATCTGCTTTCTTCAGAACCCTCTTTGTGTTTTCCTGTTAGATTATATTGGTAGGTAAAAATGTCTTCAACAAAATACGTAGCAATGTATAAATATATTCCTCCAAAACTATATATTACCAAGAAGATAATAGTAGCCTGTCGAAGTTGCTCATGAACGAAGGCAAATTGCATCAGTATCAGTACAACCCCCACTAGATAACTAACAGAAAGCTTCTTGAGAGAATATACCCATTTCAGTTTGTTTAGGTCTTCGATGGCCCTTTCGTATCTGTGCAGGGGTGATAGGTTTCCAATAAACAAACGAGTTCGGATTGTATTTAAGATCACGAAGAAAAAGAGTATATAATACAAAATTATTATACCAAGAACATGATTAAGCACTTCTAGAAGTTTATTTAGAGTTAAGATCAAAGAAATTAATGGAGCAAATATTGAGATACCCATGATAATATTTCCAAGTATATCTGGACTATGTAACGTGTTTATTCTTCCAAGCACCTCTAAGATTTGATTATCGATTTTATGTAAGCAGTAAATTTTTTCATATTCAACTCTTATAGAGCTTAAAATGAAATTTTTGTCTTGATCCTCCATGTTCTCACAACATTTCTTTCTCCAAACTTTTATAAAGGATTTACGCTTTATAGTTAATTATGTTTAAGCTGACCAGAGAAAGGCTCTACTTTGTAACGCTTTTTATACTAATAGCTCTCATAATGTTAGCACTTCACTTAGCTCCTCCATCGCTCCAAGACAAGCTTGTCCTCAACTACCAAAGCTTCTCCTTCTCAAATTCCGCTGATTGGATTAGGTTATACACGATGCACTTTGTCCACAAGGACTTTTGGCATTTGCTTGGCAACCTCATTACATTTGCTATAATATTTCCTCTCATCTACTTCTTAGCTGAAATCGGCGACAGCTTCGACTCTTTCAAGAGGCTTCTAATCTTTGTCTTCATAATTCTGCCCCCCAGTTATTGCCATCTTAGACTTGCTCGTCATGAGACGCTACAACCTTCGCTATGGTATGGGTTTCTCGGGAATAGATGCCGCTCTCATAGGGGCTGTGCCTTACTTCTCAGCGAACTTTTTAAAGAAAAAACTCGGTTTCAACATCTCGCCCTTAATTTTCTCAAACTCCTTCATGCTCATTGCGGCCGGGGAGATTGCACTTATCTACAGCTTTTTCACTCTTGGAATACCCTTACTCATTGCTGGCATTTTGATGCTTCTTTACTTCATCTCAAGAGTATTCAGGGAATATGATTGGAAATCAAAAGGAGAAAAAGCTCAAAAGCTTAGAACCTCAGTTAGAAACTTCATCGTGGCACTTTTACTTGTTATGATTGCCGTGATATGAGGAGCTTTTCCAAGAAACTTAGCTGGAAGGGGAGGAATGATCAACATTTTCATTCATTATCTTGGATTAGTTGGAACGCTCTATGTCTTCCCAATAATTAACGGATACTTCTCTAAAGATTAAGCATGTCTAAAATCTTCTCCTCCCCAAGCGGTAACACCAAAGGTCTAGATAAATGCCTCCTTGCATCAGGTGGGACTTCATAGATTTTCCTCTCTAGCTTTCTTGGCACTTCAACTGGAATCAAAACTTTGGGCATTTTATGTCCACACTTTTTGCATTTCAAGTAATCTCCTTTGCTTTTCATTGTTCCGCCACATTTTGGACACTTGGGCTTTTTGTATTCAATCTTTTTGGCTAAGCTTACAACGTAGAACTTCTCCAAGTTGAGCGTTAGCTCACCTTCAAACTCTTTAACTCCTCCAGCCGCGATAATCTCATCTCCCTCAATAAGCTCCCTAACATATTTCCTAAACCTCTTGGTTGGCTCGTAAGCGGCAACCCTTAACTCGCCAGTTCCATCGCTAATTTTGAAGAAAACGTGCCTTCCAACCTCCCAATAGGCTTTAACTACCTTTCCTCTAACAATCACGCTATCAAAGTTTCTCAAATCCTTAATTTGCTTAAACTTCAAGTGGTCATCAGTGCTTTGGTTTGTTTTAAAAATTTGGAGGAACTCTATTGGCTCCTCAAAGATTAAGCTTTCAAAAGCAAGCAGGACTTTATTTTTGTCAATTCCTCTAATTCCAGCTAAAACTGGATCTTTTCCGCGGGGAGTAATTAAGACGCTTTTCTTCTCCCAATCTACATTGTCATAGGTGAATGGATAGAACTTTTTATCCATCTCAAAGACGCTTTCAGCTTTAACCTTTCTTTCTTTTCCCCAAAGTTTCCTCTTTCTATATGCTAAAAGCTCATAAGTAAAGACCTTTAGAGGATGTCCAATAGCCGCTAAAGCTCCTATAATTCCTCTCCCACATTTAAACTTGTGAATTTCAGCGTTTATGTCTTTTGCAACTTTCTCAGCTTCTCCAATGCTTACATGCTCTCTAATAGCTCTAAATGTGAAATCTTCAAGCTCTTTGGGAATATTACCTTCTAAAAAAGCAATACCTGGATTTGTATTCTCATGAGAAAAATCTGCAAGCTCTTTAACTCTTTCCAAAACTAAGGCTTTAATCTTTGGAATATCTTCTTCATCGGCTTCAAAACTCATTGCAACAGCTCCATTGCCTCTTGTTTTATAGGGGACGTTTGGGTTTAGCCTAATTAATTTTGGCAAATCTATAGGCTCAGCTAATCGAGAGATTTCTTTATAGAGCAAAGCTCCAAGATAAGTTGTACACATGCCGTTTGGTGAATCGGTGTCGTCAATTCCTATGTGTATTAACATCGTTAAAGAAGAGAGAAAGAGTAGTTAAAAGCTTAACCTTTCCACTCCTCTTTAAAAATCTCATAGCAAAGCAAATCTGTATATCCATCAGGGGTATAAATGTGCTTTTTCCATCTCCCAACTAATTTGAAGCCGTTCTTTTCTAAAACTTTCTGTGAAGCTATGTTAAATCCATAGACATGAGCATAAACCTTCCTTAAATTAAGCCATTTGAAGCAATACTCCAAAGCCAGTTTAACAGCTTCACTCATGTAACCCCTGCCCCAGAACTCCTTTCCTAAGAAATAACCAATTTCAGCATGTTCATTTTTATGATCGATTCTGTGAATTCCTATGACACCCACAATACTCTCACTTTTGTTTTCAATGATAGCAAAAACTCTATTTTTATCCTTGTTTTTTCTTAAGCGTTCATACCATTCGAGTTCATCTTCAAAGAAAAAGATGTTATCTGGATTTGCCAGATATCTCCTAACTTCTCTATTATTAATCCAAAGCCACAATTTTTGAATATCTTCTTTCAAAATTAAGCCTAGTGAAACTTTTTCACCTTTCACAATTATTGGTCTTTCCATGTCTACACCTCAACTTTTTAAACTCTTTAAACTTATTTATAAATGATGGAGAAGGAGAGACTAACTAGGGTTGTCGAAAGCATATTGAGAGGGACAGGATTTAAAGTTGCGAGAATGGAGTTTAAGGGTTCTTGCTTTGACTTAGTTGCAAGTAGGTTATTCTTATTGCTTTTCATTAAAGTTCTTCAAAACATCGACACTTTCACAAAAGAGCAAGCTGAAGATTTGAAGAGATTATCTAAGTTCTTTCAAGCTTCACCATTGGTTGTTGGGCTAAGAACTAAGAATGATGAGCTTGAGGAGGGGATTGTATACGAGAGATTTGGCATTTATGCAGTCAATCCTCAAACCCTCTATGACATTTTGGTTGAAAATGAACTACCAGCAATATTTGCTGAGAGGGGAGGGTATTTTGTAAAGATCAATGGAACGTTATTAAGAAAGTTAAGAGAACGCTATGGATACAGCATCAACGAATTGGCAGAGCGCTTAGGGGTTTCAAGGAAGAGTGTTCAAAGCTATGAAAGGGGAGAGCAGGCTATAAGCTTAGAAGTTGCCCTTCGTTTGGAGGAGATTTTTGACGAACCGATAGCAAAGCCTATAGATATCCTACATTCAAAAATTGAAGCCAAACTCGATATTACTCCAGAAAATGAACTTGAGAGGGAGATAATTACAAGATTAAAGGAGCTTGGAATGGGTGTTGTAAAGATAAGGAAAGCTCCATTTAATGCGATTTCAAGAGAGGATGAATTTAAGATTTTGACGGGAATTGACCAAAGAAAGACCAATGTTACAGTAAAAAGAGCTCAGATGGTAAGTGAAGTTAGCAAAATCGTAAATAGTGAAGGAGTTTTCATATTGGAAAAAACTAAAAAAGAAGTTGTTGGAGAAGTTCCTTTAATTCCAAAGGAAATCCTAAGCGAGATTAAAGATGCTGATGAACTAATAAACATGATTGAGGAATTGAAGAAAGAGATAAAGAGAAAGATCTTTAGCTGAGGTCAGCCAAAAATTACCTTCTTCCAAATTTCCCTAATCTTCTCTTTGTACTTGGCTGGTGAGGCTATTAGAACTACCCATCTTGGGGTTTGTCTTCTCTTTAGTGCATTTGCTAAGGGTGTTACATCTTTGAGGGGCTTTAGTCCATCGTTAGTTAGGACGTTTATTTCCGTTGCTTTTAATCTTGGTTCACTAAGCATCAAATCGGCTATTGAGAACTCTAAAATTACTTGCCCCTCTTTTACACCAACAGCGTCTGCTAAGTTTCTCTCAATTTCTTGCCTCTTCTTTACATCTCTGTAAGCTTTTAGCAGTTCTTTCTTTTCTTCAGAGGTTAGTTCATCGGCATTTGCCAAAACAGCTGCTTTAAATAAGTCCCTATACCTTATTCTCTTCACGATTTCACTTGGGTACCCTTCTAAATCTTCAAGCTCAACTAAAACTCTGCAATCGGTCATTTTCCAAAAGTCCCATAAGTTTCCTTCTTCTAATGCAAACTCTAAAGCCCTTGTGAGCATCCCCTCTGCAATTTTTACGGTGTGATGGAAATAGACTCTTGAATACATCAAGGAACGTGCAACCATCATCCCTTCAACGGCTTCAACACCTTTTTCATCAACAACTAATTCCTCATTATAAACCTTTAAAACTTTCAAAAGCCTTTCTATGTCTATTATTCCATGAGCAACCCCTGTGTAATGGGCATCTCTCATTAAATAGTCAATTTGATCCACATCTACATCCCCGTGGAGCATTTGACCCAGGTAGCGCTTTTTGTATTTACCTAACATCAGCTCAGCAACTTCTCGTGGAGTGTAACCATAATCGTTCAGTATATCCGGAATAAACTTTCTTCCCTCAATTTCACCATCTATTATGTCGATGTTTCCCAGAACTATGTTTTGACCCAAATGCATATGATCGTATTCTTTAACGTAGTGTTTGTATATTTGCTCAAATGTGTGGGAGAAAGGACCATGTCCAATGTCGTGTAGCAAAGCTCCTATTTGTAAAAGCATTGCCTCATCTTTTTCAAGTTCTATTTCCTGGGTTAATCTTTTTGCAATGTAGTAAGTACCTAGTGAATGTTCAAATCTGTAATGATTAGCACCAGGGAAGACAAGATACGCTAAACCGAGCTGTCTTATGTTCCTAAGTCTTTGAAATTCTGGTGTTTTGACTAATTCTAAAATTAATCCTTTAAGCTTCATGCTACCATGAATAGGGTCGTGAATTATTTTTCCATCCATACTCCTCACCAATGACTAATTAAACAAAGAATTTTAAATAACTTTTGGCATTTTGTCAAATAAGCTTTTGTAGTGTTCAATAAATTTAAAGAAAGTTCGTCTACTCGTTAACTCAAATTTTATTAAGAAGCCCATCAATTGTCATACATTTTTGGAAGTTAACATTAAGTTCATGATTATTGACTTAAGTTGCATTCTATACAAAACTTATCAAAACTGCTTGGCATTTTTAAAGCAATCCTTTATAAATCTTAAACTCTAATAATATATTGCCCCTGCGCGAGGACCCACTTGAATAGTGAAAGTGGGGGCGATGCGGGGGCAACAGCTCGGCTATAGCGAGGTCCCCCAAGGAGAGTATCCGCGTTACGGAACCCAATGACTTGGGGAAACCCTAGCCGAGTACAGCTGCCCGCCTGGGTTAGCCCGCTTGAGATTGCCTTAGGCTTCAATGAAGGCGGGTGTTACGGGCGGGCAACATATGTATTAGAGAAAATTTTATGAAGTGAACTTTTCTTTCAAGGTTGGGTGAGTTGATGATAAAGGAAAGTAAAGAAGGAATCGTTTTGCAAATTATAGTTACTCCAAATGCTAAGGATAATTCAATAGAAGGGATAGAACCTTGGAAAAAGCGATTAAAGGTGAAAATTGCAGCTCCGCCTATAGGTGGAAAGGCGAACAAAGAGCTAATTAAGTTCTTTTCAAAGCTTTTTAAGAGGGATGTGACCATAATAAGAGGTGAAACAAGCAGAGAAAAGGACATTCTAATCAAAAATGCTACAAAAGAGGAGATAGAGAAAATATTAGGGCTTCACCATTAGGTATATATATCATAACCCATCAAACATCCTTGAAAGGGTATTATTGTTAACATTGAACTAATATTTGGAAATTGCCCTACTAAAAAGGTGAGTAGGATGAGAGTGCTTATTTTAGGTGGAGGTGTCATTGGTCGTTCAATTGCTGAATCGTTAAAGGGTGAATTTGACGTAACTATTATAGAAAAGGATGAGATAAGGGTTAAGTCTTTATCCGAGAGTGGTTATCAGGTAGTTCCAGGAGATTTTGTTTACACTGCTACCTTGCTAAAGGCGAGTATTAACAAAGCTGATCTTGTCATAATAACAACTATGGATCTTCAGACAATAAAAAGGGCTATTCAGGTTATTAGAACAAATAATAAAGATGTTCCAATACTCACTCTCATACCAGATGATATGTCTGTAGATGACCTTAGAAACTCAATAAAAGAGGAATTTGAAAGTGATGTTAAGATTGATTATGCAATTTCTCCTAGAAGTGCAATCTCAAAAGTCGTTGTGGATATAGTTGAGGTGTTTGGAGAGAGAAAAAATGGAACACTGCTCTTAAAGAAGCTCCATGAACTTAAGAAAAAGGGGGACTCTCTTTTAGTGGTTATGCACGACAATCCAGATCCAGATTCAATGGCAAGCGCAATGGCACTTAAGAGGATAGCTCAAAACATTGGTTTTAGGGTTAACGTTGTGTATGGCGGTGAAATAACTCATTCTGAAAACAGAGCCCTTATGAATGTTCTTGGAATGGAAATGAACAAAGTCTCAAGGGGTTCCTATGAAATCAAGAAATATCCTTTTATAGCTCTAATCGATTGTCAACCTAATGGAAACCTTACGATACTAGAGGATGAAGATTTCCAAAAAATCCAGATAGTTATAGATCACCACCAAATCTTGCAGAGCTTAAAGGAAAAGATACCAGAAAATGCTTTTTTTGATATTAGGGCTGAAGTTAATGCTACATCATCGATTTTGGCTGAATATTTTAGATCCCTAAATATGAATATTGATACCGATTTAGCAACTGGTCTTTTCTATGGCATTTATGTCGATACTAAAAAGTTTTCAAAATTGAGTAATGTTGATTTAAAGGCTATAGAGTTTCTTGCAGAGAAGGTTAATTATGAGCTTTTAGATAAAATTGAGAATCCAGATATACCAACGGAAACTGCGGAAATTTTAGCTAGGGCAATTTTGAATAGAAGGATTTACAAGAACATTGTGATCTCAAATGTTGGCTTTATATCTAATAGAGATGCCATAGCCCAATCAGCCGACTTTTTACTAAGGTTAGAGGGTATCACTACTGTTTTGGTATTTGGAATAGTTGATGATAGGATTGAAATCTCTTCAAGAACGAGAGATGTTAGAGTGAATATTGGAAAGATTTTAAAAGATGCATTTGGAGATATTGGAAGTGGAGGAGGGCATGCACAAGCAGGAGGAGCTAGAATAAACCTTGGAATATTCAAGTTAGCCAAAGACAAGAACTCCCTATTAAGGTTGGTAGAAGAAGCAATAACTGAAAAATTCTTAGAGGCTTTGGGAATTAAAGAAGGCTAAACTTCCCTAGCTTTCACCAACACTATGTTCCCTATTGCTATTACTCTTTCATAGGGAATTCCTACTCTTTCTCCAGGCAGACCGAGTGCAATAACCTTTCCTCGTCCCCTATCAATGTCTATTAAGACTTCATCCACGTAACCAATGTAATTTCCCTTAGTGTTGTAGATTTGTTTCCCATAAAGCTTTGACAACCTCATTACCATTGTTCATCCCCTACTATTCTTGCTTTCTAACCTTTTAAAGGTTATTCTTCTTCTGACCAAATGCTCTTGTGTTTTCAACGAAAGCTTTAAACAGGCTTATAAATAAAACCACAACTGCACCAATAACGCCTGACATGAAAATACTCATTACAGAGCCTTCTATTTTATATAGCTCTACTTTTGAAAAGAGCAGATTCCCAAGTATAAACCCTCCAAAGTATGAAAATGGTGTTAGTGCAATATCCAATGTATCTTCAGATGAAACTATCCACATGGCTACTATTGCAATGGCTAAGAGTGAAAGAGAGTAGGCTAAATTGAAGGTAAAGTTAAGCCAGATCAAGTAGAGAAGCGTTGTTATTCCAAATCCAAGTATAAAGGAGATTCCACTTGCATTGGCTTTTCCTCTAAAACCCCCATATAAAAAGCCAGCGATTAGTCCGGTGAGGTATATTGGATAAAGAGTTTCCATAGCAGTGTAAGAAGGGAAAGTTAGGATTATCAAAAGAAAGCTAAGTGTAATTCCCAATCCAGCATATCCCAAACCACTCAGAACTCTATTCATTTAATCACCTCTATTCTAACTTTGTCGCCATCTTTTAGTCCAAGAACCTCTCTGAGGCACACAGGTGCTATAACTTCAGCGATTCTTGGGGGGTGTATGGTTCTAGAAGGAATGACTATAGCTCCATTAACACCGTTTATTTTAACCCTATACGCTCTAACATCACCAAATGTCCTACCCTCTTTTACAAAACCCGGAATTATAACAGGTTTCACCTTATATAGGGCATCGAATATTGTCTTTGGAAAGAGGACTTTGAGATTTAGAGTTCCTGGATATGGATCAAAGCCGAGATACTCATTTATTAGCTCAGAATAATGTTTTACATAATACGCTCCTTCACCTAATCCAGAAATAACTTCTCCAAGAATTATCCGCCCTTCTGAGAGTATTTCTGTGAGTTCTTCATAAAGTTCACTCAAAAAGTGTAAAGCTTTATTCGTTAGTTCAATATGAGTTTTTCGCCCTTCTACAAACTTTTCTAAATATCCTTCATGCTCAAGTTCTTCAAGCCATCTTAAAACTGTCTGGGGGGATACATTAAGTTCTCTCGAGAGGTCTCTTAAAGTAACCCTTGCTTTCTCCCCTATTGCTCCTTTCTTTGCTAACAATAAAATCAATTTAAGTCTCTGCATCTTCACTCCCCTTTGATAGTTTATCCGCTATTCTTAAAGGCTTTGGGTAGCCTTTCTCATTTAACTCTTCAATAATCTTTTTTGCTGATTCTAAATCTATAAGGTTTCCTACACTTATGTAAGCTTTTCCAACCTTTACTAAGCTGTTTGGGGGGTAAGCTTTCAGGGGCTTCTTTGCAACTCCTATGGTAGGCTTTTGAATTAAAATTCCAATATGGCAAGCTAAGCCAAATCCCCTTGGATGGGCTTTTCCATGCCCCTCAACCAGCAGCACATCAAAGTCTTCTCCTTTGAGAGCAATCAATATTGGTTTTGTTTCCCTTAAAAAGAAAAAGGTGGGGATGTATGGAAAAGTCACTTCGGTTTTGACAATTTTAGTTTTTATAATCTCGCACTTAGGAAAAGAACAAAGGACAAAAGCTGCTTTTGCTACATTTCTCCTATATGACACGTCAACAGCACCCACGGTTTTAACTTTCTCAATATTCAAAGGTTTCTCAACTATTCTCTCGCTTAACTTTTTTTGAACCTCAGCTATCTTTTTTAAGTTTTGGTTAACCACGTTCTAAGACCCCTTTTAGCTTTTCTTCTAAATCTTTGCTGAGCTTTGCTCTCGTTAAGTCTTCTAAAGTTCTCTCAAGAATACCTCTTGCTGCATCTTGTTTTTGTCTAATATTTACCAATCCTTTCGGATATTCAAGGGTCATTAGCTCTTCATAGATATGTTCCATGAATTTGTAAGTTTTCTTTGCTTCTTCAATCTCACCTTCCATTAAAAGCAACAAGAAGTGTCTCCTTAATTCTCCAATAAAGTCTCCAATTCCCAAAGCATAGTGTGTCTCTGGAACATCCAATTCTTGAGGAGAAGGGAATTCACTATTTGTCAAATAACAGTAGAAAAGGGTAGCCTCAACAAATTCTTGATGAGCACTTTGAACGTAACCAGTAAAGTATAAATCTTGATGGTCTTTTAGCAATTCCTTAAGGGATTTCACTTTTTCTTCAGCTTTACTAATCCTACTTCTTGCTAACTTAAAATCTCCTCTATGGAGAGCTTTTATTGCATCGCCACTCAACCTTACAATCTCTCTTGTCATACTTAGAGCTTTTTCTCTCAGGGCATCTTTTTCATCTAAAATCTCTCTAATTTCTTCAATTATTTTGTTAATCTCCATGAGTTTCACCAAGACAAGTTAAGATTTTAGGTACTTAATGCTTTCTAGAATGTTCTTTGTGGGCTTGGCTTATCCAACCGTGATCATTGAGAGCCTTTATCGGCTCTATCCCACGGTCCCGGTTAGCCAAGCCCTGTCCGCCCAGCCTGTCTCCCGAGTTCATCTTTCACTCGGAAGGGCGAGGCTGGGCAGATCAATTAAGATTAGTTAATTTGGGAATTTAATTTTTATTCTCAGTGCATAACTGTAGGTTATATTTTATCCAACAATTCATGCCGAAAAATATATAAATACAATCTCAGAGCTATGTACAAGAAAGTTCACAAGGTGATGATCATGAAGGATAGGAATATAGTTGTTGAAGAGCTCTATAAGACCCCGGTAGAGATGCAAAAGGTTGAGTTAGTTGAAAGAAAGGGAATTGGACATCCAGACAGCATTGCAGATGGAATAGCTGAAGCAGTGAGCAGAGCATTAAGCAGGGAGTACATCAAGAGATATGGGATTATTTTGCACCACAACACTGATCAAGTTGAGGTTGTTGGAGGTAGAGCTTATCCAAGGTTTGGTGGTGGAGAAGTAATAAGACCAATCTACATATTGTTGTCAGGTAGGGCAGTTGAGTTCATTGATAGAGAAATGTTCCCAGTTCATGAAGTTGCAATAAAAGCAGCAAAGGACTATCTAAGGAAGGCTGTTAGTCATTTAGACGTTGACAACCATATAATTATTGATTCAAGAATTGGACAGGGAAGCGTTGACTTGGTTAGTGTTTTCAATAAAGCCAAGGAAACACCAATCCCATTAGCCAATGATACATCATTTGGTGTTGGCTTTGCTCCACTTAGTGAGACTGAAAGGATTGTCCTACAAACTGAAAAGCTGCTAAACTCAAAAGAGTTCAAAAAGAAGATGCCAGCAGTTGGTGAGGACATTAAAGTTATGGGATTGAGAAAAGGAGATGAAATTGATCTTACAATCGCAGCTGCTATAGTTGATAGCGAAGTTCAAGATCCAAAAGAGTATATGGAAGTTAAGCAAGGAATATATGAGGAAGTTAAGGAATTAGCTGAGAGCATTACACAAAGAAAGGTTAACATCTACGTTAATACCGCTGATGATCCAAATAAGGACATTTATTACATAACCGTTACGGGAACTTCGGCAGAGGCTGGAGATGATGGAAGCGTTGGAAGGGGTAATAGGGTTAATGGCTTAATTACACCAAATAGATTCATGAGTATGGAAGCTGCGGCAGGAAAGAACCCAGTTAGTCACGTGGGTAAGATCTACAACTTGTTAGCAAACCTAATTGCCAATGACATAGTGAAGCAAATCGATGGTGTTGAAGAAGTTTACGTTAGGATATTAAGCCAAATTGGAAAGCCAATCGATGAGCCACTGGTTGCAAGTATTCAAATCCTTCCAAAGAAAGGCTACAGTGTTGGGCAATTTGAAAAAGGTGCTCAAGAAATAGCTGATGAATGGCTAGCCAACATAACAAAAATACAAAAAATGATTTTGGAAGATAAGCTAAATGTGTTTTGAAGTTACCCCTTTGCTTTTCTTATTTTCTCTTGCATTAGTATTCTAAGAAGTCTTGCTTCCTCAACGAGGATTTTCTCTTTTTGTCTCTTAATAATCTCCAATTTCTTTTCAAGAACTCTCAAATTCTCCATGGTACCACCAGAAGATATAAATTACTCCACAATATATAAGACTTTCGCTTAATGCTAAATGTACTTTCGGCGATTATCGAAATAAAAACCATAGTTTTAAAAACTAGATATAATTAAAATGTTTTAGGTGTATCAAATGTTAATCGCTATTACTGGTACCCCCGGAGTGGGGAAAAGCACGGTTGCTAAAATTTTGGCTGAAAAACTTGGATACGAGTATATAGACTTGAAGGAATTTGCGTTAGAGCACAACATTGGAGAAGAAAAAGAGGGAGAGCTTGAGCTGGATGTTGATGAGCTTTCCTACTGGGTTGAAAAAGAGTTAAAGAACAAAAATGCCGTTATTGACGGGCATTTAAGTCATCTTTTACCAGTAGATCAGGTTGTGGTTATTAGAACTCACCCTAAAATAATAGGGGAACGTTTAAGTGAAAGAGGTTATCCAAAGAAGAAGATAAGCGAAAATGTTGAAGCAGAATTAGTTGATGTTTGCTTGGTGGAAGCTATCGATAAGCACGAGAATGTGATTGAAGTTGATGCAACTAATAAGTCCCCTGAAGAAGTTGCAAGTGAAATTTTAGAGCTTTTAAATAAAGGAATTAAACGTAAAATTGGAATTGTTGATTGGACTGAAGTTTACGACGAGATTATTCCCTATCTGGATTTGGGAGGTGAGGAGTAATGGGATTGGGTCTTTGGATTAGGACCGGAGTTTTAATGGCATTTCTTACTGGTTTGTTAATGGCTATTGGATATGTGCTAGGTGGAGGTAGCGAAAGTGCACTACTCTTTGCTTTCATGTTTGCAATGGTTATGAACTTCTTCTCATATTGGTATAGTGATAAAATAGTGTTAACATGGTACAGAGCAAGGATTATTGAGAGAGATGAATTTCCAGAGCTTTATTTGATCGTTGAGAGTTTGGCAAGGGAAGCTGGAATCCCAACACCAAGAATAGCAATAGTTCCAACTGAGGTTCCAAATGCATTTGCAACTGGAAGAAGCCCCAAGCATGCTGTGGTTGCAGTCACCCAAGGACTTTTGAGAATTTTAAATAGGGATGAGCTTGAAGGGGTCATAGCTCACGAATTGAGCCACATAAGGAACAGGGATACTTTAATTCAAACTTTAGCCGCTGTACTGGCTGGTGCAATAATAATGCTCGCCAGATGGGCTGGCTGGATAGCATGGTTTGGAGGTTTTGGAGGAAGGGATAGGGATAGAGGTTCAAACGTATTGGGAGCTTTAGTAATTGCAATCTTGGCTCCAATTGCAGCAATATTGATTCAAACTGCGATAAGCCGTTCAAGGGAATATTTAGCAGACGAAACAGGGGCAAAGATTAGTGGAAAGCCATGGGCTTTGGCAAGTGCCTTAGAGAAAATCGAGTATTACGTTTCAAGAAGACCTCTAAAGGAAGGAAACCCAGCTACAGCACACATGTTTATCATAAACCCCTTTAGAGGAGTTAGCTTTTCAGAGTTGTTCTCAACTCATCCACCAACTCAAAAAAGAATTGAAAGGTTGAGAAAGATAGCTGAACAGATGGGTATGTACTTCTGATTTTCATTTTATTTTTAATTCAGCACTCAAGATCTTCATCATGGCTAGGCTCAGGTTTGCCGAGTTCATCATTTGGTCTTTAATACTCTATTTTTCTTGCGGGTTATAAAGGGGTTATTACGATGATTATCGAAACGTTAAGCTTTTAAACTTAATTAGTTCATTTGCTTTGATATCCATGAACTTGGGAATAATATTGGGATTGATAGCAGCTATCAGTTGGGGAGTATCTGCAATATTGATAAAGCTTAGTGTCAAAGATAAAGGAGCCGTAACTGCTAATTTGATTAGGCTTTATATCGTCGCTTTTCTCTATTCAGTGATCTTTTTCATTAACAATAATTTCAATGAAATTTTTGCTCTCTCTAAGACTCAACTTTTTGTAGCTTTTATCTCAGCCCAGCTTGGCTTTGTTATTGGAGATTACTTTTACTTTAATGCCCTAAAGATAGCTGGAGTCTCGAGAACAGTTCCTGCAACTTCGTCTTATCCTCTTTGGGCAATTCTATGGGCATTCTTATTTTTAGGGAGGGGCATTAATCTAAAGGTAGTTTTTGGAGCTTTATTGATTTTCTCTGCAATTGTGTTAGTGAGGAAGACCGAAGAGGAAGAACATATAAGTCTTAGAGGTATTATCTATGCTATCTTAGCCCCAATAAGCTGGAGCTTAGCCATAACAACTTTAGATTGGCTATCTTCACAAATTTCTCCTTTTACATTAGCTGGATTGAGAATGATCCTAGCTTCAATTGGAGTTAGTCTTCTCTTGCCAAGTATTTTAGACGAAATAAAAAGGGTTACAAAGTTTGAATTTATTGCAATAGGTTTAGCTGGAATTTTTGGGCTTTTAATTGGACAATATGCCTTTGTTAAAGCAATTAATTTAGCTGGCTCTCAAATTGTTACTCCCGTAACTGCTGTAAATCCGGTAATTTCATCAACTTTGGCTATTTTAGTTTTAAAGGAACCTCCAAATAGAAAGATCATCATGAGTTTGGCTTTAGCGGTAATTGGTATTCTAATTATAAGCTCTGCCTAAAGTTTAAAAATTGTACAGGTTTAGTATAAACTGCCGACAGCGAGGGGACAAACCCCTCGCATGGCTCGGTCGAACCCGCCTCCTCGAAAAATTCGGGCTTTAATGAGAGGAGCGTGCTCACGCCGAGCCTACAGGGCTTGCTTGCATCCACCCGTGGGAATAATGACCACGGGTCTCTGTGGCAAGCCCACATTCTCATAAATTTGCTTTCAAGAAGTTTGATCAAAGTTTTTAAACTTTTAAGTCGTAATTAATAACTGGTGGTTATTATGGTTATACTTCCCAGACCAATAGATCCCAGAGAAATTAAAAGGATTCGAAAAGAGCTTGGAATTACTCAAGAAGAGCTTGCAAGAAAAGCTGGGGTAACTCAAGCTTATATCGCTAAATTGGAAAATGGAAAAGTTGATCCGAGACTTTCAACGTTTAACAAAATTTTAGAGGCATTAATAGAGTGCAAAAAAGCAAAGTTGGCAGCAAAGAAGATAATGTCTTCTCCAATAATTGCGGTTAAGCCTTATGAGAGCGTTGAAAAGGTAATTAAGCTCATGAATGAAAACAACATATCCCAAGTGCCAGTTATAGCTGGGAACAAAATAGTTGGTAGCATTACGGAAAAAACTCTTGTAAGGAAGAGCATGGAATATGAGGATATTTATGAGAAGAAGGCTATGGAAGTTATGGACGAACCTTTTCCAATAGTTAGTGAGGATGAAGACATTGAAGTTGTGAAGTATCTTTTAGAAGAACATCCTGCAGTAATTGTACAGGATAAAGAAGGTAAGCCAGTTGGGATAATAACTCGCTCAGATCTGTTTAAACTTAAATAATCCCTTCAGCATAGAGCTTATGATAGGCTTTTAGAAGTGCGTCTCTAACTCTTTTTACGCCATACCTCTTTACTGCACTTTTAAGACCTTCCTCAAGAACTTTCTCAATGATTAGGTCAATGTCTGGGGAAATTTTGAGGTTATTTTTTATGTAAAGCTCTGCAATTTCTTGAGGCTCTTTGTAATTTAATCCCTTCAGCCACTTAAGGGGTATTCCTTCATCAAATGGCTTTATGATTTCAAACTCAATTATGCTAACTTCATCGTCTGGATAAAGCTCTCCATAGATTTTATTTAAAGCTCGCATGAGGTCTTTTAAATCTTTAAATCCATCTTTTTTTGCGTCTTCAATCGTCAATTCCCTAACTTTCTTTTTTCGCAAGCTCTTTATTCTTGCCTTTGCTATTGCAGTATCACTGGGTGTTATAACGATATAAACTTCGCTGTTCGGCTTTGCTTGATAGTCACCGTATCGGATTGTGGTAACCTTCTTTCCCTTCAATATTCTCTCTTTGTATGCATTATCTATTAGCATGAACTTTCTTATTTGAATGGGCACTATTCAACACCTCTATAATCTCTGGAAGCTCAAGTATGTCTTTGATCTCATAATCAGCATACTTCCGATATTCAAGCTCTCTATTGGCATATTTCCCATATCTAAACCATACCGTATGCATTCCAACTCTTTTAGCCCCGTAGATATCTGAGTAGAGCCTATCACCCACCATAATCGTCTCTTCTGCATTCACTTTAAAAATTTTCAATGCCTTTTGATATATTTTTGGATGGGGTTTTTTAACGCCCTCAAAGTCCGATATAACTACGTGCTCAAAGAAGTCATCTAAATCCAATCTTAAGATCTTTTCCCATTGTTTTATTGGATTGCCATCAGTTATTATACCCAATCTAAGACCCATTTCCTTTAATTTTAACAGAGCTTTTCTGACATGTCTTATTTCTTTAAGATGAGCAAACTTTGTGTTGTGATAAGCTATAACTCCAGCAGCAACAAGCTTTGGGTTGTATTTTAAATCCAAACGTCTTAGGAGGTAATCAAAATGGTGAGGAAAGTTGCTTCCATATTCGCTTATAAGTTCCAAAAGCTCGTTATAAGCTGTATCAAAATCAACAGGTAAGCCATGTCTGATCATATTCTCTATGGCATTTTTCCTCGCCATCTCAGCTAATTTTGTTGTATCAACCAGAGTATCATCCAAGTCAAAAAATACTACTTTAATCATTTAACTCACCTTTCTGAATTTTAAGCTAAGTCTTATTTAACCTTTCCCAATGTCCAAATAAAACCTGCTCTTTTGCTTCTTTATCATCTGCAATTGCTGGAAGTATTCATCTTCTTTTATCAATTCATTGGTTAAATCCTCCAGTCTCCACATTAGAGAGGTAGGAGTGGTTGTCGCAAAGATAACTCTGCCCACTTTAAGAGCTTTGACTTTAGTTATGACGTCTTTAACTTCATGATTTTCCAAATTATGCATAATTAAGAACTTCCTCCAGTGCCAGTTCCCACTTTCCTCGAGCTTTTCAGCTTTATCAACTATTTCTTGTAAGACCCAATCTCTGCAGTATTCTGGGATTTCATAAATTTTGTATCCACTTAGTGCCTCTTTAATAAGTCCAACTTCATTTTCCCCAAATCCTATCAGAAATATCACTTTCTCAACTCCTTAACTTTTTTCAAAAGCTCTTCCATAATCTCTCCAGCTTTTCCTCTCAAAAAAACATCGGCAATTGGAGTTATCCCTCCTTCATTGACATTTACCTCTATTATATATCCTCCATGCTCTTTAGTTATATAGGGAATATATGCGGCTGGATACACTTGTCCACTTGTCCCAATAACCAAACAAACGTCTGATCTTCTTGCTAAATTAAATGCCTCACTAAGCTCTTTCTCAGGCAAAGATTCTCCAAACCAAACCACATCTGGTCTCAATAAGTTAGAACACTTGGGGCATTTTGGCAGTTCTTTTTCAGCTAAGAATCTTTCTACTCTTCCACTTTCTTTTAAATTTTCAATGTAATCGCAATAACTGCATTTAACTCTATAGATGTTGCCGTGCAGTTCAATAATTCTCTTATTTCCAGCTTCTCTATGCAGATCATCAATATTTTGTGTTATAACGGCTTTTAAAATTCCCATATCTTCAAGTTCTGCTAGGGTTAAATGAGCCTTATTTGGTTTAGCGTCTTTCATTTTACGCATTCTCATCTTGTAAAATTCCCAGACTAACTTGGGATTCCTTCTAAAGGCTTCTGGAGTTGCTACTTCTTCAATTCTATACTTTTCCCAAAGTCCTCCAGAACCTCTAAAAGTAGGTACTCCACTTTCAGCACTTATCCCAGCACCTGTGAAAGCGATTAAAAATTTAGCTTTCGCTATTAACTTTGCAGCTTCTTCAATCATGCTCTATCCCTAATTTATTTCGTAACATTGGCTTTAAAATTTTAACATACTACTACCTTTTTAGCATTAAAGCCTAAGCAAGATTTAAATTATATGAGTGTAAAACATTTCATTGCATAAGTGTTTGAGGTGGGACTATGAGCTACAAAGAGCATAAAGATAAGATTTTGGGATTTATCGAAGAGCATGAGAAATGGAGGTCTTCAACAATTAACTTGATTGCAAGCGAAAATATAACCTCCCCAAGTGTCAATAGGGCTGTTGTAAGTGGTTTTATGCACAAATACGCTGAGGGTTGGCCAAAGCAACGCTATTATCAAGGTTGTAAATACATTGATGAGGTTGAGCTTATTGGTATTGAGCTGTTCTGTACACTCTTTAAGAGTGATTTTGCTGACCTAAGACCGATATCAGGTACAAATGCCAATCAAGCAGCATTCTTTGGATTAACACAACCAGGAGACACAATTATAGCCTTGCACACTTCTCATGGCGGTCACATTAGTTATATGCCCTTTGGTAGTGCTGGAATGCATGCCCTAAAGACTGAGTTCTGGCCCTTTGACTTCGATGAATTTAACATTGATGTTGACAAAGCGGCGCAATTGATTAGAGAAAAGAAGCCAAAGTTAGTGCTTTTTGGAGGATCCCTATTCCCATTCCCACACCCAGTTAAAGAGCTTAGCGAAGTTGCTAAGGAAGTTGGAGCTTACGTTATGTACGATGCCGCGCACGTCTTAGGTTTAATAGCTGGTGGACAATTCCAAGATCCACTTAGAGAAGGAGCCGACATTATAACCTCTTCAACCCACAAGACATTCCCGGGACCACAAGGTGGTGTAATACTCTACAAGAACTTTGGTGAGGATGTTGCAAAGCTCCAATGGGCTATATTCCCAGGTGTGCTAAGCAATCACCACTTGCACCATATGGCTGGAAAAGCAGTTACAGCTGCTGAGATGCTTGAATATGGTAAAGAATATGCTGCACAAATCGTGAAGAACGCAAAAGCTTTAGCCGAAGCTATGGCAGAGGAGGGCTTCAAGGTCATTGGTGAAGATAAAGGCTATACTAAGAGCCACCAAGTTATAGTTGATGTCAGCGATCTACACGAAGCCGCTGGTGGATGGGCTGCCCCACTATTGGAGCAAGCTGGAATAATCTTGAACAAGAACCTCTTACCATGGGATCCACTTGAAAAGGTCAACACTCCAAGCGGTTTGAGAATTGGTGTTCAAGAGATGACAAGAGTTGGAATGATGGAAGACGACATGAAGGAGATTGCACACTTCTTCAAGAGAGTGCTAATTGACAGAGAAGATCCAAAGAAAGTTGAAAAGGATGTGTTTGAATTTAGAAGGCAATTCCAAAAGGTCTATTACTCCTTCGATTATGGCTTGCCAATGAAGGAGTGATTTCTTTTTCATTTCAATTCTTTTTGAAGCTTTGGAAATCATTAAATATCTCAAAGCGTAACTTATTTTGGTGAGGATATGAAAAAGTTCTTAGCATTAACTGGATTTTTAGCACTCATTGTGATTGCTGCATTTTATGTCATAACTTCTCATAATAGAGGGATTATAGAAGTTAGCCGCTGTAAAGATGTTATTCCTGAAACTCTTCCATCTTTAAAGCCTTCAAATGAAGTTTTCTGCTGTCCCGGTCCTATTGGATATGTTATAAGTGCGGGATATAAATTGCCTGGCGAAGCAATAGAGTTTCGAACCCAAAATGAGCCTCCTCAGAACTTTACCGGGACAATAGTTTTCACTGTGTACAAGGATTCAAAGCTTCTCTATGCTAAGGAAGGTATGAATGTTATGTGGAAGCTTCCAAAGGAGAGAGATGTAACGTACAAGCTCGTTGTTTATGCCCTTAATGATAGCTGTGGTGTAGTGGATGTTCTAATGTCAGAGATCATTGTTCCAGAGCAGGGAGTCATGGCAAAAATGAGCCTTGATAAAGAAGTCTATAAAATTGGAGAAGAGGCTGTGCTGACCATAGAGAACACCGGAAGAACACCTCTATTTTTTGGCGTTGATTATGTTCTTTACAAATGGGATGGAAAAAGATGGGTCAAAGTAGACATTCCATACACATTCATTGACATAGGATACTTTCTTCAACCGGGAAAAACTTGGAATCAGACGATTCCCCTCAACTATCTTGAACCGGGGCATTATAAAATTGCTAAAAAAGTTTCTGCAGAGGGAACGAGAATAAAACTAACGCTTAGAGCAGAGTTTGATGTGATTGAAGAGTAATAAAAAACAGAGATCAAGAGGGTATGGTTATCTGTATCTTGGTTCCATTGATCTCTATCTTAAAGTTCTTGCCAAGCATTGGTGCCCCATAAATTATGATCTCCTTCGGCTCTCCTGGAAATGTTAACTCAACCTCTAAAGGATTTCCCGTGTAAAAGCCTTTCATTTCTGTCTTTTTTCCTTGCCAAGTAGTCCCTTTAATCGTGAACGGGAAGGCAAAGCCATTCTTGTCAACCAAAGTGAATCTTAAGGTGTAATTGCCATCTCTTTTAATTAACTGGGCATTTTCAATCGTTATGTTCGGCAGGGCTTTCTTAGTTGTCCAGGTCTGCCAAATTAGGAGAATATTTGGATTATTTGACTTTTTAGCTAAAATTCTTGCAAACTCATCAAAGTCCGCTTCTCTGTATAGGTATTTTTCTGAGAATTCTCTAAATGTTTCCTTATATGCTTGTTCTCCAGCTTGGGAATATAGAAGAAAAGTTGTTAAGTACGCCTTGTAAATGGTTGTTGCTATATCTATGACATTTCCAGAATATCTGTACTTATATAGTTCAATCACTGGATGATCAGTTTCTGGAAATTCTTTTAAAGAGGTTTCGTACATTCTCTTTTGATACTCAAGATACTCCGAGAACTTTTTAAAATAGCTGGCTGGAATTGATGCCCAGATACTATCAATTCCTCCTATCCAGAGGTCTTTCGGCTCCACCTCTATTCTCTCATAAAAAATGGAGTATATCCTCCATAGGATGTTATACAGCGATAGGGATTTATGATAATTCAAAGCAAGTACATTGCTTGAAGAGAGTACCAACCATAAATTGCCAAGCTCAGCGCTGTAAACTATATTGATTTCTTTGGGATAGACAAAATATTCTTTTGATGCCTTCACAGCTTCAAGGACATCTTTGAATGTTCTGGCTGGTGTCTTAATTGCAGGAGTATAGTAGAAATTAACTTTTGTTTCGTTCACGTAGCCAGTAAGTTTCTTTAGATTTCCAGTTATCACAAGAATATCTTTTGTTGGAAACTCTGAGGCTATTACGGGCTTTTGACTTTCCACATTAATTTCTCCATTTTGTATTAGCTTGTTGATTGGAAGGAAGGGTGTTAGCCAAAAGTTAAACAGGAGTGTAAAGTTAGAATCTACAACCTTAGTCCTATATGTGCGTGAAAAATTCTTATCTGTTGTCATTGGCTGAATGCTGAAATTTCCAATATATTTGAAGGAGTAGCTATCTTTTCTCTCAAACGGAATCACTGTATTGAAATTTTGGAAATATTCGACATTCATATTCTCCACATTAAGCCATGGCATTTTGTAAAAGATCGGGAAGTAATCTATAGAATAATCGATTTTAAGGGTAGATTCGGCTGAGTAAAATCTTTCATTCTCATTTAGTCTCAGGCTTATGTCAATTTTATTTATTCTTCCAATTCCAGTCATTATTCCTCCATTCCAGAACCAATTCACAAATTTTTGATATTCTCTTTCTACATTTGGAAGTTTTAGAATCTCTTGGGAGGGCTTATCGCTCTGCAAGAGCTTGAAAACTTCTTGAACTCCATACTTGGAAACTAGAAACGTCACCAGATCTTTCATGTTATCCCAGTATTCTTTAACCTCGTTTTGATCTTGGCTATCTATCAATTTAATGAGCTCATTAAGCGAAACATTCTTTTGAGGGACAGTTCTAAAATAAGCGTACGAAATTGTGGGGAATGCAAATGTTAAACCATTAACCTTTCCTGTCAGATATGATATCAAAGCACTTTCAACATTATATGGATAGATTTCTTGGCTGTTTTTGTCTAGAAAAGTAAATATCCTGTTTTTTTCGATGTACCAAGGCAGATTCGTTGAATACTCAAGTTTCAACTCTTCCTCACTTGAATAAATGTAAAGCTCCACTTTTTTAGGGTCTTTTCCAAATGCCTTTGCATAGCTTTCGTAGGTGTAATCTATTCCTGTGAGGAGAAATCTAATTTTTGCCATGAAAGTTTCGAGATTAGCGACATCTGGGGGATAGTAAATTGTGAAGTATTTCGTTTCATTCTTCAGCCAATGAGAGTAAGCTTCTTCATCTTCGCTTGGACTCTCGGTTGGGGTTATTGAAGCAGAGGAGGTCATGGTTTGATTTTTTCCTATACAGAATGTTGAAAAAACGACTAAGGTTATCATAAAAATTACTTTAAGATGTTTCTTCAATATAACATCACCAAATGTATTAAATATTAGCGAAATTTAAGTTTTATCATAGTGATGGCAAAAGTTTTTATTCTAATTTGAGCTTAACCTCACCTTAGGCTACAAATTTTTGAAGGTGAGAGTGATGAAATTTTGTCCAAAGTGTGGGAGCATAATGATCCCAGATAAGAAGAAAGGGGTTCTAGTTTGTAGAAGATGTGGCTATGAAGAACCTCTAGAAGAAGAGACAGCTAAACGCTATCAATTAAAGAAGGAAGTTAAGCATTCACCAAAGGAAGACTTAGTGGTTATTGAGCAAGATGTTGCAACATTGCCAAAAGTAAAGATCACTTGTCCAAAGTGTGGAAATGGTGAAGCGTATTGGTGGGAATTGCAGACAAGGGCAGGAGATGAACCTTCAACTATATTCTACAAATGTACTAAATGCGGATATGTTTGGAGAAGTTACGAGTAAGGTGTGGATAAATGGACAAAATGCGGATTGAAGTTTTAAAGCGTTTGGCTGAAAAAGCATTAAAGGAGTTGGATGAAGCTTATAAAAGAGTGCCCGAAGTAGATAATGGAAAGGCTTATTTATTTAGAGGTAAAGAAAGGGTTAGATTAATACTCAACATTCTCAATGATATGGAGGTGTAAAAAATGCCGTTTGAAATAGTTTTTGATGGAGCAAAGGATTTTGCCGATTTGATAGCAACCGCAAGCAACTTAATTGATGAAGCTGCATTTAAAGTGACTGAAGATGGTATTTCAATGCGTGCAATGGATCCAAGTAGAGTTGTTTTGATTGATTTGAACTTACCTACAAGCATATTCTCAAAGTATGATGTTGAGAGTGAAGAGACAATTGGCGTTAACATGGATCACTTTAAGAAGATTTTAAAGAGATCTAAGAGTAAGGACACTTTAGTTTTAAGAAAGGGAGAAGAGAATTTCTTAGATATAATTCTGCAGGGAACTGCAACTAGGAAATTTAGACTTCCCCTAATTGATGTTGAAGAGCTCGAGCTTGAGCTTCCAGAGTTACCCTTTACAGCAAAAGCTGTTGTCTTGGGAGAAGTGTTAAAGGAAGCAGTTAAAGACGCTTCTCTTGTTAGTGACAGCTTAAAGTTTATTGCAACTCCAAACGAGCTTATGTTAAAAGCTGAAGGTGAGACCCAAGAAGTTGAAATAAAATTAACTCTAGAAGATGAAGGTTTGCTTGATTTAGAAGTTCAGGAGGAAACAAAGAGCGCTTACGGAATTAGCTATTTAGCAGACATGGTTAAGGGAATTGGTAAAGCTGACGAAGTCATAGTGCAATTTGGTAACGAGATGCCTCTTCAGATGGATTATCCAATTAGAGATGAGGGAAGGTTAACATTCCTCTTAGCTCCAAGAGTTGAGGAGTGATTTTTTATTTCTTTCTTTTAGGTGATTTCCTTGGACATAGTAAAACTTAGAGAACTACTTGAGAGGGAACTGTCTTCAAATGAGCTAACCCCATTAGATGATGAATTTTATAAGGAATTTGACAGCTTAGTCAAAGCTCTAAAGCTTAGGGTTGAGTCTTCAAGGGAGAGAGGGGAGACTGTAGAAGAGAATCTTTATTTAGCAGAACTTGAGGTTGTTGAACGCTTAATGAAGGAGATAATTAAGATAAGGTTACATAAGTTAGTGGATTTAGCCTTTGAGGGGAAGTTACAGAATTTAGTAGGTGAAGAAAAGAAGATATTTGGTTTGCTCCTTGCTTTCATAAATCGCGAACCTTTTGAAATTCCAGAGAGAGTTGTAGAGGAGAAAATAGAAGAGGTTAAGGAGGTTGTGGAAACAAAGATTCCAACGAGAGAAGCGTATCTAATTGAAATCGACATTCCAAAAATTTTAGATGAAAAGTTAAATGAATATGGACCATTTAAAGCCGGTGATCTAGTTACACTTCCTAGATCTTTAGCAAAAATTTTAATTGAAAGAGGGGTTGCAAAGAGAGTTAGAATTTCATGACATTTGTTTTTGACTTTTCTACTGTTATATTAGTTAAGGACTTGATTAGAGTGTCCTTAAATTTGTAGGATTCTTTAATAATTAGTTCATAAATCGAACAGAAACTTTTTATATTTCGAACATACTTAGTTCATAATGAAAACAAACTTGAGGTGGAAGATATGGTAGTGATAGGTGAAAGGTTTCCAGAGGTTGAGGTGACAACGACCCATGGAAAAATTAAATTGCCTGACTATTTTGTAGAAAAGGGAAAATGGTTTGTTCTATTTAGTCATCCAGCAGACTTTACACCTGTTTGTACAACCGAATTTTATGCTTTCCAGAGAAGATACGATAAATTTAAAGAACTCAATACTGAATTGATTGGTTTAAGCTTAGATCAAGTGTTCAGCCATCTTAAGTGGCTTGATTGGATTAAAGGAAATCTTGGGATTACTATTGAATATCCCGTAATTGCAGATGTTTTGGGAAAGCTATCAGAAAAATTGGGCATGTTGACATTAGATAAGACACACACAGTTAGGGCTGTATTTATTGTTGATGATAAAGGAATAATTAGAGCAATTTTCTATTATCCTCCAGAGGCTGGTAGGAATATAGATGAAATCCTTAGGACAATAAAGGCATTGCAGACAAGTGACAAATATGGAGTTGCAATTCCAGCAAATTGGCCAAACAATGAGCTAATTGGGGACAAAGTTATTGTTCCACCAGCAAGTTCACTTAAAAAGAAGAAGGAAATAGAAGAAGCGAAGAATAAAGGAGAAGTTGAAGCTTTTGATTGGTGGTTTTCATTTAAGAAAATCAAATGATATCTTTTTTCTATTTTTACAATGTTTTATTGCCTAATTCTCCTAGGTTTATAAAATAAAACTATATAAACCAAGTTAGTAAACCTTATTATAAAGAAATTCGAATTTTATAATTGGAGGATTGAACTATGACTAAGCTGAAAGATGAGGTTTCTATTGTTTTGGGGGGAGCGGCTGGACAAGGAATTCAAACTGTTGAGGAGATTTTGACAAGAACCCTAAAACTTTCTGGATTTAACGTTTATGCAACAAAGGAATATATGTCAAGGGTTCGTGGTGGGGTAAACACTACGGAAATTAGGGTTTCTTCTAAGAGGGTTAGAGCTTTTGTGAGTAGAATTGATATTTTAATACCTTTTAAGAAAGGGGTTTTGGAATGGGTAAGCAACAGGCTCTCCAAGGAAACAATAGTAATTGGTGAAAAAGTAAACATAGAAGAGGAATTTCTGGATAAAGTGAATCTCATTAAAGTACCATTTACTCAAATAGCAAAGGAAGTTGGTGGTGTGCTTTATCTTAATACGATAGCAGCAGGAGTTGTTGCGGGAATACTCAATGCTGATATGGAGGTTTTAAGGAGATACCTTAAAGAAAGATTTTCAGCTAAAGGAGAAAATATTGTACAAAGGAATATTGAAGCTGCAATAAAGGGATATGAACTTGGAAGAGGATTATGCAAAGAGGGGAGAATAAGTGTAGAGATTCTGAAGAACGAAGAGGTAAAGAATGAAATTCTATTAAGTGGAACTGAAGCCGTTGCTTTGGGCGCTGTAGCTGGAGGCATGAATTTCTTGGCTTTTTACCCAATGTCGCCTTCTACTGGTGTCGCAGTTTTTGCTGCACAGCATGCAGATGAGTTTGAAATTGTAGTGGAACAGGTAGAAGATGAAATATCTGCTGCAAATATGGTAATTGGGGCATGGTTTGCTGGGGCAAGAGGAATGGTAACTACTTCTGGAGGAGGCTTTGCATTAATGAGTGAAGCTTTGAGCTTAGCTGGAATGGCTGAGAATCCGATTGTAATTCATCTTGCTCAAAGACCGGGTCCCGCAACAGGTTTACCGACAAGAACTATGCAGAGCGACCTGTTTTTAGCTTTACATGCCGGACATGGTGAATTTCCCAGAATAATTTTCGCTCCTGGGACAATTGAAGATGCATTCTATCTAACCCAAAAGGCTTTTAACTTAGCTGACAAGTATCAAATTCCCGTAATAATCTTAACAGATGAATATTTGATGGATTCTTACTATAATCTTCCAGATATTAACTTGGAGAAAATAAGTTTCGAGGAATACATAATTAAGACAAAAGAAGATTATAAACGCTATAAACTAACAGAGAATGGTATTTCCCCAAGAGGGATACCTGGATATGGGGAAGGCATAATTGTCGCAAACGGTAACGAACATGATGAATATGGAGATATCACGGAAGATGAGGAGCTCAGCAAATTGATGCAGGAGAAAAGAAATAAAAAGTTAGAATTCATAAAAAGAGAGTCCATTCCTCCAGAACTTGTTGGAAGTGAAGAGTACAAGTATTTGATAATTGCTTGGGGATCTACATACTATGTTATTAAAGAAGCCCTTGAAAGGCTTAGAAGAAAGGACATTGCAATGCTTCATTTTAAGCAGGTGTATCCTTTAAGCGACAAAACAAAGGAATATTTGGAGAAAGCTAATGTAATAATCGATGTTGAGCTAAATGTTACAGCACAGTTTGCACAGCTCTTGAAGAGAGAATTTGGTGTTGATGTCCATTACAAGATTCTCAAATATAACGGCAGACCCTTCTCAGTTGAAGAAATTATGGAAAATCTTAAAGCTATTTTAGGGGAGGGAGTGTAATGCCACTTGATTATAGACTTTTTCAATCTGAAAGACCAGGTTCTCAAGATATAGCTTGGTGTCCTGGTTGTGGGAACTTTGGCATTAGGAATGTTCTTATGCATGCCCTAGCTGAACTAAACATAATTCCTCAAAAGGTTGTCATAATTAGTGGCATTGGGCAAGCCGCAAAGATGCCCCACTACATAAAGGTTCATGGATATCATACATTACACGGAAGATCAATCCCTATTGCCACTGCAGTAAAAGTGACGAATCCAGAGCTTACTGTTATTGCAGAAGGTGGAGATGGAGACATGTACGCAGAAGGTGGCAATCATTTACTCCATGGAATTAGGAGGAATCCAGATATTACGGTTTTAATTCACGACAATCAAATTTATGGTCTTACAAAAGGTCAGGCATCTCCAACTACTGTAATAGGAATGAAAACGCCTACTCAACCTTGGGGAGTTTTTGAAGAACCTATGAATCCAATAGCTCTAGCAATAGCCTTAGATGCTTCATTTGTTGCAAGAACATTTATAGGATTCATGAAGGAAACTAAGGAAATAATAAAACAGGCTATACAGCATAGAGGCTTTGCTATAGTTGATATATTCCAGCCATGTGTCTCATTTAACAAATTAAACACCTACGAATGGTATAGGGAACATACATATTTCATGAAAGATCACGATCCTTATGATAGAGAAGAAGCGCTTAAGAGGGCTTTGGAGAAGGATCCGTTGCCATTAGGAGTGTTCTACATTAATGAAAAGCCAACATTTGAAGAGCTAGTGGTGGCTTATAAAAAGGACAAGAGACCATTATGGCAAAGAAAGCCAAAATTAGACAAGATAAGGGAAATGCTTGAACTAAAGAGAAGGCTTTAAACGCAATCAGCTGAAGGAGTTGATGGGCGTGAAAGTCTTAATAATCGGAAATGGGATAGCTGGGGTTACCTTAGCTAAAGAACTCTCTAAGGACTTTGAAGTTATTATTGTTGAGAGAGAAACACTTCCATATTACAACAAGCCAATGCTTAGTCACTATATTGCTGGACTGGTTGATGAGAAAGCCCTTTTTCCATATTCAAGGGAGTGGTATCTCAAAAATAGCATAAATCTTAATCTTGGAGTTGAAGCTAAGATTATAGACAGGGCAAGAAAAAAGCTGGTAACTTCCAAAGGCGAATTCAATTATGATATTTTGGTTTTAGCCACTGGAGCAAGGGCAAGAGAGCCAGCGACTAAAGGAAAGGAACATCTAATGACACTTAGGACCTTTGAGGATGCTGAGAGAATAAAGAATATACTTGAAAATGAAGGTGAAGCTGTGATAATTGGTGGGGGTTTTATAGGTCTTGAGCTTGCAGGAAACCTTTCAAAAGTAGGTTATGAGGTTAAGCTAATTCATAGGAGAGATACTTTTTTAGGGCTTGATGGGGAGTTAAGTAACATTATAATGCAGAAACTGGAAGAGTTTGGTGTTAGATTCTATTTAAATACCAACCTTGTGAAAGCCGAGGAAAATGGAATTCAAACAGATAAAGGATATATTAAGGGAAAGCTTAAGATATGTGCGTTTGGTATAGTCCCAAATAGAGAACTTGCTGTAAGAAGCGGTATACATGCTGGAAGAGGGATTTTAATAGACGACCAATTTAGAACTTCTGCACAGAATATTTATGCAATAGGTGATTGTGCTGAGTATGGTGGTATTATATGTGGCACTGCTAAAGCATCTATGGAACATGCGCGAGTTTTAGCCAATATATTGAGGGGAAAAATGGATAGTTATGACTTTAAATTCAGATCAACTATCTTTAAATTTGCAGACCTACCAATAGCAATAATAGGAAATACTAAAGGAGAAGGAGTCTGGATAGGAGACAATGTTAAAGTGTTTGTCGATGAAAACTTTGTTGCTGGTGCGGTTATTTTTGAAGATCTTAGGATGGTAAGCAAATTAGAAAAACTGATCAAGGATAAGATCACTATTGACCAGCTTAGATAATTCTAACATTGATTTAAATACCAAACTTAAAAGTTTAGATATCGGAATTAATGGTTTATAAAATATAGTCCTAGATAGTGGAACAAAAATCTTTTAAACTCTGACATCGTATTATATGATGTAATTTCCCATTAGGTGATGGAAAATGGTTGTTCAAAGGAAAATGACGAAGAAGTTTTTGGAAGATGCGTATGCAGGAGAAAGTCAAGCCCACATGAGGTATCTAATTTTTGCGGATGTTGCTGAAAAGGAAGGATTTCCAAACATTGCAAAGCTTTTTAGAGCTATAGCTTTTGCTGAACTTGTTCATGCGAGAAATCACTATGAAGCTCTCGGAAACGTAAAAGACACTGTAGAAAACTTGCAAGTTGCCATTGATGGAGAGACATTTGAAGTTGAAGAAATGTATCCAGTGTACAACAACACGGCAAAGCTTCAAGGTGAAAATGAAGCTGTTAGGAGCACACATTATGCCTTAGAGGCTGAAAAGATACATGCTGAGCTTTACAAGAAAGCAAAGGAATTAGCAGAGCAAAAGAAAGATATGGAAGTCAAGAAAGTTTACATATGTCCCGTATGTGGGTATACCGTTATAGACGAAGCTCCAGAATATTGTCCTGTTTGCGGTGCTCCAAGAGAAAAGTTTGTAGTTTTTGAATGAGGTGATAGGAATGGCAAAGTGGAAGTGCATGGTCTGTGGATACATCTATGACGAGGAGATAGGCGATCCAGAAAACGAAGTTTCTCCAGGCACAAAGTTTGAAGAATTACCAGACAATTGGGTGTGTCCACTCTGTGGTGCCCCAAAAGATATGTTTGAAAAGATTGAAGATTAGGTGGTTTAGATGAAGAAGTTTGGAGAAATAATTTATACTCCCGAATCTGAGGAAGATGCCGCATTGGCAAAGAGAGAAACCCACACACCGAAAATCGAAGCACCAGATGTTGTAAAGTCTGGTGAAGCCTTTGAAGTAAAGGTTAGTGTAGGTCCACATCCAAACACCGTTGAACACTCAATTAGGTGGATTGAAGTCTATTTCTATGAAGAAGGAAGACCTTATAACCCAATACTCCTCTCAAGGGTTCACTTTGAACCTGGCTATGCAGAACCTAAGGTTGTCTTAACGCTTAAGCTCAAGAAGAGTGGAGTAATTCACGCTCTAGAATACTGTAATTTGCATGGGCTCTGGGAGAATAGAAAGGAAATTAAGGTTGAGTGATTTTTTTCTTTACCATATCTTTTTTAAACTTTTGAAGTTATATTGGTTAGGTGGTCTTATGAAAGTTTATGCAAGGGATAAAAAGTATCCACCCGAATATCAGGAAGTTTTAAAGGAGCTTGAAAATATAATTGATCCAATAAGCGGAGACAATATTTTAGATGCAAATCTTTTAGCTGGATTGGAAGTTAATGATGACACATTGAAGCTTTGGTTAGCCTTTGAAAGCAACACATGTGATGCTATAATTGGTGGAGTTGCTGTTTCAAATTCACGCATTATCGGAAATATTATGGAGCGCTTTGCATTAGTTAAATTTCCGAGGGTTTACATTTATGATCTTCACAATAATGTTTTGGCAAAATTTGAGATGAAGGGTGAAAAATGAAGCTGTTTTTAAGAGGTAAAAAGGAAGAAAAGCCTGAGCATAGGGAATTGCCTCCAGAGGTTAGAAGGGTTGCTGAGCTATTAAAGAAAGTTAAAGATCCAGAGACTGATTTAAATATAGTTGAGGAGGGGTTAGTTTACGGTCTAACAGTTGAAGGCAAAAAAGCTATGATATGGCTCAACTTTGCTCGTTCAACGCCAATATGTAAATTCTGTCAGCCAATAGCTATTACCATCCAGAAGAGGATAGTTAGAGATGTTATTTCAGTTCTTGAGAAAGAGGGATTTAATGAAGTTGAGATATATAATGAGATAGGGCTCCTGCTTGAAAAATGGGGAAAGGAATAATCCAGAAAACTTGCATTAGTTCTTTATATCTCCTCTATATCATCAAGCTCAACCTTTACTCCCGTCATCTCTTCAACTTCTTCAAACCCATCTTTAAGTTCACGAACTTGCTCTGGATCAAGCTCTAGAAGTAGAGCCATAAACTCGCCAACATGGGCTTTTTCTTCCCTTGCCACATCTAAAAAGACTTTCTTAATTCTCTCATCTTCTGTAAGTCTTGCCATTTGTTCATAAAGACTTATGGCATCGAGTTCAGCTATAATTGCCAATCTCAAGGCTTCCATAAGCTCTTCCTTAGAATAAGGTTTATCCCTATTGATCAGAGTAGGGTTTATTGCTAGCATAAAATCACCATTAAATGTTCAACTTTCGACCTAATAAAGTTTGCTAATCAAAAAATAAAACTTACTTTTAAAACCTTAGTCAACTTCTAAGCTAAAATCCTGATAATCCATCCAAATACCAGTTTTTGAAACAGAATCATACTGTGCTTTAAGCAAATTATAATGGGCTTCTTCAACTTTAGCTAATTCCCTGAAAATCCTCTTTACTTTTTCATCTTCCACATCTTCCGATGCTTTTTCATAAAATTCCCAAGTTAGCTTTTCTTGTTGCATTCCAATTTCTACTGCTTTTATTTCACTGATCTCACCTTCAAACTTTGGGGTGAGCTTTTCAACTATTTCTTTATTCATTTCCGGCTTTTTACCAAGTTCTGCAACCTTCTCTATTAGCTTTTTTTCAAATTCGTCCCAGTGACCTGCTTCTTCATTTGCCAAGAAGAGGAACATTTTCTTTGCTCTTTCATCTCTTGTCTTCTTTGCAGCTTCAATGTAAAACCTTAGCTCTGCTTTTTCCACCTCCAAGGCTGTTGCTAAAATTTTGAGTTCTTTCATATTATCACCAAATTAATCTTTGGTTTTAAGATAGAAATCCTTTTTGGAAGCAATGGATTTAAAGTGGAAGGATCAAATTTTAACGGTGTTGTCATGAGTCTTGATAGGTTCATTGGAATTAAACCAAAGAAAGATGAAGGGAAAATTGAAGTTCTAAAAAATCTCCTCAAAGACATTGGTATTGAAGGAGCACGCATTATAGAGGAAAAGGTTGACCAACAGTTTAAGGCATTAGAGTATCTGCATAAAAACTTACAAAATAATGAACTTTTCATAAAACTCGTAATTGCAAATGCTTTAGTCAGCTATCAGCTTTCATCAACTGGTGAAAATTGGTGGTGGGAGTTTTCAGAATATTTCTCAAAAAAGAGGAAAATCAGCATATATCAAGCTTACAAAGAATTTTTGCCGAGTTCAAAAACAAATAAAAGATTAGTTAATGTAAAGTTAAGTCGTCTGGAGAAGGTTAACTCCTTTCTGGAGGGCTTGACTTTAGATGAATTGAAAGCTTATTATCAAAACATGCTTAAATTGAACCTTGATCTTGCAAATATTTTGAATGCTGACAAACGTGCTAAAACAATAGTTTTTGCTGTAAAAATGTTTGGCTATGCTTCGAGGATAGTCTTTGATGATTTTATCCCATATCCAATGGAGATAGCCATTCCAAAGGATGTTAGGATTAGCAACTATACAAAACGCTTTACGAGTGAAGATCCAACGGGTTTTTGGAATATGATTGCAAGGGATGTTAAAATTCCTCCTCTTCACATAGATTCGATACTTTGGACTGCATTGGGAAGAGATGAGAGGATTAAGCGTGATTTGAAAATATATTTGGGTGAAAAAGCTGAAAAAGTCTTAAAGCTTGTAAATTTATAGGTGGTGGTTTTATGAAGATTGAAAGGATTCAATACCCACCATCCTTAAAGGATGAGCTTTTAAGATTCGTTTTTAGGGTTTATCAGGGTACTAATGGAGCATATCCAGCTTTAGAATGGGTTGAGAAAAAGCCAAGCATCGATGACTTTGAAGGATTTAAAAGGGTTTATGAACCTTTTTTAGAATTCAGGCTTGGAAAAGAATTTGATGAGCTCTATGTAGGATATGAGGAGAAAATTATTGGGACAATAGCTTTGGTTTATAAATTCGAAGGAAAGGATATTTACTGGGTTCCAGAGGAGCTTAAAAATGAGAAAGTTGGTTTAATTGAGTTCTTCATGGTCGATCCACTCTATAAGGGGAGGGGTTATGGTTCAAAGCTTTTGGATTTTGCAATTAAAAGGCTTGGAGAATTAAACAGAGAAGCATATTTGATAACGTTCAAGCATTTGGAAGCCTATCAATACTATTTAAGGAAAGGTTTTGAGGAGGTAATGGAGTATAAAGAATTTGTTGTCCTAAAATTCAAAAAAAGGAAGCTCAAAAATTGAAGTTTATTTCTTTCATTAATTGTTCATAAAATTCCTCTTTATAGACATCTGGATATTGCATTATATACTCATATTGCTTCTTTAGGATATTGTAGTGATTGACTTCCATATCTGCAAGCATGTTGAGGAGGAGTTTTGTTTCTTCATTTGCGGCGAATTGAGATAACTCTCTATACAAAGTTTCACTTGCTTTTTCAGCTTGCATGGCTATTTCATAAACTTCATCAAGGTTTAAATCCTGTTTACTAACTACTTCTGCCATTTTCTCTGTTATAACCTTAAATTCACCCATCGCTTTTAATTCAATCATCACTGGTTCTCTTTCTCTACTTCCAAACCTTTCCATCATTCTTTTAATTATTTGTTTATGTTTATCCTCTTCTTTAGCCAGAAATAGAAGCTCATCTCTTATAATATCACTTTTTGTCAAAGAAGCCATTTTTTCATAAGCTTCTTTTGTTCTGATCTCGGCATTTAGGGCAATATCAAAAACTTCAGCATCAGAGATTTTCATACCAGTCACCATAGTTTTATATTAACTTAGACATATTAATATTTTTGGGAATAGCAGTTGTATTTGTAAGTTCCAGAGTGCTGCATTTCTGTTTTTAGAGATTTTTTGGTTTTTTGAGACTTCATTCAATGTTTGCATGTTTCCCAGAAAAGGTTATATATTGAAATATTTCTATTTGAAATGTTAGAGAACAATAATGTATTTCAAGGAGAGTGATATTATGACCCGTATTTCTACGGGAATAGAAGGTTTGGACAAGATGCTTAAAGGTGGTTTAATCCCTGGGAGGTCTTACCTTATAAAGGGCGGTCCTGGAACCGGTAAGACCACCTTAGCTATTCACTTCTTAATGGAAGGTATAAAAAATGGTGAAAAAGTGCTGTATATAACCCTTGAAGAGCCATTGGATATCCTCAAGCAAGATATGAAAAAGCTGGGCTTTGATATTGATAATCCCCTTTTCATGGGAATTGATGCAACACCAGTTGGAGAGAGAACGCATATATTTGAAGGAACTCACTATGAAGAATTCGCAAAAAGTTTTGGCGAGCTTGTAAAAGCTATAAAGGAGAGGCTGGATACTGAGAAGTTTACAAGAGTTGTTATAGATCCGATAACTATGGTAAAGTTGACGATAGAGAACAAGCTTGAATATAGGCGGACGTTTATAGGCTTTTTAAAGGATCTTGCAAAGTATAATGTTACGCTACTCATAACTTCCGAGCTTCATGAGACTGATCTTGAAGATTACTTAGTTAGCGGGGTAATAGAACTCAAAACGTATGAAATTGCAGGAAAGGTTGTTAGGGGGATTAAAATCTTAAAATTTAGAGGGAGCTCATTTGATGAGCAGATAAGACCTTACAGGCTTACAGATAAAGGTATTGAAATTTATAGTGAGGAGAATATATTTGTTGGGGATTAAGGATGGAGATTGGGATCCCAAAGCTTGATGAGCTGCTTGGGGAAATTGAGGAGGGCAATATTCTTTTACTCGAAACTATTGGAACTTTGGGGGAGGAAATAGTCCTTGAAATGCTAAAGAAAAATAAAGAAAATGCTGTCGCTTTTGTGACAAAGAAGATGCGTGATGAATTCAAGAAAATTCCAGAGCTGGCTAATGTAAAATTAATAGTGCTTGGAGAAGACGTATTTCCAGAGGAACTTTATGCTATCTCCTTTAAACTTAGAAATCTATTTGAAGGAGCTCACGTTGGATTTTTCCTTTTACACCCCCTTTTAGTTTTTCACCCTCCTACCACTGTTTACAAGTTCTTTTCGGAGATTGCTTCAATAGTTCAGGAAAAGAAAGTAGTGCTAACTGCAATCATTGATAAGCGTCTTGTGGATGAGAGAACCCTTGCAATGTTTGAGAATTTAGCTACATATGTCATTGATATTGTAGAGCTCATTCAAGGATTTAAGATCACAAGAGGATTAAGAATTAAAAAGTCTCCAAAAGGGAATACTGGATTTTATAAATTTGAGATTAGAGACGGGAAGATTGTTATAGGTGAGTTAATTGGATGAATTTATGTATGTGGTTGTGCTCCTGCAGTTTGTGTTTCTGATAGGATTAGTTTATACTCTCCGCATTGAGTTTATTTTGAATAGATACAGCAAGAAAGTGAAAATATTTGCCATTCTGCAGACTATTGGAAGCTGTCTACTGATTGTTGGGATTTTGGGTTATACCTCAATCACGTATCTGAGTCTTTTCTCTGCAAATAAGCTTTTCTTTATTCTCCTAACGTATATGGGAGCTGCAATTATGATGATACCGTGTAAATTCTTAAAGCTATTTAAAATAGACAAAGAATTTGTAGCTCAACTTGCTGTAATATTGGTGTTTATGATTTATGCATTCCTTGTTGGTACATCTTACAGCGATATTTTCCTTGGAGCAATTGGTATCATTATAATATCCCTGATAAGATCCCTTATCTCAATACGTGCCTTATCAATATTTTTAAAAACTGCTCTTAGGTTAGCTTCTTGGTTGATAGTTGTTCAAACTTGGGTAAATCCATTAATTCCTGAGACTCCAGTTACATGTGAGCATTTTCTTGCCCTCTTCACTTATTTTATGAGTCTTCTTTTTTGGCAATACTCTGCAATTAGAATTCACAAGTGCATAAGGGGGTGGATGTGATGGGATGTTATTCTATTCATGATATCGCTGACTTAATCTTTGGTGTTTTTATTCTCATGTGGTACTATTATAACAGAAAAATCGGAAGAAATATCTGGATAGCATTGATTGCTGGATTAATTTTCATTTTAACATCACTTTTTTATAATTTTCTTGCTGAATACATCGTCGATATATTGGAATTTTCTGGCTCAGTCCTTTTCCTCTTTCTCTTTGCAAGATTTTTTGAAGAAACTATCACAGGAGGAAATATTATTAAAGAGGCAGTTGGGGTTTTAGTTATAGCGTTTCTCCTTTTTCTATTTGCCTACATGAAAGGTGTGCAAGGAGCATACACTCTTGTACAAGCTGTCATTTTAACATGGATAGGACTTAAACTCTTTAGGAATATTGAGAGGTTTGATATGGGGGACAGAGCGATTTTGTCGCTTATAATAACATTTTCTGTATCAAGTGGGGTGTCAAGGATTTTGGATTTGCTAATTCTAAGTGATTTCTTTTATTTTGGTGCAGTATTTCTTTTATTGCTCTCTATTAGTGAAAAGATGTACATTTCAATGCCGAGGCCTTCTAACTTTTTTAAACGTTAATCTTAATTACCTAGAACATATTACTTTGTTTCATGAACATTTTCATTCCTCTAATCGTTGGTGTAGTAACAGGCTATATATTCAGGGAAAAGCTAAAATACAACTTGGATAAACCCATGAGTGCAACTCTTCTATTCCTTATATTCTTCATGGGAGTAGAGGCTGGAAGAGTTGAGATAAAAGCCATGTCTCTCTTTGTAACCTCTATCATATTTGCCTTTTTCACAATATTGGGGAGCTTGCTTTTTTCTTTACTTTTGGGAGGGAAGCTAAGATGAACTTTCTTTATTTGGTTTTGATTTCACTTTTTGCAGGACTTTTAGTTGGCAAATACACATCCTATGAATTTGGGGATTTGGCATTGTTAATGCTCTATCTCTTAATCTTCATAATTGGATTGGAGATAGGTAAAAGCAGAGGAGTGAAAAGAGAGATTAAGAAGCTTGGTAAAATAGCTTTGATCTTACCATTGGCAACCATCATTGGCTCTTTGCTTGGAGGAGCTTTTGCCTCTTTTTTACTTAGATTTCCATTGAAATGGGGAATAGCAGTTTCAGCGGGTTTTGGGTGGTACAGCTTAACGGGACCATTATTAGCAGCATTTTCGCCTATTTATGGTGTGATTGGATTTTTAGCTAACCTAACAAGGGAGATATTTACGATAATATTCTATCCTCTTGTTATAAAGAGGGTTCCAAAGGAATTGGCAGTTTCTATGGGTGGAGCAACAACTATGGATTCCACTTTGCCAGTTTTAGTAAAGTTTGGAGGCAAAGAGATAACGATAATTGCCTTTATTCATGGATTCATTTTAACAGCTATAGCACCATTTTTAATATCATTAATTGCACAGCTTTGACAAGATGGAAACCATTAAATTTATAAATTCGAACATTTTAGTTTTATTTACAAACTATTGGAGGTGTTTGTATGGATAATGAAGAATTGGTTTTGGAGGCTATGAAAAAAGCCGGAAAGCCTTTGAGGAGTAAAGAAATAGCGGAACTTACGGGTTTACCAAAGAAGGAAGTTGATAAAATAATCAAGGTTCTTAAAAAAGAGGGCAAGATATCATCACCAAAGAGATGCTACTATGCTCCTGTGGAGTGATTATTGATCTCTTGTCTCTCTGTTTTTTAGTAACTCTTTTAGAAGTTCTTGGAAATCCTGTTCTGCTTTGATCTTTTTATAGAACTCGTATTCGCTCTTAACAAACTTATAATGTTCTAGTTCATCCTCTGCAAGCTCTAAAAATATTCTTTTATGTACTGGATCGCGCATCTGTTTTTCTAAAAATGTGTAAACTTCTTTTGCAAGTCTTTCTGAATCCATAGCAGTCTCCAGCACATTCAAATAATCTCTCACTGTGTCTAACTTACAGTTACATTCTTCAAATGGTTTTATCCAAGTCTCAATATGGATTTCTGTGGGTCTTTCATTTGGAAAGAGCTCTTTGAATATCTGGGAAACCTTTTCATCATGAGATTTTTCAGTTTCAAGGAACTGTTTAAACTTATTTTTTAAATACGGCTCATCGATTTTCTTGTATAGGAAGGCATATAATCTTGTTGCATCCCTTTCCCCTTTTATTGCATAGCTGAGAATATCCTTGAGAGGCAATTTTGAAATTTTCTTTAAGGTCTCTCTTATTTTTTCCTCAGCCTCTCCCTCTTCCATAAAGTAATCTATAGGCTTTTTCTTCATAATCTTTTCACCATATCACCCTTTGTGATAAAATAGTTTTTTTGATTTAAAACTTTTTGTTTGGCAGATTTAGACTAAAAATACTAAATTGCGGAGATCCCTATATTTTGGAGGTTATGTAAGAATAAAGCTTATAAAATTTCATGACACATGTCATAATAGGTGATGAAAATGATAGGGAGTTTTGAAGTGAAAAAGAACATTTATTGGGTTGGAACAATTGATCCAGCTAAGAAAGTGTTTGATCTAGTAATTGATTCTCCTTATGGAACAACCTATAACTCTTACTTAATTTTAGATGAAAAGAGGGTTCTTATAGACACTACAGAAGAAAAATTGGCTAAAGAGTGGCTTGAGAAAATTGAAAATGTCATTCCAGCTGAAGAAATAAATTATGTTGTCATTAATCACGTAGAGCCAGATCACAGTGCGGGTCTAAAGTTATTGCTAGAGAAGAATCCTAATGTTACGGTAATTGCAACACCTCAAGCGAAAATACTCTTGAAGGAGGTAGTTAATAGGGATTTCAATTTTATGCCAGCAAAAGATGGAATGGAGCTTAAAATAGGAAAAAGAACCCTGAAATTTATTCAAATGCCATTTTGGCATTGGCCCGAGACTATGATGACATATTTAGTTGAAGATAAGATTTTGTTCCCATGTGACGGCTTTGGTTCAAATTACTTTGAAGAGAGCTTCTTTTATAGCAAGATACAACAAAAAGAAACTTATTGGAGGGAGTTCTGGAAGTACTTTAGGTTTGTTTTGGCACCCTTTAGGAAATTCATAATTCAAGGTCTTGAGAAGCTTAAAGGATTAGAAATTGAGATGATTGCTCCATCTCACGGTGTCATTATAGACACAAGGGAAGGAATAGAAAAAGCTTTTGAGGTATATGAAGAGTTTTTGAAGAAGCCAAGGAATAAGATTATAATAGCTTATGCGAGTGCCCATGGAAACGTTGAGAAAATTGCAAAAGCTATTCATGAGGAAATCGGTGGAGAGCTTTTGGATTTAGCTTATGCAAGCAGAGAGGAGGTTTTAGAAAAGATCGATAGTGCCAAAGCAATATTCTTTGGAGCACCTACTTTGAACGGCATGACTGCGCCTCAGACTTTAGAGGCAATGATCCTCTTAGGTTTGACGCCTGATTGGAGGGGTAAGAGAATAGCTCTCTTTGGTTCTTATGGATGGAGTGGTGAAGGAATTCCACTTCTTGAAGAGGTTGCAAAGAAAATGCGCTTGAAGCTCTATCAGCCCAGCTTTAGAGTAAAATTTGCTCCAAGTGAGGAAGAAATCGAGAAAGCCAAGAAATGGGCAAGGGCTTTTATTGAAACCCCTTAGCTTCTTTTTCTTTGCCCTTTCTTAAATCCAAAAATGTTTTAAAGGTTTATGCCAAAGGGGTTCACGCAATGTAATAGCTCATGGCTCGGGGTATCCGCTAGAGAGCCTACCGAGCCCTTGCGGAGGTGGAGAGAGTGAAGTTTCCAAAGAAAATAAGAACATACTGTCCCTACTGTAAAAAGCACACTATTCACACAGTTGAGAAAGTGAAAAAGAGACCAAGAAGTGAGCTTAGTGCTGGTCAAAGAAGATTCAGGAGAATCCTTAAAGGTTACAAAGGTTTCCCAAGACCAAAGCCAGAGGGAAGAGAAAAGCCAGTCAAAAAGCTAGACCTAAGATACAGATGTACTGTATGTAAGAAAGCCCACACAAGAGGAGAAGGGTTCAGGGTAAAGAAGTTCGAACTTGTTGAGAGGTGAGAGCAATGGAGCTTCCTAAGAATCTAATTCCAATGCCAAAATCAAGATTTTTGAGGGTTAAGTGTATCGACTGTGGAAACGAGCAAATTGTATTCAGTAATCCAGCTACAAAGGTCCGCTGCTTAGTTTGTGGTGCAACATTGGTTGAGCCAACAGGTGGTAAGGGAATAATCAAAGCGAAAATAATTGAAGTCCTTGAGTGACTTCTCTTTTAATATATTTTGCTTTTCTCCAATTTGCGAAACTTTAAAAAGTTCTACAGTTAACAATCCAAAAGGGTTAATAAAATTAGAACGGGGATGATGAAGATGCCAAGGAGAGCTAAGGATTTTCCTGAAGAAGGAGAGTTTGTGGTTGCTACGGTAAAGAACATTCACCATTATGGTGCGTTCCTTTCATTGGATGAATACCCTGGAAAAGAGGGGTTTATGCATATCAGTGAAGTTGCTCCAACATGGGTAAAGAACATTAGGGATTACTTGAAAGAAGGACAAAAGATAGTTGCAAAGGTCATTAGGGTTGATCCTTCAAAGGGACACATAGATTTGAGCTTAAAGCGTGTAACTCAGCAGCAAAGGAAAGCAAAGCTTCAAGAATTCAAGAGGGCTCAAAAAGCTGAGAATCTATTAAAGATGGTTGCTGAGAGAATAGGAAAGAGCTTTGAAGATGCTTGGAAAGAGGTATGGGTCCCCCTAGAAGAGGAATATGGAGAGGTTTATGCTGCCTTTGAAGATGCAGCTCAAAATGGAAAGGAGGTTTTGGAAGGATTAATTCCAGAAGAGTGGATTGAGCCACTTTATGAGATAATTAAGAGTTATGTTGAAATTCCAACCGTTACAATTGATGCTGAGCTTGAAATAACGGTTCCAACGTCAAATGGAATTGAAGTTATTAGAGAGGCATTGATTAGGGCGAGAAACAGAATTAATGAGATAAAAGATATTGAAGCAAAGATAACCTATTTGGGTGCCCCAAGATACAGGATTGATATTGTTGCACCAGATTATCTTACTGCTGAAAAAGTTATGGAAGATATTGCTGCAGAGATTCTTGATGTCATAAAGAAGGCTGGTGGAGAAGCTACATTTATTAGGAAGGAAAAGAGAATTAAGAAAATTAAGAGGAGAGAGAAATGAGGTGGCGCATTAGGAGATGCTCAAATTGTGGGAGATATACTTTAAAAGAAGTTTGTCCAGCTTGTGGGGGCGAGACCAAGATAGCCCATCCTCCAAAATTTTCTCCTGAAGATCCCTATGGGGAGTATAGGAGAAGGCTTAAGAGAGAGTTGTTAGGAATTAAAAGTGGAAGGTGATTTTATGAAAGAAAGTGTTATTGTTGTTTATGAAAGACCAGAGCTGAATGATCCAATATTTATTGAAGGTTTGCCTGGAATTGGGTTGGTTGGAAAACTAGCTGCTGAGCATTTGATAAATGAGTTAAAAGCAAAGAAGTTTGCTGATTTATATTCTCCACACTTCTTGCACCAAGTTTTGATTAAAAAGGACTCGACTGTTGATTTGATGAAAAATGAGTTCTACTATTGGAAAAGTCCAGATGAAGAACATAGAGACTTAATCATAATAACTGGAGATACTCAAGTTCCTCCAACTGACAGTTATGGGCATTTTGAAGTTGTTGGAAAGATGCTTGAGTTTGTTGAGCAGTTTGGAACAAGGGAAATAATTACGATGGGTGGTTATCAAGTCCCAGAGCTTCAAGGAGAGCCGAGGGTTTTAGGTTCAGTCACGCACTTAGAGCTTAAAGAGAAATATAAGGGTTATGACATAGTCTTTAGGGAAGATGAAGGAGGAGCCATTGTAGGTGCAGCTGGCTTGTTGCTTGGAATTGGAAAGTTAAAGGGAATGAAGGGAATTTGTCTTTTAGGAGAGTCCTTAGGTTATATCGTTGATGCAAAGGCTGCAAAAGCAGTATTAAATGTCGTTGCGAAGATCCTTAATCTCGAAATTGACATGACGGCTTTAGATGAGAGGGCAAAAGAAACTGAAGAGATTTTAAGAAAAGTCCAAGAAATGCAAAGAGCAATGCTTGAACAACAAATACCAACAGTTGAAAGGGGCGAAGAGGACAGGGGATACATTTGATTCTTTCTTCTTTTTGGTGATTTTTATGCACTTTGATGCCGATTTGCATATACATTCAAAATACTCCAAAGCCACATCCCAGCTTATGAACATCCCATTAATAGCAGAGAATGCTAAGCTTAAGGGGTTAAGCATAGTTGGAACTGGTGATATTTTAAATCCAAGATGGGAAGAGGAACTTTTAAAATACGCTCAAAAGGTTGATGAAGGGACTTTTGAGTATAAAGGAGTTAGATTTCTCCTAACAACTGAAGTCGAAGATGCTAAAAGAGTTCACCATGTTCTGATTTTTCCAAATCTTCAAGCTGTCCACGAGATGAGGGAAAAGCTAAAGCACTATTCTAAGGACATTGAAACTGAAGGAAGACCACATTTAAGCTTAAACGGTGCAGAGATTGCAGAGTTAGCAAATGATTTGGAGGTTTTAATAGGACCAAGTCATGCCTTTACGCCATGGACAGCTTTGTATAAGGAGTATGATAGCTTAAAAGAGTGTTATGGAAACGCTAAGATTCATTTCCTCGAGCTTGGTCTTTCAGCTGATTCTTATTTAGCTGATTTGATTAAGGCTCATCATAAGCTAACATATCTCTCAAATTCCGATGCCCATTCTCCCCATCCTCATCGCTTAGGGAGGGAATTTAACCGTTTTGAGATTCAAGAGCCAACTTTTGAGGAAGTCAGAAAAGCTCTTTTAAAGCGTAGTGGAAGGAAGATAATCTTAAACGCTGGGCTTGATCCAAGATTGGGGAAGTATCATCTGACAGCTTGCTCAAGATGTTACACCAAATACAAACTTGAAGATGCTAAGCGCTTAGGCTGGAGATGTGAGAAATGTGGAGGGATAATAAAGAAAGGTGTAAAGGATAGGATATTAGAGCTGGCTGATACAAAAGAAAAGCCTGAGGATAGGGCTCCTTATCTTCACTTGGCACCTTTAGCAGAAATTATTGCTATGGTTCTTAACAAAGGTGTTGAAACTAAAGCCATAAAGACTATTTGGGAGAGGCTTTTGAAAGAGTTTGGGAGTGAGATTAGAGTTTTAGTTGATGTTCCAATTGAGGATATAGCTAAGACTATTGGGGAGGATATAGCTAAGGCAATTTGGGCTTTTAGGAAGGAGAAATTACTTGTTATTCCAGGCGGTGGAGGGAAGTATGGTGAAATAAAGCTTCCAGAGGAGATAAAGAAAGCTAAGCTTGAAGATTTAGAGAGTATAGAAGTTAAGCAAAGGGAAGAGTATTACAAGCCCAAGCAGAGCTCGATTTTGAGCTTTTTGAAGAGGTGATTAGATGGAACGCGAGATAATTGGTCTTTTTATGAGGTATTTTAAAAATCAGGGAGATTTACCTCTTGGTGATGATGCCGGCGCATTAAAGTTTGGAGATGAGTGGTTAGTTGCTACCAACGACATGCTCGTGAAAAGTACGGATGTCCCAGAAATAATGACACCAGAGCAAGTTGGCTTTAAAGTTTTTACGATGAACATTAGCGATTTAGCCGCAATGGGGGCTAAACCTATAGGCTTTCTCTTCTCGCTTGGTGTTCCAAATAAGTTTGACATGAACTATTTAAAAGGGATAGCACTGGGATTAGCTAAGGCATCTAAGTTTTATGAAACACCTATAATAAGCGCTGATACCAATGAGGCATGTGATCTGATAATTGATGGTATAGCTCTGGGAAAAACCAAGAGAATATTAACGAGAAGTGGAGCAAATGCTGGCGACTTAGTTTGTGTTACTGGAGATATAGGAAGGGCTTTAGCTGGGCTTAAAGTGTATTTTGAAAATCTTGATGTAGGAAAAGGGACGAGAGAGGCACTCTATGAAAAACTTCTTGAACCAAAAGCTCGTATTAAAGAGGGACAAATTTTAAGCAAGTATGCAAATGCAGCGATTGATATAAGCGACGGCATGAGCAAAGAGCTTCACTTAGTTGCAGAGATGAGCGGTGTTAAAATTTTGGTTGATTCAGAAAAGCTGCCTATACAAGAGGAAGTCTTTGAAGTTGCTGGGCTCTTAGGTTTAGACCCAATTGAGATTGCCTTAGCATCGGGAGAAGAGTTTGAGCTCATCTTTACAATTCCTGAGGAGCACTTGGATAAGCTTAACTTTGATTTCACGGTGATTGGAAGGGTTGAAAAGGGAGAAGGAGTTTATCTAAGGAGGAATGGAAAACTCGAGAAGATGCCGGTTTTGGGATGGGAGCATTTATCTAGATTAAACAAAAAATAAACATAAGTTACTTTTTGAGTTATTTGGTTATTTTACTATACAACACTATTTTGTGTAGGTTTATTGTACTTTGAGAAATTCTTTTTTAAAATACATTAAAAAATAAATAGCAATACTATAATATATGGAAAAATTTATATAGTACCAGTTCATAATTTGAGGATGGTAGGCTTATATTTGGGGGAGCGGCATGAACAAGAAAGTAAAAAATCTGGCAATATTTGCCATAGGATTAATTTTAGGAAGCCTGCTACTTGTGGAAGGTAGTTTCTTTTTCCCTTCTAACAGGGAACCAAGGATAGTCACAGGGTACAGCATAGAGAGGGCCTCAAAAGAGTTCTATCCGCCATTAGAAGTGGAAATTATAAGAAACTTAACAGAGATTATTGATAAGAAAAGTCTTAGAATCATTTATGAGTCCTTAGATAAAAACGCTGTTCACATTGGCACATTCAAGCAGGAAAGTGAATATTTATCAATCTTTGAACTTAGTCTAAGTAAAAACGGTACACCAGACATTGCATATATTTTGTGGTTCAAGAGCAAGGATGGAATAAAGATCCTCAGGAAAGATCGCGCTCTTGTCAGGAAAATCTATGAAAGTCGGGATAAGGAAATTCTCAATACTTTAAAGACCGACAACACAACAATTATCATCGGTAAAGAGACAGGGAGTACAGTCTATTACATTGAAATTCCAATATTTAAGATAGCTCAGACTTCGGGAAGTATAGGAACTGAAGATCTTAGATCAACTTATGAGGAAGGGGAATATTACATAGTAACAGCTTTCACTGAGCACTACTGGTATGACAAGATCAGCGACAAGAAATATGCATGGGTGGGGGCAAAAGGCGAGTTCCATGTGATTTATGGCAGTAAAGTGTTTATGGTGAAGGATCTCTCATATGCAGGAGAATCTGGCTCATTAGTTAGTATGTGTTCATTTGATTCCCAAAAAGAAGGAGAAGGGACCTTTGATGCAACAGTTAAGGCTGATGCTCACTTCTTAGAGGTGATTTCGCCCCTTATATACTGCATCCACGACTATGGACATCCGAGGGTGGTTGTAGATGCATGGTTAGACGTGGATCATCCAGGTGCTCAAAGTGATGGAATCGGTGTTTGTAAATGTTAAGTGTTGGATTTTCAGCTTTTCCTTTTCAATTAAAAACATTGTCTATAACCGAGGGAATATTGGTTTTAGGTAGAAACACCTAAGATAACTCTATTGAGGTATTCTTTCCATTTTGTCGAATTTGATTTACGATATATCTTATTAAACTTTAATTGATTTTCAATCCTTTGATTTTTTATAATATATTAGGGAGTAATAATACTATAATAAATAGAAAAATTTATAAAGAGTCTTTGAGTCATCATTTATGGGTCGTTACCTTTGGAGGTGCTACAATGTGGAAGAAATTGCTAAGCTTGATGTTGGGGCTCCTTGTGTTGAGCATGACAGTAGGGATGGTAAGTGCGGCTAAGGTATCAAATGGACACAAAAATGCACTCTCCATAGAAATGCAGAAGAAAATTATAGAACAGTATTCCCGACTTAAAGCCAGTGGGAAAATAGAAGAAGCAAACAGATTGCTCTCAAAGCATGGATTTGTTAAGTTGGGAGAAGAAAAGATGCATCAAAAATTCAATAAACCCATCACCACAACACAGGAAAAGCTTAATTCTGATATCTCAATACAAAGCTGGGTCTCTGAAAGAGATTTAACTCTTGAAATAGAGTACATTGTATACCCCTCCTCTAAAACGGTGTTTATAGACTATTATTGGACGTGGGATTTAGTGGAAGATTACTGGGATCAGGGAGACGTGGATGAAATATCAATAACGAACGTGATAGGGCAGAGAATAAGTGGAGAAAGTTATTATAAAGTGATTGTTGATTTTATAGATGCATGGGGATATGAATTAGAGTGGGGAATGATACCAGGAAATCATGATGTAACCCTTGCCTATGATGTGCAAGCAGTTAACCAGAATGTGGGCACAGTAGAACATAGAATAATATTTAAAGCAGGAGATAGCATTCAAAAAGGCGTTATCCACGTAATGTACCGCATCCATGATGATGTATTTGGAGAAGGCGGAGGAATAAGTGCTCACATGATTTACACCCACACCTATGGCAATACTCAATTGGCAAGTACAGTTAGTGAAATTTCGGGAACTGTTGTCGGAATGCTATTTGAGAATCCAGTAACAGGGTATATAGTCTCTGGTACAGTAAAATATGCTGTCTACAACCTTATAGAAGAAGACGGAAAATGGACAAGTGAGTCTGTAGATAAATATGTCCAACTTCCGAGAGATTAAAAGGGGTTAAAAAATGCAGGTATTTAAACTGACTCCTAAAGAGAAGGAAAGGTTCATGAAGAATCTTCCCATTTTCTTTTTTTACTATTTGATACTCTTTGTGTTTTTCTGGTATGGACTTTCTCACAAGACTCCTGAGGAGATCAAGGGGGGACTTCCTAGGCCAACATCCATGCCGATAACTACGGTGATAGCACTCTTGATAGTCTTTTACCTGCGATGCAGAGATAATCCTAAAAAATGCATCACGGCAAAATCAGGATTCTTTGCAATTTTTGGATTATATGTGATGTATTTAATTTCAGCCTATACAGGGAGCGTTGCTTTGCTTTTTATTATAACGCTTGTCCTAATATACATAAACACCTTAATACGTATCAAAGAAGAATTCAAGAGAAAAGAAAAACACTACTAGAAGAAGATTATGAAGACATGTATGGAACCAATGTGATGTCCCAGAGACTAAACATTGAGGAGGTTTAGCTATGACAATTAAAAGGGATACTTTAAATGATTTTATTGGCTTTTCTTTTATTTATTTTCTTGTGTTCATTAGTGGATGGTATAGACTTTCTCATCCAGAAGAAATGTATTCTGCATGGAGTATCTCATTACTCATAATGTTGATTATCTCGGTTCTTTATGAATTAACACCCTCTTCTGAAAGGCCGTACACTGGAACCAAACTGCTGGTCATTTTTGGTGTTATCTTGATGGAAGTAACTATCTATGTTATAAAGAATATTTACCTGCTCTTTGTTCTTGCAGTAATTTTCACTCATTTTTCTATCAAAATGAAAGCAAAGGAAAAGAGAAGTCAGGTATGGTAAGATATAATGAAGCTTTAGGAATAATGTCTTAGCTGTTGCTAATGGAGGTGTAGCCTGTGAGGCTTTTTAAACTTACCCCTGATGAGGAGGAGAAGTTCTTTGAGCACCTTCCCCGTTTTCTCTTTTATTATTTATTCCTTTTTGTGATCTTCTGGGCTGCATTAGCTCGAAAATCAGCAGAGGAAATTAGGGAAAGAATCCTGAGTGGAGACGTTGCTCCTGACTTTTTGTACTCTACATTAATGGTTCTTTTATTACTTGCAATTACAGATGCATATCTAATGATAAAAGGGTATACTCGGTGGAATACGCCTGGAGCGGCACTTTTCATGGTTTTTGGACTTTTTATAATGCTCCTCGTGGTAATGTATGTGGGAAGAGCTTTCATACTGTTTGTTGTAGCTCTTATTCTGGTTTACGTTAACACACTCATAAAAACAAAGGAAGACATAAAGCATTCATCAAAAGTAAAGCATCGTGGCTAAAAATGGATCATCATGTGAGTAATTTTTTCTTATTTTTGACCACAAAAGAAAATCATAATAACCTCTTTAACCAATTCTTTTTGATGCCTATGAAAAGAATAAAGTTCAAAGTCCCACTCAATCAAGAAATGTTTGTCATGTTTAAGGAGTTTCTTGAAGCTATAGAATGGGGTTATGGGGATACCTACTTTATACTTGACGATGAAATTATTAAGATAACAGAAGTCAAGTTTAAAGAAGGTGTAAACCCAGAAGAAATTATTGAGAACCTTAGAAAGCTTGCTCATGTGAAAGAGCTGAGACTGATACCAAAAAACGATCATTACCTGCTCTATGCTAAGATTAATATTAAGAGTATCCCTTATCCAACAGAAGATGTTAAAAGAATCCTTGAGCTCCAAAAGAAAGGGCTTGTGATATTTGAAAAGGGTACTTTTGATGGGCTTTCAATTGTTCTGTTCGTAACTTGTGAAGACTCCCTCCTCAGTGAAGTGATTTCTACCCTTAAAGAGGTTTACAAAGGAAGTGTCTTGAGTGTCGAAGAGTATACACCAGAAAATACACCCCTTTCAAAGCTAAGCAAGAGACAGCGTGAAGTGCTCCTCTTAGCTTACAAGAGCGGCTATTTCGACAATCCCCGCAAAGTAACGCTTAGAGATCTTGCAGATATGCTTGGTTTAAGTGTCTCAACAGTTAAAGAGCACCTAAGGAAAGCCCAGAGAAAAATTTTAGAGGAAGCTATTGAGGGGTAACCCGCACATATGCGGCACCATCTAAAAATACTTTTCTATCTGAGTTTAATTAGGTGAAAGTATGAATGTGATTGAGGTTAAAAATGTCAAAAAGTATTATGGCGATGTTAGAGGTGTTGAAAACCTAAGCTTTGAAGTTGAGGAAGGAGAAATTTACGGCTTCTTGGGTCCTAATGGTGCTGGAAAAACTACAACGGTCAAAATTTTGGTGAAGATTATCAAAGACTACAGTGGTGATGTTAAGGTTTTTGGAAAGAACTTAAGAGAATGGGGCAAAGAATATTATCAGAAAATTGGAGTTTCTTTTGAGTTTCCTGCAGTATATTCAAAGCTCACTGCACTAGAAAACCTCAAGTTCTTTGCCTCCTTTTATAAGAAGCATCTTGATCCTGTGGATGTCCTTAAGATGGTAGGTCTCGATAAGGAAGCAGATCAACTTGTTTCAGGTTTTTCAAAGGGTATGAAGAAAAAACTAGACCTTGCGAGGGCTTTTCTCCCAGATCCAGAAATTCTCTTCCTAGATGAGCCTTTGGAAGGGCTTGATCCAGAGAGTGCAAGAAAAATTAAAGATCTGCTCCTTGAGATGCGCGAAAATGGAAAGACGATCTTTTTGACCACTCACAACATGTATGTAGCAGATGAGCTCTGTGATAGAGTAGGGTTCATAGTAGAAGGTGCGATTAGACTCGTTGATAATCCAAAGGAGCTCAAGGTTAAGATGGGCAAGAGAGTAGTTAAGGTTGAATACATTGCTAATGGTGATGTTGATATAAAAGAGTTCCCACTTGAAGGACTTGGGAGAAATGAGGAATTTCTCAACATTATTAGGAACTATAAGATCAGAAGAATAAACACAGAGGAGCCAACCTTAGAGGAGGTATTCTTAAAGGTTACAGGGAGGAGGCTCGTGTGATAGGGCAGTTAACTAAGATCGATCTTAAAGTCGGAACTAGGGGCTATGTTTATCCTATTTATCTTTTAGTTGCCTTAGCGTATGGACTTATGGTAAAAGCTTTCCCTCCAGAATATTATTCTTCCATGGTTCCTCTCTTTATATTCTTTGAACCAGGTCTTGTGGGCTTTATGTTTGTGGGGACTTCAATATTTACAGAGAAAAAGGATGGAACTATTGGGGCGCTCGCAGTAACCCCGATTGAGTGGAGGAGCTATATCTTTGCCAAAACGCTTTTGATGTCCATGGTATCTCTAATAGCGGCCACTATTATAATGCTAATCGGGACAGGTTCGCTTAAAGGACTTTCCTATGTACTTGTAGGAGTTTTTTTGGTTTCCGTAGTTTATACCCTCTTAGGTATAGCAATCTCAGCTAAGTATCATGACTTGGATGATTATTTTGTCCCTTTGCTGGGAGTCATGGTTATTTCACTACTTCCCTATGCTCACTACCACGGCTACCTCACCAGCGAGACCTGGAAAGTGCTTTATGTTGTTCCAAGTTATCCCGGGCTTTACTTCTTCAAGGCTCCATTTGTGGAAATTTCAAGGGAAACTCTGATGCGTTCAGGAGCAGGTCTAGTAATCTGGAGCGGCATAGCATACTACCTCGCTAAAATTCGGTTTTACAAATACGCTGTGGAGGGATTGAGATGAGCTTTGTGAGAAAGTTTTTGGCTATTTATAAAACTGATCTTAAGTTATTGAGGAGAGATCCAATGCTCCTTTATAGTGTATCAATGACCATCATTCTTCTCCTTATTGTCCGTTATTTCAAGGAAAGAATGGGAATTCTTTATCCCATGGTTGCTCTCTTAATGTTGATCTTCATTCCCATGATATTTGGCATGATCCCTGGTTTCATGATGGCTGACGAGAAGGAAAACAAGACAATACAAGCTTTGCAAGTGGTTCCAATTTCAAGTGAGGCTTTTTTGATCTACCGGTTAACTTGGGCTTCTCTAGTGATGGCAATTCTTGTCATGATTTCTCCAAAAATACTGAATATAGAAATTCCTCAGAAAGGTCTTTTAATCCTAATAGCACTTTTCCTCCTTGAGGTGTGGATTTATGGTCTTATCATCACGGTCTTTTCAGAATCGAGAATGCAAGCCATAACAGTCTCTAAGGTTATTGGCTGGCTTCTTCTCCTTCCCCCGGTCGTTAAGCTTGTAGTCCTCTGGAGACATCTCTCGACAGATTGGAGCAAGTTCACCGCATTTTTACCGACATACTGGGCATACAAGATTTTTGAAGGGATTCCCTTCAATGATTACAGCGACTTTCCAACAGCACTTGTTGTTCATGTGGCGTGGCTCTTTCTGCTGGTTTTATTGTTTAAGAGGAAGGTTCTCTGACCTTTTCTCTTTTTACCAAAAGCTTAAACTATGATAAGGTCTATTTTACCATGGTGAGAGTATGCGTGAAGCAATGTATTGGGAGTCGTTAGAAGATAATAGAGTGAGATGTCACTTATGTCCACTGAATTGCATAATTAATGAAGGAAATAGAGGTTCTTGCAAAGTTAGAAAAAATATTAGGGGAAAGCTTTACACGCTCAATTATGGAAAAATATCTTCTATGGCTTTAGACCCTATTGAAAAAAAGCCCCTGTTCCACTTTTATCCCGGCTCTTGTGCCTTTTCAATTGGAACAGTTGGATGTAATATGCACTGCAAGCATTGTCAAAACTGGGAGATAAGCCAAGCTGATGAGAGATTTCCTTATTTGCAAAACGCGACTCCAGAGTCTATCGTGAATTTAGCTAGACATTATGAGTGTGAGAGCATAGCTTATACGTACAATGAACCGATAATCTGGTATGAGTTCGTGTTAGATACTGCAAAATTGGCTAAGAAAATAGGATTAAAGAACATTCTTGTAACAAACGGTTATATAAATGAAGAACCTTTTAGAGAGTTAGCTCCTTACATAGATGCCATGAATATTGACATAAAAGCTTTCGATGACAAGTTTTACATGAAAATAGCCAGTGTTCCAAGTGGAGAAGCGAGTAGAAAAATAGCGGAGATAGCTAAAAATGAGTTTGGAATTCATGTTGAGCTGACCTATTTAATAATTCCAACGCTTAACGACAAGGAAGAGGAACTTAGGGCATTTGCAAAATGGGTTGTTGAAAAAGTTGGTGACGATACACCGGTACATTTCTCAAGGTTCTTCCCTCATTACAAAATGCTGAACTTGCCCCCTACTCCGGTAGAGACGATCGAAAAAGCGTACAAGATAGCAAAGGAAGAAGGATTAAAGTTTGTTTATATAGGTAATGTGCCGGGGCATCATGGAGAAAACACCTATTGCCCAAAATGTGGAAAACCTTTAATAGTGAGATGGGGCTTTACAATTGAAGAGTACAATATTAGAGAAGGAAAGTGCAAGTACTGTGGTACGGAAATTCCAATAATAGGTGAATATAAGGCGAAGCACTATAAAGGTATGTGGTGGTAAAATTGAATACAATAAAGGTTGTTTTTTATATCGAAGGCTTGGGGAACGACAAGAAAGCTCTTGAAAATGCTCTAGAAAAGACAGCTGAGGAACTTAAAAAAGAAAGTGTTGTAAAGGTTGAGAAGGTTATAGTTGAGGATATCATAGAGAATGAAGAGGAAGAATTGAAATATTCTGGAATGATTGAAGCCGAGTTAGAAGGTTCTTTAGAAGGCATTATTAAGGCTGTTTTAAAATATGCTCCAGCTATCGTTGAAGTTCGAGGACCAGGTAAGCTCGAGATTGATTCTAAAACCCTAATGAAGATCCTAGGCGAAGTTTCATTAGTTATGGGGAAGCTTATGGATAGATTTGGGGGATTAGCTGCATATCCGCCATTAGACAAGCTCCCTCTCCCCAAGGTTGGGTATAGTGAAGAGAAACTTGAGAGCTTTATCCTAGATGATAGAAATATACGTTATCAATTTGTTATTGAGACTTTTGGAGAAGACGAAGAAACAATAAAGGAGACAATGCTTAAAGCTCTCTTCCTAGAAGGATGTAAGATAAACAAATTTGTGGTCAAAGGGGAGCATAAAGATGATAGGTATTATGCATTGGTTGCTACAGAATTGATATCTCCCTTTGAGACTATGTTCCAGCTGAATGCCAAATATGCTCCGGTAGCTCTTGCCATAATAGAGCCAGAGATAATTGATATAACTGCAACAGAACTTCAAAATGCCTTAACAGATCTAGCAGGTTTTGTCTATGAACTCATTCATAGACCTTTGAGGAAAAAATTTGCCGAAAAAGGTACTTAAGTGATAATTATCAGACATAGACCCACTTTGATCAATTATTGGCTCTGAGAAAAGCTAAAAGATATTATCGGCAAAAGGCGAATTTGATGTAGGCATTTAGTTAAGCTTCTTTTAATTTTTACGGCAATTAGCGACCTTTATCAATCGTTAGAAAGGGTCTGAAAGCGAAAGGTATATAAACCTTAAGCTAATACTTAGCTATTGACAAACCTTTAGAAAACACTATTAGGGCGTATGCCCAAAACTTGGAGGTGTAAGAAAATGAAGGTAAGAAAGATCGCGGCACTTGGTATCGGTGCCGCAATGGTTGGAGCAACATTGGGCATTGCCAACGCTCAAGCAAGCCTTCCACCAAAGGAATTCTTCGTTAAAGATGGTGCACCAAATGTTAAGATTGTTGTAGGTGCAAACGCTCCATCAACTATGGACGTTGCAAGTGCATCAGATGTAGCAGTCGCATTGGGAAGCTTACTTTACACTGCAGAGGAAGTTGAGGCAAGCGGTGTAAGTGTTATTGTTAAGAAAGATGCAACTTACTACCCAGGTGACATCCCAGTTTACAGCAACTTCTATGAGGACACCGGCGTTGATCCAAATGCAACCAACGAAGCATTAGATGATTTAGCAGATGATGCCTTCTGGTGGAACGGAAGCGCATACAATGGAAGCTATGACACATGGGCAGCCGTAACACCCAAATTCGTCGAAGAAGTTGACAACATGGATGAAATAAAGGGCGACAAGCAAATCGACTGGGACTTACAAATTGAGAACCTTGAGCTTATAGATGCAGAGCAAGATGTAATTGAGTACCCACCAAAGACTGCAGACTTAAAGATCCCAGCTGGCAACTTCACAATCTTGCTAAACTATGTAATAACCAAGTGGGAGAAGACCACGACTGAAGATGACTCTGTATGGGGAAGCTTAAAGCAAACAGAAACAACAGACACAGTTATTGATGACGACAACCCAGGAGGATACACTGCAGTAGAGACCGTTTATGATGGAATTAGTGCAGAGGACACATTCACAGTATTGGGAACCTCCTACTATGTATTAGAGGTCTTAAGTGACGGTCTTAAGTACGGTACAGACCACGGAGTACAATGGTTCCACGTTGGAGATGTCAAGGAGTTTGATGGCTACAAGATAAAGACCGTTGATATAAGCATCAGCCCAGCCAACAAGGTATTGCTTGAAATAACTGCTCCAGATGGAAGAAGCGACTTAGTAATTATTGAGAAGACAGACCCACCATCAGCAGTTGATGTTAGCACCAAGTCAGACAAATTCGAAGAAGGAGAGTTAATCATCCAACTCGACGACACATTCGTCGGTATCGATGGTAACTTAATCGCCCAATTAGAGGTTAAGACAAACGTCGTAGAAGTTCACAGCGGAGACGAACTCCTCTCAGGATGGTTAGTCAACTTTGAAAGTGGCGACGATGGCAAAATCGAGTGGATAACCTTGAGCAACAAGGACGACCTCGAAGGAAGCACCTTGGACATCTTAGGTAAGTACAAGATGTACTACAAGTCAGAGATTGTAGCTGAAGACGTTGACGATGACGACGTTAAGGAATACGCAGTTAAGTCATACATTGTCGTTGAACCAACAGAGAAAGTTTACGACACAAAGGAGCTCAAAGTTGGCGATGAGTTAGAAGGATGGACAATCGACAAGATCACTGCAGGTACATACACCGAGATAACAGTCATGCCACCAACAGAGCCAATCACATACCTTGACACCGAGATTGACGTTAACGCTGTTGACAGCAACTTGATCTTAATCGGTGGACCAGTTGCAAACGCAATCACCAAGTACTTAGTTGACCAAGGATTGAGCACAGTTGACTGGGAAGCAAGCGAAGGTGACTTAGAATACATCGAAGGCGCATTTGGCGAATACGGCGCATTGATTGTTGCAGGTAAGGACAGATACGCAACAAGAGAAGCTGCCAAAGAGTTAATGGCATACTTGAAGGACCTTGCTTGATTTCTTTCCCTTCCTTTTTGTTTCAATAAGACTTCAGAAGAATTGAAAGTTTCTGGAGGTTTTTACATTGAATAAGCGTGTTCTTGTAGTTTTCTTACTTATGCTATTTATTGTGGCTCCATTAGGGGTGGCATTCTACGGTTATAATAACTTTTCAAAGGCAATAACTCCTCAGAGGGATCCAATCACAACAAAGATAGTTGGGGTTCCCTTTAGAGGAAAAACCTACCAAGTGATCTTGGAGAGTTATATTACTGGTGATCCAACTCTTGATATAAACATCACACTACGAAAACCATATAAAAGAGCCACCATAATTGTTGGAGATATAAGCTTCAAAGAGTGTAAAGGAAGCGAAGCATGTGTTTGGAGAATAAGAACAGTTGCAGAACTTGGAGCGACGGTTGGTGCTGTTTTTGGAGTAAAGTATTATGTTGAGGATGTAATTAAAAGCGGAACAAATGAAACAGCTGCATATAAAGCTGCTGAAGAAACAAGTAAAAGAATTGAGTCGAGATATTTAGCATTTGTTCCAAAGGTTACCATAGGACTTGGTTTAGTTGGCAATAAGGATCATCTCTTGATAATATTGAAAGGACCAAGAGAAGGAGCACAAAAGGACAGAATTTATTGTCCAAAAGAAGGTGTGCTTGTAATTGAGGCAACAAGTGAAGATACTCTATTTGTTGAGGTTCTCTTAGTGAAAACGATTATTGCATCTCAAGCGAAATAATGTCTTTTAAAATTTCCCTTTCTTTCGCTTCAAATAACTTGAGAAACTCTTCTTTGTTCTTGAAAGGTCTTTTTGCCAAAATTCTAACCACTCTTTTTTTACCAACTCCCGGTAAATAGCTGAGAACCTTTGAGCTTTCTTTGTTAATGTTTACTGGGATGGGAATTCCTGTTATGCTCCTAAATCCATGACCAACTATCAAGACGTCGTAAAAGCGGTTTAACTCAATTTGCTTTGGAATTCCAACTATTAATGGGTAGCTCCCAATCTGCCTTCCATAAGTTAATCCATTATCATAAACCTCTGCTCTTACATCTCTTAGAATCGTCCCTACAGGAACTAAGCGCTTTAGCATTGGATAATCAATTTCATGTCTTATCTTATACTTGTAGTGGGCTATGAATTTTTTATGCTTCTCAGTTTTTACCTTGTCCATTATATGCCATAAAGGCGTTCCTGGAAAGACCACAACTTGCCTAATGTTAATTCTCCTAACTAAAAGACCATCGTCAAGGATCTTCTTTAAAAATTGGAATGTTATTTCAAAGCTTTCTTTAGTTTCTCCAGGTAGTCCGAAGATAACATTTATGCCTGGAAGGAGCCATGGCATTCCGTTATATCCTCTTTTGGCTCCAACATCGTTTAAAATCTTTACAGCTTTGTAAACTTCATCAGGAGTTGCATTCAAGTTGTTTTTTCTAATAACCTTGGGATCAGCACTCTCCATTCCAAAAGCAACTATGTTTCCTGGAGTTCCATACTTTACGAGTGCTTTTGCTATCCTTATGCTTTCCTCTGGATAGTTAGCAATAACCGCTGGATTTGCATTGTCAACATGGAGTGTTTTAAGATTTGGAGCAACTTCTCTAATTCCTCTAAAAAGCTTTTCTAAAGCTTCTGCATTTGGAATGGGCACTCTTTCGTTGGGTTTTGCCATATAAGAGAAGATGCAACTTTGCCTCCCAATTCTAAAATGCTTAACTCCCAATTCATAGAGCAGTTTAACTTCAGCAATAATGTCCTTAATAGGCCTGTCCTCAACTTTTTTATATCTAACAGGCTCTGTACAGAAGCTGCAACCTCCAATACCCATAGCTTTGGGGCAACCTCTTTGAGTTTCAATTTCAACAATAACAAAATCAGGATAATCTGGGAATTGTTTAACTACTTCAGCTCCAAGCAAAGCATAATCTCTAAGCTCTTCATAGTTTCTGAATCTAAAGGGGTTAACTTCTTTCTTAGCCAGGAAGTCATAGAGAAATGCTTCTAAATCACCATAAGCAATGTAGTCAAAAATTTGTTCGGCTAATTTTAACTCTTTAGAACTTATGACCTCTCCCCCTCCGTGAGCAGAGCCCATAAAAGCTGGTCCACCAAGAATCTTAATTCCTTTAGCATTTTTGATAAATTTGGCAACTTCTTCAACTTGAGAGGGGACTGCTGAGAGATACTTTCCAGGAGTATGCAAACCACCGATGTAAATTATTAAATCAGATTTTTCTAAAATTCTTTTAGCTTTTGAAACATTAGGGGTCTTATTTTTAGTTTTTATTCCTCTCTCACCTTCAAAGACAAACCTTAAGTCGTCTATTGTAAGGTAGAAAATGCTGGCATCTTTTTTCGCTTTTTTAATAGCTCCATAAGCGTATCTAGGGTAAATACCCAGATAAGGAGGAACTCCCAAGCCAGCAGGCTCATCAGTGTAACCATCTATAATTGCCACTATCATTTTTCTCACATTTATGTGAATATAGATGCTTTAAAAATTCGACGCAAATAATATTAACTGTTTATCATAATAAAAAGTTTGAATGACCATGATGGGCATGCTGAATGATAAGGTTAAGAATGATATCAGAAAAATTGTTGTCATGCTCAAAAACATGAAAGTGAGAGACGTTCTTGCTTATTGGATTGAAGGGGAAATAAAAGGAGCAGAGATGTATTATCATCTCTATAAAATTTCTAAAGATTTCTCCTTAAGCAAACAGATTTCAAAACTTTTCTTCGAACTTTACAAGGATGAGCTGGATCATGCGGATGAGCTTTTAGCAATTTATAGAGAGCTTTTCCCTAAGGAAGATATGTCAGCTGTTGAATTGCCTTCTTTAGAAGTTATAATCTCTAGAGATGTCCTTATGAATCTATTAAAAAATGAAAAATTTTCAGAGGTCTTTGAAATATTATTAACAACTGAAGAATTTGCTAAGGAGATTTATGAGTATCTCGCCAAAAGTGTATCCGATGATAAGTTAAAGGAAACATTTAAGTGGCTTGCTGAGATAGAACAAGGACATTACGACAAATTAAACAAGTGGTATGCTAAATTTTAATTTTGAGAGTTAAAATGGAATTATTTCTTAAAAATTCCTCAATCTCCTTTATTTCTTCAATGCTGAGCTTGAATACCCTCTTTTGTGCATAAGGTATTTCATCAAAAATCTCTTTAACTTTTTTAAATTCCTCCTTAGTCAAGTCAAACATGTGGTAAGACTCTTTTAGAGCTTTGCTAGCTATTTTTCTCTTATGTTGAAATAAAGCTTTAACAAGGTTTTCATTGAGAATGATTTGCTCATTTTTAGGTTTTGGTTCCATTACTATAACTGCGGAATCTACCTTTGGCTTTGGATAGAATGCACCTTTACCGATAATCTCAACTAATTCTACGTTAGCCTTTGCTTGAACCATTATAGATAATCTGGAATAATTCTTAGTTCCAGGCTTTGCGATCATTCTCTCAGCAAATTCTTTTTGATATATTAAAACAGCTCGCTTAAAGTCATATTTTAAAAACTTGAAAGTTATTGGAGAGGAAATTTGATATGGTAGGTTTGATACAATTTTATCAAACTCTGGAAACTCTATTTTTAGGGCATCTCCATGAATGATCTTCACATTCTGCCAAGAATACTCTCTTTTGAGAATTTCGATGAAAAACTTATCTTTCTCAATTGCATAGACTCGCTTTGCCTTTTTGCTCAGCTCATCTGTTAGAAATCCTAATCCCGGACCAATCTCCAAAACCACTTCATTTTCTTTTATATCTGCTCTCTCTACCTCTCTCTGAATAACATCGTCAACTATCAAAAAGTTCTGTCCTAAATTAGAATTGGGTTTTATTCCGTATTTAGAAAAAAGAGAAAAAAGTTTGTTCTTCAGCATATCTATTCCCTAAAGAGTCTATTTGATCCGACAAATAGTCTATACCTATCCCTGCCTTCAAGTTCTTCCAATATTCTCTTAGCAATCATTTTGCACGGGTCTGGCAAACCTTTGACTCTATGTTTTAAATCTTCAAAATTTTCGAAGGGCTTCTTTCTTCTCTCTTCAAGTATATCCCACATGTGCTTTTTACCTATCCCAGGTAATAGCTCTAAGCTATGAAGTCTGTTAGTTATAGGAGGTGCAACATTAAAGAACTTAACAAATCTCTGCTCATTTTTCTTAACTATTTCCTCTAAAACATAGGGCAATTCAGCTTTTGCAGTAGCTGTTAAATCATCATATCTTAATTTCCTATTTATCATAAGTATCTTGTCTCTTTGTCCTTTTCCAATAAATACTCTCTCATAAAGCATCAAATCCTCCTTTGGGATGACCTCTAATAGTGTGAAGGCTTTTTCACCAATAACTTGGGCTACTGGTTGCCCTTCCCTAATTTTACCGTGTTCTATATTGATGTAACCCGTTGGGAGGTAATCAAGAACATATGCATATTCTTCATACTCAACGTGATGCCTCTTTTTTTCTACACTCCTCATGTATGCATGTCTTTTATTGAAACTGTTCATCCTTACTCCCCCAAAAATAATACTCTCTCCCGCTTTTTATACTTTTGTGCTATTGCAGAAAGAAAACTACATGAGTTGTTAATGAGATTAAAATTAAAAATAAAGAAAAAATCACTCGCGGTATTCTTTTAAGATTTCAAGTATCTTCTCCGCTTCTTCTTTTGTAGGCATGTGAACTTCTTTGGCAAATATAACCCTAATATCAAAGTAGTCCTCAGGCATTATGTCAATAATCTTTGTCGCAAGTTTTTCATTCATCCATTCAAAGCTTTCAATGAGCTTTTGTTTCAGTTCACTCGCTTGTTCTGCCTTTATCTTTGCAAATTTCTCTGCATGCTCCAAGCTAACTCTTGCCTCATAGAACATTGGTTCGTCAGGGTTAATCTCTACACCTTCCTCTCTACGCTTTAATAAAATCTCTTTAGCCTCTGCGATGGTAATATAACGCTCTTTAAGTTTTTTTCTCCCTATCATCTTACTTCACTTTTGAGGTCTTAAATGGACGGGGTGAATAAAGAAGGTTTTAACCTTCCCACCATCAGTTATTTGGACAACGTAGGCATCTCCTCTCTTACCTATAACTGTTCCTGTTCTTCCGTGAAATCTTGGGTCTGGCATTCCTTTGTGGTAGCTTGGTTCAATGACTATGTGGACCCTTTGTCCAACTTCAAACTCTTGTAAGAATCTTGTTAGTGAAGGTAATCCTCTTTTTCTTGGGCTCTTACTAAGCTTCCCTCTTGTTTTCCTCCTTATTGTGTGGGCTTTCTGAACCATTTTCACTCACCTCAATATTTATAACATCTAAAGCTTTGCAAACTGCATTTTTATTTAATATTTCTGACACGGATGGGGTTGTTCGCCCCTCATCACCAGATATGAGTTCTTTTATATACAATCCGCCGTCACAAAATATTCTTAGCTTAAAGTGTTTGTCATCAATCACTTCACCACTCACTTTATAAACTTTTCTAACTCTAATTATATCGCTTCTTTTCCTTAAAACCCTTAAGGGTGTTCTCTGATGTATTGTGGCATTGGTAAGCTTTTCAACAACTTTAATTACATCGCATTCCCTTATTCCCTCTTTAACATAAATCAATGCTTCATACTCTTTTTTGTGATTCTCTGTAAGTACCTTCTCCATTCTCTTTCTATTGGTAAAACGCAAATTTAAAACTTCAACTTTTCCGCTTTTGTTAATTTCCTCTGCAATCTCATTTAAGTTTATCTTTCTGATTTTTGGATTCTTGATCTCAACAATAAAGGGTCTTCCATTGCCAAGCATTCTAACGTCTATATCCTCTCTACCAGCACCATGAAAAACTGCTTTTCCTTTAGCTGTTCTTGAGAAAGGCTTGCATATTATAGATGCAACGCTCTCATCATATCCCCTTAGAGGTGTTTGAGGAAGTCCCCTAATGAGCTTTCTGTATCTTCCGTAAACATAGAGAGGGTTTATTTGGATATTAATTTTCTCGGTTATAGGATCAATTATAAACACAACATCTGGATTTTTCTTCTCCACCAGTTTTTGGAAAAAGACCTCCAAAATTTTTCCAACTTCCCTATTAAATTCCCTATTTATTGGTTCTGCATGGCTTAGCTCAAACTTCTCAATTATCTCCCTTTCTCTCTGCATTATCTCATCGGGAAAAGAGGAGCCAACTAAAAAGGTATCAAATTGGATTTTAAGTTTTGAAGCTTTATCATAACATAGCCTTGCAAAGTATTCAACTCTTTTTAAAACTCCACCGCAAAGCTCGCATTTCTCTGGTTCTTTAAAAGGTTCTTTCCCTTTAGCCTCTCTTTCCATGTTAAGCACTAGGCGAATTGACTTCCCTCTAATATGATTTTCACCTTTTCCTAACAATCCAAACATTCTCCCTAAACAGTTATTGCAGAGGCTATATTCTTCAAGTATCTTCTCGGCTTTTTCTATGATCATAACTCTCACCTGTTATTGTAACAATCTTAACCTTAAGCTTTATATCTTGATCAGGTAAATTAGCTTTGATGCCCATGATGAGTCGAAGGCAGAAAATAATAAAGCTTTTGGAGGAGAGGGATTTCAGTGTAAGTGAGTTGTCATTGCTGTTGGAAGTTAGGGATAAGAGGGTCATTCTTGAAGATTTGAAGCGTATAGCTAAGAGTTTAAAGCATGAAGGGAAAGTTTTACTAATTCAACCAGCTGTTTGTAGAAAATGTGGATTTGTGTTTAGGGCTGAAATAAATATTCCCTCTAAATGTCCTCGCTGTAAAACCCAATGGATTGAAGAGCCGAGATTTAGGATTGAACTGAGGTGATAGCATGAGGAAAATTGAGCAATTTATGAAAGAGAAGAACCTGAATATTGGAGATTACGTTGAAGTTGTTGAAAAGGAAAATGACCATCACATAGCTTATAGAGGTCTTGTAATGCCACCATATGAGCTTTCAGAGGGAGATACACTAACCCTAAAGCTTGATAATGGATATAACATTGGTATCTTAGTTGATCAAATTGTTGAAATTAGGATTCTTGAAAAAGCAAAACCAAAGGAAGTTAAAGAGTTCAAAGAGATAATTCAGAAGAAGGAGAATCTCCCAGATGTCACTATTTTAGGGACTGGGGGAACAATAGCTTCAAAAATAGATTACAAAACTGGTGCAGTTCATCCAGCTTTCACAGCTGAAGAATTAGCTTTAGCAGTTCCAGAAATCTTTGAGATAGCTAACATAACTCCAAAAATGATATTAAACATTTTTAGCGAAGATATGAAGCCGGAGTACTGGGTTAAGATAGCTCATGAGGTTGCAAAAGCCTTGAATAATGGTGAAGAGGGTGTTGTTGTTGGGCATGGAACGGATACGATGGGATATACAGCGGCAGCATTGAGTTTTATGCTTAAAGATTTAGGAAAGCCTGTAATTTTGGTTGGTTCACAGAGGAGTAGTGATAGACCAAGTAGCGATGCTGCTATGAACCTAATATGTTCAGTGAGAATGGCAACTGCAGATTTTGGAGAAGTTAGTGTAGTTATGCATGGAGAGACGGGTGATACTTATTGTCTAGCCCATAGGGGAACGAAAGTTAGAAAGATGCACACTTCTAGGAGAGATGCCTTTAGAAGTATAAACGATATTCCAATAGCTAAAATTTGGTTAGATGGGAGAATTGAGTTCTTGAGGGGAGATTATAGGAAAAGGCAAGAGAGTGAAGTTTGGGTCGACGATAAGATAGAAGAAAAAGTAGCATTAGTTAAAGTCTTTCCAGGAATGAATAGTGAAATAATAGACTTCTTTGTTGATAAAGGCTACAAGGGCATAGTTTTGGAGGGAACAGGTTTAGGACATACACCAACTTACATAATTAACTCAATAAAGAGAGCTACTGAAGAAGGAGTAGCAGTTTGTATGACGAGTCAATGTCTAAATGGTAGGGTTAACTTGTACGTCTATTCAACAGGGAGAAAATTGCTTAAAGCGGGTGTTATTCCTTGTGAAGACATGCTTCCAGAAACTGCTTACGTTAAGCTGATGTGGGTTTTGGGACACACAAAGGACTTAAAGGAAGTCAAAAAGCTCATGCTAACAAACTTTGCTGGAGAAATAACTCCTTACACAAAGTATAACGTTTATTGAGGTGAGGATGATGAAGCTTGATTATCAGGAATTGGGCTTAAAGGTTGGTTTAGAAATTCATCGTCAATTGGACACAAAAAAGTTATTTTCACGGGTTCCAAGTGAGTTAGTTGATGACGTTGACTTTACTTTTCAGAGGAGACTTAGACCAACTATGAGCGAACTTGGGGAGATTGATCAAGCAGCTTTAGAGGAATTCAAAAAGGGAAGGACCTTTGTTTATGAAGGGAATTTCAAATTAAGTGATTTAGTTTATATGGATGAAGAACCTCCACATCTTCCAGATAGAGAAGCATTGGAAGTTGCTTTGCAGATAGCTTATCTCCTAAATGCTATCCCTGTCGATGAAGTCCATTTCATGCGTAAAATAGTCATTGATGGTTCAAACGTCTCTGGTTTCCAAAGAACAGCTATAATAGCAATGAATGGAAAAGTCCGCACACCTTGGGGTGATGTTGGAATACCAACCATCTGTTTGGAGGAAGATGCTGCAAGGATTGTTGAGAGGAAAGATAAGAAGGTTATCTATAGAATTGACCGCTTGGGGATTCCTCTAATAGAAATTGCAACTACTCCCGATATTCATCACCCAGAACAAGCAAAGGTTGTTGCTAAATTTATTGGAGATGCTCTAAGAGCAACGCGTAAGGTTAAGAGGGGTTTGGGAACGATTAGGCAAGACTTAAACGTGTCAATTAAAGGCGGAGCAAGAATTGAGATAAAGGGAGTTCAAGAATTGGACATGATTCCCATAATAATTGAACGCGAGGTTATAAGACAAATAAACTTGCTTAAAATTAGAGATGAGCTTAGAAAGAGGGGAGTAAAGGAAGAGGAACTTAGAGAGGAATTTTATGACGTAACTGATATCTTCCAAAACACGAGTTCGAAGATTATTGCCGGTGCTATAAAGAAGGGTGGAAAGGTCTTAGCGATTAAATTGCCTAAGTTTAGAGGCTTAATAGGTTTTGAAATCCAGCCTGGAAGAAGATTGGGAACAGAAATGGCAGACAGAGCAAAGAAATATGTTAAAGGCATCTTCCATATTGATGAGTTGCCAAATTATGGAATTTCTCAAGAGGAAGTTGATGCCGTTAGTGAAAAGCTTAATTTAGGCGAAGAGGATGCATTTGTCTTAGTTGCAGCTAAGGAGGAAACCGCAAAGAAAGCTCTTAGGGAAGTTCTTCAAAGGGCAGAGGAAGCTTTATATGGAGTTCCAGAGGAAACAAGAAGAGCTTTACCTGATGGGAACACTCAATACATGAGACCATTGCCGGGAAAAGCAAGGATGTATCCAGAAACGGATATTCCTCCGATTTTATTAACACAAGAGCTTAAAGAGAAAATCTTGACTAATTTGCCTGAACTGCCCCAACAAAGAGCCGAAAGAATAGTCAAGCAATACAAATTAGATAAGAGCTTAGCTCAAACATTGGTAGATGAAGAAAAAGATGAACTGTTTGAGGAACTTGTTAAACTGGGAGTAAAGCCCTCAATCGTGGCATCAACACTTGTAGGATTGCTCAAGGGACTAAAATCTGAAGTTCCAGTAGAAAACATAACTGAGAATCACATAAGAGAAGCTTTTAAACTTTTGGCTCAAAACAAGATTGCAAAAGAAGCTTTTGAGGAAATATTTAAAGAATTGGCTTTACATCCAGAAAAGAGCGCTTTACAAGTTGCAGAAGAGAAGGGGTTAACGCTCTTGAGTGAGGAAGAAGTTGAGAAGATTATTGAGGAGATAGTACAGCAGAACATTGAGGTTGTTAAAGCCAAAGGAATGGGTGCAATGGGTTTGATAATGGGAAGAGCAATGGCAAAGCTTAGAGGAAAAGCAGATGGAAAGTTGGTGAATCAAATCGTTAGGAAAAAGATTCAAGAGCTCTCTTCTTAATTTCTCTTTTCGATAAATTTTTAAGTACTTTCTTGATAGGTAATTTTGTTGTGGTGATTTTATGAGAATTCAGCTTCCTCCAGGCATATTCATCCGTTACAGAATCCCTAAGAAACCAGAGTCAAAAAAGATCAAGGAAAAGAAAAAAGAGCCTAAGTTAGTCTATGTTCTCATTAAGATCAAAGAGAACAAACCGATAAGCGAGGAGGCAAAGAGAATTGAAGAATTCTTAAAGGAAAGAAATCTTCCTTTTGCTAGAATAATTAATTCTGACGAGTTTACTTTAATGATAAATGTGAAAAAGCTTTTTGAAAAAACTTCCCGTGTTTATATCATAGAATTGAATGATGGGATAAGCAGATGGTTTTATTTGACACCGAGTGAAGAGAGGATTAATTTCGATAAGAAGGATGTTCTTAAGATCTTTATTTTAAAGAAAGAGGATGCCTTAGAGGAAATCCTTAAAAGAATAGCTTCTGAAAAAATTAAGGGGAAAAGCAAAATTGAGAGAATTCTGGACATAGTTCAGCTAATACTTGGCTTTAGCTTCTTTTGGATCGCTTATATTAGTGAGGAAGGTGTTGGAGAGGCTATAAATTATCTTCCAGCCATCTTTGCACTGATAGCTCTAATTCAAGGATTAAAGAGGGGATATAAAGAAAGGGAATGGGAGATTGATTAAGATGTTTGGTGATATATTCATCCCTATGATTTTCTTGATAGCCCTTATGGCAGTTGCAATACTTCTTGCATTAGCTTTGGAATCAAAGGACTGGTGGAAAGTTATCATTATCATTGTTATTGTGTACATATTTCTCAATGCTGAACGCATTAAAGAGTTAGAGATAGTGAAGCAAAGCCCAATTCTGTTGATGATCATAGACAAAATCATTGATATTAAGGGTAGAATACTTGACTATTTTGGTTTAATTTTGTACGATTTAGTCAATGCTGGGTGAAATAATTCTAAACATTGACGTTTAGTATAAAAATTCATATTTGGTGGGGCATAATGATTGAGTTCTATCACCTAAAGGGAGAGTTTAGTCCCTACAAGTTTGAACGTTTCCTAAGTGACCATAGATACATTTATTGGATAAAAGGAATGAAGAGTGAAATAGTTCATTTAATTGATGACTTTATTGATGACAGATATGAAAATTATTTTTATCTTATCGAGCTTGGAGATGATGTTTATTTAATAGCTTCGACTGTTCCAATTCGAGTACCCTTTATTCCTTTTTATGCAAAAAGAAAAATAAAACGGAGAAAATTCTTCTTAAAGTTGAGTGTAAGACTTGAGATCAGTACTACTCTAAAAATCCTTTCTGTCATTGGAACTGCTGTTCTTTTATTTGCATATTTATATTCTGAATTTGTGCATGTTATATGGAAAAATGTTGACATTTTGATCAATTACCTCTTGTGATGTTTTTTAATAAGCTTACTAAAGAACTTGGATGGGATGATGTAGAAGCTCAGAGGGTTCATAATAGGTTAATAGTGAAAAAGAAAAGACGAGTTAATATAAAACTTCCTGAACATGTAAAAATCTTGGTAATTGGTGGTATTGTTACCTACTTGTTATATTCTTTCCAAAGAATGCCTAAAGAAGAAAGATATCCAATTATTGGGGCTTTATTACTGTTAACAATAATCACATCTCCTATTTGGCTAACAATCATCTGGTGGAAGATAAGGATAGAGGGTCAGCAATAATTAGGTAATGTTGTTCACAAAATTAGAAACGATACGATATAATAAAAACACTTTAGGAAATTTTGGGAAGCTTTGAGTATGTTATGCTACTTTTGGTAATTGCACTCTTCTAATTTCTTCAATTAAAGGGTGTATTAGGTTATAAATTCAGTGATTTCAGTTGTCTTAGTTTCTGGGTAGCTAAGAAAAGAAGTAGAGGGAAATATGAAAAGCGTGTAAACTAGCGTCCAAGTTCTTTGTGAGCTTTAGCTAGATGTTTTGCTGCTATTGCTGCTAAAAGTGAAAGTTCTCCCGCTAGAACAGCACCAGCTACAATTTCAGCAAACTTTTTAGCATTTGCTCCTGGAGGATTGCCACCACCAGCAACTCCCATTATTTGTAGTGCTTCCCTTTGCGTAGGTACTCTTGTTCCACCACCGACTGTTCCAATCTCCAAGCTTGGCATTGTAATACTAATGTATAAATCTCCATTTTCCGTGACTTCTGCTAAGGTTATGCCATGAGAACCTTCTGTTATTTGGGCTTCATCTTGTCCAGTTGCTAAGAATATTGCGCCAATTATGTTCCCGAAGTGTGCATTAAACCCATAAGAGCCAGCTTGCGCTGAACCAATTAAGTTTTTCCTATAATTAACTTCTGCTATTAATTCTGGAGTTGTTTTGAGTTTCTTTTCAATTATCTCTCTTGGTATTATTGCCTCAGCTATTACTGTCTTTCCTCTCCCATTTATGAAGTTTATAGCGCTTGGTTTCTTATCAACACACAAATTACCAGAAAGTGCGAGATATCTCACATCTGAAAACTTCTTCTCAATTACTTTCATAATTTCCTCACTTGCTATTGTTACCATGTTCATGCCCATTGCATCGCCTGTCTCAAATTCAAACCTCAAATATAGATTATTTCCGACAATGTAAGCTCTTACCCCCTTAAGCTTTCCATGCCTCGTTACCTTTGAAACGGCTTCTCTTTGCAGGTAGTCAATGTTTTCTTCTACCCATTTAGCGACTTCCCTTGCTCTTCTCGCGTCTGGGCATTTTAATAAAGGTGCTCTAGTCATTTTATCATCAATGATTGTAGTATAAACTCCTCCTGCGGCTGTTAAGGCGGAACATCCTCTATTAACACTTGCGACTAATGCTCCTTCAGTTGTTGCTAAAGGGATATAAAATTCGCCTTTAGCGTATTCGCCATTGATCTTTAAGGGACCAGCAACTCCCATTGGTATCTGAACAACTCCAATCATGTTTTCAATGTTTTTACCAATTACTTGATTCGGATCAATAGAATAGTGACCTATATTTTCAAGTTTTATCCCAAACTTCTTTTCGAGGGCTTTTCTTCTTATCTCGGTTGCGAGTTTTTTGTCTCCGTTGGTGTATTTCTCGACTTGATACAGTTTTATTTCTCCGCTGGCAACTTTTTCTATTAACTCCTCTAAATTCACCCTACTCACCTCTTGCTAAAAGATGGAAAGCAGTTTTTAAGTTTATCTTACTTCCTCAAACATCCATTCTCTTACCAATTCCCCACTTTCCTTTAAAGAGATAGCGGCATCGCTTTTTGGCTTATATACAAGAATTGGAATGCCAACGTTCACAGATTCTGGAACACTTTCATCAAAAGGTATGGCACCGAGAACAGAAACTCCAACTTCTGTTTCCAAAACATCAATGATTTTATTCACAACATCTTGAGATTCTCTAACTTTGTTCAGAATAACGCCAACTTTTAGCCCGTACTCATCTCCAAGGGCTTTTAGTTTTTCTACCTCATTTTCTACCATAACTTCAAAAGAATAGATTGGAGAACGCTCTATTTCAACAATTATCAACTGATAATCAGCAACTTCAAAAGTTGGTAATGTATCAAAAGGTATTCCAGTAGGAGAGTCCACAAAAACAAGACCGAATTTGTATTTCATCTGCTCAACTATATCTCTCAATCTCTTAGCAGAGATTCCCAAAACGTCCTGAAGATTTGCACTGCCGGGCATTACATAAACTCCAGTTTGTGGATGTTTGTATATTGCCCATTCTGGATCAATGTTTGGGTCTTTGATTACCGAGTGCACGGTGTATTTAACATTCTCAAGGGCAAAGTGAAAGCCTAAATTCGGCAGATATAAATCACCATCTATGGCTAAAACACCATATCCCTTTTGGGCAAAATAAGTGCTGAGATTAGACGTCATTGTGGTCTTACCAGCTCCGCCCCTTCCTGTGACGATTATAACAGTCATAGAGAGTACACACTCCTATAAATGGTAGCCATTAATTAGCATTAAAGCCAGTATAGTTAAATTTTATTAAGCTCAAAATATAAGGTTTTCTGAGAATGAAATAAAAACTAGAAAAGCGAATAAAATAAGTAAAGTTCAAATAGAGCATTGAAATTTGATCGGTCATCCAATAATTTCTCCAAAGGCAAATTTCCTTTTAACTGAGTTAATTACGATTTCTACTTCATCCCCCACCTTTGTGTTGGGAACGAAAATCACGAAACCCTTTATTCTAGCTATTCCATCTCCACCTTTACCAATACTCTCAATTTTTACCTTGTACCTTTCTCCAACCTTAACGGGAGGTTGTGGACCACGCATGGGCTTTCTTGCCCTTCCTTCAGGTCTTCTTCCACCAAATTTCTTATCTTCCAATTTAGACACCACCAGGCAAATGTATGCAATTTAAACCTAATTGTGAGGATATATAAATTTTTTGGTGTATCTTTATGTTTTTCAAAATTTTTGTTGCTAAATTTTAAAGGATTAGTAGATAAAATTTACAAAACTTTTAAAGTAGAAACTTGAATTTTCAATAATAGCTTAGCATTTTTGGTTTACAATTGTCTACATCCAAAGGGTTATATCCCTCTAAAGAGCTATTGAATTTTAGGTGGTAATTGTGGAGGAGAATGTTCCAATTAAAGTTTACATGACAAAAAAGCTGATTGGTGTCACTCCAGACACTACTATTCAGGAGGCATCTCGTATCATGGTGGAGTTCGATATAGGATCGTTAGTAGTTATCGAAAACGATGAAGTTGTTGGATTTTTTACTCAAACAGACATCATACGTAGGGTTGTTGTTCCTGGAAAACCATACACAACAACAGCTAAAGAAATAATGACTAAGGATCTGATCACTGTGAATATTAACACTCCTTTAAAAGAAGTTCTAAAAAAGATGGCTCAGCATAGAATAAAGCACATGCTCATTGAAGATAAGGGAAAAATAGTTGGAATATTTACATTAAGTGACATGCTTGAAGCTAGTAGAAGAAAACTTGAAACAGCAATTGCCAATGAGTGATGAAGATGATAAAGATAGCCCATATTAGCGACACCCACGTCACGACTGAACCTGCATTTAAAGGTTATGCCTATGACTTAATAATTAACGAGATAAACAGCGCTGATTTTGATTTGGTAATTCATACCGGTGACGTTACAAATCAGGGTCTTAGAGAGGAGTATGAACATGCAAGCTATCTGCTTTCAAGGATAAAGAAACCTTTGATAATTATTCCAGGGAATCACGACTCAAAGAATGTTGGTTACGAGCTTTTTGAAAAATATATTGGTCCGTTAAATGGGGTGTATGAAAAAGAAGATTTGATTGTAATCTGGGTCGATTCAACAATTCCAGATTTAAATGATGGAAGAGTCGGTGGTTACAAATTTAAATGGCTAAAAGAGAAGCTTGAGGAATATTCTCATAAGAAATTTAAGATAGTTGCAGTTCATCATCATTTGGTTCCTTTACCCGATACTGGAAGGGAGAGAAATGTTCTCTTCAATGCTGGTGATGTCTTGGACTTACTACTTAAGCATGATGTTGATTTATATGTATGCGGGCATAAGCATGTTCCAAATGTTTACAATGTGGAGGGTTTAATAGTTGACAATGCTGGATGTACTTCGTGTAGAAAGACAAGGAAAGGGGATGTTAACAGCTACAATATAATTAAGATTCATGATGATGGGAGGGTTGAAGTAACGATTAGACGTGTAACCTCGGAAGAAGTGAGAAAGGACTTTCAAATAAGGCGTCAAAGACTTTTTATTCCTAAAGGAAAGCGCTTATTTAGAATAGTTCATCTAAGTGAAAGTAATGTCTCTGATAGGGTTTACTTTAGAAGAAGGGTTCTTGAGAATGCAATTAGATCTATTAATGAGAAATACAAGCCAGACATTGTGATTCATTGCGGAGATGTTGTTGATGCAGGAATTGAGAGGTATTACGAAGTGGCTCATGAATATTTTGAGAAGATTAAGGGGGAAAGGCTTATCGTACCTGGGCATAATGATATTTCATATATTGGGTATGATCTGTTTAGAGAGCACTTTGGGGAACCTAAGCCATTTGAGAAAGATGATTTTGTGTTTATTCCCATAAACACAGCTCAATATGAGACTCAAATTGGTGTAGTTGGCAGGGTAGGACAGAGACTACTTAGAGAGATGTTGGAGGAGTATAGAGAAAAGTTTACGATAGTTGTAATGCACCATAACGTAGTTCCGATTCCCAATGTTAGGGAAATAGGATTCTTGGAAGATGCTGGAAATGTTTTAAACACTTTAGTTAGCAAAAGAGCAGATTTGGTCTTAACAGGACATGGTGGAAATGCGTTGGGAATTAAAATAGAGAATACGCCGATAATTAATGCTGGTTCGATTAGTTGGGAATTGCATAGAAATCCCTTTGGAAATTCATTTAACGTAATTGATATTTATTCTGGAATGATATTTGCTTTTGAAGTTCAAGCAACATGGGGGGCAAGAAAGCTCCTTGGAATTTGGAAAATAAAAACAGAGGTTCCTTGGAAATAATCACCATTCAAAATTTCACTTTTCTATTGAACGTTTATTCACAAAAGTATCGCTTATTAACGAGATAATTCAAGCTGTTTGCACAAAAGGTTTATATCGGCTCCCTTTTAGATAACCATGTAAGCGTTTTATGAAGGTGATATTATGAGTGAAAAGATGGTAGCTATCATGAAGAAAAAACCGGCTTATGGGGCAGAACTTGTTGAGGTTGATGTTCCTACTCCAAAGGAAGGGGAGGTTCTTATTAAAGTGTTAGCAACTAGCATCTGTGGAACCGATTTGCATATTTACGAGTGGAACGAATGGGCTCAGAGCAGAATAAAACCACCACAAATCATGGGACATGAAGTTGCTGGTGAAGTGATTGAAGTAGGAAAGGGTGTTGATACACTGGAAGTTGGAGATTACATTTCGGCAGAAACTCATATCGTTTGTGGAAAGTGTTATCAATGTAGGAATGGTCATTATCACGTTTGTCAGAATACCAAGATCTTTGGAGTAGATAGTGATGGTGTGTTTGCAGAATATGCAATTGTTCCAGCCCAAAATGCTTGGAAAAATCCAAAGAATATTCCACCAGAGTATGCAACTCTTCAAGAGCCTCTAGGAAATGCAGTTGACACGGTTTTAGCAGGTCCGATAGCAGGGAAGACCGTTTTAATAACTGGAGCTGGACCTTTAGGACTTTTAGGGATTACAGTGGCAAAGGCAAGTGGAGCTTCTTTGGTCATAGTAAGTGAGCCAAGTGAATTTAGGAGAGATTTGGCTAAGAAAGTAGGTGCTGATGTAACAATAAATCCCATGGAAGAAGATGTGGTTAAGGAAGTCAAAGATTTGACAGATGACAATGGTGTTGATGTTTTCTTAGAGTTTAGTGGTGCTCCCAAAGCCTTAGAACAAGGCTTGCAAGCTGTGACTCCAGCTGGAAGGGTAAGCTTGCTCGGACTTTTCCCAAGAGAAGTCCCATTAGACTTTAACAATCTAATAATCTTCAAATCTTTAACGGTCTATGGAATTACGGGAAGACACTTATGGCAAACTTGGTACACTGTTTCAAAGCTTTTACAAAGCGGAAAGCTGAACTTGGATCCAATAATTACACACAAGTATAAAGGTCTTGACAGATTTGAGGAAGCCTTTGAACTAATGAGAGCTGGAAAGACTGGAAAAGTTGTTTTCTTCCCACACAGGAGGTAGCTCTTCTCTATTTTTTACTAAACTTTATAATGTTTAAACGCATGATTTACTAAAAGAATGAGTGAGGGAATGAAAATGAATGCTCTTAAATATTTGAAGCAGAGACTTGATGAAACGCAATTTAGAAAAATTGGTCAGATTGACAATCCAGCACTCCATGAATTTATAGCTACGTACATCAAACTTTTGAATCCCGATAAGATTTTTGTCTGTACAGATTCTCCAGAAGACGAGGAATACATAAGACAAAAAGCTCTTGAATACGGTGAAGAGAGAGCATTAAAGACTCTGGGACATACGGTTCATTTTGATAACTATTATGATCAGGCGAGAGATAAAGCTAACACAAAGATTTTGGTTCCAAAAGGAGTTGATTTGGGACCGTTTATCAACACAAAAGATAGGGATGAGGGACTAAGGGAAATTCATGAGCTTATGAAAGATATAATGAAAGGAAAAGAACTATTTATCTGCTTTTTCACATTGGGTCCACAAAATTCCATTTTCACGATTCCAGCTGTTCAATTAACCGATTCAGCCTATGTTGCTCATAGTGAGTTTTTGCTCTATAGAAAAGGATATGAAGAATTTAAACGCCTTGGAAAAGAAGCAAGATTCCTAAAGTTTGTTCACTCTGCTGGAGAGCTTGATGAGAGAAAAACAAGCAAAAACTTGGATAAGAGGAGAGTTTATATTGACTTAGAAAGTGAGACTGTCTACTCAGTAAACACACAATATGGAGGAAACACCATAGGCTTGAAGAAACTCGCATTTAGGCTAACAATTAGGAGAGCCGTTAAGGAAGGCTGGCTATCAGAGCATATGTTTCTAATGCGCGTAAATGGTCCAAATGGGAGAAAGACATACTTCACTGGAGCATATCCATCAATGTGCGGGAAGACCTCAACTTGTATGCTACCACATGAGAATTTAGTTGGGGATGACTTGGCTTTCATAGTTGACATGAAAGGTGAAGCAAGAGGAACCAATGTTGAATACGGTGTTTTTGGAATAATTGAAGGAATAAACCAAAAAGATGACCCAATAATTTGGAAAGTGTTGCACTCACCAAACGAGATAATATTCTCAAATGTTCTTATTAAAGATGGAAAGCCCTATTGGAATGGAATGGGTGAGGAAATCCCAGATGAAGGGGAAAACCACTCTGGAGAATGGTGGAGGGGCAAGAAAGATAAGGAAGGAAATGAGATTCCACCATCCCACAAAAATGCTCGTTTCACTGTCCGTTTAGAAGCATTTCCAAATTTAGACAGGGAAGCTCTAGACGCTCCTTGTGGCGTGAAAATCAGTGGCATGATCTTTGGTGGAAGGGATAAGGACACATGGGTTCCTGTCTGTGAATCTTTCGATTGGGTGCATGGAGTTATAACTAAAGGTGCTTCACTTGAGTCAGAGACAACAGCGGCTACCTTGGGTAAAGAAGGGGTTAGGCAATTCAATCCAATGGCAATTCTCGATTTCCTATCTGTTCCTATTGGAGAATACATCAAGAATTACATAAGATTCGGTGAAAAGCTAAGAGATCCACCAAAGATATTTGCCGTAAATTACTTCTTAAGAGATGAAAATGGAAATTGGCTGAATGAAAAGCTTGATAAGGCTGTTTGGCTTAAATGGATGGAACTTAGAGTACATGGAGAAGTTGACGCAATAAAAACTCCAATAGGCTATATTCCGAAGTACGAAGACTTGAAGAGATTGTTTAGAGAAGTTCTCAACAAAGAGTATCCAAAGGAGCTCTATGAAAAGCAGTTTACTATTAGAATTCCAGAGCTATTGGCAAAGGTCGAAAGGATAGAGAAGATTTACCGCGAGAAGGTTAAGGATGCACCAGAAGTGCTTTTTGAAGTACTTGAGGAAGAGAAACAAAGACTCTTAGAGGCAAAGAAAAAGTATGGGGATTATATCTCGCCTTTTGAGTTTGAAAACGTTTAATCCTTTTCATGAACATTTTCCAAATTTTTCACACATTTTTGTCTTTTTGTGTGTTATAAAAGTTTCAGCTTTGAACGCTCCTATCTTAATCCTTTTATACCTATGAAACATTAGTTTTATAGGGTGGTTTCTATGGCAAAGCTCGACTGGATTACTGAAGAGTTAAACGAGCTTAAAGAAAAAGGGCTTTACGTAAGAATTAGGGTTCTGCAGAGTGCTCAAGGACCTTGGGTTGTTGTTGGTGGGAAGAAAGTTTTAAACATGTGTTCAAACAACTATCTCGGCTTAGCCGCACATCCAAAGATTAAAGAAGCGGCTATAAGGGCTATTCTTGATTATGGTGTAGGTGCTGGTGCAGTTAGAACTATTGCTGGAACTATGGAGCTTCACGTTGAACTTGAGGAAAAACTAGCAAAGTTCAAGAAGAGGGAAGCAGCTATTCTCTTCCAAAGCGGTTACAATGCAAACTTAGGTGCAATTAGTGCCTTAATTAAGAAGGGTGAAGATGGTGTTTTCATCAGTGAAGAGCTAAACCACGCAAGTATTATCGATGGTATGCGCTTAAGCGGTGCTGAAAAGGTTATTTACAAGCATTTAGACATGGAAGATCTAAAGAAGCGCTTAGAGGAAACAAAGAACAAGAAGAAAAAGCTTATTGTCACAGATGGTGTCTTTTCAATGGATGGTGATCTTGCTCCACTTCCAGAGATTGTTGAGTTAGCAGAGCAGTATGATGCAATGGTTTACGTTGATGATGCCCACGGTGAAGGTGTTTTAGGAGACCATGGAAGGGGAATAGTTGATCATTACAACTTGCATGATAGAGTTGACTTTGAGATGGGTACGTTGAGTAAAGCCTTTGGTGTCATTGGAGGTTACGTTGCAGGTCCAGAGGAGGCTATCGAATATCTAAAGCAAAGAGGGAGACCATTCTTATTCTCAAGTGCACTGAACCCACCAGATGTTGCAGCGGCAATTGCAGCTGTTGAGATTTTGGAAAAGGATGATAGCTTAGTTAGAAAGCTCTGGGATAACACCAAGTTCCTTCAAGAGGGGCTTAGGAATCTTGGCTATGACTTAGGGAACACAAAGCACCCAATTACTCCAGTAATGCTCTATGATGAAAAGAGGGCTCAAGAGTTTAGTAGAATTCTTTATGAGGAATACAACATCTTTGCGCAAGCCATAGTTTATCCAACAGTTCCAAGGGGAACTGCAAGAATTAGGCTAGAGCCTTCAGCCGCTCATAGCAAAGAGGACTTGCAATATGCTTTAGATGCTTTTGAGGAAATCGGAAAGAAGATGAAGTTTATTTGAAAATTGAGTTTTAGCGTGTTTTTATTTTTATTTTCCTACTTGCATCTGACTACATTTCTGATTTCTAACATCTTGAGAAAACCATTTTAAAGAGTTATTTTACACAATAGCACTAAGGGGCGAGGAAAATGATAACCTCAATATTCCTAGTACTGGTGATAATCTTTGGAGTGGTCTTTATTGCCCTGATAGTATTGACTATAAAGTTTAGAAAGAAGTTTATTGAAATGTATCCCCAGTTTAAGAGATTTTATGATTATATACTCCTGAGTTTAATTTTTGTACTTGCTGGAAATTTGGTGTATATTCCAAGCGATATAAGCAGTTATCTGTCAATAGATTTAATTGAGAGGCATAGACTTACTTTACTTTTTATGGGTCATATTTTTGACATTTTTGCAGTGATTTTCTTTATATTGGGCTGGGCACGTCTTCTTGAGTCACTCATAAAGAAATATCGCTTAATTCCAATTGTTGTTGAGTTCAAAGAAGAGCCAAAGAAACTCTCTCCCGGTGTTTATATATGTGAAGACAAAGAAAAATGTCACTCTTTATTTTTAGAACTTTTAAAAGGGAGAGCGGGGGTCATAATCTCAAGGGATTTCCCAGATTCTATTAGGAAAAAGCTTAAACTTCAAAAAACACCAATTTTGTGGCTAACTAAAGTGGAGGGGGAGAATAATATTCATCCGCGTAAGCTGGAATACTTGATGCAGACTTTAGTGGATTTCATGAAAAAGGAGGACATGCCTAAGGTAATTCTCTTCGATGGATTTGAATATCTGCTGATTGAAAATGGGTTTAATCCTCTGTATAAGTTTTTAACTACTATTAAAGATTACAGCATAGTTCATGACACAATAGCCCTAGTTTTGATAACAAGACGTGCATTAGGTGAAAGAGAGTACAGTTTATTGAAGAGGGAGTTTTTAGATGTTAATGAGCTTTTAAAGAGTTGAACCTATTTTTAGAAAGGCTTTTAACTTTTCCTTACAACCTTTACTTAGCCTGTGATGAGGGATCAACCGGCTGAGTGGTGAAGAGAGAAGATATCTGAGGCGTTAGAGGTGCTGAAGAATGTTAAAGGCTTTAATTTTTGACGTTGATGAAACCTTAGTTTATTACGAGAGCTATGATGCAAGAAAGTGGTTTGATGATTATCTTGAGCCAGCATTTCAAAGACATAACATAAATGTGGATTTTGAGACATATAGAAAGATGGTTAGAGGCACTTTGCCCCGAAGTTATGTTGAAAAGTTTGGCATTGATCATGTGGAATTCTGGAAGCTTGTTGACAATGTAAACCTTGAGTATCGGAAAAAACTTGCAGAAGAAGGAAAGATAAAACCATTTCCTGATGCGGCTCAAGCTCTTAATGATCTTAAGTTCATGGGGTTAAAACTTGCCGCTGTAAGCAATGCCTCTCAGGACTGTACAGAGTTTGTTTTAAAGCTTTTTAATCTGAGAGGATATTTTGATGTTGTTTTTGGTAAAGATTATTCTCATCTTGATGGTGTTAAGCCAAATCCCTATCTAATCCAAAAAGCGCTAAAGACTTTAGATACAAAACCTCAAGAAGCTTGGGTTATTGGGGATAGTGCCTTAGATGTTGTTGCAGCTCATAAAGCGGGATGTAAAGCAGTGCAAGTGCTAAGGTTTGATAACTTTTGTGAAGAGGCAGACTTTCATGTTAAAGACCTTTGGGAGCTTGTAAAGTTAATAAAAGAAAGTGAGGAATAGCTATTTTATCCCAACAATCCAGAATCTGTTTTCCTTCTTTCCCAGCTCTCTCTTTAGGTTTCCATAAATTTTGACTTCACTGAAATAATCTCTTGCTAAAAGTCTCATTTCTCTTGGAGTATAAACGTTTAAAATGTCATGCACGAAGAAGGCTTTGACTTCTCCATTTGGCTTTAGAATTTGGACCAATCTTTTAAAGTGAAGTTTTTGAACAGCATTTTCTAATTCACGCCAATCTGTTATTATAAGTGTCTCGTTATCATTTTTAACGTCCCAGACATAAGGTGTGTCGCTTTTTGTGAATTGATAGGGAAAATCCGCTATAAAAACGCCTCCCTCTTTTAATGCCTTACTCACAGAATTGAATAATTCTTTAATTGCTTCTTCATCAAAGTAACAAATGCTTGAGAAAAACATCGTTATGGCATCAAATTCTTCGTTAAAGTTTAATTTTTTAGCATCTCCCTGAATAAACTCAACGCTTAACTTTTGTTTTTCCGCTTTTTCTCGTGCAACTTCAAGCATCTCTTCGTGCAAATCTAAACCTACAACGCTATAACCTCTCTTTACCAACTCTAAAGTTGGTCCCCCAGTACCGCAAGCCAAGTCTAAAACTCGCTTAACTTCTCTTTTTGCATCCTTTTTAAAAATCTCCTCAATGAAGTTAATCATCTTTGGGACATACTCGAGATAAGCTTTGTAAATCACGTCATAGTACTTAGCTAAAACTGTGTAAAGCTCAAACATAAAAACCACCCTATCAGATTTTTTGCTTAAAACCTAAAAACTTAACCTATAAAAGCCTTTAGGATCAAAAAGAAGCCCATTGTTATTAATGTCAACACTATGGTAACTCCTATTGCCTCCTCTTCTTTGAGGTTATATCGCGCTAAAATTGCATTTGCCATGATGGCTGGAGGCATTGAAGCCTCAACCAGAACAGAGTAAAATATCTCCCCTGATGCTTTAAGGGTGAGGGTAACGAATATAAAAGGGATTACACTCCTGAATGTTATAACTTCCATAAGCTTTCTCCATTCAAATTTTTGAAGATTTATGCGAGAGCCGAAATAGACTATTAATGCTGGTATGCTCCACCAGCCAATTTGGTTTAAAGTCTCAAGAAATCTCTTTGATAAGTGGAAGTTCAGCAAAACAAGTGTTAAAGCTAAAAGATTTGCAGCTACTGGAGGAAATTTTAAAGCATTCTTTAGGATATGCTCGGTTGAATGTTTGCCCTTTGAATAGTGCGACGCTATAAGGGTCGCTATTGGGAGAACTATCAGCACATTGGTGCTTGCATAGATTATTACTGGAGTTAAATCATCCAAGAAAAGACTTGCTATTGGAAAACCTAGAGCAACGGTATTTGGATAGATAGATAAAATTATCAAAGCAGCTTTCCATTTTTCATCTGGAATCTTGAGAGAGTAGAGGTAGGATGTAAGAAAGCTCAAACCAATTATTATGAAGACATAGAAAAACACAACCTTAATTTTGAGAAGGTAGCCTAAATCCTTAGAAGCAACGTTTGAGAAAACAAAAAGCGTCAACAATATGTTGTTTGAGAACTTTCTTAGCAAAATAAAGGGTTCCTCTTTTTTGATAGCTTTTTTAAGGGCAAATCCGAGGAATATTAAAAGTGTGGTCTCTGCTAAGTTCATGCTTACACCTAAATTCAATCATTTAAAAAAGTTGTGAAGTGCTAAAGCCAGATAGTATCTTCTCCAAAGTAGTTTAATTTAACAACAAACAGCACAAAAGGTTCATCACTTTCATTTTCCACCCAGTGAACCGTCTTTGGCTTAACTAAATAAATATCTCTAGGCTTTGCTTCATAAACATCTTTACCAATGCCGAGCTTTGCTCTACCGCTTATTATGTAAAAGAGCTCATACTGTTGCTCGTGATAATGCTTTGAAACAGTCTGGCTTGGCTTAATCTCAACTATTTGAGCAAAGCTTCCATCTGGCATTTCACCTTTAAAAAGTGGGCATTTCTTATAACTTACCCTATCTATGAACTCGTCACATTGAGCTTTCATGTTTTCACCCCAAGTAACGTGTTTTTACTTTCCTAAAAAGGCTTCATTTAGATACTTATCTCAATGTTCAAATCTGCACAAAATACTTTTATAGATTGAGCTTTCAAAGTAATACAGATGTTTTAAATTTCCTGAGGTGGTGGGGATGCAAGATCAATTAGAAAAAGCCCTTGCTTGGGCAATGGATAATTTAAAAGCAGAGTACATTGAATTGCGATATGAGAATGTTAAGAAGAATACATTAGAGCTTAAGGATGGGACATTTACGACTTTTACAGGCAAAACTCAAAGAGGAGTGGCAATTAGGGTTTTAGCTGATGGTGCTTGGGGATTTTCATCAACCAACCGTTTAGAGAACTTAAAAAAGGCAATTGAAGAAGCTTATAAAATTGCAAAAGCTGTTGCAAGTGCCAGAAAAGAAAAAATCCAATTGGCTGAGATAAAAACCTATGAAGATTTTGTTAAGAGCAAGATGAAGATCAAGCCGTTTGAGGTTGATATTGAAGAAAAGGTGGATCATTTACGAAGTCTAGAAAAGCTCTTGAAAGAGGATAAAGCAGTTAAATCTTCTTGGCTTCGTTATGAAGATGCATCTGGAGAAAAAATTTTGCTCACTAATGAAGGAACTAATATAAAATGGGAACTCAATTATGTTTGGCAATACGTTTGGGCAACAGGAAAAGAAGGAGATAAATTGGCTGCTGCAAGGGATGAAGTTGGTGCCGTTGAATATGGATGGGAGCTGTTTAAGGAAAGGGAGCCAAATGAAGAGGTCGCTAAGAGGGTAATCAGAAAAGTGCATGCTCAGCTTAATGGTGTTGCTCCGAAGAGAGGTGAATTCCCAATAGTTGCTGGACCAATAATAGTTGGAATTATTGCTCACGAAGCCTTGGGACATTTAGCTGAGGCAGATTTAACAATTAATTCACCATTTAAAGAGCTTATTGGAAAGCAAATTGCCCCAGAATACGTGACTATGAGTGAAAGAATAGTTGATGGTGGCTTTGGAAATGATAAATATGATGATGAGGGCGTTAAAGTCAAAGATATTCACATAATCGAAAATGGAATTTTAAAGGAGATAATGCTCAACAGGGAGTATGCTCATAAGTGGAACTTATCTCCAAATGGGCACGCTAGGGCTGAGAACTATACGTATCCTCCAATAATTAGAATGAGGAACACTATTTTTGAGCCTAGGGATTGGAGCTTAGAGGAGATGATTGAGGATATTAAGTTTGGTTATTATGTGGTAGATTTCAGAGGAGGACAAGCACAGCTAAACTCCTCGTTCCAAGTTGGTGTTCAAGAGGGTTACATGATAGAGAACGGCGAGATTACAAAATCCATAAGAGATACTTCAATAAGCGGAATTGCAATTGAAGCTCTAAAGAAAATTAGTGCAGTTGGAAAGGATTTTGGCTTAGAGATGGGAAGATGTGGAAAGGGACAAACAGCTTTTGTCAGCTCTGGTGGACCACACATGCGCTTTGATGGAGGAATAATTATTGGGTGAGGTGGGTAAAATGGAAGAACTAATTCGTTATGGTGAAAAGCTCTTTGATGAGATTGAGATTGCTGTTTATAGGAATAGAGATGTAGGTATTCATATTGAACTTAATGAAGTTTCAACTTCAGCCGTTAGACAAAGAACTGTCACAATTGTTAGGGGAATTAAAGATAAGCGCTTGGGACTGGCAATCATTGACAGCGAAGATAAAGATGAGATAAGAAGAGCCATAGATGAAGCCTATAAAATGGCAAAGCTAAACAATAAGGATGAGAAATGGAAAACTCTTCCAAAGCCAGGAAAGTATAAAAAGCCACCAAAGTTTGATAAAGCCCTAAAAGAGGTTTCTTCAGACTATTTTGTTGAGTTAGCTAAGAGAGGTATAGAATTAAGCTTGGAAAAAGACAAAAACTTAATTGTAGCTGGTGGCGGTGGGGGAGCAGAGTGGATTGAGAGCTTAATCTTAAATTCCCATGGCGTTGAAATTTCTCAGGAAGGAGGAGGAGCATACTTCTACTTGGGCTTTATTGGAAGGAAGGAAAGCTTAGTAACTCCAATGATTTTTGACGTTGATGCAAGAAGAAACTTAAACTTGGACGTTGAGAATATTGTTGAAAATTTAGCTCAAAAAGTTAAGTGGGCTTATAAAGTTGAGAAGAGCAGGACCGAAGAAGCCAAGGTTATTGTAGAGCCATATGCTTTAGCAAGTCTTCTACACTTTGCCTTATTCCCAGCATTTAGTGGCGAAAAATTGATTAAGCAAACTACTCCCCTAGCTAATAAAGTGGGAGAGCAGGTTTTCAATGAGCTTTTGACGATTTACGATGATCCATTCCATGAGTTAAGCTTAAAACCAGTGATAGCTGATGATGAGGGTGTTCCAACGAGGAAAAACGCTTTAATTGAAAATGGAACTTTCAAAGGCTTTTTGTGGGACAACTATTGGGCTAATGTCTATGGAACAGAGAGTACAGGAAATGGAATAAGAAACTCAAGCACAGGTGGTATTTCAATAGGAATGCACAGTGTAGTGATTAAGAATGGTAAAGAAAGCCTAGAGGAATTAATAGCTGACATTGAGCATGGTTATTTGGTCAATGGCTTCCAAGGTGCTCACTCAAGCAATCCAGATAATGGTAACTTTGCAGTTGTAGCAAATCCAGCATATCTAATTGAAAATGGGGAGATAAAGGGTTCAACGGTTTTCATGATGAGCGGAAACGTTTATGAGCTGTTAAAGAATATCTATGCTGTAAGCAAGGAGCAGAAGGTTGTACCCTTTTATGGAACGACAATATCGCCTTCGATGGCATTTGAGAATGTCAGAATAGCTGGAAAATAGTTCGACAAATTTATATTCGTAGGAATAGAATAGCTATTGGTGAAGTAAAAATGGTAACTGCATTTATACTCCTCGTCACAGCAGCAGGGAAGGAAAGGGAAGTTATGACAAAACTCTTGGGAATGTCAGAGGTTAAGGAAGCTTATGTGGTCTATGGAGAATATGATATAATTGCAAAAGTTGAGACAGACACCCTAAAAGAGCTTGACAGGTTCATAATGGAAAACTTAAGGAGAATGCCGGAGATACAGATGACATCAACGATGATAGCAATTGAGTGACTCTCTTTTCTTTTTAAAATTCCAACTCAACTCCGTTATCATCTCCTTCCCAGAGAACAATTTTATAAAGCCTAACCCCAGTTGGGAGCTTGTCTTTAAGTCTTTCTGCTATCCATAGAGCTATATTCTCTGTTGTTGGATTCTCAAAAAGCTTGTTTAGATTCTTATGATCGAGGGATTTTAGTACCTCTTTTTCTACAATTGCCCTAAGCTCAAGGAAGTCCATTACATAACCTTCTTTTATGCTTCCTTCAACGAAAATTTCAAGTCTATAAGTGTGTCCATGGAACTCCTCAAACTGCTTATTCATGACAATCGAATGTGCAGCTTCAAATTTAAACTTCTCTCTAATCCTCGCTCTCATAAAACCACCAAAAGAGTTAGCTCTTCAAAAGCTTTAAATTCTCTTATGTCGAATTAGATATATTTGCTGGTTTATAAAATAACCCACCGTAATGTTTAAATTTGATAGAACTTATAAAGCTCACAAGATTAGTTCTGTGGGGGATGATAAAATGGTAAGGTATATGGTGACATCGGCACTTCCTTACGCTAATGGTCCAATTCACGTTGGACACTTAGCAGGGGCTTACTTACCAGCAGATATATTCGTTAGATACCTCAAGTTAAAGGGAGAGGACGTCGTTTACATTTGCGGAACAGATGAACATGGAACACCGATAACTTTTAGAGCTTTAAAAGAAGGAAAGACACCGAGAGAGATAGTTGATTATTACCACGAACAGATAAAAGAAACCTTTGGGAAGGCAAAGATTGACTTCGATTTCTTCGGAAGAACTGAATTTGAAGTACATTACAAGCTTTCCCAAGAGTTCTTCCTAAAGCTACTTGAAAATGGATATCTAATTAAAAGAGTTGAAAAGCAGGCTTACTGTGAACATGATAAGATGTTCTTACCAGATAGATATGTTATTGGAACTTGTCCCTATTGTGGTGCTGAAGGGCAAAGAGGAGATCAATGTGAAGCTTGTGGAAGACCATTGACTCCAGAACTGTTGATAAATCCAAAGTGTAACATATGTGGGAGCTCAATAACTTTCAAAAATTCTGCTCATTACTACATTAAAATGCAGGATTTTGAGGAGAGGATAAGGAAGTGGATAGAGGGTAATAGCCACTGGAAGCCTAACGTTAGGAACACAGTCCTTGGATGGATAGGGGAAGGATTGGAGGAAAGGGCAATAACGAGAGACTTAAACTGGGGAATCCCCGTACCTCTTGAAGAGGAAGACATGAAAGGGAAAGTGCTTTACGTATGGTTTGAGGCACCTATAGGTTATATTTCAATAACGATCGAGTATTTCAAGCGCTTAGGAAAGGATGAAGAATGGAAGAAATACTGGCTAAACGGTTACGAGGGAGAGCTTAAGGTGATCCATTTCATTGGAAAGGACAACATTCCATTCCACGCAATCTTTTGGCCAGCTTTCTTAATAGGTTATGGCAAATATAAGGATGAAAAAGGTGAATTTAAGTGGGCATTGCCTTACGATATTCCAGCCAATGAATATCTTAACTTAGAAGGTAGGAAGATTTCAACGAGTAGAAACTGGGCTATTTGGGTTCACGAATTTTTAGATGAATTCCCGGCTGATTACTTGAGATATTACCTAACTGCTATAATGCCCGAAACAAGAGATGCAGACTTTAATTTTGAGGACTTTCAAAAGAAAATTAATGAAGAGCTTGTCAATAACTTAGGGAACTTTATCCATAGGGCAATGACCTTTGTCCACAGGTATTTCAGGGGAATTGTTCCAGATCAAGGCGAATTGGATGAGCTTGATAAAGAAGCCTTAGAAAAAATTGAGAGGGCGTTTGGAAGAGTTGGGGAATTACTCTCAGCTTATCAATTTAAAGCAGCATTAAAGGAGGTTATGGATTTAGCCAACTTTGGGAACAAGTATTTCGACTATAAGCAGCCTTGGAAGACTGCTAAAGAAGACAAGGTAAGAACTGGAACGACGATAAACATTTCGTTGCAAATAGTAAAAGCTCTTGGAGTTTTGCTTGGACCATTTTTACCAGATGCGAGTGATAGAATTTGGAACATGCTCAACTTAAATGAAAAGAAAGAGTGGAAATTCAAGCCCTTAGAGAGCGGACATAAAGTAAATAAGGCTAAAATCCTTTTTAAGAAAGTTGACGATGAGCAAATAAAGAATTACCTAAAGAAGTACTTCCCTGCATTGCTTGAAAAATACTTCCCCGAAGAACTTCAAAAGGAGGAAAAGACAGAGGAGGATGAAAAGATGTATGTTAGCTTTGATGACTTTGCAAAGATTGATTTAAGGGTTGGAAAGATAGTAAGTGTTGAAGACCATCCAAATGCGGACAAGCTTTATATCTTAAAAGTTGACCTTGGAAGTGAAATTAGGCAATTAGTGGCTGGCTTAAAGAAGTATTACACCAAAGAAGAGCTCTTAGGCCACTATGTTGTCGTAATTACGAATTTGGAACCAAAGAAGCTTAGAGGTGTAGAGAGCCAGGGAATGCTCTTAGCTGCAGATGATGGAGAAAGAGTTGCAATATTGGTTCCAGATAAAGAAGTAAAACTTGGTGCTAAAATTCACTGATTTCCTTTAATTTTAAAAATAAAAAAGATCATTGCTTTCCTTTTTCTTGTCTTATTGGGTAGGGCATGAATTCAACAGTTCCCCTTTGCTTCATTGGTTGTGGATAGAGTTGCATTAAAGTATAGACCTCCTCTGGAACTTCTGTGCTAACGTTTAGTCCAAGCTTTTTAGCTTCATCAACCGTTATTGGATAATCATGTGTCCATCTTCCTTCAGTTAATACTTGAGCCAATTCCTTAGCCTTCTCATCTCCATATTTGTCTTTTAAGAGTTCATAGATAAAGCTTTGAACTTGGTTTATCGCTTTCTCTGCGACATCGGCTAATATTAGGGTTTGATCATCAACTTTATCTACTCCCTTTTGTTTGACCGCTTTAACTATGCTTGGTGCTGGATATTGACCCAATTGTGGGTCTACAGGTCCTAAAACTGCATGAGGATCCATGATTATTTTGTCAGCAGCTAAAGCTATTAAAGTTCCACCGCTCATGGCATAGTGTGGAACTATGACCCTTGTCTCGGCTGGATGATCTTTCAAAGCCTTTGCAATTTGTGTTGCCGCTAAAACTAATCCACCGGGAGTGTGAACTATCAGGTCAATTGGTTTATCTTTTGGTGCCATTCTAATTGCTCTTAAAATCTCCTCGCTGTCTTCAATGCTTATGAACTTGTAGAAGGGAATTCCAAATAGTCCAATACTTTCCTGTCTGTGAATTAGTGTTATAACTGTTGAATTTCTTTTCCTTGCTAAGCGTTGTAAAAGCTTTGTTCTTGCCATTTGCAGTTGTCTGTATTGCAGCTGGGGTCCCATTATCATGTAAAAGATTAGGAACCACCATATTAGTGACCCAAAGAACCCACTGAGTGGATCCAAGTTCCCACCTCCTTTAATCACTAAAGTTAACTAAAACTTTCATTTTTATATATTTTTCTTTCTTCAAAATTTTCACATGAAAATTTTTATAAGACTAAAAATTTCATATAGACTTTAAGGTGAATGGTATGAAGATCTCGGAGTTGATGGCAAAGCTTAAGGAAAGACAAAGGAGAACAGTCCAGAGTTGTTTAAAACAATGTGGAATAATGGATTTAGAGGAAGAGGTAGACTATGAAGTCAACAAAGAGGTAATAAGATTTTTGAAGCTAATTTCCAATCCAATAAGAATTAGTATTTTAAAAATGCTCAGGAATAAGTGGATGTGTGTTTGTTTAATCTCCCAAGCTCTTGAGCAGGATCAGACATTAATAAGCCACCATCTGCGTTCCTTGAGAGAAATGAACTTAGTTTTTGAAAGAAGGGAGGGAAAGCTGAAGTTCTACAGAACAAATTTGGAGGAGTTTAAGAAGTATTTAAAGCTTATCAACGAAGAATTTGAAATAGAAGCTTGAAAAGTTTTTTCTTTTGTTTTTTATAATTATTTGGGGTGATTTTTGTGAATGAGCTTCAGAAAAAAGTTGATGAGCTTATAAAGGAGTTTGGAGGTTATTGGGAGCCTTTTGAAATGCTTGCTGCAGTTGTTGAAGAACTTGGCGAGTTTAGCAGGGAAATGCTGAGATACGAAAATGTTAAAGAAAAAGGTAATAAGGAAAAGTTAGAAGAAGAATTTGGTGATCTGTTGTTCACCTTAGCATGCATAGCCAATTACTATGACCTCGACATGTACTCGACACTCAACAAGTCAATATCAAAATATTCCAATCGTGATAAGACACGGTGGATATAACGACCAGTTATTGTAAATTTTTAACTTCGAACTTAAGTCCATATTTACCACGTCTTTCACTATGTGAATTTGTGTTATATTGAATTTACAATTTTTAAAATTTAGAAAATTATAATATAACATTTTGTTCTATAATTGGATGTACCTAATTTAGTATATTGGATAACATCCGAAACATTTTTATAAAGAAAAAATGTGAACTATTCTGAGGTGTCTCTGAATGAGGGCTAAAATAGACAAAGTTGATGTGCAAATCATAAAGTTACTTTCTAAGAATTCAAGACTAACATATAAAGAACTTGCAGAAAAATTAAAAACAACAAGGCAAAGAGTCTCAAGGAGACTCGACAAGCTTGAAAAAATGGGAATTATTAAAAAATACACCCTAATTCCAGATTTTGAAAGACTAGGATACGTTTATGTTATCCTTGGTGTTACACTAAAGCCAGGAGTTCCAGTGGACCCAATAATTGAAAAGTTGAAGGAAGATGAGGATGTTAAGATAATAGAGAGAGCAATAGGATCTCATAGCCTAATACTCCATTTAGTTGCTCCAACAGACATGAAGAAGATTGAAAAGAAGGTTAACGAAATTTCCCAAAAAATTGACGGAATTGACAAGATGGATATAACATTTATTACAGAAATTGTTAAATTTGAAATTCTCTGATTTTTCTTCATTCTTTGTCTTAGTCAATGAACGAAAGGAAAAATATAATAAGACTAGTATTCTACTTCACAGTAAAATCAAGAGGTGCCAAAAATGCTACTCATCAGTATACCACTGCTCTTAACAATGGCAATTTTTGCCTATAAGAGACACATCTTGGATATAAAAGGCTCTATAGCCGCATTTTTCATAGGTCTGCTAACATTTGAGTTAGGTGGCATAGTAACTTTTCTTGCGCTCCTAATTTTCTTGGTGTTTGGAAGTTTGGCAACAAAGTATAAATATAGAGAGAAGGCCAAAATTGGGATAGCAGAAGATCGTAGAGGAACAAGAAGTTGGGGAAACGTCTTTGGAAATGGTTTAGCAGCAGTTCTGTTCTTAATTGGAGAGTATTTAACTCAACAGGATTTCTTTTGGGTAGCTACCTTTAGTGCTATAGCGACTGCAAATGCTGATACACTTGCAAGTGAGTTAGGAAAGATATTTGGAAAAAGACCAAGACTAATAACCAATTTTAAAGAGGTTTTACCTGGAACAAACGGTGCTATTTCTCTTCAAGGTGAGTTCTTTGCTTTAGTGGGTGCTTTTGTGATAGGTCTAATAGCTATGCTAAAAATGTCATATAAATGGGAAATATTCTTCTCTACAGTTATAGGAGGATTTGTAGGGTGTAATGTTGACAGCATAATTGGAGCAACGATTGAGAATAAAGGGTGGTTCAATAACGATTTAACCAACTTTACTGCAACGTTTATTGGAGCATTGGTTGGAATAGGAGTTTTCATACTTTTGAGATAGGGGGGATAAGAATGAAGGTTATGGTGTGTAGAGAGTTTTACTTTGATGCAGCTCATCAAGTTCCTAAGCATCCTGGGAAATGTTCAAATATACATGGGCACACATATAAACTTGAAGTTTGTGTGAAAGGCGAGCTAAATGAGATGGGAATGGTAATTGATTTTGGAGATATGAAGAAGATTGTTAAGAGTGAAATTATAGATGTTTTAGATCATAAGTTGATAAATAGCATACTTCCAAACCCAACGGCTGAAAATATTGCTATCTGGGTGTTTAACAAGCTTAAACCTAAGTTTGAAGAGCTGGGTGTTGAGTTGGTTAGCGTTAAGATTTGGGAAGGAGTTGGGAAATGGGCTGAAGTTACTAAATAAAGATGAAGAGAAGGCGGATTGCTGATGGATGATGAAGACCTTAGGGGCTGATTTATTCACCTCTCTTTCTAAGCTCTTCTTCAAAAACGTTCCATAGAGCAATTAAAACTGCTGGAATTCCATGTTCAGTTGCAAACGTCATGTAAGGGGCTAAGTCAATAACATAATCGGCAAATCTGAAAAGTCCCCTTGGAATTCCTTCCCTTGAGCCTATGAACACAACAACTTCTCTAGCATAAAATAAGTCTTTTCCAAGCTTTTCTTTGACTTCACTAATGGTTTGTCCTTTCGGATCTGTGATTATTAGTAATCTTTTATTTCTGTGCTTATCTCTAATCACTTGATACAAATCCCAAACACTCACTGGAACTTTTTCAATCTTCCAAGGATAAGCTTCTCTTTGTATTTGATATCTGGACTCTTGTCCTATCTTGATTCCTTCTAAAAAGTGCATGAGCTCATATCCATCAATTTTTTCCTTAGGTGCAATTATGAGTTCTTTAATCTCAAAAGCCTGCGCTGCTCTTCCAATTTTTTCTCCAAAATTCCTGCAAGCCTTGTAATCACCCCAATAGGGCATTTGGACTATGCTCACCTTTTTAAAGAGCTTTCTTGCATCTGGCTTCTCCGGGGTGAACTTTTTCCATTCTTCCTTTCCACCAACGCTTATGTAAGCTTTATCTCCAATTATTTCGACATAGATGATTTTGTCTGGAAAGCTTAAGTTTACATCTGCATTTGTTAATTCTTTGATCTTTGCACCTAAAGCCACGTTAACGTCGATGCTTGAAAAATCGTGAGTTCCTCTTCTCTTAGTTTTTACGGCAAAAGTCTCGTTTTCACTTATATGTTTTGCCACACCCTCAGCGGTCTTTATTATCTCTTCAATTTTTGCGGGAACTTCATATAAAACTCCCAAAACTCTCTCTACCTCGGGGATTTCAAGAATTTTCTCCTTAGCCCTTTCATCAGCTGTTTCAACCAAAACTAACCCAGAGTATCCCATAGGAGATATCCAAATGTTAGCATCAATTAAGCTTTCTTTAATGTAATTACCAGCAATAGCTTCCATTCCCCTTTGTGTTTTTACTAAAAACTTCATTTTTCTCACCATGTAGAAGAAGGGAGAGGAGATTTAAAAGGTTGTTCTTAAACTACAAAAATCCAGAGCAGGGAGAGTAGAAAGGGAAATCAAGCGCTTGGTTCAGCCAAAACCTTAATCTTTCTAACTTCTGCTCTCTTAAGTGGGTAGATTTTCTTTGCTTCTCTTGCTATCTCACTTGCAATTTTTCCAGTTACTGATTCTAATATGAACTGTGGAAATGTAAGCTCTTCTGCTTTCTTTAGGATGATGCTTTTCATAATTTCTCTAATTGCCCTCTCTTGGCTTGTTTGTATTCTTCTTGTTGCAATTACCATCCCCATAACTCTCAACTTATATCCATCCTTTGTTGTGACATTGAAGATACCATCAATTCTTGTTGTTCTTCTTCTAACTAATGATCTGACGTATGACCTGGTTAACTTGTGCCCCTTGAACTTTGTGTAAGCGTTTTGTCCTTTAACATCATAGATTTGGAAGTAGAGCTTTACGTGTCCCTTTGTAAAGTCTCCAGTTAGGTCTTTTAGTGTTGTCTCAATTACTCTCCCAACAACCTTATTTGGGTCATCTGCAGGTGTTAATCCTATTTCTTGATTTCCGAAAAAGTCTGGAGCATAAACAATATACCATTGCTTAAACTTCCACTTATCCTTTGCAGCTGCAGCTCTTTGTCTTGGATTAGCTCTAGCCATCTTCACACCTCCAACTTTTCACTTTCGTGATATTACATCTTCAGCAATCTTGATTGAAAACACTAAATCATCTAAAGCCACTATAAGGCTTTCAATCTCACCGAGGTATTTAACTTTTGTTATTACCTTTCCATCTTTCGGATAGGTTTTAATCTTTAAATTTTTTGGAAGGTTTAAGTTATCAATCTCAACGGCATTGGCTACTGCCTTTGCGGTGTTTTCATCACCATATTCCCATATAAGCTTTGCTTTAGCTTTGATGTTCATCTATTTTGCCCTCCGTTAGTAGTTGGATAACTTGAAATTTCTGCTCTTGACATGGCAAATTTTGCAGTGAATAGGGGTTTGTAGAACCCCTTATTTGCTTTTCCGCCAGCGCTTATAAAGGGCTGTGCTTTAGCTTTGATGTTCATTTACTTGTTCCTCCAATGCTTTGTTTATAAGCTCTGCAAATTCGCTTAGTTTATTCTTTGGAAATCTTATTCCTGCAGCTATTGCATGTCCTCCGCCTTCTCCCCCAATAACTCCTGCAACCCTCCTTAAAGCCTCTCCCAAGTGATAGCCTTTAGCCAATGCCCTTTCTGTAGTTCTTCCAGAACCTTTAACTAAACTATCATCATCCTCGCTATCTGCTAAGATGATAACTGGCTTTTCTGGGTTTGCTAAGCGTGAAGAAATCGCTATGTTGGCTGCAATCCCAACCATTGTATCTTTGATGCTTTTACCGGCATAAAAGACATAAACATGCTCTTTTTCTATTACACTGTTCCAGTTTTGCAGTAAATACTTTCTTGCCTCAATTTGCTCCCTTTTATACTCATCGACTAATTCAGTGGCTCTTTTGAATGCATCTTCGTCTCCTAAGCAAATAGCAACTCCCAGTGTTCCTGCATTCAAACGACCAGTTGCATTTAAAAGCGTTGCAAATTCCCTAGCTTCATGTCTTGGATCTCCTTCCTTATAGAGCTTTATTAAAACAACATCTCCGATTAGCCTGTCTATTGTTTCTTTACTTGCACCATGTTTTATGAGATGAATAACTATAGCATCGTTTAATCTCTTCTTTTCCTCCTCTCTAAGCTGCCAATAGTACATTTCAGGATCAAAGCCTTTTGATTTCAAAAACTCAATTGCTTTTCTTTCGTCTCCGGTTATTTCTGGAATCTCGGGATTTGTTGCATAAGTGAGCATTTGGTATAATTTCCTTGTCTCTCTCCCATAAAGCCTCAGCTCTTTTCTGATTTCAACTAGCTCTAACTTCTTTGCCTCTTCAACTATATCAACGTTTAAGCCATGAAACTGTCCATCAACCTCTTGCATATCTCCTACTGCTCCTACAAGAGCAAGATAGCTTAAATCTTTATTTCTCTCATCCATAGCTTTAGCAATAAAATAAGCAACTCCAGAACCACTTAAATCTCTAACACTATCTGCACCAAATTGAGTTGGATTAATTAAAATATGATTGTCGCTTTTTATTTCTCCATCCTCTGGGGGGTGGTGATCAGATATCACAACGGTTGCATCCTTTAGATGCTCCTCTATGAGCTTTATGCTACCGCTTCCTAAGTCACTAAATAGGTAGATCTTTTGCTTTTCATTAGCAAGCTCTTGAATTAAATCCTCTCCCAATTGCTTTACGATGCTTAAATGAAAACTTCCTCCTTCTCTGGCAATAGCTTTTGCCAAAATAGCTGCCGCTGTAATCCCATCGGCATCTCTGTGAGAAATCAACCTTATAGTGTGCCCTAACTCAATGTGCATCTTAATTAGTTCTGCTCCTTCCCTAACCTTTTCTAAGAAAGCGTTTTTATCCATGTGACCACCTTAAAGTAAAGAAAGTGGAAAGATCAGCGGACTAAAAGCTTTGCTTGTTCTGGGTCGTATCTCCACTTTGGAGGCAATTTTCCAGTTCTTCTGTAGTATTTGACGAGTCTTCTTATTTTGCTTTCAATCAGTTGTAAACCTCTCTTTGAGTGCAAGTCCTTTGGATGTTCTTCAAGGTGTCTTCTTAAGTTGACTGCCTTTCTGATGAGAAACATCAAATCTTCTGGTATTTGTGGAGCTAAGCCATTTTCTTCCAATATTCTTGTTATTCTCTTCCCAGTAATTAATCTAACACTTGGAATTCCATATTGATCTCTTAAAATTGTACCAATCATTGCTGCACTGTAACCTTCCTTCCTAAGTTTAATAACTAAATTTTCAACCTCTTCGCTTGTATACTCAACCCAGGTTGGAGCAGTTGTTCTTGGGGGTCTCTTTGAACCAGATTTACCTCTCTTATATGTGTGTAATCTTGCCATTTTACAACACCTCCTGGTGACGGCCAGCTCATGCCAGCCGCCCCTAATAGCATAGCCAATTGGAGTAGTGGACGAGCCTTTAAAAAGTTTGCCCTATGAACATTGAATTTCTCCATCTTCGTTTCCTGTCCAAGAACAGCTATCTATCAAAGTACCATTTGAAGCATAAAGATATGCAGTATCTCCATTATTGTTCCATACAGGAGAACCTCGTCCCCAGTATAATTCCGTATCACTATTAGTTCCACTTCCTGTATGTACTGTTACAAGTTTTCCACCTTTTAGAACAAACTCAGGAAATACATAGGTATAACCTGTTTTATCTTTTAATTGCCATCCTAAAAGGTTCTCTTCTTTACATCCAAGATTCGCAATAATGACGTATTCATCGTTTAAATTAAGCCAATCATTTCCCTCAGCATCGTAATGTACGTAATATATTACTATTTCAGAAGTGCTATCACAAAATTGTTTATCAATTTCGCTTGAAATTTCTTTTAAAAATTCACTAAATAGGTCATCATAATTTGAACTAACTCTAATCACGTGGTGGTATACAATGGAAGTTATAACTAAAACAATAATGCTCATAACAACATATTCGATAGGAGCCTGTCCTTTCATCGATAGAGAAGTACCTTGCATCTAAATTTAAGTTTTTCTTTGGATTAGCGTTCAAAAATGCTCATGAGAGGGTTTCCAAGATCTAAACAAAATGTACAAAAATGAGCATGGTAGCGGGGCGAGGATTTGAACCTCGGACCTCCGGGTTATGAGCCCGGCGGGCACTCCTAGCTGCCCCACCCCGCTGCATAAGCCCGATACATAATAAATAAGGGTCCATTTATAAACCTTACGGTGGCGAATAAAGGAATTACCTTTCCTATTCTTCTAATTTCGCCAATTTTACCTTAATAAATAGCTATTTTGCCTTTACATTCCTCTAAATTTCGTGGCATTGCAACTATGGAAAACACTTTAAAGTCTGAGACTTAGAGATATTTTGGTGGTGACATGTATCTAACAAAGGAGGAAGAGCTAATCTTAGCTGGCGAGTATGGTTATGCTCTTCAAAAGGCAATGGAGATTCTTGTAGCCTTAGGAGAAATTTATGGTGCTGACATGCTAATTCCAATCAAAAGTGCTCAAATTGCTGGTGTTTCTTATAAAAATATTGGAGATGCTGGAATCGAGTTTTTACAAGATTTTGTAAATGCGGGGGCAAAAGTTAGTGTTTATACAACTTTAAATCCTGCTGGAATTGGCGATGAACTCTTCATGGAAAAACAAAGGGAAATTTTAGAACTTTACAAAGCAATGGGAATTGAGATCACTTCAACTTGTACTCCCTATTACGGTGCTAATCTTCCAAAGTTTGGTGATCATATAGCTTGGAGTGAAAGTTCAGCTGTGAGTTTTGCAAACTCGATAATAGGGGCGAGAACAAACAGAGAGGGCGGACCTTCAAGTTTAGCTGCAGCTATTGTTGGGAAAACACCAAATTATGGACTTCACTTGGAGGAAAACAGAAAAGCAACCCTTATTGTTGACGTTCAAGCAAAGGTAAAAAGCTTTGTTGACTACAGCTTTTTAGGCTATTATCTTGGAAAAACACTCAAAAATGATGTTCCTTACTTTAAGGGACTAAAACCAAAGAATGCGGATTATTTGAAAGAACTTGGTGCTTCTATGGCAGCAACTGGTTCAATTGCTCTTTATCATGTTGAAGGAGAAACTCCCGAATATAGGGGAGCAATAGATGATGAGCTTGAAAAAATCCAAGTTGATGATGAAGCCCTAAATGAGGTTAAAGAGAAATATAACGCTGAATGGACAGATATTGATGTGATAGTTATAGGCTGTCCTCATGCATCGATACAAGAGATTAAAGAAGTTGCAGGGCTTTTAGCAATGCGTGGAAAACCTTTAAAGATACCCTTGTACATAATGGCGAGTAGAACCGTTAAATTTTTAGCTGATTCTTTGGGCTACTCCGCAATCATAGAGCGCTATAATGGGAGGATTTTAGTGGATACGTGCCTGATAGTCTCTCCAATAGAAAAGTGGTATAAAGGCGTTGCGACGAACTCTGGAAAAGCCAGCTTTTACTTTTCTTCCGCTGGCTTGAATGTTAGGTTAGATGACATTGAAAAAATTATAATGGGGGCACCTTAAGATGATAATTCTCAGAGGAAGAAAAATTTCAAAAGGAAAGGCTAAGGGAGTTGCATTAGTTTCAAGAAAACCTCTCTCTTTCCTTGGCGGCGTTGATCCTAAAACCGGCGTTGTTAATGATTCAGAGAGTGATATAAAAGGAGAAAGTGTCAAAGACAAGATTTTGGTTTTTCCAAGAGGAAAAGGTTCTACTGTAGGTTCTTATGTGATTTATCAGCTTAAAAAAAATGGTGTTGCCCCTAAGGCAATAATTGTTGAAGACGCTGAAACTATAGTAGCTACCGGAGCCATTATTTCCGAAATTCCGATGGTGGATAAAATAGACATAAGTAAGATTAAAAGTGGTCAAATAATTGAAGTTGATGCTGATAAGGGTGTGGTGATTCTTCATGACAAGGGGAATTTATGAGTGTATTAAATGCGGCTATAGAGAAACTAAGGACTCAAATGAAGCATTACTTGAAAATGCTTGTCCTGTTTGTAATGGAGACATGGTTTTAGTTAGCTTTGAGGTTAGAGAAGAAGAAACTGTTGAGGAAAAATATAGGATTGAGGAGGAAGTCTTGAATAAAGTTAAAGAGTTCTATGAAATAGGTGAAATTAAAGTCAAAGATAATGTAATAGCGATGGAAGTTATAACAATCAAGGAGTCTAATTTTGAGAAAGTTTTAGCTGAGTTTGAAAAAATTGGTCACTGGGCAGCTTTAAAGAAGAGGAATGAAAAAATTGTGCTCTACTTATTCCCTGCTCAGCCAGCTAAAGAAGAAAATCCATTGATCGGAATTGCCTTGTTTATTGCAACAATTTTCAGCACACTTTTTGCTGGTTATGTGTTATCATTGGGATATATAGAAACGCTGGATGAGTTTAATCTGCCTGGAATAAGAAACTTATACTTAAATGCAATTGCCTTCTCTATTAGTATTTTAGCCATACTGGGCACTCACGAAATGGGACATAAAATCGCAGCAACTATGCATAATGTTAAGTCAACTTTTCCCTATTTCATACCAGTTCCAACAATAATTGGCACTCTAGGGGCTGTAATAAGGATCAAATCCCCTATACCAACAAGGAACGCTGCTATTGATTTGGGCGTAAGTGGTCCAATTGCTGGATTTTTAGTTGCATTACCGGTTTCAATAATTGGACTAAAGCTTTCGGTAGTGGTTCCTCTTTCCTATGTAGTTCCAAAAGAAGGGGGCTTTTATTTTGGCACCAATTTGGTATTTCTAATCATTGAGAAATATCTTTTCAAAATTGGTGAAGATTCTCTTGTATTTTTACATCCTGTTGCTATAGCTGGATGGGTTGGCATCTTAGTAACATTTTTGAATTTAATTCCAGCAGCTCAATTGGATGGTGGACATATAGCAAGGGCATTTCTCAATGAGAAAGTTCACTACTATTTAACTACTGGAATCGGATTCTCATTAATTGCATTGAGCTATCTATGGCCTGGATGGATTCTCTGGGGAATAATAATATTGCTTATGGGAAGAGTTGGGAATCCTGGGGCATTGGATGAAGTTAGCCCAATCTCAACAAAGAGAAAGATACTTGCAATAATAGTTTTGTTGATATTTATTCTTTCAGGAACTCCTGTGCCTATTTATACAAAATAATTCTTTTTCCGCTCTTTTAATATCTGTTCAATATCATAATAGATAGAATCTCTTGAAACTCCAAACACTCTTGCAACTTCAGAGATGTTTAAAACTTTGGGGTTATAGTTAAAGATAGATAATGTTTTTGATAATAGTTCTCTACGCTCCTTTATATCGAGCTCTGCAAGTTTTCTATCATTAGTCGGAACATTATATAAAACAACGCCAACAGCATAAGTTCTTCTTGTAACAGGGGTTGTATATGTAGCAATTTCAAAATCTACTATTTCTAGATTCTTTTTAAGTTCTTCATTAATTTCATCTTGCAATTTTTTTAATGCCCCTTCCTTACTTTTCCCAACTGCATATTCTATTATGGCTCCTTTTCTGCTTGGAGTTGTTTCATCAATTGCAATCACAATCTTTAAGCTTGCAAATGCGCCAAGACCAATTTCCACCTTTCCCTTTGATATCTTTCCATGTTTTGATATAACTTCACTTTCAATTTTCTCTTTCATATGTCTGACACAATCTTCGACATTAACAGACTCGGAGTGAAGCACTATTATTTCCATGGATATCACCAGGCGAATTGGGATATATCAAATATTTTGAGGCAGGTATATAACGTCTTCTCTTTTAGATGCTTTGATAATTTATTAAGGAACAGAGAATATTTTGTTGAAAAATTAGAAATTGGATATACCGTTAAGTATTTAAAAATAATTCAAAATATGCATTTGGATATATGTTTGCTGTTCTTTGGTTCTTATTTAGTACATTGTGTCAATATCTCAAAAATTAAGATATTATTGTTCTTTAATTAAAGAATTAGGATATTATTCCGCAAATTTGAGGAGAAAAGTTTATTAATAATATATTATAGAAAAATATGATACAATGTTACGGGGGTGTTTGTATGAGGAGGGCTCAGGGTGCGGTTGAGTATTTGTTCATGGTAGCGGCTGTATTAATCATAGTAGCCATCGTAGTAAGATACCTAAGAAATGCTGCAAGCAGTGCTGGTGAAACAATTTCTAGCGGTGTTACTGAGTTAAGTAAGGAGTTAAGTGAGCAATTAAGCTCAGCAACAGGATGAATCCTCTATTTTCAAGTTTGTTATTTTTAACTATTTCTTTTAACTTGATTATGGTAGTATAATTGTTTGTGATATACTCATTTTCTTTTAATCTTGTCTCAAATTTGCGTAAAAAACTATAAAAATCAGCTGAAACCAAAAGAATATTAAAGCATTGGAGGTGTTTGTATGAGGAGGGCTCAGGGTGCGGTTGAGTATTTGTTCATGGTAGCGGCTGTATTAATCATAGTAGCCATCGTAGTAAGATACCTAAGAAGCTCCGCCAGCAGTGGGGGAGGAGCAATTGAGAGCGGTGTTACTGAGTTAAGTAAGGAGTTAAGTGAGCAATTAAGCTCAGCAACAGGATGAAAGTGAACCTTAAATCTTTTTTAGTCTTTTAATATGATACTCACAAAACCAAATGGTTTATTACTTTTCAATTTTATAATGTAGAAGGTATTTGATTTAAATGAATATTCAAAATTCTGTATTTCTTGTGTTATTTCTCCAATGACATTTCCATTTATTGTAATTTGAATTGTTTGATTTTGTTCTGCAAGAAGAACTTTGAATATAATCTCATTGTACGATTTTGTAGGAACAAAGACAATATACCCCTGTCCATTAGGTGCTAATGCATAACTCCATCTATGTAGAAGTACTTCTCTTATTACAACAGGATTTTTAAGCACGAATCCATGTATTAAATATTTCCAATCTTTAAAGTGTGTTGCAATAATTGTATTTTTTGGCAATTTGAAATGGGACATTACTTTGTTTATTAAATGCTGATCCGTTTTATCCCACTTCATTGATAAATCATAAATCCAAATATTTGATTCAAAGTATATTAATTTATACTTTCCAAGAAAATTAAGAGGATTCAGCGGAGATACTCTAAGATCTCCAATTCCTCTCGAATCAATGTACAAAAGCACATCAGTAGTGGTCACATTTTTTTCATTAACAAATTCAATTTCTTTTAAGGTGAAGATTGGAATCCACGCTCCGGAATCATGGAACTTCGTCACCAGTACTTTGTTAGTCGGATAAGTATTAATTAAGTCGAATATATTAAGGATTTTGCTATCTATTACACTTGCTTTTTCATTGGAATAATTAATTATGTTTACATAGAACATAGGAAGCACTAAACCGATAATAAGAATTGATGTTACTTTTTTTATGCCAATGATCTTCTTAACATTTTCATAAATAATAGACGCACCAATACCTTGGAATATTGGAAGTATTGGTGTTAAAAGTAGATACACTCGCTCAGAATTCCAGATGGCGGAATAATAGGGAATATTAACATGAAAATAAATCTTATTTAGGATTAGAAACAAAGCATAGATAATAGTTGTAAGTAGGGAGAAATAAGGTAATAAGTAGGTGTTATTGCTTTCCTTAACTAAGGGGTATAAGATGCCAACAAAAAAGGAAATTCCCAAAAATAGCTGTCCATTATAGATAAATGTATCTTTTAAGATTTCAAGAAACCAGTGCATATTGTCCTTAAGTGCATACTTTGGAAAATTAGAGATAGGAGCGGAGTATGTGGACATATTAATGCTCATAGGGAATTCTAAAAGATAATAAATCAAAAAACTTCCAAGAAGCTGTGTTACAAATATGCCAATATAAAAGCTTGCACTTTTTCTGTCCGTGAATGTGTATAAGAATGCAAGCATTATTGCATATATCTGGAAAAGTAAATATGAATAAGGATGGACAATCAGCATACTAGTTACGGATAATAAGATCAAAAAAACATGATTATAACTTCTTTCATTTTGAAATATAAGGTTGTATAGAAAAATAGAAACTAGGAATAAATAATAATTAAAAAAAGCAGGAAGAAGAGGATAATTGAGATAGTAATAGTACAAATAAGAGAGTGGTGTTATTATTGTTGCGAATATTCCTGCATTTTTGTTAAAAATATTTTTAGTGACTAAATAGGTAGTTAATGGAAGGATAAACCAAATAAAGAGTTTTAAAATTAACATAGCTTGTCCGATATTATTTCTACCTACTAAACATATCCAAGCAATTATAGAATGATAACCTGCAGGATAAGTCTTTATTCTAGGATTTGCATAATTCGGAATATTTTGTATAAACAGAGTATTCTCTTTTAAAATTTCTAAAACTTTATAAGCATGAAAGACTGGATCTTTATGTGCGTATGCAGGTATTTGTGCAAAAGGTATTTTAAGCCCAACAGCGAGAAATACTGCTAAAATTAGCCAAATAATAGTTATTTTGTCCAATTCTTTTAAATTGACCTTAATCTCTCTCTTTGATAAAATAACAGTCAAAATTGCCATTATTGTGTAAGAATGTTCTAAAGAAACATCTAACCAGCTTAGAATATGCATTAGAATGATCACAATCCCTAAACCAATTGCGGGGGCAATTGCTGCCTTTTCAATTAAATCGAAATCTTTGTTGCTAAGTATCAAAAATCCAAAATACCAAGGCAGGAGAAGAGATAAGTAAGGGCTTGATTTAGTAAGCAGTATTACTAGTATTGAAAATATTAAGAGCTTAATTCTAAGATTCAGTAAATTGGATTGTAATTTCATTAGAAATCACCGTTAATATTAATTTTGTATCTTTTTCTCTTGTTATGAATTTTCCAGAAATTTTAAGTGTACCTCCTTTTAGTGAGAACAGTCTTATAATGTTAACCTCATTTTTTGGTAATGTTATTATCGAATATAACTCTCCATCTAGTTCTATTATCTTGCTAACTCCTTCAAGCTCTATTACGAATTCTAAACCATTAGGAATGTTATTTATTTTTATTTTGTTCCCGGTCTTATTTAGTCTTAATGCACTTATTTTTGAATCGTTTGAGTAAAACGTGAGATTGTACGTGTTATTGCTGATAAGGTAAATTCTACAACGTCTATTAAATATGACATTTCCAATTTGTGGGTAGATATTAATCAATTTGTAATCTTTGTTTAAGATTTCAAGTTTTCCCCACCAGCTGTGGAACGTCAATATTTTTGGCTTTGCTTCTTTTATGGAATATATCTCAATCACTTCTCCCTTTTTATTGTAGGAGTCTCCATAGAGTATTGAATAATTTGCTCTTAAATTTTGAATCAAATTCATGTATTCTCCTCTCAACTTATACTGGGAAACAAAAGCATAAGCCCACGTACTTACTATAATGTGATTAATGCCTTTTTCTTTAACCTTTTCAATAAGTTCTGAGGAGTTCATTCCATTTAGAATTAAACCAAAGTTATCAATATAATAAGGCACAGTGTCCAAGTTTAAATAAAAGTTATTCATTGGATTTATAGAGTATATTTTTCTCCCAAAATTGTTGCTATAAATATACTGTCTCAGATCTTCCCTTAGTTCTTTAGCATGAGGAGAGGAGGCTATTTTTAACTCTCCTTGTGGAGCCACAAAAGCAAGTGCATAATCTGCTATACCAAGGAAAAGTAGTACAGATACTGTTATTGCAAGAGCTTGTCTTCTGTTGAGATTCATTTTTGAAAAATAATATGCAGCCAGAATATATAAAACTAACAATGTGGCTGTTAGAAATCTCTCATTCACTATGGCAGGGGTTAGGATATATATAACGAGGCTAGTTAAGAACAAAAAGGATAGAGCATCTGTTATCTTGTCCTCTTTTACCTTAATCTCTTTTGAGAACTTGAAGAGAAGTATAAGGAGTATTAAAATAATTGTTAAATCAAATAATAAAAATTCAAGTTCGCTTGCTTGTACCTTGCTTAGTTTATCCCCTAAAAAGTCAAAGAAATTAAGAACCGGATTGTATCTTCCTCCCTGGATTCCATAAGTTTGGGTGATGTATGAAGGGCTTACAAGAATACCAAAGATACCCTCTATTAGAAGCTTTGGTAAAAGTACAAAAAAACCAAGCTTTAATGGAATTTTAATATTTAAAGCTAGGATTTTTATAATTTTAAAAAGTTTATCAACATAAGAAATCTTGTAGACATATAAAATTAAAAATCCCCAGATCAGCAGAAAAATAGCTATTGGGACAATGTTTCCTACCACAGTTGCTTCGTGTAAAATTGGCACTATGAAAACTTTTCTAACGAACTCTGTTGGATAAAGTGAGACGGTAATAATCATTAGAATGGCTGTTGCAGTTAAGGAGAATAAAACGAAGAATACTTGTTTTTTGTTCAATACAACACCTATCACATTTTTTACATAATTCCATAACTCTGGAAAGAGATAGAAGTTTATGGTTAGGAATAAACCTACTGTAAAAGGAATTGCAATAAACTTCACTGCTGTTGCAAATCCCGCAAAAAAGAGTGAATAATACGCATAAACCAGTTTGTTAGTTTTTACAAGCTTGATAAGATAGTAGATCGAAAGCAATACAAAAGGTTCCATGATACTTTCAAACATTACTAAGGTGTTTACATGAACGAGATTTGGTTCAAGAGAGAGAATCAATGCAAGAAAGATGCCGAGTTTTTTATCTTTTAACTCTTTTCCAATATAGTATGCAATTAAAACTGACAGGGATCCAAAAAGTAATGACAATCCTCTACCAGCTATATAATTCATCCCAAAAATTCTAAGCCATAAAGCGAGCAGATAATAATAAAAGGGTGGGTGGACAGCAAAGATATCTCGATAAGGGAGATACCCTTGGTTGATTAGTCTAGCAATTAGAAGATATGTGCCCTCATCGTAATCCCAATATTCGTTCATTGGGGTTAATAGTGGAAGTCTAATTAATGTGTATAGGAGTAGAATAGCCCCAACACCGAGCAACTCCCATTTATTCTCTTTAATATCCATGCTTTCACCCCATAGAAAACTTAACTTCTTTTCCGTGAATTCTGATCTCTCTACCGGAGATTTTTGTAATTATTAAGTTCTCCCCATCTATTTTTATTTTTTGGTCTCCAATGATAACAATCAAACTGTCAAATCTTCTTGTTTCTCCTGTTTTTATTAGTGTATTATCCTCATCAAGTAAGCTAATATCGGTGAAAAACCTCAATGTAATAGAAAGTGGGTTTATAAATTCAAATTTTATCCCCTCTTTACTGAGTATGGCTGAGAATTCTATGCTATTTGCCTCATCGGAGTATTGAGTTATTTTATAGGTATCTTGTTCTATTTTAACGATTTTAGTCTTAAAGTTATAAGATATGTTGTTCTTATTTACAAAAAGCTCTCCAAGGGTTCCATTAAAAGAAAGCAACAGATTTCCAGAATATGATTTGATTTTTATTGGGAATAAGCTTTCTTCAAGTTTGTAAAGTTCAATAATATCTCCTACCCGATATGCGCTTGCATATATGATAGTGTGGTTATTAAGCAAAGTCGTTGATATTGCCTTCAATCTTTCTCTTTGCTTTTGGCTTGACCAGACTATATAGCACCAACTGCTGCAAATGAAATAATCAATATTTTCTTCCCTTAAAATGGAAAACAATGCAATTTCATTCATATCTTTAAGTACTATGAGTCCATAGAGGTCTAAGTATTTGGGCGTCGTATTTAGATTTAGATAATAAGTGTTCATAGGATTTGCAGAGTAGAATTTTCCCTCAATACCGCTCTCTTTTAGATAGATCGATAATTCATCTCGCAACTCTTTTGAATAACCACCATACTTTCGTATTATTGCTCTCTGCTTGGAATACCTGTATATAATCCCAAAATCAGCTATTGAAAGGAATAACACTCCAGCTAACACAAGAGCTATTGCCTGTTTTTTTGTTAATTTAACACTTAAAAGAAAGTCAAGCAGTATTAGGTACAAAATCACCCACATTGGAATGAGGAACTTCTCAAATGGGACTATTGGGGCTATGAAGAAGTAAACAAAGAAGCTAACTAAAAAGAGGAGTGTTAATTTTTGCCGAATTGCACTTTTTTGAGAAGATATCTTAAACAAACTCACTATTAAAGTAAATAAGAGCAAAAGAAAGAGAGGAAACATAAAGAGTAAATCATCCAGTTCTCCAGAGGATATATTGTGGATAATGCTTCCAATATACCAAAAGAGGTTAACTATTGGCAACATTCTTGTGCCTTGAATCAAATATGTTTGGCTGATATATTTGGGAGTTATGAATAATCCGAAGAGTCCTTCTATAATAATTTTTGGTAAAAGTAAAATAGCGCCATATTTTAGGACTTCTTTGATATCCCTAATAATCAGAACTGCACTTTTTAAGAAGGTACTAATAAATCTTAATCTAAACAATATTGTAGTGAAGATGAGCCATATCAAAATTAAAAGAATGGAAGGCAAGATTTGGTAAAAATTATCTAGTTCATAAAATCCGGGCACAACCATTATCTCTTTAGTTGCTTCTATTGGAAGTAAAATAAAAATAGAGGATGCAATCAAAATCATAAGAATATACGCTATCGTGATTACTTTTATTTGTTCTTTATTTAGCAGAATTTGCTTTGTTTTTGCTAAATATTCATGGAGTTTTTTACTTTTAAAAATAAGCAATGCCAGATAAATGGAAATGGCATAGGGTATTATTGTAAATTTGACTGTAGAACCCAAACCGACTAAAAATAGAGAAAGGTATGCATATTTCTCTTTTGTTGTTTTTAGGTACTTAATGAAATAATAGAGCGAAAAAAGAACAAAAAACTCTATGAAAGTTTCTTGAACTGCTAAGAAATTTGTAAAAAGTAAAATGGGATTCATGGCTAAAAATCCGGCGAATATTATTCCCAATTTCTCGTTTTTTACTTCTCTTCCAATATAATAGGCGAGTATTAAGGAGACGAACCCTAAGGATACTGAGAACAATCGTCCGCTGATATAATTGTCTCCGAATAATCTAAATATCAATGCTAGAATATAGTAATACAAAGGCGGATGAACGGCAAAGATGTCCCGATAGGGGAGATACCCTTGGTTGATTAGTCTAGCAATTAGAAGATATGTGCCCTCATCGTAATCTACATTTTCATCGAAATTATGTAAAACTAAATATGTTCGCGTAAATAAGTAGAATAGGATTATAACAAGGAATGCAATAATAACTTTTCTATTTTTCACCTCTCATCACCTAGGAAGGAGATTTAAGTGTTATACCTCTTCCTCACACTCACAGGGATTCTTTCTACAGTATGGGCATTTATTGGAATATTTCTTTAGGACAGCTTCCTCTAAATCAATTTCAAGAATATTAGCTAAGCTTACAAGCCAAGCAAAAACATCTGCAAACTCTTCCTCTAAGGAATCAATATCACCTTTCCTCAAACCTTCGGCTAATTCTCCAACTTCTTCAACAAGCCATAAGAAAGTTTTCTCGGCACCTCTCTTTGAGTCTCTGTGATAATAAATATTTCTTATCATCTTCTGAAACTCTTTTATATGCATTTTCCCACCCCTACGTTTAGCTCAGCTCCAAATAATCATCACTTTTCAGCGCAATTCGCTTTCATCATTGCCTAAATTAACTCTAACTTCAAAATTTTAAAGTTAACCCATCAAAAAGGATTTAACTACTAAAAGCTATAAAACATAGTCAAGAAATTTTAGAGCATATGGGGTGAGTAAAAATGTTTGAAGGAGTAGTTCTTTTGGTTTTGCTTGTGCTGGCTGGCTATCTTGTAATGAAATTAACCCTTGCAATACTTAAGTGGCTTGCAATTAATACCATAACTGGTTTAATCTTAGTAGGAATTCTAAATTTCCTTGGAATAACTCACATAGAGCTTAACTTGATTAACTTTTTGATTATTGCTGTTGGCGGTGTTGTAGGTGTTTTTATCTTGATAATACTGTCATTTCTTTAAGTTTCCCTTAGCTCTTCAATTTTGTTTATGGAAATACTTTACCAAATCTTTATAAATTGAATTTTTTAAGTCTTTAGCGGGAGAGAAAAGAGGAATTGAGGTGATGCTCATGTCTCACACTTCAGCTGAAATGTATGAGCTAAAGAAAAAGGTTGAGGAATTAAAGAAAATAAGGGGTAGAGGTACGGAGCTTGTTTCTCTTTATATTCCCGCGGGGTATGACTTAAATAAGATCATGCAGCAGCTTAGAGAAGAGTATGGAACTGCACAGAACATTAAATCAAAGACAACTCGAAAAAATGTCCTTGGAGCTTTGGAAAGAGCGATGCAACATTTAAAACTTTACAAGCAAACTCCCCCCACAGGATTAGCTCTTTTTGTTGGAAACGTTAGTGAGCAAGAGGGAGTTACGGATATAAGGGTTTTTGCAATAGTTCCTCCAGAACCATTAAATGTTCGCCTTTATCGATGTGATCAAACGTTTGTTACAGAGCCTTTGGAAGAGATGCTCAGGGTCAAAGAGGCTTATGGACTAATTACTGTAGAGAAAAATGAAGCTACGATTGGCGTTTTAAGGGGAAAGAGGATTGATGTTATAGATGACCTCACTTCCAACGTTCCAGGAAAGACAAGAGCGGGTGGTCAATCTGCAAGAAGATATGAGCGAATTAGGGAGCAGGAAACCCATGAGTTCATGAAGAGAATTGCACAACATGCCAATGAAGCTTTCTTACCTCTTTTGGAAAAAGGGGAGCTTAAGGGGATCATTATTGGCGGTCCAGGACCTACCAAGGATGAGTTTGTTGAAGGAGATTACCTTCACCATGAGCTTAAAAAGAGGATCATAGGTGTCGTTGATATAAGCTATCATGGTGAATACGGATTAAAAGAACTTGTAGAAAAAGCAAGTGATATCTTAGCAGAGCAGGAAGTTATAAAAGAAAAGAAGCTCATTAAAGAGTTCTTTAAACACCTAGTCAAAGATACCGGGCTCATTACTTATGGTGAAAAAGAAGTCAGGAATGCACTTCAATTGGGAGCTGTTGATACGCTTTTAATTAGTGAAGGTTATGATTTAGTTAGGGTTAAGGCAAAATGTAACAACTGTGGCTGGGAAGAGCTAAAAACCATGCATGAAAATGAATATGAAGTTTTTAAGAGACAATTTAAGACTTGTCCAAAGTGTAGAAGCCAAAACATAAGCTTTGAAAAGTGGGATGTTGCAGAGGAATTAATAAAAATGGCTGAAGAGAGCGGCTCAAATGTTGAAATAATCTCCCTTGATACTGAGGAAGGACAGCAGTTTTACAAGGCTTTTGGTGGCTTAGGTGCCCTCCTTAGATATAAGATTCACCAGTGAAGTTAGAGCCCTAACTCTTTCAACAGCTCCTTTATCTTTTCTTCAACTTCTCTTCCATCCATTATGTAGGGAGGTCTCAATACGGGCTTTATTGAAAAACCCCTAATCTTCATCGCTATTTTTATTGCAGAACCAAAGGATGAAGCTAAGCTGTATATCTTAGACAACTTTGCAAGCTTTTGAGCATAGCTTATAGCATCTTCAAATTTCTTGTTTTCAAAGGCTTTGAACAAAGCTAAGTGAATTTCTGGAGCAAAGTTTGCACACGCCATTATTCCACCATTCCCACCCAAAATCAGGGTGTTTAGAAAATGCTGGTCTAAACCAGTGAAAACCATGAAATCTTCCCTTTCGCATTTAACTTCAAAGATTACATCTCTAACATGGTTTATACTGTCTATTGTTTCCTTAATCCCAGCTATATTGTCGTATTCCGAAGCCAAGCGCTTTATAAGTGGAACGCTTAAAGGATTAGCACACATCGGTATGTTGTAAAGAATTATAGGAATGTCTGTTTTTTCTGCGATCATGGAGTAGTGTTTAAAGAGTGCCTCATCGTTTAATGGACAATAATAGGGAGGGGCAATCACAACATAATCAGCACCGATGTCTTCGGCATGCTTTGTTAGTTCTATAACTTCAAAGGTATTTGTTGAAGCAGTTCCCACTAAGTAAAAAGTTGAGTTAACAAGTTCTCTTCCCTTTTCAGCTAAAAGTTTCATTTCTTCTTTGTTTAAACTCGTAAATTCTCCAGTTGTTGCATTTATAAAAATGCCGTGTACTCCGATTCTCTGTAAATAGCTCACATGATCTTCAAGTGCTTGAAAATCTATGGAATAGTCTTCATTAAATGGAGTCACCAATGGAACTATCACTCCTTTCATAAAACCACCGTTGTTTGTTGTTTTTTGTGGTATTTTAGTTTTTTCACGTTAATTGTGTACCTTATCCTTTAGTAAAATTTATATACGTCAAAATAATAACAATTACAGGTGAGAGTATGAGGAAAATCCTTGGTATCTCTTTCTCTCTCATAGGGATGCTATATTTGCTTTTTCTTCTAACTGTGTATCCAAGTTTAGTAGGTAGCTACGGTGCTTATGAACAAATGAGCCTTACAAAAGAGAATGAATTTACAGATGCTCTATACCTCAATGGAGACATTTCTTTTAAGTTAACTTCTCAAAAGCAGTTCATACTTAAGATTGATGGAGTGGAAGTTGGCACTTTCACTTCCTATTCTGGTCGCTTAAAGGGAGAACATCTAATTGAGGTTGAAAGCAAAGAGGAATCTATCGTTTATGCAGAGCTTAAACAACATCCAGATGCAAAAAGTTATCTCTTATCTTTTGGGTTTATAATACTTGGCTCAGCAATTCTGTTGAGAGAAAAGAAAGGACGAAAAGTCAATGAGAGTCTTTGACTTTTTCTTTCTTCAAGCTTTGTTCTTTAGGGCGGGATACAATGTTTGAAAATTCGGCCATTGAGCAGGAAAGTGATACCATTTTAAAGTCTAAAACTCATACCATACTTTGAGATGAAGCGTTCGGTAACGGTCAAACTCCAGCCCTCGAAAGAGCAGGAGAAAAACCTCTTCGAGTTAGCCCAAGCAACGGCAATAATCTGGAATAAAATTAACTACGAGAGGCTCAAACAGTTCAAAGAATTCGGCAAAATAGACTTTAATGGAACGGAAAAGGAAGCTTATCACGCCTTCAAAAACTGGGTTGGAGGCTCAACTGTTCAACAATTAGCCAGAAAAAACGCTGAAGCGTGGAGGAGCTTCTTCGCCCTCAGCAGGAAGAAAAAGTCTAAGGAACTTCCTGAATGGTTCAAACCAAAACCACCGAAATTCATCAGAGAGAAAAACGGGAGAAAACTGTTCATCATTTCCCTCAGGAATGACCAGTACAGGATTAAGGGCAACGTTCTTGAACTGAGAAGACTCGGAAAGTTCGGGAAGTTGGAAATTCAATTCAAAGGAAGAATACACTTGAGAGGCAAGCAAGGGCGGTTAGAAATAACTTACGATGAGGTAAAGCGTAAATGGTATGCTCACATCAGCTTTACAGTGGAGGAGAAGCTTGACGGCAGGAAGTTAGTTAAACTTCCAAGGAAACCAAAGGGTGACCTTTCAGCGGGAATAGACTTGGGGGTAAACAACCTTATGGCCGTTTACGTGGAAAATGGGGAAAGCTTTCTCGTGAACGGGAGGCCTTTGAAATCAATAGCCTTCTACTGGCAGAAAAGGATTGGGGAGTATCAGTCGAGGCTGAATAAATCTGGAGCTAAAACGAGCAGGAAGCTCAAGATAATGCACGAGAGGGCAAAACTACAGGCGAAACATTACATCAATACTGTTGTGAGACAGGCGGTTATGAGACTTTACGAGCTTGGAGTTTCCAGAATCGTCGTCGGCTATCCTAAGGGTATTAGCAGAAACTCCGATAAGGGGAGAAAGCAGAATTACCTACTCTCCCACGTCTGGCGGTTTAATTATGTTATCAAACGTTTGACTGAAGTTGCTGAGGAGTATGGTATTGAAGTTGTCGTGGTTGATGAGGCTTTTACTTCTCAGTCTTGTCCCCTCTGTGGCCAACGCCATTCTAATGGTAGAATTTCTCGTGGTTTGTTTGAGTGCCACGGGGAGGGTGTTGTCATGAATGCTGACTTGGTTGGTGCCTTTAACATCTTGAAAAAGGCTGTAAAAACGATAACCCCGAGTTTGGGCGATTTATTCGCCCAAAGGGGGGTAATGGGGGGAAGACCCTCCCCGAGGGGTTCGAAGGATCCTCTTCGAGGGTTGCCCTGATGAGAACCCTCAAACCTCCTCGCCAATTGGTTAGGGGGTTCCTCGTTGGAACCCTCGCCGTTCACGGCGGGAAGGAGGTCAGGCTACATCCTTTCTGGAGCATCAATTCCCATTAGCTCTAAGACGTTCTTTAATACCTGCTTTGTTGCTAAAACCAAAGCTAATCTTGCTTCCCTTAGCCCTTTCTCAGCTTTTAAAACTGGAAGTGCCATGTAGAACTTATTAAAGGTCATTGCCAATTCATTTGCATACCATGGTAATAGGTGAGGCTTAACGTCTCTTCCAGCTTCTTTTACAATTTCTGGGAATTTTGACAAGAGTTTTACTAGGCTCTTTTCCTTCTTATCAGTGAGCTTTGAGAAATCGGCAGTGGCTAGATCAACATTTATACCTTTTTCTTTGGCTTTCCTTAAGATTGATGCACATCTTGCATGAGCATATTGGACATATGGAGCACTCTCTCCTTCAAAGTTGAGAACATCTTCCCATCTGAAGACAATAATTTTTTCTGCAGAGTATTTGAGTATGTTGAATCTTATTGCCCCGACTCCAACAGCCTTTGCAATGCTCTCCTTTTCCTCTTCACTTAGGTTTGGATTCTTCTCTTCAACTAAAGCTTTAGCTCTCCTTATTGCTTCATCTAAAACTTCATCGACAGTAAAACCAATCCATGTTCCCTTCCTTCCACTGAATTTACCCTCTGGAAGGACAACATGCTCATAAGCTAAATGGTAGAAGTTCTTGAACTTTTCTTCGTGTCCTAAAAGCTTCAAGGCATAAGCTACAACTTTTTGGGGATATTTTTGCTCAGCTCCAATGACGTTAATAACGATATCAGCATTTCCAAATCTTCCCTTCATCTCTTGCCCATCTTTTGCAGTAGTCCAAACTTCAATATCTTTTCCTTTGAATTCTCTCTTTTCCCATATCTTGTATAGCATATCTGCATTTACAAGTCCAAACTTCCACATGTGGTAGGCAATATCTTTTCCAGTGTATGTAGCGGTTCCATCGCTTCTAATTAGCACCTTATCTGGATTTTCCATATCTGGGAAAAGGTGGGAGAGCTTCATAATAAAAGCTCCTTTGTATGGACCTTCTTTAGCCCACTCAAAATGTGGGTTTTGCTCTATCTTACCATATGCCTCTTCAAAAATTCCACTCCTAACTATGTCGCTTTCCCATGAAAGTAGATCATAAGTTATGTTTAGTTTATAAGTCGTCTCCATTTGAGCTCTTACACACTTTTCAGCCAATTTTCTTCCGATTTCAGATATTTCCTCTTCCCCTTCCTCAAGTTTTTTCATTAATTCTCTAACTTGTTTTTCAATTTCTGGGTTTTCTTTCATTGCTTTGTGCACATCAACGTATAAAAGTCCAAGCCATTGGTCGATTTTTCCTTCAGGTTTTTTACCTAGGTTCAAATATCCCCAGAGGACTTCTGCAAATTGTATTCCCAAATCGTCAATGTAATTTTGAACTTCAACATTGTAGCCAAGGGCTTTCATAATTCTAGCCATTGTATCTCCAAGAATAGCATTTCTCGCATGCCCCATGTGTAAAGGTTTAGTTGGATTAACGGATGTGTGCTCAACTATGACTTTTTTCCCTTTTCCAATCTCACTTTTTCCGTAATTGCACTTCTTTTCTAAAATCTCTTCGATTGTTGATTTTGAAAACTTTTCATAATTAAGGAAGAAGTTTATATAACCAGCTCCAGCAACTTCGACTTTTAGAATATACTCTGGAAGTTTATCTTTTATCTTCTCTACTATTTCCTGGGCAATCATTCTCGGGGCTTTTTTAAATATTTTTGCCAATTGAAAAGCAACTGTTGTTGCAAAATCTCCAAGCTCCATGCTCGGAGTTTCGTCGAAGATAATCTCACCTTCAAACGTCAATCCTTTTTCCTCAACCATTTTTTTAATTTCTTCCTCAAGGATGAGCTTTACACCAGCTTTAACATCTTCGTAAGCCATTCCTACCACCATCCTCTTTGTATTCTCACCTAAATTTTCAATGTTTTAAGTTTTTGCTCTAAGTGACATTTATAAAGACTCTTCCTTAACCTTTAAAAACTTCCTAATATAGATTTTTGTTCAGTGGGGGAAAATGATTAGGGTTGGAGAACACAAAGCAAAGAAGGGGTTAATAAGGTTTGAGATTGAAGAAGAGAACAGAATCGCAAAGAGCGTTAAGATTAGTGGTGATTTCTTTATCTATCCAGAGGAAACTATAAGTGAATTAGAAAAAGCTTTGGAAGGTAAGAAACTCGATGAACTGGAAAATGCAATCGATGAATTCTTTGCTCTGAGGCTTGATGTTGAAATGCCCTATATCAATGTGGAAGACTTTAAAATTGCTCTCAAAAATGCTTTGAGGGAAGAAGATGAGAAGTAGGCTTTTTCTCGCTTTACTTGGAGTCTTTTTAATAGGTGTTGCTGTGGGAATTATATTTACGCTTGTAAATCCTCAATTTGCAGAGAACTTATTTACCAATTTGAAGCAGGTGTTTGGACAAAAATTTGGAACCGGCACATTCAACAGCTTTAAAATGTTTTGGATAATCTTCTTGAATAACTCAAGGGTTGCAGTATTAGCGGCTTTTGGAGGGATTTTATTTGGTATAGTTCCTATCGGAATACTCTTTTTTAATGGCTTTATAGTTGGCATTGTAGTTGAGTACCACTACCTCCAAGGACTGTCCATATCAAAGATCATCCTCTCAATAGTGCCTCATGGAATAGTTGAGATACCCGCTTTTGCCCTCGCTTCCCTTGGTGGGATTGAGTGGTATATGGAGATCATTAAAGGAGAAGGAAGTATAGGAGAGCGCTTTAAAGCAGGCTTCAAAAAAGCTATGAGAATGCTTGCATTTTCACTTGTTCTTCTATTAATAGCCGCTTTCATAGAAGCATTTATAACTCCAAAATTAGCAGGGATTTAGAAAATAAATTAAAGTTCTTGAGGTTGTTGGAGTGGAATGAAAGTCCCAAGCTCCTCGTAAGTTTCAATTTCTTTTAATATTACATCAATTGGGTTCTCTAGTCCAGCAATCGTGTGCCTTATGAAAGATCTGAAGCTACCGTTTTTCTTTAAGAATTCTTCGCTTTTCTTTGCTATCTCTATTGGATTTGTTGAATGGAACTTTACACCAAGCTTGATTAGCCATTTGGTTATTGCCAAAAGCTTTCCAGGGTAAGTTGATATCGTTGGGGTTCCTAAGGCGATTGCTTCTCTATTCATAGTTCCTCCAGCGCCTATCATAAGTTTTGCATAATACAGTAAGCTTAAGCTATCCATAATATGCCCCGGAATTATGACATTCTTAAATTTTTCAAATCTTTTTCCTTGCTCTTCTGTTCTTGGGAATAGAACTATTGGGATTTCTGGTAAAAGAGGAATAACTCCTTCTAAAATGCTTTTTTCGGCGTCTCCATTGAAATAATTCGCTTTTATTGGTTCAGTTCTCATAACTATGTAACTGTATGGTTCTAGTCCGAGCTCTCTTAGTGGCTGTTTATCTGGTTTGAACCCATAAAGATGTGCCAATTCGGGAAAACCATTTATTGGATGTAGAGAATTTGCATCGGCACCACATTTTATCAGATCATAGGCGTCAATAGCCTTTGGATATACTAAACGCTTTGTGTAAGGGAGCATAAGTTTGTTTACTGCCGTCGCAGTATCGTTATCTGCAAATCCAATTGTTGGAATTGCTAATCCAAAAGCCACTCTTGGAGCTTCTGGGGAATTCTTATAGAGCGCTAAGTCTGGTTTTTCTTCAATTATCAATTTTGCTAGCTTGTGCTGTCTCTCAACACTTGCTAACAACTTTCCTTCTAAAGTTGACCCCCCATGCTTTCCAACAACGTAGTAACTAATACCAAGCATGTCAAGAATATCGGTTAATCCATCAAACTCTCTGGTGGTGATTAAAAGTTCATAACCTCTCTTCTCAAGTTCCCTGATTATACCTTTGAAGAAGTGAGCGTGAGGAGCATTCACAATATCAATCCATATTTTCATCCTCTCACCTATTATAGTGGGCAACTTTGTTCATTAAAAGGGTTTCTGCAAAACCGTTTTGGCGGGTTATTTTTTAAGGTTTTAAACAATTGCTTTCAATGTAAAAAAGTTTATCACCTTTTCAAGCGCTGAATGAAGAGAGAGAACGGTATTATACTTATGCTCCTCCGCACTAACATCGTTAATTAAATCTCAAAATCAAAATTTCATGAAAATCATCTTTAAATTACGTTCGAAATCGTTACTTGGAAAAGGCTTAAATTTTGATATTCCCTCTTTAATTCAGGTGAGAGAATGGAAAAGAAAATAGAAAATAGGGAAGCTGAGATTGCTATTATTGGTTTGGGATACATAGGTCTTCCAACGGCTATCATGTTTGCAAACTCAGGTTTCGATGTTATTGGGTATGAAATTAGAAAGGAGGTTGTTGAGAAAATTAATTCTGGAAATTCTCACATAATAGAGCCGGAGATTGAAGATTTATTAAAAAAGGCAGTTAGAGAGGGTAAGCTTAAGGCTACTTTAGACCCTGATGATATTAAAGATAAAGATGTCTACATCATCTGTGTTCAAACCCCCCTCAAAAATGACAAAACTCCAGATTTAAGTTATTTAGAAAGTGCAGCTAAAACTGTTGCTAATGCAATGAAAAAAGGATCTCTAATTATTATAGAAAGCACTGTTCCTCCAATGACGACCGTTAATATTGCAAAGCTTATTGAGGGAATTAGGGGATTGAAGGCTGGTGAAGATTTTTACATTGCTCACTGTCCTGAGAGGGTGATGCCTGGGAGAATTTTTAAGGAATTAGTATATAACTCACGTATAATTGGAGGAATCAATGAAAAAAGTGCAAGATTGGCTGAAAAATTATATAGGACCTTCGTAAAAGGTCAAATCTTTATAACGAACTCCACAACGAGTGAAATGGTAAAGCTAATGGAAAATACTTTTAGAGATGTTAACATTGCTTTGGCGAATGAGTTCGCTTTTTTAGCTCACCAATATGGAGTGGATATCTTTAAGGCAATTGAGTTAGCCAATACCCATCCAAGGGTTAGAATCCATACACCGGGGATTGGTGTTGGTGGTCATTGTTTGCCAAAGGATCCATATTTATTACTAAGTTCAGCGAAAGAAGACTTTGGATTGATTAGGAAAGCAAGAGAAATTAATGAGGATGTGCATTTGATGGCAAAGGATTTGCTGGTTCAAGCATTTAAGATCATTAACTTGCCTCTTGAAGAAGCAGTTGTGGTTATTTTAGGCTTAGCATATAAAGGGAACTCAGACGATACAAGAAATTCACCGGCTTATGCTTTCATTGAGGCAATACAAGATGACGTTAAAGAGGTTAGAACGTATGATCCCTATGTTAAGGGTACCCATGAAAGCTTACAAGAGGCATTAAATGGAGCAGATGCAGTGGTGATTGCAACCGATCATGATGACTTCAAAACTTTAAACTGGGAAGAACTTGGAAAACTCATGAGGAATAAGATCATAATTGACGGTAAACACGTAATAACAGAACCTCCTAAAGGGTTTATTTTTAAAGGAATTGGGAGGGGCGAATATTGAAACCAGCTTTTGTGTTTGGGACGAGGCCGGAAATAATTAAACTTTCTCCTGTTATTAGAGCTTTTGAAAGAAAAGGAATTAAGCCTTTGCTAATTCACACAGGACAACACTATGATTATGAGATGAGCAAAATATTCTTGGAAGAGCTTGATTTAAATGGAATTGACTATCATCTTGAAGTTGGTTCTGGAACTCAAGCTCAACAAACTGGTATTGCCATGATGAAAATCGAGGAAGTTTTGATAAAAGAAAAGCCTGATGTTGTTTTAGTCCAAGGTGATACAAATACGGTATTAGCTGGTGCTTTAGCGAGTGTAAAGTTAAAAATTCCCGTTGCTCACGTTGAAGCTGGCTTAAGGAGTTTTGATAGAACAATGCCTGAAGAAATAAATAGAATTTTAGCTGATCATGCAAGTGAGGTTTTATTTGCTCCAACAGAGGAGGCTAGGCAAAACCTTGAGAATGAGGGGATTAGAGAAGGTGTCTATGTAGTTGGCAATACAATTGTTGATGCCGTTCTGCAGAATTCCGAGATTGCTGAAAGGAAAAGCAAGATTTTAGGACACTTTAATTTAAAGCCAAAGCTTTATGCTGTTTTAACTGCCCATAGAGCTGAGAACACTGATAATGAAGAAAATCTAAGAAAGCTCGTAGACATTATTAAGTCTCTTCCTATTAAAGTTGTTTATCCTGTCCATCCAAGAACTGAGAAAAAGTTAAAATCGCTGAACCTTTGGAAAGAGCTTGAAAAAAGTGAAAACATTATTTTGAGCAAACCCTTGGGATATTTGGATTTTCTTAAGCTGCTCAAGAACTCAAAGCTTGTGCTAACAGATTCTGGGGGAATACAAGAGGAAAGTATAATTTTGGGGATTCCTTGTTTAACTTTGAGATACAACACTGAAAGACCAGAAACTGTGAAGGCAGGAGGAAACATTTTGGTTGGGCTTGAAAAGGAGAGAGTGCTTTACTATGTAAACAATCTCTTAAATGATGATAGATTCTATCAAAAGATGGCAAATGCAGAGAATCCCTTTGGAGATGGAAGAAGCGGAGAAAGGATTGTAAACATTTTGATTGAGCTTTATAAAAGAGGCGAATTAAAGGTTAGGAGTTCAAGATTTATATAAGTATCTCCTGTTTATTCTTTCCACTTCTCTCGCAATATTCCTTGCGACTGAAGAAGCTAATAAACCAAGATGTCCTTTATAACTCATTATCCCCTTTGCTGAGCTGCTGATGCTAATTATGCCTGCGCTCATGGTTTGATTCCTCAAGTATTTTCGTCCATCAAAAGTTGTGGCTGCTTTAGTTATATTGCTCGCGTTTTGGATCTCAAAGAAGTGCGTGGTATCTCCAATAGTTGAGTGAATGAAAAGTATCTCTATTTCAGCCTTGGAATAAATCGGTGTATATTTAATATCTTTCTTGAGAACTTTCACGGCTAAAAACTGTCCATCATACTTTTCTTTCACTTGGAATACAAATGTTGCTTCATAACCTCTTCTTTTGAACTCTCTGAGCAGTTCATCTTTTAAAATATTGTTGAAGTTATCATTTCCATCCAGATAAATGTAAATTTTTCCCTGAATCACAGTTACATTACCTAAAGAAGCTGATCCTACTCTTCCAATGCTTTGAACATCAGATTTCACAAGGATAAAGTTAAGAAAAGCGAAGGATAAGCTAATCCCGATAATCATAATCGAGAGAATTAATCTCTTTGACATCCAGAACACCAAATTACTATGGTAAATTAAGATATTTAAACTTTTTGCAGTAGTTTTATCTAACAGGCGTTGCTACATAAATCCCATGCCTTGTTCTGACTATTTTTACCTTTATTTCATCTCCAACTTTTGCATCTGTGTTTATTATCTCAATTAACCTATTCCTTGCAACTCCAAGCATCTCTCCCTTTACTCTTCCAGGGAGAGCTATTCTTACTTTTACAACCTCTCCAAGCTTAAAAGCCAATGGTATAAACTTACGCTTATGCATTCCAAAGTGTTCTGGTTTTAAAACTAAAGGCTTCATTCCAGTTTTTTCTTCTAATTTCCTCAACCAATCATAGAATTGCTTAAATGGGACTGGCTTTGCTATTGAAGGGTTTCTTCCAAATTTGTATGGAACATAATTTTGGAACCCTAAAGCGGGCCATCTCTTTCCAGCGCCTATTTTTCTTGCAAATTCTATAAATGCTTCTGCTTCGTCATCATTTATCCCAAAAATAATAACAGGAGCAAACAACACGTCAATTCCTGCGTTTATTAAAGCTTCTGTCATCTCTAAGACATGCTCTAAATCATAGTTCTTCATCCCCATTAACATTTTAGCCTTCTCTGGGTCTAAGGAATGAATTGAGAGATTTATCCTGTCTAAACCAGCTTCAGCTAATTCTTCAACCAACTTATCGTTTAACAAAGTTCCATTGGTCTGCATTGAGATTATACTAACCTCTGGGGTTTTCTTTAACTCTTGAACAAGCTCAACAATAAATGGATAGAGCAAAGGTTCGCCTTGCCCATCCAAATGGGCTTCAATACCCTTTCCTTTAAAATTTACAACTTCTCTAAACCATTTCATGAGATAATCCACGTCAACAACGTAATCTAAAAGCCTTGTTCTTGAGTAGGGTCCTTCATCAACAGAGCAGAAGATGCAAGAAACGTTACAACCACTTGCTCCTCTAACTTGAATTAAATTTGTTCCTCTGTCAATTAACCCGAAAACGTTGTACCCTAACAAAGGTATCTCCATACCCTCATGGATGTAGATAACCTTTCTCCTTGTGTATCGGTTTCTTAAAAATGCTCCCAAGTTGTTTGAGATAAAAAATGCTACAAATTTCTCTATTTCAGGATAGTCGCTATCTATTGTCAGATATCCATTCTCCGCTCTAACCTTAGCTTCAATCCTAAATTTTCTTTTTATAACTCTCTCAATGAGCCTCTTTTCAAAGTCTGCATAAAGCGTACTCCTCCAAATTAACCTTATATCCTCACCCAAGTCTTCAAAATACGAATTGGGAAGTTGCACTCTCAACATGTTTGGCACTTTAAATAAAAAGTTTATAAAGTTACTTACATCATTATCAAATAGAGTGCATGCAGTCATGGAAACATTTTAATACCACTGTATCATACAGTCTAATGCTGAACTAATCTGCTCAAGGTGGTATCCATGTGGGGTAGAATTGAGCATTACTTTGATGAATATCCTGTTAGAAAGCAAATAGCAAAAGTTTTACTCAAGTACGGGCTTAAGGTCTCGGATGACATGAAGGTCAAGTGCGGAGATATCGAAGTGCCATACACAAAAATAGCGAAGGCATTGGATGTAGATAGAAGAGTCGTGAAAGAGACCGTTGCCATGATTTTAAAGATCCCTGAGCTTAGAGAGATCTACACAAACTTAGAACCAACAGTGCATATGAAATTTGTTGGAAGGCATGTTGGATATGGCGTGATTGAAATTGAGCCGGAGCCAAGGACTATTGGCATTTTAGCTAAAATTGCAACCAAAATTGCCGATAGAAACATTAACATCGTTCAGGTTGTGGCTGAGGATCCAGAACTTTACCCAGAAGCTACTTTGACAATAATCACCGAGAAACCCATTCCCGGAGATTTAATTAACGAGCTTTCAAAGCTTGAAGGTGTTAAGAGAATCTCAATTTATTAGCCCTAACTTTTTAAGCTGCTTTTCTTATTTTCTTTCATGTTGCTTGAAATTGGTTTGGTAATAATCCTCCTCTGGGATGGTTATTTTTTCTTCAATTACATAATTAGCCTGTTAAAGCCTCTAAAGACCCAAGAATGGAAGCCCTTTGTGAGTGTTTTAATTCCCGCTTATAACGAAGAGAAGAGCATTAAAGAAACTATAAAATCTGTTTTAGCTCAAGATTATGAAAATCTTGAGGTTATTGTGATAGATGATGGAAGCAAAGATAAAACCTTCGAGGTTGCTAAATCCATAAAGGATCATCGTCTGAGGATTTTTAGAAAAGAACATGAAGGAAAATCCAAAGCTTTGAATTTTGGACTTTCAAAAGCTAAAGGTGAAATAATAGTAACGACTGATGCAGATACATTATTAGATAATTCAGCAGTTAATGAATTAGTTAGACGATTTTATAATGATGTAGTAGCTGTTGGGGGGCAAGTTAGGGTTTTAGGGAAAAGCTTCCTCGAAAGAGCACAAGACATTGAGCATCTAAGAATCGCCATGTTTAGAAGGGCAAAAGAGCTTGAAGATTTAAGCGTAGCTCCCGGACCAATAAGTGCATTTAGAAAGGAGGTATTAATAAAAGCAGGCGGCTTTGTGGAAAGTATAGTTGAAGATTACGCAACGACGAAGGAGGTTAGAAAGTTTGGGAAAGTCGTTTATTCGCCAAAAGCTAAAGCTTTTACACAGATGCATCTAAGCTTGAAAAACCTTTGGAAGCAGAGAAAAAGATGGTTCTTAGGTGATTTAGAACATTTAGGTGGAGGATTTGAAAAGGAATGGTTTTTCCTATTGTTGGGTGACTTCATAGCATTTTTGGACTTGATTGTTCCAATTTTGCTGATTTTAAATGCAAAGTGGTTTTTATTGACCTTATTTTTGATCTTTGAAATCGTGACTATGATTATTCCAACCCTAATAGAAGGAGGGGGCATCTTAAATGCTTTAGCTTTTCCATTATTTTTGTATTTTTGGGCTGGGTTTTATTTGATGTTGCATTTTTATGGCTACATGACAAAACTTAAGGTAAAGATGACCTAATATATTCTTCATTTTCTTTGTGAAGCAAAAACTTAAAAAGTCGTTTTGCAATACTAACTATATAGCATATATAGACAATATAGTGATACATAGAATATATAGGTGGTAAAGGTGGATGCAGTATTACTAACAGCACTCGCAGTTGGCTTTTACATGGCATGGAACATAGGGGCAAATGATAGTGCAAAAGCTGTTGGAACAGCAGTAGGCTCGAATATTCTAAGCTTTAAACAAGCTATATTTTTAATTGCACTTTTTACGCTGCTTGGAGCATTTCTGGGTGGAAATAATGTAGCTCGCACTGTGGGACAGGGGATAATACCAACTATAAATGCAAAACATGTAATCTTAATTCTTTTAAGCGCAGGGGTATCTATCACCATAGCTACCCTTAGAGGTTTACCCACATCAACGACTCAGTCAATTTTAGGGGCAATTTTAGGAGTAGGCATTTATCAAAAAACTGCCATAAATTGGTTAATTGTTGAAAAAATTGTGTTGGCTTGGATTCTATCACCATTAGTTGCAGCATTATTTTCAATCGCTCTTTTAGAGATGTATGGAAAAATTATCAACAAGCTCTCAAGCATGAGAACTATTGAAATTTTATATCGATGGATGGCAGTTTTAAGTGCAACTTATGCATCCTTCAACCTTGGAGCAAATGAACTTTCCAACGTTATTGGGCTTTTGGCTTATACACTTCCTATCAAGATTAGCATTTTGAAATTAATTGCAGCTTTTGGACTATCTGTGGGTGCTTTAACATTTAGTTATGAAGTGATAATGACAGTTGGCAAAAAACTAATCCTTATGGATCCTCTAACTGCTTTTGCTTCTCAATTTGGTTCATCTATTGCAGTAAGCTTAGCAAATGCCTTTGGCTTACCAGTTAGCTCTGGACAAGCAATAATTGGGGGAGTTATCGGAGTAGGCATTGCTAAAGGGCAAAAAATAAACAAAAAGCTGGTGGTTGATATTGTAAAGAGTTGGATTTTAGCACCTTTATTCTCATTTACCTTAACCATAGTGCTTCTTACTATTCTTGGAACAGCAATCTAAACGCTTTTAACTGAAACACATAACTAACTATGGGTGAGCAAAAATGCTTAGGTTTGAAATAAAAGCGAGAGACGCTGCTGGAAGGATAGGAAAGCTTGAAGTTAATGGTAAAAAACTTGAAACTCCTGCGATAATGCCTGTTGTGAATCCAAAACAGTTGATTGTTGAGCCTAAAGACCTTAAGAAAATGGGCTTTGATATCATAATTACTAATTCATACATAATCTACAAGGATGAGGAGTTAAGAGATAGAGCTCTTGAAGTTGGAATTCACAAGTTTTTGGATTACGATGGGATAATTGAAGTTGATTCTGGATCATTCCAATTGATGCGCTATGGTGGAATTGAGGTTACAAATAGGGAGATTATAGAGTTTCAACATAAAATCGGAGTCGATATTGGGACTTTTCTCGATATTCCAACTATTCCCGATGCTCCAAGAGAGAAAGCTGAAGAGGATTTAAGAATAACTCTTGAGAGGGCAAAGGAGGCTGAAGAGATCAAGCAAATAGCCATGAATGCAACTGTTCAAGGTTCAACTTTCCTTGATCTAAGAACCTATGCAGCTGAAAAGCTGAGCGAGATGAACTTTGAGATTCATCCAATCGGTGCAGTTGTTCCTTTAATGGAGAGCTATCGCTATAAAGACTTGGTTGATGTGGTTGTTGCCTCAAAGATTGGCTTGAGACCAGATAGGCCAGTGCATTTGTTTGGTGCTGGGCATCCAATGATTTTTGCTTTAGCTGTGGCAATGGGTATAGATCTCTTTGATTCAGCATCTTACGCTTTGTATGCTAAGGATGGTAGATATTTGACTCCAGAAGGGACGAAGCATTTAGATGATATCGAATACTTCCCATGTTCCTGCCCCGTCTGTTCAAAATACACACCCCAAGAGCTTAGAGAAATGGAGAAGGAAGAGAGGGCTAAGCTTTTAGCGTTGCATAATCTCTGGGTGATTAGGGAGGAACTCAACAGAGTAAAGCAAGCGATTAAAGAAGGAACCCTCTGGGAGTTAGTTGATGAGAGATCTCGTTCTCATCCAAAGCTTTTCGCCGCATACAAAAGGCTTTTGGAATATAAAGATTATCTTGAAGAGAACGAGCCTATATCAAAAAGCTCAGCATTCTTTAAAGTCAGTGAAGAAATCTTAAGGACACCTGTAGTCTTAAGAGCAAAAGAAAGGGCTGAGAGAGTTAAACAAAAGTTTTCACAAACAGTTGAGCATCCAATATTTGGCGAGATTCCAAAGTATCTGGCATTAACATTTCCCTTTGCTCAAAGTGAAGCCGAAGAAGACTTTACAATCCCAAAGCCAAGCAAAAAAGATGCAAAGCTTTACATCAAAGCTGTTGCAGAATATCAGTTTGGTGAAAATGCTTCAAAGGCTTTTGAAGATGCTTTTGTTGAACTTTCAAGAAAAACTGGCATGCCAAGACAAATTAAAGCTAAAGGAAAACATTTAGCCACGTTTAGAGCTGAAGATGGACTTTTGACTTTAGGTATTGAAGGAGCAAAAAGATTGCATCAAATACTGCCCTATCCAAAGATGAGAGTTGTTGTGAATGCTGATGCAGAGCCTTTTGCAAGAAAGGGAAAGAGCGTCTTTGCTAAATTTGTTATAGATGCTGATGAAAACATAAGACCCTATGATGAGGTTTTGATAGTAAATGAAAAGGATGAACTTTTAGCAACTGGGCAAACAATATTAAATGGGAAAGAACTAAGGATTTTCAAGCAAGGGGTGGCTGTAAAAGTTAGAAGAGGGGTTGAAAGCTGAATTCACTCTTCCACAATCCTTTTATCCTCTACTTTAGTAATTTTTAGAGGTGTGAACAATGAATGATAAAGTTGGAATAGTTTATGGTGAATCAAGCACAGATAGATTCACATTTATAGCAAATCCCGATAACTTGCCAAAGTTTGGTGAATTTGTTGTTGTAACAAATAGGGAAGGGGAAGAGGTTTTAGGGGTTGTAAAGAGAGTCATTAACGTTAATTGGTTGATGAGTGCTGGAAGAGGAAACTATGCTTATATTGAAAAAACTGTAAGTGCATTTTCTAAGGGAGTTCTTGAAAAAAGCGAGGCATTGATCGTTGAGGTAAGAACATTAGGTGTCGTTAATGGCTCAGAAGTGATGCCAAATAGATTTCCAATAAGACCCGGAACTGAGGTTTATTTGGCTAAAAACGAGACTTTACAAGGAATATTTTCTCAAGGACACATCGAAATTGGTAAGCTCTTGGCAAGAAAAGATGTTGAGGTTAAGTTAGATGTTGATAGATTAGTTTCAAGACATTTTGCTGTTTTAGCTGTAACTGGTGCTGGAAAATCAAATGCTATTTCAGTTTTAAGCAAAGAGATTATAGAGAAAGCTAAGGGGACAATAATCATAATAGACCCCCATGGTGAATACGTTCACTTAAAATTGGACAAAAACAAAGCAAATGAAGATAAAGTCAATGTAATTCCAACTAAAATTGACCCATCTAGGATTAGCTTAAGCGAGCTAATGACTTTACTCAGCATCAGTGAAAATGCAACCAGACAAAGGCGTTTCTTATCCATGGCATATCACACGGTTAGAAAAGAAGCTGAGCAAAAAGGCAAGGTTTTGCTTGGAATGAGTTTCTTGGAAGCATTGGAAGATAAAATAGAGGAGTGGATTAGGGCAGCAGATGAAAAGAGAGAGGTTGTATATTATAATGCAAGAGGTTATTCTGCAACAAGAAAAATGAAAGGGGAAGACATGGACTCTCTAATTAGAATTCTCGACCATATACAAGAGCTTAAGACATGGTTTGGTGATTATATTGGTGAGACTGAAATTGTTAGACACATCCAGAAAGGGAAGGTTAACGTTATTGACTTAAGTGGGATGGAAGAAGAGCAGATGATTACAGTTGCCTCTTACATCTTAAGGGAGCTTTTGAAGAAAAGAATTGATTATGTTAAGGCTAAGAGAGATTTAGGAAGCCCAATTAGAGGGAGAAGAGAAAGAGCTAGGAAAATTTTAAGGGAATTTAGGGAAAAGTATCCAGCACTAACCAGACCCATTTTAACGATTGTTGAAGAGGCTCACATTTTTGCACCGAGAGGAGGGAAAACAGAGGCATCTCATTGGCTTGGCAAAATTGCAAGGGAAGGGAGAAAATTTGGGATTGGTTTGGGTATAGTCTCTCAAAGACCGAAAAAGCTTGATGACGATATTCTAAGTCAAACGAACACAAAAATAATTCTCCGCTTAGTTGAGCCAAATGACCAAAGGTATGTACAGCAAGCGAGTGAAGAAATTGGGGAGGATTTACTCCAAGACATAGCATCTTTAGGCGTTGGTGAAGCAGTTATAGTTGGATATGCCATAAAATTGCCTGCTATGGTTAAGATATACAACTTTAAAGAAGAACTCAATGGAGATTATGGTGGAGGAGACATTGAGATTTATAGTGAATGGAAAGAGGAAATTGAAGAGGAAGGCATAGAAATCTCAATTGATGATTTAGTCGGTGAGTAAATATGAAATTTGCGCACATAGCTGATGTTCACCTTGGTTATGAGCAGTACAATCAGACCTTTAGATTAAATGACTTTTCACGGGTTTTTAGAGAAGCAATTGAAAAAGCGATAACTGAAAAGGTGGATTTTATTCTAATAGCTGGTGATTTGTTCCACTCTTCAAGACCAAGTCCAAGAACGATTAGAGATGCTATAGAAATCTTAGGTTTAGCAAAAGAGAAAGAAATTCCAGTTTTTGCAATAGAGGGTAATCATGACAAAACTATAAAAGAAACTTCTATTTATGACTTGCTCGAACATTTAGGTTTGGTTTATACAGTTGGATTAAAGAGAACGCCTAGAGAAAATGAGTTTCAAAAGAGCAGAAAAGTTGGGAAGAACTACTTAGTTTATGGCTATTTTGAAGGTGTTGAAATTCATGGTTTAAGGCACTACACCAAATGGCAGATACTTGGAAAGGAAAATCTTCTAAAGTTGCTCTTTAGGGAGCCAAAGGAAGACTCAATTTTAATGCTCCATCAAGCTGTTGAAGAACTCTCCAAAGACACAAAATATGAGAAAGCAGTTGAGGTTGGAAAGCATGACTTACCAGAAGGTTTCGCCTACTATGCCCTAGGTCATATACACCAGAGAAGAGAAGGTAAATATAACGATGCTCCTTTAGTTTACCCCGGCTCTTTGGAAAGAACAGAAGTTAGAGAAGCTTCTCATGCAATAATCTATGACAGAGAACTAAAAGTCTTTGAGAAACTGGAGAATGTGAAAGGATTTTATGTTGTTAGGGATTTCGAGAACCTTGAATTTGTGAAGGTTAACGCAAGACCTTTCTACAGAGTAGTTATAAAAGCGAAATCAAAGGAAGATATCAAAAAAAGGCTTAGGGAAGCTATGAATGCAGTGGAAAGTGGTAGCATGTCCATAATCTATTTGGAAGGTACTATAAGAGGAGGAGTGGATTTAAAGACCATCTACTCGATTTTGAGTGATTATTCAGAGAGGATAGCTTATTATAACGTTGAAAACAACATACTTAGCGAGGAATTTAAAATAAGTGAGGATATAACAAGAGAGGAATTCTTCAATGAATTTGAGAGAGAACTATTTTACAGACTCAGAGTTAATCCAAAGGAATTTGAAGATGAAATTGATACAGTAGTTGAGTTTATTCTTGAAAAATATTCTTCTTCAAAAGAGAAAGTGAAGAAAGAAGAACCAAAAGTGGAAAAGGAAAAACCTGCGGAAGAACAAAGGATTGAAGTTAAAAAGCCAAAAGCAATTGGAAGAATAGATGCTTGGGTGATTAAAAAATGAGGATTAGGGAAATCAGAATTAAGAATTTTCGTTCTCATGAGGAATCTATTGTTCACTTCAACAATGGAATAAACCTAATTGTTGGAAGGAATGGCGCTGGGAAAAGCTCTATTTTAGAGGCTATTTTTGCATCCCTTTACTTGGGATTACCCGGGTTTCCAAAAGGTTACAAAGAGGCTAATACTAGAATCGGGAAAGAGGGATTTGTATTAAGGTTGATTTTTGATCACAATGGTAAAACCTACGAGATTTATAGGGATACTTTAAGCGGAAAGGTCGCATTAAAAGAAAATGGCAAAATTATAGCTGAAAAAGATAGTGACATAGCGAGATGGGTTGAAAGATACATCTATCCAATGCACGTTTATAGGAATGCGGTATACATTAAGCAAGGCGAGATTGAAGGGATTTTGGTTAATGAAGATGTTAGGGAAAAAGTTCTGAGAAAGGTTCTTGAAATTGAGGATTATGAAAACGCTGAAAGAAATATTGGAGACGTAATAAAAGAGTTAAAGCGGAGAAAAAGCGATTTAGAGGGTTTTGTTAGGGGAGTTGGGAATGTTGAGGAGCAGATTAAAGAGGAAGAAAAGAGGCTTATTGATGTTATAAAGGATATAAACTCCCTCTCAAAAGAACTTGAAAAGCTTAGGGAAAGGTTTTCTCTACTTGAAAAGGAATATAAAGAGCTCAAGGAACTAAAAGAAGAACTTGAGTCAGTTGAAAAGGAGCTAATAGGGTTGAGAGGAGAATATAGGGAGAGAGAAAAGCTGGTCTCAAACTTAGAAGAGCAAAAGAAAGACCTTAAAGAGGAGATTGCAAGGCTTGAGGAAAAAGTAAAAAGGCTAAAAGACCTTGAAAAGGTGGCCTTAGAATACGAGAGGTTGAAGAATCTTTTAGCTCTTAAAGATTCAAAGCAGAACTACGAGAAAAAGCTGGAAGTTTCAAAACAGAAACTTGAAGGAATCAAAGAGAAAATAGAGACGATTAGAGAAAAGGTTGAGCTTTTGGATGATAAGAAAGCAAAATATGACCAAAAGTTGAGTGAGCTTAAGGAATTAGAGCCTCTAAGAAAGGAATACGAGGACTTAACTCAAAGGGCAAAGGAGCTGGAAAAGAGGAAAAAGGAACTTAAGAGTTACGGTTATACAAAAGAGAAAGTTATTAAAGAGCTTGAGAGAATTGAGCAAGCTAAGAAAGAAATTGATGAGATTGAAAAGAAAATAAATGAGCTAAGCTCTCTTATCGGTGCTTTGGGTGGAAGAGAGGAGGAGCTTAAGGAAAACATGAGAAAGCTCAAAGGTCAAAAAGTGTGTCCCCTTTGTAAAAGACCAATAAAAGAACACGAAGCTGGGGAGATAGAGGAGGAGTATGCTTTAGAGTTAAGAAAAGTGAGTGAAGAAAAGGAGAAAGCTCAAAATAAGCTTAAGAATTTAAAGGAAAGAAAATCTGAGCTTCAAAAGTTGCTGGAAAATGAGAGAGATTTAATTAAGATTCAAAAGCTCGTTGAATTGATTGAGGAGCTTGAGAAAGACCTTAAGGGTGTCAATTTAGGAGAGCTTGAGGGAAAAGCTAGGAGATATGAAACCATTAGGGATGAGCTTTCTAAACTTGCTGGGGAAATAAAGCAGCTCGAAAAGGACGTAGAGGACTTAACAAAGTATGAAAAAGAAAGGAAAGCTTATGAGAAGCTGGTATCTCAGTTCAAGCAAAAAATCTCTGAAATTGAAAATAAAATTAAAGAAGAAGGCTTTTCATCTTTTAATGAGATTGAAGAAAAAATTTCCCAATTAGAACCTCAGTACAAAGAGTATTACTCCTTAAAAGATTCTCCAAAACAGCTGGATAAGAGAAAGACTAAGCTGTCTTATGTTGTTTCAAATATTGAGAAGCTTAGAAAAGAGTTAGAGGGGCTTAAGGAAAGGATATCTAAAAAAGAAGAGGAAAAGCTTAAGATTGAGAGCAAATTCAGCAGAGAAAAGTTTGAGAATGTTGAGAAAGACTTTAGAGAAACATCAAACAGTTTGTCAGAGATTAAAGCTACTCTGAAGGAAAGGGAGAGGTTGAAGGAAGAGCTTACAAAGAGAATTGAAGACTTGAAAAAGAAAAAAGAAGAGCTAAAGACTGCAAAAGAAACGATAGAACTTTTAGATAAAGTTATAGTTGACATGACAGAATTCAAGAAGAAGCTTAGAACCTACAAAGCTGAGGTGGAGAGAAGAGGGCTTTTAGAGGTTGAAAGATTAGCCAGTGAGATTTTCTCTGAAATGACGGAAAGAAAATATCAAGGAATCAAAATAGTCCGCAAAAAATCATATGGAAGAGAAAAAATACAAATAAATGTTGTTTACAACAGGCAAGAGAGGGATTTGAGCTTTTTAAGTGGTGGTGAGCTTATAGCATTAGGATTAGCTTTTAGATTAGCCTTGTCTCTCTACAAAGTTCGCCACATAGAGTTGTTAGTCTTGGATGAGCCAACACCATTCCTAGATGAAGAGAAGAGGAGAAAGCTAATTGAAATAATAGGTGAGCATTTGAGGAAGATTCCCCAAGTTATTATCGTTTCCCATGATGAAGAGCTTAAAGATGCAGCCGATCATGTTATTAGGGTTTCCTCTCACGCTGGAATTAGTAAGGTAGAGGTGGAGAGCCTTGTCTCGCTTTAGCGATTCTCATCTAATTAAAGTCAAAGATTACTTAGATTATCAGCTCAGCAAAATAGATAAGCTTTCTAAGCTTATTAGGAAATACTACTCTTGGAAGCCTTTGCCGCAGGAAAAAGAGGGAATCATTTACGCTGTTGATGGAAGTAGAATGATGAAAAGGCTTAGTGGTGCAATCGTTTATGCAGTTTCTGCAGTTGCTATTGGAAGAACGTTCAAACAGTGGCACGAAATCGGGGTAGTTTCACCTTACAAATATGTCGATGAAAGGATGAGAATTCACATGGAGCTGCTGGAAAAGAGAATTGGTGCAATTGTTGCTGAGCAGGATAAAGCGGATTTAATTTTAATGGATGGAACTCTCAGTGGTGCTTTGATAAGACCTCCTGGCTACATAGAAGAGATAAGAAGGGAAAAGCAAACATGGTATGATAAACATGCCGATGATTTGAAAAATATAACTGAGGTCTTCTTGGAGTATTTAGAGGAACATTGGGAAAGCTTGAAAGGCGAACTCTTTAAAGAGGAGTTTATTTTAGCGAACACACTTCTTTCAAGGGATAGGAATATCATAGAGAAGATAAAAAGTGAATGTCAAGATAATGCTCTTTTAAAAACCATAGAGAACAATACAGGGGATAGGGAGAATTTGATAATCTATCTGGAATATGTTGAGTATTTGCATGCTTTAGATAAGCTTTTGAATTATGATATAGCTTATATTGCAAAAACCTTCTATACAAATGATATTTTGAGGGATGTTGAGATTAGAGAGAAGAATGATTTGGAAAGAGATGGGATCTTAGTTGATTTGCCAGATGTTCCAGTTATAGACAATGTTTCAAAGGGAAGAGGGTATTTGCCTTTTTCATATAAAACAGAAAAGAAGAAATCCCTTCCAAAACCCCTTAGAGACTTACCCGATAAATACCTGAAAAACGTTAGAGAAGTCCTTAAAGATCCAGCCCTTTCAAAAACTATTTCTCCAGCTTATGTTAGGTTTGAAAATAACGGTGTTATTTATTTGCTCGAAGTTCCAACAACTAACAAGAGGAGCTTTGAAGAAACCCTAAGCTTAATCCTTTCAGTCGCAGAGGGAGAATACGTTATACCTTTAGAGTATGCCCATCATGGTGTTGTTATTAAGAAGCAAGAGTTCGATAACTACGTTGATGCTTTAATAAATGCCTTAGTAGGTGAGGATGAACGCTATTTGGGCTTTTTAAGGTATGGGAGAGAGCCTTTAGAATAATCAGCCAGGAATCCGCTCATCATTGCAGAGCTCAGGATCAAGGGCAGTCATCACTAATAAAAGCTTAGAATTTTTACTTTTAAATTCTTGTCCCCAAAATATTAAAAGTAGGTTTTTATAAAGATAAAAATATGAGCTTATCTTCAAGAGATTTGCCAACAATTAGGAGAATTCCTATAAGTTTAGTTGCTATCAGACCTGCTAAGCTATTTGATCTTCCAGATATAATGAGAATAGAGCACCAATCTTTTAGAGAGCAGTACCCTAGAGGGGTATTTTTGATGTTTCTTGAAAATAATCCCGAAACTTTTCTCGTTGCAGAATATAATGGAAAAGTCATAGGTTATGTCATGGGATATTTAAAGCCAGATTTTGAAGGTCACGTAATGAGCATTGCGGTTGACCCCGTTTATAGAGGTAATGGAATTGGAAAGATGCTCATGATTGCGGTTATTGATAAGCTAATAAAATTGGGAGCAAGATACATTGGCCTGGAAGTTCGTGTGAGCAATGAAAGGGCTATAAAACTTTATGAAAGGCTTGGCTTTAAAAAATTGAAGAGGATAATCAGCTATTACTCTGATGGTGAAGATGCTTACTATATGGTTTTACCAGCAGAAGAGTGGGGGAGAAGAAATTGAAGGTGATTGAGTTTTATTTAAGCGGTGATAGGGTTTTCAGTGATAAAGAGAAAGCAATTAATCAGCTTTACAATAAGCGCTATTATGGAGAGATCGTTAGTGGAAAGCTTTTCTTATCTCTAATTGAAGCCGTGTATTTGGTGGATAGGGGAAAGATAAGAGTTTTCGATGGTGGAAAAGAGCTGAGCTTAAAGGAGCTTGTTGATATAGCAAGGAAAAGAGATGAGAACTTTGATTTGAAGTTTTTGGTGTATAAGGATTTGAGAGATAGGGGGTATGTTGTTAAAACCGCTCTGAAGTATGGTTCTCATTTTAGGGTTTATCGTAAAGGTATGGAGGAGCATGCTGATTGGCTTGTTTGGGTTGTGAGTGAAAACCAGAAGCTCTTTCCAAATGACATTACTTCAAGGGTAAGGGTAGCCCATGGAGTTAGGAAAAAGATGATAATGGCAGTTGTAGATGAAGACAATGATGTAGTTTACTATCAGATAGAAAGGGTTAAGTTCTAATTTCTATGGGGGGGCGTTTTTCTGACATTTCTTTTTTAATTCTTCTAAAGTCTTATTGGAACTTTGCCCCGCTTGGACCTTCGACTGTGAAGGTTTTCTCATTTCAATTCTCTTAGAGTCTTATTGGAACGATTTATGGCTTGCTTCTTTTGTTCATAGGTGTTAGTTATTTCAATTCTCTTAGAGTCTTATTGGAACAAGC